>JBGRQD010000008.1:0-208167 GCA_041725935.1 Pelagibaca sp.
GTGGTCGCCGATGGGGCCAATGCCGATAAAACTGCGGCAATGCCGGATGCAATTTTGACTGCGACCGGAACCATCACTGCAAAGCAGACTGAAGGCGGTGTTCCAATTTCAGTAGAGGGCGTGGCAAACGATGCCCCATTGGTCGAGCCCGAAGTTCCTGCTGCAACTGATGCCACAAAGAATATGACGCCTTTTGGCCCTTTGAAAACCGATGAGGCCATTCCCAAAACGCAGCTTCCGGAATTTCTGGCTGTCTCCAGTGATGCGAAAGATCAGCAGTTCGAATTGAACATTGAACAGTCTCCTCGGTCTGCTGTAGCCGAAGCCGACCTTAAGACAGCAGCGATAGCCTCAGATAGGCCCACCGATCTGGTCAAACCACGTTCGGCCATCGTGCCGAACGTCGTGGAGCGCGTGGCTGCGCTTCCTCGTGAGGTGGGCGAAACTGTGATTCACCTCAAGCCCCACGGGATGGGATTGATCGAGGTCAGCATCCAGCAGGCGCGGGACGGTGGTCTTGATATCGTGCTGCGGATACAGAACCCCATGGTGCTCGAAGCGATGCAAGCCGACCGGCAAGCGGTTGCGCAGGCCATCGGGGGGCAGGGCGGCGCCGCTTCCGGATCGCTGACGATGGACCTGTTCCAATCCGGCGGCGGGCAGCGTGGTGCGCAAGGCGATAACTCTGGCGCCACATCGCGAACTGATACCTTGCCCACCACTGAAGAGCTGCTGGACAATGTCACAGGTCAGGCCTCTAGCCATCAGATCATCCAGTCCGACCACGTTAACATCATCACCTGAGGACCCCGAGCATGGACGTAACCCCGATCGCAACCGCGCCTGCAACACCGTCCGCGGACGTGCCTTCGACAATGTCGAATGACTACGAAAGCTTTCTTAGCCTTCTCGTTGCGCAAGTGAGCCACCAAGACCCGCTGAAGCCGATTGACGGGACCGAGTTCGTCTCGCAGCTTGCAACGCTCACCGGGGTGGAGCAATCGGTAAAGCTCAACGATCAGATGCAATCCTTGCGCACGCAGCTCGCGCTGAGCGCGGCGCTGTCAGAATCGTCGCTGATCGGGCGGACCGTCACAGTGCCATCCGAGGAAATCGAGCTCGGCCCAGACGGCGCCGATTTTAGCTACGAATTGCAGGGAACGGCGACAAGCGTGACCGCAATCATCCGCGATGCTGCAGGTGTTCCCGTGCGCGAGCTTACCGGGCTGCCGGCGACGGAGCGGGGCTTGGTCAATGTCGCGTGGGACGGGACTGATGCCGATGGCGTTCAATTGGCCCCGGGTCGGTACCAGGTCGCGCTTGCGACGGAAGATGGCACCGGCGGCTACAATACATATTCGAGTTTCGAGGTTGTCTCTCTCAGCTTCGAGAATGGCGAGCAGCAGCTCGATCTGTCCGGCGGTGGCAGCGCCATGAGCAGTCAGATCGTTCGCATCGAATAGAATTTTCAAAAAGAGGCTCCAGTCGGTCTGAGGCAGGCCGACTGGAGCATTTTATTCATTGGGTTGCAGCGGCGAGGTCGAGGCCTGCAAGCCATG
Organism: Pelagibaca sp.; assembly: GCA_041725935.1. Lineage (GTDB taxonomy): Bacteria > Pseudomonadota > Alphaproteobacteria > Rhodobacterales > Rhodobacteraceae > Marivita. The sequence goes on from JBGRQD010000008.1 coordinate 1,560, forward strand.
GTGCCGTTTCCGATGCCATGGCCATGGTGGAGCGTTCGAGCATCACGATGCCGTCGTCGGCCTGCTGCACAAGTGGCAGAGCGGCCGCCTCGGTCAGCAAGCCGAGGATCGCATCGCGCAATTGCGATGCATTTTGAGGGCTTTCGGTACTGGGTTCCACCAGCACGATCGCTTCGATGACCGTCAGCTTGGGCTCCTGCACTGCGATCGCAAAGCGCCCCGTATTGTGGGCTTCAGGCGCAGCAGCTTCTTCCTGAGCTTTGGGCCCGGATTCCATGAACCCCACGCTCATGTGGCCCGTCCCGAAACCGATTGCGGCTACGGCAACGATCAGGGGCACAAGGAGCTTCAGTTTAAGCTTCCGTTGAGCGGGCGCAGGCGTCGGCGTTTCCTCGGCCTTGGGCATCTCTTGCTCCATTTCCGGCTCCATGTCAGTAGGGGAGGATGACATCGAGGGCATCCTGTCCGTAGCGTGGTTGCTGAACCTGCGAAATCTGTCCAATCCCGCCATAGGAGATGCGGGCCTCAGCGATCTTGTCGTAGGGAATGGCATTTGACATGTCGACGTCCACCTTTCTGATGATACCGGCGATGCGCAATTCGCGCAGTTCGTTGTTGACGCGGACCTCTTGTCGTCCTGCGACGACGAGGTTTCCGCCTGGAAGTTCTTGAAGAACCATGGCCGCGACGCGCAGACTGATGCGCTCGTTCCGCCCGATCGACCCGCTGCCACGAGCCCCGCTGTTGGATGAAAGGTTGATCAGGGATCCGCTTGGCAGATCCTCTTCATCCAGGCCCGGAAGAAACCGATCGAGCTTGGTTTCGTAACCAAGGAAGGTGGGTTTCCCGAGATCGTTGCTGGCGGTCCGGGACCGTCGGGATTCGTTCTCAAGCTGAGCCTCGTCGTCGATCTCGATCACCACAGTGAGGATGTCGCCGACCTGCGCGGCGCGTCTGTCTGCGAAGAAGCTGGGCGCGCCATTGCGCCAGAGCGAGGCAGCCTCGGCCCGGACTGGCGGATTTTGCAGCGGTTGTGCCCTCTGCGGAACACGGACGGATAAGGCTTCGGGTATGGTCCCCTCGTCGATCACCATGCCCGTGAGCTGCGGATCACGGTGTTCGGCAATCTGCGCGCAGCCTGCAAGGCTGGTGACGGCGATGAGAATCGTGAGGCAAAGAGGAGAGTTTGGTCCGTGCATATGTCTCTCGCGGGTCATTGGACTGTGACAAGGCCGGGGCCGGCTACGGCCGCAGATATGGTCCGGTTGGAGGATAGGTTCACGACCCGCACCACATTTCCCAGCGCGCCGTCTTCGAGAGCGCGCCCTGTGGCTGAAAGATCGAGGCCTTTGTGGCTGTAGGAAATCTTGACCTTTTCGCCGCGCAAAACGGCGCGCGGCTCCTGTATCGATCCGCCGGGCACAGGACGGCCGGGGAGGAGGGTGCGGCGCACCTCCTTGCCGACGAGGTCTTCGCTCAGGCGCAGCGTTGCAGTCGGAAGCGTGGCGAGCAGAACGCTTGCCGGTTCGAGGTCTGCGTCAGTCAGGATCTCGCCGGGTTGAAGGCGGCGCACCGGAACAGACGCGGGAACGGTGACACTTGCCTGTCCGCGGAATCCCAGCAACTGCCCATCTGTCAGCAGCATCCTCACGGCGAAGATGCCGGCGCGCGGATCAAAGCTGAATGCCTCGACCGCAAGCGCGGTTTCGGGCACCCCGGAAGGCAGAAAGATCTGGACATCGCCATCGGCGGGAATGGTCAGCGCACCGTCGGACAGCACCGCTTCCTCGATCAGCAAAAGACTGGAAACGCCTTGCCCAGTCATCGGCTGAATGGGGCCGGTAGCGGAGGTGGCCAGAACGACCAGCGCCGCGAGGAGCATATGGAACGGACGCGTCATCTGATCTGGTTCGCGGTTTGCAGCATCTGGTCGGCAGTGGTCAGCGTCTTGGAGTTCATCTCATAGGCGCGTTGTGCCGTGATAAGGTCGGTGATCTGCTTGATGACATCGACATTCGAGCGTTCGAGATACCCTTGGCGCAGCACACCCATGCCTTCGACACCCGGCTCCACGTCGATGGGCGTGCCAGAGGCCGCGCTTTCAAGCAGAAGGTTGTCGCCGATTGGCTTCAGACCAGCCTCGTTGACAAAAGTGGCGAGCCCGATCTGGCCAATAAGCTGTGGCGCAGCTTCGTTGCTGACATAGGCCATCACCTGACCGTCGACAGAAACCTCGACGCGGGTGGTGTTCTCGGGAATGACAATCGGCGGCTCGAGACGGTCACCCTGAAGCGAGACAACCTCGCCTTCGGACGAAAGGTTGAAGGCACCGGAGCGTGTGTAAGCCGAGGAACCGTCCGGTCGGGTCACGACGAAATAACCGCGGCCGTCGATTGCGAGGTCCAGCTGGTTTCCGGTTTCAAGCAGACCGCCCTGGGTGTTGAGGCGGATGACGCCCGCGGTCTGCACGCCAAGACCGATATCGACGCCCACAGGCCGCGCTGTTCCGTCCTCACCAGTCAACGCGCCTTCGCGCTTTTGGGTCTGGTAGATCAGGTCCTGAAACGCAGCCCGACCTGCCTTGAAGCCGGTCGTGTTGGCGTTAGCGATATTGTGGGCGACCACATCGACTTGCGTCTGCTGGGCGAGCATTCCGGTTGCGGCGATACCGAGAGCGTTCATTTCATAGGTTCCTTTTCATTATTCGCAAATTGATCAGGCGTTGGGACCAAGCCGTGTGAGTGTCTGCTTGCGCAGATCGTCGCTGATCGTGGCCATGTTCATGGAGCGCTCGTAGGCGCGCTGCTGATTGATCAGCAGGGTCATCTGCTCGATAGGATTGACGTTTGACTGCTCGAGATGTCCTTGCAGTAGGTTCGGCTCCAGTGTGGGCAACAGCTCCACATTCTCGTCTCGAGGGACAAGGAGAGAGCCGCGCAGGTGTTGCCACCCGGCAATTCCCGGTTGGTCGAAGATACCGATCTGACCCAATACTGCGCCATCGTCTGCAGTGATCGTGCCGTCCCTGGCAATGGTCAGACCCGCTTCATCCGGTGGAAGGGTGATGGGTGCGCCCCCGAGATCGAGCACCAAATCCCCACCCGCAGTGACAAGATCGCCCTGGTCGCTGAGCGCGAGTTGCCCGTCACGGCCAAGTGCCGTTTGCCCTTCGGGCGTCAGGTAGGCGAGCCAGCCGTCTCCGGGCAAAGCGACGTCGAGCGGATTGTCTGTGCGAAAAACACCGCCCGGTGCAAGATTTGAGACTGTCGCGGTCTCGATGGAATAGGCCATCGACTTGAGGTCTCCGTCCATGCCGCTGCGGACCATCAGGCTTTCAAAGAGCGGTGCAGCGGCGCGGAAGCCTACTGTGTTGGCGTTGGCGATGTTGTTCGCGGTCACGTCGGTTGCACGTTCCAGCATTGCTGCCCGTGAGAGCGCCACGTATCCGGTATTTTCCATCGCTTGCCTCCATTCGAACTGGGCTATTGATCTGATCTGCGAAAATCACTATACGCAAATTTAGTTTTTCGCAAACTGAAAGTGGATGGCATGTTGATCGGATGCAGCGCAGATGGGCAGGTGGCAACCAAAGGCTGCTTCACGATATCCTTTCGCAATCGTCCTCTTTGGGCGTTGGCCACTTCATTTGTGGCGCTTGCACCGGCTCTCTATGCGGGAACACCTCCTGAAAGCAGCTTGCGACCTGTGACGCGGCCGACGGTGATCGTTGCCGAGCGAATTGCTGTCCTGCCCGATGCAAAAGAATCAGTTGATCGAATAAGCCGTCCTGATGAGGTCGACGCAAAGACGGAGTCGTTTCCCGATTCTGCGAAAGATGTTCCAGAACACGAGATCGCATCGGAACCCTCAGCCCAGTCTGCTGATCCAGACCTGACGACACTTGCAAACATGCCGCTGTCCTTGCCAGCACAAAGCTCCGTCCAGCCAAACGCGGCTGAGTTTGGGAGCACCTCCCAATACGTCCTTCCCTTTATCGAGGAACGCGATGCTCTGCTTGCTGCGGTGAAGGCTGCGGATGTGCAAAACGAGGCGGCACTGCAGCTTGACTACGTTCAGTTCCTCATCGGCCACATGATGGTGGCCGAAGCAAAAAGCATGCTTGCCGATCTTCGTCTGGACGAACCTGCAATTGATGATATCAGCCGGGACCGCGCGCTTGGATACGCTGCGATCCTGTCCTACCTCGCCGATCAGCCGCAGGCGGCGTCTGTGCCATCGATCTGGCGGAATGATCCTCTTTGGTCCCTTGTACTTGATGCGCCACAGGACGTTTGGGAACCGGGCAGCGCGGATCTGCGCGCCGCGCTTGCAGCGCTTTCGCGTCAGAGTCGGCGCGTTGCGACTGCGGTTTTGCCCGACCTGTTCGACCATGCCCTGCTTCGTGGTGATGTGGGCGCGGCTGCAGAGATTCTTTCGGCCGCACCGGCGGGTACCGATCTGGATGGTTCGGACGCTCTCGAATTTATGCGCGGTCGTCTTGCACTTGCGCAGGGTGGAGAAGAAATGGCCTTCGATATCTTCGCGCGCGTGTCGGAAGGACGGGGCGAGGTCGCCGCATATGCCCGGCTGGCGCTTGCGGACATGGCTCTGTCTCGGGAGGACCCGACGCTCTTGCCCCAGGTGCGTGACCTTCTGCGCGGAGGTTTGTCCGATTGGCGCGGGGACGAAATTGCGCTGCGACTGCGGGTGCAGCTTGCCCGTGTGGCAGAAGAAATCACCGATGATGCAACCGCGATCGAGGTCATGGCGATGATCTTCCGGGAACATCCGGACACCCCCGAAGCAAACCTGGCGGACGAGCGTCTTGGCGTCCTTATTGATCGCGTCGCGGGTCGGCTCAACAGCGGTGAGATGCCCTTGGACGAAGCGGTGGCGATGGTCCGGCGGCTCGATCCGCTTGTGGCGGCACGTGGCGATTGGGTCTCGGTGCGGGTGGGCCTTGCGGAACGTTTCCATGATGTGGGGCTGATGAAGGCTGCGCTGGCTGAATACGCCGACATCGCTGCTCTGCCTGCCGCGACGCTTCAAGAGGCAGATGCGCAGGTTCTTGATGAGGCGGCGCATCGGCAGGCGGGCCTTTTGCTCGCAAATGGTGATCCGACAGGCGCGCTGGCGGCGCTGGACCGGCGTCTTGTTCCCGGGTCTGAAAACCTGCTCATTCCCGCTGCCGGTCTGCGTGTTGCCGCGAACGGAACCGGCGATTTTCCCGCACCGTTCCTTGCAGCGCTGAACGTTGCCGAACCCGCTGATATCACCGATCCAGCGGTGCAGATCGGCCTTGCCAAATCTGCGCAACAGATCGGGGATGTCGCCACCGCACTTGCCGCTTACGACCGGTCCATTGAAATCGCGACGTTGCCGGAACGCGTCGATGCTGCGCGCCTTGCGGGCGAGGCCAGAGACACGGACCGTGCAGAGCGATATGTCGAACTCCTTCCCGATGAACGCGGCAAGCGCCAGAGCGCTTTGGTGACGGGACTTGTGGCAGAAGAGCCAATCGCCGGACCGCTGTCAGTCAGCACCGCAGAATCGATCATCGCCGGTGCGGAAGCGGCCGGAACCGCAATCACCGCTCTCTTGGGGCAGGGGGACTTATGACGGTCCGCCACATTCTCTGTAATTTCAGTTTCACCCAGCAATTCTGAAGGGAAACAACCATGTCGATCCTCAACGCAATGCAAGCCGGAGTAAGCGGCCTCAGCGCCAACGCCAAGGCTGTCTCTCTGATCGGTGAAAACATCGCCAATACGGGAACTGTCGGTTTCAAACGGTCCTTCGCGCAGATGGTCACCATTACTTCAGGGGATGCCGCAGGCGTGCGTGCGCAGCGCGGGTCCGAGGTCAGCGCTGCAGGCACCAACATCATGACCAGAAGCGAAACGGATCTTGCCATCGGCGGTCAAGGCTTCTTTGTCGTCTCGAAACAGCCCAATGATCCGGTTCTCGCCAACTACATGCTGACCCGGGCCGGATCGTTCTCGGTCGACGCAGACGGCAACCTCAAGAACGCGGCCGGGTACTATCTTTCCGGGTTCAAATACGACGATACCGGAGCAATCGGCGCGGTCGACCGTCGCAGCTATGGCTCGCTGGAAACGATCAATCTTGGCGATGTCGAACTCACGGCCGCGGCCTCTACCACGGCCACCATCAGCGGCAACCTCCCGGCTGATGCAACGGGCACGGGTGCGGCAACAGGCTCATTCGTCTCGACGGTTGGCTATTACAACGACCTTGGGGCGGAAGAGCAGCTGACCCTGACCTGGACTCCTGATGCAGCCACAGAAAACCTCTGGCAACTAGAGGTCGCCGGGGATGGCACCGTCTACGGGACGGTTGCCGTGGACTTCCACGATTCCGGCCCGACCCCTGCTGCGCCGCTGAGCTACACGGGCACGCCCGATGCGGGCCTTGCTGCCCCGGCGGCTTTTGCGGTGAATGCGGACGGTGAAATGACCATCACCATCGACAATGCAGCGGTTCCCCAGGTGCTGACCATCGCCTTGGGCGCACCCGATTCCTACGATGGGATCACCCAGTTCGCCGGGGACTACGAACCGCAGCGGGTGACGATCGACGGATCGGAAGTCTCTGGCATGGCCTCGACCGAGATCGACGAAAGCGGCATCGTCTGGGCGCTGTTTGAAAATGGCGTACGCAGGGCGCTTTACGAGATTCCCGTCGCCAATGTCGCCAATGTCGAGGGGCTGCAGGCAGTGACCGGAAACGCGTACCAGCTCACGTCTGAATCGGGCGACGTGTTGCTGAACGTGGCGGGCAACCAGCCCGCGGGCAGCATCCTGTCGAACACGCTCGAGAATTCGAATGTCGACCTGGCGCAGGAAATGACCGACCTCATCATGGTCCAGCGGGCCTACCAGTCGAACTCGAAGATCGTGACCACGGCAGACGAGCTTCTCCAAGAAGCCAACAACCTCAAGCGCTGAAGGTAGCGTCGCATGTCACTGAGCACAGCGCTTAACATTGCATCCTCCGGTTTGGGCGCTGCGGCGCTCAAGACCGGCGTCACATCGCAGAATATCGCGAATGCGGATCGACCTGGGTTTACCCGCAAGTCCGTGTCGACAGTCACCACAGCATCGGGGCAGGTCAAGGCGGGGTCCATCGACCGAAGCGTCGATGCCATGCTCACCCGACTTGACCGTGCGGGAAAGTCGAAACTGGCAGCACATGCGACAGTGGCCGAGGGCATCAGCGCCTACACCAGCCATCTCGGCCAGCCGTCGGATGAAACATCACCGGCGGCACATGTCGAAAAGCTGCGCGCCGCGCTTGCGACACTGGCGGGGTTCCCCGATCAGGAGGCAGCCCAACTGCAGGTCGTCTCGATGGCCAAAACCGCCGCGAGCAATCTGCGGGATCTGTCCGGAACGCTGGATTCGGTCGCTCGCGAAGTGGACTTGAACCTGCGCTACGACGTGACGGCGGTGAACGACGCGATGCAGGAGCTCGCGGGGCTCAATCGTCGCGTTGGCACCCCTACCGAACCGCTTGACGAAACCCGTCGCGCCGACCGCATGAGCGAACTCGTGGATACTGTGGCAGAGTACATGGACATCCAGACCGTCACGACCGGGCAGGGGGTTGTGAACCTCTACACCGCGAGCGGTGTCGAGCTTGTCGTGCGAGACAAGACATTCGACGTGTCCTATGACGGCGCGTCCAGAACGCTGCGCGCCGGCACGGTCGATATCACGCTCGGTGTGCCGGGACGTGCATTGACGGGCGGGACGCTTGCCGGACTTATCGAGCTGAACAACCGGACAGTCCCGGCCTTCCGTGACCAGCTTGACGGAATGGCCGCCGCGCTTGTTCAGGGGTTCGAGGCCGCCAACCCGATTGCCCCGGGTGGGCGCGGGCTCTTCACCGACGCAGGGGGGGCCTTTTCGGCAGCGCTCCAGCCCGGTCTTGCCGCGCGTCTCACGGTAAACGCTGCGCTTGATCCGGATGTCGGCGGTGACCCGTCGCTGCTCCAGTCTGGTGGTCTTCCCGGAGTTCCGGCCAGCGATGCCACACGCATTGATGCAATGATCGGGGTTTTCTCGCAGGTTGTGACTGTGGACACAGGTGGGCTTGGCACCACGTTGACGCTTGCTGATCTCGCGCCAACCCTTGTTGGCAATCAGCAGATGGTGCGTGCAAATGCCGAAGCCGCCGTGACGACATCCCGCACCGCGTCAGACACGGTCTCTGCCGCGCGGGGGAATTTCGAGGGCGTGAATATCGACGATGAGATGCAAAAGCTGCTTCTCGTTCAGCAGAGCTACGCGGCGAATGCCAAGGTGCTCACCACCGTGACCAACATGCTCGACACACTGCTCGCAGCCGTCTGACAGGAGGCTTTCAAATGACCACACTCATCAAGATCGCGACATTGCAGCAGTCCATGGGGCTCCGCCAGATTGTTGCGCAACAGACTGCCGAGTCCGCGAAGCTGACCCAGGAAGTGGCGAGCGGCATGAAGAAGGATGTCTTTTCCGACAGTCCGACCGCCGGGACCCGGTCGCTTTCATTGCGATCCCATATGGCAGCGAACGGCGCCTACATGGAGGCCAACGAGGTTCTGCAGGGGCGACTTCAAACGATGTCGAACGCGCTGGCCGCGATTTCTGAGCAGGCCCGCAGCTTCGAGGCGTTGACACTTTCGGACGCAATGAGGGGCAACAGTCGAGAGATTTATCGGTTGCAGGCCGAACACACGCTCGAGCAGATCGTGAACTTCACCAACACGACCCATGGCGGGGACCACGTGTTCTCTGGGTTGGGCACCGACCAGAAATCAGTCGAGCTGAATGGCGCTCCTCCCCCCGGATTGGCAGTCACCTATCAGGGGGGGCCGGGCCGACTGTCCGCGCAGATCGACGATGGAACAAACATGGCCTACGGGCTTAGCGCCACCGATCCGGCCTTTACGCGAATCTTCGATACGCTGACCTCCGTCCTGAACGCCGATGTGGGAGCGATGACCCCGGCGGCCTTCGACACGCTGCGCGAGAACGTTGCAACGACGCTTTCCGAAGGTCTGCAGTTTCTCACCTCGCGGCAGGCGGCGCTTGGCAACCATCAGCAGCAGCTGCAGGACAAGATCGATGCGCAGTATTCATTGGATCAGCTTTACACGAAGTCGGTAACGGGGATCGAGGGTGTCAATGTCGAGGAAACTGCGGTGCGGCTGCAGTCGATGCAGGTACAGTTGCGCGCGACGTTCGAGGTGACGGCACGGTTGGGTCGGATGACACTGCTCGATTATCTTTGATGGTAATCGCAGTCGAATGACATCGCCTCAAATTAAACTTCAATACTTGCGAAAAATGTAATTACCTGCGATGAAGCAGGGACAGGTTTGGGATTTCAGGCACATGGTCGGGCGGCTTCTTCTCACGATTGCAGTCATGCTGAGCGCGGGGTTCGCGACGGCGGAGGTGCGCATCAAGGACATCGTCACCTTTGAGGGTGTGCGGGCCAACCAGCTGGTGGGCTACGGCCTCGTGGTTGGTCTGGATGGCTCGGGGGACTCGCTGCGAAATTCGCCGTTTACCCGCAGCTCGATCGAGGGGATGCTGGGCCGTCTTGGCGTCGGCAACCTGTCGGACGAGGAATTGCGCACGCGCAACACGGCCGCCGTCTTGGTCACGGCGGATCTGCCGCCCTTCGCCCGTCGCGGCATGCCAATGGACATTATCGTCTCGTCGCTCGGCGATGCCCGATCACTGCACGGTGGTGTTCTCATCGTGACGCCGCTTGTCGGTGCGGATGGCGAGGTTTACGCGGTTGGCCAGGGTCCACTTGCTGTCGGAGGATTCGCGGCAGAAGGTGCTGCGGCGCAGATCGTTTCAGGTGTGCCCACCGTTGCGCGTATCGAAAACGGGGCAATTGTCGAGCGCGAGATTGATTTTGCGCTGTCCTCACTCGGGTCGATCCGCCTCGCATTGCGCAACCCCGATCTCACCACTGCGTATAGAATCGCCAACGTGATCAATGAAGCGTCCCTTCCGGCCTCGGCGCAGATGCTTGATCCCGGAACCGTCGAGATCGCATTCTCGGAAAAGTCGCGCATGCCGGATGTGCTTGCGCAGATCGAGAATCTCATGGTCAGCCCGGCCGCGAGCGCGCGGGTCGTGGTAGACTCTAAATCGGGCACGATCGTGATCGGTGCCGATGTCCGGATCGACGAGGTGGCGATCAGTCAGGGCGGTTTGACGGTGAGCATCAGCGAGAGTGCCAGCGTCAGCCAGCCAGAGCCGTTTTCAATCGGCGAGACAGTGGTCATCCCGCAGACGGATATCGAGGTGATGCAGCGTGACTCCGGCTTTGCCGTCGTGGGAGGTCAAGTCAGCCTTCAAGAGCTTGTCGATGGGTTGAACGCGATCGGCGTCAGTGCCCGCGAGATCATCTCGATCCTGCAGGCGATCAAGGCGGCGGGTGCGCTGCATGCAGACCTGAAAGTGATATGATATGACGGATCCCTTACGTTCCCTGCCCGTGATGCCAATGCCCGATGCGGCCAGTTCGCCTCTCTCTGATCAGCAGAGCGCAAAGCTCGCCCAAGAGTTCGAAGCGGTCTTCCTGGCATCCATGCTGGAAGGGATGCTGGAATCTGCCCGGCCTAAGACAATGGGTGGCGGGTCAGGTGAACAGATGTTCGTAAGCCTCATGGGCGCGGAGATCGCCAAGGAAATCGTCCGAAGTGGCGGTGTGGGTCTTGCCCGGAGCGTCGAAGCGCAGCTCGACGCCTACCGCCGGTGACGCTGGTTCGCCCGCCCGCGATGCTGTCGCGCCTGGCGTTGCGCCTGCGCGAGCGTCGCCAGACCGAGACAGAGGACGGCGATCCCCCGATGACCGCCGAGGATCGCGGGAATATCGAGAGCTTCGAGGAAATACTGTCCCGGACGCTGACGCTTCTATCTTCCGAGAATGAAGCACTGGTTGCCGGTGACATCGGCGCGGTTGCTGGCTTCTATGAAGACAAGGCGCATCTACTGAAAGCGCTGGAACTGCGGCAACCAGTGATCGAACCGTTCCTGCGCGACGGATCCGATGCCGCCGGCACCCTACGTGAGCTGATCCGCGAACTGGCCGAGCAGTTGCAGGTAAATGGGCGGCTTCTCAAGGGCATGGCGGAGGCTTCGCAGGCGATTCTGGTCGAGGTCGAGCGGACACGAAGCCGCGAGAGCCTACGGGGGCTCTACGACAAGTCCGGGCATTTGCGCGACGAGGCGAGTCGCGGGTCTGCGGGAACGAAAAAGACCCTCTGATCTCAAGTCTCCATTGATCACAAGCGCCTTGGCAATGCTGGGCGATTGCGGTGCATTGATACTGGAGAATAAGAGCCGGTTGCGTTTCAGGCGCTCAGTGCGCATTGGCGGATCTATACGGTATCTTCATCTTCAGGACGCCGCAGCCGTGCGCCCTCGGGTGGCTTGCGCCGAATGCGCCGACGCAGATCCAGAACATATGTCACCAGTAGCGCGACCGCCTGCCAGTGTCGTTCGGGAATGGTTTGGTCCACCTCCGTCGTCGCGTGCAGCGCACGGGCCAGTTCGGGACTTTCGATCACCGGCACCTCGCTTTCATGTGCCAGTTGGCGAATGCGTGCGGCCACGAGATCGGTTCCTTTCGCGACGCAAACCGGTGCAAGGTCGACGCCGCGCACATACCGCAGCGCAACAGAATAATGGGTGGGGTTGGCGATCACGAGGGTCGCCGTCGGAACTGCTTGCGAAATCCGTTGCTGACTGCGCTGGCGCCGGATCTGCATGCGACGCGCTGCAATCTGCGGATCGCCCTCGGTCTCCTTGTGCTCGTCGCGCACCTCCTTGATAGTCATGCGCTGTTTCTTGTTGTGGCTGTACCGCTTCCACAACAGATCGAAAATCACGATGGGCATCATCAAGGCGCAGATGGTGCCAAGCATCCGCAGCGTGCTGGTCGCGAGCATGCCGGGAATCCACTCCGGTCCGGCCACAGCGCCCGGCAACAACGCCTGCATCATCGACCAGACGACATAAAACCCAACCGCACCAATCATCATCAGCTTGAGAAGGCTCTTGAAGAATTCGACAAGATGCTCGGCGGAGGCCAGCTTCTTGGCGCCCTGCAACGGTGAAATCTTGTTTGGCTTTGGCTGAATCCGTTCGCCTGAGACAGCAAACGGCCCTTGAAGGAGACCCGCAAGGAGCCCGCACAGTCCGAGAAGACCAAGAGCTCCGGCTGTCATCAACGCCGCTGGCCGAAGTGGGTCAACGATCAGGCCCCCAAGATCGCCGATGCCCGCTTGCCCGCTGCTGATCTCAAGCATGGCCCCTTGAGTCAGAAGTTCGCCGAGCGCCTGCGTTGCCTTGAGACCCGGCCCCACCGACAGCAGGAACACGATGCCAAGCAGTCCAGCAAAGCCCATCATGTGCCCGACGTCCCGGCTGATCGGCACATCCCCTTTGTCGCGCGCCTTTTTGAGCTTCCGGTCAGATGGCTCTTCGGTTTTCGAGCTGTCGTCCTCATTCTCGGACATGGGTCACCTGCTCAATACAAGAAGCCAGTCGGACATGACCACCATCATGTGATCCAGTACGGCGGGCAGTGTGATGACGAAGATTGTCAGGCCAGCGAGGATAAGACCGGGGGCGGCCACGAAGAAAACCTGCATGGTCGGCATGATCCGGTTTGCGAGGCCAAGCGCGAGGTTGAGAACCACGGCGATGACAAGGAACGGCGTCGCCATGCTGGTTGCAATGTGAAATGCGCCTGCACCAAGCCGGGCAATCTGGTCGGTCATATCGCCCACGGGCAGCCGTCCAGGTGGCAGGATCGCGTAGGATCGCAGGATCGCCGAGATCATCAGATGATGAAGGTCGGTTGCGAAAATCATTGCGATGGCTGCGATCGACAGGAGGGCGGCAAGCGCCGTGGCACCTTCGGTATTGGCCTGGCTTGGAGCAAACGCGTTGCTGAGGCCCGAGACCATGCCCACGAGTGCGCCAAGCAAGTGAAGCGCGGCGATGAGGATGCGCGCGCCGGCCCCGATGAAGATTCCGATTGCCGCCTCAGCCCCGATGAGAAGAGCGAGCGCAGTCACCTGCTGCGGCGGTTCCGGGAGTGGTAGGATCGGCAGAAGCGAGAGCGTCAGCACAAGGCCAAGGGCGATGCGAATCCGCGGTGGTATCTGTGCTTCGCCGAAACCGGGCAGAAGAAGAATGGCGGTTCCCACCCGCGCGAAGGCGACAGCGGCGAGGTGAATCCAGCTGTTGACGATCTCGGGGGCGAGGGTCGGGTCCACCTGTCACGTCCCGATTGTCGCGACGGTCTTGAGGCGGGCTTTGCGATGCACTTCGGAGTGCGAGAGGATCTGCGTCTGGCCGCTCACCCGCTCGAGCATGGAACGCACGATTGGCCGGATGTCAGGGTTCACGAGAAGCCCCGGCCATTCGTCGCGCGCCGCGAATTTCTGGATTTCCACGCGGGCCGCGAGGATGAATTCCTGTACCTTTGCAGGCGACATGGTGCAGATCGTTTCGTCGCCTTGCGTCCGGATGTTGGCCGCAAATTCGGTGTCCCACTTGGGGCCAAGCACAATTACGGGCACGTATCCTTCGCTATCCTCGAGGCCATGGCAGATTTGAACAGCCAGCCGTCGGCGGACATGCTCACCGATCAGCGTTGTGTTCTTGGTGACCGCCGCAACCTCGACAACCGCTTCGACGATCATCGGAAGGTTGCGGATGGACAGTCGCTCGGCCAGCAGGTTCTGAAGCACATGCTGCAGCAGGATCACCGGGGAAGGGTTCGGGATCTCGCTCACCAGTTTCTGGTAGTCCCTGTCCAGCCGCTTGATCAGGTCCTGCGTGGCTCCGAATGTCAGCAGGTCGGGCAGATGCTCTCGTATCACTTCGGTCATATGCGTGATCGCCACGCTTTCCGGATCGACCACGGTAAATCCGGCTGCCTCTGCCTCATGCTCGACAGAGGAGTCGATCCAGACCGCGTTGAGTCCGAATGTCGGTTCCTTGACACGTTCGCCCGGAATACTTGCTGCCGCATCGCTTGGGTCAATGAGCAGACGGCCGCCGGGGCGAAGCTCGTCGGTGGCAACATCGAGACCCTGAATGCTGATGCGGTAACCATGCGGTTTGAGATGGGCGTCATCCTTGATCCGTACGGGTGGCAGGATGAAACCGTACTCCGTCATGAAGAAGTTGCGGAGACTGCGCACCTTGCCGGGCAGCGAGGCATCGATATCGTTCACCAGGACCATGAGCGCTGTTCCGAGATCGAGGCAGATTGCGTCGATCCTCAGCGGATCGGTCTGATCCTCGGCGCTTTCGGCTTGCGGACGACTCGCTTCGGCCTCGTCTTCGGCGCGTTGCCGGTCTATCGCGCGCTGGACGGTAAAACCGATCAGCGCGAGTCCACCCGCGAGCGTCAGGAACATCAGGTGCGGGAAGCCCGGAAGCAGGCCAAGCCCGCCAACCAGCACTGCCGCAAGATGCAGCGCCTTTGGACTCGCGCCAAGCTGGGCGGTCACAGCCTCACTGGCCATGCCTTCATTCGAACCCTTCGTCACGATCATGCCCGCGGCGATGGAGACGATGAGCGCCGGGATCTGAGTTACGAGCCCGTCACCGATGGTCAGGACGGTAAAGTTGTGCATCGCCTCGCCGATGGGCATGCCGTGGCGCAGGATACCGATCAAAACACCGCCAAGGATGTTGACCAGCGTGATGATGATGCCTGCCACCGCATCGCCACGCACGAACTTGGCCGCACCGTCCATGGCACCGAAGAAGTTGCTCTCGCCTTCGACTTCCTTGCGCCGCCGCCTGGCTTCGTCTTCGTCGATGACGCCCGCGCCGAGATCGGCGTCAATCGCCATCTGTTTGCCTGGCATCGCATCGAGCGAGAACCGCGCGGAGACCTCTGCGATCCGGCTTGAGCCTTTGGTGATCACCATGAAGTTGATGACGATCAGGATGCAGAAAATCACCGCGCCAATCACGAAATCGCCGCCCACGACAAAGCTTGCGATGCCTTCGATGACATGCCCTGCCGCGTCGGTTCCGCTTTGCCCTTCAGAAAGTATCAGCCGGGACGACGCAACGTTCAGCGCAAGCCGAAGCATGGTCACCACCAGGAGCAATGTAGGAAAGCTGCTGAACTCAAGTGGTTTGTTGACCCAGAGTGCAACCATCAACACGAGGATCGAGAGCGCGATGGACAGCGCCAGCCCGAGGTCGAGCAAGACCGACGGCAGCGGCACGAAGAGCACGGCGAGGATCACCGCGATCCCCACCGCGAACGAGACATCGCGATTGCGCAGGAGCGGTGCGACAAAGTCGAGGACTGTGTCTAGGGGCAGGGACGACTTCTGTCGGACTGTGCGGGTCATGAATCAGTTCGCTGGTGGGGATGGAGAAAACAGAGGGCGCGCGGCACCTCCAAAAAGGGATGCAGCACCGCCAAGGTCGTCCGAAAGCGTGGCCGACCAACCGGCGCTGACCTGTTGCTCAGCATGCGAGGGGGCAGGAGATGGGTCCCTGTTCGATGTCGAGGTTGGAAGTGGCTCCAATACCCTCACAAAGCTCGGGTCCCGGCGCTGGACGTGTCGGGTGTGGGTTTTCAGTGGGCGCATCCGGCGCGGCGCAACCTCTGCAACGCTTATGCCTGCTGTTTTGTTCTTGGTCTTGGGACTGTTCGCGGAAACTGTTGTGGTGCGTACCTGCCCAGCCAGCGCATCAAGCTTTACGCTCCCGTTCTCGAGCGCCGCGACATGCCGAGACAGACCAGCGAGATAGATCGCTTTTCGCTCTGGCGTGGCAGAATGATAATGGCCTGCTGCCTGCCACCAGTCGCCGGTCTGCGACTTGAGATTAGTGAGAAAACGCGCGGCGTAATCGGCATTCAAGGCAGGGTCAAAGCCTGCTCCGGGTGTTGGAAAGGCATCCGGGTGCCAGCGCAGGTTGATCTGCAGGCAGCCCACATCAATGGACCTTTTGCCCTGCGCCAGTTGGCCTTGCACAAACGCTTCGGCCTCGGCACGGGTGTCAAAGCGATGGCCGCGTCCTTCGACATTCACAGACCATGGCCAGATCGTCCGCGAGCCCTGAAAGCTCATGCCGGCCTCCTGCAATCCCAACGCCATCAGCAGGTCGTGGGGAATGCCATGTACACGCTCGGCTTCACGGATCGCTTGAATGCAGATCGCCTGATCCGGCACTGTTGTCAGGGTGCGCTGGTCAATCTCGGTTTCCACCGCAGTCTCCGAGGCGGTCTTGCTCGGAAAGTTGAACAGGCCGTCAAAAATACCGGCATGCGAAGCCGATGGCAGCGCAAGGTGCAGGACCAAGATCAGACACACGCGTTGCATCAGATCGCACCCGATTGGATTAGGTCGAAAATCCGTTCGCTGAGACCGAAGAGCGTCATGTAGATCAGCGGGAGAGTGAGAGCGACGCACACGAAGATGGCCGCGAGCTTTGGTACGAAAGTCAGCGTCATCTCCTGAACCGAGGTCAGTGCCTGAAGAAGCGCGATACCCAAGCCCACCGCCATTGCGACGAACAGGGTCGGGCCGGAGGCGATCAGGATCACCCAGATCGACTCGACCACGATTTCGCTGACATCCGCCGGTGACATATCAGACCGCCATCCTCAGGACTTCCTGATAGGCCTCAACCATGCGATCTCGAACCGCGACCGTAACCTTGACCGCCGATTCCATCGCCATGGTCGCTTCGACCACCTGTTGCATCGGCATCGCACCGGCAAGGCCTGCAACGGCGGCCTGATCGCCCTGCCGCACTGTTTCGAGTGTCTGGAGCGCGGTCCGTTCCATGACATCGCCAAAGCTTTGCCGCGTCGCATTTTCACTTTGCGCGGGTGCGGCTGCGGGCAAGGCCTGGCTTGTTTTATATGCGCGTGAAACCGCGCCAGTGACAAAGCCGCTCGTGCTCTCGATCATATCTCTTACCCCAACATATCAAGCAGCTGGCCGCGCATCTTTCGGCCGGTTTCCATCATGTTGAGGTTGGCCTCGTAGGATCGGGCCGCCTCGCGCATGTTCGCCAACTCCAAGAGCGGATCAACATTGGGCGTCTTCACATAGCCCTCAGCATCCGCAGCCGGGTGGAACGGATCATGGCGCATCCGGAAGGGAGTTTGGTCTTCGATGACGGACCGGACCGAGACAAGCGTCGCGCCTGTTGGGTCGTCGATCATGTCGCCAAAGGTCACCACCCGTCGACGATAGGGATCGGACCCTTCGGTCGACCCCGTCGAATCCGCGTTCGCCATGTTTTCGGCGATGATCTGCAGCCGCTGGGATTGCGCTGTCAGGCCGGAAGCGGCCGTGCGGCCAAGTGCGCTCAGGATATCCATGGATTTCATCTCCGTCCGGATGCAAGGCCAATCAGATCATGACCTTTTCTGTAGAGGCGAGAGGCTAGGTGGAACTGCCCGTTGATCTGGCTTGCGAGAATCGTTTGTTCTTCGAGAACCACGGTGTTGCCATCCTTGCTGCCACCCCAGCTACTGGCTGCATCCTCGACCTTGACGGACTCGCTTCCGAATCGATTTCCTGTGAGGAAATCCTCGAATTTCTGCACGTCGCGCCCTGCGTAGCTTGGCGTATTGGCGTTTGCGATGTTTTCGGCGACGACCTTTTGTCGGGCTGAGAGCCACTCAAGCCGCTGGCTCGCCATCTGGAACATGGAGATCTTGTTCATGGTGATACCTCACTCTTGCGAAAAACGGTACTCAGTGCTTTAAGCACAGAAACATCTGCAAAGGAAGCGTCAATGAACGAGCGTACGATTTTCTCAATGCTCAGGGCTCAGACCCGGCGAATTCCGGAAAGCGAGGTCTTCGGGACGGTCCTTTCATTGGGTGGTCTTCAGCTCGAGGTTGGGGGGCTGGGTGCTGCGGCGCGGATGGGCGCCCATGTCAAAGTGGCCAACAGGATCCGTGGCGAGATTGTCGCGGTCGATCGTGGTGTGGCGACTGTTCTGCCGTTCGGTACCTGGGAGGGCGTTGCGCTTGCCGACGAGGTGCGGCTGATCGGGGCGGATGGTGATCTTTATCCGGACCAAAGCTGGCTTGGTCGCGTTCTCGATGCGTTTGGGCAGCCGCTTGATGATGCCGCGCTCTATGACGGTCCGCGATGCTATCCGCCGCGCGCAATTCCGCCGGACGCCTTTCAGCGCCGCGCGACGGGACGAAAGCTCGAGACCGGGATCAAGGTAATAGACGCGTTCACACCCATCTGCCGTGGCCAGCGCCTTGGTGTCTTTGCCGGGTCGGGTGTAGGTAAATCAACCCTCATGGCGATGCTGGCGCGCCAGGTCGATGCGGATGTCATCGTCATCGGACTTGTCGGTGAACGTGGCCGCGAGGTTCAGGATTTCATCTCTCGCGATCTTGGTCCTGAAGGTATGGCTCGGTCTGTGCTTGTCGTTGCGACCTCGGACCAGCCGCCTTTGACACGCCGTCAGGCTGCCTGGACCGCGACGGCCATCGCCGAGTACCTTCGCGATCAGGGCCTGCATGTCCTTCTGATGATGGACAGCGTGACCCGTTTCGCGATGGCGCAGCGCGAGATCGGCCTTGCTGCCGGCGAACCGCCGACAAGCCGTGGCTATACGCCAACCGTCTTCGCCGAACTGCCGCGATTGCTTGAACGGTCTGGGCCCGGACGGAACGTTGTCGGGCAGGGTGACATCACAGCGATTTACACCGTGTTGGTCGATGGCGACGATCACAATGAACCGATTGCCGATACCGTCAGGGGCATTCTTGACGGGCATATCATCCTTGACCGCAAGATTGCCGAGGGTGGGCGCTATCCGGCAATCGATATTGCGAAATCTGTTTCCCGCGCATTGCCGCATTGTCATGCCCCTGCGGAGCGCGCGATCATGAGCACTGCCCGGCGTGCCTTGGCGCTGAATGCGGAGATGGAGGATCTCGTTCGGATCGGTGCCTACCGGTCCGGTGGCGATCCATGGACGGATTCTGCGATACGGTTTGCTTCCCTTGCCGATGGATTTCTGCGCCAAGGGACCAAGGACAGTCTGAGCGCCGATGAGACCTTCGCCGCGCTTTATGGACTGTTGGATGAGGCGGGTTTACCGCTCAGCCCAGAAGAGCTGGCCGCCGGATGACAGAGCGTGCGCGGGCGTGATCCACCGTGCCGCGCTCATCTGCCTCTGATTGTTCCCGCCGCTGGTTGTCTTCGAGGGTCCGGGTAAGGATCGTATCTCTCAGCTGCTCGTTGCATCTGAGATCCCGCCACGCTTCGAGCACGTCTTCCCGCTTTGCCTCCACCGCCTTTTCGACACCTTCTTTCTCGGTCGACAGGCGGTCACGTTCCTTCCGCAGTGTCAGCAGAAACCGCGCAGTGTAGTGCATCGCTTCGGTCATCTCGACAGCGGTTTCCTCAGTCCGGCGCCGGTCAAGTTCCGCTTGTTGAGCCTCCAGTCCAGATGCCTGATCCTGCAGTGCAGCAAGGTCGGCTGCACGCAGGCTGAGCTCGCGGTCGTAAAGGCGGCCCAACATGGCCAAGGTTGCGAGGCGGCGCGTCATGCGGCAATCGAACGCTGCGCGGTCTCGGTTTCCTGGAAACTTGGGCGGTGATGCGGTGGGATAGCGCCGCGTCCGATCTCGACACAGATGTTGGCCGGATGGTTGTGAAGCATAGCGACCACCACGTCCCGGATCACGTAGGAAAAGGCAAGATCCTGTTCTTCGATGGCCTGCAGGCGTCCAACCACTGGAGACACGATGCAGTAGGCCAGGAAAACGCCGAGGAACGTTCCAACAAGGGCTCCTCCAAGCATCTTTCCAAGAACCGCCGGGGGTTGATCTACTGAAGACATGGTCTTGATGACGCCCAGGACTGCTGCGACGATTCCAATCGCCGGCAACCCGTCGGCCACGACACCAAGCCCGTGAACCGGGATCATGTTCTCATGGTGTATCGCTTCGATTTTCTTGGTCAGCACGTCTTCCATCTGATGAGGGTCGTCAAAATTCATGCTGAGCATGCGGAACGCGTCCGCGATAAGACCTGTCGCCTCCTTATTCTTAAGGATTCGTGGATAACGCTGGAAGATGCTCGATTCGCCCGGGTTCTCGATATGGCTTTCCAATGCGACGGCCCCCTTGCTGCGGTGAAGCCGGGCCAGTTCGAACATAAGGCCAAGAAGGTCATTATAATCTTGCGAATTCCACCGCGGCCCAGTGAATGTACGCTTGAGACTAGCGAGAGTCATTTTCAGGTGTGAGCCTGAATTGGCGATGACGAAGGCCCCGAGCGAGGCGCCAACGATCATCATGCCTTCGAAGGGCAAAGCGTACAGCAGCACGTCGAATTTGCCGCCCGACAGGGCAAAACCGCCAAACACCAGCCCGAAGACCAAGACCAGTCCGATGAGGATCATCATGTCGGAAGCCTTCCATTACCTGACTTTGCGAAAACTACTTTAAGATTCACTTGATGGAAAGAGGGATTGCGAAAATAAAAACGATACCGTATGTTTTTCGCAAATCTGACACTGTACGGAGCCCGCCCTCATGGAACCTGCGACCGCGACCTTTGTGCGTTTGTTGCTTGCAGAAGAATTCGTGCCGCCTTCAGGATGGCCCGAAGATGTCGGTGTTGCCGTTATTCGAACCAACGGTCCGGAAGTCGAGATCTTCCCGGTGCATCGGCAGGAAGGCCCGGCCGCATTGCTGCGTAGGATCGAAGAGTTTTCGGGAATCGCACTTGGTGCTGCGGCGGTCTACCCACCGGTCGAGGGGCATCCCGAATGTGATCTGCCGCAGAGCACCTTGCGCGATCTTGTGTCCGGGATCGAAAAATTCCTGGCCTCATCTCCCGACGTTGTGGAGGAGGCGGAAGACTTTGCCGTCAATTTCGCCTTTGCCGCGGAAGAAGGAATCGATCTTTCAGGGGCTCTCACGCCTACCACGCATGCGCCACCGGCCGTATTGCCCGGCTATGTGCCTCTTAAGACTGGCGCTGCGGGCTTGCGCCCTTTTCCCAACGCAGTCCTGCGGATCGCCGAATCTGGAGAGGCGCTTGTGATCCTGAATCCCTCGTTGCCCTTGGGCGCCATCGCAACGCCAGAGATCCTTTTGCGCGATGATGGTATTGGGTTCGCGGTGTCCCGAGATGCGGTCATGCAGGGTCAGCACGAGCCCTATGCCTTGCAGCTTGCACCTGGCAGTCTGCCAAAGGCCCTTGAGCGACGGGTTTGCGACATCCCACTCGCGTGTTTCGCGCACGCAGACCACGTGCTCTTCACCCCGATTCTTGCATTTGCCGTGCAGCCAGCCGTTTCGACTACGCCGGCTGGCGCAGCAATCTCAGATGCAAAGCCGTCAAGCTGGAGAATACAGCGCGCTGTTGGTGCAGTTGCGGGCGTTGCGCTCATTGCAGCGGTGGCCATGTTTTCGTCAGCGCCCACCCGCACGCTGCAGCCGGAGACACCTGTTGACGCTCTGCGCGCGGGATTGTTCTAGGGCATCTGTTGGTCCGCTCTTTGCCGTTCCATTTCACGAAGTCGATGGATTCTACGTTGTAGGCCGTGCCTTTAGCGCAGGCAAAAGCGCTCGTTCGATCCTTTTTGGTGCAGCCGCAACCGATCAAGTCTCACTTCAAGAAGTGTAGCGGCACCCTTCTGAACTGCAGACCAGGCGGAAACGACAACTCGTGGACGCCCTCGAACGTCCGTTTTTTAGGCATTCTGATATCTGGTCTTGTCGAAGGTGCCCGCCCGCGCGGCAAAATTTCGAGTTTAACAACTTTTTACACAACTTCTGCGAACTCCAATCACAAATCTCATTTTAAACGGTCACTGAAAATCCTTAGTGTATTCAGGAGATACGTAAGTGCTGACCAATGATTATCGAAAGATGCTTGAGTGCGATTCGACGAAACAGGGTCATACCTTTCCCGTAAGCAACGTGGATCACGTTATCCCCTTGTGGCTTGAGCTGCCCCGAGAAGGTGAAGCGCGGCCAACGACCCGTATCGGTGGTGACGTTCTGACCTCTGATACCGCCAATTGGTGCAAGGGAAAGTGGACGCTGCACCTCTTTTCCTTTGTGTCCGAAGCGCGCCAGGCGCAGCAGACGCTCGCCTCCGTCGGCTTATCCAAGGTATCCGAAGCAGGCGCGCGGGCTTCTGGAGAGGGCATCCTCCTTCTCCAGTTGGACGCAGAAGGCGCATTCGAATGTACAATTGTCGACCGTCGCCGCGTCAAGCAGACACCACCGCCAGTCGGCTCGTGGCAGGTAGCCGCTGAGATCGGGAACCTCGCTGCCTTGCATGTGCCCTGTCGTGCCAAACAGCGGGCAGAGGCCTTGTTTCGTCAATTTGAAGCCGAATTCGACAATCCTGAAGAGCGAGCAAAGGTGCTTGACCGCCTCGGAACTGGACCTCAGCAGCAAATGCTTGCCGGTCTCCGTCTCGATGAGGTGGTCGAGGCGGCCAACCGGCTGTTGGAGCCGATTGGAGCCGAGGTCGCCTGTTCGGATCGTCGGATCGGTGGCATCCTCGACTCGTTGATCACGACACTGCGGCCGACTCTCGACGGGATTGTCGAGCGGCTTGCGCATGATCTTGTCGTGGAGCTTGCCGACAGTGGTGGCATCGGCTGAACAAAGCGCATTGATTTAGGTGAAATACTGTCCAGCGACGACACCGTCGCTGGACCACTCGCAAATTCGCCCACATCAGCGGTTCAACGTCAGAACAGCACAACATTCGGCTTTGGCGGTTCAGGCTGCGGTTTCCGACCTTCGTCAAAGTCACCTGGGACAATCATCTGGCGGGCCGTCCCGCTGGACGCGTGGAACAGGACCTTGCGGGCATTTACCCCCCCAAAGCTCTCTGCGATGCATGCAATCCCTTCCGCCAAAAGAAATTCCCGGGTGAAGCTTGCGTTGGCGTCGCCGATTGGGCTGAGGCGTTCGGTCATGTTCGCAGCACCGAAAGCCTTGGCAACAAGCGCTTTGCGGTCTGCTCCAAGACGGAGGAGCGCGTTGATCAGCTGCTCCATGGCGTGAACACCGTAGCGTTCCGAACGACCGCCAGAGGTGTCCTGACCCTGTGGCAAAAGAAAGTGGTTCATGCCTCCGACCCGCTCGTAGGGATCGTATAGGCAGACAGCGACACAGGACCCGAGGATCGTGGACAGCACCACGTTGGGTTCCCGCACAGCTAGGAATTCACCTTGGGTGACCGTGATTGTGCGACGAATATCTGGGATCATTTGACGCTTCCAACCTGGCAGGCGTGCAAGACCGCGCTTGCGATGCTGGACAGCGCCAAACGGCTTTCCACTGCTCCGAGGTTCCAAGCCGCCTTTGGCATGCCGTAGACCAGCGACGTGGTCTCGTCCTGACCGATGGTGGTTGCGCCAGCCCGACGCAATTCAAGCAATCCCTGCGCGCCGTCGCTGCCCATACCGGTGAGGATCACTGCGACGGCGCGGCTTGCCCATGGAACGGCGGAGGTGAAAAGGGCATCGACCGAGGGCATATGGCCGGACACCGGCGTGCCTTGGCGGAGGTGACAACGCAGGGCGGAACCTGCGGCGATCCGGAGATGTGCCTCGCCACCCGCGGCAACAGTGACCATGCCGCGGCGAAGTTCCATCCCGTCCCGAGGGGCCACCACTTTGGCGCGGCAGCGCTGTGACAAAAGCTGGATCAGGCTGCCGCTATAGCCACGACCGGTATGCTGAACGATAGCAGTCGGCGGGCAGTCTTCAGGGAAGTCACCGAGAATTTGCAGCAGCGCATCGACGCCTCCGGTCGACGCGCCGAAAAGAATGAAGCGGTTGGTGGGTTCAGCTGGGCCTTGCTCTGCACCTGCGGATCGGCAGCGCTTGGACGCGATGTCTTCTGGGATGGTCCAGTCGATGGATGCCGCCATAACTTCGGCAAGCGCTTTTTCCGCCTGAGTCTGTGTCATCCCATGCAAAAGCACCGGCAGGTGACGGCTATCCCGGACAAGCCCGTCCGCGTCGGCATCGGCATGAAGCCCCGCGATCTCGATCCAACGGCATCGCACCGTGCCGAATAGGTCATGCAGACGCTTGAAGTCACTGGAGGTTGCAAAACTCGGCCCAAGCACGGCGATGTCCGGACGCAAAGCTTCGATCATGCGTGTGGCCTCTGCGAGACTCGTCGCTTCTCCGATGATTTCGACGGTCGGCAGCGCCACGAGGAGCCGTAAGATGACTGAACGAGAAAGCGGGCTCTTTGCGACGATGACGATCCGAGTGGCGCTCATGGTCTTCTCCTGAAAAGCGGTGCCTGGGTCCAGACACCGCGTCAGTGGCCGTCACAGCCACCGAAATCTTTTTTGGTTCAATAGTGCCCACGCGGGATGCGGATCGCCCCCCGCGTGGGCGGGGAGCCGGGATTAAAAGTCCTGCCAGACGCCATGCGGCGTTTCGATGGCCGCCCGCAGCTTGGCAACGACAGGTGTAGTCTCTTTGGATGCTGTCTCGCTCTTGGCGTTCTCGGTCTCATCGCCTGCAACAAGAGGCTTTTTTGCCTGACGGACGCCCTCTTTCTGGACCCCCGCGTGACTGACAAAATCGGCGAGACTGCTGGCATCCTTTGCTCTTCGGACCTGGAAGTGGCTGACAAGACCGGCGAGGTTGGTTGCGTCCTGCGCCATGCCCTGGCTTGCAGCAGTCGATTCCTCGACCATCGCCGCGTTTTGCTGGGTCACCTGGTCAAGCTGAGTCACCCCGATATTGATCTCGCTCAGACCCGAAGACTGCTCGGCGGCACCAGCGGCAATACCGGTCATCAGTTCAGAGATATGCGCCACGCGGCCAACGATGTTCTCGATGACTTCGCCCGCGCGGTTGACCTGATCGACCCCGGTGCGAACATGCTGGCTGCTCGAGGTAATGAGCGTCTTGATTTCCTTGGCTGCGTCGGAGGACCGTTGGGCCAGAGCGCGCACTTCGGAGGCGACAACGGCAAATCCCTTGCCTGCATCACCCGCACGTGCCGCTTCGACCCCTGCGTTCAGCGCCAGAAGGTTGGTCTGGAATGCGATGTCTTCGATCGTGCCGCTGATGTTCGAAATCTTTTCGGAGGACCGCTGGATCTCTGTCATCTTGGAAACGGCAGCCTTCACGACCTTGCCGCTTTCTTCTGCTTCCGAGCGGGTTGTCTTGACGGTGGATTCCACCTCGACCGCGCCGCTGGCATTGGCCTTTACGCTGGTTGTCATTGCGTCGAGCGCTGCGGCGGTTTCTTCAAGCGCTGCAGCCTGGTTCTCTGTGCGGCGGGACAGATCGACAGAGGCGTTGCTGATTTCGTTTGACCGGGCACGGATGCTTTCGGCCACTTCGACCACCTGCGAGATAGTGGCGTTCAGCTGCTCGAGGGTCTGATTGTAATTGATGCGCAGCACCTCGTAGGTCTCGGCAAAGGCGGTATCAATCGGGGTCGAGAGGTTGCCGGCGGCAAGGCGGGTCATCCCGTCGCGCATGCCTTCAACCACGCGCTGCAGTTCCTCCTGTTGGCGGGCACGCTCGGCTTCCAGTTCGCGCTGTTGCAGCAAAAGACTGCGCTGGCGTTCAACAGCCTTGGCGATGTCGCCAAGTTCGTCGCGCCGGTCAATGTCGACCACTTCGGCATCAAGCGATCCATCGCCGATCCGGTGGATCGCGCCTGTGACGCGGCTGAGCGGCTGAGTGATAGACCGCCCGATGAAGAAGCCCAGCAGTAGCGTGATGCCGACCGCAGCGAGCGTGACGAAGATCTGCCTGATCATAAGGGCGTTCACTTCTGCGAAGATCTCGGAATTGCCCTTCTCGACAACGAGCCCCCAGTGTTCGTCGAACAGATCTATTGGAACTGTAATCGCGTAGGCGCTTGGGTCAGCGTCGGGCGTGTCGCTCACGCGACGGACATCGGGAAGGATAGTTACCTCGGTTGACTCGAGCGCGGCGATAGCCTGCTGGCTCCGTGGCATGCTATCCAGCAGCGCGAAAGCCTCGCCTCTGGTTGGTGGTGACGCGGCGCTGAAGTCCGAGCCAATGACATAGGCTTCGGTCTCGGGGCCGAAGGTAAGACCTTCCATCATGTATTCTTGGAGTTCATCATGATGCAGGTGAACTGCCAGCACTCCGATCGTAGACCCTTCTCCGCTTGTGATGGGTGCTCCGACAAAGCTCGAGATCGTTCCATTGAGCGGCTCGTATCCCTCATAATCCGCGAATTGTGCCTGACCGGCCGGAGAGGCCATGGCTTTATTGAAAACTTCAGCAAGTGAGGTGTTCGCCAAAGGTCCGTCAAGCAGGCGTGCACCGGGCACAATTTTTTGGTCGACAGATTGCACCACGACGCCTTGTGCGTTGATCACGAAGATGTCGTCAGACTCGGACGTTTCGGAAAAATCATACAAGAAGCGGATTAAATCACTTGCGTCGTCGGGTGCTCCATCCGGTCTCGACCCACCCGAGAACCCTGTGAATGTCGAGGAACGCTGCACGCTGCGAACGATCAGCGGCGACTTGGCCAGCTGCAAGGCAGAGCGTTCTGCCTGTTCAACCCAACCAACCACATTCTGCTTCAATGTTTCGCCTTGCAGCACAAAGCGTTTCTCTTGGGCTTCGATCGCCTGATTGCGCATCTCCGTATAGCTCAGGAACTGGAGAACGGCGGCCACCACGATGCTGACGCCCCCGATGGCAAGCGGGATCTTTGTCTTGAGCTTCATTCGGGTGGTATCCATGACGTGCCTTCCTTGGGTTTGCTGTGCTCCCGGCTGGTTTGCAGGGGATTTGAATCTAATTCGTTGGAACAAGCCTTTGAGGGCGGGCTTGGATTCAGAAGAGTTCGACATTGTGACCTCCCGTGTCATGCGGGGTTTCGTGAAGCCGTGCTCGAACCGCGCCGAGCCGCAGCGGTGAGGTCAGCCGCTGGGTGTCGGTGAGGATGAGCCCGTCAAGTTCGGGTGTGTGCGCAAGCGTGTCGAGAAGGACCGACAGGTCGCCCAGCATCTGGTCGAGAAGGTCGATGCTTTGGAAATCACTGTGCCATTCAGGAGCAGACAGCTTTATGGCTGCGCTTTCGACCGTGTCGACAAGACGACGGCACCGCTCGATTTCCAGCGCGGCGCGCTGCAGGAATTCGGCGGCAGAGAGAGAAGCAAGTGCAGTCATCACAGGCGCTTTCCAATGACCTGCTCCATTGCAGAGCGAAGCTTGGGTGTGTCGAAAGGCTTGGCGACCAGATTGTTGAGACGGAGCGCCTGGCCCTTCTGAATGATGTCAGGCGAGGGTGTGCCGGTGATGACGATAAAGCCGATATTGGCCGTCGCGGGCTGACGCCTCAGCGCCTCGAGAAGCTGTAGCCCGTTCATGCCGGGCATATTCATGTCGCACAGCACAAGGTGCACGGGATTTGCTGAAAGCTTGGCGAGTGCGACCTTCGGATCTGCTTCGGCCGAGTAATGAATGACGCCCATTTCATCGAGAGCGTTGACGACAAGCGCCCGGCTGACGCCCATATCGTCGACCACCATGACCCGGATGTTTTCTCGAACACTCATTGCGTGGCTCCTGTGCTGTCAGATGTCTGCCGGTCGCCATTGTTTTGCGGCAGAACGCGATAGGCGGTGATGCCGACGTTCTGCAGCCGCGCCTCTGCGGGGCCGATGATCCGTTCGGAATGACCGATGAAAAGATGTGCGCCGGGTCGCATGATGCCGGCGAACCGCTGCCAGAGACGTTCCTGAATGCCGTTGCTGAAATAGATCGCGACGTTGCGGCAGAAGATCACGTCAAAGGGTCCGCGTATCGGCCAGTCACCGATCAGGTTAAGCGGCGCAAAGGTGACAAGCGCGCGCGCAGCCTGAGATATGCGAAAGCCGTTGCCCATGGGCTCGGCTTCGGTGAACCGCGACACAAGGGGCTCCCCGATGGCGGTGCGTTCAGCCGTCGGATAAAGAGCGTCCTGGCCTCTTGCGATCATCTTCGGGTCGATATCCGTGGCAAGAATCCGAATGTCGAACCGCGCCGCGTCAGGGCAAAGCGAAAGCACCGTCAGTGCAAGCGAGTAGGGCTCCTGACCCGAGGAACAGCCGGCCGACCAGAGCCTGACCCGGGACCCGCGCCGCGCGGCTTCGATGAGCGGCGGCAATACCAGGCTGGAAAGAAGGTCAAAGTGGTGCCGTTCCCTAAAGAAATGCGTCACGTTCGTTGTAAGCGCCGATAGCATCTCTGTCCGCTCCGGTAGCCCGGCCGCGCTTTCGACATGATCGCAATAGGCGCCGAAATCCGCGAGACCAAGCAGGCGGACCCGCCGCAGAAGCCGGGAATAGACCAAATCCTTTTTGGCCTGAGGCAGCTGGATGCCGTAGTCGTCCTGAACGCGGCTGGCGATCCGATCAAAATCAGCCTGGCTCATTGGAATTGAGCCGGTCGCGTCAGGAAATGTCCCTGCAACCGGGTTTGTTTGAGTTTCGATCATGCGGGCACCGGCATCCGACGCTGGATCAGCGACGGCAGGTCAATCACGCGGCTCATGCCTTCCTGAAGCGGTACGAGACCCGAGATGTGGCTCTGCGCCGACCCACCGAGCATATCCGGGGCGTCCTGGATGTCGGCTCGCGGGAACGAGACGATCTCGGACACGGATTGCACCAGAAGCCCGATGGTCTGCGTTCCGTTCATCGCTATGACAATGACGTTGCGCTCTGAATCGGCCGTGACGCCAAGCGCGAAACAACGCGCGAGATCAAAAACCGGGATCACGGCGCCTCGCAGGTTGGTCACGCCAAGCACCTCTTCAGGCGCGTGCGGAAGCGGGGTGACCGCGCTCTGCCCACGGATTTCGCGAACATGGCGAATATCGAGCGAAAAGCTTTGTCCTCCCGAGGTGAAGATCACGAATTCGACCTCGCCGGTGTGGTCTGCTACGTCCTGCATCTTGGGCGTCTCCATCAAGTGGGGGATACGGCGCGCTGGCCGGCCCCGTGGGTCTGTTCGACGATTGCGTCGGGATCGAGGATGAGGGCGATCTGGCCGTCACCGAGAACGGTCGCAGCCGAAACACCCGGCACATGGCCGTAGTTGCTCTCGAGTCCCTTGATCACGACCTGTCGCTGGTCGTGGACCCGGTCCACGAGCAAGGCGCAGGTCCCGCGCGCCTCGGTCTCGACAAGCAGGAGCAACATGGGCGCGTCCGCGTCGATGGCGCGGGCGATGCCAAGATTTGCCGCAAGGTCGATGACCGGAACAAAGCGACCGCGGATCGAGAGAAGCTGTTCGTTCGGACCGACCGGCTGCACTTCGCCAGCCATGGGGCGGATCGTCTCGAGCACGGCGGAAATCGGCACGAGCATGCTGATATTGCCGACCGAGATCAGCATTCCGTCCAACACGGCGAGGGTCAGGGGCAGGGCTATGGTAAATTCGGTTCCCTTGCCGGGGCGCGAGACGATGTTGACCCGGCCGCCAAGCGACTGGACGGCCGTGCGCACCACGTCCAGTCCGACACCGCGACCAGACAGCAGCGAGGTTGACGAGGCAGTGGAAAAGCCTGGCAGGAAGATGAGGTTGTCGATCTCGGTTTCGGTTAGGTCTGCGTCCTCTGGCACGAGACCTTTCTTGACAGCGACGCCCAGAACCTTGTCGCGATCAAGCCCGGCACCGTCATCTCGGATGGTGATGACGACGCTGCCTGAACGGTGCGCTGCCGACAGCCAGATCGTGCCGACTGGATCTTTGCCGTTCTCGCTGCGAGTTTCGGGCGTTTCGAGGCCATGGTCTACCGAATTGCGGATCATGTGAGTGAGAGGGTCGGCAAGGCGCTCGATCACTGTTTTGTCGACCTCGGTGCCTTCACCGATCATCACAAGCTGCGCCTGCTTGTCGGTGTCGTCAGCCGCTTCGCGCACAATGCGGGACATGCGCTGGAACAGCGGCTTCACCGGCTGAGCACGGATGGCCATAACGGCCTCCTGGATGTCGCGTGCAAGCAGCCGGTAGCTTTCCACATGAACGGCCATATCCGCGTCGTGGTTAAGCTGGAGGTCGTCGACCCGCTGCGCGATCATTGACTGGTTGATGATCAACTCGCCCACAGCATTGAACAGCCGTTCGATCCTGTCGAGATCAACCCGCAGCGTCGGACGCGGCGCATCAGGTGCCTTGGCGGCAGAGGCGGTTTCGACCATGCCGATATCGGCGGCCTCTGGCGGCGGTGCAGCTTCCAGAAGAGCGGTGGCGGTGTCTGCCATGCTCGTGCTTTCGGCTTTTTCCTGCGTATTCTGCTCGGGCACGTCATTGTCCTTTGCATCTATGGTGAGATCACAGAGGCCATCGACGAACTCGAAGACCTCCTCGATTGCCTCACTTCGGGCTTCGGTTGCGAGGCGCAGGTTCCACGAAAGCGCGGGCTGAACGATCTCGGGCGCGCTCCAGTGCGGCAGCGTCGACAGGTCTACGTCGGACTCGAGCGATCCAAGCTCTGCGAGATGCGAAATCAGAAAAGCGGGCTCGTGACCATTTTCATAAAGCGCAGGATGCGGCCGGAAGCAGATGTGATAGCTTTGCGGGCTCGCCGACATCAGGTCGCCGATGTCGAGAGACAGTGCCGGGAAGTCGAAAAGAGGCGCATCGAGGGTCTGTGCCGGCTCTGTTCCATCAGGCTCTGCCGTCACAGAGTCCGCCGCGTCTGGCGCATTTGCCTCAAGACAGGCATCAAGACAGGCATCAAGAGCCGCCAGTGCTGCGTCCGTGACCGCGCTGTCAGTGCTTTGTTCTTTGCGGGCCGCTTCGACAAGGACAGCAAGATGGTCAGCCGATCTCTGAACGACTCGGAAGAGATCGGGCGTCAATTCAAGCCGGTCGCTGCGGACCTCGTCCAGAACGGTCTCGTAGCGATGCGCAAATCCGACCAGCTCTTCGAGCGCGAACGCGCCGGCACTGCCCTTGATGGAATGGACAGCGCGGAAAATCGAGTGAACGATTTCGTTGTCGGGTGTCCCGGTGTTCAGCCGGACCAGATCATCCGATAGCGACGCTAGAAGATCCTCGGCTTCCTCGAAGAACAGGTCGCGGAAGGATTCGTTGCCCGCCATCTCACGAAGCTCCCGTGACGCGACGAATGACTTGAACCAGCGCCTGATCGTCGAACGGTTTTCCGATCCACCCTGTGGCGCCCGCGTCGCGAGCGCGCGCCTTGAATTCGGTGGCCGTTTCCGTAGTCAGAACGAGGATCGGAACCCTGCGATTGGCAACGTCCTTTCGGATCGCCTCGATGACGCCGAAACCGTCCATATGGGGCATGTTGATGTCGGTGATGACCACGTCGGGGCGTAGCTCTTCGAACCGCCGCACCCCCTCGACCCCGTCCTCAGCCAGTTCGCAGGAAAACCCGGCCGCATCGAGCGCCTGGCGCACCATGCTGCGGATTGTTCGCGAATCGTCGATCGCCAGAACCATGATGCTCATTGCATTTCCTTCATGCCGATCATGTCGGGTCGAAGCCCCAGCAGCGGCAGTACGCCAGCGACGGCCTCGGGAAGGTCCACCAAGGTGAAGGACAGCTTCCGCTGTTGCCAATCACTCTGCGCTGCCAGAAGCAGTTGCAGGAGGAGCGTATCGGCGCGCCGGACCTGCGCGGCCGAAATCACCACGGCCGAGCCGATGTTGTCGGCAAGGAAAGCCTGCAGGTGCAGCAGGTCATCCTGATCCGGGGTCTCGGGCAAGTCGTAATGCGCACATCTTTTCGAGCGGAACTTTGGTGGCGGGTTGGTGGCGGCCCCGGGAATCTCCGGCGCGCTGGATGTCTGGACGAGTATGGTCATCGGCAGCCCCTTGCTTTTCACTTTTGCGAAAATAACACCAGTTTACTTTTTCGCAAGACAATCTTCTGCGCTTGGAGGATCAGCCGTCAGATTCACGAAGACAGGGGGTAAAGCACTAAAAGCCTTAGTTTTATACAGAACTCTATCTCCCTACGGAATTACGCCTGTGCCTTTTTCGCAACATTGCAGCACGCCATCAGTATCGACAGATGCCGAATCGCGCGTTAGAAAGAAATTTGTGAAAAACAAAATAAACCAGAATCAGGAGTCTCCGCGATGCTTGACAGTGTTCAGGTCCAGGATGTGGAAGTGCCGTTCGGAATTGACGAGATTTTCTTTTCCCGTACCGACGGGCGCGGGGTCATTGAGGCAGGAAACTCCGTCTTCCAGCGTGTCTCCGGCTACTCTTGGGACCGGTTGATCAACGCGCCGCACAAGCTGATCCGTCATCCGGAAATGCCCAAAGGGGTCTTCCATCTGTTCTGGGAGCGGATCAAGGCAGGCCAGCCGACCGGGGCCTATGTCTGCAACAGTTCCTCGGATGGCCGCTTCTACTGGGTCTTTGCGGTGATCGTGCCGCAGGAGAACGGGTATCTGTCCGTGCGGATCAAGCCGACCTCCGAGATGTTGTACAAGGTCAAGGAGGTCTACGCCGAACTGCGGACGGCAGAAAAAATGGGCCGAGTGCCAGCAGACAGCGCAGAAAGCCTTGTGCAGCGGCTCGCCGAGCTTGGTTTTCCGAGCTACGATTCCTTTCAGGCCCGCGCGCTTGCGACGGAACTGCAGAACAGAGATCGGCAGCTTGGCGGGGCAGGGACATTGCGCTCCGAGACGCTTGCTGCGGCAGAAGCAGCCGATCAGATCGAGATTGCTCTAAATGGCATGCAGTCGATGTTCGCCGAGGCGCTGCGGATCG
The DNA here is from genome assembly GCA_041725935.1 of Pelagibaca sp. Classification (GTDB taxonomy): domain Bacteria; phylum Pseudomonadota; class Alphaproteobacteria; order Rhodobacterales; family Rhodobacteraceae; genus Marivita. The sequence goes on from JBGRQD010000008.1 coordinate 34,358, forward strand.
CCCTGAACCTCCGTATCGCCGCCTCGCAACTGGGTGAGCTTGGGCGACCTGTCAGCGCGATTTCGGACAACTATGCTCTTCTCGCGAACGACATGGTGGACTGGCTCAACACGCGAGCACTGGATGAAACAATCGGTTTCGGCGGCATCGCGCGGTCTGTCTCGGAAAACCTGTTCCTGCTCAATTCTGCGGATCTCCTGTCAGAAATGGCAGAAGCTTTTGCGAAAGACGAATCGTTGGGCGAAGGCGACGCATTTGCGGAACAGGCACGACTGAATGCGGTGGCGGCGGATTACGGCGATAAGGCTCAGGACTGCCAAATCCGCACCATGCGGCAAGCAGCGACCGTGGACAGCCACCTCGCAGAGATGCGCAAACATGTCACCGCGCTCAATTCCATCCGCATGTTGTGCCGGATCGAAGGTGCAACGCTTCGCCACACCGGTGTATCGCTGGACGAGATCGGGAGCCAGCTTGACGGGTTTCAAGACGAGATCGGCCGCCGTCTGGTAGGTATCACCTCGCTGGGGCAGCAGGTCCAATGGACTACGTCACATGACCTGGGCGGCCAACAAAAAAGACGCGCGTGACCCGGGCACGCGCGTCCTAGATCGTCTCAAGCGTCTTACTTTAAATTTGTTAAGGTCTCGTTGGTCTGATCAAAGGTGAGCTTCATATTTGCGAAAAATGATTCGCTTAATAAGCACTGTCCGGCGGCAGATCACGCTGAAGCAAAGATCGTGCGAACCAACTCGTCGGTCGCGCGCGCGGCGTATGCTTCCAACGCCTCGCGCTCTGCCAGCGACACCTCCCTTGGCGACGTGTCGATGAGACAGAAGGACCCCAAACGAATATTCTCGCTGTAGACCAGCGGTGCGCCCGCATAGAATCGGATGTGCGGTTCACCGGTCACCGCCGGGTACGCGCTGAAGCGGCTATCCTTTCGGGCGTCGGGCACCACGAAAAGCTGGTTTTCAAGGATAGTGTAATTGCAAAATGTCACTTCGCGGGGTGTTATAAGCGAACTGTCACCGAGGCCGGAGCGCACACATTGCACATCCTCTTCGAGCAGAGTGACCAGCGCCATCTGCACACCGAACCTGGCTCTCGCATCAGCACAGAGATCTTCGAGAAACGGGTTGGGTTCCCCGTCAAGGAGCCCGGTCTCGTAAAGGATCGAAAGACGCTCGTTTTCAAAAGGACTGACGGGGAAGGTCATGGGAGCCTCACTGCTCAATTTTGATGGGCAGTTCATATCTTGCCGACGGTCATTTACAATGCGAGAGGTTTGCAAGTTTGTGCAATGCGCTTTGTCGGGGCTCGTTTTGCCGCGCCGGAGCAATGGTTCTTTGCAGACCGCTTGCCAAGAGACCTGGAACAGATCTCTCCGCGTTTTTCCCATGAGACAATGTTCCATGATTGCATTCGTCGGCTTGCAACCTGATATGCGATGCAGCGATGCGAAAGGGATTTTATGCCGCCAGAGAAAGGACTACGACGGCGACCCTCCCTGTCGCTCCCGATCCTGCGCATATCGCGCAATCAGCATATTGCTGGCACCCTCACCCTTGGCAATCTGTTGTCGGCGCTCGGCGAGACATCCTTTGGGTGGGCAATTGTCGTTTTCTCACTGCTCACGCTTCTTCCCCTTCCACCGGGATCGTCCCTAATCACCGCACTTCCCCTGCTGCTGACGACAGGCCAGATGATGCTGGGTTACACCCATGTCAAATTGCCCGGACCGCTGGCCAGATCGAGGCTTGATCCGGCCAAGCTGCGCCGGACCATACTGCGGCTGAGACCCGTCACGCGGAGATTGGAACGCATTCTGATCCCGCGCTACACGCTGCTTTTTTCGCGGCACAACGAGCGGTTTCTGGGCCTGATGCTTTTCGTGATTGCCTTTGCGCTTTTCCTGCCTGTGCCCTTCAGCGGCTGGTTCCCTGCCATTTCGCTGTTCGTGTTCGGCGTCGGGCTTGTGGAGCGGGACGGGCTTGTCGCGGCCATCGGCCTCGGTCTTGGAGCGGCGTCGGTGCTCTTGACCGCGACGATCCTGATATCTCTCGCGGCAGGCGCAGAAGCGATGATTAATTGATGGGTGCTCGCGTGCAGGTCTAGCCTTGGATAATTTTGCTGACGCCTGTCCGTGCAGTCGCCGGTGGCTACTCAGGCTCAGACAAGGTCGCTCCCATTTCCGCGGGTTTGCCGTCCCGAAGCACGCGGATCATGATGTTCTCGCCGGGTGCATAGGCTTCGAGCGCATCGTGCAAGTCTGCAGAAGTCGCGACATCCCGATTGCCGATACCGATAATGATGTCGCCCGGAACCAGCCGCCCCGCAGCGTCCTGACGCGCTGCGCGCAGGCCCGCTGCTGCGGCCGGCGATCCGGGCTCAACATCTAGCACGACCACGCCTTCCAAACCTTGGAGCGCAGCGAAGCTGTTTATCCGGTCGGAGTGCCGCACGCCGAGGAACGGCGGACGGTAACGGCCAGCTTCGATCAGCTGAGGTACCACCCTGTTCACGATATCCACCGGCACGGCAAAGCCGATCCCCGCACTTGATCCGGACGGGCTGAAGATCGCCGTGTTTACCCCGATCAGACGGCCCGCGCTGTCGATCAGCGGACCGCCGGAATTGCCGGGATTGATCGCTGCATCGGTCTGGATCAAGCCAGTGATAGTCGCGCCATTCTCGGTGAGGATCTCGCGATCGAGGGCCGAGACGATCCCCGTGGTCAGTGTCCAATCAAGGCCGAAGGGATTTCCGATCGCCAACACCGATTGCCCGACGCGGAGCGTGCGGCTTTCTCCGACCGGCATTGCCGTTGGGGTGTCGAAACCGGCGTCGATGCGAAGGACGGCAAGATCATGCTCTGGGGCGGTTCCGACCAGCTGTGCGCTCAGTTCGCGACCGTCCGCCAGCCGGACCCGCGCGCCAGATGCCCCCTTGATGACGTGATTGTTGGTGACGATGTGGCCCCGATCATCCCAAACGAAGCCTGAGCCCGTGCCACGCGGAACATCGACCGCGCGCCGTGACCAAGGATTCATGACCCGCGATTCGGTCGTAATGGACACCACCGATCGGCGCGTGGCCTCAAACAGCGCGATTGTAGTTTCCTCTTGCGGGGCAAGCTTACCTCGTGGCGAAATTTCACGCGGCTCAGGCGCGCTCCACTGGATTGCGAAGATTAAGAAAGCGCCGAGGCTTGCCGCAAGAAACCCAAGCAAAAAACCGCGCCAGCGATCTGCAAATCTGAACATCCGGATATCTCTGCTTTCTTCCTTTTGATTGCGATGTTTTCAAAAAAGGTAGTGATGACGTTTAATTCAACATGTTCTCAACTCTCGACCCCACCGAAGTGACCCTCCGAAACACAGGCTTCGAATGACACAAGCAAATTTGAGACTGACGGTGGAAGCCTTCGGACGATCACTTGTTCGCGTCCAAAAGCGGGCTCGACGCACTGGTCCCACGAATTGGGCTCCTTGCTGCAGCGTCTGCAATAAACTCAGGGAGAAGAAGCAGGTTTTCAAGCAAACTCGCACCTTGAAAAACCGGTTCATTCGGTCCCTTTTGGCGACTGCTGCGCTCACCTCTCCCGCTCTGGCGCAGGTCGGCACGAACACCAGCAGCCTCGAGCACAGCTTTTTTTATGATCGATTTCGAGACTTATCCAGTTGCGATGGAGCCGATCTGGCAAAACAACGGCTCGTCGCGACGCACGGCAATGTAGCTTTGGGGGTCCCTGAGAAGTACCACGGTTATGGACGAATTGCTTAGGATGAAAGGGTCATCCTTTGGTCTTTGCGGCCTTCGGCCCAGTCCAAATCGCCGCAAAGAGCAACATCGCGGCGATGACATCTGCGCCGATGATGCCCCAGAACACCCAATCCGGCACTGCTGAAGCGCGGTAGAGTTCTGCAAATGTCCCGGCTGCGCCAATTACCATGCAGCAGAACGCGAGCCAGGCCACCCACATCAGGCTCCGGGCAAGCCCGGCAAAGAGCAGGACATAAAGCCCTGCCGGGAACAGGAGGAACAGAGTGTCCGAAGAGAAGCCGGACAGAGCCCAGCCGATGATATGGAGCCCTGCGCTCGCGAGGAGGAAATATCCGCCTTGCCGCATCTCAATTTCCTCCGTGTTGGGCATTCCGGCATTACCCGGGATAAGGATGTCGCCTCTGCATACTGCCCAAAGTCTAAGAGATCGTCTGGTGATTGAAAACGAGGCTTTGCCGTCGTGCATCATCCTTGTCGTCCGCCCTTACCGGGCCGGGGCGAGCAGCATGGAAAGACGACAGGGCTTGGACTCATTATCAACAAATGACGACTGCAGAGAGGATGATGGGTCAAAAAAAGACTTTGGATCAGACCATCTGGAAGATGAAGCGACCAGCACCACTCGTTCCAGCCGTTACCCAAAAAGCTCTTGGTCAAAATACCCCTACTGCGCTGCCCAGCTCTCGGTCGTCAGCATACGTTCGGACTTCACAACGAATTGCACATGACGCATGAACGCACGCGCGGGTTTCGAGAGCGGGCGAACAGTCGAGACGGCAAAAGACGCACGATACAGGAACTCCGGTGCAAAGGGACGGATCGCGAGATCGGGTTCGTGGCGACGCAAAAGCGGAAAGGGGCAGATGACTGCCACACCTACGCCATGCCGGGCCAGGGTGATCGCGCTGACTCCTGTGGCCACTTCGGCCACGATCCGGGGCCTGACACCGGCGCGCGCAAAGACCTGATCAAGCCGCGTGCGCACCATGTGACGGCGCATCAATGCGATTTGATCTTCTCCATGCAGGATCTCTGGAGTGATGACCTCATGACGGGCCAGCGGATGGTCCGAGGCCATGACGCAGACCGCAAAAGTCCTGTGAAACGGGATCAGTTCCATCGCGGAATGTGTCAACTCGGCCAAGGTAAAGCCAAGATCGATGGTGTCGTCGACCAGTCGACTCACCAGGCCGTTCGAGGTGCAGGTCTCAAGCGAGATCATCTGGTTCGGGTTCTGCTTCATGAACGTCGCCATGGCGCTGGCGAGAAATCGGTGGCCCAGCGTCGGCGGCGCAGCGAGTCGCAGCGGCTGACTGACCGGATCAGACGGATCGGTCCCGTCGAGATAGGCCAGCGCGTCAAACAATCGGTCAAGCCTGCCGTTCAACTGCACGGCTTCTGCCGTGGGGCGCAAGCGTCCGCCACGCCGCTCGAACAGCGTGACACCAACATTCGATTCCAGTTGAGCGAGAAGGCGGCTGACAGCGGGTTGCGAGATGCCAAGACGATGAGCGGCCGATGTCACGGTGCCGGAAGTAATGACAGCTCGTAGCACTTCGTATTCGCGGATCGATGCGCGTGTTCGCATTGGCAACCAGCCTTTTTGACCAGGTTTCCATGCGAAACCGTTATACATCCATAACACTAAGACATGCAGATTCCAATTTCCGTTTTGCCGGCTTCGGATACGGTAGCGGTCATCTCGACAGCAATAGATGCCTGCTGCCGCAATCGGCGCCAAACATGGCCCGCCAACAGAGGAGACCACCTGACATGTCCAGCCCAGTTTTCCGCGGCCTGACCGTTGCGGCGCTTGCCGCGCTTCCGGCATTGCCGCTTGCTGCACAGGATCTTAGGATCGGTTTTGCATCCGAACCGTCTTCGGCCGATCCGCATTTCCACAATGTGGGTCCGAACAACCAGTTGCGTCGCAACGTGTTTGAATCGCTTGTCGGCACCGATGAGGCGCAGCAACTTACACCCTTGTTGGCCGAAAGCTGGGAACCGGTCGGCGACACGCGGTGGCAATTCAATCTGCGGGATGACGTTTCATTTTCAGATGGGTCGCCCTTCGATGCTTATGACGTGGTCTACACTGTTTGCCGCATTCCCGGCGTCCCAGATTCACCGTCGCTGTTCACCACCTATACCGGCGGGATCACCGACCTCGAAGTCGTCGACCCGCACACCCTGATCGTGCACAGCGCTGAGCCCTATCCGTTGATGCCAACCGAGTTCTCGACCTTTGGCATTATCTCGGCCCGTGCCAATGGCGTTGACGGCGCTGCGATCGACTTCAGCCCGGAGGGTTGCGGCGATCTGAATTATCCGGCCACGCAGGCCTTCAACGATGGATCGGTTGCTATTGGTACCGGACCCTTCCTGATGGAAAGCTTCCGCAGGGGCGAAGGCATCGAACTGGTGCGCAACCCCGACTACTGGGGTGAGGCCGCCCCGTGGGAGCGCGTGACAATGCTGCCGCTGACGTCTGAAGGCCCGCGGGTGGCTGCCTTGATCGCCGGTGATGTCGATTTGATCGAAAACCCGCCATTGCAGGATCTTGAGCGCCTGCGCGCCGATGACAGCATTCGTGTGGTGCAGGGCATCTCGAACCGGGTGATCTACATCCACCTCGACCACGCACAGGCGCCGTCGCCGATGATCACCGGCACTGATGGCGCCAACCCGCTTCAGGACATTCGGGTGCGCGAGGCGCTGACGATTGCGGTGAACCGCGATGCTATTGTCGAGCGCATCATGGGCGGCGTGGCCGTGTCCGCAGGTGAATTGCTCCCGCCGGGCATGTTCGGTGCGCATGACGAAGGCGATCTGCCGCCGCGCGGCTACGACGCGGAGCGCGCTCAGGCACTTCTGGCTGAGGCGGGTTATCCTGATGGCTTCGGCATCACAATCGGCACACCGAATGATCGCTACATCAACGACGCGCAGGTGGCCCAGGCCGTGGCGCAAATGTGGGCGCGCATCGGCGTAGATACCGAGATCGACGCCTCGACCGCCTCGACATTCTTCTCGCGCCGCAATGCGTTCGAATTTTCGGCCTACCTCGCGGGTTGGGGTGCGGGAACGGGTGAGATGTCATCACCACTGCGCGCGTTGCTGGCCACCCGCAATCCTGACCTCGGCCTGGGCGGGACCAATAGGGGTCAATATTCCAACCCCGAAATGGACGTAGTCCTCGTCGAAGCGCTCCGCACCGTCGACGACTCCGCGCGGCAGGAATTGCTGCGCAAGGCGTCCCGCATGGCGATGGACGACTATGCCATCATCCCGCTGCACTACGAGGTGACACCTTGGGCGATGCGCGCTGGCCTCGATTACACACCGCGTGCCGACCAGTACACGCTGCCCTACTTGATCCGTCCGGCCGAGTAACGCCCACCACCTTGCCCTGCGGCCAGTGCCGCGGGGCATCCCCTCTCCTCCGACATCGGGACGCATAGACGATGCTGGTCTTTCTGCTCCGCCGCCTTGCGCAGTCGGTCTTTGTTTTGATCGCCATGATGATCGTCGTGTTCTTTGGCGTCTACATGATCGGCAATCCTGTCGATATCCTGATCTCGCCCGATGCCACGCCGCTGGAGGTCGAGGAAACCATGGCCCGGTTCGGCTTTGACCAGCCGGTGCATATCCAGTTTCTCAAATTCGTCGGCAACGCCTTGCAGGGCGATCTTGGGCGCAGCTTCGTGCATGGTGAACCTGCTGTTCAGCTGATCCTGTCCTACATGCCAGCAACTCTCGAACTGGCGCTTCTGGGGCTGATATTTTCGGTTCTGATCGGTGTCCCGCTTGGGGTCTACGCAGGCTATAAGGCCGACCGATGGCAGGGCAGGGCGATCATGACGGGCTCTATCTTCGGCTTTTCCCTTCCGAATTTCTGGGTTGGCATGCTGCTGATCCTCATCTTTGCCGTCGAACTGCGCTGGTTGCCCTCGACCGGGCGCGGCGACACGGTCGAGGTGCTAGGAATGCGCTTGTCGATCTTTTCAGCCAACGGTCTGCAATACATGATCCTGCCCGCGTTGACCTTGGCCCTTTACAAAGCCTCGCTTGTAACGCGTCTCGCGCGCGCGGGAACCCAAGAGGCCTTGATGCAGGACTACGTAAAATTCGCACGCGCCAAAGGCCTGACGGAAACCCGCATCCTGGTTGTGCATGTTCTCAAGAACATCATGATCCCGATCATCACGGTTCTGGGCCTCGAGCTCGGCTCGATGATCGCGTTCGCCGTTGTGACCGAAACCGTCTTTGCGTGGCCCGGCATGGGCAAGCTGCTGATCGACAGCATCACGACGCTCGACCGGCCGGTGATCGTGTCCTACCTGATGTTGACGGTCATCATCTTCATCATCATCAACTTTACGGTCGACGTGATCTACACGCTGCTCGACCCCCGAGTTCGGGTGAAGGGGGAGGCGACATGAGCGCGGTAGAGACCACTCCACCTCCTGTTGATCTGGGCAAACGCTGGCGCATCACCAGCCGCATGGCTGGTGTGGCAGTAGCGGCCTCGCTGGGTATGCTGCTGTCGGGTGTCGGCCTGCCGCCGCTGCTGTCGCGGATCATCCTGCTTGTCGGGCTGATTGTTCTGGGTGCCACGCTGCTCAAGGGCAAATACCGCAAGTTCTTTTCCGGCCCCTCGGCATATGTGGCCACCGCCAGCTTGTTGCTGCTGGTGGTGCTCGCGATCTTCGCCACAGAGCTTTCGCCGCAGAACCCATATGATCTGCGCCAGCTTGACATCATGGATGGTCGCTTGCCGCCGGGCTCGACCACGTTTGACGGGTCCATGACCTTTCACCTCGGCACCGATGAACAGGGCCGCGATATCCTGTCGGGAATTCTCTACGGCTTGCGTGTTTCGCTGTCGGTGTCCATCGCCGCGACGCTTGCGGCCATGGCGATCGGGGTGGTTGTCGGCATCTATTCGGCCTGGGCCGGAGGCAGGATCGAGACGATCCTGATGCGCATCGTTGATTTCCAGCTGTCTTTCCCGTCGATCCTTGTGGCACTGATGTTGATGGCAGCCTTCGGGCGCGGCCTCGACAAGATCGTGATTGCTCTGATCATCGTACAATGGGCCTATTACGCCCGCACCGTACGCGGGACCGCCCTGTCGGAAACGCGGAAGGAGTATATCGACGCGGCGCGCGGCTTGGGCCTGCCCGACTGGCGGATCGTCTTTGGCCACCTTTTGCCTAACTGCATCCCGCCGCTGATCGTGATTTCGACCGTGCAGGTCGCCAATACGATCGTTCTGGAATCCTCGCTGTCTTTTCTTGGCGTCGGCGTGCCCATCACCCAGCCGTCGCTGGGACTGCTGATCGCAAACGGCTATGGCTACATGCTGTCAGGCCAGTATTGGATGAGCATGTATCCGGGCGTCGCACTTCTCGCGATCGTAGCCTCCATCAACATGGTTGGCGACCGTCTGCGCGACACCCTGAACCCGAGGCTGACGCGATGAGTGTTCTCGATGTGCGCGATCTGCAGACCCATTTCTTCACCGACCAGGGCGTCGTCAAGGCGGTGGACGGCGTCAGTTTTTCGCTGGACGCGGGCGAAGTGCTGGGCCTTGTCGGTGAAAGTGGTTCTGGCAAGTCAGTCACCGGCTTTTCCATTCTGCGGCTGGTGGATGCTCCGGGCCGGGTGGTCGGCGGCCAGATCAACTTCAAGGGTCAGGACCTTGCGACACTGTCGAACCGCGAGATGCGCAGCCTGCGTGGCAACAGGATCGCGATGATCTTTCAGGACCCGATGATGACACTGAATCCGGTACTTCGGATCGAGACCCAGATGGTCGAGGCAGTGCGTGCGCATCACCGTGTCAGCCATGCCGCCGCGAAAGATCGGGCAATCCAAGTTCTGGGGCAGGTAGGTATCCCTTCGCCGGCTGACCGGCTGGAGGCCTATCCCCATCAGTTCTCAGGTGGCATGCGCCAGCGCGTCGCCATCGCGATCGCTCTTCTGAATGGTCCTGACCTGATCGTCGCCGATGAGCCGACCACCGCGCTAGACGTGACGATCCAGAGCCAGATCCTTGCCGAGGTTCAGGAGCTGGCCCGCGAGACCGGAACAGCGCTGATCTGGATCACCCATGATCTTGCTGTTGTTGCCGGACTCGCTGACAAGGTTTCGGTCATGTACGCGGGCCGCATTGTCGAGTCCGGCCCGACGGATGCCGTCCTGACCGCCCCCGGACATCCCTATACCGAGGGGCTTTTGGGGTCGATCCCGGGCCACGGGCGGCGGGGAGAACGTCTGACGCAGATCCCCGGTATGGCACCTAACATGGCCCGACTCCCGGTTGGTTGTGCCTTCGCCCCGCGCTGTCACCGGGTTGACGAAACCTGTCGTGCCAAAGCTCCTGAAATCACCGATATCGGACCGGAACGTGGTTTGCGCTGCTTTCATCCGATCGTCGCGGCGGAGGGCGCTGCATGAATGCGATGCTTGAACTGAACGGCGTGTCGCGCCGGTTCGAAAAGAAGCTGGACGGTGTCGAACGGCTTGCCCGGCGTCTGGGGGCTGATCTTCGCGAAACCTGCGTGAACGCGGTCGATACCGCCAGTTTCACCGTGGCCCGTGGTGAGGTCGTGGGCTTGGTCGGCGAAAGTGGCTGCGGTAAATCCACATTGGGGCGCATGGTGGCCGGGCTTTTGCCGGTCAGTGACGGGGAAATCCGGTTTGAGGGGATCGATATCACCGATGCCCGCAGTGCCCAAGCGCGCGAGAAGCGGTTGCGCATCCAGATGATCTTTCAGGATCCGATGTCCTCTCTCAATCCGCGCATGAAAGTTGCCGACATCATCGGTGAAGCGGCGGTCTATCACGGTCTGACCAATCGGCAGAACGTCGCGGACTATGTCGATCAGCTGCTCGAAAAGGTCGGGCTCGACCGCGCTTTCGCGCAGCGCTACCCGCACCAGATGTCGGGTGGGCAAAGGCAACGGATCGGCATCGCGCGCGCACTGGCCGTCAAACCCGAGTTCCTGATCTGCGACGAGAGCATCGCGGCTCTGGACGTGTCGATCCAGGCACAAGTGATCAACCTGTTCCAGGATCTGCGGCGCGACCTCGACCTGACTTATCTTTTCATCAGCCATGATCTTGGCGTTGTGGAACATATCGCCGACCGGGTGGTGGTTATGTATCTCGGCCGGATCGTCGAGGTTGCCCCGACCGAGGCCTTGTTTGAGGGCCCGCGTCATCCCTACACGCAGGCGCTTCTGGACCAAGTGCCGCGTCTTGGCGCGGGTCGGCAGGAGTTCAGAACGGTAAAAGGCGAAATCCCATCGCCACTCAATCCACCGCCGGGCTGCCATTTTCACCCGCGCTGTCCCATGGCCGGCCCTCGTTGCCGACGTGACGTGCCGCGCAGGATCACCGAAGGCGACCATAGCACCGCCTGCCACCTGCATGATGGAGGAACCGAATGACCGAAACCATCCCCGGTGTCCTCACTGTCATGGGGACCGAAGGCCAGCGCCTGCCACTCGTCTTCGACAGCCCGCATTCCGGCACAAACTACCCGGTCGATTTCGACCACGCCGCAGACCCCATAGTTCTGCGCAATGCCGAGGATACACATGTGGCGGATCTCTGGGCAGGGGCAGTCGATGTGGGCGCGGTGCTGCTTGAGGCGCATTTCCCCCGATCTTATGTCGATGCAAACCGCGCTGCGGACGACATGGATCCGGCTCAGATCGAGGGCGCGTATCCCGTGCCTTTGAACCCGACAGTGAAAAGCAGCCTTGGCATCGGCCTCTGCTGGACCAGAGTGCCGCCCGACGGAGGGCCGATGTATGCTCGCCGCCTGACAGCGGAGGAGGTGGCAGCCCGTGTCGCGCGATACCACGGTCCGTATGTGTCGCGACTGCGTGCGCTTCTTGATCAGTCCCATACCCGCTGGGGCTCGGTCTGGCATGTCAATTGTCACTCGATGCAAGAGGTCGCCTCGGCGATGTCGACGCAGGTCCGCGGTACGCCGCGGCCTGATTTCGTCTTGGGAAATCTGGACGGCACTGCCTGCGAGCCGGGGTTTACCGAGGCCGTGCGCGCCTTTCTGACTGAACGGGGTCATTCTGTCGCCATCAATGATCCTTACAAGGGGATGGAGTTGATCCGGTCCAATGGCGCGCCCGCGCGGCGGCGCAACTCGATACAGATCGAAGTCAACCGCAAGCTTTATATGAATGAAACCACGCGAGAACCGAACGCGGGATATGCCGACCTCAAGGCCTGCTTCACGGATCTTTCCGCTCATCTTGCCCGATATGTTGAAACCCGGTTGCAGAGGAACCCCGCAGAATGACTCAACCGTGCAGTGGATCGGCCACCGGCCTGCCCAACCCCTTTCCCGTCGAACTGACCCCACCGGACATCACACCCTATGCGGCGGGGACAGGTGCAATTCCCTACATCTGGACATTCGACAGCGGTCAGCCCGGACCCCATGTCGCGATCACCGCCATTGTGCATGGTAATGAGCCCTGTGGTTCATTGGCACTGGACTGGTTGATGCGGCGCGAGACGCGACCCATTCAGGGAAAGCTGTCGCTCGCGTTCATGAATGTCGCGGCGCAGGAGGCGTTCGATCCGGATGTGCCCGATGCGTCGCGCTGGATCGACGAAGATTTCAACCGCCTCTGGTCGCCCGCCACGTTGGACGACCCAGACCGCAAACTGACAGAGGAACTCCGTCGCGCGCGCGAGGTGCGGCCGTGGCTCGACACCGTTGATCTGCTGCTTGACATCCACTCGATGCAGAACAAGGCCAATGCACTGACCATCGCGGGGCTTAGACCCAAGGGGCGCGACCTGGCGCGCAGTGTCGGTTACCCTGATCTGGTCATCAATGACCACGGCCATGCCGAAGGCATGCGGATGCGGGATTATGGCGGGTTTTCCGATCCCGAGTCACCGCGCAACGCCATGCTCGTCGAAGCCGGCCAGCATTGGGAAGCGCCTGCCGAGGGTGTGGCAATCGAAACCGCAATCCGTTTCCTGCGCGCCACAGGCTCTGTGGCCGCGGATTTCGCAGCTGACTGGATGGCCGATCGTCCAGTTCCGGCCTCGATGCAATTTTTCCAGGTTTCGCGCGCCGTCACGATCGAGACTGACGCGTTCCGTTTCGCACAGGACTGGACCGGTCTGGAACGTCTCCCCGAAGGCACCCTCATCGGACATGACGGCCCAACCGAGATCCGCGCCCCGCATCCGGAGACAGTTCTCATCATGCCATCGCGCAGGCTCTGGCGCGGGAAGACTGCTGTCCGACTGGCAGAGCCGGTCGAGGGCTGACACAGATGGTGGAACGGTCAGAGACCATGCCTGAAAAGATTGCGGGGGCTGAGCGTATCGCCGCCGCTCTCACATCCCGACATGATTAATGCCCGTCTTCGGGGAAGGGCGCCTCCAGACCACAATCGGCTGCAAGCGCGTTCAGGTCGCGGCGCAAGGTGGGGTTGAGGGTCAGTCCGTTCGCGCGACGCCCCTCGGCGGCAGCGCTTTTGCCATCGCCGGGAAGGCGCACCGGGTCATGACCGGGCAGGGGATCTGAGGCACGCATTTCCGAGAAGACACGTGCAGCCTGCTCCGCGAAACCGTCACCGATGCCGAAGGCGGCAGGATCGAGTGCCGCAACAAACTGGCCTGTGTTGGTGGGCGATGTGGTGTCCTTGGTGAAATCCACCACATTTGACCCAAACGCAGCACCATTCAGAACGCCGGCCAGCAAGCCAATGGCGACCGAGAGGCCGAACCCCTTGGGTCCGCCGATGGGCAGCAAAAAACCGTCCGAACTCTGTGCCGGATCGGTCAGCGGCTTGCCGTCACGCCCGACCATCCAGCCTTCGGGCATGTCCTTGCCCTGTTGCAACAGTGTCTTGATCTTGCCCATTGCCGCGACCGTGGTGGCCATGTCAAAGACAAAAGGATCGGGCCCAGTGGCGGGTGCCGAAAAGGCAATTGGGTTGGTGCCGATCAGCAGGTCTGTGCCACCATAGGGCGGCACGTGGTTCGCGCTGCCCACGGCGGCGGCCATTCCAAGCAACCCAGCCTCGGCCTGCGGACGCACGTAAAGCGCGAGCGGCCCGGCGTGATTGCCGCGCCGGACGCCGACCCAGCCGATCCCGGCAGTCTTGGCCTTCTTGATGGCCAAATCCCGAGCGGCAGCCATTGCCAGATGTCCGAGCCCGTTGTCGCCGTCGATCACTGCCGTGGCGACGGTTTCATGTGCCACGGAAACTCTTGCGGTCGGATTGCACCCACCGTCCCTGAGCCGCGCAAGGTATTGCCGCAGGCGGAACACGCCGTGCGTGTCATACCCGTAGATATCGGCCTCGACCATGAGGCCGGCGACCTTGATGGCATCTGCTGCTGGGACGTCGTACGCGGTCAATGCCTGGGCGACAAAATCGCGCAAGGCACCAACCGCAATGGTTTGGCCGTCAGCCATCGTAAGAACCAACAGTTTCCTTCTGCCAGAACACGACACGGCGTTGCGTCCATTGCACCAGCAGATACAGCACCAGACCGACCACGCTGAGATACAGGATCAATGAAAATACGCGCGGTGTGTTGAGCTGCGACGCCGCGACGCGGATCAATTCGCCAAAACCCTTGCCACCGCCAAGGAATTCGCCAGTGATCGCGCCGGCCATCACGCCGACCGCGCCGATCTTGAGACCGGTGAAGATCTGCGGCAGACCGGTGGGCAGCTTCATCTTGATGAGCGTCTGCATCCGGCTGGCCCCCATCGTCTTGAACAGCATACGCGCATTTTCGTCCGCCGCATGCAGGCCGGCGGCAGTGCCGACCACAATCGGGAAGGTCGCAATGAACGCGGCCAAGGCCACTTTGGATTCAATCCCGAAGCCCAGCCACGCAACAAACAACGGTGCAAACGCCACTTTAGGCATCGTGTCGATGGCCACGAGATAGGGCATCACCGCCTTTTCGCCGAACGCGGTCTCTCCGACCAGAACGCCGAGCGAGAAGCCAATCGCGATGGCAAGGGCAAAGCCATAGATCACTTCCTGGATCGTGATCCAGAGGGCTGCGAGCATATAGCCCCCTGTCGCAAGGTTTTTTCCGACAAAGATCATGTCCTTCAGGGTTTCCATCGGAGTCGGCAGAATGATCGGTGACACGAGGCCGAAGCTTGTCACAAGTTGCCATGTTCCGACAAAGACGACGAATACGAAGGTCATCGCGATCCAGCGCGGGACGGAGTCGATAAACGAAACTTCCTGTTCCCAGACGGTGTCCTGCACTGTCTCGGTGTCGGTCGGCGCATTGGTCTGATACTCGGTCACATGTCTTCTCCCTTGTCCAGCATGCCCCGAATGTAGTCCACGATCTCGCCGAATTTCGGCGTTGTCATCATGTCGAGCGTCCGAGGTCGAGGAAGATCGACGGTCACGATCTCGGCAATGCGGCCGGGGCGTGGTTTCATCACCACGATTTCGTCCGAAAGAATGACGGCTTCCTGAATGGAATGGGTGACGAGAAACGCCGTGGCGACCTGTTCGCTGCAGATCCGCTGAAGCTCCATGTTCATCATGTCGCGAGATAGTTCATCAAGTGCGCTGAACGGCTCATCCAGCAGCAAAACCGCGGGTTCCGTGATCAGCATCCGGCAGATCGAGGCGCGTTGCGCCATGCCGCCGGACAGTTCGTTGGGATAGACGTTCTCAAAGCCCTTGAGGCCGACGATCTCGAGCAGCTCGTGGGCTTTGTCCATTGCCTTTTTGGCGGCGGCCTTGCCGTCCCTGATCTCGATCGGCAGTACGATGTTTTCCACGGCTGTCTTCCAGGGAAACAGTGTCGCCTGCTGAAACATCATGCCGATGTCGCGGCGCGGTCCTTTCACGGGTTGGTTCTGCAGGATCACCCGTCCCTTGCTGGGCGGTATCAGCCCGGCCATGATCTTGAGCAATGTCGACTTCCCGCAGCCACTGGAGCCGATGACAGAGGTAAAGCTGCCTTTGCGCAGGGTGAGGCTGACGTTGTCCAGCGCGACCACGCGGTTGCGCGCATAGGTTTTGCTGACTTGGGTCAACTCGTAGACCGGCGCGCCAAGAGGCGCGCCGGAATAGTCATGTGCCACGGCAGTGCTCATCCGCCTGCAGCCTCGCTTCCGATCTGGGCGAACTCGTTTGTCCAGACCGAACCAAGATCCTCGAGCGGGGCGGCAATGTCGCCACCAGCGACGAGCGAGTCCTGCCATTCCTGCCAGACCTCGGCCGGAAACCACCCCATATGCGGGGCATCATCTGACGGAATGGTCTTGGAGCGGACGGCATCGAAAAGCGCAGACTGGAATTCCTTGTCTTCGCCTTCCTGCGGATTGCCGTCTGCAAGATGCTTGAGCACCGCTTCGCGGTTGGCATCGTCCAGTGCAAAGGCGTGACCGCGTGTCCATGCCCGGCTCCAGGCCTCGACCAGGGCGCGGTCGTTCGCGATGGTGTCGGCCATCGTTGCGATGCCATTGCCGAAGAAACGGCCGAATTCTGCGGGGGTGATATCCCGCACGGCCATGCCTCGCTGGTTCAGAATGGCGGTGTCTGCGGTTGACGCGGAATAGGCCGCGATTTCGCCGTTGAGGAAGGCCGCCGTTGCAGGGCCGCCGTCACCCACTGTCAGGAACGTGTAGTCCTCGCCTTCGGTCAAACCCGAGCCTGCCAGCACGTTGCGGGCAAAGCCCACTTCTGCGCCGTCAGCCGTGCCGGTGCCGATCACCTTGCCACGCAGACCTTCGATGTCCTGAATGTCGCTGTCCTGCTGAACCGCGATGCCAAAGTTGCTGCGTGCGGCCACGTTATAGATCATCACCGCATCCACGCCGCGCGTCTTGGCCGCGATCACCGGGCCGGGACCGGGACGGCCAAAATGGGCCTGGCCTGCGGACAATGCCTGCAGAACAGCGCCCGAGCCATTGATGGCTTCGACCGTGACGTTCAGACCTTCTTCGGCGAAATAGCCTTCGCCTATGGCCACGAAGACTGGAAACGAATTGATCGCCGATGGGCTTGGCTGAACAAACGTGATGTCCCGCATGCTTTGTGCGAAAGCCGATGTCCCCAAGAGGCCCGCAGCCGGAACAGCCGAGAGCAGTGAGGCGGTAAAGGTTCTTCTGTTGATCATGATGGTTCTCCTCCCAATCGTGTCTGACCCTTTTCGCCGCGCCAGAAGGCGGCGAGGGCCTTTATACGGAGCGCACAGTGTTGCTGAGCGTCCCGATCCCGGAAATTTCACACACCACCGTGTCGCCATCTTTCAGGAACTGCGGCGGGTCCATCGCATAGCCCACGCCTGACGGTGTTCCCGTCGCGATCATGTCGCCGGGCTCGAGCGTCAGCCCTTCCGACAAGGACGCAATCAGCGTGGGAATGTCGAAGATCATGTCTTCCGTGGCGCCATCCTGACGCTGTTCGCCGTTGACCTTCAGGCCAATCGACAGCGCATGCGGATCGCTGATGTCATCGGCCGTCACGATGACCGGCCCGATGGGACAGGACCCGTCCAGACCCTTGCCCTTGAAATACTGTCCGCCATGGCGGCGCTGGACGTCGCGCGCGGTGATATCGTTCAGGATCGTGTAGCCGAACACATGAGACATGGCATCGGCCTTGGCGATATTGCGACCGGCTTTACCGATCACCACCGTCAGTTCCACCTCGTAGTCGATCGATGTCGACACGTCGGGAAAAAGCAGGACGTCGCCGTCCGGTGCCACAACCGAAGTCGGCGGCTTGGTGAAAAAGACCGGATGGTCGGACACGCCGGTTTTCTGGTTCTGCGCGCGGTCGCCTTCCGCGATGTGTTCGGCATAGTTGCGTCCGACGCAAAAGATGTTTTTGCGCGGCTGTGGGATTGGCGCCAGAAGGGTGGCCACGCCACGGATTATCTTGTCCTCATGCTGGCCGTTCTCGGCCTCTGCCACAAGCTTGCGCACCGCATCGAGCGCGGGTGTCCCACCCTCGATCAGGGCCTGCATGGACGTTGTCTCTTGCGAGATGTCCAGCATGCTGCCGTTTGTCAGATATGCAACGCAGATGGCTTTGCCATCTGCTGAAATGGTCGCCAATCGCACGTGGCGCTCCTCCCTTATTGGTGTCTTTTAAAATCTGCACGGTCTTGGGTGCACGACTCACTGACACGTCTTCCCTTTCCAATCATGTTTCGTCGACTTACGGTTTGGTTCAATCAACCAATCAGCAAATTGGGCGGATCATGACCTCGAAGACCGACCTGGCGCAGCGGCTGCGCGATCTGATCGATACTGCGGGATTTCGGCACAACGACCGTGTTCCGCCGGAACGAGAGCTGTGCCGCGCCTTGGGCACAACCCGCAATCAACTGCGCAAGGCGCTGGCAGAGCTTGAAGCACAGGGGCGCATTTGGCGGCATGTCGGACGAGGCACCTTCGTCGGGTCGCGCCCCGTGCTGAACCTGCGCGACGTCACCTATCTCGGCGATCAGATCAAACCCGAACAGGTGGTCGCCGTGCGTTTTACCATCGAACCTCAGCTCTGCCGGCTTGCCGCCGTGCACGCAACGCGGTCAGATCGGGACCAGATGCGGCTCTGTGCGCAAAGGTGCAGAGAGGCTGAAGACTGGCGAGCCTACGAGGCGTGGGACAACAATCTGCATCACGCCATCGCTCGTGCGACCCGCAATCAGTTGTTTCTGTACTTCTTCGAGACCCTGAACGCGGTTCGCCGGTCGATCCTTTGGGGACAGCCGCGCGTGACACGCAAACCGGCAGAAGACTATTCGAGCTTTTTCGAACACGATGACATCGTGTCCGCCATTGGGGCGGGTGAGGGGGACTTGGCGGCAGCTGCGATGCTCGTGCATCTGCAATCGGTCTATTCCAGGATTTTGCCGAACGGCTCATCCTCAGAGCTTGCGCGCCAGTTTCCGACCGATACCGGACATGCGTGATCATGTCCTCGCGCGGAAATCCTGCGGATGCGCTCCGGCCTCAGGCCGCCACGGCACTTTCTGACAGATCGCCGAGAATCTGTGCCGCGATTTCGAAGGAGCGGATGCGTGCGCTGTGGTCGTGGATCATGCCGGTGACGATCAACTCGTCCGGCTGATAGGTGTCGACAAGTGCGCGCAGCCTGTCCCGCACCGTTGCGGCCGAGCCTGTGGCGGAGCAGGACAGGGCCTGTTCCACCTGTGCCATGACCGGTGCCGGTATCTCCTGGTGCAGGTCGCGGGTCGGACGCGGCAGCTTGCCGGGCGTGCCAGTTCTGAGCCGTGCGAAGGCGAGAAGCTGCGAGGAGCGCAGGAACGTCGCCTCTGCATCGGTGGTCGCTGCACAGACCCCGGCTGCCATCATCACATAGGGTTTGTCGAGCCGGTCAGAGGGCTGGAACGTGCTGCGATAGATCGTGAGTGCCTGCTCGAGCATGGCTGGCGCAAAATGCGATGCAAACGCATAAGGCAACCCGAGCCAGGCGGCCAGTTGCGCGCCGTACAGACTGGACCCCAGGATCCAGACCGGAACATGGGTGCCGGTTCCGGGAATGGCGCGCACCGGCGTGGTGTCGGTGCTGTCTGCGAAATAGCTGATCAGCTCCTGCACATCCTGAGGGAAGCTTTCCTCGGGTGCCATGTGTCGACGCAGCGCCCTGGCCGTGGCCATGTCAGAGCCGGGAGCCCGGCCCACACCCAGGTCGATCCGCCCCGGATAGAGCGTGGCGAGGGTTCCGAACTGTTCGGCGATCACAAGCGGCGCATGGTTGGGCAGCATGATGCCCCCGGCACCGATCCGCATCCGCGATGTCGCCGCAGCAACGTGCCCGATCACTACCGCGGTGGCGGCACTCGCAATGCCGGGCATGTTGTGATGCTCGGCCAACCAGTAGCGGTGATACCCAAAGCGTTCCGCAGCACGAGCGAGCTCGACGGTCGCGGCCAGAGCATCGGCGGCGGTCTTGCCTTCGGGAATGGGTGACAGGTCGAGAAGCGAGTATTTCTGCATGGTAGCCTCCATTCGCCAATAGGTAATCATTCGACACGGTCAGACCAAGATGCGTTCAGTCTTGGGCGGTCAGTTTGGTTTGCTGCCCGCTCCGCCTGTCTGTCACCGCTGCAAAAACTGCAAACGGTCCAAGGATGCCATTTGCGACACCATGAAACACGAGGAAACACGAGGCTTTTGATCATTTGAGCGCAAATTCCATCTGAGAACGCGACATCTGCTTCGATTGCGAGTGTTGTCAGGCCATCCGAGACAGTGATCGCGTGCCGCAGCGCTCCGGCACTGTAACAGGCGCTTGGCGCGTCATAAGTCAGTTCTGGGCCTGTCCCGCTTCCATGCCGCGTGAGAACAGAAACTGAAGGTAGCCGTGTAAATGCGATCAGCAAACCCTCGAAAGAACAGGGGATTACAGTGTCGCCCCGACAACGGCCCTAATCGCATGTGCCATCATCTGCCTTGTGATCCTCTGCGCAGCCACTCGTGCACAAAGGCCAGCTTTTTCTGGGCTTCCAAGGAAATTATGAACGGATACACATCCGCGAGTCCCATGGACCGATTGACGTGGTTGACCGCAGTGACCACCGAAATCGCCACCCTGATCAGGGAGATGGCGTCTGGTTCCGAGTATGGGTCCCAATCGGGATAGGGCAAAGCTGCAAATGAGAACCCAGCCGATACGGCACTATCTGTGATGTCTGTCAGGTGCAGCAAATGCGCGGCTGTCTCGGCAAAGTCTTCGTGCGGATGCGCTGATGCATATGTTGTCAGGTGCTTCTGGTTCCAGTCCGCGGGCGGGCCATTGCTGTAATGACGTTGCAGCGCGGCTGAGTAATCCTCGCGTTCATCTCCAAAGACAGCGCGAAACGCTTCAAGGAAATCGGATCGCAGGCTGAGGCGCCACCAGAGCATATGCGCGATTTCGTGGCGCATGTGACCAATCATGGTTCGGTAAGGTTCCTCAAGAGCCTCGCGGCGGGTTGTGCTAAGGACCGGGTCCGCTTCGGCGACGCTGATCGTGACCACGCCGTTCACATGACCCATTGCAACGGGTGTCGGACCGTCGGCAAGCATGTGAAAGACCGGGGGCGTTCCCCGATCCTCGGGTCGGAACCAGTGCCAGCGACCCAAATTGTCGAGCGCCCACCGCTTCGCGGCTTCGGTCTGCGCCCAGTTGGAGAGAGCGTCGGGTATGGAAGTGTCCGGAGTGACGGCAGTCATTGCACAAGAGCGGCACAGCGCGCCGGGTTCTGGCGCTATCCAGTTGCAGCCAAGCAACTCGCGGTTCGCGCAGAAGGGCGATGTCGGGATGAACGCACGCGCCTGGGGGTCATAGCCTACCGGAGTTCCATCTGCCGTGTTCAGATTGTGAAACCAAAGCGAGCCGGCCCCAACCGGATTGGAAAAAACGTACATGCAGGAATGGCTCCCAAGATTTTTTCAGGCAGATCAATCCATCAAGCTGGAGATCGCATGAGCAAGTTGCGGGCAGCGTTCTCGCCAACCTTTGAGGCGACGTTACACCTGATTGATGAGGGCTTGGCAACTCCCGAACCGGACAAAGCCAACAACTTGGCCGCGAACTGCCGCTTTTCTGAGTGAAAATGGCTTGCGGCTCTCCGATGCCGCGGGCATCCCGGCCATGATTCAGGAGTGCACATCGGCTCCGCAGGGAAGGGCAACTCAGCCCGCATTCACGGCAAGCAACGGTATGAAATCGGTCAATTTTTAGTTTTATAAACTAAGCAATTTGAGGAGCGCTCTGAGCGCAACACCGTTTCTCGCATGAGCCGCGCTCTCAAGAAATGATCCTTTTAACAAAGTTAAAATGAACGAATGAGTGCTTTGCGAAGTTCCTTAGGAAGAAGTGAGGCATGCCGGCAGGCTGCCACAAGGTGCGTTTGAATTTTCAAGCGCACATCTATATAGTTAGTAAAACTAACTATATTTGCAGAGCGTGTGGGTGGATCTGACTGGGTTCTCCGCATGTTGGACCCATGACAAAGGAGACTGAGCTATCTCGAAATCATCAGAAGCCCCTCTCGCCCGAGACGTCTCGAACTGGACCGATCCGACCTTGGACTCGGTCAAAGGAACGGAAACGCCCAAAGACCCGAACAAGGGGTATGTCGCCTTGTTGGGCTGGAGCGTCAACGCCATCAAGGCCGCCCAGGCATTCGATCGTTGCTATATCGTGGTCGCCCCCGACTGGGCCGCTGACTTTTGCGAAGCGAACAAGATTCCCTTCATCCAGTGGGATTTCGCGCGTTTGAACGACCGGTCCATCGAAATTGCCCAAAGGCTCAAGGAGGAAGGTGTCGATGTCGCCATACCGCTTTTTGAGGAAACGGTGGAATGGGCCGGAGCGATCAACTCGGTCCTGATGGACCAGCCCCGCATGTATGGGCAATCCGTTTTGTTCCGCGACAAAGCCCTGATGAAGCGTCGCGCCCAATTGGGTGGCATTCGTGTTGGTATCTTTGAGGAAGCCTACGAGAAAGACGACATCGTCCGCTTTATGAAGAGGGTGAACCAAACGCTGCTGAAGCTCGATGGCGACCCCGATGATCCGATTCACGTCAAGGCCTTCGACAAGGCAGGGTGTCTTGGCCACAGGATGATCCGGGATATCGAGGACATCGACAAGATTCCGGACGAAGAATATCCGCTCCTGATGGAAAGCCATCTTGATGGCTGGGAATTTGCAGTCGAGGCTTGGGTCCACGATGGCGAAATCAAATTTCTGAACATTTCGGAGTACGTTACGCTTGGTTATTCCGTATTTGTCCCTGCCACTCGGGAGCTTGAAAGCTGGCGCAACGCCATCACCAAGCAGATCGAGAAATTGATCAAGACGTTCGATATCAAGTTCGGCCAGATCCATCCGGAGTATTTCGTGACGTCCGACGGCGAGATGTACTTTGGTGAGGTCGCGTATCGTCCACCCGGTTTTAAGGCCTTTGAGCTGATCGAACGCGCCTACGGCTTCAACGCTTATCAAGCCAATATCCTGGTATTCGATCCCAAGAGCACCAAGGAGGAGGTGGATGCCTTTTTCCCGCGCGAGGTCGAAGACGCGAAGGGTTATGCCGGTTGTTTTGGCGTTTACCCACGCCGTCGTGTTGTCAGCAAACTTGAGATGCCAAAGGAAACATCGGAACACCCGTATTTTGACACCCACGAGTTGCTGTCGCCCACGCAGGAAACCGTACCGGATCGATCTGCCTTCGGGACCCATTGGGGCTTGGTATTTTTCTTCGGCGACGACCCGATCAAAATGCGCGATCTGCTCAAAGCGCAGGAAGAGTTGGATTTCTACGTGTAGCGAGTTTTCCGCCGCCTTGGATCGACATGAACTGTGTTCTCAGGTTCCGGAAAGGAAATGTACAATCACTGCTCCGGCGTAGACCGTCATCAGAAGAATGCTTTCCATGCCGATCCGGGCGGGACCCTGCTTTCCTAGGATAGGCCGCGGCATGTTCGAGATTGATCCTGCGATAGAATATGTTGGCGAAGGACAAGAGCAGCGTCTGCGCCGCGATCCCGCCCACGCTGTTCGACAGGGCAAGCGATACCCGTCCATCGAGCGCGGCCGTGATCGAAACAATCGCGCCGCTGAACGATGTGGCAGCGCCCGGCAGGATCGTTGTTGAAAGGTCGCCCCACTTTATTAATTCCTGTCTGTTCAGATCGATTTCGAGAGACGAACGCGGCGAAGCAGCGACAAGTTCAGCGGGCTTTTTCTGCAGTTTCTGGCTCCAAGTTTTCGACGACAAACCCGGCGAGGGATAAAGTTCCGCACAGGGCAAATCGCAGTGACAATTTCAATGGCTGCCGGTTCAGTTCAGAGTAGCGTCCAAAAGACAATCCGGGGCGCGGTGAGCTGCGCACAACGCTTAGCGCACGTGAAACTCTCTCCCGGATTTCGAGATAGCGAAAAGGTCATCAGTCTCGACATCGCTGGGAAGATGGCCGAGTCTCCTGAAAAGAATACGAAACCAGATGACAAGACGAGAGGTGAGGGTGGATGTCAAAGCGTGCCTTCTTCGAGATCGGCGGTGATTTGATTTCACCCGGCACGCGGCGGACCGTGGATCTGCCCGTCAGTTCACTGTCGGATCACACACCGGTCACGATGTCCGCACATGTGATCCACGGCAAGGTCGATGGTCCAACTGTCTTTGTCAGTGCGGGTGTGCATGGCGATGAAGTCATCGGGATCGAGATCGTTCGCCGTTTGCTCAAGTCAGCCGCCATACGCGGGCTGCGCGGTACGCTGATCGTGGTGCCTATCGTTAATTCTTTCGGGTTCATCAATAAATCCCGCTACCTCCCCGACCGCCGTGACCTCAACCGGTCTTTTCCGGGAAGCGAAGGCGGCTCGCTTGCCGCGCGCCTTGCAAATCTATTTCTGACCGAGATCGTTTCCCGAGCGGAAATCGGAATAGATTTGCATTCAGCTGCGATCCATCGCTTCAACTATCCGCAGGTTCGCATTTCGCCGAAGGATGCGAAAATGCGCGAACTGGCAAATGCGTTTGGCGCGCCGATCATCATGGAATCCCCCATTCGCCATGGGTCTCTGCGGCAGGCCGCGAAGGACCATGGCACGAACGTTCTGCTCTACGAAGCCGGGGAAGGTCTGCGTTTTGACGAGGTTTCCGTGCGGGTCGGTCAGGTCGGTATCCTCCGGGTTCTTAAGTCAGTCGGGATGATATCCGGTCGCGGCGTCGCATCTGCGACTGCGCGCCCGCAGTTCTGTCCCTCAAGCAAGTGGTTGCGGGCCCCGATGGGTGGGCTGTTTCGAGGCTTGAAAGCGGGTGGTGATACGGTGCGCAGAGGCGAGATGCTTGGTATGGTCTCCGACCCCTTCGGCGAACACGAAAGTGAAATCGTCGCGCCGTTCGACGGGATCATCGTCGGCCGTGCGGTCATGCCGATCGTAAACGAAGGCGATGCGGTGTTCCACCTTGCGCAAATCCTTTCGGTCGACAAGACCGAGGACGCAATGGAGGATCATTCGTCTCAATTGGCAGACGATCCCATGTTCGACGAAGATGAAATCATCTGATTGCTAGGAAGTGACGCAACCCATTCTAGAATGTGCCCCGCTTGTGAACTCACGGTGAAGTGCAGTTCCGGATATCTCGTTTTATTCCAGTCGGTTCTGAATTTCCATCATCTTGCTCTCGAAGACTTCTGCCGGTGTTCGAAAGCCGAGGCATTTGCGCGGCGTTGTGTTGAGGCGGTGGCAAATCGACTTCAAATATCGATTTGTCAGCGCCGTCGGTTCGGTCGAGCGGGGCAGGTACTTTCTCAACCTGTTGTTCGTGTTTTCCACGGTGCCCTTCTGATACGGTGCTTGCGGATCACAGAACCACGCATCAGCACCAATTCCGTCCTTGAGGCGCTGCCAGGCTGAGAATTCCGTACCGCGATCAAATGTGATCGACTGACGCGCATCGGCGGGCAAGGGCGCCAGTCCTTGGATCAGCGACTCCATGATCGGTTTTGATTGGCGATCTTCATTGCGCATCACCACGGTAAAACGGCTGACGCGCTCGACCAAGGAGGTCACGTTGACCTTTCCATGCTCCTTGCGAAACATCATCAAATCGCACTCCCAGTGGCCGAACTCCAAGCGCTCTGAGATGCGTTCAGGCCTGTGGGACAGGCTTTGAACGTCGAATATGTGGGTGCGGTTATGCCTACGATAGCCGCGGGGCCTGCGTCGACGACGGTGCTCCGGAAGGTGACGGTAGAACTGTTCCTCGCGACCATCCTTGGAGTAGGCAAACCGATAGATCGTCTCGTGACTCACACGGATCGGATGGCGTTCAAGCCGCATACGGCCTGCGATCTGTTCTGGTGACCAACCGGCCTTGAGCCGGTCTTCAATGGCGGCCTTTAACTCGGGGTGTACGATCATCTTTCGATGGATGGCCCGACGCTTCTCGTACATGCCCTGAGCGTTCAGCGCATAGTAGCCGTTCAGCTCAGGTAGTTCGATGTCAGTATAGCGGTTCCGCTTGATATCTCTGTAGATCGTGGAGGGGTCGCGACCCAACCGATCTGCAATCTCCGAAACCGGCATCTTGGCTTCGAGCCACTTTGCGAGTTTGCGTCGTTCTTCCAGTTTCAGGTGACAATAGTGGGTTCCCATTCTTCATACTCCGTGCAACTCTCTGTTTTGATACAGATTTTGCACTTCGTTTGTGAATCCACTGCTGTGCATTCAAAAATCTTATAAGGTAAATTATGTATTTTTGAGAGCAGCTGTATTCCGTGGCCGCAATAGCCCACGTCTATGGACGCTTGTTGATTTTCACTCGGACCTGAGCTGGTTTGCCGTTGCCGTTAGGCCGACCTTGTGGCGCAGTCTTTGCCCGGATCGTCGGGTCGAAAGCCCCCACCATGCCCCGATTACAGGAGAAAGCTTCAAACGCAACGCTGTCGGCGACGACTGCACGACTTCTTCTTCGATCACCTTGTGAAACGGCGCCCGAAGCGCTTTCGGTATGGTTGCTGACATGTGCCTTCCTTCCACACAGACCAAAGTGCCATTCCGCCACCATCGGAATCCCAACAAGTCAAGTTTTGCACAGGACGCTCGAGGCCCGCATTGAGGCCGAGGAGCGGCTTCGTCCTAGCGCCCAAAGGTCCGTGGTGCGCCTTCAGTCTGCGCGGGTTCAAGGATTACAGCAGGGAGCATCTCAGCTAACTTTTGCGCCAAGTCACTTTTGCGAAAGGGTTTGCGCAGAAAGCCGATAAGCGGGTCGAGCTGTTCTTCAGGCGCAACGCACACTTCAGAATGGCCAGAAACCAGCAGCACCGGAAGGTCCGGGCGTTCCTCGATCATCATTTCGGCCAGTTGCCGACCGCTGACCATGCCTGGCATGACAACGTCGGAGAGCAGGAGATCAAACCGTTCGCCGGCGCGGAGCCGGACAAGGGCCGTTTTGGCAAGCGGCTCGGATTCGACCTCGTATCCCAAGGACTGGACGATCATGCTGAGATATTCCCGTACTTGGTCTTCGTCATCGACCACCAGTATTCGCCCGCGTGGCGCGCATTCTTGGGCCGCAGGCTCGGTCTCGGGCTTTGCATGGTCCTTGGCCGGCCGGGTGTGACTTGGCAGCAGTAATTCGATCGTGGTTCCAATGCCCACGGCACTTTGAATGCGAACCTGCCCGCCGGACTGGTGAACGAAACCATGAACCATGCTGAGGCCCAAGCCGCTTCCTGCGCCGACAGGCTTTGTCGTAAAGTAGGGCTCGAACACGCGAGCCAGTGTTTCGGCATCCATCCCTTCACCGGTATCCGACACAACCACGCGCACATATTCGCCAGGTTCTGGTTCATCGGGAACCGTCGACCCAGGCAATGAAACCGTGCTTGTCGCGATGCGGAGAAGGCCGCCTTTGGGCATTGCATGGCGGGCATTCACGCATAAATTCAGCAGCGCGCTTTCGAACATTGCCCGGTCGATATGCACTGCGCCGAGGTTCTCGGCCAACTCGAGCTCAAGAGTGATCGCCGGAGTCATCGAGCGTTCGACCAGCATTTGCATGCCTTTCACGATTTCGTTCGCGTCGAAGATACCGGGCAAAAGTGGTTGTTTACGCGCAAAGGCAAGTAGGCGCTGAGTCAATTCTGCGGCGCATTCCGAGGCGATGATGATCTGCCTGGCCATGGTCGCGTTCGGTTGGTCTTCAGGCAATGTGTCGGTCAGTATTTCGGCATTTCCGAGGATCACGGTCAGCAGGTTGTTGAAATCATGCGCGATCCCACCGGTCAGCTGGCCAACCGCGTCGAGCCTCTGCGACTGGCGAAGTTGAGCCTCGAGAGCCTTCTGCGCGGAGAGATCGATGATATTCCCGATCGCTCGAACCGGCTCGTCATTGTCATTGCGCAAAATGCTGCCCCGTTCTCGAACAGGGACATACTCGCCATCGGGCCTCCGAAGCCGATACTCGCCCTCCCAGGATTCGTGACCGCACCGGATCGCTTCTTCAATCCGACCACAGATTTGAGTGCGGTCATCGGGATGAACACTGTCAACCCATGCTGTGCGTGGAACTTCATGGTTCGCGGGCGGGTCGTCAGGAAGCCAAAAGGACGCGTTATTCACCCATGTGGTGTCACTGGCGAAGTCGCGATCGAAAATGAAATCGCTCGAAGCTTGTGCCACATGGCGAAACCGGTCCTCGACGCGGCGCTCCTCGGTAACATCCCGAAAAAAGATCGTCAGCTTTTCCGGCGTCGGATGAGCGTGAACTTCGAGCCAGCTGCCCAGTTTTGCATAATACAGATCGGTCTTCTCTGAGATCTGTCGCTCGAGCACTCGGCGATAAAGGGTATCAAAATTGCTACCCACCAAATCCGGAAGCAGTTCCCAGAAAGAAACGCCAAGAAACTCTCGACCAGAGAAAAAGAAATTGATGGCGTTCTGGTTCGCATACGTAACTCGCCAATCCGTATCAATGGTCAACACGCTGTCCGTCGTGCTGGCCAGAACTGTCGAGAGTTCCGCCTCGCTTTCCGCAAGTTGCCTTGCAGCGCCTGCAATAGCGGCGTTGCCCCGCACCAGGGAGCGATTTTGCCAGATCGTAACCAGCAAAAGGATCAATCCGGTTGCGAAAAGGGAGCCGTTAAGCACTTTCTGCGCGGTCTGCTTGGAACGGAAATCGTCTCTGGCCTGCGTCATCGCGGTCAGGTTGTGCGCCAACGCGCGCATGCCGACCCGATCGACAGCCTGCTTTATCGCGCCAGCCTGTTCGATGGCGCCAGCTATGGTGCCAGCCTCGCCATCGATGCCTGCTGCTTGGCGTTCATCGCGCAGGTAAAGCAACGTCTTGCCGAGGCTGTCCATGTCCGCGACCAGCGTGCTGTATTGGCCCACGAGGCGCGGCTCCTCGCCGATGAACTGGCCGAAGTCGCTGTTGCCCCAGCTCCTGATCCGGCTCAGGAGGATCTGGTGCCATAAGAACGCAGCATCGAGTCTGGGCTGGTCGTCCGACAACGCAAGCTGTGTAACGCGCAACTCCATCTCGGCCGCTTCGCTACGGCCCTGGAAGGCTGACGTCGCCCAATCGTATTGCGTCACCCGGTCGAGGGCGGCTTGCGAAATCCCGACTGAATGGGAAAAAGCCAATGCGCCAACGAACAATAAGATGCCCGTGGCCACGGCGAACCAGCGAAAGCTCTCAACGTGTTTCACGACCCGATGGCGCCTTCAGTGTTCATTCGATAACGATGGTATGGATTTGCCAGACGGAACGGGCATAAAAGAGCGCGTTGCGGGCTTCATCTATGTCGTCGTAAGGGAAAACGATGAACAGAGGTCCTTTGTCAGCAATATCCATATAGTCGCCGTCCGTCTTGAATGCCAAGATCGCATCGAATTCGGTAAGGTCAGACAGAGGAATGTCCATGCTATAGTTGTTCAGGGCATGAACATAAGCAGTCGTGCCCTCCGCCCCGACGGTTTCGAGGAAGCGCCCCATGGGAACGCCCTCGAAGGTCTTCTGGCCGTCATGCCAAGGGGTGGTTGTCTCAATGCTGGCGCTGCCCATGGCCTCGATCTGTGCCAGCGTCAGGTTGACCTCGTCACCGGGCACGTTGCCGGTGACCACCAAGATTGTATCGCCGGCACTGCTAGGCGTTGCGAAGCAGAGAAAAAGTAAAGCCGCAACTGACGCGGTAAGAGTGCGAATAGCCATATGCCCTCCCAAGGCATAGTTAACGCCATTCGATGCCACACCTGGCAGAAGTGTGATAGTTAACCAGATGGCCAGTACCCAGTCGTGTTCGCCTAGCCCAATGGCCTGATTGTTCTATCTATATGCGCCGATGGTTTCCTGAAACTTTTCGCTGCCATGACACGTGATTGTGCCATGAGCGTGAAACATACCGACTGGAAATCATCTCGTAGCTGTCTTCCATCCGGCGAAATTTTTCCTCGCCGCAACAGGTACGTGGGACGTTCCCGAGTGTCTCTGCTCTTCACATGTCCAATTCGGAGAGTCGAAATATGAAAAATATCGTTTTGTCTTATCTTTTTCCGGTGATGCTAAACGCAGTCCCGGCGTTTGGTCACGAGGTTTGGATCGAACCGCTTGAGTGGCAAGTCTCACCTCAGGAGGAGATCAAAGCAGATATCTTTAACGGTGAAAATTTCGCTGGATTTGCTCTGATCTGGGACGGAAAGGCAATTGAGCGCGCCGAGATCTGGAATGATGAACAGGCCACAGGACTGAAAGGCCGTCTGGGGGACCGCCCCGCATTGACACCCGAGAAGCAACAAGAAGGCCTCGTGACCCTCCTCTACGAGTCCGGTCATCGCACGGTCGACTACGAGTCATATGACAAATTCGCATCGTTCATACTCGAAAAAGGTCATGCACCGGTGCTGGAACAGCATGCCGAACGCAGGCTTTCGCGAACTGCGATCAAGGAGGCTTATGCACGTTTTGCCAAGAGCCTTATCCAGGTTGGACGGGATACCGGCATGGACGGCTTTCGCGGCATGGAGTTCGAGCTGGTCGCCCTGACCAATCCCTATCTGGATACCGATGCAGAAGAGATGACCGTCCAGCTTTACTATCAGGGCGAACTCCTCCCAGACAATCGGATCACTGTTTTCGAACGTGCTGCGGATGGCTCTGTTTCGAGCACCACCCTGCAAACGGATCAGAACGGCGAGGCCAGTTTTTCCGTTATTCCGGGGACTGAATATCTGATCGACGCGGTTATGCTGCGGGAGCCCGCACGCGCCTTGGTCGTGGAAACACGGGGCGCTGTGTGGGAATCGCTTTGGGCGTCGTTAACCTTCAAAGTGCCGAACGTTCAGTAAAGACCGTTTATCTCAAGCGGCATGCGATTGACCTTGCGCTCTTGCAGCAGGCTCCGTGGCGGCTCTGCTGCATCCGCTTTGCGCAGGCGCTGAAACTGCCGGTTGGCGACGGATTGTGCCTTGTTCTGACTGTCGATCACGGTTGGACGCATGAAGACGAAAAGCGTGCGCCGGGTCTGATCATTGCTGCGAGAGCGAAACAGGCTGCCGATGATCGGGGCATCGCCCAATCCGGGTACTTTGCCATTGCTTGCCCGATTGTCATCGGTGATCAACCCACCCAGCACGATCGTTCCCCCGTCTTGCGCTTGTACGGTGGTTTCAATGACGCGCCGGTTGGTGATCAGGTCGGCGGCGCCTTCGACATTAGCGTTCACGAGGCTCGACACCTCCTGAGCAATCTCCAGCCGCACGATACCGTTCGAGGTGACCCTTGGCAGCACTTGCATCGTGATCCCGACATCGCGGCGTTCGATTGTCGTGAAGGGGGTTGCGGTGTTGCCATCGGTCGCAAAGGACCCTGTTCTGAACGGCACGTTTTGACCAACCACGATCGTCGCCGGTTTGTTGTCTGTCGTGGTAATCGATGGTGTCGACAAAAGGTTCGCCTGTGTCGATTGTGACAGAGCTTGAATGAGGATCCCGAAATTGTCCGCCGAACCGCCGATTGTCAGGCCACTTGCAAGGCCCGCCGCCTGACTTACGCCGAGCGCGGCCAGAACGTTGCCCAGTGACGCGCCGCCATTGCCGAAAGATGTTGCCGCAATTCCCCGGTCTGGCAGATTGTCCGCCAGCCCCAGCTGGACACCGAGGCGTTCGGCAACGTCCCCGCTGACCTCGACGATTGCCGCTTCGATCATGACTTGAGCCGGTCGCTGGTCCAGCGCCGCGATCAGGCTTATCGCTTCCTGTATCTGCTCTGAAGTTCCACGGATCACCACGGCATTCGTCTGCGTTGATGCTTGCACGGACACCTCGGGTGCCGGACCACTTGGCTGATGGGATGTCGAACCCTCAACAGCCTGTGCGACAGGATTGACGATGTCCGTCCCGCCCTGAAGCGTGTTCGCCACGATTTCAGCTATGACCTCTGCATCCGCATATTCCAGTTCGTAGAGATGCGTCCGTTTCTGCACTTGCGGGTTGGACCGCGGAGCCACGTCAAGATCCTGGGCCAGTTCGCGGATCTGATTGATGTCGCGTTCGGTGCCACGCACCAGCATGACGTTCGAGGCGGCGTCCACGGAAATCTTGGCAGCAGTGCCCGAAGTGCCAAGCACGTCGGTCATAGCAGCAGCCACCGCCTCAGCTTCGGCAAAGGAAAACCGTATAACTTCGGTGCGCTGTTCAGCAGGCGTATCAAACGTCTTCGCGATCGCGATGATCCTGTCCACATTGGCTTGTGTATCGGTCAGTATGATCGCATTCGGATCTGCCACAGCTTCGATATAACCGGTTTGAGCAACCAAAGGCCTCAAGACACGTACGGCTTCCGAAGATGGCAGGCGCTCCAAAGGCAGGAGCTTGGTAATCATATCCTGTTCGCCTGCGCGACCGCCGATCGGTTGACCACCGGCTCTGGCCAGCGCTTCGGTTTCGGGAACGACCTCCCATATCACACCCGCATCAACGGCAACGAAACCACGCACCCGCAGCATGGACTGAAACAATTGCCAGACGCCGGTTTGCGTCAGCGGCCTCGCAGAAATCACGGTCACCTCGCCACTCAGACCGGGATTGATCACCAGAGTCCGTTCGGTGATCTCGGAGACCTGTTCAGCCAGAACTGCAATGTCCGTGTTGCGAAGATTGATGACGAAATCAGCATTTGTATCGTCGAGCACTTGCGTCTGTGCTGCCAAAAGCATGGGAAAACACAAGGCTATCAATGTCACAAGAATAGCTGGTCTGTGCATGTTATACCTCGTGCCCGTCATCTGAGAGGAAAGGTCAGTAAAAGCGACTGACCGTCCCGAATAACTTCAAGGCGCGCTATGCCCGCTGCGGCCACTTCGTCGTATAACTTTCGATCCCTGTCCAAATCTCCGACAGATCGACCGTTCAACCCAGTTATCACATCGCCCGCACGTAGCCCAGCCAAAGTCACGCCGATATTCGGATCCGCTTTGATCCTGTACCCGTTTTCCACAGATTCCACACCAACCGCCTCCATCGCAGCCTGAGGATTGCGCGCGATGCGGTCCCGCCAGAGGTTGATGTAGTCATCGGTTGTTTCTGGCGGAGGAGCGTCACGCAAATCCACGGATCCCTGGCCCGCAACGAGAGCTGCGGACAAGCGCGCAAAAGGATCATTGGCGGCTTCGGGTGCGGCTTCGGCAATCTGGTCAGTCGAAGCAGCAGGACCGGTCTCGACCCCGTCGAAGCCGACAACCACGAGGTCCGCACCTGACTTCAGCGTAATGGTTTCTGTCTCGATCCTGACAAGCTTGGTGGATTGCACGTCATCCCCTAGGCGATACACGCCGATGCCGCCATCAACATGAAGAAAGGCGCGTGACCTTTGAGGATCGGAGTCCAGAAGCACGCCGCGCAGTGCGATATTCAGGCGTGCCGCACTGGTGCCCTGCCCGCCTTGTGCGCTCTCGGAAACCGGTGCGCCGAACGGAGCCAGCGCGGTGATCGCTCCGATATTGGTTGGGGTGGCAGGACCTTCGCTAGCAGCAGGAACAGACATATCCCTTGGCAGGACGGTTGTGTGACCTGCCACGTGCCATGCCGTTTGTGCCGATGCCCAAATCAGTGAGCCCATCAGCAGCAAACCGACCGTCCCAACAATCGCCCATACGCGGTTCAAATTCACTTTGCCTCTCCCTCAAGTGCCAGATAGCCCGTCAGTGCAACCAGTGAAGCGCCCTGACCCGCTGCCGCATCGGATACGCGCGCTGTCACCATGCTCAGGCCCGAATTGGGCAGGCGTTGGGTTTCAAGTTCAATGCGCCAGACAATACCAGCCGCCTCGATCCATCTCTGCTCCAATGGAAGGTTCAGTGTCGTAGCTGAAAGAGCGTTTTCTGCGACCCAGCGTGCAACGATCCGATCTTCCAATCCACGCGTATTGGCGGCGTAGCGTTCAGCCCCCGCCAGCACTGCCATCGCTCCGACAGCAAGCACGGCAAGCGCGACAAGAGTCTCGATCAAGGTGAACCCAGCCTGCGGGTCGCGGGGGGATCGGCCGTCACAACTGGTCATGGCTTGTCCGTATCGAGTCGCGCCAAAAACCCGTCGAACGTCACGACTCTCACGAGCGCCCCTGCGCGCAGCAGCCATTCTTGAAGCCCCCCTTCCGGCGGAAACAGGTCCGGCGTTACGGTGACGCTGCCGCGACTTGTGCCAAACCCCTGTGTCAGGGCGATACCGCGATCAAACCTGTGGTTCTGAGACAAAGCTCCAACTTCGACATCCTGCCAGCCATCTTCTGCCCACTCTTCAAACCCGTATCCTTCAGCTGACCAAATCATCCTGAGTTGACGTCGCTCGATCAGGCTTTGCTCGGCGGCAAGATTTATACGCGCAGCAAAAAGGTCAGCCTCTTGATTGAGACTGCGGACTGAAGCAGTGCTGGGCAAAGCGAGTGTGACGACCCCGGCACTGAACGCGATCAAACTGAGCACAACCAGCACCTCGATCATTGTCATTCCACTTTCGCCGGAGCGCTGATCAATCATTACTTGCGCGCAAGTCGCCAAAGAGAATGTCCGCATTCACACCGGTGCCGCCGGGCTGACCATCCGCGCCGAGGCTGATCAGGTCAAACCTGCCAGCCTGCCCGGGCGACCTGTACACATACTCGGTGCCCCATGGGTCTGTCGGCATCACGTTCAGATAACCATCAGACGCCCAATTCACCGGCTCCGGCGGAATGGATGGCCGTCCGACGAGCGCCTCAAGCCCCTGTGCGGTGCTCGGATACGTGCGGTTATCCAGTCGATAGATTTCCAGTGCGCCTGCGATCGATTGCAAATCGCTTTGTGCAACGGTGACACGTGCCTGATCCGGTCTGCCAATCACATTTGGCACAACCATCGCGGCGACAACCGCGATGATGACAAGGACAACCATCATCTCGATTAGCGTGACGCCAGCTTCTGGATCACGGGTCTGCCGTCGGAACCGACAAAATATTTTGAAAGGCATGAAACTTTTCTCCTGCTTGGTCCGTGCATTCAAGATCGTTGTCGAGACGATGATGAACCAAGCAGTTGCCTTACCGGAGTCAGTACAACATCAAAGAGCCCTGTGGAAAGTAAAAAAATTCAATTATCTCAGAAACTTGAACCTCCATCGCACAGGCTGACGGAGGTCAAACCTGATGTGTCGAATGGTGGTTCAGCGCTGCCTTTTGGCGACACAGATACCGACATATGTGTCGTGCCGGCAGAACATGTTGCTCTTCATATTCTCGATCTCCCGATCCGATCAGCGCGACACCGTTATGACGCCCTGCCCTTTGCCCTCGAAGAACAGGTCGGTCAGTCACTGGAGCAAACCCATTTCGCCATTTGCGATATCCTGCCGGACGGTCGCATCTTGGCAGCGGTGGTCGACACCTCTGTCATGGACCGAATAATTGCAGATGCGCCGGACAAGATCATTCTTCCGGAACAGATTCTGCTGTCGGTGCCCGTCAAAGATGCGGACGGCGCGGTCTGGTCTGCGTTCCGACAGGGCGCGCGTATTCTCGTGCGAGTGTCGGACGGTACCGGATTTGTATCTGATTCATCAGCCTTGTGCGATGTGTGGCGCCTGTCGGGGATGCCCCGGATCAACAGTTACGGCGCAGCCTTGCCGGGCAACATAACGTGGACGGACAGATCTTTCGAAGGCCCGGGTCAGGCCAACCACCTCGAAAAGCACGATCTCCGGCAGGGGGTATATCGTCCGTCCTCGGGGATAGGTCGGCCGTTGCGATGGCTTGCCGCAACAGTCGCAATCGCCCTCCTCGCGCACCTCGCTCTCGCCTTCGCGGATATGCGGGCACAGACGGCGATGGCCGAAGGCTTGCGCGGTGACGCAGCGGAGCTGCTTGAAACACGGTTCCCGTCATTTTCCGTCGATGACAGCCCAAGCCTTTTGCAGCAACAGATGATCGCTCAAGCTCAGCCGCAGATCGGCTCATCCTTTTTGCCCTTGATGAACCGCGTGTCTCAGACATGGCTAAAGCACGGGACTCGTATCCAGATCAATCAGCTCAGCTGGTCCGATGATGCGCTCAAACTGCTGGTCGAGGCTTCGGATCTGGAAGCGCTGCAACAGGCGGAGGCCAGTCTGTCAGCAGACGGCCTGTCGGTCACAAGCGGATCAGCCACGGCCGAGGCCGGTTCTGCCCGCGCCGAACTCGTGGTGCGGCCATGACGGCATTTTCGCGCCTCACGCTTCGGGAAAAATGGCTGCTCATTGCGGGCGGCGGCGGTCTGCTCCTTCTTTGCCTATGGCTTTACATCTGGCAACCGGTCAACGACCAGCGGGCGCTTCAGCAGGATCGCATCGCGCGCTACCTGTCCCTGATCGACATTGCAGGACAGACACAAGACGTCACACGACCCGACCTCGCGACCTGCAACGATACGAGCGCCCTTGGACCTCGCATCACCAGAAGCGCGGAAGCTTCGGACATACCGCTGGCACGGCTCGATCCTGAGGGTCCACGGCTGCGGATCACTGTCTCGAACACCGGGTATGCAGGGGCAATGAGCTGGATTTCCGAACTCGAGGCAACCACCTGCACAAAGGTCGTTGCCGTCGAAATGGTGCGTTTGGCAGAGCCCGGGAAAATCTCGCTGCGCATGACCTTGGAGGACGCGGAATGACGACCACACAGCTGGGCTACAGTTTTGCAAAGTCACACGGGGTCCTTTTGCAATTCCCCGAAACCCTTGAGGCGGTGCCGATATGCCAATACCTTCCAGGCGCAAAACCTGCAGCATTGATGGAGGCGCAGCGTATCGCTGGACGCTTGACGACATTCGAAGTCATTGATCCGGCCGCTTTCGATGCCGCGCTGTCAGCGACCTATCGCGACAGCGCGTCCGAAGCGGCCCAGATGGCCAATAGTGACGGCGACGACCTGAACGCTCTGGCCGAGACGGCAGCCACGGTGGATGATCTGCTCGATCAAAAAGATGACGCGCCGGTGGTCCGCCTGATCAACGCGCTTTTGCTCGAAGCGGTGAAAGATGGCGCATCCGACATTCATATCGAAGTCGAAGAAAAGCGACTCGTCGTGAGGTTCCGGGTTGATGGCGTGTTGCGCGAAGTGCTGGAGCCGCGACGTTCGCTTGCAAGCCAATTGTCGAGCCGCCTCAAGGTCATGGGCAAATTGGACATCGCAGAAAAACGCCTGCCTCAGGACGGTCGCGTGAGCCTGCGGGTCGGCAGCTACGAACTCGATGTTCGTATTTCCACCCTGCCCTCGCAATTCGGCGAACGTGTGGTTCTGCGTCTGCTGGATCGTGGCAAAACCCAGCTGGGCATCGCCCATCTGGGATTGTCTGAACCCGATCGCGAAACCTTCCGTCAGATCATCACCGCGCCGGAAGGGCTGGTTCTTGTCACCGGACCGACCGGGTCAGGCAAGACAACCTCCCTCTATGCGGCGCTTCATGCTCTTAACGACCGGCAACGCAATATCCTCACCGTTGAAGACCCAATCGAATACTCGATGGATGGCGTTGGCCAGATCCAGGTGAATTCGAGGACAGAAATGACCTTCGCCCGTGGATTGCGCGCCATCCTGCGGCAGGATCCTGATGTCATCATGGTTGGCGAAATCCGGGATGGCGAAACCGCGAGAATTGCCGTGGAAAGTGCCATGACCGGGCATCTGGTCTTATCGACCCTGCACACCAATACCGCCATCGGTGCCGTGTCACGTCTGATCGATATGGGCGTGGAGCGATTTCTGCTCGCCCCGATGGTGCGCGGACTATTGGCGCAGCGTCTCGTTCGCAAACTTTGTCCGGACTGCCGCACCCAACATGTTCTGGACAAAGCGCAGTCTGCCATGCTGTCGGAAACTTTGCCCGCCGGATCACCTGTATTCGAGGCCAAAGGATGTGACGCTTGTGGCAATACCGGCTTTCGAGGGCGTTTGCCGATTTACGAGATCGTCGCTGCCACCACTGCCCTGCAGGCCATGATCCATGACGGAGCCTCCGAGGCGGACTTGACGGCAGAGGCGCGCAAATCGTCCCGAAGCATCCTGCAGGACGGGGTCGAGAAAATACGTCACGGCCAGACCACTGTGTCCGAGGTCGCACGCGCAGTCCGCGAAGATGCACGCATCGGAGCGGCTTAATCATGCCGGCGTTCTCGTATCGGGCGGTTGATGCTTCGGGCAAAAAAGCCAAAGGCGTGCTCGACGCCGTCAATGAGGCCTCGGTGCGGGCCGACCTGCGCAAGCGCAATCTGCTGCCACTTTCCGTCGAAGCAACCAAGCAACGCGCGAGCATCACCGGATCACCCCGGCGGCATCGCCTCAATCTCAAGAGGCAGGTGCTTGTCACCCGCCAGCTTGCGACACTCGTCGGTGCCCACGTACGCATCGAAGATGCGATTCAGATTGTCGCTGAGCAATTGAACGGTACGCGCGACACATCGCTGTTGCTGGACCTGCGCGCTGCTATTGTTGACGGACGTAGCTTTGCTGATGCGCTGGACACCATGCCCGTTGGTTTCGACGAATATTTTCGGGCCTCGGTGCGCGCCGGGGAAAGTGCTGGGCGGCTGGCGCACGTTCTGGAACATCTCGCCACCCATATCGAGGATCGCGCCAGAAACCGCCAAAGCCTTCAACTGGCGCTGATTTATCCCGCCTTGCTTGCGCTGGTGTCGCTGGGCGTGATCGTCGCGTTGTTGACCTTTGTGGTCCCGGACATTGTCCGTGTGTTCACCGCCCGAGGCGCCGAATTGCCTGGTCTGACCCGCGGATTGATCGCCCTGTCCGATTGGATGCAGCGCTGGGGTTTGTGGGGTGCATTAGGCATCGGCCTCGGGCTTGCGGGCTTCGGGGCGCTGCTGCGTATGCCGGATTTTCGGCTGAGATGGGACCGCTGGTTGACCCAGGCACCACTGTTTCGCAATTTGGTTTTGCTGATGAATTCGGCGCAGTTTTCGGGCACGCTCTCTACTTTGGTGCAATCCGGTGTGCCCCTGGTCGAAGCCCTGCAAGCCGCTGCAGGAACCGTGCCGAACAGGTTCATCCGGATGCGTGTGACCGAGATCACACGCAACGTTCAGGATGGGGCGGCCTTGTCGAAATCGGTTCAAGCGGCTGGAGTTTTCCCACCGATGCTGGTCGCCATGATCGCCAGTGGCGAGGCAGGAGGAACGCTGGGCAACAGTCTCGAACGCGCCGCACGGGATCAAGGCGGGTCTCTCAAGGCTACCGTGGCCACGATCGTTGCGCTGGTGGAACCAGCTGTCCTTTTGATCATGGGAGGCATCGTCATGCTGCTTGTGATGTCGATCCTGATGCCGATTGTGGGTCTCAATGCGCTCGCCGAGTGATCAAAAGGGCACGGTCAGATTGATAGGGCCACTGCTGGGCAGTTGCGGGAAA
This sequence comes from Pelagibaca sp., assembly GCA_041725935.1. GTDB lineage: Bacteria > Pseudomonadota > Alphaproteobacteria > Rhodobacterales > Rhodobacteraceae > Marivita. The sequence continues at coordinate 73,592 of JBGRQD010000008.1, forward strand.
ACCTCTGCCGCCTCGGCTTGGATTGTGATGTCCAAGACCCGTTCGCGCCGTAGGCGCAGGTCGACCATCGGCAGGTCTTGTCCGGTACGCAAGGTGGCACCGGCATCCTTGCCTTCAGAGCGGAAAAGCAGATTCAACGGCGGTATGGTCAAATCCCGCCCGTCCTTGCTGCAGGTGCCCGCCGGCGTGGTCATGCCACCCGATGCAGAGGCATATGTCCAAGTCCAGGCAAAACCGACCTCGTTGACGCGCGCCGCCATATCACACTCCCAAGCCCCTGGAATGAGTGTGGCCAGCCCCGGACCAGCGCGGCCATTCAGCCCTGCGAGCGAAATACCAGTAAGACCTGTACGCAGACGTCCTTCCATCCGCGTGTCCGGCCCGGAGACGATCAAGGGGCTTTCGAGACGAAGCAGGTGCAATTCTGTCCTCCAGTCTATACGATACCCTTCCCTGAGGTCCGCGCGGCCTTCGCGCAGCGACCCGTAGACGGCGACGATAGCTGGATCGAGATTCAGATTCCGTGTGATCAAAGTTACAGGCATCATGACGATGCAGAGCCCTGCAAGCGAGACAAGGACCAAACATGTCAACGCGAGACCCATCACCAGACGCAGAAACCACCGAAAAAAGCCACGGTCTCTCCCGCCGTCGGCTTTTGAAGGGGATTTCGGCTGCCTCTCTTGTCTCGGTCTCATCGGCATGTGGGCAGGTTTCCTTTCCGCCAATGTCAGACCGGCGCGAGGGGCCGTCCAGATCAGCCCTGTTGTTGCCCTTATCTGGAGCGTCGGAGGAGTTAGGTCAAACATTGCGGATCGCCGCAACCCTTGGTGGCGGGCCCGGTATCGGAATCGACATCATTGACAGCGGGTCAACACCGGAAATCGCCGTAGAGGCTGCCCGAAACGCAGTGGACAACGGCGCGGAAATAATCGTTGGACCAATCTTTGGCGCACAGGCACGCGCGGTCGCCGAGGCCGTGCGCGTGCCGATCGTAACGTTGTCGAACGATGAAACCCTTGCCGGTCGCAGGACATTTGTCTTTGGCGTGACGGCCGCCCAATCTGCACGCGCGGTTCTGTCCATTGCGGCCCAGCGAAACCTGTCAACAATTGCCACGGTTGTGCCCCCGGGCACGTTCGGCGCGCAATCTGCGGCAGCTGCAACGGCAGTTGGCACGATGCTGGGTCTGACCATGCGACCCACCGTGGTGAGGTCCGATGCGACTGGCCTGACCGATGCCCTTTTGTCCAGCGGGCCGTTGCCGGACGCTGTCTATCTTCCGGTGGTGGATGCCACGCTCGAGCCGTTTGCAGAGGCATTGCGCGGTCAGGGCGTGCAGCTTTTGGGCTCGACGCAATGGTCTGCGCTGGACCTGTCCGGCCGTCGCGCCTTTCGCGATGCCTGGTTTGCCGCCCCCGATCCGTTGCGCTTTGCTGCATTTGATGACGCATTCATGCAGGCTGCCGGCCAACCCGGAGGGATCATCAGTGGCCTTGCCTTCGATGGCGTGGAGTTGTTGCGTATCTTGGGTCAGGCAGGCCAACTTTCAGTCCGAGGATTGACCCGGGATGAAGGCTTTATCGGTGTTCTTGGCCCCTACCGCTTCCAAAGCTCCGGTCTGTGCGACCGCGGGCTTGGCGTTCTGCGGGTCGGTTCAGGAGAGTTCAGCCTGATCGGCAGCACGTCCGTATGACCTCCAAGCGCCATCACGAGACAGGTGTCACCCTGATTGAAATGTTGGTCTCCTTGGCCATCTTTGCCGTCATCGGCATCGCCGGGCTCACCGTTCTCGATACGGTTGCAACTACCGGGGAGAGAACAGAGGGACGGCTTGAGCGCCTCGCAGAGATCGACCGTGCTTTTCTGGTGATCCGGCGCGATCTGGCCCAGATCACGGGAATGGACACACGCCTGAACACTGATGGCCTCGCCTTTCAAAGGTTGGATTCGGATAGCGCGGTAGGTGTGACCTACAAGTTCGAGAATTCCGTTTTGACGCGCGGCATTGAGCAGACCGACCCAAGCTCGACAGATCAGCACCTTTTGAACGATGTCTCGGACATGCGCTGGCGTCTGCTAGACCAGTCACAGAGCTGGACATCTCTTTGGCCACCCGAAGGCACTTCCGATCCACGCCGACCGCTGGCCGCAGAACTGACCCTCGACGTAAATCGTGAGGGGTTTGAGCGACCCCAACGGATCACGCGGATCTTTACGTTACCTGCAGGGCAAGGACGATGACCAGACGCGACGACCAAAGCGGCGTGGTGCTTGTCAATGTGCTCGTCGTGCTTGCAATTGCCGGTGGCCTGCTGATGTTGCTGGTCAACACTCAGGACAGCAGCATTGCGCGCGTTTCGCGCAGAGCAGATGCCTCCCTTCTGGAACAAATTGCGCTGGGTGCGGAAGCATCGGTTATTGATGCACTGCGACGCGACCTGGACAATGCGCCGGACGTCGATCACATGAACGAAGCTTGGGCGCTTGGGGTCATCCAGAACGAAGTGCAACTTCCGACAGGGACATTTTCAGTCAAGATCACCGACCTGCAGTCAAAGTTCAATATCAACCAATTGTCGACCATCACCGCCGGAACACAGGAATTTGCCCGGCGGCTGATGTCGGCATTGGATCAACCACCCGAGACAGCCGACCAAATCGGGCGGATTCTGAATGCAATCGGTCCCGTGAAGGACTTGGAGGCTCTGAAGGCCTTTGGCATTTCCGAACAAGCCATTCTGGCACTGGAGCCGTTTGTGACTGCTTTGCCGATCGAAGGCACAGTCAATCTCAACACTGTGGACCCATTCCTTCTTGGTGTGATGATGCAAAATGACAGCCAGGCAAATCAACTTCTTCGCATCCGCGAGCGCCAGGGATCACTCTCTCTCGAAACGTTCCGAAGCATTGGTGCCCTGAGACCGCAGAACAGCGGCTTCACCTCGAATGCCTATCTTGCGGACATCCTCGCAGAAGCGGGCGTTGCACGTCTTCGGATGCGAACGATGATCGTCAGACAGAACGATCGGGGTATCAAATCCGTCGACATCCTCGAACGACGCTTCGTCGATGGCCTGCCTGACGCTGGAGACACCTAAAAAGGCCCCCCGAATGTCGAGGGGCCTTTTCGTCTTTAGCACTGATATTCCCTACGGATTGAACGGGTCACCCGTAGGGTCGACCAAGATGGCGATGCTTTGCGCATCAACTGGCTCGGCATTGCTTTCGGCTGCAAACATTGCTCGGAACGCACTGCCAAACGAGGCTATCCCAGCCGTGTCATTGTCCGCATCCGAGCTGTCACAAGCGGCAACCAGCAAGGCTGCTGCAAGTCCAGCGACAAGCTTTGGTTTGAACTGCATGATCATCCTCACTTAGTTGGTTGCGCCGGGAAGAGGTGTGTTCAGATAGGGAAACCTGTTCTGAAGCTCAGCTGCAGAAATCGGGGCACCGTCGATAAACGGCGCGTTGCCTACGGGGGCATCCTCGGGTGCACACAGACCCAGGTTGATCAGGTCACTGTCGGTGTCTTCAACAGCACCGGCAACACCCAGTTCGGCACCAAGCGGCACCGGATGACACAAAGCTCCCATCACAACACGAAGCGCGATATCGACCGTGTCGTCACCCGGACGACGCCCGTTCGGGAAACCGGCAAGGTCTTCGGCCACGACGCCGAAGGGATTCTGCTGAGCCCGCGGTGTCACCGGAACGCCCGTGTTCAAGCGCATCATTTCCGACGGGGTGACAGTTGCCATCTGGTTGAAGCCTGGAAAGCCGGTCAGGAACGCGGTGACCAAGTCCTGCCGGGGCAGGTTCGACGGGGCGATGTTGTCCGTCGCGCCAAGAGCGTCACGGAACAGGATATCAACAAGAGCAGGCAGTGTCGGATTGGTCACACATGTGGCCAGAGCACCATCCTGCGTCGGTTCGGCCGCATTGAACAAATCTTTGTCCGGCAAACCGATCACCACTTCGTTGACCAGAGGGTTGGACAGACGCGATTGTTGGACAAACGCGCCACCATAAACCGAGGTTGCACCGTAGGTCGGTGACGGATCTTCCACTTCGCCCTGGGGCAGGCTGGCTGTGGTCCACGCGCCGATGACACCGTTGCCATCCCCCGTCACACAGGAAATCGGCACTTCGAGGGCGAGAGAAGTGACGTTGAACTCCCCCACCAAATCGTCGTTTGCCCTGTCGTTTGAGATAGACCCTTCCAGAGGCACAAGGTTCACAAGGTCGAAAATAGCACCCAGGTTCACCGCGAAGGCTTCGGCGCGCTGACCTACAAACACCTTCCCACCAGCGTCACAGCCGGGAATGGTGACGTTGTGGATCAGACTGTTTGCATAGCCTTCATAATCCGGCAGCGTCTTTTCCCCGATGTAATCGATTGGCTTGGCGAAGGTTGTGGCCCCTCCAGCACCCGCGAGAGCTGACCGTTCCCCAGAGCGGCGGTCACCTTCGATCAGGGTCACCGAATAGCTTTCGATCTCGTTGAGCGGATCGCTCGCAGCACCCGTGATTTGACCGGCAGTGCGCAGCGGAATGGCCACGGTTGCATCGCCGATCTGAAGCGCAATACCTGCCCCGTCCATCGCCAGTTCGTTGGTAAAATCAAATTGGAAGGTCAGATCTTCGATGGCATCCCCATCGTTGTCGATGTGGATTTCATAGATCGCGTCGGGATCCATGGTGAAATAGTTGGGCCCGCCATACGGGGCCTGCAAGGGAATGTAATTGGCGATGAAGGTGACATAATCTTCACGCCCCGGCTCGTAGCTGCGGAACATGTAAAAGTCGGTTGCGTCCACTTTTGGCTGTTCGGTGATCCCCGGCGCTTCACGATGCGACGAACCAGTCGCCGCTGTCGCGACCAGCGCAGCCAAGCTGACGCTCATCGTCAGTCTTGCAGTGTTCTTGGAAATAGGCATCCGTTTCTCCCAGTTGACTCATGTGCCGGAACACCCGGCGCGTGGTAACAACGGTGATGTTTTGTGAGTTACCGATGCAGACACGACGGCGCTTGGGAGTTAGTTTCAGAAACCGGGACTTATTTTCACAAATGACAGGGACGATCTGTGCTGACTGTTTTACTCACGGTTGCCCTGACTCTGGTCCTGCTGCGCCTGTCATGGATCGACCTGGTCAGCTTCAGGCTTCCTGACGTCTGGACGCTTCCGTTGATCGCGGCAGGACTTGGCCTTGCAATGACAGGTATTGGCACAACGGTGACAGCGTCCGCGATCGGTGGGCTGTCGGGCTTTGCGTTATTTTGGGCCATCGGCGCAGCCTATCACCGCCGCACCGGTCGAGACGGCCTAGGCCTTGGCGATGCGAAGCTCTTTGCTGCAAGCGGCACCTGGTTGGGATATGCCGCGTTGCCCTATGTGCTGCTTATTGCTGCTTTGGGTGCCTTGGTGTTTGCAACCTTGACACAGCGCATGCCCAGTCGCCAGCTCGCGTTCGGGCCATGGCTCGCCCTTGGGTTCTGGCTCGTTTGGATCGAATTTCAGTTCGTGAATATTCTTTAGTCAGATCATTATTCTGCCGGCTGTACGGAGGTCGATGCCGATTGCAGTTCCTTGGCCAAAAGCGCCTCTTCTTCGGCTTTTGGACGCGACAGGCGGGCGAGCACCAGATAGGCGACGGGCGTAAGGTAAAGGGTCGACAACGTCGCCATCCCAAGCCCTCCGACGATAATCCAGCCGAGCGCTTCACGGGCCTCCGCACCTGCTCCGGCAGAATAAATCAATGGAAGCCCGCCAAGCACGGTTGAGGTCATTGTCATCATCACAGGTCGCAGGCGGATGGTGGAGGCTTCGTAAATCGCGTCGCGCACGGATTTCCCTTCATCCCGCAGCTGGTTCGCAAATTCGACAATCAGAATACCATTTTTTGCCATTATCCCCACCAAGAGCACCAAGCCGATCTGGCTGTAGACGTTCAGGCTGCCCCCTGTCAGAATCAGGGCGAAAATGGCGCAGGCAATCCCAAGAGGCACGGTGGCCATGATGATCAGGGCCGACACGAAGCTTTCAAATTGCGCGGACAAGACCAGAAACACCACGATGATGGCAAAGCCAAAGGTGATCAGAAGTCCGGATGACGTTTCAGACAATGTCGCCGCCTCGGCGAGCGGCACGATACGCTGCTCTTCTGGCAGTATGTCCGAAGCGATTTCCTGAAGTTCCTCGTATGCATCGCCCAGCGAAAGCGCAGGTGTCAGGCTGGCGGAAATTTCGACTGCCCGCATCTGGGTCTCTCGGGCCAGTTCAGGTGCAACCGCGCGTTCCTGCAGGCGCACAAAGCTTGAGATCGGAACCATTTCGCCATTGCCCGCCTGCACGAAGATGCGTTCAAGGTCACCGGGATCATTCACAGGATCCACTGTAGAGATCATCTTGATCTCGAAACTGCGATCATCAATGAAGACCGTTCCGACGGTGCGCCCATCGAGAACGGCTTGCAGCGCTTCGCCCAACCCGTCGATGTTGACGCCGAGGTCGGATGCCCGGTCGCGATCCACCTCGATGAAAAGCTGCGGCTGAGTGGTCTCGTAGGCAAGCGACACGCGACCAAAGGCCGGGTTCTGCTCCATGCGTTCGATGATCTGGTCTGCCGAGGCGGCGAGCCTGTCATAATTGTTGCCGGTCAACGCGACCGTCAGGCCCCGCCCTGCCCCGCGAATGCCCAGAGAATTCGGTTGGATTGCAAAGGCACGCACACCGATCACCTGTCCCAGCAAGCCGTTGATCTGCCCAACGATCTCTTGCTGGCTGCGGTCGCGGTTCTGCCATTCTGCCAAGGTCATCACCATGAAGCCGCGGTTGTCAGAACCAGTTCCCGCGATGGAGAACACGTTGGTCACCTCTCCGGACTCACGCAGTGGTTCAATCAGATCCTCGATCTCGCGCATCTTGCGGGCGGTGTAGTCCAAAGACACGCCCTGCGGAGTCGTGACACGCAAGAGCGCGATCGAGCGATCCTCGGACGGGGTCAGTTCCTGCCGGATATTGCCAAAGCTGAGCGCGGCGACCGTCGCAAAACCCGCCGACAACACGATGATCAGCAGCGGCACAGCGAGACAAAAGCGGAGGGTGAATGCATAGATCGCCGTCAGACGTTCGCCAAGCCAGATCATTGGCCCGCGGGTGGGCTCTTTGCCTGTTTGTCCCTTGAGCAATTTGCTGGCGAGAACCGGGCAGAGGCTCAGAGCGACGACCGAGGACAGAAGCACCGACATCGCCAGTGTGAATCCGAACTCGCGGAACAGTCCCCCAGTCTGCCCAGGCAGGAATGAGAGCGGGATGAACACAGCCGCCAGAGTTGCAGTGGTCGTGACGACCGCAAAGAAAACCTGCTGAGTGCCGAGAACCGCCGCGGCCCGCGCGCCCATCCCCTCAGAGCGGCGACGCACGATATTTTCCAACACGACGATCGCATCATCAACGACCATTCCAGTCGCAAGGACCAGCGCCAGCAATGTCAGGATGTTGATGGAAAATCCCACCAAATAGATTGCTGCCAAGGTCCCGATCAGCGCAACCGGCAAGGTAACTGCCGGAATGATGGTGGCGCGAACATCCCTGAGGAACAGGAAAATGATGCCGATCACAATTGCTATGGCAATCGCCAGCGTATTGAGCACTTCGCGGATCGACCCGTTGATGAAGACCGCATCGTCGCTGGTGACGAAAACCTGGACATCGCCCGGCAGGATGGTTTGCAGCTCATCCACAACAGCGCGCACGGATTGCGATATCTCCAGCGTGTTGCTCTGGGCCTGCCGCACGATCCCCAACCCGAGCCCCGTCCGGCCATTTGCACGCAGGACGCTTTCGCCGGGGGCTGGACCCAGTGTGACGGTCGCGACATCCCCGACGGTTACGCCATCCCGGATGGCGAGCGCTTCGAATTCGGCGGCGGAGGACACTGTTGCAGTTGTTCGGACCACAATGCTTTGACTGCTGGAACTGAGCGACCCCGCAGGCGCGTCAAAGGCGACGTTCCTCAAGGTGTTGCGCAGGTCAGAAAGACTGAGCCCCCGGCTGGCGAGCTGCATCTGGTCGATATCGATCCGGTAGACCGACTCACGATCGCCGTAGATTTGCAGATCAGCCACGCCGGGAACCGAAATCAGCCGATCCTCGATGGTCTCTTCCACAAACTGCGTCAGCTCTTGGGCAGAGCGCCGATCGGACGTGACGGCAATACGCATCACGGCGTCCGCGTTCGCATCGGCCTTCACGATCCGCGGGTCTTCTGCGCCGTCTGGCAGGGAATTCTGGATGCGCCCGATGGCGTCGCGCATGTCGGTTGCCGCGACATCCAGATCGGCATCGTCACCGAATTCGATCGTGACGCGGCTTCTGCCAAATCGGGAATTCGACGAAATCGCTTTGACGCCTGCCACCCGACCGGCCGCTCCTTCGATCTGAGCCGTCACCTCGCGGTCAATGGTTTCGGGGGATGCGCCGGAAAATTCGGTCGTGACAGTGATAACCGGCCTGTCGACGTCGGGAAGTTCCCGGATTTCCGCGCCAAACAAACCTGCCAAGCCAGAAAGGACGATCAACGCCGACAAGACAAAAGCTAGGATCGGTCTGCGCACAAACAGAGCCGTGGTCGAAGACTGGACAGACTGAGATGTAACGGCCATGTGGCCTCCTATCCGCGCGAGACAGGCAAGGCAGCCTGCGCGGGATTTGTCGTGGCTCCAACCTGAAGCTCGACCTCTGCCCCCGGTCTTAGGTTTTGCACCCCTTCGGTGACGATCATATCACCCACCGAGAGTTCACCCGAAACCAGAACGGAGTCGCTGTTGCGCTGCATGATCATGACCGATTTCCTTTGGGCTTTCCCATCGGTAACCACCCACACGAAAGGCCCATCGCTGCCCCACTGGATGGCCAAGGGGTCAACCGAAGGGAAAGCCTCGCCGGTGAAATCCACAATGATGCGGAAGGCCATTCCGGCGCGCAGCGTGTCATCGGTGTTGGCAAGCGAAGCTTGCAAGCGCAACGTGCGGCTGTCAGGATCGACACGGCTGTCCAAGGCGGTGATCTTGCCCTGCATCTCATCCTGCGGTCGTGCCAACGGGGTTGCCCGGATCGCATCGCCTTCCTTGATCTGGCCAACAAACCGCTCGGGCACTCTGAAATCGACGATGATTTCCGAGCGATCATCAATCTGGGTCAATTCAACTGCGGGCGAGACCTGGTCCCCGACATTATAGGTAATGATGCCGACCCAGCCGGAAAACGGCGCGATGATCTGGCGTCGCTCCAACTCGAATTGTGCTTCCTTGAGATCCAGCTCGGCGGTTTGAAGTGCAAGCTCTGCATTGCTGCGTTGGATCGCGGCAACCGTGCTGCCAAGCGCATTCACACGATCCGCAACCGATTGTGCATCCTGCAGCAGGAACTCCGCCCGCTCGACTTCGATCCGCTGGATCTGGTCTTCAAGCGACGCAATCACGCTGCCGGCCTCGACATATCCTCCGGATTGGACATTGATCGAAGCAAGGCGCCCAGAGACTTCCGGCAAAACCATGGTGCTGCGTTTTGCACGCCCATCGCCGATCGTGACGATCTCGTCAAAGAGGTTGGCACTCTCGACTTCAACAGCGATGACCTTCGCGGCTCCTCGGGAACCGCCCCCCGGCCTGCCGCCGCCGCTTTGCACACCCGCTTGCTGCTCGGGCACCGTAATCCCGAACGGCTCAAGCAAACCGTATCGGTCAAGGATTGGAAGCGACGCGGGAACATAGGTCACAAGACCCCAGAACCCCGCTGCGAGCACGAGTGCCGTGATAACGATTTGCTTGAACAATGACATTCCAAAATCCCATCTCGGTCGAAACCAAAGCTGCTCTTGTGTCGGTCTTACGGCATCTTGATGAGAGTGCGATAGAAATTCACATCGCACCCTCTTTTAAAAATAACTAGCGCTTTGGAAAGTTCGGAAAAGGTTTTTGTGAAAGCATGCGTTGCGAAGCATTCCAAATTTCAGGCCCGCGATGATCCTAAAAGCGCTATGTCAAAAAAACCATCGTCACGGCAACGACGCAGGCGCGCCCGATTGGTCCTGGTTACAGCCCGACAACACCCAAGGTAACCGCTGAACCACTCCCAAAGCACGTAACCTTCACACCGGCCGCTCACCGCACTGCGCCCACCTGTATTGCGTGCATCGGCTCTTTTGCAGCAGCCGCTTCAGCCGTGAGGCCACAGTCAAAAACGACATCAGAGCCGATCGAAAACACGCGCATATCCGGGCGGATCGCATCCGAGAGCTTCTCGCTTGGCGAGGTCATTGTCAGGCCTTGGGGCCCACCACCGATAAGCAGCGGAGCGACAGCCACCTGAAGCCTGGTCAGAAGCCCGGCTTCAAGGAAGCGGGAAATCGTGATCGAGCCCCCTTCGATAAGCAGGTTCTGCAACCCTTCAGCGCGCAGGGCGACAGCAATCTGCCTTGGATCAAATTGATTGTTACGGGCATCAAGCCGAATGACGCTGACACAAGCTGGCCTAGTCCTGTCGACACCCTGGATCACGAACTTTCGTGTGCCATCATCGGCAAAGACGGGCGCATCGTCGGGCAGCCGCCCCTGCGGATCGATCACCACGCGTGCAGGGTTTTGTCCGTCACACAAGCGGACGGTCAGCCTTGGTGAATCGTGAAGCGCCGTGCGAACGCCGATGATGACACCATCGACAAGCGCGCGAATCCTGTGCAGATGCGCCAGCCCGTCGGGGCCAGACACGTCCCGCGCGTCGCCTGAGATGGTTGCCACGCGACCGTCCAAAGACTGACCAATCTGGCCGATGATCACAGGTCCTATGTCACGTCGCGCAAGCGGACCGTAGAGCTCAAGCGCCGCTTGCTCGCCGGGGGTCCAGCGCCCGCAGCACGGGCAGGCAAGTCCGTTCCTCACGTCCAGCAAGCGCTGCCAAACCCGAGGCGTGACATCAACGAAGGACATGGGTGCTCTCCTGCAAATTCTCGGGGGGTAAGGCCAGAATGTCGATATGGCCGATCCGGCACTGAGTGCGATCCGCACTGGCATGACGGTGACGACCCCAGGAAGCGGCTTCTCGAGCGCCTGCTTCGTCGGCGGCCTGAGCGATCCCATGTGTGAGTTCGCGCTGCAACGGCGCCATCTCGGGACCAAGCGACCAAGTGCTGTCTGCGCTCAGGACCGTGAAACCCGCAGCCTCGAAAAGTGCAATTGTGCGCTCGGCCGAATTTGGTCCAAGTGCCGGTCCTATGCCCTTGTCGCCTTGCTGATGCTGATTGAAGGCTGCGGTCACTGCGGCATCGTCATCATGTTCCGGAGCCCAGGACATGCGCCCGTCATAGTTGAGGGTCGCATAGAACGGGACATCCAACCGTCGCGCCAAATCCGCCACCCAAGCCTCGGGCATGAGATCCAGCAAAGCGGATGCCGTGACAAGCGACGCCCCGGTCAAAGGCAATGCGTCTATCTGGCCAAGATCACCCTCGACAAGTTCCGCGCTTTCCCCGGCAACATTGCCCGCTTCGGCCAGCAATGCAGGATCGTTGTCAACGAAGCGCCAGCGCGCGCCAGTTTGAAGATAGGGTGCAAGCGCGCGCCAAGTTGCGCCTGTGCCGCATCCAAAATCGACCACAAGCGGGTTGGGACCTGCCGCTTTGGCAGCCTGCCGTGCGAGCGGCTCGTCGCGCGCGGCGCGGTCAGCGGGTTCGCGCAGGGACAACCATTCGGCAGAAAATCCCATGGCTCAGACCTCAGCCTCGTACCAGGCGCGGGCAACATGGCTCTCGTGCAGCATGATGCGAAGCTTCTTCACCCGAGACTTGTCAGCCAGCTTTCCTGTGCGGACATGTTCCGCCAAGGTCTTGAAGATGTAACCGCACAGAAACTCCGTGGTCGTGAAATTGCCCTTGAACTCCGGCACCTCGTCAAGGTTCTTGTAACGCAGCGGCGCCAGCGTTTCTGCCAGGGCATCGGTCGCAAGCCCGATATCCACAACAAGTCCATGTTCGTCGATGTCGTCCGTGAAAAACGCGGCATCGACCGTAAAGGTCGCGCCATGCATGCCCTGAGCAGGGCCGAATACGGGTGACGGCAGCGAATGGCCGATCATGATGTGGTCGCGAACTTCTACAGCGAACATGGTATCTCCTCAGGATAAGTCATAGCGAATGCGGTGGCAGAGCGTGGCAGGGTCAGACAGGATTTCGGCGTAATGGTCGGGCAACTCATTGAACGATGTTTCGCCAGAAATGAGCGTTTCGAGAACGGGATCGGCAAGCAACTCCAGAGCCTTTGCCATCCGGCGGCCGTAACTCCAACGCGGGGCGCGCGTAGGAGGAATATGCCCCACCTGCGAGCTGCAAATCCGCAGGCGCCGAGAGTGGAACGCGCCCCCAAGCGGCACGGATGTCTTTGCATCACCATACCAGCTTCCCTCGACGACAGTCGCCTCCATACCTGCGCAGTCGATTGCGGTGGCAAGGCCTGCAGAGCTTGCCGAGAGGTGGAACACCACGTCACAATCTTCTTGGGCATGCTCTGGCAGTGCGAACTGACACCCCAAGCTTTCGGCAAGCGACGACCGTCCGGAATTCACGTCAACCAACGTAACCTCAGACCCCGGCAGCCGCGATGCAAGGTAGGCCACGAGCGCGCCGACAACCCCCGCTCCGATCACCGCAATACGATCTCCTGCGGCGGCACCACTGTCCCAAAGCAGGTTTAGAGCCGTTTCCATGTTTGCGCCCAGCACGGCGCGGTCGGGCGGTACAGCCGCGGGCAGCGGAACCAAGGCAGTCTCGGGCAAACGAAAGCGGGTCTGGTGAGGATGCAGCGCAAAGACCAGCTGACCCACATTTTTGCCCTCAACGATCCGACCAACGATATTGTAGCCGTATTTGACCGGAAAGGGGAAAGAACCCTCCATGGCCGGGCCACGCATGCGTTCATATTCCGATGCAGGGACACGTCCCTCGAAGACCAGACGCTCGGTGCCCCGACTGATGCCCGAAAACAGAGTTTCAACCAGCACGCCGTCACCGAGGCTGCCGGGACGTATCTCGGCAGTGCCCGTGTCCACACACCAGAGCGCAGGCGCGTTTGTCACAGCAGATGTCCTGACTTCAGGACCTTGGTGGACAGGTAATGCGCGTTCTGCACGGTCTGGCCGACCTTGAGTGGCACGCGCTCGGTCACCTCAACTCCCTGAGCAGCAAGGCTTGCCACTTTGGCCGGATTGTTCGTGATCAGCCGGACGCGGTTGATACCCATGTTCTGAAGAATTTGGCCGCCGATCCGGAAATCTCGTTGATCGTCTTCGAAGCCAAGCCAATGGTTTGCCTCGACTGTATCGAGGCCCGCATCCTGAAGTGCGTAGGCGCGCATCTTGTTGGCAAGACCGATCCCGCGCCCTTCCTGATTGAGGTAGACCAGCACCCCGCCGCATCCAGATGCCATGGTCGCCATCGCGGCGCGTAGTTGCGGGCCACAGTCGCATTTGAGACTGCCCAGGACATCACCGGTGAAACAGGCTGAATGCAGCCTGACCGACACAGGGTCGGACAGGTCGGGTTGCCCGATCACGATGGCATAATGTTCAGGCCCGCCATTGTCGGGCCGAAAGACATGCACATGTCCTGCCAGTGCGGCGTCCATCGGTAATTGCGCCGAACTCACTTGGGATTGCGTGCCCGCTGCTGCCAAAGCTTTGATGGCAAGGTCGAGGGGCATCGTCGTCAACCCAAGTCCGGAGATGCTGTCCATGTCGTGATCGTTCAACGCTACGCACACGATTGCGGGAATGGACTGAACGGTCTTGGCAAGCCCGATCGCGGTTTGATGTATCGGTTTGCCGGTATTCGGGATTGGCACTCCGTTGCACTCGTTCTTGTCATCCAGCCCGTTCTGACCAGCAACCATTGAAATCCAGTCCAGATTTCTGTCGGACGGAACCCGGAAGCGCAAAGTATCGCTCTGTATTGGCTGCTGGATGCCCAATGCCTCCACACGACGCCGGGTCAAAACCAACTCGGGATGACCGATTTGCGTCATCGCGACGTAACGCTCGTCGGTTAGGCTCTCGACAAGCGCGACCAATAAGTGGCTTTCGGCGTCTTCGAGGATGACCGGAAGTCCCAAACGGAGGTCACCTTGCATACGCAACAGGATTTCGACCCCGCGCGGTGCGAGCGGAAAGGTAAACGGGCTTTCTTCGGGTGGGTCAGACCGCCTGATGGCGGCCCCGGATGAGACAAGCGGGCTTGACGGCATTTGTGACCTGTAATTTCATTCAGGCACCATAACTTAGGGCAGTTGCGGCGTAGGCAAGGCCTGTGACTGGACGAACGGGAGGACGCGCTACCTTTCACCGGGATATTTAAGAAAGGCTGAAGGTATGCAGCGCTGGCTCGGCCTCGCGAGATCCCTCGTGATTTATCACAATCCGCTAACGATTGGCGCGTGGCGGCGCTTTTACGCGCAAACCCTGCGCTCCGGAGATTTGGTTTTCGATGTGGGAGCGCATGTTGGGTCACGGACGCGGGCCATGCGGCGCGTCGGAGCACGGGTCATAGCCCTTGAACCGCAGCCGCTCTTTGCACGGTATCTCCGGATGACACTACCCAAAGACGTGGTCTTGATCGAGGCCGCCGCCGGTGGTGCCGAGGCAATGGCAGAAATGTCCGTGTCCTCCCGCCACCCAACCGTCTCGTCATTACAAACGACTTTTGTCGCGGACGCCCACGCAGCGCCCGGTTTCGCCCATGTGCGCTGGGACCAAACGGAAACGGTCAGGATGGTCACGCTCGACAGCCTCATCGCGACGCACGGTCTTCCCGCCTATGTCAAAATAGATGTGGAAGGCTTCGAGCTTGATGTGCTTTCGGGTCTGTCACAAGCTGTGCCTATGCTCTCGGTCGAATATCTTCCCGAGTTCGTGCATCTGACAGAGGCTGTGATCGACCGTATCGAAGAGCTTGGCCCGTACCGGTTCAATCCCGTTGTCGGTGAGCGTTCTGGCTTCCTGTGGTCCGACTGGCGCGATGGGGATGCATTGCGAGACTGGCTGTCCACCCTTCCGGCAGGCGCGCCGTCAGGCGATCTTTTTGCCCGCCTGGCCTAACCGCGCAGGGTCCTTGCAAACTCCGGGAACAAGGCGCTTGTGGCGGTAACCACGGTGCCCGTGTCTTCCGGGCGTTCCCGGGCATCCCACCCTTCCACGACCGCACCGGCTTCGCGCAGGAGAACAAGACCGGCGGCGATGTCCCAAAGCTGCAACCGGCGTTCCCAAAACCCATCAAGACGGCCAGAGGCGACATAGGCAAGATCGAGCGCCGCCGCTCCCATGCGGCGAACGCCGGCACATTTCGGCATCAGTCTGGCGATATCACCGGCATGATCGTCGATATGCGCCATGTTGCCAAATGGAATGCCTGTACCGAACAGCGCCGCCGAAAGATCCGCTGATTGTGACACAGAGACAGGCTGGCCATTCAGTTTGGTGCCTGTGCCTTTGCCTGCCGCAAATGTCTCGCCTTTTACCGGATCGTGGACAACGCCAAGAACCAAACCCCCCGCATCCTCCAGCGCAATGGACACGGCCCAGTGCCCGATTCCTCGCAGGAAGTTTGTTGTCCCGTCAAGCGGATCGACGATCCATCGGCGCCCTTGGCCGGGTGCGGCTCCGGTTTCCTCTCCTAACCAGCCATCACCAGGACGCGCCTTTGCAAAACCATCCCGCAGATGTTGCTCAGCTGAACGATCCGCTTCGGAGACGAAATCACCGGCCCGTTTGGTCGCGATGGTCAGCGCATCACGGGTGGCCCAGTATCCAAGAAGGGTCTCACCAGCCTCATGCGCAAGCCTTATGGCAAGCGCCATATCATCCTCAGCGGTCATCTCGGGCATCCTTCGCAATGCGGTCGAGCACGTCAGCCACCAAGCGCGTCGTGCCATCCCAATTTTGCAGCGCTGCACCGGCCGCTTGCGATGCGGCCGCCATCCGGTCTCGCGTTTCATGTGCGTCAATTACCTGCGCCAGTGCATCGGCAAAGGCCTTGTGATCGTCTGGTGGCACCAAGAGACCTGCTCCGGGTGCGACGGTCTCGGGCACCGCCCCTGTTGCGCAGCTGATGATCGGCAGGCCGGCGGCCATCGCCTCGTCAAAAACGATGCCGTAACCCTCGTAACGCGTGGCGAGCGCAAATACGCTGGCCTGTCCGTAAAGCCGTGCCAGCTCTTCTCCTGAGACACGGCCTGCAAGACGCACCCTGTTCGACAAGCCGAACTCGTCAACCAGACGAACGAGAAGTGCCGCGTGCTCCGCATCCAGAGCAGCCCCCGCGATCACTGCCTGCCACGGCCTGTCGGCCACTTGAGCCAATGCTCGCAAGAGCACGTCATGACCCTTGCGCGGGACTTGAATTCCGACCGACAGGATCAGCGGTGGTTTCGTCTTGGCAAGGCGACCAATCGGGCGGTCCGTGCCGGGACGTGCAACCGTGATACGACCAGAGGGAACATCGTAATCCGATGCAAGCAAGGCCGCCGTGTGCGGGCTTGGAACCAGAACATGAGAGGCAAGAGCGAGGTTGTCGCGTTCGGTTCGGAACAGTTTGTCACGCTTGTCCTGAGGCAAACCACTTTCATGCGCCAGTGGATGATGGACAAGGGCAATTATGGGCGCGGACATGCCAGTCAACACCTCGTGGTCCATTGCCCCCATCGCGAGCCCATCGATGATGACCGGTGCTGTTGGCGGAACCATAGCTAGCTGTTGCGCTGCGTGTCGCATGTCTTTCTTCGACGGGTCGGGAAAGCTTGCCCCCAGCGGGATATGTGTGACGTCCCACCCAAGCGCGCGGAGCCCAGAAAGCAGGCGCAAATCGTAGATGTATCCCCCCGTCAGAGTTTGCAGGTCACCTGGAACGGCAAATGCGGCAGTTCTGGGGGGCATGGTCGTCGTGCTCCATATTCTGGGAAAACTGTGTAGATCGTTGATATGGCCTGTATTTAGACCGCGTCCAGCAACGAGGGCGCTTGACGCTAAGGGCTGACAGGTTTGGTAACGGTCGAAAACCCGGCAACAAGCACGCCCGGAAGGGCCGACAGAAGAACGACAAGGCCAAACGCAACGCTTGCTGCAAAACCTTCGGCTGCCGTTACACCTGCAAGTGGCAGCAGGGCGGCTGTCGCGCCTTCGCGCAGGCCCCAGCCGCTCACCGTGATCGGGATCAGCATCGTGAACAGGATCAGCGGAACCAGAACCATGGCCGTGGCAGGCGCAAGCACCACGCCGACCGCCGCAGTGCAACAGGCAAAAGCCGCGATGTTGAGAACGACGGTGCCAATGCTGAGCAAGACTTGTCGGCGCCGGACTTCACGGGCCCAGACCGCCCGCTGGAAGTTTGCCATGAACGCTGAAATTGCTGTGCCCATTTTAGTCGGTAAACTTGGGCTCGCGATTGCCAAGACTATCCCCGTCAGGATCACCGCAGTCACGGTCACAAACACCGGAGTTTGGAGCGAAACTGGTAAGTCGAACCCACCCGGAACAGCCCATGTGCCAAGAACCGCAGCAGCAAAGAACAGGACCAGCGCAACCTG
Source organism: Pelagibaca sp. (assembly GCA_041725935.1). Lineage (GTDB taxonomy): Bacteria > Pseudomonadota > Alphaproteobacteria > Rhodobacterales > Rhodobacteraceae > Marivita. Next base: position 91,221 of record JBGRQD010000008.1, read on the forward strand.
CCCGACCAGTCGCTCGAAAAGCACGGCTTGGCCGGAAATCGCCAATCCAGCCTGTGCGCGTGCCCGAACCGCTCTGCCCACATCGCCGAGCACGCCTCCGGGCAGAATTTGGTTCACCACCTGCGAGAGATAATATTCCCGGACCGCCTGCTGTCTGGTCAGAAGAAGGCCCAGTTGTGCCGCAGTCAATCGCCACCGAAACGCCGACAGCACGAGCTGCCCAGTCACCGCAACCAGCGCCGCCAGAAGCCAAGGAAGCTCTGCAGTGACGAGATGGTCAACCGCAGTTTGTCCGTCTGCCACCCGCCAAAGCAGAACAAGCAGCCCGATCGCGACAGTGACCTGAAGACCAACTCTTAAGAACCGTGCCATTCGTTAGCCTCTTCCGTCCTGCACAGGATCGGTGAAACTCTGCAAAATTAGGTCCCGCATCTGGTCCATGCGGACCAAAGGTGCATCGCGTGGAGGTATAAGACCTTGGGTCAGCCCCCAATTCGTTGCGGCTCGATCGACCAGATCATCAGGGCCGATGACATGGATCGGCACATCTGACCGTTCGTCGAGGGCAATGAACCCAGCCGCCTGATGATCACCCACGACGATCATCAAAGGGGGGTTTTCGGCATGAAGCGCAGCGTAGGACAGGACGACCTGCAAGGCATAGTCGATTGCCAGACGGTACTGCGCCCGCACCCGGTCGCGGTCACGCCACACGACGTCGGGCGGCTCTCCAGCTAAAGCCATTGGATCAAAAATACTGCCATCCCCGATGCTGTCCCATTCCACAAGTTCGGGCACAGGCACCCAGGGGGCATGCGACGACCCGGTTGCCACCTGAATGAAGAACGGCCTGTCATCGGCACGTTCGGTGCGCAAAAGGCGATCCATGGCGGCAAACGTGAACTGGTCGGGCATTGTCACCCAATTGAAACTCAGCCCTTCGTATCCGAGGTCTGCAGCGGCAAGGATGGTCTCGAAACCCATAACCGCGCTCTCGGGCCAGTCGAGCGTGATTTGCGGCATCACCGCAGCTGTGTGAAAGCCTGCGTCCGCCGCGAAGTGGAACAGCGTCTTGCGATTTGACGCCAGCGCGGCACCGTAGCGCGTCTGGTCGTTGACCCAGAGCCCGTTGGCCAACGTCGCATGTGCCAGCCAGCTTTGGCCACCTCTGGTTGGCGAGGCCAGAAACCCCGACGCCATGGACAGCCCACGCGAAGCAAGATCCTCTTGGCCACGTTCTAGCGTGTTGCGATGCAGGTCTGAAAAGAGGGGCGTGTCAAAACTTGTGCGTCCATAGCTCTCGACGAAAACAACGATGACATCCCGGTCAATTGCATTCAGCATGCCATCGATCCCGACAAAAGGATCATTCGCAGCGGCCTTTGAAAACTCCCTCAGGTCGATCAGCGTTGAGCGTATCATCTCAATGCGCTCGATACCGACCCGCGCGGAAAACGCAGAGCCTGGAATATGGGCAGGAAGGTTCCACCGTCCGAGCGTTTCTCCAATTTCCGCGGCTGCAACTCCAGCCGACAGCACTGCCGCTCCTCCGGTCAGGCCTTGGAAAAGTAGTTTTCTCGATCCCATCGCGGCCCAAACACCCGTTGACCACCAAAGCAATGCAGTGACGGCGCAAATGACCACCACCGCAGCAACAAGCGCTAGAACAGCGAGGACCGGTCCGACCGCACCCGTCAACAGCCTTGCACCGGCTTCAATCAGCGCGAGGTCCGAAACCGGGTTGAAACCCCGGGACAAGGCCGAGAACATCGCGAAATCGGCAGCTTTGAGCACAGCGATCAAAACCAAGACCGCAACCAGTGCACCGCGCAACACCTGCCCTACGCGGCCTGCGCCGAACGCCATCAGGCCCAGCAGGATCGCGGGCCACTCCAGAGGAAAAGCCAGCAGGGCTGCCCAAGTCATCGCGTCTGGGTGATTGGGCTGGATCAAGACCAGGTAGAGGATCGCCGCCGCAATGAAGGGCCGCCAGATCGAGCTTGTCATGAGTGCGTCCGCCACAGCCAAAGCACATCGCGACCGAACGACCAGATCAGCGCGGATGAAGCGGTCACAAGGATTGCTGATGCCAACGAACCGTCGATAACCGGGGCCTGCAGGATCACCAGGGCCATGATCTGGATAACACACACAATCTTGCGACCCAGTCTTTCGGGAAGTGGATTTGCCATCCATGGCCATATCGCCGAGGCTGCCACGAAGACATATCGAGGAAGACCGAGCAGCAGCACAACCGCGCCCACGGAGCCGGATGACCATGCGAGCAGTGCGAGGACCAACCCTAGCGCTGCATCGACCTCCATGTCGAAACGTGCGCCAAAATCCGAAACGTGACCGCCAAGTCGTGCCAACCAACCGTCGATGCCATCAAGAGCCAAGGCGCACAGCGCTATACCCAGGACAATCCATCCGGAAATCGGAACACCGAGCGCAGCCACAAGAGTGGATGTAAGGGCCAGTCTTATGAGCGTCACGAGATTGCATAAACCGAGGTCGTTGTGCGGATAACCGCGCCGCATCAATGCGGCGGCCAGTGCACCACCAAAGCTCATCACAACAAGCGATATTGCGGCAAACACAGGGCCGAACACTGCCCCCGTCACCGCGCACATCAAAAGGCCTAAACACGCTGCACAAAGTAAAAATTGACCAAACGCACCTCGTGTCAGCGACAGGAGCGAGGCGTGATCTGAAGCAACGATGTAAGGCTGTATCTTGCGCATTCAGATGATTGTAGCGTTCAAAAGCGCTAGTCAAGCCTTCGGGGACCTGCTTGAAGTGCAAGGGTCGGGACCTAGTTCTCTCGAAGGCAACAGAGGCAGACGGGATGACGCAGTCAAGATATACGGGACCGGCGCGTGGAGTGCATTGGCTGATGGCCGTGCTGATCCTTCTCACCATCCCGGCTGGGTTGATCATGGTTCAGCCCGGCCTTGATCGCAGTCTGCAAAATGGCCTCTTCATTTACCACAAGAACGTTGGTGTTCTGTTGCTTCTTTTGATAATTTTACGGCTGATTTGGCGTCTGAGAAATCCACCGCCCGCAAAACCCTTAAGCCTTGCGCCGGCCCAGGCACGGATCGCGGAGTTGACGCATATTGCGATGTATACATTGCTGTTCGTTGTTCCAATTGCTGGTTATGTGCGTGTCAAAGCTGGCGGTTTTCCCATCGAAAGCCTTGATGCCATGAACATCCCGTCCTTGGTGCCACGATCCGAGGCACTGGGAGAGGTCGCAAAGACAGTGCATTATTGGTCCGGGCTTTTGTTGATGGCTTTGATCGCAATGCACATCGGCGCCGCCGTCTTCCATGGCGTGGTGAAAAAGGATGGCGTGTTTTCCCGCATGTGGCCACCGGTTGGCGGTGATACTCGCTGATCTTTGCTACCACTTGTTTTGGGCTGATTGGGCAAGACAAGCCCATTCGTCCAAGCCTCAAATCACAAGCTCTTCACCTCAACAAAGGAACCTAACCTTAAATGTCCGTGGCAGAGATCATTGCGCGCGCGAACCCGACCCACTCCGACAAGATCGAACGCCCCGGTTTTGGATGGCTTGTCGCACAGTTGGTCCTGACGCTGCTTGGTGCAGCCTGCATTTCTACGATCTTCGCATTGAGTATTGTGGAATGGACAGGCGCGTCCCTGGTCGCTTTCGTGTTGATCGGCCTGGGTGCGATATGGATTTCCGGCGGAGCCGCCACCTCAGTCTTGGGATTGTTGCAACAGCAGGTGGCACCCGTTTCACCGTCAAGCGATTGGCAGCCTGTGGAAAAAACCGCAATTCTTGTCCTCCTTTGCGGTGAAGATGCACGCCCTTTGGCAAAGTATCTTTCAGAGTTGCATCGGGGCTTGAACCGTCGGGGTTTTGGTCAGGCTGCTGAAATCTTCGTACTGTCTGACACGAATGATCCTGATCACATAGCGGCAGAGGAAACAGCGCTGAGCCAACTCGTCGAGGACGGCACAATCACATACCGGCGGCGCTTGCGTAACGTTGGCCGCAAACCGGGCAACATCGCGGACTGGCTTGCCTCATCACACTCACGCGATTACGCCTACATGCTTGTTCTTGATGCCGACAGCCGAATGTCTGCGGCGCGGATAATGAGCTTAATCTACCGGTTGGAAAGCAAGCCGCGACTGGGTCTTTTGCAGGCGGGCATGACCCTTCTGCCGGCGCGCAGTCATTTCGGCAAACATCAGCGGGTCGCATCGCGTCTTTTGTCGCAGAATTTTGGGCGCGGTCTGGCCGCTTGGTCAGGGGAAGCCGGAAATTACTGGGGCCACAATGCGATCATGCGGATTGCCGCCTTTCGCAGCGCCGCACAGCTTCCAGTTCTGTCCGGACGCGCACCCTTTGGTGGGCCACCACTTAGCCACGACTTCATCGAAGCGGCCTGGATGCGGCGCGCAGGCTGGGCGATCGAGCTTGATCCGGAGACGTGGGGCAGCGCTGAGGACGGACCGCAGACCTTGTCGGAATTTCACAAGCGTGACCGTCGCTGGTGCCAAGGCAACCTGCAGCATATTCGGCTGATCACAGAACCAGGTCTCGACATTGTCAGCAGGCTCCATCTCGCCTCCGGCATCGCGAGCTATCTTGCTGCGCCGGTCTGGCTTGCGTTGGTGCTCCTGGTTGCCACAGGCGCAGTGCGTGTCGAAGGTGCCCTGCCTTATCTCGTGGTCACCGCAATCATTCTCCTGCCGAAGCTGTGCGCACTTGGATATTGGCTCGCACGCGCACGGACCGTTTCCCGGCGACGCCTCGTTTTGCGGGCAAGCTTCGTCGAACTGCTACTCTCCACGGTGATCGCACCCTTGATGATGCTTCGACAGAGCGGTTCGGTCCTGTCTGTCCTCGCCGGTAGGGATTGCGGCTGGAAATCGCCAAACTTCTCGCGCCTGCGAATGTGGCGCGGGGTACCCGAGGTTGCAGTCGGGTCCGCATTGGTGGGACTGGCATTCCTGACCGAGCCCGCATCATCGGCCCTCTGGCTTCTGCCTGTCGTTCTGCCTATGCTAAGCGCACCGATATTGCTTGGCTGGCTCGATCGGGGCGCAAAAGCATGAAACGGCGGAGCTTTCTGGCATCGTCCGTCGCGGCCTTGGCCTTGGGCTCAACGCGCAGTTCGGCGCAAGCGGCTCCTGAGTCCCTTCTTGATGCTGCCCGCGCCCTTGCTGCATCCGCATATATGCCATCTTCCGGCGAGCTACCGTCACCGTTCGATGGACTGAGCTATGATGCCTACAGGGGAATACGGCCGGTGCCCGGGAAGGCTGCGATGTTACCCCTCGGCTCGGACTACGCTGTCGATCTGCTACCACCTGGGCTTTATTTTCCGAACCCGGTTGAAATCGAGTTGCCGACTGAAACCGGTTTCGCGCGGCTTCCTGTGTCTCCGGATCTTTTCACATTCGAGCCACGCTATTTTGACTCCATTCCCGAGACATCTCCGGGAGCAGGTTTTTCCGGCCTCAGACTGCGCTACCCCCTGAACACGGCAGGCGTACTGGACGAAGTTCTTGTCGTTCAGGGAGCCAGCTATTTCCGCGCCATCGGACAAGCTATGGCTTATGGCTTGTCAGCGCGCGCCGTGGCCATCGGCACGGGGGGACCGGAGCCCGAGGAATTTCCCCGCTTCACCCGCTTGCGTGTGCACGGCGAACGAGACGGGGCCGTCCGAATGGAAGCGGTGATCGACAGCCCGTCTCTTGCAGGGCATCTTGACATGACGATGCGCCCGGGCGTCGACACGGTTATGGACCTTGCAGTCACGCTTATGCCCCGGCGCGAGATTGCCGATATCGGTGTTGCTCCGCTGACCTCGATGTATCTCAAGGGTCCTATGCGCTCTGCCGTGTCGGACGATTTCCGCCCGCGCGTGCATGACACTGATGTGCTCGTGATCAAGACAGGTGGGGGCGATCAGGTCTGGAGACCGATCGCCAACCCGGCGCGCGTTGAAACCTCCGCCTTTCTTGACGACAATCCTGTTGCTTTCGGCTTCTGGCAAACAGCCCGCACGTTCGAGGATTTCGAAGACAGCGAGGCGCGGTATCATGATCGCCCCTCCGCCTTGGTCGAACCTCTGGAGGACTGGGGTCCCGGTGCGGTGATGTTGGTCGAGATCCCCACCGGCGATGAATTCATGGACAACATCGTGGCCTTCTGGCGCCCTTCAGAACCGTTGGCCGCCGGAAGCGAACACAGTTTCGCCTATCGGCTGACCTGGACGCGTGCTGCGTCGCCGGTCACCTCTCCCATGCCAATCCGTCAGAGCAGAAGCGGCCGCGAACACGACCGTCCGGGCACACGGCGTTTCGTTGTCGATTTTGCAGGTGACGCGGCAGGCCTGCGGCCCGACCTCTCGGCCACAAGCGGCGAAGTTTTCGGGAAAAGCCTGTTCCTTTTGCCCGATGGTCACGGCACACGGATGACCTTCCTGCTCACGCCCGGTGACATTGATACCGTCGATTTGCGTCTTGTCCTGCGGGATAACAACGGAGCAGCAGCGAGCCCCGTTTGGCTTTATCGCTGGACACGCGCACGGGATGGAAATGTGTGAGAGGCCTCCCATCGCAAAACACCTCTGATGTCCCGAATTATCTAACGACGGACACGGCAGGCTATTTGGCGGGATTTAAATGCGCGGACACAGGACACCGTCGCAACGATCCTCATCCTTCATACACGCTTGCGGGGTCAGACAAACCATGTCCGTATTGTGGAAAAAAGCATCCGCCGGCACGATTGACGACGAATGCCCGATGCTCTGCCCGACCACGCTCTGCCTTCTTGAAACAGAAGATCCGCCTTGGTCTGTGAAATAAAAGGAGACTAAGCGTTAATTATCGTTGGTCATTGTCGGGATCACAATCACCCGAGTTGCCATACCAAGTTCCTCGATAAACACAGGATATAGAGTGACTTCATTGATATCGCTTGCACGTTCCGCTGAGCTTTCACACACTCTTTGCTCGAACGCCGTCAGGGACCCCGCGCGTGCCTCGCCCTCGATCGCCACTTCATCCGACAAACCGATGACATAGCCCAGACAATTGACAAGGTTCGATGTCGCAAATGCTGGAGCTGCAAAAGCCAGGAAAAGCCCGGTGGACGCAGCGAAAGTATAGTTTTTCATTTCCGTGATCCTTATGATTACAAGCCAAAGATAGCTTGCAGTATTCTTTGCGACGAGCGGCAATTTCGTTCAAAGATATGCATATTGGGGCATGCCACCCGCGTTCGTTTTTCGTCCCGCAGAATATTTGCTAGGCAATGCTGCAGCTCCTCTGAATAACCTCGAAGAAGCCGGATGCCTTTGTAGGCTAGCTCAGCAGACCCCAATTGAGATGGTCTACTTGGCATCGCTCGCGTTAGCCTGACCTCGACATCTTGGTGGTGTGCCTTCAGGCGGGCTTCGACGATTATGACCCGAAAAGGAGCAACATTATCGATCTTGGCAGCCACATTCGCAGATGTTCGGGTGGTTGTGACCGCAGTTACCAGCGACGACGTGGTGATGTCGACGTAGATGAAAAACGAGGGATGAAAGGTTCTAGAATCTTGGTGGCACTTATTGAGAGGTCTTGATCGACCGATAAAATCAGCACGAAACGCCAATAAAAGACAAACTCGCCCTTAAAAATATTCTTAGCGCATACTTATGAAATCAAACGGTTAAGCAGTTTTTTTGCGCAGATATTGGCTTTTTTGGCAGTGGCGCAGCGGTGCATCACCCTGTTTCGGCCGTCAGACCCTGCGCCTCGATGGCTGCGACGGCGCAGGTTTCGTCGTTGTCCGAACTGTCTCCGGTGATGCCGATCGCACCGATCAGAGCTCCGTCCCGCCTGATCAACACGCCGCCGGGCACCGGTACGAGTGCGCCACCGTTCAGAGCGTTCATCGCGTCGATGAAATAAGGCTGCTCCTGCGCACGGGTGAACAGCGCCCGCGATCCCAGTCCCATGGCGACAGCGCCCTTCGCCTTGCCCTGCGCAATCGCGGCGCGCAGGTTGCTTGTGCCATCTTCGCGTTGCAGCGCCACAAGATGCCCCCCTGCATCGATCACCGCGATGGTCAGCGGCTTGAGGCCATGTGTCCGGCGATGGTCGAGTGCGGATGAGATCAGGTCATTGGCAAGTTTGAGATTCATGCGCAGTCTTTCATTTTTCGGGTTGTTCCCACCTGCGTGGCAACGCGGCCGCCGTATCCTAGCCGTAGAAGTAATCCACCAGGAAAAGCGGTATCGACGGAATGTAAGTGCACATCAGCAGCACCGTCAGAAGCACTGCGATGAAGTAGATGTTCACCTTCGTCACGTCCCATATATTGGCGCGCGCTACCGCGCAGGCAGTGATCAGGACGCTGGCTACAGGAGGTGTCTGCTGTCCAATGGCAAGATTCAGTGTCACCACCAGTCCGAAATGGATCGGGTTGATCCCAACTGCGTCGATCAAGGGGATCACGATAGGCACCACGAGGATGATCGCGGCAGCCGAGTGGAGAAAGAACCCGATGATGAGAAAGAAGAAGTTGAGGATCAGCAAGACCAACCACTTGTTGTCCGTGATGCTGAGGATCCCCTGCGCCAATTCCTGCGGATATTGTGCCCGGGTCAGAAAGCCGCCCATCACCACCGAGGCCGCGACGAGGATCATCACCACCGCCGTCTGCATCCCGCCATCCAGCATCGAGCGCTGGAGATGTTTGAGATCGACCTGCCGGTACCACAGGCTGATCGCAATTGCGGCAAGAACGGCAAGGCCAGCAGCCTCGGTCGCTGTGACATAGCCGCCAAAGATGCCACCAAGGATGATAACCGGCAGTGCGAAGGTGGGCAGCGCATCGACGAAAGCCACCCACAATTTGCGACCAGAGAATGCCTCTTCCCTTGGCAGGTCGTATTTGACAGCAAAGAAATACGCGACACCCATCAATCCCGCTGCACCCATCAAGCCAGGGATCACACCTGCGACGAACAGTTGCTCGACCGACACGTTGGCCGAGGTCGCGTACAGGATCATCGGGATGGAGGGCGGGATGATGATGGCGAGCGAGGCCGAGGAAGACGTGACCGCCGCAGCGAAGGGTGCAGAATATCCGCGCTTTTTCATTTGTGGAATCATCACGGACCCCATTGCAGCAACGTCGGCCACCGCAGAGCCGGAGATCTCGGCAAAAAAGAGCGACACGCCGATGTTCACATGCGCCAGACCGCCACGCACAAACCCGATCAGGGCCGCAACGAAGTTGATCAGTCGGTCTGTGATCCCACCCGCGTTCATGATGGCTCCCGCCAGGACGAACATCGGGATGGCAATAAGAGAAAACTTTGTCGCGCCGCTGTACATGTCGAGCGCGACGTTCACGAGCGAATTTGCTCCCTCGAGCACTACGAGGCCCAGAACCGCCGATACTGCCAGCGCGACACCGATCGGAACGTTCAGACAGATCATCGCAACCATGGCGATGAAGATACCCAGCATAAGCATCAGATGTTACCTGCCTTCTTCATTTCGGTTTCGACCTCTTCCTCGATCTCGGCATGTTCAAGCGACACGCCATTGGCAGTCTTGCGCCAGTACTCCGGCAAGCTGAGCGCCTGGCAGATCAGGAACAGGATTGCACCGAGCGGGATGACGGATTGGGTAAAGCTGATCGGCACCCAGGTGAGCGATGTAAGGGACATGCCGCCCAAGACCGACATCACGACAAAGCCGGCCCAGGCCAGCAGAATGAAAAAGCCCGCGGTGATCGCCTCGGCCAGCGCTACGGCCCACATTCGGGCGGGCATCGGAATGGACAGCAGCACGCTGTCGAAACCGATGTGGCGCCGTCGCAGGGCCGCCAGCGCGGAGCCATAGTAAGTGATCCAGGCCAGCAAGATCGCTGCGACTTCGTCATACCAAGACAGGCTCGCTCCTAGCAGGCGATAGATCACCGCCACCACGACCACGGTGGTCAGGAGAACCATTAGGAAGATAACGAAATACTCAAGGACGAACTCGAAGAAGTTGCGCAGTGAAGTGAGCATGAAAGTTCCCCGCCGGGCAAGATTCCCGGAGATATCTGATGACGCTGAAGTGTCTCGCGGTCCCGAATGGTACAGGGGGCCTGCACTGGCCCCCTGCAATTTTCAGGTCATGAACCTGAAGCGAGCTTCTGGATACGCTCGATCAGGTCCGCGCCACCTTCGACGGTCGCCGCGAATTCCTCGTAGATCGGTGCCGACGCCTCCACGAAGGCCGCGTTGTCAGCCTCGTTCACCGCGACCCCTGCATCGCGTATCACCTGCAACAGCTCTTCCTCGAGCTTGGCTGCGTGTTCGTAGACGAAATCTTGGGTCTCGGACCCGCAGGCCTCCAGATCAGCACGCACATCCTCGGGAAGCCGCTGCCAACGGTTCTCGGCAACCAGGACGTAGCCTGGCGTGTAGACATGGCCCGTGATGGACAGGTATTCCTGCACTTCCTGGAACTTGGCCGACGCGATCTGCGCGTAAGGGTTTTCCTGACCGTCGATTACGTTCGTTTGCAGCGCCGTGAAGACCTCGGAAAAGGCCATTGGGCTGGGGTTCGCGCCGTAGAGCTGGAACATCTTGACCCGCCATTCGCCGTTCGGCGTGCGCAATTTTACGCCCTGAAGATCCTCGGGCACATTAATCGGACGGATGTTATTGGTGATGTGGCGGAAGCCGTTCTCGAAATAGCCGATGATCCGGTAGCCTTCGGCCAGCGCAGCCTCTTGGAACGTGTCGCCCAGTTCGGCCTGAATGCGGCGCATGTGGTCGCGATCCTGGACGATGTAGGGCATCTCGAACACGCCGAATTCCGGCGCGACCGACGACATCACCGAGGACGGCAACGAGAAATCAACCTGCCCGAGCTTGAGCTTCTGGAGCAGCTCGCGGTCATTGCCCAACTGGCTGGAGCCGAAGGTCTGCACCTCGGCCCGGTCGCCCAGTTTGCCATTGGCGCATTCGGCAAAAGCGTTGGCCGAGGCTTCAAAAAGCGATCCGGGGTTTCCGACATGGCCGAAGCGCAGTGTCAGGTCAGCGGCGCTGGCGGCCAAAGGCATCACGATGCTGGCCACGCTGGCCAGGATTACAGCTTTGATCTTCATGGTTTTCTCCTCCCTTAATGCCCCCCTCCCGGGGCAAATTTCATTCAGCGGCAAGCCGCTCTTCGGTCGTCTCCTTCAGATGCTCCATAGCGGCCTGAGCGCCGCCGGACTGATGTGGGACACCAGCTTGCGCCAGACCCATTTCGACACCGGACAGCGTGGCCATCAGCATCAGGTCGTTGAAATCGCCCAAGTGGCCGATTCGGAACACCTTGTCGGCCACCTTGGACAGGCCATTGCCCAGTGAAATGTCGTAGTGTTTGAGCGTTGTGGCGCGGAACGCGTCGGCGGAATGACCGTGCGGCATCAAGACTGCCGTAAGGACGCCGGATTCCTGACCCTGACGGGTGCAGAGCGTTTCGAGCCCCCAGGCGCGCACCGCCGCGCGTGTCGCTGCCCCGTGACGGGCATGGCGGGCGAAGACATTGTCGAGCCCTTCCTCATGCAGCATGTCGATGGCTTCATTCAGGCCGTAAAGCAGGTTGGTTCCGGGCGTGTAGGGGAAATAGCCGGTCTGGTTCGGGACAACCATGTCCTGCCAGTCCCAGTAGCTGCGGGGCATGGTGACGGATCTCGAATGCTCCAGCGCGCGCGCGCTCACCGCGTTGAAACTCAGCCCCGGCGGCAACATCAGACCTTTTTGAGAGCCCGAGACGCAGACATCCACGCCCCATTCGTCGAAACGGAAGTCGATCGAGGCCAGACCCGAGATCGAATCCACCATCAGCAAGGCAGGATGACCCGCCGCGTCGATGGCCTTGCGCACTTCGGCAATGGGCGACACCGATCCGGTGGAGGTTTCGTTATGCACAACGCAGACCGCCCTGATCTCGTGGGCCTTGTCTTCGCGCAGCCGCGCCTCGATCCGGTCGGCTTCTGCACCGCCCCGCCAGTCGCCCTCGAGGAATTCCGGCTCCAAGCCGATCCTGCGCGCCATCTTGTTCCACAGAGATGCGAAATGGCCGGTCTCGAACATCAGCACCTTGTCACCGGGCGAGCAGCTGTTGACCAGTGCTGCCTCCCAGGCACCTGTGCCCGACGACGGGAAGATAAAGACATGCTGCTCTGTCTTGAAGATCGTCTTCATCCCTTCCAGCGCCTTCAGACCCACATGTGCAAAATCGGGGCCGCGATGGTCGATGGTCTGCTGACCGATGGCTTTGAGAATACGGTCCGGTACCGCGCTCGGGCCGGGGATTTGCAAGAAGTGTCTGCCAGCTTGACGCATCGAATCGGTTCCTCCCTTGGGCACCGTATGTCGGCGCATTTTGATTGTTGCTAAAACGGTAATTATGAATTCATAATGCAGTCAACAAAAAACTTGGCACCGAAACATGCGGTCCACACCGGGAGGAGGTTTTCGACTCATGCGTGAAAACACACGCCTTGGCAGCCGTTTGCGCGCCGCCGTTTCGGGCGAGGTGATGGGCGATGCCGCCACGCGCGGCCGTTATGCGACCGATGCCTCGATCTACCAGATGGTCCCCGAGGTCGTTGTCATCCCGCGCAGCGAAGACGATGTGCAGGCTGCAATGCAGGTGGCCCGCGAAGAAGAGGTGCCGATCCTGCCGCGGGGCGGTGCCACCTCGCAATGTGGTCAGACGGTGAACCGGGCCGTCGTGCTCGACAACACGCGGCACCTGAACAGCATTCTCGACATCGACACTGAAAACCTGACCGCGAGAGTGCAGCCCGGTCTCGTGCTGGACGAGCTCAATCGCGCACTTAAGCCGCATGGGCTCTGGTTTCCGGTTGATCCCTCAACCGCGTCGCGCTGCACATTGGGTGGGATGGCTGCAAACAATTCGTCCGGCGGGAAATCCCTGCGCTTTGGCATCATGCGCGACAATGTCCGCGCGATCTCGGCGATCCTGCCGGACGGCACCAAGGCGCGGTTCAACGGAGCCGCACCCGAACCGGGGGCTTATGCCGATCTGGTTGCAGACATGCGTGCGCTGGGAAATCGCGAGGCCGACGAGATCGACGCGCGCTTTCCCAAGGTGCAGCGCCGCGTGGGCGGCTACAATATCGACGCGCTGGTCGGCGACGATGTGAATATGGCGCATCTGCTGGTCGGTTCCGAAGGCACCTTGGCCTATTTCACCGAGATCGAGCTGAGCCTTGCCCATCTGCCGGGCGAGAAGGTCACGGGCGTGTGCCATTTTCCGACCTTCTACGCCGCGATGGATGCCGCCCAGCATCTCGTCAAATTGAACCCGCAAGGGGTCGAGCTGATCGACGACACGATGATCGGGCTGGGCCGCGACATTCCCCTCTTCCGCAAGACCATAGAGGCCTTCGTCGAGGGTGACCCGGCGGCCCTCCTGCTGGTTGAGTTCGCCGAAGGCAGTGCAGACGGCAACGCGGCCAAGCTGGTCGAGCTGTCGCAGTTGATGGGCGATCTGGGTTTCACCTTTACCGGCACCGGACAGGCCTGGGGCGGCGTTGTGAACGTCACCGACACTGGCCTGCAAGGCGCAATCGCCGAATACCGCAAGTCAGGCCTTAATGTGATGATGTCGATGAAGGAGGCCGGCAAGCCGATTTCCTTTGTCGAGGATTGCGCCGTCGCGCTGCCGGATCTCGCAGAATATACCCAAGGGCTGACCGATATCTTTGCCCGCCACGGCACCAAGGGCACATGGTATGCCCATGCCTCGGTCGGGTGCCTGCATGTGCGCCCGGTGCTGAACATGCGGCAAGACAAAGACGTCCAAACCATGCGCGCCATCGCAGAAGAGGCGTTCGAACTGGTCAAGCACTACAAAGGCTCGCATTCCGGCGAACACGGCGACGGGATCGTGCGCTCCGAGTTTCATGAAAAGATGTTCGGCAAGCGCATCGTTTCGGCCTTCGAGGAGGTCAAGGCACGCTTCGATCCGCAGGGCGTGATGAACCCGGGCAAAATCGTGCATGCCCCTGCGATGGATGACCGTCGGGTGTTTCGCTACGGCCCCAATTACGAAGTGCCGGAATTCGAGACTGCGCTCGATTGGTCCGCATGGCCGGGTGCTGCTGGAGGTTTTCAGGGCGCGGTCGAGATGTGCAACAACAACGGCGCCTGTCGCAAGCTCAAGGGGGGCGTCATGTGTCCGTCCTTCCGCGCCACGCGCAACGAACGCGATGCGACGCGCGGGCGCGCCAACACATTGCGTTTCGCCATCAGCGGCCAGATGCCCGGTGGTCTGACCTCGGATGCGATGGCTGACACGATGAAATTCTGCGTGTCGTGCAAGGGCTGTCGCCGCGAATGCCCCACCGGTGTCGACATGGCCCGCATGAAGATCGAGGTTCTGGCGGCGCGGCGGCGCGAAAACGGCCTTACAATGGCCGACAAGCTGGTCGGCTATCTGCCGCGCTACGCGCCGAACGCGGCCAGGATTGCGTGGCTGATGAACCTGCGCAATCGCATCGGACCTGTCCGCAAGCTGGCGGAAAAGATCACCGGCATCTCGCATCGCCGCGACCTGCCTATGTGGTCTGCGTCCCCGTTCCGTGATGACGAGGCGCAGGATGCGGATCCGCAGGTGCTGCTTTTCGCCGATGTCTTCAACCGCTATTTCGAGCCGGAGAACCTGCGCGCAGCGCTCCGTGTGTTGCGCGCAGCCGGGCTGCGCGTCGCGGTGGCGAAGGATGGCAGCGGGCGGGCGCTCGATTGCGGGCGCACATTGCTTGCCGTGGGCTGCGTCGACGAGGCGCGCGAGGAGGCCCGTCGCGTGATCGATGCAACACGGGAAATGGTCGCGCGCGGCATTCCGGTCGTGGGTCTGGAGCCCTCCTCGATCCTGACATTCCGAGACGAATTCCTGGCGCTATGCCCAGGGCCCGAGGCCGACGCGCTGGCAGCTGCGACCCATACCTTTGAGGAGTTCCTCGCAACACGCGCCGATCTTCCAATGAAATCCTTGGACCAGCCGATCTATGTGCATGGCCATTGCCACCAGAAGGCGCAGGATGCGGTGACGCCGATGCTCGATCTGTTGAAGCGCATTCCAGGAACGGAGGTTACCTTGATCGAAAGCTCCTGCTGCGGCATGGCAGGGGCGTTCGGCTATGCGCCCGAGACCATCGACGTGTCGCTCAAGATGGCCAACCTTGACCTTTTCCCGGCGCTAGAAAACGCCCCGAAGGAGGCCATCATCGTCGCCGACGGCACCTCCTGCCGCCACCAGATCGCCGATGGCACGCCGCGCCGCGCGATCCATGTCGCGCGCTTGCTCGACATGGCCCTTTCCGAGTAGGAGGACAGTATGCCTCTGACCGAGACCATTCACCGCCCTACCCTGCATGAAGAACTCGTGGAGCGACTGCGCAACCTCGTGATCGAGGACGCGCTGAAACCAGGCGAGAAAGTGCCCGAGAAAGACCTTTGCGAAGCCTTCGGCGTGTCCCGAACGCCGCTGCGCGAGGCGCTCAAGGTGCTGGCTTCCGAAGGGTTGGTCGTGTTGCAGGCAAATCGCGGCGCGCGTGTCGCGACAGTGACGCGAGAGGAACTGGAAAAGACCTTCCCGATCATCGCTGTGCTGGAAGAGCTGGCTGGCGAACTGGCCTGCAAAAACCTGAGTGAGGCCGAGATCGACAAGATCGAAAAGCGCCATGCCGACATGGTCGAGGCTTATCGGGCCAGGGATCGCAAAGCGTATTTCCAGGCCAACCAGGACATCCACAATGCTCTGATCGAGGGCGCTCGAAACGACATTCTTGAAACGCATCATCGCCTTCTTGCATCCCGCGTACGTCGGGCGCGCTTTATGGCCAACCTGTCGGATGACCGCTGGGCGCAGGCCATCCGGGAACACGAGCAGATGATGGACAAGCTGCGCGTCCGCGATTCCGAGGGTCTCGGCCAATTGATGAAGACGCACATGATGAACAAATACGCGGCCCATATCAGGGCGCTCGAGCCGGTTTCGGGGGATACGGCAGAGGACTGACCGCCAGCGCAGCACGAGGCCCACGAAAAGCACAAGATCCAGCATTCGGGAGGAATATCGGGATATGACCAGCGACATCTCGTCGGAGCGGCGGGGCACGACCCTTTGGGTGACTTTCAATCGCCCTGAAGCGCGCAACGCCATGACCTTTGCCATGTACACCGAACTTGCCCGGCTTTGCGACGAGATGCCCACCGACGGCTCTGTCCGCGCGATGGTCATTTCCGGCGCCGGCGGCAAGGCGTTTGCGGCGGGAACGGACATGACGCAATTCCGCGCCTTCGAGACGGCACAGGACGCGCTGGACTACGAAGCCGAGATCGACCGCGTGCTGACAGCCGTTGACTGCTGCCCTGTCCCGACTGTGGCCGCGATCCACGGCGCCTGCACCGGCGGCGGCGCATCTATCGCAGCGGCCTGCGATATCCGCATCTCAAGCGAAGCGTTGAAATTCGGCTTCCCGATTGCCCGCACGCTTGGAAATTGCCTGAACGCCCGCAATCTGGCGCGGCTCAGCGAATTGATGGGCGCAGGACGCGTGCGTGAAATGATCTTCACGGCGCGATTGATGGGTGCTGACGAGGGCAAGGCGGCAGGTCTGATATCAGAGATCCTGCCGGAGGAAGATGCGCTGATGGCACGAGCCGAGGAACTGGCCGATCAACTCGCAGGCATGGCACCGCTCACGTTGCGGGCCACCAAGGAAGCCATGCGCCGCAACCGTGCGAAGCTGGCCGTTGAAGACAGCGATCTGATCGCAATGTGCTACATGAGCCGCGATTTCAAACACGGGCTCGAATCCTTCCTCACCAAGACCAAGCCGGAATGGAGCGGGACATGAACAAGGGCCCCCTGACCGGAATGAAAGTCATCGAACTGGCCCATATCATGGCCGGTCCTGCCTGCGGAATGATGCTGGCGGACATGGGAGCCGATGTCATCAAGGTCGAGAAACCTGATGGCGATGACAGCCGCCGCTTTCTGCCCCCCGACATCGAAGGCGAAAGCGCCGCCTACATGATGATGAACCGCAACAAGCGCGGCATTGCTCTGAACCTCAAGGATCCGGACGCAGTCGAGGTCCTGCGCACGCTGCTGGACAGCGCGGATGTGGTGGTCGAGAATTACCGCCACGACACGATGGAACGGCTTGGTCTTGGATATGAGACGCTGCGCAAGAGCAATCCAAAGCTTGTCTATTGCGCCATCAGCGGCTTTGGCCGAACCGGGCCTTATGCCGAACGTGGCGGGTTCGATCTGATTGCGCAGGGCATGTCCGGTCTCATGTCGATCACGGGCGAAGGACCTGGTCGTCCTCCGGTCAAACCCGGCGCGCCGATTGCCGACATCACCGCTGGGTTCCTTGCCGCTCTGGGCTGCGTGGCGGCATATTCCAACGCGCAGGCCACAGGTGAGGGCCAGATGGTCGATACCTCACTGTTCGAGGCGGGCATTTCCTTGACGTATTGGCAATCAGCGATCGCCTTTGCAACCGGCAAAGCACCTGGCGCGCTTGGATCAGCACATCCGCTGAACGCGCCGTATCAATCCTTCCGCACGCGCGACGGCTGGATCAATATCGGTGCAGCCAATCAACGCAACTGGATGCGCTTGCTGGAGGTCATCGGGGCGGTTGAGCTTCAGGACGATCCACGTTTTGCCAGCAATGCAGACCGGATTGTCAACCTTGCCGAACTTGTGCCGATCCTTGAAGAACACCTACAAAAGCGCGACACGCAGGACTGGCTGCGCCTCATGGATGAGGCTGGCCTGCCAGCAGGGCCGGTGATGGACGTGTGCGAGATGCACCGGGACAAACAGGCATTGGCAAGGGAGATGATCGTCGAGACCGAGCATCCCATCGCAGGTCCGGTCAAGGCCATCGGGTTGCCGCTGAAATTCAGCAGAACTCCCGGAGCCGTCGCCCGCCCCGCCCCGACGCTTGGCCAGCACGGACGAGAAATACTGTCTGAATATGGGTTCTCAAGGGATCGCATTGACGAATTGGAGCGATCTGGCGCAGTCGTTTCTTAGGTGCTGGATCCCAAGGTTTGATGGAGCGCTTCTTTCACAGAAAAGGAAGGGTGCCTTATAGGATACGTTCGTCACGGAAGCGCCTCGACAACGCCCGCCGTCAGAGCTGCTATACAGGGATCGCAAGCTTCGCTCGCGACGTTGAGCCGAGAGCTGGGGAACAATTTTGAACGGTCCCGACACAGATCGGGGGAGAGCCCTTTTTCATGCGGCTTGTCCTTTGGTTGAGGTCTCTGGCATCCGGAGCCCAAGGATACGCCGCGCCTCTTGCCAGGTTGCGACTGGGCGGCTGTTCTGTTCACAGATCTCGACCGTTCGGCGCACCAGCGCCGCGTTGCTTTGGGCCAGAGTGTCGCGGTCAAGGCGGACATTGTCCTCAAGACCCGTGCGCGCATGGCCTCCAGCGGCGATCGCCCATTTGTTGAGCGTCAGCTGGTTCGCCCCGATCCCGGCAGCGCACCATGGCGCGTCCTCACCGAACAAGCGTTTCACTGTGTGGATGTAATAGTCGAACACGTCCCGGTCGACGGGCATCGCGTTTTTCACCCCCATCACGAACTGGATATACGGCGTCCCGGCAAGCTGCCCTTTGTCCGCCATATCCTTGGCCTTTAGGATGTGGCTCAGATCGAAGGCTTCGATCTCGGGCTTGATGTCATGGGCCAGCATCTCGCCCGCCAGCCAATCCACCAGATCTGGCGGATTCTCGTAGACGCGGGTTGGAAAGTTGTTCGACCCTACCGAGAGAGATGCCATGTCGGGACGCAACGGCAACATCCCACCGCGTGTCTGCCCGGCGCCGGAACGGCCTCCGGTCGAGAACTGGAGGATCATGCCGGTGCAATACTTTTCGATCCCGTCCCTGAGCGCCGCGAACTTGTCGGGATCCGAAGACGGGGTTTCGTCGTCATTGCGCACATGGGCGTGCACGATGGTGGCACCGGCTTCGAAGGCTTCGTGTGTCGACTCCACCTGTTCCGACACGGTGATCGGAACAGCCGGGTTGTTGGCCTTGGTCGGCAGGCTGCCGGTAATGGCGACGCAGATGATGCAGGGGTGTGTCATGGTCACGCGGCCTTTGCTGCTGCGACGGGCATCCGCGCCAATGCGTCTACAAAGAACGGCCGGAAGCCGTCGGGATGCTCGCTCATCGGGAAGTGCCCTAGCTCGTCCATCACGGCGAGTGTCGCTCCCGGAATGGCATCTGCCGTACGTTTCGCGTCCTCGGGCGTACAGGTCAGGTCATAAGCGCCGACGATGATGTGAACCGGTGTCGCCCCTGTATCAATCGTCGGTAGTCGCGCAATCAAGCTGTCATCCTTGGTGTAAAAGCTCAGATCGCCACGAAACACGCCCGGACCGCTTTGCATGAACATCCAAAGGGTGTTCCAACGCTCGGCATTCGGCGCAAAGGGCGAAATATTCGCCGACACCAGTGCCGCCCCCATCTCTCCACCATGAGCGTCGGGACGGTGGAACCAGTCGATGTCGTACCAAGCGGGCTGGAAATCGGAAGCTTCGATGGCGATGAAACCGCTGAACTTGTGGCCATGCAGCGCCGCGAGTTGCAGCGCGATGCGCCCGCCCATCGAACACCCTGCCAGAATCGGTCGATCCAGACCCAGCCCGTCGATCACCGCCAGAACGGTCTCGATGTAGGCCTCGGTGGTCAGCAGGTATTCTTCGGTCTCGAAACCTTCGGGTGGTAGGGATTTGCCGTGCCACGGCATGTCAAAGGCGATCAGGCGGTTCGATGCGGTGATCTCGGCATCGTTCAGCAGGTGACGCCATTGGCGCGTATCGGCCCCGGCGGTGTGCAGGCACAGCACCGGACGCCCCTGCCCGGCTTCTTCGAAATAAATGCGACGGGGTGCACCATCGACGGTGACAGTCAGGTAACGACCTGTGATCGGTTCAATGCTCATACTGCCGCCTCTTGTTTGGTGCGGGCAAGGCAAAGCACCTCTTTGAAAAAGCGCAGGTTCTTGACGAGGCTCAGGATGTCCCCATCAATGCGGCCGCGCCCGATTTTCACCAGTCCAAACACGTCGTGAAAGCCCGGCTCGGGTCGTGGCTGCCAGAATTTCTCCAGCGCATCGGCATCCGTGCGCAGGGCAAAGCACCACGGTGTCTTGCGGCTTGGTCCTTCGGCAAGACTGACAAGGTGGCCTTTGTCGAAGGTCAGGTAATACTCATGGCGATCCACTTCGATCAGAACCGTTTCCGAAAACAGACGGCCAAGCCGCAACACATGCGGAGTGGATTCGAGTTTGGATTGGATGTGCTTGAATGTGTCGATCACACGGGCCTCCCCTGCGTTGCTGTGATATCTCCTTGCTGCCATGGGCGGGCGAGCTTGGGCTATGCCACCTTGGGTATGAGGCAATACTCTTGGCGCGATGAGGCATTACTGACCGCACCCGGCCCTCGTGTTTTACAGTCAAAGCCCGAGGAAGAGCGAATATGGTATCACCCGATACCGCCCGAGGCATTGGGCTGAGCGACAGTTTCGAGGAAGTCTGGTGGTCGATGAGGGACGGTGGAGCGCCCCTTACAAAAACCACAGACTGCCAGGAGGAGGAATTAACCCATGGGCATCGTCAACCAAGACAACATCACCGACGTCGTGATCGAGAGCCTCGGCAAGCACGGTGACATCACCAACCGCGAGCGCGAAATCGCAACCGGCCTGATCACGCATCTGCACGCCTTCATCAAAGACGTGAAACTCCAGCACAGCGAATTTCTGGCCGCCTGCGACTACCTCGCCCGCGCCGGCAAGCTCTGCAATGAAAACCGCCAGGAGTTCATCCTGCTTGGAGACATTCTCGGCGTCGAGGTTCTGGTCGACATGATGACCAACCCGATCGAAGGCAACGAGAGCGAATCCACCGTGCTTGGCCCGTTCTACCGCGAGAACCCGCCGGTTCTGCCCAAGGGCGCCTCGACCATTCAAAAGCACTACGACAACGAAGAAACCGCGTATTTCGAAGGCTACATCAAGGACGAGCACGGCAACGGCATCGCCGGTGTGACACTGGATGTTTGGGAAGACGCGCCGAACGGCATCTACGAGAACCTCGATCCCGACCAGCCTGAATACAACCTGCGCGGTCGGTTCGAAACTGACGAGAACGGCCACTATGCCTTTGTCGCCGTGCGCCCCGTGCCCTACCCGATCCCCGACGATGAAACCGCCGGTGAGCTGCTGCGCTTTATGGGTCACCACCCGAACCGCCCAGGCCACATGCACTTCATTATCTCGAAGGACGGCTACCGTCCGCTGATCAGCCAGATCTACGACGCCGACAGCGCATGGCTTGAACATGACAGCGTGTTCGCCGTCAAGGAAAGCCTGATCGGCAAATTCAAACCGGCAGCCGCCGATCTGGGCACCGACCTGCATTTCGAATTCGACTTCACACTCAAGGCACAAGCCGCAGTTCAGGCTGTCGCCGCCGAGTGACCCTCTACGACCTCCCTGTTGACTGGCCCCCCTCTTTCGGGGGGCTTTTTTTGTTCCGCGCGATCCCCTAGCGTGGGCTACCGATGGAAGGGTTAAAGATGAATTTCAGACAATTGACCTATTTCATCGCCGTTGCGGAAGAAATGCACTTCGGCCGCGCCGCCGAACGGCTCGACATGGCGCAGCCGCCGCTCAGCCGCCAGATCAAGCAGCTGGAGGAGGAACTTGGCGCAACGCTGTTCAATCGTGGGCGCAATGCGATCACACTGACGCAAGCTGGGGAACGGTTGCTGGAGCGGGGCAAAACGATCCTGTCGCAACTCGAGGATACACGTCTGGAATTGCGCCGCCTGGGTCAGGGTGCAGAAGGACGCCTGAGGGTCGGGTTCGTGGGGTCTGCGACCTTCGGAATTCTGCCGAACATCATTCGGTCCTACCGCGCGAATTACCCAGAGGTGAACCTGAGCCTCATTCCAATGAACAATGCCGACCTGCACCGGGCGCTGGTGTCGCGAGAGCTGGATGTGGTGTTCGCCCGACCGACACTCAAGGACCCGGAATTCCTGTCGAAACATCTGGTCGAGGAAAAGCTGATCCTCGCCCTGCCCGACATCGTCGATACCGGTGGGCGCACCGTTGCCAAACTGGAACGGCTGATGACGCACAACCTCATCCTTTATCCAGAGCGACCCAGACCCAGCTTTGCAGACATGGTGCTCAAAGCGGTCCATGATGCTGGTTTCGAGGCGCCGCTGCGCATCTGGTGCATGGATTTGCAAACGGCACTCAGTCTGGTGGCTGTTGGTGAAGGGGTGTGCATCGTGCCAGAGTCCGTCGCCAACGCGCCCCGCAAAGGCATGAAGTTTCTCAAGATCGACCCGGAAATTGCTCGGACAGAGCTTTCACTGAATTACCGCCTTGATGAGCAAGGCGTGCATGTAAAACAATTTGTCAGCATCGCCCAGAAAGTGGCACGCAAGACGTTCTGAAAAGACCAGCCCGGTATCCGGGCCGGTCGCTCAGACCCCCAGCCAGGTGTGCTGTGCATCCACGTCATCCTTTATGTCACCGGCGCTGCCGGTCCAGACGATCTGGCCCTTGCCAACCACCACCACGTCATCGGCCAGCGAGGTGGCAAAGCCAAAGTTCTGTTCGACAATGATCATCGACAGGCCTTCGGCCTTCAATTCCTGAAGCTTGTCATGGATCAACTTGACGATGATCGGGGCCAACCCCTCGGTCGGCTCGTCGAGGATCAGCAGCTTGGGGTTCATCAGCAAGCCCCGCGCAATGGCCAACATCTGCTGTTCGCCACCTGACAGTTGCGAGCCGCCATTGTCCATCCGCTCTCCCAGACGCGGGAAAAGGTCGAGCACCCGTTCCATCGTCCAATTGGCTCCTGCCCCGCCAAACCGCTTCGCCGCGATTTCAAGGTTCTCGCGCACTGTCAGCGACGGAAAGATGTCGCGGGTTTCAGGAACATAAGCGATGCCGCTTTTGGCGATATCAAAGGGCTGCGCGGCAATCCGTTTGCCCTCGAATAGGATTTCGCCCGATTTGAGCGGCAAAAGCCCCATGATCGTCTTGAGCGTCGTGGATTTTCCCGCACCGTTGCGACCCAGGATGGCCAGTACCCGGCCCGCCTGCGCCTCGAGCGATAGGCCATAGAGCACCTGCGTTTCGCCATAGCCAGACTCGATTGCGTTCAGTTCAAGCAACTTCCCAACTCCCCAGATAAATGTCCTTGAGCAGTTTGGACCCACGCGCTTCTTCGGGCAGGCCGTCAAAGACCACCTCACCGTAGTTCAGCACGGTGATCGTGTCCGCTACGTCAAAGGCAAGGTCCATGTCATGCTCGATGATCAGCATGGTCAGGTCGCGCGGCAGGTTGTTGAGCAGGTCGTGAAACCCTTTCGACATTTCCGGCCCCACACCGCTCGTGGGTTCGTCCATCAACAGCACCAAAGGCCGTGTAGCCAAAGCAACGCCAACCTCCAGCTGACGCCGGACGCCATAGCTGATCTCGGACACCTTAGCGTGGATGTAGGGCATCAGGTTCACTTGGCTTGCCACCTCATCCACGATCTCTCGGACTTCGGGTTTGGCAAGGCTGTCTGACCAAAGCTGTGTCGCGTGGCCCGTGTGAACGGCAGCGGCCAGCCCAAGGTTTTCCTCGACCGTAAGACCGTCGAACAGTGTGTTCTTCTGGTAACTGCGCGACAGCCCGCGACGGGCGCGTTTGGCGACGGGCAGCGCGGTGACATCTTCACTCGCCAAATGCACCGATCCGCTGTTCGGAGTCAGTTCACCGACGAGAAGGTTGAACAGCGTCGTCTTGCCCGCCCCGTTTGGCCCGAGGATCACCCGGCGTTCGCCGCGTTCGAGTTTGAGTGAAACGTTGCGTGTGACGTGGACGGCGCCAAAGCTCTTGTCCAGATTGCGTGTCTCAAGCATCGGTCAGCAGCTCCTCGGGACGCTGTTTGCGTGTGGCATCGGCAAGGCGCCGGTCGATCCGCGCGCCCCATCGGGCCTCGATCCAGCCAAAGATCCCGTTGGCGCGGCTCATGACGACAGCGATCAGAATGACCCCGACGACGAGGTGCCAATAGGTGGTGACGGCGCTCAGTTCGTGCTTGAGCACAACAAAGGCGGCAGCCCCCACCAGCGGGCCGACAAGGGTACCCAGACCGCCAAGGATCACGACGACCAGCGCCTCACCCGACACGGTCCAGCTGAGCAGACCCGGCGAGATGTAAAGGATGTGCTGCGCCGCCAGGGCACCCGCCAGACCGGCGATCATGCCGGACAAGCCGAACACATCCGCCTTGACGCGCCAGACTGTCAGACCTAGCGCGCGCATCCGCTGTTCGTTGTGCATGACACCCGACAGGGACCGACCCAGACCGGAGCGCAGGATCAGGACCGACGCGCCATAGACCGCGCCCAGAATGGTAAGGCAGAACAGCGCAAAGCTGCGGCTGTCATTCAGGTCTACGCCGATAAAGCTCAGATCAAGCCGCGAGATACCCCCCAGCCCGTCATCCCCGCCAAAGATCGGCGCCTCGAACACGTAGGAATAGGCCATCTGCCCAAAGGCAAGCGTCGCCATGATGAAATAGATGCCGTGGCTGCGCGAACAGATCGCGCCGATGATCCAGGCGATGGCGCCGGTCAGGGCAATCGCCCCGACCATCGCCACAGGGGGCGCGATCCCGGCCGTGGTCGACAGGATGGCATAGGTATAGGCACCCACCCCCATCAACGCGCCATGGCAGAGCGATACCATGCCGCCGAACCCGGCCACGATATCGAGCGCCAGAACCAGCATGCCAAGGATCAGGATCTCGGTCAGGATTTCCAATCCGAAATATTCGGCTGTCAAAGCTTGGAACAGCGCACCGGCGGCTAGAAGGGCCAGCACGGCGTAGCGAAGTGATGTATGATGGAACATGCGTTTATCCTTTCGCCGGGAAAAGGCCCACGGGCTTGATCACGAGGACCGCAGCCAACAGGGCGTAGATGAGAACCGAGGCCAGTTGCGGGGCCAGCACCGCGCCGAAGGTCTGCACGAAGCCATAGATCAGAGACCCGGCAACCGCCCCCTTGAGCGATCCAAGCCCGCCGATCACGATGACGATCAGCGTGGGGATCAGGATTTGCAGCCCCATATCTGGCGTCACGCTCAAGAGCGGTGCTGCAACTGCCCCCGCCAGACCTGCAAGTGCGCAGCCGACACAGAAGACGATGAAGAAAAGCCGTTCGACATTGATGCCGAGGCAGGCCGCCATCGCATCGTTGTCAACACCAGCCCGGATCATCGCACCGATCTGCGTGCGTCCCAGGACAAAGGCGAGTGCCGCAAGGATCGCAAGACCCAACGCGATGATGAACAGGCGGTACGTCGGGTATTCGACGCCCAGAAACGCCAGCCGCCCCTCCAGCAGCGCGGGCACTTCTATGGCCATCGGAAGATCGCCCCGGAAAATCCGCGTCAGGTCAAGCATCACGAAGATCAGCCCGAAGGTGACCAGAACCTGCGCCATCGGGCCGGATTTGCGCATCCGTTTGATGAGGCCGGAATAGAGCAGGATGCCGACACCGGCCACCGCGACAGGCGCAAGAAAGAAGCCCATCCAGTAACCGCCGACTGCCGCCAATGACGCTGCGAAATACGCACCGAGCGCATAGAGCGACCCGTGGGCAAGGTTCACGAAATGCATCAGCCCGAAGATGACCGTCAGGCCGATGGAAAGTAGAAACAGAAGCATGGACAGTTGCAGCGCGTTCAATGCCTGAAGTGTCCAGAAGCCAAGATCATGTGCCACGGTTGGCCCTCCTCGGAATGAAAACCCGGCCACGGGAATGTGGCCGGGTCTGCTGGTTCAGTTGGAGACTGGCGCCATCGCGCAGCCATTGACCGGATCGGCCTCGGCGGGCAGCTGGGCCAGGACCTTTTGGCTTAGGCTGTTTTCGCCCGCGATGGTCTCGTAGACATAGATCGGCTGCACGACGTTGTTCGTCGCCGGATCGATCGACAGCGTGCCGCGCGGGCCGTCGAACTTGACCTCCCGCAGCGCGGTTGCGAGCGATGCGCGATCAGACGCGCCGGTTTTCGTCGCTTCGATCAGAGCGCGGGCCGCGTCATAGCCCTGGACCGCGAATTCCGACGGAACTCGACCGTTCGCCACTTCAAAGGCTTCGGTAAATGTTGCGTTGGCCGGAGTGTCGATGGTCGGGACGTAATGCAGCGCTGTGATCACACCTTCCGCGGCCGGACCTTGAGCGTTCACATAAAGCTGGGATGTCAGGAAACCCGAGCCATAGAGCGGCAAGTCGGCCTTCAGGCCAAAACTGTCATACTGTTTGACAAAGGAAATCGCTTCGCCACCCGCGTAGAACACATAAACCGCATCCGCACCGCTTGCCTTGGCTTGGGCAAGGTACGGGCCGAAATCCTGTGTCTTCTGGAACGGGGTGAACTCCTGACCAACCACTTCGCCACCGTCCGCGGTAAAGCTTGCGGTGAAAGCATCAATCATCTGACGACCTGCGGCATAGTCGGGGGCAAGCGTATAGACCTTGCCGATGCCCTGCGCGTGCATCCAGGTGCCCATCGGACGGTTGACCTGACTGTTCGAGAACGACATGCGCGTGATAAAGGGCGAACAATCGGCCCCGGTTGCTTCGTCGTTGCCCGCATTGGCCACGATCAGCGGAACGCCTGCACCGTGTACCATGTCGCGCACTGCACCAAGGACGCCCGAGCTGACGATCCCGGCGATGACATCGACATCATCCTGAAGGATCAGCTTCTTGGCTTTGCCCAGAGCGACCGGCGGTTTGACTTCGGTGTCTTCACGGATGATTTCGAACGTGGCGTCGGTCTCATCGCCGAATTGTTCGAGGGCGAGATTGAAGCCCGCCTCGATCTCGTTGCCAAGGGCTGCATAGACGCCCGAGAATGGAAGCAGCAGCCCGACTTTGATGTCTTCGGCAGCAGCAGGCATAGCAAAGCTGGTGGCAAGCCCAAGGGCCGCCAGTGTCGCGCGTTTCATTGTGGTATTCCTCCAGTTGTGTTTCAGACCCCTCCTCAGGGCCTATCCAAGATCGCCCCCACCAACCGGCACAGTCACACCGGTGATGTATGAGGCATCGTCCGACGCAAGGAACAGGATCGGTCCTGCTTGCTCGTCGAGCGTTCCGTAACGTTTCATGAATGAGGATTGGATCGTCTGATCGACGATGGTCTGATACCAATCCTCACGCTGCTCCTCCGCAGCGTTGGGGTTGCGCGGTGTCACGCGCGGCGGCGCTTCGGTGCCGCCGGGGGCTGTGGCCACCACGCGAATTCCGCGCTCGGCCACTTCCCAAGCAAGGCTTGCGGTGATCGCGTTCACCCCACCCTTGGCTGCTGCATAGGGCACACGGTTCAATCCGCGCGTGGCGATGGACGAGACATTGACGATCACACCGCTTTCGCGCGGCAGCATCCGCTCGATAGCAGCGCGGCAGCAGTAGAGCGTCGGAAAAAGCGACCGGCGCACTTCGGCGTCGATCTGTTTAGGTTCATAGTGCTCGAATGGTTTGGCCCAGATCGTGCCGCCGACGTTGTTGATCAGGATGTCAATGCGGCCCCACAGTCCTTCTGCCTTCGCCATCGCGGCCTCGCAGCCCTCCCATGTTTCGAGATCGACCGAGATCGCTTCGGCCACGCCGCCGTTCGCACGAATGGTCTCGACAACCTCGTCCCGCGCATCAGAGCGGTCCACGATCAGCACATTTGCGCCCTCGGATGCGGCCCGTTCCGCGACGCGGCGGCCAATCCCTTGGGCGGCGCCGGTCACGACCATCACCTTATCGTCGAAACGGCGCGTCATGCCGCGACAGCCTCGGCTTCGGTCGGGTTGAATTTCTCGAAGTAGAAATTCGCAGGCTCGACACCCAGCTTGGCGAAATGCGCGCGCACGGCATCGACCATCGGCGGCGGGCCACAGAGATACACATCGCAATCGCCGTCGTTCAGGTCTTCGCCTGACACATGGTCGGTGACAAAGCCCTTGCGCTCATGCGCGTCTTCTGCGGCGGCAAGGATCGTGATGACAGTGACATTGCCAATTTTCTCGGCCAGCGCGTTCACGCGGTCCAACTCTACAAGATCAGCGGCGCGGGTCACGGCGTAATACAGTGTGATCGGGTGATCCGACCCCTGCTCTGCCACCTGTTCCAGCATGGACAGGAAAGGTGCGAGGCCCGTGCCACCGGCCAGCCAAAGCTGCGGGCGATCGACAGGCCGCAGGTAAAACGCACCCATCGGGCCGGTCAGCGTGACGGCGTCACCAGCTTGGGCGCGGTCACCGAGGTAGCTGCTCATCACCCCGCCCGGCAGGTTGCGGATGAGGAACATGGCCTCGTCGGACCCCGCAGCAGAGGAAAAGGAATAAGAGCGGTGCGATGCGGTACCCGGAACGGTGACGTTCACATACTGGCCCGGTAGGAACCCGACCGGCTTTGACATCTTCACCCGAAGGCCAAACGATGTATCGGACAGGCGGTCAACGCCCAGCACTTCGCCTTCGACGGCTTCGGGTGCCGTCTTGCAGACAGCCGAAGATGCCGGAACCCGCAGCACGCAATCGCTTTCCGGGATCATCTGGCAAGTCAGGACATAACCCGCTTCGGCTTCCTCATCGCTCATGGACTCGTCCATGTAGAATTCCAGCTCGTACTCGCCCTTTTCGGCGAAGCACTTGCAGGTGCCGCAGACACCATCGCGGCAATCCATCGGAAGGTTGATCTTCTGGCGGAAGGCGGCATCTGTCACCTTCTCGTCGTCATCACACTGGATGACGCGCGTGACGCCATCTTCGAAATTCAGGGCAACGTTGTAAGTCGTCATGGCATGCTCCTCCCTTGGCCGCGCACCAGAGGCGGTGCGCGGAAGCCTCTTCTCTCCCGAATGTGAAGGGGATCAGATGTGGTAGATGTCGATCACGTGGTGGATGTGATCATTCTTGAGAACCACTTTCTTGTCGGTGATCAGCGGCTTCGGACCACTTGTGTCGATCGTGTAGAACGACGTGCCCCAGTGCTGGTCCGTCTTGGAATAGCGATAGGTCAGCGTCTGCCAATTGAAGCGCAGCTTGATCTCGCTGCCTTCGCGGCTCAGCATTTCGATGCCCGACAGGTAATGATTGGTGCGGGGCTCTGGCAGCGAGGTGGCGGAGGACCGGTCGGTCTTGATGCGGAACACCCGGTCTTCAATCCCCTGCTTGTTGGGGTAGTACATCAGGGACATCTCGTTCTGCGGGTCTTCGGTCAGGGTGTCGTAATCGTCCCATGCCGGCATCCAGAACGGGCAGTCCTTGTGATAGAAGGTCAGCCACGTGTCCCAATCGCGGTCATCCAGTGCGCGCACCTCGGCATAGAGGAAAGCCTGGAGTTGTTCGAAGCCCATTGCGGGCGCGGTTTCGGGGCGCTCAAGCGTTGCAATGCTCATTCTCGTTCCTCCTCATTCGGCCGCGACAGCGGCTTTTGGGGCCGTTTCGCGTTCTTTGGCGATGGCGGCGCCCATGCGCTCGGACCAGTTGGTGTGCTGGATGACGAACAGGCCTTCGTCCTCGGTGCGGGCACCGGACAGAACCGGGTTGATCCCCAAGGCCTTTGCGTCCTCGTCCGGACCTTCGATCCACTGGGTCGCCCCACGGGTCAGGTCGTTCCACTTGGCATGCGCCGCACCGGCATACCCACGCTGTGTTGCCCGGAATTCCTCGGTATCGTCCGGCGTCGCCATGCCGCTCGCGTTAAAGAAATCTTCGTACTGGCGAATGCGGCGGGCGCGGGCTTCCTGGCTCTCGCCCTTGGGCGCGATGCAGTAGATCGTCACCTCGGTCTGATCGACGCTGATCGGACGGAAGACGCGGATCTGGCTGCTGAACTGGTCCATCAGGAAGACGTTTGGATACAGGCACAGGTTGCGCAGCACACCGACCATCCAATCGGCTTTGGTCTTGCCATACTGCTCGGTCCATTCCTCAAGGCGCGGATAATTCGGTCGGTTGGTCGGGTCGGCCCATTCGGTCCAGAGCAGAATGTGACCATTGTCATAGGCGTGGAACCCGCCGCGCTGCTTGGCCCATTTGGAGGCGTCCGTCGCCTTGATGTCGTCTTCCTTGCCGTCGTCGGTGCGGTGCGCCGTGGTGGCGACATAGTTCCAGTGAACGGCGGACACGTGATAGCCATCCGCGCCGTTCTCGGCCTGAAGCTTCCAGTTGCCGTCATACGTGTAGGTTGACGAGCCGCGCAGCACTTCGAGGCCTTCGTCGGCCTGGTCGACGATCATGTCGATCATGTGCTTGGCTTCGCCCAGATACTCCTCGAGCGGTTTTACATCGGCGCTCAACGATCCGAACAGGAAGCCCCGGTAGTTCTCGAACTTTGCGACCTTGGTCAGGTCATGAGAGCCATCCTGATTGAACTGCTCGGGGTAGCCTGCGCCCTTGGGGTCTTTGACCTTGAGCAGCTTGCCGGTGTTGGAAAAGGTCCAGCCGTGGAACGGGCACGTAAAGGTCTTCTGATTGCGCCGCTTGAAGCGGCACAGCTGCGCACCCCGATGCGAACAGGCATTGACCAACGCGTTCAATTGGCCATCCTTGTCACGGGTGATGACAACGGGCGTACGACCCATGGTCAGGGTGAAGTAATCGCCCGGCTCGGGGATCTGGCTTTCATGGGCCATGTAGATCCAGTTGCCTTCGAACACGTGTTTGATCTCAAGCTCGAACAACTCTTCGTCGGTAAAGATGTCCCGGCGGCACCGGAACACGCCGTTTTCGGGATCGTCCTGAATGGCACCGTCGATGCGGGCCTCGACGGTGTCGAGATGGGATTGCGTGAACATCTGTTGTCCTCCTCCTGACAGCCACGACGCGTCCTCTGACGTCGCGGCGGGTTTTTGTTGTGGTCTCCCGGGTTACTCCCCGGCGACGGCTGTGAGGGATCTGCCGCTGTCGCGGCGGAAGAATGCGATCTTGTCGGGGTCGAGCGCGGCACAGATGCCAGTGCCCTTGGGGATCTCGACGCAGAAGTCGCGATACGTGATTGGCTCGGCCAGAATGTCGTCGGTCAGCAGCAAGGGGCCAAAGAACTCAGTGCCCCAGTCGAGTGTTTCGACAGTTGCGAACAGTTGCAGCGCCGCCGCCGTACCCAGCCCGGTTTCGAGCATTGTGCCTCCGTAGAGACCCAACCCGGCGGCTTCGGCGATGGCGACGACTTCAGACGCCCGCTTCAGGCCGCCCGATTGTGCCACTTTCACGGCGAACACATCGGCCGCGCGGGCCTTGGTCACGGCCAGCGCATCTTCCGGGCCGTTCAGGGCTTCGTCGGCCATCACGGCAATCTCGTAGCCGCCGGTCAATTCCGCCATCGCCCTCCGATAGCGCGCCGGAAGAGGTTGTTCAACCAGCTCGCACCCGGCTTCTTGAAGCCCTTTCAGACCCCAGCGCGCATCCTGCAATGACCAGGCGGTGTTTACATCGACCCGCACGCTGGCAGCGTCCCCCACCGCCTTCTTGATCCGGGCCACATGGGCCACATCTTCGCGCACCGACCGCTTGCCGATCTTCAGCTTGAAGATGTTGTGGCGGCGGGTTTCGATCATCTGGTGCGCTTCGGCGATATCCGTTTCGGAATTGCCCGAGGCCAGTGTCCAGGCAACCGGCAGCCGCTCATGCACGGCGCCACCGAAAAGCTGCGCCACAGACACGCCAAGGCGCTTGCCCAGACCATCCCAAAGCGCGATCTCAACGGCGGTTTTGGCGATGCGGTTGGCCTTGACCAGCTTGTCGATCAACTGGATCGCACCGTTCATGTTATCCGCGTCCCGCCCGATCAATGCCGGCGCGATATAGGTGTCGATGGCTGACTGGATGCCTTCGGGGCTTTCCGGCCCGTAGCTCAGACCACCGATTGTCGTGCCCTCTCCGATGCCTTCGGACCCGTCAGAAAACCGGATCCTGACAAGAACCGCCGTCTGCGTCCGCATCGTCGCCATCGACAGCACATGGCCCCGGATGGTCGGGATATCGAGGATCATGGTCTCGATCTGGTCAATCTTGGTCACCGGAGCATTCCACATCTGAGAGTTTCGTTGTGATGCAGACTGCCCGTTGAAAGCGCTTCCTGTCGATGATGGTCAGGGTCTCGGGTGATACCCTGACGCGATACCTTTCCACGCCCGGTTGGGACCGATTGCGCATTGGCATGCAAAATTGACCCACTGGGGTGTGCTATGAGCGAGTAAAATTGACTCACCTGCCACGTGAGTATTCGCGCTGAATAGCGCGGAGGAAAGAGCATGTGTTACTGATGGACAGTGTATCGAAGATCCGGCGGTGGGTTCTTGTTGAGGGTCGCAGCATCCGGTCTGTTGCACGGTCGACGGGATTATCGCGGAACACGATCAAGACGTATCTGAAGGATGAGAGCCCGCCGAGCCACCAGCAGCAAGCGCCACCGGTCCGGCATAAGCTTTGCGATGGGATTGACACTCGGCTTCAGGACCTTTTTGAGCAGGACCAGAAGCACCCGTGCCGAGAGCAGCGGACAGCCACAAGGCTTTACGAACAACTTGTCTCGGAGGGGTATACCGAATCTTATTCACCGGATCAGCGATCCCCGATAAATAGGGATAAGCGGAGATCTTGAATCAGAACAGCCAGATACACCATGTACGATTGGAGTGAGCAAAACTTTGGCGTTACGCTGCTGGTGTTTGATGGCTCGATCTCAGGCTAGGACGTAAGCGGTATGGGACAAGTTCGTCATGGAAGCTCCAAGACGGCGCAGGCTGCCAGAGCTGCAATACAGTGATCGCAAGCTTCGCTCGCGCAGCCGAGCGGCGCGCCGGGCAAAGCGTGCACCCAGAAATCGTAGCTGAAGGCGGCGTCATCCATCCAACACTTTGCGCAACATATGCTCCAATTCCTTTCGCCGATAAGGCTTTTTCAGCAGCTCGCCCTTTTGGGTGCCCCCACCGTCGAGATCGACGGTGTCTTTACTATAGCCGGAGGTAAACATCACACGCAGGTCAGGGCGCAGTTGTTGGGCTTCCTCGGCAAGATCGTAGCCGGACATGCCACCCGGCATCACGATATCGGTAAACAGAAGGTCGATGTCAGTGCGCTCACGGAGGATCTCGAGTGCGGAGTTGGCATCTGCCGCTTCGGACACCTGATACCCAAGCGAGGCAAGTTGTTTCACAACGATATCCCGGAGCATGTCATTATCATCGACGACCAGAACATGCTCGCCCGTGAGAGCGCGTGGGGCGGATGGAGCATTTGTATCCTCACGCATTGACGCCTCGGTTTTCTTGGGATGCATTGTGTTTGGTCTTGGCTGCACGATGTGGATATCCCGGTTTCGCATTCCGTTCAAGGTCTTGGGGCCTGCGAGGGATATAGACACAAGGAAGCCGCACCGTCGCATGTGGCAGGCCATATGTGCCCTATGATCTTTCGGTAAGACGGTCGCACGGTGATCGGACACCGGCAAATGGATCGAAACCGTCGACTGGTTTCCGTTCTTTTCGGAAAATTGGTTTTCATGTTGCTGCTGCTTGGCATGGGCGATATGGGACAGAACCTATGAGGCGCAGGGCTATGCGCTTGAAGCGGCAAGAGCCTATCTTCGGCATGCCACTCAGGTTCATGATTTCGACCTGATGTTAATCCATATTGCGAACGAGAATCTGCGGTCACAAAGATTGGCTATGAAACTGGGCGCGCAGCTTGATCGCTCTGCCTGTGCGCCAAGCTGGGCTCCTGACATGAAGACGTATCGGTTGAAGCTTCGTCCTGACGATTAGACAATATGAGCTGTTCAAATTTCAACGCCATCTCGGATTGCGGATGCAGGTATGCGCCAGAGGTCGCACCTTAAAACGCTTGCTGCTCGATCAACAAATGTTTCCTTTTGCGTTCCAAGTACACATGATTGCAAGAATTCCCCGGTGTGATCGGTCCTCATTCTGGATCGGCGATATGGGTTGTCGGGTCGGCGTGAGGCTCAAGCCCGATCAGGGCCGCGTGTTGGGTCAAGGCGTCCCGCAAGGCGCCAAGAACGGTCGACCGCGACGACACCTGACGCTGAACGAGACCGACACGACGAGAAATTGCGCCTTCGCAAAAGGGACGGCTGTGAAGCCGTTCGGGGCGCATGTCGAGCGTCACGATCTTTGGAACGATGGTCACACCAAGCCCCGCCTCGACCATGCCCACGACTGACGGCATCGTGTTTGTCACAACGACTTGCCTCGGCGTGATGCGCAGTCGCGAGAGTTCCGTATCGATCTGGCGTGCAAGCGGGACATCCGTTGCGTAGCGGATGAAGGGCAAGTCGCGCAGAAGCGACAGATCGCTGCGCGCGCGCTCTTGTGACGGGGCAAGGAGCACAAGGGGTTCGGTCATTACCGTGCTCCATGTCAGTCCCGCCGGAACGCCGACATGCTCTGCCACCATTGCCGCATCAAGACGCCCGGCGGCGACATCTGACATCAGGGCTTCCGACATGCCGACCGTGAGTTCGAAAGACAGATCAGGGAAATGCAGGAGCATTTCCGCGAAAGCCTGTGGCACAAGCTGCATGGAGACTGTGCGTATTGCTCCAAATTTGAGCACGCCAGAGGTTTTTCTGCCCGAGAGCACCAACTGGACCTCGGTCATGGTGTGCACGACATCCCGTGCCGCGCGCACCAATTCCTGACCCCGCGCATTGAGCTGTCGGGGCCGTTTTTTCCGGTCGATGAGCTCGACGCCAACATGGATCTCAAGTGCCTGAATTTGTTGACTTACTGCGGAAGGTGTCAAATTGACGATGGCCGCTGCGCCAGCAAGGCTTCCTGCGTCGGCCACGGCAACAAGTGTTTGGAGTTGTCGCAAATCCATGTGCATTACTTAAGATCATCTTCATAAAAACACAAAGAATATTCGCTTTCTAAAGAGTTTCACCCGTTTTAGGCCTTTGGGAGCCCGGACGTGTGGGCACCTACAGAAAGGAACTCTTCATGACCTTATTCTCGCGGACCCTCGTCGGCGTAAGCTTGGCAATCGCCACATTGACACACTCGGCCGCTGCGCAAGATTACCCGAGCAAACCCGTTGAATTCATCGTGCCATGGGGCCCAGGCGGGGGCAGCGACACGCTGATGCGCATCGTGGCCAACAATGTCACCCCGTTTCTCGGCGCGGAAATGCCTGTCATCAACATTCCTGGCGTCGGTGGCACAGTCGGGTTGACCGAAGCGTCCCGCCGGGCGGCGGATGGATACACCATCAGCCAGGTGCATGAAGGCCTGCTTGCGGCCACCGCAACCGGCCTGACAGAATTGGCCTGGGATGATTTCGACCCGATCGCGCTTTTGACCGCATCGCCGCAATATCTCGTGGCTGCCGGCGATCAGCCTTTCGACACGATGGAGGGTCTTGTCGAATACGCACAGGCGAATCGCGGCGAATTGACCATCGGTGTAACACTGGGTGGTGTCCCGCATCTGCATGCCGCGATGATCGCCGAGGCGTTCGAGCTTGACTGGCGTTATGTCGGGTACGAAGGCACAGGCGAACGAGTGCGTGCGCTTGTCGGTGGTAACCTCGATCTTGCAATCGGTGATATTTCCTCATCCTTGCAGTTTGTTGAAAACGGCGATCTTGTCTTCCTCGCGACGGGTGCGACCGAACGGATGGAACAGACACCGGAGGTTCCCACCTTCATGGAACTCGGCGCGGATCTCGACCTGTCGATCACACGCGGGATCGTCATGCCCAAGGGCGCACCAGAAGAGGCACAGGCAACACTCGAATCTGCCTTGGCCGAACTCTCTGAAGACAGTGCCTTTGTCGAACAGATCAACAATGCCGGCGCCGATGTCGCCTTCCGCGGGCGGGAGGCCTACACGACCTACCTGTCCAACCTCGGCGGCACGGTCGAGCGGCTGGCAGAGGTGATCGCGCCTTGAGTGCGATGAAAGACCAGATCGGGACTGCAGGGTCGGGCGACATCGCCCGGCTCCTGTCCTATATTGCCCTGCTGGCAGCATCGGCGGGCCTTTTCCTTGAGGCCCGCACCATCCCGACATCGCGCTTCGAGGTTCTGGGCGCAGGCGCCTTTCCCATGCTGGTGCACGGCGCTCTGATCCTGTTGCTGATCGGGTCGATTATTGGATCGTTGCGCAAGATTCCAGCCGACGCCTACGGTCGCTTTGCGGCTGACATCGTGGCATGGGGCAAAGCAAAACGCCTTGTCTTCGTGGTCTTCACCGGTCTCGGCCTCTATGTCGCGATCATGCCTATGATCGGCTACACGTTTTCGACTTTCCTGTTCCTCACCACTTTGCTTGTCGTCCTTGCGCCCAAAACGCGGATGGCCTTTGTCATTGCGCTTTGTCTGGCGCTGATCTTTTCCTTCGGCCTGAACTGGCTCTTCGCCGAAGTCTTCAACGTCTTCCTGCCACGGGGAACCTAGGCTCATGGACGCCTTTCTGCTCGGAGCATCCCAGGTGCTCTCCTTGACCACACTTGCGATGATGCTGCTCGGTGCGATTGCAGGGATCATCGCGGCGGCCATCCCGGGCTTCACTGTGACGATGGCGATTGTTCTGACGCTGCCGCTGACCTTCACGATGGACCCGCTCCAAGGCATCGCGGTGATGCTTTCGGTCTATGTCGGTGGCTATACCGGGGGTCTCATTTCCGCGGCCTTGCTGGGTATCCCGGGAACGCCGTCTTCGGTTGCCACGACATTCGACGCGTTCCCCATGTCTCGCAACGGCGAGCCGGGCCGCGCCCTGTCGCTGGGGGTCTGGGCGTCTTTCTTCGGCACGATCATCTCGACCGCTGTTTTGATCGTCGCGGCACCACCGCTGGCGATCTTTGCCGTGAGACTGGGGCCATGGGAATATTTCTCGCTGATCGTCTTTGCGCTCACCATCGTGGCCAGCCTCGTCGGACATTCGCTCCAACGCGGGCTGATCGCCGCCCTCATCGGCTTGGCCATTGCAACGATTGGAACCGATCCGATCATGGGGCGCCCGCGGTTCGACATGGGCTTCGAACTGCTGGCAGCGGGTCTGCCCTTTCTCGTTGTGCTGATCGGTATCTTCGCGATCTCGCAGCTGGCCTCCGAGGTCGAGGACGTTGACGCCATCAAGACCGGAGAGCGCCTGGTCACCAGCGATATCGAATTCCGAACATGGAGCGTGATGCGCGAAGTGCTGATGCGTCCGGTCAACCTGCTGCGCTCGTCGCTGATTGGTGTCGGCATCGGCGCCCTCCCGGGAGCCGGAGGCTCGATCGCCAATCTGGTCGCGTATGATCAGGCACGACGCAGCTCCAAGACCCCAGAGGCATTTGGAACCGGAACGCCGGACGGCGTGGTCGCCTCTGAAGCCGGAAACTCCGCCACGGCAGGCGGAGGTTTGATCCCGCTGATTGCGCTTGGCATTCCGGGCTCCGCCGTCGACGCAATTCTGATGGCATCGCTGATGGTGCACGGCATTTCGGTGGGGCCGCGCCTGATCCTGGACAATGCAGACCTTGTCTACGGGATGTTCTTGGCCATGGCGATCTCGAGCCTGATGATGCTCGCGGTCTGCCTGGTGTCGATGCGCCTGTTTCTGCGGGTGGCGGAAGTTCCGAAATGGGCTGTCGTGCCGATCGTTCTCGTGTGCTGCGTGGTCGGGTCGTTTGCTCTCAACAACAGGGTGACCGATCTCTACCTGCTGACCGCTGTTGGCTTGCTGGGCTACGCGCTCAAGGCGCTCGACTATCCGCTTGCCCCGCTTGTGCTGGGGGTCATCCTCGGACCCATCGCCGAAACCAATTTGCGCCGCGCGCTGATGACCGACAGTGACTGGACTCTCTTTCTGACCCGCCCCATCAGTCTCTTGCTGCTTGTTGCAGCCGTGCTGTCGGTGCTCTGGGCGATTTGGACCGTCCTCAAATCCAGAAAACACGCCCCCAACCTCAAGGACTCCACCTGATGCCATTCCGTCACGATGCACCCTATGCCTCACGCCGATCACCCGTTCTGGCAGAGAATGTGGTCTCCACGTCCCATCCGCTTGCCGCGCAGGCGGGGCTTTCAATGCTTGCGAAAGGCGGTAATGCCGTGGACGCAGCGATTGCCGCCGCGGCAACGCTCACCGTGGTCGAACCAACCGGCAATG
The DNA here is from genome assembly GCA_041725935.1 of Pelagibaca sp. Lineage (GTDB taxonomy): Bacteria > Pseudomonadota > Alphaproteobacteria > Rhodobacterales > Rhodobacteraceae > Marivita. The sequence continues at coordinate 129,524 of JBGRQD010000008.1, forward strand.
GTCTGGGCTCGGATGCGTTTTGCATCCTTTGGGACGGCTCCGAATTGCACGGTCTCAATGCCTCGGGTGGGGCGCCGCAGGGCTGGACGCCGGACCGGTTTCGCAACCATGACGCAATACCGTTCAGAGGCTGGGAGAGTGTTTCGGTTCCAGGCGCAATCGGTGCGTGGGTTGCCTTGGCCGAGCGGTTTGGAACATTGGATCTGCCGACACTCCTTGCCCCGGCAATCCGCTATGCAGAAACCGGGTTCACCGTCACCCCGGTGATCGGCGAATTATGGCAGCGTGGCGCGGACACACTGTCGGATCAGCCGGGCTTTGCCGACGCGTTCATGCCGGACGGACGTGCCCCCAAACCCGGTGAGCGTTTCCGCAATCCCGACCAGGCCCGAAGCTTGCAACTGATAGCTGAAACCAAGGGACGCGCCTTTTACGAAGGTGAGCTGGCGACCCGGATCGCCTCTTTTGCACGCGAGCATGGTGCAGCTTTGACCGAGGCGGATATGGCTGCGTTCGAACCAGAATGGTGTGGCACGCTCTCAACATCCTATGGCGAGAATGCGCTGCACGAGATTCCACCCAACGGCCAAGGTATTGCGGCACTTATGGCGCTTGGAATGCTCGAGCATGTTGGTCTCGAGGAATTCGATGTCGATGACCCGCTTGCCCTGCATTTGCAGATCGAAGCCATTAAGCTTGCCTTTGCAGACCTGAATGCCTTTGTTGCCGATCGCCGCTACATGACCGACGTCACTCCTGATCATCTGATCGACCCCGGCTATCTGGCCACCCGTGCCCGGCTGATATCGCGGGACAGGACCCAGAACCATGGCCCTGGTGCACCACGGAATGGAGGGACGGTATATCTGACCACGGCCGATGCATCCGGCATGATGGTGTCGTTTATCCAGTCAAATTACGCGGGCTTTGGATCGGGGGTTGTGGTGCCCGGAACAGGTATCAGCCTGCAAAACCGCGGTGCGGGATTCACTCTTGAAAAGGGCCATCCCAACGAGGTGGGCCCGGGTAAACGGCCATTCCACACCATCATTCCGGGGTTTCTGATGCAGAACGGCGCTCCGAAAATGAGCTTTGGCGTGATGGGCGGTCCGATGCAGGCTCAGGGTCATGTGCAGATGGTGCTGCGCACACAGCTTTGGGGTCAGGATGTCCAAACGGCTGTCGACGCCCCCCGCTGGCGTTTCGTTTCGGGCAACGGACTTGCTTGCGAGACAGCGCTGCCCGAGGCGACCCGCGCAAAACTGGCAGAACTGGGTCATGACGTTTCCGTGGAGGCCCCGGACAGTGCCTTTGGCTTTGGCGGAGCACAGCTCATCGAGCGGCTCGCCTCTGGCGCATATGCGGCCGGGTCGGACCCGCGGAAAGATGGTCAGGCTGTAGGGTACTGATACGGCAAGAGCAATTTGGTGCCGACAGCCCTTGGCTGTTAGGCAGCAATCCGGGTCACGAAATTGCCCTGGAACTGGATCACTCAGAAGCCGTGTTCGGCCTGCCACCGGTTTAGAGGACACAGAGCTTGGCTTGCAGGGTTCGGTCCTCGAATGCCATGGGGCTTAGACAACGAAGGGGCGTGGGCTTGCCCATGAAGCCCGTCTATCCGCATGGATTCATGATGGGTCCAAGCCTTCAGAAACGCCCGCATAGCATTCCTGGGTCCACTCCCAGACACTGCCGTCAAGATCGGCAATGCCCTCAAGGGAGGTCGAAAAACTGCCCTGTGGTCTGAGGGCGCGCGGGGTCAGGCCTTCGGTCAGGCACCTCGAAGCGCATGTCAGTGACGGATCGGCAAACAAGGGATCGGGTTCTTCAGGCAGGACCGATGCGGCCATTTGTTCCCATTCTATTGCCGTGGGCAGACGGAAAATGTGGCCTGACGCAGTGTTGATCCAGCGGAGGTATTCCTGAACATCGACAGGGTGAGTGGGCCAGCCGGGCATTTGAGGGTCCGAAGTTTTCGCGGACGCGAAGGATAAGCAAAACCCTTGCCCTTCGTCATGCGTGCTGGTCTTGTGAGCTTCAGGGGCTGTACAGCTTACAGCCGCCCGAGACGGTAGCGGAGGATACCCATGTTTCACACCCCCTTGCGCAAAGGCGCACTCACGGCCACGATCGCAGCAGCGCTGGCCATTGGCGGCACGGCGGCAAGTGCCGAATCCCGCGTGACGCTAAAATCGGCGTCCTCTTCCAGTTCGTATTATGTGATGATGGTGCAGCTGGGTGAGATGCTCCAGACGCAGTCGGATGGTGACATCTTGCCGACCGTCGAGGAAAGTCAGGGCTCAGTGCAAAACGTGACCGAGGCCGGACGCCGCTCCGGCGCGTTCCTCTTCACCTCGCCGCCGAATCTGATCGCCGATGCCCTAGCTGGCAACGACCCCTTTACCGGCGGAAACTACGACGGGCTGCGGACACTTTTTCCAATGCCCTTCATTACCATTCACATGGTTGTGCGCGCCGACAGCGACATCACCACGGTGGCTGACCTTGCCGGGCGCAGCTTCATCTCTGGCGGCACAGGCACTTTTTGCCAACGCCAGGTGGCCTCGATCTTCGAGACACTCGGCATCGCTGACAGCGTGACTGCGCCCGAGATGGAACTTTCCGGAGCACCTGCGGCCCTGCGCAACAACCAGGTCGATGGTTACGCCACCTGTTCCTCACATCCCACTCCGCAGGTGCAGGAACTGGCGGCGACGCTGCCGGTTCGCATCTTGTCCTTTACCCCCGAGGAACAGGCCGCCATCATTCAGGCCAACCCAAGCGCGGGCGCGGTGAGCATTGCAGGAGGCACCTATTCCGGGATCGATGACTCAATTGACACTATGGCTGTCCCCGTCGGCGCTTTCGCGGTGAACATGGATGACGATACCGCGCTGGCCATCGTCTCGGCCTTCTGGGAGCAGCGCGAGGACATGGCTGAAACCAACCCCTGGTGGGCGGGCGTGTCGCCCGAACTGGTGCCGCAACTGGGCGCGCCGCTTCATGAAGGGGTCACGGCCTTCTACGCTGAACGCGGGGTGGCATTGCCCTGAACGAACCCTGGACCAGTGACGACGGGAAGGGGGGCTTCGGGCCTCCCTTTATGCCTTTGGGGCTGATGACAACATGAACGAAACCCGGGATATGGCAGAAGGCGGGGCGCAAAGCTGGCTTTCGGTCGAGATGGAGGGCCATCGATACGGCGCCGTGGCCATTGCACTGGCGCTGCTGCTGGTGGGCTTTCATATGTGGAACGCCTTCGCCGGGCTGATCCCCAACCTGATCACCCGACCCGCGCATCTGGCCCTCGCCCTGCCCTGGATCTTCGTCCTTGGCGCGTCGGCACAGGCTGGGCGCGGAACGCGGCTCACGGGCTGGATCTTCCTCGCCATGGGGCTCAGCGTGTGTGGCTGGATCATGCTCAATCGCCGCGATCTGGTGCTGCAATACGGCGCGCTTGATGGGCCGGTACAGATCGTGCTCGCGCTGACGCTGATCGTTGTGGTGCTGGAGATGGCGCGCCGCGCGATCAAGATCGTGTTGCCGACCGTTGCCGCACTGGTGCTGGCCTATGCCTTCCTGGGCGATCAGATCCCGGGCCGCTTCGGCCATGGCGGCATGCCGGTCGATTACCTTCTGGGCACACTGACCATCACCGAGGGCGGACTTTGGGGTACACTGACAGGCACCTCGGTCGATACCATCGCCATGTTCGTGATCCTTGGCGGCTTCATTTCGGCGGGCCAGGCAGGCACGGGCTTCATGGCCTTTGCCACGCAACTTGCCGGACGCACCCGGGCGGGCGCGGCCAAGGTGGCTATCCTCTCCTCGGCCTTCTACGGGTCGATCTCAGGCGTTGCAGCGGCCAATACCGCAACGACAGGCATGATCACCATTCCTGCAATGAAGCGTCTTGGCTACCCGCCGCAACTGGCCGCCGCGACCGAGGCCGTGGCCTCGACCGGTGGGCAGATCCTGCCGCCTGTCATGGGCGCGGGTATCTTCGTCATGGCGGAACTGGTGCGCCTGCCTTACACCGATATCATGATCGCGGCCTTGCTGCCCGCGATCCTGTTCTTCCTCGCGGCCTGGTTCGGGGTACATGTCTATGCATTGCGCATCGACCTTCCCGCTCTGCCTCGCAGCGCAATGCCCGGCTGGGCAGCAGTGTCACGCTCGGTGCCCTTCTTCCTGCTGCCCTTCTCGATCCTGGTCGGCACCCTTGCCTTTACCAGTTACACCCTGGCCTATGCGGCGGTCTTTGCCACGGTGGTCACCTGGGCAACCCTGATCTTCGAGCCCGACGGGCGACTGTCGCTTGCGGGCTGGTATCGCCGGACGCTGGTGGCGATCATCACCGCCGCGCAACAGGTCTCCATCATTGCCGCCGTGATCATCTGCGCGGGCATCGTGGTAGGCGTGTTCAACATGACCGGTCTTGGCGTCAAGCTCACCTCGCTGATCTTATCGGCCAGCGGCGGTCAGCTGTGGCTGGCATTGCTTCTGACCGCTCTGGCGGCCCTTGTCCTTGGGATGGAGCTGCCGACGACTGCGGCCTATGTGATCTGCGCCTCGGTTGCGGTGCCGGCCCTTGTGGGCCTCGGCGTGCCCGACCTATATGCGCATCTCTTCGTCTTCTGGTACGCCCTTTTGTGCACCATCACGCCACCTGTTTGCGGCAATGTCTTCATCGCCTCCGCCATCGCGCAGACGCCTTGGCTGCCTGTGGCAGGCAACTCCATGCGGCTGGGGGTGGGCCTCTTTGTTGTACCTCTGGGCTTCATCGCGAACCCCGCCTTGTTGCAACTGGCGACCGAACCCTTGGCCGCGCTGGCCACGATGGCACAGATTGCGGTGGGCCTCTGGCTCATCAGCTTTGCGGTGATTGGCGGTGCTCGGGTGCGCCTGTTGGAACTGCTCCGCCTGCCGGCCTTGCCCGCCGGTCTGGGGGTAATTTTCTTGCTGTGAGACCTCTGATGCAAAAGCCGAAACTGGCGTAGCTCTTTACAGATTGGACATTGATATTCTCAGGTGGGTGTTCGGTCACACGGGCGGCATGTCGAAGCTTTTGACCTTGGCTCCGACCTTTCGGGGCCTGCGGCTCGGAGGAGATGGATCAAGCGTCGCATTCACGGTGCCGAGCCGGAGGAACCCCACAAGTCAACCTCCGCAGCGCGTGTGCTGACTGCCCACTGGCGTTTTCATTTCCGATCCGCGCCATCGCCTCGTCTTCGCGGTGATGGGCGGGCTCACACGAGGACGCCGCAATCCGCCGCGTCTTTCCAGCAAGAATGTGCACGGCTTCTTCGAGAACATATAAGGGTTGAGGTCCTGCTCTGGACAAGAATTCAGGGAAGCCTGCAGTGGCAATGGGCAACAACTCGCTCCATGAACGTGTTGAAAGTCACTCTCCTTAAATGCCGAACGTCAAATGCACCTTGACGGACTTTGCCCGGTCTGTCGCCACAGCAAAGGCATCTTGCGCTTGCTCCAGCGGAAAGCGGTGCGTAACCATTGGCAATACGTCGATCTGCCCAGTGGTGATGGCGGCAACAGATTGTCCAAATTCCTCGTGAAAACGGAACGAGCCCTGTAGCTTCAGTTCTTTCGCCACAAGAGCGTTCATCGGCATCGGTGTGTCCCCTGCAACGCCGACCTGAACCATCGTGCCACGCGGGCGCAGCGCTGCAATCGCAGACCGGATCGCGGGCTCGGCGGCTGAGCATTCGAAGACAAGATCGAAATATCCCTTGTTGGTTTCATACTCCGCCATCGTTGCACCCTCACGCCTCACGTTTATACACCGCGTTGCACCCATACGGGCCGCGACACCCAAGGCCGCATCCTGGAGGTCAGTCACCACGATTTCGGTCGCGCCCCGCTGTGCGGACACTGCCGTACAAAGCGCGCCGATGGGGCCAGCCCCGGTGATCAAGATGCGCTTTCCGGCAAGGTCACCTGCAAGTTGGGCAGCGTGCAGGCAAACAGCGAGTGGCTCGGCACAGGCAAGCGCTGTCAGATCCGTGTCATTTGGCACCTTGATACACTGGACGGCGTCGACAACGAGACGGTCGCGGAACAGCCCCTGTTCGTGGGGCAGGCGCATGGCTGAGCCATTGAAGCGCATGTTGAGACAGTGCATCTGCATGGATTCAGCGCAAAAAAGACAGGTGCCGCAGGGGCGGCTTGGGTTGATCGCAACAGCGTCACCCTCGGCCAGACCCGTGACACCCGGACCTGTCCCCACCACCCGACCGGACGCTTCATGACCCAGAATGATCGGTTCGCGCACGCGGATGGTGCCTATCCCGCCCTCTGAAAGGTAATGCATGTCCGATCCACAGATACCGCCGGATGCAACGGCAAGAAGAACCTGTCCCTCTCCCGGTTCAGAGGCAGTTTCGGTGTCGATGCGAAGGTCGTTCTGGCCGTAAAGACGACAGACACGGGTTTTCATGAGTGCACTCATTTCGTCAGGAGGGACGGCAGCCAGGTTGCCAAAGCCGGAATGTAGGACACGGCCAGCAGCACTGCGATGTTTGTCAGAAGGAAGGGAAGGATTGCCACAACCACGGGCATCAACGGAAGCCGGGCGATGCCCGCGCAGACAAAGAGGCAAACGCCGACCGGCGGCGTGGTCAGACCGATCATCAGGTTGAGCACGGCAAAGGTCGCAAAGTGCAGAGGTTCGATTCCAACCGCTTCGGCGAGCGACAACAGCGGGACAAACAGGATGATCAACGCGGCGATGGTCTCCATGAACATACCGACGAACAGGAGCAGCAGATTGATCAGCAGGATGACCAGGAACTTGTTGTCTGTGAAGCCGAGCACCCCGTCAGCAATGGCTTGGGGAATGCGTTCCGATACGAGGATCCAGCCGAAGACATTGGCAAAACCGACAAGCGCGAGAATCCCTGCGGCCGAGGTGCCGCTTTCAACGATGATGCCCGGCAGCTTGGAAATCGGCAGCTCACGATAGATGAACGCGCCGACGATGAACGCATAGACTGAAGCCACGATGGCGGTTTCCGTGGGCGTCGCAAGGCCGGAGAGCAGCCCGTAGATGATGAGAAAGGTCATGGCGAGTGCCCAGAAGGCGCCCCCGAAGGACCGCGCGACTTCTCCGAACCCCTGCCATTCCTGACGGGGAAAGTTCCTGCGCGCCGAGATCACGTAGGCGGTGATCATCATTGCGACGCCCATCAGGATGCCCGGCACGGCGCCGGCCAAAAACATCTGCCCGACCGAGATGCCTGAAAGGGCACCCACGATGATCATCGGAACGGACGGCGGTATGATCGGACCGACTGTCGATGACGCGGCCGTCACGGCGGCCGAGAAATCCGCCGGATAGCCAGCTTTTTTCATTCCGGGGATCATCACGCTACCGATCGAAGCCGCATCCGCCACCGCGGTGCCGGTGATGCCGCCAAACAGCATCGAGGCCGCGATATTGGTCAGGCCAAGGCCACCCCTGATCCATCCAACGATGGAATTGGCGAATCTGATGATCCGCTGCGTGATCCCACCGCGATTCATCAGGTTGCCTGCAAGGATGAAGCCCGGAATGGACAGAAGGACAAAGACATCCATCCCCGCATACATCTTTTGCGGCATGACCACGGGCGGGATACCGGCGATCAGCAGGTAGGCGAGTGAGGACACACCCAGCGTGATGGCCACAGGAATTCCGACGACCAACCCGCCGACAAAGACGAGGAAAAGAACAGCGACGTCCATGGATCAGATATCCTCGTCAGGTTTGACGGGCTTGCCGTCTTCCGTGCCTGTGATCATGCCCAGCACGCGGAGTACGGCAAAAATCGCCAGGAAAACCAGCAGCAGCCAAACAGTGACATGGACGAAATCCATGCGCAGGCCCAAGGCCGGCGATGTCTGCATCTTGCCGATGGACACGTAGCGCCACGCATGCGGCAGCAGGTAGAGTGCCAGTCCCGCCGTCACCAGCGCCGCGACCAGCCTCAGCAGCCAAGGCGCGCGGCCCGGTAGCGTTTCGCAGACAACGTCCACGTTCACCAGATCACCGGAGCGAAAAGCCAGGCCCGCTCCGAAAGCCACCATGAACAATAGCGCATAGCGGGTCAGCTCTTCGGTCCACACCAATGACAGGCCAGTCAGGCGACCGATCACCTGCAACAGGACTGCCACGATCAGGATGGCAAAGGACAGACCAGTACCCCATTGGGCCAGCCGGGTCGTCAGGTGAATGATCTTGTCGGCGTGCAGCATCGCGGTTTCCAGAGTCAAGGAAGATGTGGCGCCCGGTCGAGGCGCCACATCGTTTGGGTCACTGAGAGAACAGACCTTCGACGATCGGCTTGATCTCGTCATTGACGTTCATCAGGACCGCATCTTTGGCAGCAGCTTGAAACGCAGCACCATCGACCTCGACAAAGGTCATGCCTTTTTCCTCAAGGAAGGCACGGTCGGCGGCGACGCTTTCGTTGAAAAGCTCGCGCTCATAGGCCTGCGCGCGGCTGGCGGCCTCCATGACGTGGCCCTGATCTTCTTCGCTCAGCTTGCCCCAAGTGGATTCCGCAATGGTCAAATAGATCCAGCTGCGGACATGTTCTGTAAGGTTCACATGGCTCTGCACTTCGTAAAAACTCGCCGAACGGATCAAGGCCAGCGGGTTTTCCTGAGACTCGATCGTGCCATTCTGAAGCGACGTAAAGACCTCGGAGAAGGCCATCGGACCCGGGTTTGCGCCAAGCGCCTGCCATGTGTCGACAAAGAGCGGCACGTTGGGCACCCGCATTTTCAGTCCGTTCAGTTCGTCCGGATGGGCAATCGGGCGGTTCGAAGTCAGGTTGCGCGGGCCACGGGCGAAGTGCGCGATGGGGCGAATTTGCGCCTTTTCGACAATCTGCGCCTTGATCTGGTCGCCAATCTCGCCAGAGGCCACCTCGTCCATGTGCTCGATGGATTTATAGGCGTAGGGCACGGCCAGAAGCGCTGCCATCGGGGCCCAGTTCTGAAGGCTTTCACCTGTGATCGTCATGTCAACGGTGCCAAGCTGCATACCGTTGATCAGGTCGATTTCCTTGCCGAGGCTTTCGTTCGGAAAGACCTCGACCGCAATGCGCCCGTCGGTCAGCGCCGACAGTTCTTCACCGAATTTCACCGAGGCCAGGTGCCACGGGTTGTCCTCATTGGCGAGATGCCCGAGCTTCAATGTCATGTCCTGCGAGAGCGCCGGCATTGCTGTGAACGTGGCAACGGTTGCGGCCGCAACTGTCATTTTCCAATTGAATGTCATGTATCCACTCCTCCTTGGATAGGTGCATTGACCGGTATCGGGATTTTCCCGTCCGGCAGGTCGAAAAAGTCGGGATTGGCCCCGAGGATTTGCGGCAGATCGCTCAGGACCTCGCGCAGATGGCCTCGGATGGCCAAATTGGCCCCTTGCGGGTCTCCAATCTCGATGCGGTCCACGACCGCCTTGTGCTGCTCGATCAGTTTCTTGACCGGGAAATGCCCGAGGGACAGGAACCGCACGCGGTCCATCTGGGATTTCAGCCCTTCGATCAGCCGCCATGCGCCGACCTTGCCAGCAGCATCCGCCAAGGTCCGGTGAAACCGGTCATCCAACCCAATGAAATCCAGCGGATCAGTGCGGACAACCGCGGCCTGTGCCTTGAGTTGGGCCCGCAAGTCACGGATCAACGCGAGGTCGGGCTCTGACGTCAGGATCGACACGATATCCGCCTCGATCGCCTCACGCAGAAATCGCGCATCCAGAACCGCGCTGTAATTGATCTTGGTGATGATCGTACCGCGTTGCGGCAGGATCGCGAGGAGTCCCTCGCTTGCCAATTTGATGAAAGCCTCACGCACTGGCTGACGGCTGACTGAGCAACTGCGGGCGATCTCGCTTTCGGAAATGCGGTCACCCGGCGAAAACCGGTTGCGAATGATTGCCTCGCGCAGCTGGGCATAAATCTGCGGGGATATCGCCGCAGACGGGTCCAAGTCGCTTGCGATGGCACCGTGAGCCGTCATGATTCGCTGTCCTCCCTAAGTCAAGCTACCATACTTCCATACTAGTCAGCAATGAGCTCAGGTGGTAGAAAAGCCATAGACGAGTCGGGAGGATGACGGATGAAGCAGACATGGCGGTGGTTTGGACCGAAGGATCTCGTGTCCATCGACGACACTCGACAAGCCGGCGTCGAGGGGATCGTTTCGGCCTTGCATCATGTTCCGACAGGGGAGGTCTGGTCGCCCGAGGAAATTGCGAGACGCCAACAGGATATCGCCACCATGACCGACGGACGTCCGTCCGGGCTTACATGGGACGTGGTTGAAAGCCTGCCCGTGTCAGAGGACATCAAGAAGCAAATAGGCGACTGGCGAGACCACATCGAGGCCTACAAGCAAAGCCTGCGCAACCTCGCCGATGCGGGCATTGCTGTGATCTGCTACAACTTCATGCCTGTCCTCGACTGGACCCGCACTGATCTTGCCTGGCCACGTCCTTCGGGTGCCACCTGCATGCGCTTTGACCTTGTGGATTTCGCGGCATTCGATCTGCACATTCTCGCACGAAAAGGTGCAAAAGCCGATTTCGACGAAACTTTGCGCGAAGAAGCGACAGAGCGGTTTTCCGGAATGAGCGACGCCCGTCGCGACGAACTGGCACGAAACGTGGTCTTCGGCCTGCCCGGTGCGGCAGAACAGTTCTCGCTCGAAGACGTACGCCAACACATCGCCGAGTATGACGCCATCAACGAGGCGCGGCTACGGCAACACCTGATCGACTTCCTCGAAGAGGTGGTCCCGGTGGCTGACAAGCTCGGTCTGCGCTTGTGCTGTCATCCCGACGATCCACCGGTGCCTCTGCTGGGCCTGCCCCGCATCATGTCGACCGAAGCGCATTACACGGCCATCCTGAAAGCCGTGGACCTGCGTGCCAATGGCGTGACGTTGTGTTCCGGCTCGCTTGGTGCGCGGTCGGACAATGACCTGCCAGGCATGATGGCGCGGCTCGGGGATCGGGTACATTTCCTGCACCTGCGCAACGTGAAACGCGAGACAGGCGCTCTGTTCGGATCCTTTTTCGAGGATGAACACCTTGCCGGTGACACCGACATGGTCGCGCTCATCGCGGCAGCGCTTGAAGAAGAGGCGCGCCGCCGCTCAGAAGGGCGCGAGGATTGGTCAATTCCATTCCGGCCGGATCATGGACAAGACATTCTTGACGATTTGCATCGCAAGGCGCAGCCGGGCTACCCGTCCATAGGTCGGCTGAAAGGGCTTGCCGAGCTTCGTGGCGTCATTGCAGGGCTTCAGCACACGCACCCGCCATCCTAGAAACGTCGCTGTGAAATAGGTGCCAGGGGCCGCAAAACAGGCATCGCCAATGTATTGATCGGCGGGTGGCTTGACGCATTTCCGGTCATTCCTGCTGGCATCTTGACGGTCCGGTCGCGCCAGAGCGTTTGGACATCTGCATGGGTCGGGTGTCAGCGGATTGATCTGAAGATGGTATTGATCTGGTCATCGTTCGGCTCGCGGAAGGCTCGTTCCCACACCACCAACGCGTGCGATCCGCACACAGATCGCCGCGGCAAGATCGGGGCCAGAAGCTTCACGGAAACATTCAGAGAAATTTCAGGTATGTCCGACACCACAGAGTGTTGGCTGGGCTTCAAAGCTCCCGGGTGTCTCACAGGTCAATCCCGGAACGCCTTAGCGCAACTGACAGCTCACCGTGCCAAACCCGGCAACGTTGCCGACCACATCTGTCCCTGCCGAAAAATAATCAAGCCCCGAGATCGAGCCTGTAATGACCGTCTGTCCGAGCTTAAGCCCACCACAATGATCGCCAAGATATGTGCACAGCAAGGCCAGATTTGCCAGCGCGGAACCTCCCGGCACTGTGGCGCTGCCAGAGAGCACCGTCTGCGATCCGCAGGTCAGCTGCGCATCAAGCTGGCAGAAATCCTGCCCGTTCCAGTTTTCCAGCGCAGGGCCAAGAACCAACCCGTCATTGATCTGCATGTCCGCCAGTTTCAGCAGCGGATCGTTCTCGGCACCCGAGAGGCGCGTGTCGACGATTTCCAACACGATACGGGGCCGAAAGACACGGACGGGGTTCGACATCGGGTCAGGACCCGGCGGGGCGATCACCTCGAAGCCGATTTCCAACTCGATCCCCAGCTGATCGCGCACCGGCAGGGACACTCCGCTCGGACAGGTTTTCTGCGCCGGGATCGGTGCGATGACGGGCGGGCCATCGACGCGGCGTGCCACCTTGAAGCCACTCACCTCACCGATCTGGGCTTGTACGGCGCGCTGGATGGCAAGAGCCTGCTGGTAGTCGAGCGAAGGCAGGGCCGACGCTTCGGCGCGCAATCCGCTGTTTCGAGCGTCCAGAAGTGCCTGCGTCACCGTTTCCACGGTATTCATGTGCCGCGCCTTTCGTTGGATGGATGCCGGTCAGAATGACGATGAAGCGACAAAGCTACAATATCGTTGCCCCGACACCCGCCGCAGCGCAGTTCGAACGATACACCGCGTAGAGCCGGAAGGTGTCGCGCCCCGTCAGCTCGCAGCTGGCCGCGCGATCGGCCAAACGCTTTTGTCGGATGCCGGCAACATGAGCACGCGCAGCCTAACGCTTCGATCTCGGCTCACGTATCGGCAATCCCGCAAGGAAATCTTCAACTCCATCCATGAGCTTCGCTCGCAGGTTACTTGTTGCAGTGAGATCAGACGGCGGACCGGAGTCCCACGTCCTAGCATGGCGAAATGGCTGCCATCTGACGCGCCTCCGAACCGCCAGCCACACTGTCCTGAAGCCCAGTTCTCCCAGATATTTTGAGGGAACACTGTCAGATCTCTGGAAGCAGCGCATCCGGTACGGCCGGGAATTGCTGATTGAAATTCACAGCCACGGCTATGAGGGCTGCTGGTCCCACGCCAATTTGCACGCTTGGCTAGGTATCGTGACACCACCGAAACTTCCATGCATCCCACTGCTGCAAAAGGCTTCCGTCGGACGAGTTTGACGCCGACAGCCTATCCCCTCTTGAACCGAAATGCGGGCTCAAAGGGAACCAAGCGCCATAACCTGCCGTTGTCACATCATTACAAGGCGCGCCGATGCGCATCTGCAAACGAGGAGACAGACAATGGCCACCAGCGATTCCGGTTCGAGCAACAAGACTTTCCTGTTGGGCATGGCAGCGTTCATCGGGTGGGTTGTCGCGATTTACTTCGGTGTCACCGGTGCGCAGGAGCGCGATGGCTTGACCCAAGAGGTCGCGAATCTGGAGTTGCAGATGCAGGAACAACAGGATGCCGCCGGGACGGTCGATGAGTTGCGCAACGAAATCGACACGCTGCGGCCCGAACTTGAACAACTCACAAGCCAGACAACCACGGAACAATCCGATCTCGAAACCACCCGCGCCGCACTCGACGAAGCGACCGCACGCCGGGACGGTCTGAATGAAGAGATTGCCCGGCAGGAGGAGACCCTGTCGTCCCTTGAAGATCGCGTGGCCCCCATGCGCGAAGAAATCGAGACGTTCGACACCCGTCGCGCAGCCATTGAAGAAGACATCGCGGCGCAGGAAGCGGAACTCGAAGATTTAAACACACGGTTGGAAGAGGCCCGCGTGGCCGAGGCTGACGTGCGGGACACTATGGCCACCCTTACTGAGGACACGGCACGCTTGTCCGAAGAGGCAGCCACTTTGGAGACAGAAGTTCAGGAGCGAACCGCTGCCCGCGATGCACTCCAGTCCGAGCGCGACGCCATGGAAACCGAACTTGCCGAAATGACCGAACGTCAGAAAACGCTTGAAGAAAACGTCGCACAGTTGACCGAAACGCGGACGGATCTGAATGAAGATAACCAGGCATTGCAGGCGCAACGTTCCGAACTGCAAAATTTCGTCACCCAGCTGACCTCGAATGTGGACCAACGCGCAAGCCGTCTGGCCGAGATCGAACAGCGTATGACTGCTGCGATCAACCCAGAACAATCCGCGAGCACGACCGAAGACGGTGACGATCAGCCTGCCGCGAGTGACGGAAACGGCAGCGATACATCTGCGGCGAACGATGACGCGGCCTCGAGTTCAGCCAATGAGGGCGATACCTCAACCGACGCGGGCAGCGGCGAAGACTCTTCCTCGGATGCCAACAGGAACCAAAACAGCGGCTCCGAAAATTCGAATGCCACTGCACAAGGCGAGCGGAATTCGGACGAAACAACCCAATCGGCTGAGGAAGAAATGCAATCGGAAGGCGGGTCCGATGCAGAAGACACAGCGGACGAAGCTTCCGGCGATAGTGAGGAAACGTCCGAAGAAAACGAGACGTCACAAAGCAATTGAACCACCCATTGTGCTGGACATGGGTCCTGGCGTCCCATCCTGCCCGGCCTGATAGTGTACATTTCTCGCAAGACGCGTCGACAGTTTCAAAAGCGGCACGAGACAACTTGCGACCTTCTGTTCTGATCAACGACCACTCCGGCAAAAAACATTCCGGACCAACCGCTTCGGATGAATTGTCACGTTAACAAGACCTTTGGCTTGTTAGCGTGACAACGCCCGCTCGACGGTCAAAATCGGTAGGAAGATATGCAGATCGAACCAAATCGCAGACATCGCCGCCGTGACTTTATCTATGTCCTATTGCTCGCGGCAGTGCTGGTCGTCGGGTATGGTGTTTTTCGGTTCCTTTTCTATTCCGGGGAAGGCGCAATTTTCGCGCAGGAGTCCATTCTGGTTCTGTTGGGTGCCGTGGTCACGATCTTCGTGACGGCAACCCTGCTGAACCGACAGACCGAGCTTGAGTTGCGCAAGGAAGGAAGTGTTCTTCTGATTGAACAAAAGAACGCCGTCTACATGGGGGCCATCGAAACCGTGGCCGATATTGTCGAAGGACGAAGCTACGATGAGGAGCTTGTCGATGCGTTGCGCGTTCTCAACCACAAGCTGGCGGTTGTCGGCAGCAGCACGGTCATTGCAGCCTTTCACAAGGTTTTAGACGCGCTGCTCGGGGGACTCCGCGACGGCGAACTCGGAGAGCATGCCGCTGAGGAAGTCATGCACGCCATTGCCGAAGTGACAGTCGCCATGCGGGCGGACATGCTGGCCGAGATCGGAGGCGAAATCGACGAGAACACGCGCCGCGCGATTTTGTCCAACTCGCACCGCATGGAACGGATTGATGATCTGGATTTGACTCTGCGCTCCTGACCGGCCGCGCTGAACACTGGTTCCGATCCGGACAGCTCCGCCGCAAGCGACTCTTATATCGACATCTCGGAGGCCAAGCAGACGCCCGGCACCTTCGATTTCGACGGCTATTCGACCGCAGTGACGGAAGTCATCGATCCCCCTGCCCTGCCCGTCTCTATCTCGGCACTGATCGCACCGCGATCGCACGCGCCCAACACCGCCGGTCTGGTGCATCTGACGGGTGAGACGATCCTGCGGTTGGGCATGAACCGCAGGGGCTAGCCAGTGGTGCATCTCTATCCCCTCGACGGAGCAAAGATATCGCTGCTGTCAGATACGCCGGTGACGCTTTTCGGCTGGAACAGGGTCGAACTTGTGATTGGCACCGAGGATATGCGCCTGATCCTGCCCCCGTGATTATCCCCACGTCACCGCGTCGCGCGCATCACCGGGAACCATGCAGGTGGCTGTCCTGTTTCACCTCTGAAAAGGAGACCGATCATGACAACCTATCATCCCGACACGACCCTGCTCAGTGACCCCCAAGGCGATGGGGCCGATGGAAAAACCCTGCTCGACACGGCGCGCGATGCGGCGAATGACGCGGGCGCAAACGCCCGTGACATCGCATTCACGGCGGGCCAACAGGTTGCCGACACGGCAGGCCGCGCGACGCGGAACAGCACGCAGTTCGTGCAGCAAAACCCCTCACTCGCCATCGTCGGAGCGGTCGGGATCGGGTTGTTGATCGGCCTGTCCTTGCAAACGCGCCAGAGATAGGGCGGCGGAATTTTCGGAACCGATCCGCGCGCTGCTGGTTTTTCTTCGAACATCGCGTTCCTGCACCAAAGGAAAAACCATGTTCGGCACTGTTTTTGCGCCCGCCAACGCCCTGACCACACTTTGTCGCCTGACAGCAGTCGGCTTGATCGCCACCCCGACACTTGCAACCGCACAATCCGCCTCGGGCGACAGCAACGTACGGCTTGAAAGCTTCGGCTATCTGCGCGCCGGTCTGGGGGTTTCGTCGGATGGCGATGATCAGGGCTGTTTCCAGTTGCCCGGCGCCGGGGCAAAGTACCGGCTTGGCAACGAGTGCGAGGTTTATTTTGAGCCGGGCTTTGTCCTGAGCTTCGGTGACGAAGACTCCGGGCCGCTGTTCTCGCTCAACCTGCGCGGCAGCGCTGTCGGGACACCGATCAACGATTACGACGATTTCGATTTTTACGGCGAAGAAGCATGGGTCGGGGCGCGGCGCGTTCTGGGGGGCGGTGCGTTTGCCGATGCCCAGATCTGGGCCGGGCATCGCTTCTACAAGCGCTCGGATGTGCACATCAACGATTTCTACTACTGGGACGCCACCGGCACCGGCATCGGGATCGAGGATGTCGATCTTGGCTTCGGCAAGGGCGCGCTTGCGGTCTTCAGCCACAGCGGCGGCAGCTTTGAAAGCGCGTGGGAAGATGGCGACAACTACACCCGTGTCGATGCCCGCATCGAGGAAATCTCCCTGTCGGACAGCGTGTCGCTGACCCTTGGTCTGGATTACCGCTTCGCCGATGACGATCTCGACGCCAACAACGATGGCGGCGGGATGCTCACCGCCGAAATGGATTACGAAGACCAACGCGGCGGCACTTGGACGCTTGCGCTTCAGGCCGGCTGGAGCGCGGGGCACACCCTGTCCTTCGCCTCGGACCCCGACGCGGACGAGGACTGGCGCAGCTTTCGCGGCGTCGGCCAGTATCTCTGGAACGCGTCCGATGCGTTCTCGATTCAGGCCACCGCCGTGGCCGAGGTGCGCTCGGAACTCGACAACTGGTATTCCGTCGGGGCGCGTCCGATCTGGCGCGTGGCCAATGACACTTATCTTGCGGTCGAGGCGGGTGTCGATCACGTCGTCCCCGACACCGGCCCGTCGCGCAATCTTGGCAAGCTCACGGCAGCGCTCGAATGGAAGCCCTCGGGGCCGGATTTCTTCGACCGTCCGGTGGTCCGGTTCTACGGCACCTACGCGGCATGGGACGACAACGCCGAAGACAGTGGCATCGCGCCCGGCTATGACGGTCGGGACGGCATGAATTTCGGCATTCAGGTTGAACATTTCTGGTAAAGGCCCGTCCGCCTGCCGTGCTCAGCACAGGGTTTGATCCCGGCCGGGTCTGACCGTCGCTTCACTCCGATGGACAAAAGGCCGTTGCGCGACAAGCTGAGCCCGAGCGCCACACCCGCCCGCGACCGCGCCGTCAACGCGGCATTGCCCACCGGCATCGGCGCGCTCATGCAGGCACGCGAAGCACGGAAACACGCTGTGTCATGGGTCCTCGGATGACAGGACGATCTGAAGGAAATGCCTCTGATGCAGTCGGGGTTCCGCCGGGGCAGAAGCGCCCCGGACAGGGAACCATCGCGGGGCCCACACCGTTGACCCAATGAAACACAGAAAGGAGACACTCATGAATTGGGATCAGATCAAAGGCCAATGGACTCAGATGCAAGGCGAAGCCAAGCGTCAGTGGGGCAAACTGACCGACGATGACCTGCAACAGGTCGAAGGCGACCGCGACAAGCTGGTCGGCGCCATCCAGGAAAAATACGGCAAGTCCAAGGAAGAGGCCGAACAGGAAGTGGACAAGTGGTCGAAAAGCGCCGTCTGATCCGGCGACCTGACAGTTGATGATTTCACAAGGCCCGCAACCGTCACTGGTTGCGGGCTTTTTCGCGTCATCCCAGCAACAGCCCGAGACGCAGAGCTGCCAAGGGCACCCCTCCGAACAGCACATAGCGCGGCGTTTCGGCGTTACCGATCAGACCGTTGTCCGACGCGCGGACGGCGAACCGGCCATGCGCGACCATGTGGCCGATGACAAGTTGCACCACCGATTTGCCGACAAACAACTCGCGCTCCCCGGTGCGCGCGGCGCGCTGCACGATGTACTGGTTGGTGACCCAGTACCAGAAGCCCAACACCCAAACCCCGGTGATCAGCCCCGGCCACGGCAGGGTAGCGTCGTCAATCGGCTGCACGACGCTCAGACGGTCCTCGGGCACCTTGTTCGCGACGGTCTGAAGTTCGATGCGCCCACGCAACTGCTCGCAGGTATTGGGCCCGACTTCGGCGGTTTCGGTGTCGGGCAGGTCGGCACGAAACGTGTCCTCCAGAAAGAGGATGCGCGTTCGATGAGGATCGCAAGAATCAGAATGTCGGTTCTTTAAAAAAGTGTGACGACGCAAACCGTTCCCATTTCCTACAATCCTGCAATTCCGCCAAAAATACTCTTTTGCACTCAACTTAAGCGGGTAGGGGTGGACATGCTTTCAATGCTTCGCTTTTGTGTGTAAAAGGGAGTTACTCTTGTTTACCCTAGGTCACCATCAATACCGGGGGGCTTGTTATGCCTGACAAAGACGGCCTGAAAGGCGGTTTGGACCCTGACCTTGCAAGTGGCATGGCGTCCTACAGGTGGGCGCAGGATGCGGACAAGGTCTTCCTCTCTCCGGCGATGCAATCGCTTTATGGAGGAGTTGCCGCCCAGCTTGAGACCACCGCCTATCTTGCGCTCATCCACCCCGAGGACCGACCGCGCATCAAGGCCGATTGCACATCGTTGCTGCGCAGGGGAAAGAGTTATTCCCGCGAATTCCGGATCCGTCACCCCGACGGGACCGAGCGCGCCGTGCACGACACCGGCACGGTTCAGCGCGATGCCGGCGGGCGCGGGATTGCGCTGCATGGTGTGCAATTCGACGTCAGCCCTCACCGTCAGGATCCGGCCGACCGACATACGGATGAGGGCGACACCGCCACCGCGCTTTACGAATACGACGTCGCTCGGGATGTCGCGTGGTGGTCGGCGGGCGCATTCCGGCTGTTCAAGCTCGACCCGGTCTCGGCGATCTCGCCCGCTACTGCGACCGAGCGGCGGGTGCATCCAGACGACAGGGCCTATGTGCTCGATTCAATCGACCGGTACCGCCGCAGCACCGACACTTATGACATGACGTTCCGCGTTGTCGATGACGACGGCACCGTGCGCTGGATCTTGGATCGCGGCCGCAGCTACGGTCCGCTCGACCCCGTGACCGGCCTTGCCCGTGTCGTGCGCGGGTCGCTGATCGACGTGACCGCGCTCAAGACAGCGGACGAGCGGGCCTGGTCGTTCAACCACGTTTTGACCGACCTGATCGACAAGTCGCCCTTCGGTGTCTACGTGCTTGACGATGGGTTGAAGATCGTGATGGCCAGCAAGGCCGCGCAAGAGGCGTTTGCGGGCATCGACCCGGTGATCGGCTGCCCCATCTGGGACGCCCTGCTGCATCAGTGGCCCAAGGACATCGCTCTCGAAATCTATGGCCGCTTGGAACACACGCTCAAGACCGGCGAACCCTATACCGCGCCGATCCTTGTCGAGACACGTCAGGATCGCGACCGCGTCGAATCCTATGACTGGCAACTGACCCGGACCGTGCTGCCCGACGGGCGCTTCGGCGTGGTCTGTCATTTCTACGACCTGTCCGAGCGCGAGGCCCAGGAAGCGGCGCTGCGCGATGCGACCGAGCGGCTCGAGATGGCGTATGACGCGTCGGGCATGGCGGCGTGGGATCTTGACATGACCACCGGCAAGGCGGTCTGGACCGACAGGATGTATGCGCTTCTGGGGGTCGATCATGACACGCCCTCCACCGCCGATACGTTCTTTGGTGCGATGCATCCCGACGACCGCGACGCGACGGCTGCGGCGGTGGACGCGGCAGCAGCTGACGGCACGACCTTCGACACCGACTTTCGCATCATCCAGCCCGACGGCGATATCCGGCATCTGGCAGGCTGCGGGCGCGTCGTGGGCCGGTCCCCGGACGGAACGCCGACGCGCATGATCGGCGTCAACTACGACGTGACCGAGCGCCGCCGCACCGCGCGCCGATTCCGCGCCTCCGAGCACCGGCTGCGGCTGGTTCTGGACAACAGCATCGCCTTCACCGGGCTTCTCGATCTCGAAGGCACGTTGATCGAGGCCAACCGCCCGGCGCTTGAGGCGGCGGGCATTGACCGGACCGACGTGCTCAACCGGCCCTTCTGGGAGGCGGATTGGTGGAGCTACGATCCCGTCATCGTCGACCAGCTCAAGGCCGCGATCCGGGCTGCTGCGCGGGGCGAGGTCCAGCGCTACGATGTTCCGGTGCGCATGATGGGCGACTCGCTCATGACGATCGACTTCATGCTGGCCCCGATCTGCAACGACAATGGCGAGGTGACATTGCTGGTCGCGTCAGGTTACGACATCACCGAACGCAACGAGGCGACCGAACGCATCAAGATCCTGATGCACGAGATCAATCACAGGTCCAAGAACCTGCTGACCCTCGTCGATGTGATCGCCCGCCAGACCGCGCGCACCTATCCCGACGATTTCATCCCGCATTTCCAGACCCGGCTGAAGGGCCTGTCGGCGGCGCAGGATCTGCTCGTACGTGACACGCGCGACGGCGCCCCCGTGGCAGAACTGATCGAATCGCAACTGGCGCATCTTGAGCATTTCGGCACCGGCCGCCTGCACCTGAACGGGCCCGACGTGTTCATCCCCTCGGGCAACGCGCAATCGGTGGGCATGGTGTTCCACGAGCTGTCCACCAACGCGAGCAAATACGGCGCGCTGTCGAACGAGACGGGGCACGTCACCCTGAACTGGGATGTCGAAAAGACCCCGGACGGCGACGAGGCCCTGGTCTTTGACTGGGCCGAACATGACGGGCCGCCCGTGACCCAGCCGTCCCGCAAGGGGTTCGGCAACTTCGTCATCACGTCGATGGTGGCCGACACGATGGCAGCAGAGGTGGACATGGATTTTTCACCTTCGGGCTTTCGCTGGCGGGCCGTATGTCGGGCGGGGTTCGACACGGATCCGCCCGCCGCCTCGGCACCCCCGCTGTCGCGCCACGAAACGATGGACGGCCGCTAGGCCTTTGTTTCGACGTGTCTTTGTGGGTTGCCAGGCGGCAAGTCTCCAGGCGTTTCGCCCTCATGTTCGGTGATCGCATGTGCACGCTGCCACCTGTTGTACCACTCGGCCAGCAGGTCCCCGGCATGGTCCGCGACCCAGGCTCCGAACCCGTCCTCGCGCGCGGGCAGGGTCAGTGTCACGCCCCGCCGGGTCCGGCGCAGATCGGCCAGCGCGGTCCCGTCCGCACCCCGCAGCGTCAGCGGTTTCGGAGAGGTCGACCGTGTCGGCCCTTGGGGCAGGGCGGTTGCCGCGGCGAACACCGTCTCGAACCGGGCATCCGTGGCACATGCCGCAAACCCGGCCCGGCGGGTCGCGTCATAGGCGCGGCGGCGGGCGGGGGGATCGCTGCGGAACAGGCGGACCAAGGCCATCCAGCGGCCCCGCCCGATCCCCGGCGCGGCCCCGATGCGGCGCAGGAATTCAAGCGGCAGATCCGATCCGGTGCGGATCAGGCGGCTGACGTTTGGCAGGTCGCAGCTTAGGGCTGCGGCGATGGTCGCCCGGTCGTGCCCCGCCTCGGACAGCCGGGTTGCAAAGCTGGCCCGTTCGATAAAGCTCAGATCCTGCCGCGCGCTGTTTTCCTGCCCCTGCGCCACCACAAGCGCGGTGTCGTCCATCACCCGCACCATCGCGCGGACGGGCAGGCCTAGGTCGCGCAGGGCAGCCAACCGGCGACGCCCGTAGACGATCTCGAACCGGCCCGGTCGGGCCGCGTTGGGGCGCACGAGCACCGGCACCTGCTGGCCGTGGTTGAACAGGCTGTCCTTCAGTGCAGCGGTGGCTTGCGGATCGTCGGACAGGCGGTCGGTCACCCCGGCATCGTCGATCAGATGGGCTGCGATGGTGACGATCTGGGAGTCTGTATCGCCGGATGGTGTGGTTTTGGTCATCGGTGTCTCCTTGTCTGTGCAAGGAACACTCGATCCAACAAGCGACAACAGCGCGTGAACGCAGCGCGCGGTGGGAGGGTGCCGGTCCGCGTTGCGCGTCAGGCGTCAGCCGGTTTTTCCGCCCAATAGCCGGGCAGGCCACCGCAATAGCTGGGCACGTTCACGCTGTCCTCGATCGCCGCGTACATCAGCGCCGAGGAATAGGCGAAGCGTTGCGGTGCGCCGTCTTCGGGCCGGTGCATCCCGGTATAGAGCGCCTTGAGCAGCGCCTTGCGGGTTGCGTCATCGGCGGTGCCGTCCACGAGTTCACTGATGTCCTGTGCAGGCATCAGGTCGGTGATCCCAGAAACCAGCGGTCGTGGCACCGGGTCGAACCCGCTCAGTTCGCGGCACATCGCGGCGATGTCGGGCATCCGCGGCGGCGCGGTCTGGGCCGCGCTCAGCGTCGGGATCAGCGCGGCGGCGGACACGCCCCCCATGAACGCGCGGCGGGAAAAGGCGCGGGCGTCAGTCATTGCGGGCCTCCATCTCTTGTGCGGCCGGATCCGCCGGAGGCGTTTTCCAGGCGGCATAGTAGCGGGCCAGCGCGCTGATCTCGCTCGGGGTGAGCTGTTGCGAAAACGCCTGCATCCGCCCCATCGGGCCGGATCTGCGGGTGCCCTCGGCATAGGCGCGCAGTTCCTGACCAAGATAGGCCTCGGGCTGTCCGTGGATGCGCGGCGCGGCGCGTGCGCGGTCGTCCTCGGGATCAAGGGCATGACAGCTTGCACAGGGCGGCAGGCCCCGCGACCAGTCGCCCTCGTTCACCAGAGCCAGGGCGGTGTTATGCGCCCCCAGCGGATCGCCGAATTCCAGATAGGGCACCGGCGCGTCGGCATAAAGCCGCGCCATCGCCCCGGCCCCGTCGCCAAGCGCGGTGGCGGTCAGCGACATCTGCCGATGCTCGCGCCGCCCGTCGCGATAGGCCCTGAGTTGCCGTTCGATATAGCGGGCGGGCTGGCCATTGAGGTTCGGATAGATGTCGCGCCCGGTGGTGCCTTCGGTGGTGTTGACGGTGTGACAGGTCGAACAGTTCAGAAGGATGTCCGTGGATTGTGCCGTGGCCACCGGCGACAGGGCCAGACAGGCAAGGACAAGGCCTAAGCGAAGCGCTGCATGTCTCATGGGCGGGCCTCCGATGCGATATGTTCGCCCAGCCGCACCGCCAGCGCGGCGATGGTCAGCGTGACATTCACGCTCGATACCGAGGGAAAGGTCGAGGACGAACTGATCCAGAGATTGGGGTGATCGTGGGTGCGGCAATTGCTGTCCACGACACTGTCGCGCGGATCGGTGCCCATGATCGTCGCCCCGGTGATGTGGTTGTTGGGCAGGTACCCTTCGTTGTGTTCCACACTGTCGGCGGACGCGCCAAAGGTCTGGGCGATCTCCTCGACCCTGCGCCGCGTGTCTTCGACGGCCGTGGCGACGTAATCGTCGACGTCATAGTGGATCTCGGGCCGGGGCAGACCCATCCGGTCGGTCAGGCCCTCGGTCGAGGGGCGGATCCGGTTGCTCGGGTTCGGCAATTGTTCGTGAAAGCAGGTGATGACCTGACGCCGTGCCGCGCGGTCTCGGACCGCGTTGCGCAACTCCTGTCCGGTCAGCCCCTCTTCGATGGCTTGCATCGCAACGCCGCTCACCGGATTCATGTTCAGGATCATCATCTTGCGCGCCGCATAGTCGCGCCGGAAGTCGCCATCGCGTAGGCTGGTAATGGCGGAAATCACGTTGGGGCCGCGTCCCGGCCAAAGCGGCACATCGCTGTCGAAGGAGGACGACGTTCCGGGGTGGTCCATCAGGTTGCGCCCCACCATGTCGGATGAGTTGCCGACCCCGTCGGGCGCATTTTCCTGCTGCGACATCAGCATGATCTTCGGGCCTTCGATGCCATTGGCGGCCAGCACGAAACGGTCAGCCTCAAGCCGGAACTCCTCGCGGCTGGGGGTCAGATAGCGGACCGCGACGATGCGGTTATCGGCGTCGACCTCGAGGTGATGCGCCACCGCATTGGTGATGAGCTGTGCCCCCGCCGCCTGCGCCTTTTCCACCGACATGTTGCCGGAATACTGCGCGCCGATCGGGCAGATCGGCATGCAGTTGGCGTTGCCGCAACAGGGCGGGCGATCATCGTAGACCTGCTGGTTGTTGCGCGCCTGCGGGGCGCTGATATGGGCGTATCCCAGGCGCTCCAGCTTTTCGTGGAACACCTGATCCATGTACGAGAACGGTGCGGCGGGCATCGGATAGGGGGCAGAGCGCGGCGCATCGAACGGTGCGTTTTCCGGACCAGCGACGCCCATCTCGCGCTCTGCTTGCCAGTACCACGGTTCAAGATCCCAATAGTCGATCGGCCAGTCGCGGCCCACGCCGTAAAGGGTCCTGAGCTTCATGTCGTTCGGAAGATACCGCCATGTGGCTGCCGCCCAATGCCATGTCGTGCCACCGACGGCGCGGATATATTGCTGGTTGTAGGGGCGTGGCCCCTTCTGGATCAGGTAATCATCGGTGCGGGCGACCTGCGGCTGCGGCGCGTGGGGGACAACCGGATAGGGTGACATCATGGTCTGCGGATCGGAATGCCGGAAACGTGCCACAAGGTCGTCGCGGTCAAGCTCTGGCCCGTCACAGAGAATGGTCACGCGCACTCCCGCCTGTGCGGCCCGCGCTGCGACCAGACCGCCGGCAACGCCAGCACCGATAACGACCAGTTGCGGGCGTTGGGGAAGTGTCGTGACCATGCGGAACCCTTTCGTGTTTTGCGGATCAACGTCAGAGCGCGAACATGGTTCCGGCAGTTCTGCGGGCCGGGCGGGTCACGGGCGCAACTCGGCGTCAAGGTCTTCGAGGCTGTCCTGGTTGCTCAGGAAAAGCGACACCGGCCGCAGCGGCGGGATGTGCAGGCAGACCACCAGCAGGCACAGCATCATCGGCGTCGACAGGAACGCCCCGGCCACCCCCCAGAGCCAGCTCCAGAACAGCAGCGACACCAGGATCACCGTCGGCGAGAGCACGATCTGGCGGCCTTGGAGCAGCGGGTCGATCAAGTTGCCGACCACCTGTTCGATGGCGAAGATGCCCGCGCCGACCCAGAACGCCGTCACCGGATCGAGCACGAGAAAGGCATAGAGCACCGGCAGGACGCCCGAAATCAGCGACCCGAGATTGGGGATGTAGGTCAGCACAAAGGTCAGCACCGCCCACACCACGAGGAAATCGAGCCCGAAGAGCGCCAGCCAGCCGGCATAGAGCGCCGCCTGAATGAGGCCGATCGCGGTTCGGACAAGCAGGAACCCCCGCAGCCGTGTCGCGATGGCGCGTTTCATGCCCAGCCATTCGCTTCCGCTGTCATCGGTCAGAAGCCGCGCCGCCTTGGCCGACCAGCGCGGCAATTCCACCAGCGTCAGAAGCACGATGAAGAAAACGATCATCAAGGCCGACAGGAACGCCCCGGTCATCGTCGCGGCACCAGTGGCAAAGGACGTGGCGGTGCCGACCAGCCATTCACCGAGGCTGCTGCCCGCACTGCCCCAAATCTCGCGCAGGGTGCGTTCAAGTTCGCTGCTTTGCCCGGCATCGCCGCTGTCCTGGTCCGGGACCAGCGCGTCCAGCTCTTCGGAAATGCCCGGCAGGGCCTCCATCGCCTGCTGCGCGGCGAAATACAGCGCGCCGAACACCACCGCAAGGATCGCAACCAGACAGATCATCACCAGAAGATGCGCGGCCCAGCCAAGCCAGCCGGGCAGCCGCTCTTTCAGCCAGCGGTCAAGCGGCGCGACCATAAGCGTGATGAGCACCGCGAACACGACCGGGATGACGACAACCGCCGCCAGCCGCAGGATAAAAAGCGCCAGAATGACAAGTACGCTGCCCAGAAACCACAGAACGAGACGCTGCCGCGTCGTGTCGCTGTGGCTATGGCTGGATGTGTCGGACATGGGTCAAAGCCTTCCCCGGATCGGCTGATGCGTTGCGATCAGAACGCCGGGTCCGGCACTTGGTTCCGGTCCTTCGGCGCCCGCGCGTCAGGCAGAGTTCGGGCGGAGTTCAGGCGAGGTGAGCGTAAAACGGACACTCCCGGTGAACCCGATGCCGGTTTCGCGCGTTGGCCACCATGTTTTCCGCGCTGCCCCTCACAATGCTTCTCGCCATCGGCGCTGTGACCGCGCTTGTCATCCTGTTCTCCGGATTGCGGATGACCGGGCTGGCCGACCGTATCGCCGACCGCACCGGGCTGGGCGAAGCGCTGATCGGCGGCGTGCTGCTGGGGGCGGCGACCTCGTTCTCGGGCACGGTGGTGTCTTTGACGGCGGCGCTGGACGGGCGGGCGTCGCTGGCCTTTTCCAACGGGATCGGCGGCATCGCCGCGCAGACGGCGTTCCTTGCGGTGGCCGATCTGCTGTACCGGCGGGCCAATCTCGAACATGCGGCGGCGGAACTGGCGAACATGTTTCAGTGCGGCCTGTTGCTGTTGCTGCTGACCGTGCCCTTTGTCGCCTATGCCGCGCCCGAGGTGACCGTGTTGGGCGTGCATCCCGCATCGATTGTGCTGGTGGCCGTCTACGGGTTCGGCGTGCTGGCCACGTCCCGTCTGCGCGAATCCCCCATGTGGATCCCGGTGCACACGAAAGAAACGCGCGACGACACACCCGACGAAGAAGACTCGACGGACAAACCGGCGCGTGGGCTGATCTGGCAATTCCTGATCCTGATGGCGATCATGGGCTGCGCGGGATGGGTGATCTCGAATATCGGGGCGCAACTGATCGACCGGCTGGGCCTGTCGGCATCGCTGGCCGGGGCGCTGATCACAGCGGTTGTCACGTCCTTGCCCGAACTGGTCACCACGCTTGCCGCCGTGCGCCGGGGCGCGCTGCAACTGGCCGTGGGCGGGATCATCGGTGGCAACACCTTCGACACGCTGTTCCTGACGATCTCGGATATGGGCTATCGCGACGGATCGCTGTATCACGCGGTCGCCCGCACCGACCTGTTCTGGCTGGCGGTGGCGATGCTGATGACCGGCGTGCTAATGCTGGGCCTGATGTACCGAGAAAAGCAGGGTCCGGCGGGGATCGGCCGGGAAAGCCTGCTGCTGCTGTCGATCTACGCAGCAGCGATCGCGGTTCAGGCGATCATCGGGTGAGGCCCGGTCGGGTCGGACGATTGCATCCCGCCCTGCGTGGAGCAGATAGTGCAGCGTGACGGTCAAAGCGGGACACAGGCGACCCCTTCCCTTGGCCTTTCTGTCCGGTTTGATTGAAACCCGGCATATCTGGCAGACGGTGATCGACAGGCTCGGGCTGG
The DNA here is from genome assembly GCA_041725935.1 of Pelagibaca sp. GTDB lineage: Bacteria > Pseudomonadota > Alphaproteobacteria > Rhodobacterales > Rhodobacteraceae > Marivita. The sequence continues at coordinate 156,986 of JBGRQD010000008.1, forward strand.
CTGTGGATAGGGTCATGAATGACGACCTCCCCGGCCATGTTCCCGGCGACGGCGCCGAAGGTGTGACGCAGGCCCTGACCGGCCCCGGCTGGCTGAGCGATCTGGCCGGGCCGCTGCCCTTTGCCAATGTCCCGAGCGCATCGCGACCCTGATCCGGGCATGGCAGTCCGGGCAACGGGCCGCGCCCGGCTAAATGTCGCTGCGGCGCGAGGTGAACTCGGTCTCTGGTCGGTTGGTGTCAAGCGGCACGTCGCAGTCGTCGGGTTCGATATGGCCGCGTCGGGCAAGATACTGCGCCACCGCGAAACAGATCGCCGCCCAGGCCGCCCCGGCCAGCCACCCGGCCAGGACATCGGTGGGCCAGTGCACGCCGAGATAGACACGGCTGATGCCGACAAGGAGAGTCAGCATCACCGCTGTCAGCAGGATGAACACCTTGAGCCTGCGTCGCGGCTGCACCCGTGCGATCAGAACGCCAAGCGACAGGTAGGCTACCGCCGCCATCATCGAATGGCCGGACGGGAAACTGGCCGTGTAGACCAGCGAGCCGTAGGGCACGAGATCGGGGCGGGGCCGGTCGAAGAACTCCTTGGCGACGCTCGACAGAACGATGCCGCCGCCCACCGCCGAGATCAGGAACAGCATCGACCCGATACGGTCGCGCATCAGGAAATAAAGCGCCACCAGCACCGTTGCGAGGGTCAGCACGGCAACGCCGCCGAGCGCGGTGAGATCGCGGCCTATCTCCTCGATCCAGTCTCCGCCGATCGGATTGGACAGGTCACCCGGCGTGCGCAGGGCCAGCAGAATGTCGCGGTCCAGATCGCGGGTCGATCCCTCGACCACCTCGTCGGTCAGTTCGGCCAGGGCCCAGACGGCGCAGGTCAGCCCGGCAAGAAACAGCAGCCAGCGCAGTTCCAGCGCCCGACCAAAGGTCGCGAGGGGGTTTCGGGCGGATCCCGGCATGGCGCTGTCTCCTTCAGGCAGTGGCGTGTCGGGGGCAAAACGCCGAAGGCCCTAGCCGGTTCCGGCCATGCGCGTCGCCCCGGATTGGTTGTCGCCGTCCTGCCCGACCTCCTGTACGCGTTCGCGCGGGAACCAGTCGGGATGGGTGTCGCGGACGAAGGCCATCATCTGTTCGCGCAGGCGGCATTGCACCGTCCAGCCGGTCGAGGGGTCGTCCATCATCGCGTAGAACGTGACGGTGAGCCCGTCGGCCGAATGCCCGGTGGTGCGGGTCAGCGCGCTGTCGCTTTCGGTGATGTCGGGATCGTCCTGCACCAGCATGTCGAAATGGTCGCGCAGCACGTCCACATCGGCACGGTGATCCAGGTTCAGGTCGATCACCTTCATCATCCGGGCCTCGGCGACGGACCAGTTCTCGAAGGGTTTGGACACGAAATAGGTGACCGGCACCACGATGCGCCGGTGATCCCAGGTGCGCAAACGCAGGAAGGTGTAAAACACGGCCTCCACATAGGCCCAGTCGCCCTCGAAAAGCACCGAATCCCCGATGCGGACCGGCTTGGCGAAGGCGATTTGGAGCGAGGCGAGGATGTTGCCAAGAATGGCCTGACCGGCAATGCCGAACACAACCGTCAGAACACCCGCCGAGGCGAGCAGGGTCAGACCGACGGTGTCAAAAAGGTTGAGCTGCGCCAGCACGATGATGAGCGCCAGCGCGACCATCAGCAGAACGATCAGGCGGCGCAGCGCGTAGATGGAGGTGTAGAATTCGCGTTCGTCCCGCCCGCGCTTGTCGTCGATCTCACCGACGAACCGGATGGTGATCTTGTGCAGCACCGCGTCGAGGATGCGCAGCGCGGTCATGCCAAAGCCCCAGACCATCAGGATGATGAGCGCGGGGCGCAGCACGGCCTGCACCGGCCCCGAGAAGGACAGCACATAGGTCACCAGAAGCTGGGTCGCACCCGCCATGACAAGGATCGCCAGCGGCATGCTGCTTCGCTCGAGACCCTTTTGCAGCCAGGTGTGCCGGGATCGCCGCGACAGCCAGAGTGCGGCCTGGTGCGTTGCGTATCCCAACCCGGCCAGTCCGACGATCAGCACCGGGATCGCGATCCATTCCCAAAGCCACAACCCGGCGAGCTCGCGTCTGAGGGGTTCGGGGATTTGGTCTTCGTAGGGGCGTGGCCCGAAGGCCACGTAGAGCGCTTCGATATTGTCCACGGTCTGCGGCGTGAAGAGCCAGATCGCCGGGCGGTCCGGTGCCTTGTACCGCGCGAGGCGGATGTCATAGGTCGATGTCGCGGTCTCGAGGGACGAGATCAAGAGGTTGCGGCGCGGCTGGCCTGCGCGGGGGTTCGTGTCGGACGGCCCTTCGATCATGGCATCCGGGCGCGACGACAGGTCCGACCAGTCGATCCAGACCTGACGTGCGATGACCGAGGACAGGTGGCGCGCGATGTCGGGGCCTGCCGTGGCCTGCTCTTCGGGGTCGATTTCGGCCAGGTTCAGGTAATGCGCGGCGCGGGTGTAATCGCCCGCATCGGTCGCGTCCATGAACCCCCGCAAGGTCTGGCGGGGGGCGGTGCGGTCGATCTCTTCGGTGGGCGCGTCATCCAGCCCGCGGTTGATCGCCTCCACCTCGTACCAGGTGCCGGAGATGTCCTGCGCGAAGGCGGCCGATACCCAGAACAGGGCAATCGCCGCGGCTGCGAAAACCGAGCGGCGCAAACTGGCCACGGATCGGATGTGCATCTGGCCTCCTGTTGCCATTGGAACCGCGCATACCGGTTCAACACGCCACGGTGGTCCCGGTTCCCGAACCGCGTGGGACGCGGAACGGCGACGCGGCACAGGCGTTACGTTTCATTCAAAGAGGAAAACCGACGATGATGCATGTGATCGTGAACGTTCATGCCGGCGACTCGCAAGACAGCGACGACCGTCTGGACCAATTGAAACAGGCGCTGCGCGATCAGGGGATCGAGGCGCAGGTTGTCACGCCCGGTGAGGACGAAACGCTTGGGGACTGCGCGGAAAGGGTGCTTAAGGACGGTGCCGATCCGCTGGTCGCGGCAGGCGGTGACGGCACCATCGCGGCGCTTGCGGGGCCCTGCCACCGGGCCGGGGCGCGGCTTGGCATCGTGCCGATGGGCACGTTCAACTATTTTGCCCGTGCGCACGGGATCTCGCAGGACGTTGATCGCGCGGTGGCCCTGCTGGCGCAACAGCCCGAGCGGGAGGTGTCGCTGGGCACGGTCAACGGGCGCATCTTCCTCAACAATGTGAGCATCGGCGTCTATCCCACCATCCTTCAGGAACGCGAGGACATCTATGACCGTTACGGCCGGTCCCGGATCGCGGCCTATTGGTCGGTGCTCAAGGCGCTGGCGCGGCGACCCCGGTCGCTGAGGCTGGGGCTTGATCTTGATGGCAAGAGGCAGGACCTGTCCACGCCGCTCGCCTTTGTGGCGGCCAGCGCGTACCAGCTGGACGAGTTCGGGCTGGATGGGTGCGATGCCTTGCGGCAGGGGAATTTCCCGATGTTCGTCGCCCCGCAGGTGTCGCGCGGCGCGATGCTGCACACGGCATGGCGCCTGTCTCTGGGCAAGGCGGCGAAAGGGCCGGATTACAGGCTTCTGACGGCCCACGAGATCACGATCACGCCCGAGACATCGCCTGTTCTTGTGGCCTGCGACGGTGAGAAGATTAACATGGACACACCGCTGCGGATGCGCTGGTCGGACCACCCGTTGCGCCTGATCGCGCTGGAGCATGACGCATGATCCGCATCGCGCATATCTCGGACCTGCATTTCGGCAAGGACGACGCCACGCTGATCGACCCGCTGCACGACGCGCTGAGAGAGGCGGCGCCCGATGTGATCGCCGTATCGGGTGACGTGACGCAGCGCGCGCGGGCGGCACAGTTTCGCGCGGCGCGGGCGTTTCTGGATCGGCTTCCGGCGCCGTGGATTTGCGTTCCGGGCAACCATGATGTGCCGCTCTACAACCTTCCGGGGCGGCTCTTGCGGCCCTATGCGGGCTACAAGCGGCATATCGGCCCCGATCTTGCACCGCGCTTTCAGGCGGATGACGTGTTGCTGTGCAGCCTCAACACCGCCTGGCCCTTTGCCTGGCAGCGCGGGCATCTGCGCAAGCGTCAACTGCGCGACGTGTGCGATGCGTTCGCGGGGTTCGACGGAGCGCGGATCGTGATGGCGCATCACCCGTTCAGCCAGTCGCCGGAGACCGAGAAAGAGCTGATGCCCGGTGCCGAGGCCGCGCTTGACCAATTGGCGGAGTGCGGCACCGACGTGATCCTGACAGGCCATCTGCACCGCTGGCGGGCGGAGCCCTTTCTGGCGCGCAAGGGTGGCAGCATCTTGCAGGTCCATGTGGGCACCGGCCTGTCGACCCGGCTGCGGGGGCAGGAGAATGATTTTGCCATTCTCGATGTGATGCGCGAGGGCTGTACCCTGACCCGCATGATCGCGCGGACCGATGGACGGTTCACCCGTGAGGGGTCGAGTGACCACAGTTTCGATCCGCGCTAGGCGGCGTCAGTCAGAAAGCCCTTCTGGCACCGCGTTGGCGTAATAGGCGGCGACCGCCTCGATCTCTTCGTCGGTGAGCTTGTCCGCGATATCGGACATCACGTTGAGCGGATCGTTGTTGCGGGTGCCGTTCTGCCACGCGTGCAGTTGGTCGGAGATGTACTGCGCCGACTGACCGGCGAGGCCGGGAACGGCGGCAGAGGGGCCATCGGCGGCCTGGCCGTGGCACATCACGCAGGCGGTGATCGGATCGCCCGACATCCGCATCCCCGACCGCGCCAGCGCGCCGCCCTGTTCGATCAGGCGCATGTCTGCTTCGGGTGCGGAGGTGTTGCGTGCGGGTGTGCGGGTGGCGAACCAGGCCGTGACGGCGTGCATTTCCTCGGGCAGAAGACGGGTGGCGATGGGCCCCATCACCGGGCTTTCGCGCGTGCCTTTCTGGAACGCGACAAGCTGGTCGGCCAGATAGCTCCAGGGCAGACCGGCCAATCGTGGTGCGCTGTCGCTGCCCTGTCCGGTGCGCCCGTGGCAGGCCATGCATTTCATCTCGACACCGCCGTTCCGCGCGCCACCGATGGCGATGGTGCGCCCTATCTCGATGGTTTCGGAGGACGGGTCCGTCTGCCCGTTCCGGTCCGTGGGCATGGACGAGAAATCCTGCGCCTGAAGCGCGGTCCCGGTACAAAGCAGTGCTGCGATCATCAACCCCTTGCACATGGTCTCATCCCTCGTCCAGATCGGCGAAGTCCTGGCGCATGCGGGCCACGTCTTCGGCGGTGACCGGCTCGGGATAGGAATTGCCCATGTTGGTGCGGATATAGGTCGCGATGGCGGCGACCTGCTCATTGTCGAGCCATTCGGCAAAGGAGGGCATCGCCCCGTTGCCCTTGATCATGAGGTTGACCGGGTAGCGCGCGGTTCCAAGGCGCGCGTTGGCGGCCAGCGCAGGGTAATTTGCGGCCCCGTACGCTCCGCCGCCGCGTTCCCCGTGGCAGCCCGAACAGGCGGTCATGTAGAGGTCTTCGCCATCGGTCTGGGTAAAGTTCCCGGTCGAGGCGCCAAGGTCTTCGGAAATCGGCTTGGCGAATTGGTCCTCGCTCTCCTGTGCCAGCGCCATCGAGGCGGCCAGGCCGGTGACCAGCCCGAATACGGATACTGCGGTTTTCATGGCTGTGCCTCCTTCAGATGTCTTGCGTCGCGCGGTCATGGACCTGCCGCACCGCATCGAGCGCGGACAGAAGCGAGCCTTCCTGCCAGCCTGGCAGGTAGCTGATATGTTCGCCCGCACAGACAAAGCGGTTGTCCATCGTCGCGGCGATTTCATAGTCGCGGCCCCGGTCATCCCATTGCGAGTAACAGCCCAGCATCCACGGCACGCGGTGCCAGCTCAGCACGACGCCGGTGGTGAATTCGTCGCGGTATTGCGGGTGGATCTGCGCGCCCTGATCAAGCACCGATTGCAGCCGTTCCTCGGGGGACATGGAGTTGTAGGCATAGGCTTGCGGCCCGTAGACATAGGCCCCGAGCAGAACGCCCGGCCCGTCGGAATGCAGGTCGTTGGCGGGATAACCGATTTCCGCGATGGGCAGATCGGTGAGGGTGATGCCGCCGTAGATCTGTTCGTCGCGTTCCCAGAAACGGCGCTTGAATTCGAGCCCCGCCTTGACCGCCTCGTAATAGTGCAGGGCGCGCATGACCTGACGCAACTCGGGCGACACGTCGACGTCAAGCTGGCTGAGGATTGTGAAGGGGATGGTGCAGATGCAGTAATCCGCGGTGATCTGACCGCCTTCGCCCTCACCGTTGGCGGCGGCGTAGTCCACCGTCACGCTGTTTTCGGATTGCGTCACGCGGTTGACCTTGGCGTTGAAGCGGATCAGGTCGCCGACCTCGCGTTCGAAGGCGTGGGCGATTTCCTCCATGCCGCCGATTGGCTGGAACATCGGCGCGTGATGGCGGTAGGTGGTGTGGTTGCGCATGTATTGCCAGAAGCGCGATTGCAGCAGATCATTCAGTGAGATCGGCTCGGACGGTTCCGGCGCGGCGTTGTAGAGCCCCCCGCCCGGTGCGCCGGAGGTCGGGTAGCCGCGATATTCGGCGATATCCAGACCGGCGGTGTAGCGGTACTGCTTGTCGAGGATGCCGAAGGAGCGCAGCGATTCAAGCAGCATCTCGGTGTCCTCGACCGAAACGCTCGAGTCCAACGCGCCCGCGTTGGTGGCCTTGCCCAGAAGTTCGGTGATCTGGCCGACGTAATCGGCCCAGGCGTGACCGTAGCGGATCGGCTTGCCGTCGAAGTGATCGGTGGAATGCAGGTAGGCATTGTGGTTTTCCTGAACGAACACCTCGAGCGGGACGTTCAGGCGGTGGCAATAGTCGAGCAGGGCAAGGTGGTGATGCGGAATCCGCCACGGACCGATGTTGATATACTGCCCCTTGGAAAATTCGACCTTTTGCCGGTAGCCGCCCAGTTCCTCGATCTCGTCGCCGCCCTTGAGCGTCCAGCAACGCCCCCCGGCGCGGTCCTGGTATTCAAGGATCGTGACATCGTAGCCTGCCTTGCGCAGCTCGAGCGCGGAACACATGCCGGCAAGCCCGCCCCCCAAAACGACCACCGATTTGCCATCCGGCGCGCCGGACAGGTCTGGCGGACCCTTGTAGGGGCTTTGACGGGCGTGGCCCAGAGTGGCCATCGCGTTCAACATGGTGCCGGAACCGGCGGCAAGGCCGATCATCTTGAGCAAATTCCGGCGGGACGGGAGGGGGAGTTCTTCGGACATGGGCGGACCTTCGGGCAGTGACGAAATGATGCCAATTCAACGCACAAGATCGGTGTTCGTTTCCTGACAAGGCGCAAGAAACGGCGGGCCCGCGGCGGTGCCGCGACGGAACAAACCGGGGGTGAGGGTCGTTTTGACCAACTGAACAAGGCACGCGCCCGATACGAGGACAACCGACATGATCACTGATGACAGGCGGCAACGCGCCTCGCGGAAATTCCCATGAACAAGAACGCAATTACCGGGAAGACCAATGGCGAGGGCGGAGAGGCGGTGCGCCATGAAAAGGAAGAGGCGTCGGTCTCGGAAGCGACGCGCCTCTCCGCGCGTTTGATCTACGAGGTGATCCGGCGCGACGGCGAGGAAGAGCTTGAACGTCCTATCTTTTCGCTGATCTGTTCGGGCGTCGCGGCGGGGATCCTCATCAGCCTGTCCGTGCTGACAGAGGCGATCCTGCGCACCTATCTGGACCCGGACCGCCCGTCCACCTTCCTGATCGAGAACATGGGCTACACGCTGGGGTTCATCGTGGTGATCTTTGGCCGGATGCAGCTTTTCACCGAAAACACGATCACCACTGTCCTGCCAGTGATCGCGCGGCCGGATCGTCAGTGCGTCACGGCGATGGTGCGGCTTTGGAGCATCGTGCTTGCGGCCAATATGGTGGGGGCGTTCATCGCGGCATCGTTCCTTGGCCTGACCGATGTGATGAGCGCCGATCTTCGCACAGCCATCATGGAACTGTCCCGTCACGCCACCGGGTTCGGGGCCTATGAGGGGTTCATCAAGGCCGTGCCCGCCGGGGTGCTGATCGCCGCCGTTGTCTGGATGATGCCGTCGGCGCGGGGCAACGCGTTCTTCCTCATCTTCGCATTCACCTGGCTGATCGCCGCCGGGGATTTCGCGCACGTCGTCGCGGGGTCGGTCGAGATGGCGTATCTGATGGTGCTGGACGAGTTGGGCTTTGTCCCGGCGGTCTTCGGGTTTTTCCTACCGGTGTTGGCGGGGAACGTGGTGGGCGGTACGGCGATTTTCGCGCTGCTGGCCTGGGGGCAGGTCAGAAATGAGGTGGCGCATGGAACGGGGGGCGACGAGTCCCGTTGATCCTTCAGGACATCCGTCAGCACATCGAGGAGACCCGCCATGAGCAAACACGTCGACATTCCCGCCCAGCATCAGGATGCCATGCCAGCCGAAGAACACCGCATGGACCCTGCCCCCGACTGGACACCGCGCTACGCCGGCAGTGGCCGCCTGAAGGACAAGGTTGCGCTGATCACCGGTGGTGACAGCGGGATCGGACGCGCCGTTGCGGCGCTTTTTGCGCGCGAAGGAGCCAAGGTCGGGATCATTTACCTCTGCGAGGATCGCGATGCCGAGGACACGAAAAAGATTGTCGAGGACGAGGGCAGCAGCTGTCATCTGGTCAAGGCCGATATCGGCAACCGCGACGCGGCGTTCGACGCGGTGCGCGAGATCGCCGAACATTTCGGCCAACTGGACATCGTGGTGAACAACGCCGCGCAGCAATATCTCGATTTCGATCTGCGCGACATCTCCGAAGACCAGTTGCGCCGCACCTTCGACAGCAACGTGATGGGCTATTTCTTCGTCACGCAGGCGGCGCTGGATCATCTGCCAGACGGGAGCGCCATCGTGAACACCGCCAGCGTCAATGCCTTCAAGGGCAATGCCAAACTGGTCGATTATTCCTCTACCCGGGGGGCGATCACGGCGTTTTCGCGCTCGATCGCCAGCCAGTTGCTGGATCGCAGGATCCGCGTGAACTGCGTGGCCCCCGGTCCGATCTGGACGCCGTTCATTCCCGGTACCATGCCCGCCGAGATGGTCGAGGATTTCGGCAAGCACTCTCCGATGGGCCGCGCCGGGCAACCCTGGGAGGTCGCGACCTCGTATCTGTTCCTCGCCTGCGAGGATGGCAGCTATTTCACCGGGCAGACCCTGCATCCCAACGGGGGCATGATCGTTGGAAGCTGATCAGCTGCGTCGCGAGGGCTGGCCCCTCAATTCGATCATCTAGCAGATTTACCCACGCTCGTTCCGGGACACCACCGGATCGGGCGAAGGCAATTGGGTGGGTGTTCTGGAAGGGCTTGATCATGTAGCTTCGACCGGGGGCGACCCGCGCCCGGGCGGATTGGCACCGTCCAGCCGGATCGGGGTCTTCGGTAAACCTGCGTGGCGTTTTGGGCCGGGAACGACATTGCTGTTTCAGGGCGAAGAGTTTGGGCAACGGCAGGTCGATCTGGCGCCGGAGGCGGAGGCGCGGTGATTCCTGGCGCGACTTTCGCTGCCGGACGAAGCCCGCTACGGGGCGGTGCTTCTGTCTCACGTCCCGCCTGTTACCGGCACGGTGCCTGCCCCGTCGACAAAGTGCTGGCGTGCCGATTGACCACCGGGCAGGGCCGTCGTGGTTACAGTGACATGGAGGCCACCGATCCGCCATCGACACGGTAATTTGCGCCAACAACAAAGCTGGCCTTTTCCGAACACAGGAACGCAATTGCGGCGGCGACTTCTTCGGGTTTGCCGCGCCGCTTGAGTTCGAGATACGGGCGTTCGGTGTCGAGGAAATTGCTGACAGCCTCGTCCCGACTTACGCCTTCGGCGTCAGCCTTCTTGTCCATCATGCCATCGGTCATCGGGGTTTCAATAAAGGCGGGTGACACGCAATTGACCAGAACGCCATTGCCTGCGGTCACGCGGCTCAGGCCCTTGGCAAAATTCAGCAGGCCCGCCTTGGCGACGTTGTAGACCGCTTCGTCCCAATAGGGTTGTGCGGCGTTTTCGGACGACACGATCACCACGCGGCCCCAGCCGCGCTTCTCCATCGTCGGCACGAAGACTCGCAAAGTGCGCACAACGGACATGAAGTCGGTCTGCCACGCTTCGTTCCAATCGCCGTCGCTGAGTTCGAGCGGGTGGCCCTTGGCCCCTGTCACGCCAGCGGCGCAGACCACGATATCGGGCATGGTGAAGCGTTCCTCGACCGAGGCGCGCAGGCCCTTGACCTGGTCGGGTTCCGTCAGATCGGCCTGCAAGGCGCGGGCGTTTGGGCCAAGCGCCTCGGCGGCTTCGGCCACGGCGTCGCCCTTGAGATCGACAAGGATCACCTGCGCGCCTTCGTCGATCAGGGCCTTGGCGGTGGCCCGGCCGATCCCGGAGGCCCCGCCGGTGATGAGCGCGGTCTTTCCGTTCAGTTCATAATCCATTGCGCTTGTCCTTTTGCTGGTTTGGCCGTGTTGCAGGACCAACGTCCCCTGCGATGCGCAGTTCCCCGTTCGCGGCACACCGCGTCAGGCGCGGTTGAGGCCCATCGCGTCAAGCAGGGCATTGACCGAGATCGCCGCCTCGGGGGGCACCAGCGCGGGTGGGTTTTCGCCTTCCAGAGCATCGAGGAACGGCACGATGCCTTCGCCCGCGTCGAGCGGCGAGAGCGGGATCGGGTCGGATGGGTCGCCGGTGCCGCGCCGGGTGAGTGTCAGCCTGTCGTCGCTGATGCGCGCGGCACCTTCGGTTCCCACGAGGTCGATCTCGAACCGCATCTCGGTGTCGGTCCAGCCTGCCTCGATCACGCCTGTGGCCCCGTTTTCGAACGTGACCACCGCCGCGCCGTGATCATCGACGCGCCATCCCAGGGCGTTCCCGGTCACGGCAGAGCCGTGCGTGATCGGGCCGATCAGCCATTGCAGCATGTCGATGACATGCACGGCCTCGTCGACGAAGCCGTCATAGCAGGCCAGCTTTGGATCGGTCATCCAGCAGTCCAGATCCAGCCAATCGGCATAGCCGCCATCATGGGAAAACCGCATCCGGGCGGCGATGACGGATCCGATGTGGCCTGCGTCGAGCTCTGACTTGAGCCGTTGCAGCGCGGCGTTCGTGCGGAAGAAATAGCCGGTGTGAAGCAGCAGCCCGCGTTCCCTGGCACGCTCCGCGCAGCGTTGCGCGGACTCAAAGCCGCCGGCGAGCGGCTTTTCGGAAAAGACCGGCAGACCGACGTCGAGCGCGGCCAGGATGTCGGCCTCGTGATGGGCGGTTTCGCTGCAAACGACGGCCGCGGTGCAGCCGGTGCCCGCGATGCCGTCCAGATCGGTCAGCGGGCGCGCGCCAAGGTCGGTGCAGAGCGTGTCGCGGCGATCCGGGTCGCGGTCGTGGACATGCGTCACGCGCCAGCCCTTGCGGTCGATATGGCGCAGGTGATCGGGCAGGTGCACATGCGCCGCGCCGAGGAGAAGGAGTGTCTTGTCCGTCATGTTGGTGTCTCCTTGTCAGGCCGCATCCGACGCCTGCCGGGGGGCCGTTGCCAGTTCGCCACGCAGACGTGGCAGCGCTTCGGGATAGGTCTGTTGCAGCCAGTCGATCAGCTTTTCGCGCACCTCGCAGCGCAGATCCCATGCCTGCGGCGAGGTGCGCGCGCTCATCAATCCGCGCAGCGAGATGGTGTCCTTGTCGGTGTCGGTCACCTGAAGGTTGACCACCTGCCCGTCCCAATGCGGGGAGTTCTGCACGATCTCTTCAAGCTTGGCGCGGACCTCGGACACGGGGATGGTGTAATCCATGTACCAGAACACCGCGCCGATGATCGACGCGCTTTCTCGGGTCCAGTTCTGGAACGGCTTTTCGATGAAATAGCTCAACGGCACCACCATCCGCCGCCAGTCCCAGATGCGGACGACGACATAGGTGGCGAAGATTTCCTCGATCCAGCCCCATTCGCCTTCGACGATCACCACGTCGTCCAACCGGATCGGCTGGGTTATGGCGATCTGGATGCCCGCGATGAGATTGGTCAGCACGGGGCGCGCGGCAAGCCCGAGGATCAGACCGGCGGCCCCGGCGGAGGCAAAGAGGCTGACACCATAGGTGCGCACCGCCTCGAAGGTCAGCAGCACGGCCCCGGCGGTGAAGATCGCGAGCAGGATCGTCATCACCCGTCGCAGCACGCGCACCTGGGTGACAAATTTCCGCGCGACGAGGTTGTCGTCGGTGTCCATCCGGTGCTTGCGGATGGCACGGTCGCTGAAGTGGCGGGTCAGGATGATCGCGGTCCAGCCGATGAACACGATCAGTATCACGAGGAACAGGTGACCCAACCCATTTTGCCAGCCGAACGGCAGATCGAGCTGCGGCACGGTGAGCGCCAGACCGGCAAGGATGAAGGCCAGCCGCGTCGGCCTGCGCGCGCGCCGCAAGAGCGATCCGACCATCCCGCTGTCGGTATCGGCAAAGCGGCGGACGATGCGAAAGATCACGAAATGCAGGCTGACGGAGACCAGGACGGCCCCCGCCAGGATCGCGATGGGCGCAACCCAGTCGGGCCAAGCGCCCGATGCGTTGCCCATCGAGATCAGGAATTGGCGCACCTGTTCCATGAGGTCAGGCAAACCAGATCACGAAGCCCGCGGTTGCGATGACGAGCAGCCCTGCCCAAAGCGTGCGATCGGTCCAGAGGGGCGATTCGAACTTCGTGAACACCTCCTTTGCCTCGGACCCCGACCAGACGAGATTGTCGATATCCTCTTTCGGGTCCTGCCGTGTCATTGCCGACAGACCGAGGTGGATCGCGATCCCCAGGAACATCATGATCGTTGACATGATCGTGTAGTGGATTTCCGGCAGTCCCCATTCTGCCCAGAGGCCGGTGACCTCTTTCAGGATAAAGAGCGGGATGCCCACGATCAGGCCGAAGAGAATGGTCCAGAACGCGCCAGTCCCGTTGAGCCACGGCACGAACAGGCCGAGGATGTAGACCACGACAATGGTCGGGATGATGTAGCTCAGCGAGGACTGGAAGTAGCTGAACAGCGACTCGAAGCCGGCAATCGACGGCGCATAGATCGCACCGAACACCATGACGACGCCCGTCACGACACGGCCCAGCCAGACCTGGCGATCTTCGCCGATGTTCCAGATCGGTTCGACGAAATCCTTGACCACAAGCGTCGAGGCCGAGTTGAGCGCGGAGTCGAGCGAGGACATGATCGCGGCGATCAGGGCCGCCATGATGAGGCCGCGCACGCCGACCGGCATCAGTTCGAACGCGAGGGTCGGGAAAGCAAGGTCGGGGGTTTCCAGATCGGGATAAAGCTTGAGCGCGATCAGGCCCGGAAGGATCATCAGAAAGAGGTTCGGCAGCTTCAGAAAGCCCGCGAACAGCGCACCGACCTGGCCTTCCTTGAGGTTCTTCGCGCCGAGTGTGCGCTGCACCACGAACTGGTTGATTGTCCAGTAGTAGAAGCCTAGCAGCACCACACCCCAAAGACCGGTCCAAGGCAGGAAATCATCATTGGCGGGCAGGATCAGCTTGGTCTTTTCTTCGGGCACGTCGATGAAAAGCTCTTTCCATCCGCCGATCTCGTTCAGGCCGAGCCAGAACAGGATGGCGGCAGCGACGATCAGCAGGATCGCCTGAACCGTGTCGGTCACGACCACCGCCGACAGGCCGCCGAGGATGGTGTAGATGCCCGCGACCAGCGCAAGCACAGCCACCGCCGTCCAGAGGTTGAGGTAGCCGGTCACGTTCGAAATGACCAAGCCGCCTGCGTAAAGCGCCCCGGCGGTGTCGATGAACATGATCGCAAGGATCGTGAACAGCGAAAAAGCCCGGCGGGACCGGACGTCGTAACGCCGTTCAAGAAACTCAGGCACGGTCGAGATTTCGGCCCGGAGGAAAGAGGGCAGGATGAAGATCGCGAACAGGATCAGGACAAGCGCAGCAGTCCATTCATAGTTGAAGATCACCACACCGTTCGAATAGGCCCCGCCCATGAGGCCGACGAAACTTGACCCGGACATGTTGGAGGCGAAGAGCGAAAAGCCGATCAGATACCAAGGCAATGTGCGCCCCGCGAGAAAGTAGTTCTCGGATCCGCCTTCAAGTTTTTTGGACACGTAAATGCCGTGCGCCACGACGCCGACGAAATAGATAACGACAATCGTGTAGTCGATCCAACTGAGATCAAATTTCGCATCACCCATCACATCAATCCTTTCCTTCGATCGTTACTCCGGTCTCCGGGGGCGGTTCGATCTCGGGACAAAATGGCCGTCTGCCTGCATTCAACCGTCTGTCAGACCCGGCGCCGCAATGCCGGTATGCGCGCCAAAATTGCTGTCGGTACAGTGTGAGAACAGGCGTTCCCGGCAACATCTCCATGATCCTTGCCCGCCACGTTTCCCGTGACCGAGGATGTGACACTTCAACGCGATCCCGCGTGGCCGGTTTCAAAATGATGTGTAAATTATTTTTGCAACTTCGTGGCAGGTGAGGACGTTAGCGAGCGTTCAAAGAGACCCGGCAACGGTAACCAAGATGGCAGCTGCAGACGACATCATGACCAGTCCGAACACCGCAAATAACCCGTCCCGCAACAGCAAGGCCGTCGCGAAAAGCAACACGGCAGAGCCAAGAACCGAGGACGAAAAAGGCACGATCTCGAGGAACGGCATCGCGCCTCCACAGACGAGGCACAGCGTCTGGATCAGCTTTCGCCCCGGCCAACGCAGCAGCGGGTGGAACCGGTCGCGGGAGTGATGGTCGAGCCAACCGGCAACGCCGTGTACCCTTTGGATGGCATCGCGGGCGCGCTGACCTTCCAAAGAGCGCCGCACAAGAAACTGCGGCAGCCACAGCCGCCGCCTGCCCGCCACCATCTGGACGGAAATCGCGGCGATGGCGATGCCACAGGCCGACGAGAAAAGCGGAATGCCGCTGAGGGGTGACACGACCAGAAGTGCCGGCACCATCAGGATGGGCAGGAACGACTGCGTCCCAAAGGCCTCGATAATCTCGCCCACGTTGATCCTGTCCTGATCCGCAAGATCGGCAAGACGATCGACAATCTGGTTGACGCTGGTGGTTTGTGCAGGCTCGGACATCGGGCGTTTCCGTATCTTTTTGATTTACGACCCAACGCCGCGTTGCCCCGGGCGTTCCCCAGTCGGAACGGATCGACTTTGGCCGCGTTCAGCTATTGCGGCGAGAGGGCAAAGGATCATGAACAATTCGCGGGGTCAGGCCAGCACCAGCTGGCAAGCCCGTCCGGTTACGGTTCTTAAGGCGGTCCTGTCTCACGGACATCTTCTTGCCGCGGTCATGGCCGTGCCGTTGGGTGTCGCGATCATCGAGCAGCACTGGATCTTGTCATTGGCTTTGGCCGGGCCAACGATGGTCTGCGCGGCCTCGGCGCTGGTCAGTATGCGCTATGGCGCACCAGAGGACCTGCGTGAAATCGAGGCGGTGTGCACCTTGGTGGCGCTTTTTGCGCTGTTGTCGATATTGCCGGTCCCCGCCTTCATGGTGCTTGACATGGGCCCTCATGACGCGGTTTTCGAAGCGGTCTCAGGGGTCACATCGACCGGACTGACTGTAGCGCAGGGGACGATGGACTGGCCCTTTGCCGGGCATATCCTGCGCGGTTGGCTGCAATGGGTCGGCGGTTTTGCCATCGCGGTTGCTGGTGTGGCGCTGTTGCTGGGGCCGGGATCAGCTGCCAGCGCGATGGGAAGCGTCGGCATCGACGACCGGGACCTTTTGAGATCGACGCGGACGCAAGCCCGTGACCTGTTAATTGTCTATGCTGTCATTACGGCGGTCGCCATTATTGCGCTGGTCGTGCTGTTGCCGAGCTGGCAGGAGGGCATCGCCGTGGCGCTGGCGGCGGTATCGACTGGGGGCTTCACCCCGAGGCCGGACAGCCTCGCCAGCTATTCGGCGACGGCACAGGTGGTCACGATCCTGATCTGCATGTCGTCGGCGGTATCGCTGATTGCCTATGTCTACCTGCGGTCGCAGGACTGGCGCGGGGCGCTTGAGCATAGCGAGATCGCGTCCTTCACGGGCTTTGCCCTGGCCGGGCTGGCCTGCGTCGGCGTGGTCATGACCCTGACCGGTGCGGCGTCTTGGGCGGCAATCCGCGATGCGATGCTCAATTTCCTGAGCGGTCTGAGCACGGCGGGCTTCTCGACCGCGCCGATCGCGACCGAGCCGCCGTATCTTGCGCTTGTGCTGCTTGCGATGGTCATCGGCGGCGGGGTTGGATCGACCGCGGGCGGGATCAAGTTCGACCGGGTGCTGACGCTGGCGGCGATGGTTCGGCTGTCGCTCTTGCGGCTGCGCATTCCGCCCCGCGCGGTGACCAGTCTGCGCAACGGGCGAACCAAGGTTCCGGCGGATCGAGTGATCTCGATCGCGGCGGTGGTTTTCTGCTACGCGGTGTCGGCGCTTCTGTTCTGGATGGTGTTCCTGCTGTCCGGAGAGCCGCCGCTCGCATCGCTGTTCGAGGTCATTTCTGCCCTGTCCACCGTTGGACTGTCGTCGGGGCTGACCGGGCCGGACATGCAGGCCCATCTGAAATACGTGCTGATCGCCGCCATGTTGCTGGGGCGATTGGAATTTCTTGCACTCTTGCTGGCACTGTCGCCCGGCACCTGGATCAAACGGAGTTAAAGTATGCGCATCGTCGTAGTTGGAGCATCGCGGTTCGGACAGGCCACCACCCGTCAACTTCTGGACAAGGGACACGAGGTCGTTCTGATCGACAGCAACCGCAGCCGGCTTGAGAGTCTGGAAGAAGTTCTGGACTGTGGGATGCTGCATGGCGACGGGTCGCTGCCGTCGATCCAGCGCGAAGCGTTCGGGGATCATGCCGATGCGCTGGTGCTGCTGACCAACAGTGACGACGTCAACATCCTCGCTGCCGCGGTCGGGCAGTCCATCGGCTTCGAACGTGTGTTGCCACAGATCGTCCGCGAAGAGCTGATCTCGGTCTGCGAGGAGCTCGGGCTGGAGGACCTGATCGCGCCGCATTCGCGCGTTGCCAGGTCCATCGTGAGGCTGCTGGAAGACAATGACGACGCCGCGATGGAGCTGCGCTTTCACAAGGGCTTGCAGATGGTGGGATACCAGATCCCTGCCCGGCTTGACGGCAAGACCGTGGGCGATCTCGACCTTCCCGAACGCTGCCGCGCCATCGGGATCGCGCGAGGTGAGGACGAGGATCTGGTGAGCGAAGACACCGAATTGCACAGCGAAGACAAGCTTGTCCTGCTGGTCGATGAGAACGTCAAATCAGAACTCGATGCCTATTTCAGCAAAGATGAGGAGAGCAACGAAAACAAGGCTGAGAGCTGAGCGCGCTTGGCTCCTGGTGCAGTTCCACAAGCCAAAACGGGGTAAAAAATTTGGAACCATGTGATTGCGGCGCGGTTTTTTTCTAAACGCAACACATCGGAGAATTTCCCCATGCCGCAGTTTTCGCGCCGTGCCGTTCTAACCCAGATCGGGGCCACCGGACTTGTTGCTGCCCTTCCCCGAAATGCCGTCGCGCAAAACGCCTATGCCGAGCTTGACGACGTTCCCTGGTTCTTTCTGACTGACACCGAAGCGCGGTTCCTTGCGGCTTTCTGTGACGTGTTGATCCCCGAAGACGACTTTCCCAGCGCCAGCCAAGCCGGGGTCGTGGATTTCATCGACCTGCAACTGGCCGCCGGTTACGGCAACGGGGCCGGGCTTTACATGAAGGGGCCGTTCCGCGAAGGCACGCCGGAACAGGGCTATCAGGCCGAGATGGTCCCCGCAGAGCTGATCCGCAATTTCATCGCGGGCGCGCTGGAGCAGGGGCAAGACCTTGCCATCTTCGATTCCGACCGGCGCGAAACGGTTGTGCGTGAGTTCTCTGAGACCGCCCAGACCGTTGGGAACACCGACGCGCAGATGGTGTTCGAGGAAATTTGGGCGCTGACCAAGGAAGGCTATTTCGGCGATCCGCTTTATGGCGGCAACCGCGATTACGCGGGGTGGCAGATGGTCGGCTTTCCGGGTGCGCATGCCTATTACACCGAGTTCGTCGGCAAGAACATGCAGTTCGACGCGCCGCCCAAGGGCATCGGCCATATTCCCGGAACCAACCGCTCAGCGTCCATGGGGGCCAGCGCGATCAACAGGAAGGGCGGCTGAGATGGTCACCGAATTGCCAAGGACCGATGTCGTGATCGTGGGTGCGGGCTGGACCGGGCTTGCGGCGGCCTATGAGCTGGCCAATGCCGGGCAGCGCTGCGTGGTGCTCGAACGCGGAGGATGGCGGCACTCCGTCACCAGTTTCGGTGCGCCCGAGGAACATGACGAGCTGAAATATGCCCGCCGCAAGGAACACATGATCGACACCCCGATCAAGACGCTGAGTTTCCGCAATGACAGGTCCGAGACCGCCTTGCCGCTGCGGCGCTTGGGCTCGTTCCTGCCGGGCAAGGGCTTGGGTGGTGCCGGGATTCACTGGAACGGGCAGCTTTGGCGGCCTTTGCCCAGCGATCTGAACATGGCGTCGCATTACACCGAACGCTACGGGGCCGAGATCCTGGACGGATTGTCGGTACAGGATTGGGGCGTTTCCTACGACGAGCTGGAGCCGCATCTGGATTTCTTCGACCGCGTCTGCGGCACCGCCGGGAAGGCGGGCAACCTGAACGGCGAGATGGTGGAGGGCGGCAATCCCTTCGAGGGCGCCCGCAGTGCCGACTACCCGACCCCGCCGATGAAAAGCTCGCCGCCGCAGGATATCTTCCGACAGACGGCGCAGCAGATGGGGTATCACCCGTTCCAGATGCCGTCGGCCAACGTGACCGAGGCTTACAAGAATCCCTATGGCGCGCAGCTTCATCCCTGCACCTATTGCGGGTTCTGCGAACGTTTCGGCTGTGGCTACATGGCCAAGGCCGATCCGATCATCTGCATTTACGACGTCCTCAAAGATCACGAGAATTTCGAGCTGCGCACCGACACGCACGTGTTGCGTGTCGAGAAATCGGCGGATGGCAAGACGGCTACCGGCGTGACCTATATCGACGCCGACGGGCGCGAGGTGTTCCAACCTGCCGATACCGTTTGCCTCAATGCTTATGCGCTGTGGAACGTGCACCTGATGCTGGTGAGCGGTCTGGGCACGCCCTATGACCCCGAAACCGGAACCGGCACGGTGGGGCGGAACTATTCCTACCAGACGCTGGCCTCGGCTTCGGTGTTCTTCGACAAGGAGGTCTGGTCCAACCCTTTCATGGGTGCCGGGGCGATGGGTGTCACCATCGACGACTTTAACGGCGACAATTTCGATCACACCGATCTGGGTTTTGTCGGCGGCGGCTATATCAGCGCGACGCAGACCAATGGCCGGCCGATCAACTACAACCCGACGCCGCCCGGCACGCCAAGCTGGGGCCGCGAATGGAAACGCGCGGTGCGGGACAATTACCTGCACCATATCGGACTGACGGTGCATGGCTCGTCAATGTCGACGCCGCAGAACTATCTCGACCTTGATCCAACCTATGTGGACGATTACGGCCAACCGCTTTTGCGCATGACCTTCGATTTCCCGGACAACGACCGCCGGATGTCGGCCTACGTGCTGTCCAAGGCCGAGGAGATCGCCCGCAACATGGATCACGTCACCGAGGTAAGCACCGTGAACCGTGCTGCTGAGGGTGCCAAATATTCAGTCGTGCCGTACCAGACGACGCATAATGTTGGCGGGTCCGTTATCGGCACCGATCCAACCACCAGTGTCGTCAACCGCTTCGGGCAGATGTGGGACCATCACAACGTGTTCGTATTTGGGGCCAGCCTGTTCCCGCAGAACCTTGGCTACAACCCGACCGGACCGCTGATGGGGCTGGCGTATTGGACGCTGGATCACATGAAAAACGATTACCTGACCAACCCCCGCCCGCTGATGGACGCCTGAAGGAGACCCGACATGAGACAGACCCAGATTGCAGCCCTTGTATCGGTGCCGCTGTTGCTTGGCGTCGGCTGGACGGTCAGCGCGCAGGATTTCTCAGGCGGGCCGAACATCCAGACGCTGGAGGACCGGCTCGAGGATGACGGCGTCGCCTTCAACGCCAGGGTGGAGCGTCAGCCAAATGACGATCTGCTCGAACTCGGGCGGCTTGTGGCGATGGGCGGGGCCGAAAACGGCGGATCTGGCATGGCCTGCATCACCTGCCACGGCACCGACGGGCATGGCGACGGGTCTGGCGCATTCCCGAGGTTGGACGGCCAACCGGGGTGGTATCTCTACAAGCAATTGATGGACTACGCGAGCGAAGCGCGACCGAACAAGGTGATGACCCCGATCTCGCAGCGCCTGACGGAACATGAGATGGAAGCGGTTGCGGACTACTATGGAGCGATGCCAACCGGCACCGTTCCCAAGCACGGTGATGTCGCCGGGACCGACCTGCAATGGGGTGGTCAGCTTGCCGCCGTCGGGTCAGCGGAAGAGGGCATTCCCGCCTGTGTGAACTGTCACGGCGCCAACGGGACCGGGCTTGCGCCTTCGGTGCCCTATCTTGCCGGACAATATGCCAGCTACATGGAATTGCAGCTTCAGCTCTGGAAAGACGGCGTCCGCGACAACGATGCGATGAACGTCATGTCGTCGATCGCCAGCAAGATGGACGAGAGCGACATGCGCGCGGTGTCTGAATATTATTCCCGCGTCACGTCGGAAGAGGCGCAGATCGCGCCCGACATGGCGGCGGCGGAGTAAGGCCCAATGGCAAGCGATGACCGCCACTCCAGCCTGTGGGCTGTCGGGTTCTGGCTGATTGCCGGCCTTGTGCTATCGGCGGTTATCGGTGTCTGGGCGCTTGGCACGCCGGGCCGCGACCCGGTTGGCAACGCGGTTCTGACGGCGCAGACGGCGCTGCGCGACTCCACCGATTTCCTGCGCGCCGGACCGGTTGATGGTGCCCCCGACTGGGAAGCGGCGAGCATGGTCGTGCAGGGGGGTGATGCCGAGCGGGGCGCGTCGCTGATCGAACAGCACGGTTGCGGATCGTGCCACGTCATTCCGGGCATCCCGCGCGCGCATGGCTCGGTGGGGCCGAACCTCGCCGGGTTGCGCGACCGGGCCTATGTCGCGGGCGTGTTGCCGAACCGGCCCGGTGATCTTGTCGGGTGGCTGATGAACCCGACGGTGCATTCGCCGCAGACGGCGATGCCCGATCTCGGCCTCTCCGAGCCCGAGGGTCGGGACATGGCCGCTTATCTCTACACCTTGCAGGCCAGCCGATGACGCCCACGCTTGACCAGTTCGGATCGCAGACAACCTATGCCGAAGCCGGGGTCGGCGCGGCGAAGACGCTTGTGCTCACCAATGGCATGACCGTTATCGGTCTTGCCATTTTCGTCTTCGTGATGGCCGTCGCGGTCTTTGCATGGCGCTTCAACGGTGGTGGGCGCAGTTGGTGGATTGTCGGTGGGGGCATCCTGTTTCCGGTGGCCACACTTCTGGCCCTGACGGTGGTGTCGGCCACGACATTGCGCGCGATCACCGATGGCCCCGGCTCCGATAGCCCGGTGATCGAGGTAACGGGACACCAATACTGGTGGGACGTGGTACATGATCCCGACACGCGGGCGCTGCGTGACGCGAACGAAATTATCCTGCCGGTGAACACGCCGGTGACGCTGCGTCTGCTGTCCAATGACGTGATCCATTCCTTTTGGGTGCCGTCCATCTCGGGCAAGATGGACATGATCCCCGGACGCATCAACGAACTCACGGTCACCGCAACCGAGGAAGGCCGGTTCCGGGGCCAATGCGCCGAGTTCTGCGGCCTGTCGCATCCCCTCATGGCATTCGAGGTCGTGGTTCTTTCAGCGGAGGACTACGCTGCCTATCTCGACACCCTTGAAGACGAAGCCCGCGATGCCGTCACGCCGCAAGAGCGGCGCGGCAAGGAGGTGTTTCTGACGTCTGGCTGCACCGCCTGTCACGCGGTGCGGGGCGTGTCCGAGAACGGACGGCTTGGCCCGGACCTGTCGCGCGTCGGTGCACGGGCGAGCCTTGGCGCCGGGATGTGGCGGATGAATCTTGGCAACCTTGCTGGTTGGATCGCCGATGTTGGCGACATGAAACCCGGCGCGCAGATGCCGTCCTACAATCACCTGAGCGGCCCTGATCTGCGCGCTGTCTCGACCTGGTTGGAGAGCCTGAAATGACCACCACGGACCATGTCGAACGCTATTCCGGAAGCCGCAAGGGCGAGCCGGGCAAGTCGATGGAAGAGATCTGGGCCACGCCCACCGGGTTTCGTTACTGGTCGTCGGTCAGCCACCGAGTCGTTGGCAAGCGGTTCATTTATACCGGCTTTGCGTTCTTCCTGATCGCCGGGTTCCTGGCGCTTCTGGTGCGCACCCAGTTGATCGTTCCCGGCAACACGTTCCTCGACAGCGAGACCTACAACCAAGTCTTCACCATGCACGGAACGTTGATGATGTTCCTGTTCGCCATTCCCATCCTCGAAGGGTTCGCAGTCTACCTGATCCCGATGATGCTGGGCGCGCGCGACCTGATCTTTCCGCGATTGGGGCAGTTCGGTTATTACTGTTACCTTTTTGGCGGCATCATCGTGCTATCCTCGTTCCTGTTCGACGCGGCGCCGGATGGCGGGTGGTTCATGTATGTGCCGCTCTCGACCAACGCCTTCACGCCGGGCTTGTCGGCCGATTTCTGGCTCATCGGCATCACCTTCGCCGAGATCGCATCGGTCACGGCGGCGGTCGAGCTGATCGCCGCGATCCTGTGCGCGCGCGCGCCGGGGATGAGCCTGACCAAAATGCCGATCTTCGCGTGGTACATCCTTGTGACCGCGTTCATGATCGCCATCGGCTTTCCGCCGCTCATCATCGGGTCGATCCTGCTGGAGGCGAACCGCCTGCTGGGGTTGCCGTTTTTTGACCCGACGGTCGGGGGCGATCCGCTCTTGTGGCAGCACCTGTTCTGGCTTTTCGGCCATCCCGAGGTCTACATCATCTTCCTGCCAGCGGCGGGCATGGTGGCCACCATATTGCCGACCTTCGTGGGCAAACCGCTTTTCGGCTATGGGTTCATCGTCGCGGCGGTGTTGTCGATGGGGTTCATCAGCTTCGGCCTTTGGGCGCACCACATGTTTGCCACGGGCTTGCCGATCCTGTCGCTGTCGCTGTTCTCGGCGGCGTCGACGATGGTGGCGATCCCGACGGGGATCCAGATCTTCGCCTTCCTCGCAACCTTGGCGCAGGGCAAACCGCGCATGGCAACGCCGATGCTGTTTGTCATGGGATTCCTGTTCATCTTCGTTCTGGGCGGGCTGACGGGTGTGATGCTGGCCAGCGTGCCGTTCAACTGGCAGGCGCATGACAGCTATTTCGTCGTCGCCCACCTGCATTACGTGTTGATCGGGGGCATGGTGTTTCCGCTGTTTGCGGCCTTCTATTACTGGGTGCCGAATTTCACCGGGCGGATGATGTCCGAGCGGATTGGGAAATGGGTGTTCTGGCTGATGTTCATCGGCTTCAACGCGACCTTCTTCCTGATGCATGTCACGGGCCTGCGCGGGATGCCGCGCCGGATCGCCACTTATCCCGAAGGGTTGGGTTGGGACCGGCTCAACATGCTCAGCACGCTGGGCAGCTACATCCTTGCTGCCGGTGTCGCGCTGTTCGTGTTTGATTTCTTCCGCCATCTGAAACGTGGCAAACCGGCGGGGCGCGATCCGTGGGGCGCGGGAACGATGGAGTGGCTTTATCCCACTGTTCCGATAGGCTTCAACTTCCACGCCATTCCCCCGGTCGAAAGCCGCGAGCCGCTTTGGGACCAGCCGCAGATGATGGCGGGCAGGGCCGAAGATGTCGAAGGTGTCCTGCCGCGTGTGAACGATGGCCGCCGCGAAACACTTGGCTGCGATCCGGTCAGCGGCACGCCCTTGCAAGTCCTGCGCCTGCCGCATCCCACGTTCATTCCGATGTTCACCGCTTTCTGCATCGCCGTTGCCGCTGCTGCGACGCTGGCCAGCGCCTATTGGGTGACGCTGGTGGGCGGGATCGGCATGATGATCGGCTTTACCCTCTGGGCTTGGGAGCCGTCGGACAGCGGCGTGACGCGCGATATCGGACTGGGATATGTGCTGCCGGTCAATGTCGTGGAAAAGCGCAGTCACATGCACATCGCGGTCGTGGGCATGATGCTGGTGCTTTACGCGCTGTTTGGGTCGTTGATCTTTGCACTTCTGTACCTTTGGAATTCCTACCCGGTATTCGCCGCACAAACCGGACAGCCGGTGATCTTCTGGACCGGCTCGGCGCTTCTGGCGGGGGTGCTCCTGATCTTGGCAGGCATTTTCAACCGGACGCTTGCTGTGGCGGATCGGATCGGCGCGGCGCTTGGTCTGAACGTGCTAGTTGCGGTGACTGCCGTCGCTTCGGGCGGGCTTCTGGCGTTGGCGCTGGTCGCGACGGATCCGTGGGGCACAGCCCTCGGTGCCACTATGTGGGCGACCGTGGTGTTCGTCGGCGTGAACCTGTTCGTCACGCTCTACTGGGCGCTGTTCAACGCTGTGCGCAAGAGCACCGGCTGTATCGGAGCGGGACAAAGCCTGCCGGATTACAACCTTGCAACCTTCGCGAAGGGCACGGGTGCGATGGTGGTCATCACCGCGGGGCTGTTCCTAGCGGCATCGCTGGGAGGGCTGGGATGACCATTCTTGGCCGACAGATCTGGGCACTGACCCTCCCTGCCCTCGCATGGACCGTGCATTTCATCGCGATCTACGCGCTGATCTCGGCGGCCTGCGCAGAGCGCGGCCTGATCGACATGCCGCTGGTGTTCATTCTCGGGGTCGTGGCCACAATGCTGTGCGGCATCGTCGCGATCTGGCCCGCGATACGCCCCCCCTCTGGCGATGCGCTGCGGCTTGCAGTGCGCCTGAGCGCGATGATCTTCGCACTCGCGATCCTGTTCGATGCGCTGCCCCTGATCTATTCGTCCAGCTGTGGAGGATAACATGACCCCCGACACCTACATTCCCTATTGCGGCACGCCCCCGGCCCCCGATGAATGGCTGACCCGCTGGACTTTCGAGCCCGGATTGCTGATCGGACTTGCGGTCGCGGCGGCACTGATCCTGTGGCGTTCAGACGGGGTGGCCCGGCAGCGCGGTCTGGCTGGTTGGGCGCTGGTGGCGGTGCTGTTCGTTTCGCCACTCTGCGCGTTGTCGATGGCGCTGTTTTCGGCGCGGGTCGGGCAGCACCTTCTGTTGACGCTGATCGCCGCCCCGCTGCTCGCGCAAATGTGGCAGCACCGGGTGCCATCGACCAAGATCGCGGCGATTGTCTTTGCCGCGCTGTTCTGGGTCTGGCACGCCCCAATGCCCTACGCATGGACGCTGCAATCGGATCTCGCCTACTGGTCAATGCATCTGAGCCTGCTGGGCAGCGCCGTCGCCCTCTGGGCTGGTCTGCAACACCGCATCGCGACACAACCATTCGAGTCGATTATCGTTCTCGCCGCCACGGCAGCGCAGATGACCATGCTTGCGGTGCTGTTAATCTTTGCGCCGTCGGCCTGGCATGTCTGGCACGAAGTCGGTGCAATGTCCTGGGGGCTGTCCGGCATGGCGGATCAGGCGTTCGCGGGCGCTCTGATGTGGGTCGCGGGAGGGGTATTGATGCTCGGGGCGGTGTTGCTGCTCACACAAAGCTTCCTGCGCAAGCAAGCTGCTGGAACGGGTCACACCGTCTGAACGTGTTACGCCCTGTTCAACAGCACGCGTGGTATTTGGAAAAGGGGGCGATGCTGTCACGTCTCGTTTTGGAACATGTTGGACAGGATACGTCCAGCCTTGAACGGGCGCCAACGTTGAGCAGGACGTTCCGGGTCCAGCAATTCATTTTCCCCAAGAAAATTGTCTTCAGCATAGTTTAGGTTCTCTGCTTCAAACGGCACCAATGTTCGGCCTTCGCCACGTAAGGTTTCGATCGTTGCAATCAGCGAGCCTTCGGATTGCTGCAAACAGTCTTCAAACCTTTCCTGGGAGACGTCGAGATGCTCGGAAAGCAGATCGCTTCGCAATGCCAGAATTTTCCAGCGAATTTCTTCGTCACTCTGGCTGTTGGTCGTGGCCTCGATCGAGAGGTCACATTCGGTATCAAGCCCCATGGAACGATTGCTGAGGTTTGAGGACCCGACGCGGAGCAACCGGTCGTCGCAGATCACAATCTTGGCGTGAACATAAATTGGCGTGCCCTGTTCGGCCACGGGCGTATAAAGTTTGAAACGGTGATGAATGTCGGCCTCGTTGATCATTCCAAGAAGACGCGCACGGGACGATCCCATAACCTCTTCTTCAAGCCAACCGTCGGCGGACTCGGGATTTACGATGACGATTTCCGGTCCGTCCGGTTCGCCAAGCCGCATCGCGATTGCGTCCGCGATCCGGCGCGATGCGAAGTATTGGCTTTCGATGTAAAGGTGTCGATCTGCGGACTTCACGATCTCAAGGTAAAGGTTTTCGATCTCGTGAATGGCCTCCCGGTCTTTGTAGGCTGGCACGGTTCGGGAAATCGCAACATCAATATCTGTAAAGTTTGCCGTCAGACCTTCTGGCCAGATCGCATCTCGTTGGGGGGGAATCTCAAGAGCTTCGCCGGTAGCATCGTTCCATCTCGCGCGGGCGAGATCGCCCAACGCGCGCGCGGCGTCGCCTGCAATTGCTGTGGTTGCATCATGCCATGGACCGTATGACCGGCCCGTTGTCGGCCTCTGGCGCAGGTCGTTGGTGTCAAGATGTTCACGCGTGTCCCAACGTTCGGCTGTTACATCGATCCCCCCGCAGAAAGCCAGCGCATCATCAATGACGACAATTTTCTGGTGGTGTGCAGCACCGCTTGGATGAGCATGATCAAGCTTCAGCCTGATCCGGGACGTAAACGCCCAATCCAGGATCTTGAGCGGCGTCGACCCGCGTGCCAGCGTCTGAAGAACACCGGTGTCCCATTCCAACATGTAGATTTGCAATTCCGGATGCTGTTTTGTCAGCCATCCCAGAAAGTCGCCCAGGCGATCCGGCATATCATCTGTTTCACATCGGTTCAGCGATATTCGCGTATCGAATTCCCAGCCAATCATAACGATGCTGTGCCGTGCCTGCTGCATCGCCGAGCGAAGGGCGGGAAAGTAACCAGCTGCGTCTATGATGACGGACACCCGATCGGCGTGTTCGGTTCGCCAACATGTCTCACCGTTTCGGAGTATGGCTACGGGCGAACGACGGCTCACTTTAATCCCCTTAAAATTGAATGATTTTCTGGTTTGTATGAGCCTAACACAGCACTCACATCCAAGGTTCCGCATCCAGCAGATGGTGTTTGCCCGCAACCGCAAAACAACGCTTTGACACCAGCTAGAGTGCTACATTGATCGGGATAAGAGAAAAACAGGCGGGTCTGTCCTAGGTTGGCGAGGCCTTGGTGACCGCATTGTACAATGATCCTATCGACTGCCCCCAAGAGCCAGTGTGACTGGCCCGAGACCTTCACGACAGCTTTGTCGAGATGCCAGACATTGCCAAGGCGCAGCTGACAGGGACGCAGAGCGTGAGCGATGATCTCCGGCGGAAATCGGTGGCGTTTGTAGCTGATGTTCTCTGTTTGCATCGACACCACCTGCGCACAGGTCAATCAACCAGCAACCATAGGGCATGTGACGTGACAACGCCCCGAGAAGTTATTATCCGGCTCAACGTGCAGCGTCGATTTTGTCTTTCAGCGTTTCGACCTGACCATCCATCGTGCGCGGAATAATTCGATAAGCCGCATTCACGAAACAGAAGAACGCAAACCCCAGAAGCGCAACGCAAATAAGCACAATCAGCACGTTGCCGAAGGGCAAGGATGCGATCCAGTCAAATGCTTCGCCGATACCCCCTGCCGATTGTTCTGAACCTCTTCGAGCTGCGGCAAAGAGGAAGCCACCAATGATCACCACAAGGACACCTTGCGCGGCAACACCGGCGCGTAACGCCCAGTCCCAGTTTCGGGTAAAATGGTTGGCCCGTAGATTGGCGCGATAGGACGAATTGATAGCCTTGTGTAAATAATACAGCCCGGCACCCAAGGTACACAGCGCCGCGAAACCAACAATCCACTGACCGCCCGGCCAGTCCAGCACCCGCGCGGTGACCGAAGTGACGCCACCCTGCCCGTTGCCGCTTTTCCGACC
Source organism: Pelagibaca sp. (assembly GCA_041725935.1). Lineage (GTDB taxonomy): Bacteria > Pseudomonadota > Alphaproteobacteria > Rhodobacterales > Rhodobacteraceae > Marivita. The sequence continues at coordinate 185,350 of JBGRQD010000008.1, forward strand.
AAGCACGATGAAAAGCGCAAGCGCACCCAAAGCACCATGGGTGAGGCCCGTCACAACCATACCGACACGCGCGATGACACCTTCGCCATCGGACCCATATTCCTCAAGATCCGCAAATGCATCCATGACCCGCCAGAGCGCATAGGTGAAAAGGCCAATCGCGACCAGACAAAGGACAGCCATTCCAGCCGTACTGTCTGATAAACGCTCCAAGGCGCTGCCGGGTCCTTTGGCCTGACCGCCTTGCCAAATAGCCCATAACGAAATACTCGCCACGGTCAGGTAAGTGATACCGCGACCGCTGTATCCGATGCGCATGATCGTCTTTGTAATATCCGCCACTTACTGGTCCCCCAAAGTCTCTTTGAAATCTGCAAAGACAACGCGTCGCCATACATTCAGTTCATATTTCATCACTAAAGCGCCAAAGAGCGTCCAACCGACTTGTAAGATTTTCGCGTAATATCTGATCCATGCCGCCTTGATCAGCGCGTCCAGCATTGGTCTGCGAATTGGATTGAAACACGTTCATCCGATGCTTTGGAATAACGGCCGCCCAAACTCATTTTAAAGCTTTTTGTTCCAACTTTAAATTTCGCCGGAGATTGGAACACGCACAGGTCGGCCAAGGTTTTTACACCAATCGTTGCCACTGCGGCGACGAGGCAATCTAGTGAAGATTTCAAGAAAGGTTCAACTCATGAAACGTCTATTAACCACCACCGCTCTTGTTGCCATGACAGCACTGCCGCTTTCGGCCGAACAGCATAGTTCTGCCGGCCCACAGTCGGAGATGTCTGTTCAGGTCGGTGAGCAAGAAATTCGCGTCTCGAACCTGATGAATGCCAAGGTTTACATGCCGAATGATGACGCGTCGGGCAATATGGGTGATATGAAGATCACCGATGAAGCGCTTAAAGACTGGACCGAAATTGGCACGGTCAACGACGTGTTTGTTGACGAGTCCGGTCGCGTATCGACCGTCGTATTGTCACCAAATGGCGAAATCGCGTCTGATGCTGACATGCTTGGCCTGAACATGCAGAATGTTACACTTAAGACAAGCGAAGATGGCGAACAGCAGATCGTTGCCTACACAGGCGATAAGGTCATGTTGGAAAACAGCGAGTCCTTCGATCAGGCCCAAGCCGAAGAAGACGGTATGATGTCTGCCAAGGACCAGCAAATGGCCGGCTCTGACTCAGACCAGATGAACAATACCAATGATAACAACAATACCCAGATGGCGGATGCACAAAACGCCGAGATGCAAACCAATGGTCTTACCATCCGCGCTGCCGACCTGACGGGTCATTCGGTGTATGTGCCCGGCGAAAGCTCTGCCGGTGACGAAATCCCGATGGAAATTTCTGGCCTTGACGATCAATGGGAACGTGTCGGTGAAATCGGCAGTGTCATTCTCAGCCGTGAAGGAGATATCAAGTCTGTAACGCTGGATGCTGGCGGTTTTCTTGGTATAAACGAGAAAGAAGTCGAAACGTCGATGGAAGAATTGCGCTTTGTGCGTGACAGCGACTCCGACGCCGATAACGAATGGTTCATCGTATTCACAGGTGACCGCAGTTCATTGGAACAACGTGAAGAATACGATGAGGCCGCGTCAAACGAGGCGGGGGAACGTCGTATGACTGATGATGAAACCGCTGTCGCGTCGAACAACCGGCAAAGCGATGCCGCGCAAGGCGATGATACGGAAACGCAGATGCTGGCGGCTGAAGAACTTGACGGCGCACCCGTCTATGATGCGTCAGGCGAAGAGATAGGTAATATCTCAGAGCTATTGGTGGATGATTCCGGCCAAGTGTCTGAAGTCGTGATTGATGTAGGTGGCTTTCTTGGCCTCGGCGAAAAGCCAGTGGCGATTTCCTACACAGACCTCATGATCGATGAGTCGGTCAACACGACCTTTGGTGATGTCCGTGTCAGCCTTGCCCAGACGCGGCAAGAACTGGAAAATATGGACCGTTGGGTCGAATAACCCAAAACAGTTTGCAAGTTTCAACAGACGCAATTGGGATCGCCGAAAGGCGGTCCCTTTTTCTATGCGGGTTCCATTGAGCAAAAAGGCATTATTGCATGGATCACGGTATGTTTTGAAACTTGTGCGTTTCAGGTTCAGCCGAAGAAACTCCTGCTCTGCAGTAGGCCTTTCACGGCGCACTCGACGTACTGAATAGGAATCGAGATAGGCGCACCGTCTAGGAAAACCGTCAACGCACGCGCTTCTTCGGCGGCCGAAGGAACCAACGACTCAGTCGGTTCGCTGGGGCAGATTTCCCGGGCGACTTTGCCCACTCAATTTCGTACCGAAGAATTCACCTGCTTCGCGCAAGACAAGAAGGTTTCCACGATACGCGCTGCTTCCCGGAAGGAATGACATGTCCCAAGTTCGGCCTGACGTCTTTGCAGTTCCGAGGTCGACCAGTCCGGAAAAAGTGTGCGAGCGGCGAAAACGGTCCGCCCAAGACAAGATCGGATTTTGCATTGCAGGCGCAACTGCCACTGCGCGGCGCGTTGACTTGGAACCTACAGAAAAGCGTGTCGGGCACCCCTTGTAGCCCTATATCCGCAAGAACTCATGATGTGAATCCCGTGCTGACAGTGTCACGTGGCCCTTTGATTTATGGGATTGTCCGATACCAGTCTCATACCGAGATGGGCCGGCGGGGTTCCAACGGCACAACCACCGCGCGCCGGATCCCTGATCAAGTAGGACATTGCGGCAAGATGTTCGCCACCGACAAAGAACGCAGGGCAACGAGATGGGTCCACGCCTTCAGATACGCCCGCATAGCATTCCTGAGTCCACTCCCAGACACTGCCGTCAAGATCCGCAATGCCCTCAGGGGAGGTCGAAAAACTGCCCTGTGGTCTGAGGGCACGCGGGGTCAGGCCTTCGGTCAGGTAGCTCGAAGCCCATGTCAGTGACGGATCGGCAAACAAGGGATCGGGCTCTTCGGGCAGGACCGATGCGGCCATTTGTTCCCATTCTATTGCCGTGGGCAGACGGAAAATGTGGCCTGACGCAGTGTTGATCCAGCGGAGGTACTCCTGAACATCGACATAGCTCAGTCCTGTCGCCGGAGTGGTCGCCGGGTCCTGATCCGGTCTCGCGCGCAGTTCGATTGAGCACGCTTTGTCAGCATGACACATGTTCCACTCAGCAATGGTGACTTCATGACGTTGGACATACATTGCGGTGCCGCCCGGCAGGATCACTGGCTGCTCGGCCATAACTGGAACATATACGACATCTGGGGCGCGTTGTGACAACACGCCCCAGACAAGGACCGCTGCCAAAACCCCGAATGCCACAAAACGAAGGGACGCTTTTAAAGTTGGACTGAGGCTTTGAACGGCGGACATGATCGCTTCCTTTTCTTTAGGTTTCTAGGTTGCAAATTCGCGTGGCGCGATAACCTGTTCCATCAGGTCGTTGTCCCATTCCCCTTCAACGATAAAGTGTGCAGTCGCACCGAGCATGACACCTTCGATCAGGTTGTGGTTCACGTAGGCGTAAACACCTGGCTGCTCGAAGGTATACATCGCTGCCACCGCGCTGCCGCCACGCACGAACCAGGTTTCCATGTCCTGCATCGGGGCGTCGGTGAAGGAGGATTCCCAGACATAGCTTCCGTGCCCACCGATCAGGTGAGGCCGCGAGTCCCTGTTGGCCTGATTGTGGATCATCAGGACGGTTTCTCCGACCTTGGCCTTAAGGGCGTGTTCGCCGGTCAGGGCTCCGACAGCACCGTTGAACACCGAATGTGTCGGGATCAGGGTCCGCATCGCGTCAAGACTGTCGGCATAGTCGTCACCGGCAGTGTCGTACTGGCGATAATCGCCATGGTCGTCCATCGGCAGGTAATAATCCTGTTCGCCGATATAGGCGATGCTGTCATAGCGCAGCGGGTTGCCCTTCTTGTCCTTCAGCCCGTCGCGCGGCAGCACCATCACAGCGCCGTTCATTCCGTGTGTGACGTGGTAGGGGATCATCGCGCCGCCAGGTGCGCAGTGATAGGTAAAGCAGCCCGGCTTGGTCGCTTTCCACCGCAGCACGCATTCTTCACCCGGATAGACGTGGGTCAGACCACCCCCACCCAATGCGCCAGTTGAGGCGTGGAAGTCGATATTGTGCTCCATCATGCTGTCGTTCGGGTTGCGCAGGGTCAGTTCGACCATGTCACCCTCGTGGCAGATGATCAGCGGACCGGGGACCGAGCCGTTATAGGTCAGCGCCCAGATGCTGGCCCCGGTGTCTTCGTCTACGACCATCAAACGTTCTGTGGTCTCCATTGTGATCTCGATGATCTTTGGACCGCCTGTTGCCACCTGTTCATGCGCAGGCGCAAAGGGTGGTGGCACCAATTCCTGCTTCACGCGGGTGTAGCCAGACAGATCAGCCGGTTTGGCAGTGGTGTCAGCAGATTGCGCGTCTGCCGCTTTATAAAGTTTTTTCGAGGTCGCGTTGATCGCGTCAAGTTTGGGCGCGCGTTGCATTGCCATCGCGCCTGCACCGGTCATTGCGGCGGCACCCGCCAGCACGGATCCCCGCAGCACGTTGCGGCGGCTTGTCTTGACGAGGCCGGGGTTTACGAATTTGGTCATGGCTTTCTCCTTTGGAGTGGCGGACGGTGTCCGGCCAGATGGCCAGAACACCAGGAAAGGTCTAGAAACTGGCCAGTTGCGCTTCAAAGCGTTCCTTGGCCTTGCGCGGGATGCGCCCTTCAAGGAAATCGGCGGGCACCGCTGTGTCTCCGACTGCAATCGTCATCACCATGCCCATGGCGTAGTGCGGTTTGCAGATCACTGCATAGAAACCTTCGGTATCCAGCGTGACTTCGATCTCTTCGTTGATCTTGCCCGCGAAGCCTTCGGCCCCGTCCGGGATCATCCCATCAACAGTTTCCGCATTGTGGCCGCGATCTGCCGCGATGAATTTGATTGTATCACCCGGTTCTGCCTGAACGAAGGCGGGCTCGAACACCATGCGGTCGCCGTCGCTGCCCTTGTTGAGCATCTGGACCTCAATGGTCTCGCCGAACGCTGCGCCGCCCATCAGAGCAGCAAGAGCAAGGCCGGTTGCAAGTTTGCGGATCATTATCTTTTCCTTTCAGATCACGTTGTGTGTTGATCCCGATATTAGGCGATCCGTTCTGGCCGACTTTGTGCCAGAGCAAAGAAATGAAAAGATGCATGCGGGTCGCGCTTTCCCATGCGAGCGGCTTGGCAAGGATCACGTGCATATGTCAGACACGCTGCTATGAATGATGTGCCGCCTCGCAAAACGCTGCCTCGGCTTGATGAAAGCCTGCTGACGCATTTGCCGCCGTTCTCACGTTTGGAGAAACGCCAGATACGCATGGTCCTCGACCAGGCATCTTCGCAGCGTTACGACAAAGGCATTTCAATTTTTGATGAAGGTGCACCGGCGGATCGGTTTTACATGCTGCTGGATGGCTATGTGCGCGTGGTGCGGATCACTCCGACCGGAGAACAGGTGACGGCGCTGCATATTCCCGCCGGTCAACTGCTGGGGATCGCCAAGGCCATTGGGCGCGACACGTATCCCGCGACCGCGCTGACGGCCACAGAATCGCTTGCCCTAAGCTGGCCAATGCGCCTTTGGGATACGTTCGTGTCTGATTATGACGGCTTCGCGACAGAGACCTACAAAACCTTGGGTCACCGTGTGGGCGAGATGAACAACCGCATCGTGGAAATGGCAACGCAACAGGTGGAACAGAGGGTTGCGAATGCGCTTTTGCGTCTGATCAACCAGACCGGACGCAAGGTTCCGGAAGGGATCGAGATTGATTTTCCCATCACGCGTCAGGACCTGTCAGAACTGACCGCCACGACGCTGCATACGGTGAGCCGTCTTCTGAGCGGTTGGGAAAAGAAGGGCTTGGTCAAAAGCAAGCGCAAACGCATTACCGTTTGCGATCCTCATGCGCTGGTGGTGCTAGGCCAGACGTAATGGCCGCACGCAACTCTTCACGCAAATCATCCTCGTTCAGGTGATACTCTGCGCAGGCGTCCAACAACGTGTGAAACGGGCTGACCAGACAGCCGACACACAGCATTTTGTGCCGTGTGAAGACCGCAATCGTCTCCGGCCAATATGTCATCATGTCAGCAAGCAGCAGATCCGGGTCGTTCAGCCTTGGGGGATTCATGAGCGTCTCCTTTCATAACGACGCGTAAACTGCCGAACGTGTTCAAACTTTGCGCTGGCACAAACTCTGCCAAACGCTGCGCCGATACTCATGCGTCATCCCGTATCCAAGGAGGCCGGACGCATGGCTGAATTTCTTACCAAATCAAGGGCGCGCAACATCTTCTACGGAGGCTCGATTTTCTTTGTCGTGGTCTTCGGGGCGATGACCGTCCATTCGCATCGATACATCGTGGACGTCTCGACCGCCGGAATGCCGCTGAGTGAGGCGGTCATCCACGGCAAGCACGTCTGGGAGGAAAACTCCTGCATCAACTGCCACTCGTTGCACGGTGAGGGCGCGTATTTCGCCCCCGAGGTCGGCAACGTGATGACCCGCTGGGGCGCGCAGGATGACCCCGAAGCCGCCTTCGAAATGCTTCAAGGATGGATCGAGGCTCAGCCAAGCGGAATCCAAGGCCGCCGCCAGATGCCGCGCTACGAGCTGACGGAGGAAGACATCCGCGGCCTCGCGGAATTCCTGCGGTGGGCCGATCAGACAGACACTCAGGGCTGGCCGCCCAATGACGCCGGTTAAGGAGGGCGCCGACATGAAATATGAATCACAAAGAGTCGCTTACTGGTACTTCCTCGCCGCGATGGCGTTGTTCGGTATCCAGGTCCTCGGTGGTCTGCTGGCAGGCTGGGTCTATGTTGCACCCAACTTCCTGTCCGAAGTCCTGCCTTTCAACATCATCCGCATGATCCACACCAACGCATTGATTGTCTGGCTTCTGCTGGGGTTCTTCGGCGCCGCCTATTTCCTGATCCCGGAGGAGTCGGAGCGGGAAATCTGGTCGCCCAAGCTGGCTTACATTCAGCTTATCATCTTTGTCGTCGGCACTCTGGGGGCTGTCGGTTCCTACCTTGTCGGCATCCACGGCGGCCGCGAATTCCTCGAGCAGCCGCTCTGGGTCAAGTTCGGCATCCTTGTCGGCGCACTGATCTTCCTGCTGAACATCTCGATGACCGTGCTGGCCGGCAAGAAGACGGCGATCACCAATGTGCTACTCATGGGTCTGTGGCTCTTGTCACTGCTCTGGGTATTCGCCTTCATCAACCCCGACAACCTCAGCTTGGACAAGATGTACTGGTGGTTCGTCGTGCACCTCTGGGTCGAGGCGACCTGGGAATTGGTGATGGCCGCAATCCTCGCCTTCCTGCTGCTCAAGCTGACCGGCGTTGACCGCGAAGTGGTGGAAAAGTGGCTCTACGTCATCGTCGCCACTGCGCTCTTCTCGGGCATCCTTGGCACCGGGCACCACTTCTACTGGATCGGCCTGCCGGGTTACTGGCAGTGGGTCGGCTCGATCTTCTCGACCTTCGAGGTGATCCCCTTCTTCCTGATGATGTCTTTCGCCTTTGTCATGGTCTGGAAGGGTCGCAAGAACCACCCGAACAAAGCCGCTTTGCTTTGGTCGCTCGGGTCCTCCACCGTTGCCTTCTTCGGCGCGGGTGTCTGGGGCTTCCTGCACACGCTGCACGGCGTCAACTTCTACAGCCATGGCACACAGATCACCGCCGCCCACGGCCACCTTGCCTTCTACGGTGCCTATGTGGCTCTGAACCTGGCGATCATCACCTACGCGATGCCGATGCTGCGGCAGCGGGCACCCTATAACCAAGTGCTCAACATGGCCTCCTTCTGGCTGATGACCGGCGGCATGGCCTTCATGACCTTCGTTCTGACTTTCGCGGGCACCATCCAGACCCACATGCAGCGCGTTGTCGGAGACTACTACATGGACGTGCAGGAAAGCCTGTCGATCTTCTACCTGATGCGCTGGGGCTCTGGTCTGGCTGTCGTGATCGGCGCCTTGCTCTTCATCTATTCGATCATGGTGGTGCGTAAGCGCGAAGTGATCGAACCCGGCCCTGCCAACCCTGTTCCCGGAGAATAAGCCATGAACATGCAAGTCACACCAAGCCTGCCGTTCTATCAGGCAACCGGCCGCGAATGCGACCTGTTCGAGACGGCTTATGACAACGGTTTGCCCCTTCTTCTGAAGGGGCCCACCGGCTGCGGCAAGACCCGGTTCGTCGAACATATGGCGGCCAAGCTGGGCAAACCGCTTTACACCGTGGCCTGCCATGACGACCTGTCGGCGGCGGACCTGATCGGGCGCTACCTGCTCAAAGGTGGGGAAACCGTCTGGGTCGATGGGCCACTCACCCGCGCCGTTCGGGAAGGCGGCATCTGCTACCTCGATGAGGTAGTGGAGGCGCGCAAGGACGTGACCGTGGTGTTGCACCCGCTGACCGACACGCGCCGCACGCTGATGATCGACCGCACCGGCGAGGAACTGGTGGCACCCAAGGACTTCATGTTGGTGGCCAGTTACAACCCCGGCTACCAGAACGTGCTGAAACGGCTCAAGCCTTCGACCCGGCAGCGGTTTCTGTCGATCTCGTTCGACTTCCCAGACTCCGAAACCGAGATCGCGGTTGTCGCCAAGGAAAGCCGCCTGGAGCCGGGGCGCGTGGCCCCGTTGGTACGGCTGGCAGGCCATATCCGCAGGCTTTCGGGAATGGACCTCGAGGAAGGGGTGTCCACCCGCCTTTTGATCTACGCCGCCACGCTTATGGCCGGAGGCATGGGTGTCGACCAGGCGCTTGAGGCGGCTGTTATCGAACCGCTCAGCGACGAACCCGATGTGCAGCTTGCGCTGCGCGACCTTGTGTCGACCATCTACGGATAAGACAAATGCATCTTCTCGATCTCATGGAACCCGAAGAAACGGTCGGCAACCTCTGGCACGACATGGCGAGCGGGATCGGGGCAGATGTCACCTATCCCGAGGCCGCCGTGGCGCTGGCCTCGGTTCGTCCCAGCCTTGCCGTCCTGTTCCGTGCCCTCGGTGGCGCGGCAGGGGTTGAGTTGGCCGAAGCCGCGCCGACACTGGCGCAGCACCGCCGTCCCCTGCGCCGCAAGCTGGGGGCGGAGCGAGACCGCGAATGGGTTGCGCGGTTTGACCGCGAACGGCTGTGCCTGCCGCCTTTCATTGCCGCCTTCCCGGATTCGGACCTGAACCATGCAGCCTTTTTCTGGCTGACCGCCTTGGCCGCCAGATGTGACTTTGACCAAATAGACCTGACAGGCGACGGCCCGTTGCAGGACTGCGCCCAGATCCGTGCCAATGCGATTGCGGCGGATGCCGCCTATTCCGCCTGTCCCGGCTTGCGTGACGCTTATGCGAAGATGACCCAGCTCTGCCTTGAAGCACGGCCCGACCTTGTGCGCCCATCGCAAGAGGCGATCTTCGAACGGGCGATCCGCGACCAGCTGGGCGGCGGGCAACCTACATTCGATATCGACCAGACCGCTAAGGGCCACATGCCCTTTGCCCCCGTGCCGATCTGGCTGCGCTTTGCCACTCCGTCCTCCGGTCAGGCGGCGTGCGACGAACAGGCCGATCCGGCGGCACCTCCGCTCAATGCCGCGCAGAGCACGCGCAAGCTGGGCACCCGCAATGATCAGGACCAGCACAATCGCAAGGACAGCTTCATCATCCACCGTTTTGAGTCGATCCTGTCCTGGGTCGAGTCGATGAATATCAACCGCAGCGTCGACGATGACGACGATGAGACCGCCCAGAAAGCAGCTGACGATCAGGACGAGATCACTCTTTCGAAACAGGACCGCAAGGCCGCAACCCGCCTGCGCCTGCATCTTGACCTGTCGCCCGCCGACGCCGATCACGAGGCGCTGGCCGGGGAACACACTTACCCCGAATGGAACCACCGCAGCCGCAGCTACATGGCCGATCACTGCCGCGTTCTGGACGCGCCAGCCAAGCCGGAAGGGGCGCCCTTCGTTCCGAACGAACGCCGCATGCGCGAGGTGCGCCGCCAGTTCGAAGCGCTGCGCCCGCGCCGCGTTCTGCAGCCGCGCCAAGTGGACGGGACCGAGCTTGACCTTGATGCGCTGCTGACTTCTCGCGCCGATTTGGTGGCAACGGGGCGCGGATCAGACCGCATCTGGCAATCCGCGCGCCAGACCGAGCGCGATCTGTCTGTGGCGTTTCTCATCGACACATCGCGGTCCACTGAAGCGGCAATCGGGGACACAAGCGTCATCGAAGTGGCACGCGAAGCGATGGCGGCGCTGGCGGGCGGCATCGACGCGGCGGGCGACCGGCTGGGCATCTGGGGCTTTTCGTCCCTGCGCCGCGACCGGGTGTTCCTGACCCGGTGCAAGGACTTTGAGGACCCGATGTCCTCTGAGATCACCACCAATATTGGCGCGCTGAAGCCAGGCCATTACACCCGTCTTGGCGCCGCGATCCGCCATGTCAGCGCACAATTGGCCAAAGAACCAAGCGCCCGAAAATTGCTGATCGTCCTGACTGACGGCAAGCCGAACGATCTGGACCATTACGAAGGGCAGCACGGCATAGAGGACAGTCACATGGCCGTCCGCGAGGCCCGCACTGCTGGGCAAAGCCTGCACGGCATCATCATCGACGAGGACGGACAGGACTGGTTCGCCCGCATCTTTGGTCGCGGTGGATTCACCCTGCTACCCGACCCCGAACGCCTGACCCGGGCACTGCCCGACATTTATCGCACCCTGACACAGGAGAATTGACCATGCGTGTCTTGTTCATCGCCCTTGCCCTTGTGGCCGCCAACCCGGTCCTGGCCGAAGCCTTTGACCGCCCGATCCCGCAGGCGCAATCCGCCACCGCCGAATTCTGGTACGCGATGGCCTGCCTCGCGCTCATTGGCGCGATGGTCGTCGTGCAGCGGCTGGTGTCCCGGCGATGACACGTCAGGGCTGGTCCACCGCGCAGATCGCGCTGGCGCTCTATCCGTTCGGGGCCGGGGCAGCCGCGGTCAATGTGTTCTTCGCGTCGCTGATCTTCAGCTGGGTGGGCGGTCCGGTGGCATCAACCGCGTGGTCGATTGCGCTGGGTTGTCTTATCGGCGCACCTGCGACGTGGTATTTTGCACGTCATATCAGAAGCTTGATGGACAGTGCCGAGGATACGCGAACCCCATGAAGATCGAGATGAAAGATGGCCAGCCGGTTGTGGACGCCAAGGACCTAGCAGAGCTGCTTGGCCTGAGCCCTGCTGAGGTTCAGACCAAGATGCGCGCGCAGGAAATCACGACCCGGTTCGAGACCGGAGAAGGTGAAGATGCCGGTCGTATGCGGCTGACCTTTTTCTACAAAACCAAGAGAGTGCGCCTGACCTGTTCCGAGGACGGGACAGTCCTGAAGACATTGCGCACGGATACCGGAGGCCGCTAATGGCACAGACATCGGCAGAACAAATGCGCGCATGGCAAGGGCCTGCGCTGTTCAGCTACGGGTTTCGACCCTTCTTTCTATTTGGCGCGGTGTGGCTGGTGCTCGCCATGCTGGTCTGGCTGGCGGCATTGACCGGCACCATCGACCTGCCGACCCGCTTCGACCCCGTGTCCTGGCACGCGCATGAATTTCTGTTCGGTTATCTTGGCGCGGTGTTGGCAGGGTTCCTGCTGACGGCGGTTCCCAACTGGACCGGGCGTTTGCCGATGGTCGGCTGGCCCCTGGCCGGACTTTTTGCCCTATGGGGTGCGGGACGCATTACAGTGTTCTTTTCCGCCACCTTGCCGGTCGCAGTGGCGCCCGTCGTCGATCTGGCGTTCCCGTTGGTCCTCGGAGGATTGATCCTGCGCGAGATCGTGGCGGGCAAGAACTGGCGCAACCTGATCGTTCTTGCGATGCTCGCTGTGTTCACTCTGGCCAACGCGCTGTTTCACTATGAAGCGCTGCGCGGCGATCATGCGGCACAAGGGTTTGGTTTGCGTCTGGGTCTGGCGACTGCCATCCTGATGATTGCGGTCATCGGCGGGCGGATCATCCCCTCCTTTACACGCAACTGGCTGGCACGCACCGAAATCCCGGCGCGCCCGTCCCCCCCGATGCAGCGTTTCGACAAGCTGGTTCTCGCCTCGAGCCTTGTTGTGCTGGGCCTTTGGGTCGTGCAACCCTTTGAGCGACACACCGGCATAGCATTGGGTGTCTTTGGGCTTTTGCACCTCGCACGCCTCATACGCTGGAAGGGTTATCATACACTGACCGAACCATTGGTCTGGGTGCTGCATGTGTCCTATGCATTCATCCCGGTGGGCGCGTTTGCTTTGGCGTTCGATCAACTGGCTGGGACTACCGGTACCGCAGGTGCACAACATTTGTGGATGGCCGGGGCAATTGGCGCGATGACGCTCGCCGTCATGACACGCGCGACGCTTGGGCATACGGGGCAAGAGCTGGTCGCGAACAGAAGCACGGTCGGGCTCTATCTTTGTCTCTTCGGATCGGTATTTGCACGGCTCTGGACCTCGGTTTGGCTGGAAATGAGCTATGTCTCGGGCATCCTTTGGCTTGCAGCTTTTGCCGGGTTCGCTTTGGTCTATGGACCGTCACTGATGCGGCAGAAACCGGAGACGCATGCATGACATGGCTTGGCTTTATGGGTGTTTTTGCGCTGTTCTTCGCGACACACTCGATTCCAGTACGGCCCGGGATCAAAACGAGAATAACGGCGAAAATCGGGAAACGCGGTTTCGGGATTGGGTATTCCGCGTTGTCTGTCGGAATGCTGTTCGTCCTGATCTGGGCCGCGCAAGAGGCCCCCTATGTTCAGCTATGGCCACAGATGGCCTGGCAGCGCCATGCAGTGCATCTGGGTATGCTCGTTGTCTGTCTGATCCTCGCCTTCGCCCTCGCACGGCCCAATCCATTTTCTTTTGGCGGTGCCCGCAATGACCGATTTGACCCAATGCGCCCGGGCATCGTGCGGATCACACGGCATCCTGTCTTGCTGGCTTTGGCGCTTTGGGCCGGGCTTCACCTTTTACCGAATGGAGATGTCGCCCATGTGGTGCTGTTCGGGGTTCTTGGCGGTTTTGCAATCGCGGGACGCGCGCTGATCAATCGCCGCAAACGCCGTGAGATGGGCGCGGAGCAATGGGACGCGCTGGACATATCAGTCAGACAATCCGGATTGCTGCAAGCACCCGCCTCCTGGTCTGGTTTGGCACTGCGGGTTGTCGCGGGGTTCGCCGCTTTCGCATCCTTGCTTGCCCTGCATCCTGTTGTGATCGGCGTGTCCGCGCTGTGATCGCACAAAAGCCGCGCTGTGATTCAGCGCGGCTTGATTTCAACTTTTCAGATCGTCACGACGCTCGCGAATACCGCACCCCTTCCGGGACATGCTGATCCAGCACCGAGGCGATAATCCGTGTCAGGGATCGGCCCTCGGGCGCAATGCTGATCCGCTGTCCTTCCAAGACTGCAAAGGGTGCAAACCGGGTTGCCATGTCTTGCAGGTAGGGCCGCAGTTGGTAGGCGGGTGGCCCGAACTCACGGCTCAACTCGGCCAGATCAAGCATGAACGTGCACATCAGAAGTTCGATGGCCCGTGCATGCAATTGGTCTCTGGCCGTCATGTGATAACCGCGCGCGCCGGGGAACGTCTTGGCGGCAATGCGCTGCTTGTAGGCAGCCGTTGCAGGCGCATTTTGCACATACCCATCCGGAAATCGCGAAATTGAGGATGCGCCAAGTCCGATCAGTGTCTGACAGGTATCTGCCGTGTAGCCTTGAAAGTTGCGACGCAGCCGTCCGGCATCCAGTGCCGTAGCAAGGTCATCCTGCGGGCGCGCGAAATGGTCGATCCCGATTGCTGTCAGACCGGCATCCACAAACCGTTCTGCGGCGCGGGACGCCAGCACATAGCGCGCAAGATCATCGGGAAGCGCGTCTTCGTCGATCAGCTTCTGCCGTTTCGACACCCACGGCACATGTGCGTACCCAAAGAGCGCCACGCGGTCCGGTTCAAAGGTCAGAACCTTGTCGATGGTATCTTCGATCCGCGCCAGTGACTGATGCGGCAAGCCATAGACCAGGTCGGTGTTCAGCGATGTGATTCCAGCGGAACGCAGATCGTCAACGCAGGTGCGTGTCACATCAAACGGCTGCAGGCGGCCGATGGCCTGCTGCACTTCGGGATCGAAATCCTGAATCCCGATGGACGCCCGCGTCATCCCTTTGGCTGCCAGCGCGTCAATCTTGGCGCGATCCACCATGGTTGGGTCAATCTCGACCGAGAACTCGAAATCATCAGCCGGAGAAAAGACGTTGCGGATTGCCTTTGCCAAACGGTGGATCAGCACAGGTGGCAGGATCGTGGGGGTACCACCCCCCCAATGCAAGCGGCCCATGCGCAATCCATCGGGGATGACTTCACGCAGCATATCCAGCTCTGCCTCAAGCGTCTCGATGTAGCTTTCTACCGGCCCCAGCGTTTGCGTCCCTTGCGTGTGACAAGCGCAGAACCAGCACAGACGTTCACAAAACGGGATGTGAATGTAGACGGACACCGGATCATCCGGCGACAATGCCTCGAGTGCGCGTCGTTGAAAACTGGCTCCGGTGTCGGGCGAAAAAACCGCTGCCGTGGGGTATGATGTGTACCGGGGAACCCGGGCATCAAAAAGGCCAAGCGCCTTGAGTGTATCTATGTTTTCCATCCGTTGACCTTGTGGCAGTTGCGGATGAGAATCTTTGCCGTAGATCAAACTCTGGCTTCAAAGTCCGAAATATCTATGCCAGCCGAGGTCAGGACTGGGGCTGTCGGGTATTGCCAGCACTTCACGAGAGAGACCTCTTTCCAGCGTCAGCCCCCGATCCACCCGTCTTCCCTTAGTCGATGGCGCGATCGGATCGGTGACGAATGGGATCGAGCACCGCCTGACCAAGCCCAACCACCCATGGACCAACGGCCAGGTCGATTCATCCTAAATCCGATCAACCAGATGCCGGGGCAGAACACCTAAGCCATGCTGCAAGCCGGCCGACTGGCGGACTTGGTCCCCAAGAGTTGATCGATGAGGGCCTGAAAGGGCCGAAACCGCGCGCGCCGCCCCTTGTTTTGAGGGCGCCTCGAGCAAAGTTCGCCCGCTCATTCCGCCATTCAACCTGCCATAATGTGTGTCAACTTGGTGTTCTGATAGTCGCGGATCGCCTCGCGCCCCCCTTCACGGCCCATCCCTGAATGATCGACACCGCCAAACGGTGCCTCTGCATGGGCGACCATGAAGGTGTTCACACCAACCATTCCGGCATGCAGACCCTTGGAAAGCGCCTCGGCCTTGCCGTGATCGCCGGTGAATGCATAGGCGGCCAAGCCGTAGGGGGTGGAATTCGCGCGCCCGATAGCATCGTCGAAATTGCTGAAGGTGGCAACCGGAGCGACCGGGCCAAAGGGTTCTTCGGACATGATCGCCGCACTATCCGGCACATCGGCCAGCACAGTCGGTGCAAGGTAATACCCGCTGTTTCGCCCCTCGGGCCGTTTGCCGCCTGTCACCAGCCGGGCCCCTTGATCCATCGCGTCTGCGATCAGGCGTTCGACCTTGTCGCGGCCCGAAGCCAGGGTTAACGGCCCCATCGAAGTCATCACATCCTGGCTGTCGCCCAGCACCAACTTTTCCGCCTCGCGCTTCATCGTCGTCAGGAACCGCTCCGCTACACTGTCCTCGACATAGAAGCGGTTGGGCGCGATGCAGACCTGGCCTGCGTTGCGGAACTTGAACGTGGCGCACTGGATGGCCGCAGCCTCTACATCCGCATCGGCACAGACCACAACTGCCGAATGCCCGCCCAATTCCATCGAACAGCGCTTCATCGTCTTGGCGGCCTCGGCCATGAGCATCTGACCCACGCGGGTCGAACCCGTCAGAGAGATCTTGCGCACTTCATCCGCCGCCATGATCGCAGGCGAGATCTCCTCTGCGCGCCCCAGAAGCAGCTGCACGACGCCCGCAGGCACCCCGCCGGCGACGCAGGCCTCCGCGATCAGGGTCGAGGTCAGTGGCACCTGTTCGGACGGGCGCACGAGGATGACGCAGCCCGTCGCAAGCGCAGGTGCGATCTTGCGCACCGGCAGGTTGACGGGGAAGTTCCACGCCGTAAACGCGGCGCAAATGCCGACGGGTTCGTGCTCTGTCAACAAGCGCCCGCCCTGACGCGAGGGGATGGTATCGCCGAACAGCCGCTCGGCCTCGCCGGCGTACCACTCGAACTGCTCAATCGCCGCGCCGACCTCGCCCGCGGCCTGGCTGATCGGGCGACCGATCTCCAGTGACAGGGCCCTCGCGATGGCATCGGCGCCCGCGCGCATCTCGGCTGCGACATTGCGCAGGATGCGCCCGCGCTCCCAACCATGGACCTGCGACCACATGGCCTGCGCGGCGCGTGCATGTTCCAAAGCTTCGGCAACATCGCTTTCATTGCAAGCCGGTTGGGTCCAGAGCGTCTCGCCATTGCAAGGATTGACAACGGGCACGGGCTCGGCGCCGCCATGGTCGCGGAATTCACCCCCGATCAGGAGCTTCGGCAATGTCTGGGTCATATCTTCACCTGTTGGTCAGAGGATTTCAGGCTCGGGCACCGCAGCACCGAAACCTGTCTCGAGAAAATCGAAATCGCAGCCCTGATCGGCCTGCATCACATGGCGCGCGTAGGCCCAGCCATAGCCACGCCCAAACTTCACCTCCGGCGCCGTCCATGCGGTGCGGCGTTTGGCCAACTCATTCTCGGAAACGTCCAGATCGAGCCGCCCGGTGTGGGCGTCCACCACGATCATGTCCCCGGTTTGAACCAATGCCAGCGGTCCGCCCACATGCGACTCAGGCGAGACATGGAGGATACAGGCTCCGTAGCTGGTGCCACTCATCCGCGCATCGGAGATACGTAGCATATCGCGCACACCCTGTTCGAGCAGATACCTGGGGATCGGCAGCATACCCCATTCCGGCATGCCCGGACCGCCCTGCGGACCTGCCCCGCGCATGACAAGCACGGTATCGGCGTTTGCGCCCAAGGCCGGATCGTCAATTCGGGCCTTCATCTGGGCGTAGCTGTCAAAGACCAGCGCCGGGCCGCGATGTTGCAGCAACCGGGGGTCGGCGGCTGACGGTTTCATCACCGCACCGTCGGGCGCAAGATTACCCCGCAGCACGGCCATCGCCGGTTCGGACGAAACAGGATCGTCGAGGCCCCGGATCACATCCGGAAAATACGTTTCCGCCCCGGCAATCTCTTCCCCCAGACTACGGCCCGAGACAGTGGCGGCGCCACCATTCAACAGATCACCCATCCGCACCATCAGTGCCTTCAGGCCACCAGCATAAAAGAAATCTTCCATCAGGTAGCGATTTCCAGAAGGACGGATATTGGCCAGAACCGGCACCCGCTTGCCGGCATGATGGAAGTCATCGAGATCCAGCGGGAAACCAGCCCTCCGCGACAGGGCGATCAGGTGGATGATCGCGTTGGTCGAGCAACCCATCGCCATGGCGACGTTCAACGCGTTGTCAAAGGACGCGCGGGACAAGACGCGTGACGGACACAAATCCTCATTTACCATCTCCACCGCGCGTCGGCCGCAGGCCGCGGCCATGCGAATGTGGTTGGCATCCGCCGCCGGGATCGAGGACGCCCCCGTCAGGCATAACCCTGCCACATCCGCCAACGCGGTCATGGTGGCTGCCGTGCCCATCGTCATGCAATGCCCGTAGCTTCGCGCAATGCCCGCCTCGACCGCCTGCCATTTTTCGAGGCCGATCTTGCCCGCGCGCCGCTCATCCCAGTATTTCCAGGTGTCAGCGCCGGAGCCGAGAACCTCGCCCCGCAGATTGCCACGCAACATCGGGCCCGCGGGAAGAAAAATGCAAGGCAGGTCCATGCTGATCGCGCCTAGCAGCAGTCCGGGGGTGGTCTTGTCGCAGCCGCCCATCAGAACCGCCCCATCAACAGGGTGTGAACGCAACAACTCCTCCGTCTCCATCGCCAGAAGATTGCGATAGAGCATCGTGGTCGGCTTAACGAAATTCTCGGACAAGGACAGCGCGGGGAGTTCGACCGGGAACCCACCTGCCTGCAATACGCCGCGTTTCACGTCCTCAACTCGCTGCCTGAAATGCGCGTGGCAGGGGTTGATGTCGGACCAGGTGTTGATGATTGCAATGACCGGGCGGCCGGCCCAGTCCTCAGCCGAATAGCCCATTTGCATCAGTCGGGAGCGATGCCCGAAGCCACGCAGGTCGTCCGGCTCGAACCAGCGGGCGGAACGCAGTTTTCGGGTCATTGAGAGGCCGTCACGCCGCCGTCGATATAGACGATTTGCCCGGTCATATAGCTGCCCGCAGGTGCTGCAAAGGCGATCACCTGTCCAGCCACTTCCAGCGGGTCACCGATGCGGCCCAGCGGATTGCGGTCGAGGATGAAGTCGCGGAACGAGGGCTTGTCCAGATGCGGGCGGATGCGGTCGGACTGGATGAAGGTGGGCGCCACGCCGTTGACAGTGATCCCGTGGGGGGCAAGCTCCATCGCGTGCTGCTTGACCAGCATCGCCAGCCCGCCCTTGGTCGCGCAATAGGCCGAATACCCCCGCCCTCGCAACGCAAGTTGCGAGCGCACCGACAAAAGGTGAATCTGTCGCCCGCCGGTGCCGCGCTCGATCTGGTCGCGCGCGACGGCTTGGGCGAGGAACATCGCGGATTTCAGATTGGTTTGGTAGATCTCGTCAAAGGTCTCCTCCGTCACATCCATCAAAGTCTGCTCGCGCTGGATGCCGACGCAATTCACCATCACGTCGATGCCACCCATCAGGCCCACCGCCTGTGCCGTGGCACGTGTGATGTCGGCCACGCTGCATGCATCGAGCGCAATTCCATCCGCGGTTCCGCCCGCTGCGGTGAGCCGCGCGGCCAGTGCCTCGGCCTTGTCGACCGAGGGGCCCGCGACGACAACGTGGGCCCCGTGCCGGGCCATCGCCGCCGCAATCGCTTCACCGATCGCGCCGTAGCCACCTGGCACAAAGACGCGCAGACCCTCGATCTTAAAGAGCTGGTCGATCCGATCTGGGTCAATTTCAGGGGTCAGGCTGGCTTGCCGATTCATGGTTTAAACCTCCACTCCCGCGGCCTGATAGACGCTTTCCATCAGACGCAGGGTTTCCAGATTGTCGAGACAGTCGGTCTCGAATGTTTTGCCGTCGGACAGGCCTCGAACAAAGCTCGCCATGACGGTGTCGAAGCATTCCTGGTATCGGCCGAGCAGATCGACCTCTTCGGCGGCCTCTTCTTGGCCGACCAAATACGTGCGGTTCAGCTCCATCACGATGGTGCCCGTGGTGCCGATGACTTCCAGCCGGTCGCCATGGAGCGGCGGGTAGCCGGGCGCCACAAGGCAGCCATCGGCGGTGGCAATGAACCCGCCGGGACCTTCGAGCAGGATCGCGGCGGTGTCTTCGCCGGGCAGTCCCTCAGCCAAGCGGTTCAACCGCGCCGAAACCACTCGCAATGGCCCACACAGGCAGCGCAGAACGTCGAGGTGATGGATCATCGTCTCGAAGACGAGATTGCGGCGAAACCCGGTGAGGTAGGGCTGACGCTCGATCAGGAAGGGCACGTCACCCTCGCGAGGACAAAGACCCGAACCGCGGCAGGAGATTTGGGCGTGCCGGACGGTGCCGATGCGGCCCTCGTCGATCCAGCGTCGGACGGTCATGTAATGC
This sequence comes from Pelagibaca sp., assembly GCA_041725935.1. Taxonomy (GTDB): domain Bacteria; phylum Pseudomonadota; class Alphaproteobacteria; order Rhodobacterales; family Rhodobacteraceae; genus Marivita. Next base: position 205,162 of record JBGRQD010000008.1, read on the forward strand.
GGGCGAAAGCGGTAGTTTTCATGCACCATGAAGCGTACCCGCTCGCCGACGTAGGCGATCAGATCTTCGGCCTCGGCCAAGGTTTCAGTCAGGGGCTTCTGGCACATGATGTGCACGCCGTGGTCGGCGGCCATCCGCGCGACCAAAGCATGCGCTCCGACGGACGCCGCGATATCAACCGCTTCAAATCCGCCTTGGGCAAACATCTCCGCCACATCGGTGTGGAGGCGGGAAACGCCAAATTCCGCCCCGCGCGCCTTGACCTTGGCGGGGTCTGTGTCGCAGAGCGCCACGATTTCGGCGCCCACGGATCGCCATGCCTGCAGGTGATAAAGGCTGATCAGACCGCAGCCAACAAGAGCAATGCGCAACGGCTCAGCCATGATCGGCCTCGAACCGGCCATAGCCGTAATACCAGACGCTGCCCGCATCGGGAGATGTTCGCAGCGTGTGCGACGCATGGGCCGGGATCAGAACGAGATCGCCAGTCGTGCAGAGCGCCGTTTCCCCCGCGACCTCAATCTCGACCGACCCTTCAGCCACGACGACGAATTCATCCGTTTGATGGGTGAAATCGGCCCAGACCTGACCCGCTGGGTCACGGAACACCCCGAAGGAGAATCCGGGAAAATCCGCCGCAACCGCCTTCTGCGACACTGGCTCGGCATAGGCCGCCTTGCGGAAAACCCCGCTCACGCCGCGCGTTCCGTCAACAGATCGCCGAGGTAGGCGCGGGCAGGCTCATGCGCCAGCACCGCTGCATAATCTGGCAGCGTCGTGACACTGCCCTTGTTTACAAAAACGAAGCTCTCGCAGATCTCCTCGACAATTTCGAGGTGAAAGCGCTCGTTGGGGTGCACGCAGAGGAACACCAGCCGTCCCTGATCGCGTAGGCGGCGGAAGAAATCGAGCATGAAGCCGATGTATCCATCTTGCGTGTTGAACTGCGGCTCATCAAAGAGGTGCAGCATCGGGTAATCCGACCCCGCCGGTTCCATCAAGGTGTTGGGCTTGAAGGAGCGAAAATGGCGCACCTGGTAGGATTGGTGGTAATGGATCGCCAGCCGATCCCGCTGATCCGTGCGCACCTTGTGGATGTTCCGGCCCGCGACCATCACTTCGCCACCCGTGGGCGCGTTCGAGCCGGTGATCAGTTCAAAGAGCGTGGTTTTGCCCGATCCGTTGGGACCCATCATGCCGACGATACCGGGTTTCTCGACGGTGAAATTCGCAGTCAGGCGAAAGGTCGGCGTGCGATCGAACCGCCCCTTGGTATAGACCTTTTCAAGGTTTCTAACGTCCAGCATTGCAGTCATCGGCTTACATCCCCACCAGCCGCCGCCGCAGCGGGGCGTTGTCCAGAAGCTCTTGCGCTGCGCCCTCATGGACGATGCGGCCCCGGTCCATCACATAGACCCGGTCCGAGACCTCCAGCGCAGCCAACGCGTGCTGTTCCACGATCAGACAGGCGATGCCTTCATCCTTTAGGCGCCGCACAGTGCGCATCACGTCCTGCACGATCTTGGGCGCCAAGCCTTGGCTCGGTTCGTCGAACAGGATCAATCCGGGGGATCCCAACAGCGCGCGGGAGATGGCGACCATCTGCAATTCACCGCCCGACATGTTTTCACATTCGCGACCCAGAAGATGCTCTAGCGCGGGAAACACCTCAACCATCTCATCCTGCGTCCAGCGGCGGAATTTGGTGCGCCGCGTGCCAAGCGTAAGGTTGCGCCGCCCCGACAGCGTCGGAAACACCCGTCGATCGTCGGGCACCCAACCGATGCCGAGGCGTGAGATCTTGTGCGTCGGCATGTGGGTGATGTCCTGACCCTCGAACTGCACCCGCCCGGCGCGCGGCTGCGACAGCCCGAGGATCGAGCGCAGGGTGGTCGTCTTACCCGCCCCGTTCGGCCCCAAGAGCGAGACGACCTCGCCCGGCGCGACACTTAGTGTGGTGCCGAAAAGCGCCTGCGTTTCACCGTAAAAGGTTTCGATATGATCGATGTGCAGCATCAGGCGACCTCCCCCAGGGCGGAGCGTGCCACCCATTTGTTGGCCCGCAGATTGTCCGGTGTGTTCTCGTCAATGACTTGCCCCCAGTGGATGACGGAGATCCGGTCAGCGAGATCGAAGAGGAATCGCATGTCATGCTCGATCAGGCAAATCGTATAGCGGCAGCGCAGGGTGCGGATCAGATCGGCCAGCGCCCGTGTGGCGTCCGTGCCCAAGCCGCTCGTCGGTTCGTCAAGGAACACGATGCGCGGCTCGGGTGCCAGCGCCACGGCGATCTCCAGCGCACGGCGTTCGCCATATGGAAGCGACGCCGCCTTTTCCCACGCGCGATGCGACAGCCCCACCTGGTCCAGCACCGCAAGCGCCCGGTCGATCAGAGCGGTGTTTCCGAACACGTCGCGCACCGGGTTAAGGCCCCGGCTGCGAAATTCTGGCAGAGCGAGGACCACATTTTCGATCACCACCGTATCGTCGAACAAGTTCATGATCTGGAAAGACCGCGAAATGCCCATCCGCGCGATCTGGTGCGGCTTCTTGCCGGTGATGTCTTGCCCGGCGAAGGTGATCGTCCCGGCATCTGGCGCATGATGGCCCGTGAGCACGTGGAAACAGGTGGTCTTGCCCGCCCCGTTCGGCCCCATGATGCCGTGCACGCTGCCTTCCTCGATCGCGAGGCTGATGTTTTCCAGAACGACTCGCGCACCGAAGCGTTTGCGCAGGTTTTGAGCCTCGAACAGGGCCATGATCATACCTCCGTCGGCTTGGGTGCCGGGCGCGCCGGAGTTATTGTCAAATCTGGTGTCCAAGCGATCATCATGCGGCGGTTAGCTGCTGGTTTATTGACTTGATGCCGTTGACGAAATCGACGCCCTGGATGACGTCGGCGAGATGAACGAAGCCGCGCAGCTTGCGCCAGCTTTGCTCAGCGCATTGTCCGAGTTTGAACATCATGTGAAGCATGCCGTCCCGGCTGAGACAGCCTTTGGTGCG
>JBGRQD010000009.1:0-153842 GCA_041725935.1 Pelagibaca sp.
AGGTCTCGCTCGACTTGCATGTGTTAGGCCTGCCGCCAGCGTTCGTTCTGAGCCAGGATCAAACTCTCAAGTTGAAACGTACCATAAGCACGTTCTTGACGTTCGAACCTCTGCACATCCACCAAATGACATTACTGACATCATTCGGCGTTTTTCTCCGTTTGTATGTGCTTCAGTCTCATAAGAAACCGAAAACACCGTACAAACAGTGAAGCTGACACTCTATGATCGCACTACCGCTTCGCTACTTGAGTGCAGGATCATCGACCCCAAACCCAAAACGAAGTGCAGCGCTAAGAGCGCGACATACAGACGTCCGTTCGCCGAAACAAACCAAACCGCCCGCATATCTCTTCAGATATTAGCAATGTCAAAGAGCAACCCAGAAGACAAACAACCAGACCAGTGCGCCCTAAACTGCCGGCGCGCCCGCCCTGATATACCCCTGAATTATCCGCCTCGTCTGCGCCAGTCTCTCAACCAACTGCCCCGTCTGGCGTCCCAACCGCGCCTCAGCGCCGCCGGTGAAGGGGCTTCTAAGGTTAGTCCGCAAAGTCCGCAAGCACTTTTTTTCATCCCCGGACGATTTTTTTGGAGAGGTCTATTCAGACCGGTTTCAGGACAGGTCAGTGGCGTCTTCAGAGGCATCTGACCGGTTCAATGCCTTGTTTGCGAGCGACAGGAACACCTTGCGTTCGTCCTGCGTGAGCCCTGCGAGGATGTCGTCCTGCAAATTGTCGACCACCGGTAGAATCATCGTGTAGGCATGTTCGCCCGCGTCGGTCAGCGTGATCACCCGCGCACGGCGATCACGGTTGCTGACCACGCGTTCTACATATCCTTTCTGCATCAGGCGTTCGATGACGCCGCCGATCGTGGCGCGGTCATAGGCGATCGTTGCGGCGATGCTGGCCTGATCCTGACCCGGATGCGCCCGGATCGCATCGAGCGCCGCGAATTGCACCGGGGTGAGATCAACGCCCGCCTCCTGCATGCGCGCCATAAAGATGTGTGTCGACTTCTGGTTGAGCCTCCGGATCACGTGTCCGGGCATAGTGAGGATGTTCACCTGTCCGCCCTGCCCTTCTGTGGTGCCTTCGCAGTTTCAGGCCTCTGATGCGGATGCGCAAGAACAAATATGTGTACTTACTTATTTGGACGTGCAATTGATATGTATAGTTATCAATATTCCTGAAACATCGCCGGGGGGAAAGAGATGCAGTATTATGTCGACGGATTCCGTCCCGGTGATCCGGATATCAAGCCTCAAGCCGGTGACAGAATCGCTGCCTCGGCGGGTGCCCTGCCGAAAACTGTCGATGTGCTGATCGCAGGCTGTGGTCCGGCAGGGCTTTGCCTTGCGGCGCAACTGGCGGGCTTTCCCGACATCTCGACCATGATCGTGGAACCCAAGCGCGGCCCGATGGAAAAGGGGCAGGCGGATGGTGTGAGCGTGCGGTCCATGGAAATGTTCCAGGCCTTTGGCTTTGCCGAGACCGTCAAGCGCGAGGCCTACTGGGTGAACCAGACGGCGTTCTGGCGCCCTGCCCCGTCCAATCCCGACCATATCCACCGCATCGGGATCACGCAGGATGTGGCGGATGATCAATCCGAAATGCCGCATACCATCGTCAACCAGGCACGGATTCATCAGCTGTTTCTGGATGTGATGAAAAACGCGCCCACCCGGCTGGAGCCGCATTACGGGATGCGAGTGCGGGACCTGCATGTCGATCCCACGACTTATGACCACCCTGTCGCCGTGACGCTGGAGCATGTGAATGCCGAGGGTGAGGTGGGTGACGCGGTGACGGTGCGCGCGAATTACGTCGTGGGGTGTGACGGGGCGCGCAGCACCGTGCGGCAGGCGATCGGTGGCACATTGGAGGGTGACGCAGCGCATCAGGCCTGGGGGGTGATGGATATCCTCGCCAATTCGGATTTCCCGGACCTGCGCCGCAAGTGCCTGATCCAGTCGGCGAAGGAGGGCAATATCCTGATCATCCCGCGCGAGGGTGGCTATCTGTTCCGGATGTATGTGGAGCTGGACAAGCTCAACCCGGAGGAGCGCGTGTCGCATCGCAATCTGACCGCCGAGCATATCACTGCCGCGGCGAACCGGATCATGCAGCCCTACAGTATCGACGTGAAGGAGGTGGTCTGGTGGTCGGTCTACGAGATCGGTCACAGGCTCTCGGACAAGTTCGACGACGTGCCCGCTGCCGAAATCGCAACCCGCGCGCCCCGCGTTTTCACGGCAGGGGATGCCTGCCACACGCACAGCCCTAAGGCCGGTCAGGGGATGAACGTGTCGATGGGCGATACGTTCAACCTTGGCTGGAAGCTGGCGCATGTGCTGACCGGACTGTCGGACCCGAGCCTGCTGCATACCTATTCCGCCGAGCGGCATCTCGAGGCCAAGCGGCTGGTCGAGACGGATCATGCCTGGGCGCGGATCATGAGCGCCCCGCCGGGTCAGTCCGAGTTGGACAACAGCGCGATGCCTCGGTTTCAGAAGCAGTTCATCGAGAACCTCGAATTCACCGGCGGGCTGGCTGTGCGCTACGAGCCATCGGTCCTGACATCGGGCGAGGTACGGCAGGAGCTGGCCGCCGGTCAGATCATCGGCAAACGGTTTCATTCGGCGCCCGTGATCCGGCTGGCCGATGCAAAACCGATGCAGTTGGGGCATGTGGCCGAGGCCGATGGCCGGTGGCGGATCTATGCATTTGCCGGGCGTGAGGACATTGGTGCGCCGGGGGGCGGCATGGATGCGTTGTGCGGATTTCTCGAGACCCATGACCGCTCTCCAATCCGGCGGATCAGGCGCGGCGGGCAGGACATGGATGCACATATCGACCTGCGGGCGATCTTTCAGCAGGATTTCACATCCTTGCATTATGAAAACATGCCGAGCCTCCTGCGCCCGGCGAAGGGGCGCTACGGCCTGCGGGATTTTGAAAAGGTGTTCTGTGTCGATCACAAGAGCGGTCGGGACATCTTCGACATGCGCGGGATCAACCGGGAGGGCGGCTGCATGATCGTCGTGCGCCCGGATCAGTATGTCGCCCACATCCTGCCGTTGGAGGAGACCGGCGCGCTGGCCGAATTCTTTGGTGCTGTTTTCCGGCCTGCGCCCCCAGCGTAATGTAATGCCGAGCGAAGATCGACAGAGTGGCCAGAGCACTGGCATCCGGACAGAACACCGGGACCGGCGATTTTGACGAGAACCAGCCGACCATAGCGTTTTTGAATCACGCTTTAGGCGGGGTTCCCTCCACTGGCCTACCGCGCAGAGGCGCCTCGGGCAATCAAGGCGCTGGGTCGGTTCGTCAACGACTGATCGCATCCGGTCCAGCGCAAAATCTTCGGATCGGGGGATCAAAAGGCGTCCAATTTGCGTTACACTCATCAAATCCCCAAAAATTTGACCGAAAAGGAGCATTCCCATCGACGCTCAAATGATTGCCTTTCTGATCCTCCTGCCTTTCGCGATCGCCTTTGTCTCTGCGGGCATCCACGAATATCTGCGGTTCAAATCCGAGGGCCGTGCGACCTATGGGCTTGTCTATGACGAAGAGAGCGGGACAACCCATGTCACCGGAATCGCCGAGGGGGATGAGGCCTATGACCCCGACGATTTCGACCCCGCAGAGTACAACGACCCCGAAAGCAAAACCGAAGAGATTGAGGACAAGACCTAATCTGAGCGACAGGTCCTGCGCATCTCGGCCCCTTTACGATGTACGTACATTTTCGGTCTTCGACACCTTTCTGGGACACGCCGTGACAGGGCCTCTGGCTGAGCGCGGAGTGCAGCTGGAACAGGACAGCGTGAATGCCACCGACTGGAGCACTTGGCGGACGGCGCATCCCGAAACGACCGTGCTGGTCGAACAGCCGGCACTGGGTCGGGATTTCGACTTCGGCAATGACCGCAGTATCGCTGGCCGTAACCGTGTCCGAAGAATTGTAGCGGTTCCGTCATTTCGGGATCGTGCGTGGCATCTGCCCTGAAAACATGGCAGGACAGGCACTCCATCCAAGCAATCGACGGAGACGCTGTTTTGCAGTTCTGGATCACGATCGCCCTGATCCTCGTTTTGTCTGCCCTCGGCCTGACCTACGAAATTGCCGCCGGGCGCGTGCTCGCGCCGTTCTTCGGCACCTCGTTGCTGACATGGACAAGTGTGATCGCGACCATTCTGGCGGGGTTTTCGCTGGGAAGCGCGCTTGGCGGGCTTGTGGCCGAGCAGGAGCGTAACCGGGCGGTCAGGTCGGTTCGAAACGCGCTCATCGCGACGGCGGTCATCATGGCGCTGTCACCCAGCGTGCTTGGCCTCATCTATGCCATGGGCGCGCGAGACACCGGCGGGATGCTTCTGGCGGTGTTCCTTGCCTTTTTCCCGGCATCTGTGCTGGTGACATTGCCCTCGCCCCTGCTGGCCAAGCTGGCCGTCGAAGCGCGACCGGGGCGGGAAGGGTCGTCGCTCGGGCTGGTTCTGGCCGCGGGTTCGTTCGGGGCAATCGTCGGTGCGATCCTTGCCGGGTTCGTCGCGCTTCCACTGTTCGGATCGGTTGCCACTTTCGCAGGATGCGGGATTGCCGCGCTTCTCTGTGTCCCGTTCATCAAGGGGCACCCTTTGAACGGTGATGGCACGGACGAGGCGGCCAATCCAAGACCGTTGCTCGGGGTTGCGGGGCTTGTTGTCCTGCTCAGCTTTGCCAGCGGGCCGGTATGCCGCTACGAATCCGGGCTGTCCTGCATCGACCTCGTGAACCAGGGCAGCACGGTCTTCCTTTATAGCGACCGAACGCAACAGGCGGCGGAACGGGCCATGCCGGACGATGAGACCGCCCGCACGTCGCGCAGCCTCGTGATGCCCTACACACAATGGATTTGGGCGCGCATGGATCGCGATCTGGGACCTGACCCGGCGGTTCTGTTCATCGGCGGGGGTGGGTACACGCTCCCAACCAAGCTTTTGGAAACACGCCCTGCAGCGGAGGCCGTCGCGGTGGAGATCGATCCGCTGATCACGCAGGTGGTTCGCGAACACCTGCCGTGGGCCGGGGCGATGATCGAACGGGTGGGATATGATGCTGGGTCCGGTCGCGGTAACACGGCTGGCCGCTTGGGCATCGTTCATGCGGATGGTCGGGTCTTTCTGAACGAGACCGAGCGCAGGTTCGACGCCGTGGTGATGGATGCCTTTTCCTCCGGATCCGTTCCCGCGCATCTTGCCACGATGGAGACCTACACGCGCCTCAAGGAAATCATCGATGGGCCGGTCTATGTGAATCTGATCGACGTGCCGGATGGGCGTCTGGCGCGCGGCATTCATGCGATCCTGAGCGACCTTTACCCCTATGTTGACGCAGTTCAGGGACCGGTCAGCACGCGCGGCCGGGCGAATATTGTGCTGGCGGCGTCGGATGAGCCGTTCGCGCCGCTTTCCGACCTTCCGACCGGCTATGAGACCGTGAACATCAATGCGGGACGCGCGTTTACCGATGATCGCGGGTGGGTTGGCCACCGCTAGACCCGTTCACAGACAGCCGCAGCCAAGGACGGCTAACATCCTTAACGCATGTGAAGCGCAGATAGATCCATCAAGTTATTCTGATGCCGCGGTGACCCCACAGGCACCGGCAATAAATCTTCATTTAAAACAAAGTGTTACACCGAGCAGGCTGCGTGGCTCTTGCGGCTTGGACTTTCCGATGACGTTGATCAGGCTGTCGATGGCCTACGTGCAACAGGACGCATTTCGAAAGGTGATCCTTGAGCACAGTTTTAAAATACGCCATCGCCATGTGTCTTGTAGCGGCCTGTGTCGCGGCAGGAGCATTTGGAACAGAAGCGCTGGTTTCCTGGAGCGACGACTCGTCCGAGCAGGAAAGAGGGCGTCAAGCAACCCGCGTAGGCATAGCAATGCCAGAAATGCGGACGATCGAAGACGATGTCTCGGCGGTCGGCACGCTGCGCCCAGTGCGCGCGGTGCAGATCGTGCCCGATGTCGCCGGACGTGTCACCGAGGTACCGGTGTCGTCCGGGCAACAGGTTTCCGAAGGCGATCTTTTGATCCAGCTTGACGACCGCGCCGAAGGTGCCGCCGTGGCAGAGGCTGAAGCGACACTGAGCGAAGCCGAACAGGAGTATCGGCGGTTCGAACGTCTGGAAGAGACAAACGCCGCAGCAGAGGCTCGGCTCGAAGAAGCGCGGGCTGCATTTCTACGCGCCGAAGCGCGTTTGATGCGGGCGCAGTCGATGCTTGAGGATCGCGCGGTCACAGCGCCCTTTGGAGGCACTCTGGGTGTGATCGACACCGAACAGGGCACATTCCTGACAGGCAGCGAAATCGTGACACGGCTGTCTGATCTGTCTACGGTCGAAGTGTCTGTAACGCTGCCCGAGCGGTATTTCGAGCGCGTCACACCCGGTCAGACGCTCGAAATCAGCACACCCGCCTATCCAAACCGGACCTTCGACGCGCGCGTGACGCTGCGTGCGCCCGAGATTGATCTGGGCACCCGGAGCTTTGAAATCCGCGCCGAGGTCGACAATTCCGACGGCATGCTTGTTGGCGGCATGTTCGCCAATTCGCGCCTCGTGCTGGGATCATCCGAAGGCATGGCCATACCCGACGACGCGATCATCAGCGAAGGGCTGGCCACCTATGTCTACACCGTGACCGATGGCACCGCATCGCGCACCGAAATTGAGGTCGGAGCATCGCTGGGTCCGCTGACCGAAGTGCGGGACGGTCTGGAGATGGACTCGCGCGTCGTGGTCGCGGGTTGGGATCAGCTGTCCGACGGCGCTCCGGTCGAGATTGACGAGGACGTTGCGCAGGAGGGTCTGCAATGACGCTTCCCGATCTCTGCATCCGCCGCCCCGTGTTTGCCACGGTGATGTCCATCCTGATCGTCGTTCTGGGGATCGCAGGCCTGTCACGCATGCCCGTGCGCGAATTGCCAGATACCACCACGGCGCAGGTCACCGTGAGCGTCGCCTATGTCGGCGCTGGCCCCGGTGTGGTCGACAGTGAACTCGCCACCGTGATCGAGGGCGCGATTTCCACCGTCGCGGGGATCGACCGCATCTCCACTGAATCCGAACTGGGCGGACTGCGCACTGTCATCACCTTTCGGCAAGGCCGCGACGTCGATCAGGCAGCATCAGATGTGCGCGCGGCCGTGCAATCCGTGTCCGACGACCTGCCGGAGGAAGCAGAGGAACCACAGGTCGAAAAGAATGACAGCCAAGGCGATCCGATCATCTGGATGACGATGACTTCGGACAACATGTCCGCGACCGAATTGACCGACTATGCCGACCGCTTCGTGACCGACAGGCTGGAAACTCTGACCGGCGTGGCTGCTGTGCAAATCTACGGGGACCGTCCTTACGCACTGCGCGTCTGGCTTGATCCGGATGCGATGGCGGCACGCGGTGTTACCGCCAACGAGGTTGCGGCGGCACTGCGCAGCAACAACCTCGAACTGCCGGCAGGCCAGATCGAAAGCGCGTCGCGGACCTATCTGCTGCGCACCGAAACGCGGCTGTCCAGCGTCGAGAGCTTCGAGGACCTGATCGTGACGAACACGGCCTCTGGCCGGATCACGCTTGGGGATGTGGCCCGCATCGAGATTGGCACCGAAAATGACGACAGCATGTTCCGGTCGAACCGCGAAACCGCCATCGGACTTGGTGTGCTGCGTCAATCCTCTGCCAACACGCTGACGATTTCAAATGCCATTCAGACCGAGGTCGAGGATATTCAATCGGGTCTGCCCGGTGGCACCAGTTTGCAGATCACCTCGGACGATGCCGATTTCATCCGCGATTCGATCCGGCAGGTGCTGACGACCCTGGCGATTTCCGTTGCTGTCGTGGTCTCTGTGATCTTCCTGTTTCTCACGTCGCTGCGCACCACCATCGTGCCTGCCGTGACAATCCCGATCGCTTTGGTCGGTGCCTGCGCCGGGATTGCTGTCGCGGGCTTTTCCATCAACATCCTGACGCTTTTTGCGCTGATCCTTGCCATCGGTCTTGTGGTCGATGACGCCATCGTGGTGCTTGAGAACATCCAGCGCCGGGTCGAAGAAGGTGACGATCCCAAAGAGGCTGCGCGCGCCGGGGCCAACCAGGTGTTCTTTGCCGTCGTTTCGACCTCAGCCGTGCTGATCTCGGTCTTTGTGCCGCTGTCGTTTCTGGAAGGCGAGATCGGCAAGCTGTTCCGCGAATTCGGTGTCACGCTGGCAATCGCCGTGGCCCTTTCGACATTTGTGGCACTGTCTTTTTGTCCGGTGATCGCCAGCCGGGTTCTGAAGCAAGGCATGAACTCGGGGCGCTTTTCCAAGGCCGTCACGTCTGCCACCGACAGCATGGCGCGCGGCTACCGCAAGGTTCTGACCCGCGCCATTGAGGTGCCGATCATCACACTTGCCATCGCCGCGGCCATTTCGGGGATGTCGTGGACACTCTATCAGCAGCTTCCGTCGCAGCTGACCCCCAACGAGGATCGCGGTATCTTTTTCGTCTCGATCCAAGCGCCTGCCGGGTCGGCCCTTGGATTGACAGACATTGCGGTGCAAGAGGTCGAGGACCTGATCCTGCCCTACCGCGAGGAGGGCACGGTGGAGGATGTGATCAGCATCGTCGGCCAATACGGCGAGACAGGACGCGCCTTTGTCGTCGCCACGATGTCGCTTTGGGACGAACGCGAGATGGGGCCGCGCGACGTGCTGTCCGAACTGCGCCCGAAATTCGCGGAAATCACACTGGCGAATGTTCGCAGTTTCGCGCCCTCCGGTCTGGATGCCGGCGGTGGATCGGGACTTGAGGTGGTTGTCACCGCGCCGAGTTTCGATCAGGCGGCGGACTATTCCGCGCAGCTGGAACAGGCCTTGCGGAACAATTCCGACATCGTCGGCGTGCGCCGCGCCTATGACGTGAACACGCCCGGCTATGACATCAACGTCAACCGTGCCCTTGCCCGCGAGATCGGAGTGGACGCACGTGCGATATCGGACGCGGTGCGCACCTTCTTTGCGTCGGCCGAGGTGACGGAGTTTATCTCGCAGGACCGTCAGTACCCGGTGATCCTGCAAGCCCCCGATGATCGTCGCGCGGCCGCCGATGACCTGCGCGGGATCAATGTCCGCGCCGAAAATGGCGAGCTTGTGCCACTGGACGGGCTTGTCACGCTGGAGCGCCGCGCTTCCGTGGCTGCCTTCAATCGGTTCAACCGCCAGCCCTCGGTCGAGATTTCCGCGTCGCTGGCCGATGGCGTCGATCTTGGATCGGCCATCGCCACGGTCGAGGACATCTCGGACGACCTGCCCTCGCAGATGCAGATCTTCTATTCCGGCCAAGCCGAGAGTTTTCAGGAAACCTCCGGCGGGATCGCCATCACCTTTGCACTCGCCCTTCTTGTGGTCTTCCTTGTACTGGCTGCGCAGTTCGAAAGCTTCATCCAGCCGGTCGTGATCCTTCTTTCGGTCCCACTGGCTGTGGCCGGTGCGTTGATGACACTGTTTGTTCTGGGAGAGGCCGTGAACATCTACACCCAGGTGGGTATGGTCATGCTGATCGGTTTGATGGCCAAGAACGGCATCCTGATCGTGGAATTCGCCAATCAGCTGCGCGAGGACGGATACGCCGTGCGCGACGCGGTCATCGAGGCCTCGACCGTGCGTCTGCGCCCCATTGTAATGACGGTCCTGTCCACCGTTCTTGGTGCCGTGCCCCTCGTGCTGTCGAGCGGAGCCGGTGCCGAAAGCCGCATCTCCATCGGTCTCGTCATCATCGGCGGCTTCCTTGCGGCATCGATCCTGACGCTCTTCCTGACGCCGGTTCTATACGATCTGATGCAATGGGACCGGGAGCGCGAAAAAGATGCCAAGGAGACCCCGGCGTAAAGTGGTGGGTCGCGTGCTGGTGAGATCCACCCAGACGTCCGGTTTCCCGAAGAGCATACCACCCACGCGGGACGTTCACGTGGAATGGGTCTGGTCATGACTGCTCTGTCTCTATTTATTGGTCCTGTGGAGGACCCATCGGCGCGATGGCTTGGGCCGAGGGGAAAAACAGACGTCAGGTAATCTCCGGACAAAAACCGGGGTCGAACAGGGAGAGGGAAAATGATGAACAGATTTAGGACCCTGATGCAGGGCTGCGCGCTGGTGGTTGCCGGTCTGACTGCCAGCACTGCGCAGGCGCAGGACACCGCCATGGCACCGTTGGACCCGGCGCAGGACGTCAAGGTGGCCTACGTGCCGATCATGAAATTCGCGACAATGTATGTCGCCGAGCAGCGCGGGCTTTTCGACAAGTATGGTCTGAACGTTGACCTCGAACGGGTGAAATCCGGCACCGAGGCGATTGCCTTCCTCACGCAGGGCTCGGTCGACGTGGGCGGCATCGCCATCGTGACCTCGCTCTGGTCGGGATGGAATCGGGGTCTCGACATACGCATCATCGCGCCCGGCGCGCTGGAGCCGATGGAGAACAGCCCAACCAAGTTGCTGGTGCGCAAGGCGCTGGCAGATGATGGCACGATCACGTCCGTATCCGACCTGAGCGGGCGCCGCGTCGCTGTCGCCGGCGGCCCGGGATCAGGCGGCGAATATCTGCTGGCCAAGGCGCTGGAGCGGGGAGACCTGTCGATCCGTGACATCGAACCGATGAACATCGCCAACCCCGACATGCCGCTCGCTTTCGAGAATGGTGGCGTGGATGCGGCCATTGCCGGGTCGCCCTTTGCGGACCAGATCCTCGAGGCGGGCAACGCTGCCGTGCTGGAAACCGACCTGACACCGGGTCTGATGACCGTAGCCTTCGTTGCGTCGGGCAAGCTTTTGAACGAGCGCCCCGAGGTTGCCGAGAGATTCGTGCTCGCCCTGACCGAGGCCGCGGCGCTGATGCAGGGCGACGAATACCTCGCGCCCGAGAACCTTGAAGCCTACATGACCTACACCAACTCGACCGAAGATGCGCTGCGGTCTGGCAGCCCGGTGATTTACGATCCCGAGATGAAGATCCCGGTAGACGGTCTTGCCGATATCGAAAAGACGCATCGTGAGAACGGCCGGACGGAATACACCGATCCACTGGACCTCTCGAACGTCGTCGACGAACGCTTCACCGAAGCCGCGCGCGCGGCGCTGAGCCAGTAAACCCGGATCGGGGGCGCACCACGCGTCCCCGGCTGGACTTTCCCGAAAGCAGACAAGGTTGGCGGACGTGGCATCAAACCCGGCTCCGAAAATATCGGCACGCAATGTGACCAAGATCTACGAGACTGCATCGGGGCACATGACGGCTGTTGACGATTTCACGCTGGATGTTGCCGAAGGCGAATTCCTTGCAATCGTCGGCCCATCGGGTTGCGGCAAGTCCACCTTTCTGCGGATGCTGGCGGGCCTCGAGGATGTCTCTTCGGGGCAGTTGACGATCAGACCTGGTACCGATCCAAAGACTCCGCTCAACAGCGTGGTGTTTCAGGAATATGCGATTTTTCCATGGAAGACCGTGATCCAGAATGTCGCCTTTGGCCTGCAGATGCGCGGCGTTTCCGAGCGCGAGCGCCTTGACGTGGCGCGCGGCTGGCTTGACCGCGTGGGACTTGCGAAATTCGCCGATCATTACCCGCACCAGATTTCCGGCGGCATGAAGCAGCGCGTCAGCATCATCCGCGCGCTGGCCAATGATCCCGAGGTCCTGCTGATGGACGAACCCTTGGGCGCGCTGGACGCGCAGACCCGCGTGGTCCTGCAGGAGGAATTGCTGCGCATCTGGGAAGAGACGCGCAAGACCGTGGTCTATATCACCCACTCGCTCGAAGAGGCGGTGCTGCTTGGAGACCGGGTCGTTCTGATGAGCGCGCAGCCGGGCCGCATCCTCGAGGTTTATGACATCGACATTCCGCGTCCGCGCAGCATCGAGACGATGAATCTTCCGGCCTTTTCCCGGTATAGGGGCGCAATCTGGGACCGCCTCAGCGCCGAGGTTACCCGCGCCATGGAGATGCAGCAATGACGCCCGCGCATCAGGACCGCCGCGCCGTTCTCGGTTTTTTTCTGGCCGTAGTCGGGCTGCATGGCGGGCTGATGCTGACCGGGCTGTGGCATGACTGGGCCTGGCCTGCCATCGCAGTCAGCTTTATCGTTCTGGTGCTGATCTGCGAACGCATCGGTCGCCACGTGCCCCTGCGCGCCCGCAAATCTTACGAGCGCACGCTGGCGCTGGGGTTCCCGGCGCTGGTGCTGGCGGTCTGGGAAATGGCCGGTGCGCTGGAACTGATCTCGCCGGTGTGGTTCCCACCGCCCTCAGCCATCGGGCGTGCGCTGTGGGACGTGACCGTAACCTATGACCGCTTTTCCGAAACCAGTCTTCTTGGCCGTCCATGGCTGATCCCGCAGGAATTCCGTGCGGGCGGGTTGGCTGCGGTGGGCGTGCTGCTGTCGGAAAGCCATGTCCTCGCCACCATCGGGCGGGTCTTTGCCGGATTTTTGCTGGGCGCCATACCGGGCATCCTTCTGGGCGTGGTCATGGGGGTCAACCAGACCGTGCGGCTGATGCTGGATACCACGCTGGCCGCCATCTATGTCCTGCCCAAGATCGCAATCTTTCCTGTCGTCATGTTGATGTTCTCCGATCCGTTCGGAGAAGGGCCGAAGATCGTCGTCGTGGCGTTGGCCGTCTTCGTGCTGATGACGATCAATACAATGACCGGTGTGCGCACGATCGAGCCGGTCTATCTGATGGCGGGCCGGAACTATGGCGCGAGCCCGTTCCAGATGCTGCGCCACGTGATCCTCCCCGGCGCGCTGCCCGTGATCTTTGCCGGGCTCAGGATCGCGCTGGGCACCGCGATGATCGTCATCATCTCGGTCGAATTCCTGCGTGCCAAGCAGGGCGTCGGCTTCATGACCTACTACTACTGGGAAGTGTTGATCCCGGAAAAGATGTATGCAGGCCTCGTCGTGGTAATGATCCTCGGTGTCACACTGACGGGGCTGCTGCACTGGTTGCAAAAGCGGTTGATGCCTTGGAAGCGTTAGACCCGGATGCAGGCCGGATGGCAGAGGGGGGACCCGGCCGGAGGGTTGGGCCGAGTCAGTCTCCCGTGTGGCAGTAAATGCTATCAAATCAGCAGCATCAAAGCGCAACCGGTCCATGTCAGGCAGTCGCAACAAGTTAGGCGTTGCTTTTCTGAGTAAACCTGTCAACTTTGTTCTTGAGGGAACAATCAGGTGGGAGAACCATCAACGCGGTTTGCCGGGTATCCAACCGAAGAGACGGTGCGAACGGTCTTTTCTGCGGACATGCGGTCAGGCAAGAACATTTGCCGGCAATCGCGCACACCATTGACGAGAGTGATGTGATCACGGCAATCGAAAACTATATCTTTTATGAGGTTGCAGCCCTTCTGGTCTTGGCAGCGGGGGTTGGATTTATCGGGCTGCTGTTGCGCCAGCCGCTCATCGTCAGTTTCATCGCTGTAGGGATTATCGCCGGGCCTTCGGTGCTCGATGTTGCGCAATCCGACGAACAAATCGATCTTCTTGCCGAACTCGGCATCGCGATCTTGCTTTTTCTCGTCGGCCTGAAGCTTGATTTCAATCTTGTACGGACATTGGGGCCGGTCGCGTTGGTAACCGGCCTTGGACAGGTCGCGTTCACGACTGTTTTCGGCTTCCTGATCGCTCTGGCGCTGGGACTGAGCGCTCTGACGGCGATTTATGTCGCCATTGCGCTGACCTTTTCCTCGACGATCATCATCGTGAAGCTCCTGTCCGACAAACGTGAGATAGATTCACTTCACGGGCGGATCGCACTTGGCTTCCTGATCGTGCAGGACATCGTTGTTGTCGTCGCCATGATCGCGCTGTCGGCCATCGGAGTGGGTGGGGCTGCGGCTGAAGGCGACAACGCGGTCACGGAGGTCTTGCGCGTCCTCGGCTATGGCCTTGCGATGCTGGCTTTCGTCGTGGTCTTCATCCGCTATGTGGCAAACCCGCTGGTCGAACGGCTGTCACAGGCACCCGAGCTTCTGGTGTCCTTTGCAATTGGATGGGCCGCGCTGCTTGCTGCGGTCGGGCATTACCTCGGCTTTGGCAAGGAACTTGGCGGTCTTCTGGCCGGTGTCTCGCTTGCCTCCACGCCTTTCCGTGAAGCGATTGCGGCACGGCTTGCCTCGTTGCGCGACTTCTTGCTTTTGTTCTTCTTCATCGCGCTTGGGGCGTCGCTGGACCTGTCGGTCCTGGGGGCAAGTATCGGTCCGGCCATCGTACTGTCTCTCTTCGTCTTGATCGGAAATCCGCTGATCGTCCTCGCGATCATGGGGGCGATGGGCTACCGCAAGCGCACCGGGTTCCTCGCCGGGCTTACGGTCGCGCAGATCAGTGAATTCTCCCTGATCTTCATGGCAATGGGTGTCGCAATCGGGCATGTGGCGGAGGAGGCCCTGGGGCTGGTCACGCTGGTCGGGCTCGTGACCATCGCGGCATCGACCTACATGATCACCTATTCTCACCAACTCTATCGCGTGTTCGAGCCCGTGCTCGGTGTCTTCGAGCGTCGCCATCCGGAAGCCGAAGATGCGGGCACTGCCGGGGCCGAACGCGCGCATGACGTGATCCTTTTTGGCCTTGGCCGCTACGGTCTGGGGATTGCATCGGCGTTGCGCGACAGCGGCAAACGCATTCTTGGGATCGATTTCAGCCCCGAAGCAGTGCGCCACGCCCGAGCGCAGGGCTTCGACGTGGTGTTCGGCGACGCGACAGATCCGGAGTTCCTCGGCCACCTGCCGCTTGCGCAGGCGGACTGGATGGTTATGGCCGTGCCTGAACACGACACCGGACTGACCCATGACGATCCACGCCACGCGCTCATCAAGGCTGTGCGCGATCTCGGTTTCGACGGCAAAATCGCCGTCGCTGCACATCGTGACGCGACTGCCAAAACGCTGCAAGCGCAACGGGCGGATCTCGTTCTGATGCCCTACCGCGATGCCGCCTTCGCCGCGGCCCGGATGATCGCGGGCGATGCGCCCCCGCCCGAACGGGCGACCGAGGATCCCGAGGGTCAAAAGGAGTTGCCGGCATGACAATGAGACTTGGAACGCCCAGCAAGATCCTTGTCGTTGCGGACGCGGGCGAAAACCAGATCGCCCTGGAAAGCGCGCTGGCCCTTGCGGATATCCATAGCGCGTCGATTGAAGTCATCGCCTGCGTGGAACCACCACACGATCTGTCGATCCTCGCCCGCCTGTCGGGTGTGGAGTCCGACAGGCTGATCGAGGACATGGTGGAACGCACCCGTGATGCCGTTCGCGCACGTCTGGCACAGATCGCTCCCGACCGCCGGATCGATCTGTCGGTGTCTGTCGGCAAGGCTTATATCGAGATCATTCGGCACGTTGCGCGGTCGGGATGCGATTTCGTCGTCAAGACGGCCGAAACGCTTTCCGGCCTGGACCGCTTCCTTTTCTCAAGCACCGATCAGCATCTTCTGCGCAAGTGCCCAACTCCCGTTTGGCTGCAAACGCCGACGGCATCAAAGCGCCCCAAACGTATTCTGGCGGCAATCGATCTCGATTTCGTGGACGCAGCCGAGCCCGAAACGCTGAAGGCGCTGAACCGGCGTGTGGTCGAGGCCGCCTGCATAATAGCGGGCGCGCCCGACGCCGAGGTCACCGTTCTCCATGCGTGGGAGGCGATCGGCGAGGGGATGATCTGGGCATTTTCCGGAAGGAGTGACCCGCGGATGTCCGCAGATCGATATATGAATGAAGTTCTCGCCGCGCGGCACAACGAAATGGATCAATTCCTTGTGCAGGTCCGGACAGAGATTGGCCCCAAGCCCCGGCTGGTGCCGCGTTTGGAGCGCGGGACGCCGCAAACAGTCATTCATGAACAAAGCCGCGCGGTCGGTGCAGACGTCGTCGTCATGGGCACCGTGGCGCGGACAGGATTGAGCGGCGTGTTCATCGGAAACACGGCCGAGAACATTATCAACAGGTTGGAATGTCCAGTCCTCGCGGTGAAACCGGAAGGTTTCACCAGCCCGCTTCTGAACGCCTGACGCACCGTGTCACAGTCTTTCGTGCCGCGCTTTGGCCTGAGAGGATGATGTCTGGCGAGCGTTCCCTGAAGGTGCCAAGAGTTCCATTTCATCGTCGAACTTCTATCCAGGGTTTCATCACCAAAGGTCTGGAACGCGCTCCCAGAACGAAGCCTTGCGGGCGTGCTTTTCTTTCAAATCATTCCAATATGCTGCATGCGACGGGTGCCCTTCGTACTCTGTGATCCCTGTGTCTGCCGCAGCACAGGATGCAAGGTGGCGGGCGGCGTGGCCGTAGCGGCCTGAGCGACCTTTTGCGAGGGCGAAGTCGATCATGGAGCGCCAGAGGAGGACAGCAGCAAGCGGGTGCGTTGCCATCAGCGCATCGGCCAGCGGGGTCAGGATGTCGTAGGCATCGCCGTCGATCTCGGCATGGCGAGACAGGATCAGTTGGACCGCCAGCGACATATCTTGGGCTTGCAGACAGTAGGCCAAGGCGCCGTCTATAGATGGAAACGTCAGGACATGGGTTCGGGCGGCGTCCTCAGCCTCTATATCGTCGAAATCCGGCAAAAGCTTGAGGTGGCGGCGAAGGGCATCCGGGCAGAGGCGTGTTTCGAACCGCGCCCACAGGGCTGCACGAAGATCGTCTTTGCGGCCCAGCGCCTCAAGGCAGGCGAAATGCGCCTCATCAAGATCGGGGGTGTCAAACCAATGGTCGTTCGGCAGGGCTGACTCGACCAGCTTCAGCGCTTCTTCCGCGCGACCGGCGGCCAGCAAGCGCGCTGCCGCGTCCGGCGCGATGGTGTGGAAGGTCAGTTGCTCGGGTGTGTACCGGGACAGCCATGCGTCCACGTCCCCTTGCAGATCGGCGACATCCTGCAGGATCATCTCGACAGTCCGGTCTCGGGCGACCCTTGCGCGGTCCTCGCGCTGTGCGGGGTCGGTGATGAAATCGTAGAGGACCAAATCGGCCTCCGTCAGCGGCGCAGAACGTGCAGCCTCAGAGAGCGCCTTGAGATGCGCCAGACCGGTGTCACCCAACGCTTCCGCCAAGGCATGGACGGCGTGATCGAACGCGCCGTATCCGTCGACCGAAACCGCCTCGAAGACGTCTTCCGCGAGAGCCTTCGGGTCTTTGGTCATGGATGGCGCAACACGCGAGATCGCATCCATTGCGTCCCGCATCACGTCGCCAATCGTGCCCCAGCTGTCGTCCGTGCGCTCATGAATACCGGCCGCCAGATGTAGCTCCGCCCAAAGCAAGTCGAACGCCAGGTCCGGCGCGTCAGGCGCGATGCCCGTTTCGATCAACTGCGTAAGATCGGACAGTTCCTTGGCCAGCGTCTTCTGCGCCTTGCGGGAGATGAAGCTGCGCCCCCGCCGGACCTGCGCAAACCGTTTGCGTACGTCCGCGGCGATGGTCTCGGGGCCCTGTTCCGCCGCAAGCGCCATGCGGACGCGCCGTTGGCGGGCGGCGTCGCCTTTGACGCTTTCGAGGAGCAGGTCGGCCAGAACATCCGAGCCAAGGGTCAGCAAGTTCGCCTTGTTCAGAGCTTTTCCCGCCATTGCCGTCCTCCTGTGCCGCAACTCCAGACCGAAATCTACATATAGTAAAGGCGCCCACTGGGCGCCCCATATCTGGCCTAAAACATCGTCTTCGCGAAATCTTTGCCCGATTCCGTGCTAACTTTGCCCCGATTTACAAAAATTAGTGCGTCCAGGCGCCCTTGCGATCCACGGCGAAATTCTCGGCATAGCCGCGGGCGCGGATGTTCGGTTTGCGCTTGTTCGGTGCGAACTGGATCACGTCGATGCCGTGGTCCTTGGCGTAGGCCTTTGCCGCGTCCAGTGTGTCGAATTTGAGCCGCACCTGGCTTTGCGTGTCGGAAGATGACGTCCAGCCCATCAGCGGATCAATCTCGCGTGGGCTTTCGGGCGCGAATTCCAAAATCCAGTGGCGCGTTTTCGCGCTGCCAGAAGACATGGCGGTTCTCGAGGGCTGATAAATCCGGGCGCGCATGGGTCTCACCTTTATGATCCGTAGTGCAGATATGCGCAAAAACGACGAGATCTGCAAGGTCACGATTGTGTCGCAGGGATTGGGCTATCAGTGCAAGCAGGGCCTTATTCGCTATCGGGAAGCGGGGAGCGAGGGGTGGGTGTGTGCCGCCCGAAACCGAATGAAGCCAACTGCTTGCCATTTAAAGGTACTCAAATCGCACAGCTTTGAAAGAAAAAAAGCGCTGGCTTTCGCTGGGCCCAAAAACCCGAAAAAGGCGGCATTGGTGAAATGTAATAAATTCAAGACACTATAGTGTAAACTTCGATATATACGACCAAGGTTGCATTTCCGGTCCCGACCGCCCATTTTGACTTTCCCCCTCATGACTGCACCTCTTGTCGCAGCAACCGATTCCATCAGGTGACCCATGCCCGATACCCAGATACTTCATGCGCCTGCCCCGGATGTCCGCGCCCGCGAAAAGCTGGAAGGCGGAATCCGGTTCCGCATGAACACGGAATTCGAACCTGCGGGCGATCAGCCGAAGGCGATCCGCGAATTGACCGCTGGCGTCATGGGCGGCGAGCGCGATCAGGTTCTGTTGGGCGCGACTGGGACGGGCAAGACCTTCACCATGGCCAAGGTGATCGAGGAAACCCAGCGCCCGGCGATCATTCTCGCCCCGAACAAGACATTGGCGGCGCAGCTTTATGGCGAGTTCAAGGGCTTCTTCCCGGACAACGCGGTCGAATACTTCGTCAGTTATTACGACTATTACCAGCCCGAGGCCTATGTGCCGCGCAGCGATACCTATATCGAAAAGGAATCGCAGATCAACGAACAGATCGACCGGATGCGCCACTCGGCCACCCGGGCGCTTCTGGAACGGGATGACGTGATCATCGTCGCCTCGGTGTCCTGCATATACGGTATCGGGTCGGTCGAAACCTACGGCGCGATGACTCAGGATCTACATGTCGGCAAAAGCTATGACCAGCGCGCGGTGATGGCCGATCTGGTAGCACAGCAGTACCGCCGCAACGATCAGGCGTTTCAGCGCGGGTCATTCCGCGTGCGCGGCGACAGCCTCGAGATTTTTCCGGCCCACCTTGAGGACCGGGCGTGGAAGCTTTCCTTCTTCGGGGACGAGCTGGAGAGCATCACCGAATTCGATCCACTGACCGGCGAAAAGACAGACGGGTTCGAACGCATCCGCATCTACGCCAACAGTCACTATGTGACACCAAAACCGACGATGCAGCAGGCGATGATCGGCATCAAGAAAGAGCTGCGCACGCGGCTGGATCAACTGGTGAACGAAGGCAAGCTGCTCGAGGCGCAGCGGCTTGAACAACGTACCAATTTCGATCTGGAAATGCTCGAGGCAACAGGTGTCTGCAACGGAATCGAGAACTATTCGCGCTACCTGACAGGCCGCGCGCCGGGCGAGCCGCCACCCACCCTGTTCGAGTTCATTCCCGACAATGCCATCGTCTTTGCCGACGAAAGCCACGTGTCGGTCCCGCAGATCGGCGGGATGTACAAGGGCGACTTCCGGCGTAAGATGACGCTGGCCGAACACGGGTTCCGCCTGCCCTCCTGCATGGACAACCGCCCGCTCAAGTTCGAGGAATGGGACGCCATGCGCCCACAATCGGTGTTCGTGTCGGCGACCCCGGCCAAGTGGGAGATCGAACAGACCGGCGGTGTGTTCACCGAACAGGTGATCCGACCGACCGGGCTTCTGGACCCGATGGTGGAAATCCGCCCGGTCGAGATGCAGGTCGATGATCTGTTGGACGAGGTGCGCAAGGTCGCCGCGGACGGCTATCGCATATTGGTCACAACGCTGACCAAGCGGATGGCAGAAGACCTCACCGAATACATGCACGAACAGGGTATCCGCGTGCGCTACATGCACAGCGATATCGACACGATCGAACGGATCGAGATCCTCCGCGACCTGAGGCTTGGGGCGTTCGACGTGCTGATCGGGATCAACCTGCTGCGCGAAGGTTTGGACATCCCGGAATGTGGGCTGGTCGCAATTCTTGATGCGGACAAGGAAGGCTTCCTGCGGTCTGAAACCTCACTGATCCAGACCATCGGGCGTGCGGCGCGGAACGCCGAAGGCCGCGTGATCATGTATGCCGACCGGATCACCGGGTCGATGGATCGGGCATTGTCCGAGACAGACCGCCGCCGCGCCAAGCAGATCGCCTATAACGAAGAGCACGGCATCACGCCCGCGACCATCCGCAAGAACGTCGATGACATCCTGCAAGGGCTCTACAAGGGCGATGTGGACATGAACCGCGTCACGGCCAAGGTCGACAAACCGATGGCCGGGGCCAATCTGAAAGCGGTACTCGACGGGCTGCGGACCGATATGCGCAAAGCTGCAGAGAACCTCGAATTCGAAGAGGCGGCCCGACTGCGCGACGAGGTCAAAAGGCTGGAAGCGGTCGATCTGGCGATTTCCGACGATCCGCTGGCGCGCCAGTCGGCGGTCGAGGCCGCATCAGAGGCGGCGGTCAAGTCGTCAGGGCGGTCCACCGCAGGGCGACCGGGGCAGCGCGGCGGGAATGTGAAGCGGCGGAAGAAGTAGATCACCTGACCGGTCGGCATTCGACGCATTTCAGGTTTGGCGGTCACCGTATCGTGTCTTCGAAGCCGTGAAAAGCGCTTGCCTTCCAGCAACTGGACGGCGGTATTCGGTAGGTAAAATCACCAATCAAAGGTACTTTTCATGATGTTTCCGGTCCGCGCTGCGCTGGTCGCTCTCTGCCTCACCCCTGCTCTTGCGATGGCACAATCCGGGCACATCGATCATTCTGCGCACACCATGCCGGCCCATGCGACCCTGCCCGCATCGACCCAAGCATATATCGCCGTCAACGATGCGATGCACCGCGATATGGCGATCACCTTCACCGGCGATGCGGATGTCGATTTCCTGCTGGGAATGATCCCGCATCACGAAGGAGCGGTCGCCATGGCGCGGGTCGTGATGGAGTATGGGGCCGATGCGGAGACCCGTAAGCTGGCCGAAGAGATCATCGCCTCGCAAGAGGCCGAGATTGCCTGGATGAAGGCCCGGCTTTCTGCCTTGGGGCAATACTAGCCCAAACCGGCTTTCTGTTGGCCAAACTTTGGCCAACAGTCTTCGGGCTTTCGTGATCAGATAAACGGCACGAACGGGACGCCGCAGGCACTCAGAAGCAGTAAACTCGCAACAGCAATCCAGACGCGCATGGCGGCCTCCAAAGGGTGGATGATACCGCCGATCTACGCGAGCCCGGATCAGAAGTCGAACAGGTCTTCGAGGAACCCGCCACGTTTCTTCTTGCGACCGTAACCCGCGTCTTTCTGGTAACGCGGGTCCTGGTAGCGGGCATCGTCGTAGCCACGGTCCGGACGGGCTTGTTCAGACGGGGGCGGAGGCGGCGGTGTGAAGCTCGCGCTGCGCTCGATGATCTTGTCCAATTCCCCGCGGTCCAACCAGACGCCTCGGCATTGCGGGCAATAGTCTATTTCGACGCCGGAGCGTTCGGCGATCACAAGCGCAGTTCCGTCGATTGGGCATTTCATCAGGCGGTCTCCTTACCAAGCTACGAAAGCTACATATGCACGCGATCCGAAAAATCAGCCCCCTATCCGCAGTTGATATCAGGACTGGCGAAACGGGCGCGTTACGCTACGATTGCTCTATGCGATTGTTAGCTGTTGCCCTCTCTTTATTGTTTGCACCCGCCCCCGCGATGGCGTGGGAATTCACGCCCGTGCCGATCTGCACGCTATTCCACCAGGGCGCCGACATGGCGGTCCTGGTCACCTACGATCCGGTAGACGGAGATTACGCAATCCACCTGTCCCGCGAAGGCGGCTGGCCCGACGCAGGGCTCTTCACCATGCGGTTCGAAGGGCCACGCGGACTGACCATTTCGACCTCGGCCCACATGATCGAAACCGAGGACACCAGAACGCTCACGGTCCGCGACCGGGGCTTCGGCAATGTCCTGAACGGGCTGAATTTCAACCAGCGCGCCGTGGCCGTATTGGGCGATCTCGAGGTCGCTGTTTCGCTGGACGGCGCAGCACCCGCAGTCGAGGAATTCCGCGCCTGTCCGACTGATCAGTTCGTCTCGATCCCGAGGGTTACGCCTGACACGGCCTCCTGACCATCGCTTGCGGCGGGGCGGCGCTCCGGCATAGAAGACGCCATGACCCGGCTTCCCATTGACCATGTCCTTCCAGACCTCATTGCGCATCTGCGCGACACAGGGCGAGCCGTGCTGCAAGCGCCCCCCGGCGCAGGCAAGACGACGCGTGTGCCGCTGGCGATGCTGGAGGCCGGGCTGACCGAACAGCGGATCGTCATGCTGGAGCCCCGGCGCCTCGCCGCGCGAGCCGCCGCCGAGCGCATGGCCGAGACATTGGATGAAACAGCCGGACAGACCGTGGGCTACCGTGTGCGCGGCGAAGCCAAGGTGTCCCGGCAAACGCGCATAGAGGTTGTCACCGAAGGCATCCTGACGCGTATGATCCAGTCCGATCCCGAACTTTCCGGCATCGGCGCGGTGATCTTCGACGAATTCCACGAAAGGTCGCTGAATGCCGATCTGGGTCTGGCGCTGTGCCTGGAAATCACGGGCGCGTTGCGGGATGACCTGATCCTGCTGGCCATGTCCGCGACACTGGACGCCGAGCCGGTCGCCCGATTGATGAACGCGCCGATTGTTACGTCGGAAGGCCGCAGCTTTCCGGTCGAACCCCGGTGGCTGGACAAGCCTGTTCCCAAGACGGTGCGGTTCGATGCGGCAATGGCCGATTTGATCCAGACCGCGCTGCACGAGACATCGGGCGGCCTTCTGGCCTTTCTGCCCGGCGAGGGTGAAATCCGCCGCGTTCAGGCCCTGCTTGACGGGCGGGTGCCGAAAGAGTGCCGCATCCGATCTCTGTTCGGGGCCATGCCTTTTGCCGCGCAGCAAGAGGCCATTCGTCCCGAAACAGGTGGGCGCAAGGTGGTTCTGGCCACGTCGATTGCGGAAACCTCACTCACCATCGAGGATATCCGCGTCGTCGTCGATGGCGGTCTTGCGCGCCGGTCGCGGTTTGATCCCGGTTCGGGCATGTCGCGGCTGGTCACCGAGAAAGTCACCAAGGCAGAGGCGACCCAGCGCGCAGGCCGCGCGGGGCGGGTTGCACCGGGCGTGGCCTATCGGCTCTGGACAAAAGGCGAAGACGGCGCGCTCGCCACCTTCCCGCCCGCCGAGATCGAGGCGGCAGACCTTGCCAGTCTGGCCTTGGAACTGGCGCTGTGGGGCGCAAATCCCGGCGACCTGCCCTTCCTCACGGCCCCGCCCGAGGGTGCCTATGCCGAGGCGCAAGCGCTGTTGCGCATGCTCGGTGCTTTGGATCTTCAGAACCGGATCACCGAACATGGTCGTCTGCTCTCCGCCCTGCCGCTGCACCCGCGATTAGCGCATATGGTCGGCATCGCCGGATCAAAGGGCGCGCCGCTGGCTGCGCTGATGGCCGAACGTGACCCGGTGCAGGGCGGCGGTGTCGATCTGACCCTTCGGCTGGAGGCGCTGCGCAACCCCAAGCGGTTTGCCGAGGAACGGCGCGCGACGCTCAATCGAGGCGCCTTGGAGCGTATCCGTATCGAGGCCAAGCGGTTGGAACGCGTCGCGCCAACTACCCCCGCCAAAGTCTCTAGTCACACAGACCTTGGACCCGCAGAGATGGCAGCCCTTGCCTATCCCGACCGGATCGGGCTGCGGCGCAAGGCCGATGCCCCGCGTTACCAACTTTCGGGCGGCAAGGGGGCCGTGTTGGATGCCGGAGATGCCTTGGCCGGTGCGCGGCTGATCGTGGCCACCGATCTTGACGGCAACCCGCGAGAGGCGCGCATCCGGCAGGCGATCCAGATCACCGAGGGCGCAGTGCGTGCGCTCTTTGCGGATCAGATCACATGGGTCGATGTTTGCGCGTGGTCCAAACGCGACCGCCGCGTGACGGCACGCCAGCAGGAAAAGCTCGGCGCCATCGCGCTGGACGATCGCGTCTGGAAAGACGCCAGCGCCGATCTTGTCGCGCTGGCGATGCTGGACGGGGTCCGCGATATTGGCCTGTCGGCGGCCATGAGCAACGCCGCGCGCCGCTTTGTCGCCCGCGTCGCCCTTGGACGCGATGCCGGGATGGACGTGCCAGACATGTCCGAACCCGCTTTGATGGACCGACTGGAAGACTGGCTCTTGCCACATCTGGCCGGTGTGCGCAGTGCAGAAGACTGGAGGCGGTTCGATCTGCTGCCCGCCCTGCGCGCCATGCTGGACTGGTCACAGATGCAGGACCTGGACCTGCGGGTCCCCGGCAGGTTCACAACGCCGCTCGGGCGCGAGATCCCAATTGACTATTCGGGCGAACATCCCGAGATTTCGCTGCGACTGCAGGAATTGTTCGGCCAGAAAACGCATCCCTGCGTCGGCAAGACACCGTTGCGGGTGACGCTTTTGTCTCCGGCGCAGCGGCCGGTGCAGACGACGCTGGATTTGCCGGGCTTCTGGTCGGGGTCCTACGCGGATGTGCGCAAGGACATGCGTGCGGCCTATCCGAAACATCCCTGGCCTGAAGACCCGACGCAAGCCGACCCGACCTTGCGGGCCAAGCGCAAAACCGACAGCTGAAGCTTGCCGTAACGCGCGATCCGCCGTAAACGCCGCTCATGCTTGATGATGCCGACGACATACACCCGCTGTTCTACGGTGCCCCCAAAAGCACCGAGTTCAAGAAGCTTCGCAAACGCATCGTGCAGAACGTGCGCGAGGCGATAGAGCATTATGGCATGATCACCCGCGACACCGGCAAGACACCGAAATGGCTGGTCTGCCTGTCGGGCGGCAAGGACAGCTATACGCTGCTGGCGGTGCTGCACGAATTGAAGTGGCGCGGATTGCTGCCCGTCGATCTGCTGGCCTGCAATCTCGATCAGGGGCAACCCGGCTTTCCCGCGACGGTACTGCCCGAGTTCCTGGAAAAGATGGGGGTTCCGCACCGGATCGAATATCAGGACACCTATTCCATCGTGGTGGACAAGGTTCCGCAAGGGCGCACCTTTTGCGCGCTCTGTTCGCGGTTGCGGCGTGGTAACCTGTACCGCATCGCCCGCGAAGAAGGCTGCGAGGCCGTGGTCTTGGGCCATCACCGCGACGATATCCTCGAGACGTTTTTCATGAATTTGTTTCATGGTGGCCGTCTTGCGACGATGCCCCCGAAACTGGTCAATGAAGAGGGCGATCTGTTCGTCTATCGTCCGCTGGCGCATGTGGCCGAAGCTGATTGCGAGAAATTCGCCCAGGCGATGAAGTATCCGATCATTCCCTGCGACCTGTGCGGCAGCCAGGACGGGCTGCAACGCCAGCAGGTCAAAGCCATTCTGGACGGCTGGGAAAAGAACAGCCCCGGTCGACGCCAGGTGATCTTTCGCGCCCTGACAAACGCGCGACCTTCGCATTTGCTCGACAGCGCGCTGTTTGACTTCAAAGGTCTGTCCACCGGCCCTGGTGAAGTTACGGACAATTTGTCGGATATTCCCAAGCTGCGTTAAGGCTTCGGTTACCCAAGCTGCATGATCCTGCCCTGAACAGTGTTTGGGGCAGGACAGCGATGCGACGTCTTTTGGATCTTTCCCGCTTGCGGCACGTGCTGGCCACGTGCCTGTCCGGCCCGCAGATGCTCGCCTTCCTGCCCGCCATCTGCCTTGCGGCCTATTGGGGCGGCGGCGAGGTGCTATTGGTGCTCTGCGCCTTGGGCACACCGCTGGTCTATGCCGTCTTTGGCGGCTTCGGACGTTGGTCAGGCCCATCCGAACTTGATCACCTGCGTGGGCCATCTCTTGACAGCGTGGCGCAGGATTTCTTGGAAATCGCACGGCACAACGGTCAGACCACCGCGTGTTTTCAGATCGCCCTGCCCGACTTGGAACAGATCAGACACCATTTTGGGCCCGAAGCCGCCCAGGAAGCGCGCGATCTGATCGCGTCCCGGCTTCGGACGTCGCTGCGCGGGTCAGACTATGTGTTCGATTCTGGGGACACACGGTTCACAGTCCTGATTGCTCCGGGGTTCCGGCTTCGGCTCGACAACCTGCTCGAAGTGGGAAAACGGTTGCGGGACTCAGCGGAAACCCCGCTGTCGATCGCGGGAACGACCCAGACGCTGACCGCCTGCATCGGCATCGCGTCATCGCTGAATTTCGGACGCAACGTGACAGCCGAAACATGGCTTGGCTCTGCCTCCGAAGCACTGGAAGACGCGGTGCTAACGGGCACAGGCGCCACGCGGCTCTGGTCGGACAGGCTGTCCCGCAAGCACCAATCGCGGCATGCGCTGCAACATGACATTGTGACCGCCTTGGACCGCGGTTGCATTCAGGCGTTTTACCAACCGCAGGTCAATGTGCGGTCGGGTGCCGTGATCGGGATGGAGGCATTTGCCCGCTGGGACCATCCTACGCAAGGGCTGCTGACTGCAGCGGAGTTCCTGCCGGCGATGCGCGACAGCCAGCAGATGACGCGGCTTGGTCGCACCATGTTTCTGCAGGCCGTTACTGCCTTACAGGCGTGGGACGACGCGGGACTGGATGTCGGGACGGTCAGCATCAACCTGTCCGACGATGAATTGCGAGACCCCGATCTGTCAAACCGGATCGCTGGTGACCTTGATCGCTGCGGGCTGCCCGCCCACAGGTTGGTGTTCGATATTCCCGACTATGTCATCGCGCCCGGCACGGATGACGTGATCCGCCGTAACCTGCGTGCCATGGCCGATCTTGGATGCAGCTTTGACCTTGAAGGGTTCGGTGCCGGGGGATGCAGCGTCATGGCGGTGCAACAGGCGCCGGTCACGCGACTGAAGCTCGACAAGAGCCTTGTCCACGGTGTCGCCGCGTCCGAGGACAAACTGGCCGCCCTGCATGCGGTCCTTTCGGTAAGCGAACGCCTTGATCTGCCCGCGCTCGCCACCGGGGTCGAAACCATCGAAGAACATGGCGTCCTGCGCGATCTGGGCTGCAGCTTTGCGCAAGGATTTCTGTTCGGGCAACCAGCCTCCGTTGCAGATACGACAGTTTGGCTGACCGAGCGCCAGGGTCTGCAGGATCACCCCTCCGGGTCGCAATTGCGGCGCGTGAAATAGGCCGCAGATCGCAGTGTCCGAAGGTATCATGGAAGGCTGAAGAATTGCCGCACCGGCCCGGTCTTTCCTGTGAATCCGCTTGACCTTCAGGCACAGTGCCTGTTGAACGCAGCGGTAATCCCAAAAACCACAGGCGGCGGCCCCCTATGGACGATCAGAACAAGAACCTTCTTATCGCAACAGCGCTCAGTTTTGCGGTCATACTGGTATGGTTTGTCTTGTTCCCGCCTCCGGAACCGACGGTCAATCCTGAAACAGCGGTGTCTGAGGCCAGCGACGGCACGACGCCTACAATCGCCACCACACCAGAAGCCGCACCGGGCAGCACAGCCGTGGTCAATCAGACCGGACCGGCCGCGGTCGAAGATGCGCCGCGCGTGCCGATCGAAACCGACCGCGTCATCGGGTCGATCTCGTTGGTTGGCGGCCGCATCGACGACCTGTCGCTCAAGAACTACCGTGTGGAGCTCGAGCAGGATGCCGATATCGTGCACCTGCTGAACCCTGTCGGGTCGCAAAGCCCCTACTACGCCTTGTTCGGCTGGGCGCCGGGTGGTGGCCTTACGCTGGATGACGTGCCAAGCGTGAGCACCAACTGGACCGTTGAATCCGGCGAAACACTGTCCCAGGATAGCCCTGTTACGCTGCGTTGGGACAGCCCGAACGGCACCGTGTTCCGCCGCACGATCGAGATTGACGAGGACTTCATGTTCACCGTCACCCAGTCGGTCGAGAACGCCAGCGATGCCGCGATGACGATGGCGCCCTACGGCCTGATTGCACGGCACGGCGAACCCTCTGACCTCAAAAACTTCTTCATCCTGCATGAAGGCGTGGTCGCCATGGCCGACGGCACACTGGCCGAGATTGACTATGGCGACATGACAGACTTTGCCGTCATGCCCACCGAAGGCGCCCGCGCCGAGGTCACCCAGGTCACCGAAAGCGGTTGGATCGGGTTTACAGACCATTACTGGATGACAACCCTCATTCCCGAGGCTGGCACCCCGTTCCGCCAAGTCGCCAAATACAGCGACGTGAGCAACATCTACCAGACCGAAGCCGTGCAACCCACGGTCACGATCGAACCCGGTCAGACCCGTGAGGTCACAACACAGCTCTTTGCAGGTGCCAAGGAATGGGAAACCATCCGAGACTACCAGGAAGACGGTGTGGACAGGTTCATCGACGCGATCGACTGGGGCTGGTTCTTTTTCCTGACCAAGCCGATCTTCTGGCTGCTGCATCACCTGAACCTGCTGATCAGCAACATGGGCTGGGCCATCATCGGTCTGACGCTGATCATCAAGGCCGTGCTTTTCCCGCTGGCCTACAAATCCTATGTCTCGATGGCGAAGATGAAAGAGCTTCAGCCGGAGATGGAAAAGATCAAGGAACGGGCGGGGGACGATCGCCAGAAGCTCCAGCAGGAAATGATGGAGATGTACAAGAAGGAAAAGGTGAACCCAGCCTCCGGCTGTTTGCCAATCCTGCTTCAGATCCCGATCTTCTTTTCGCTCTACAAGGTGATCTTCGTCACGCTGGAATTGCGTCACGCGCCATGGCTTGGCCCGTTCCAGGACCTGTCGGCACCTGACCCCACCTCGATCTTCAACGTCTACGGACTGCTTCCCTGGGCGGCACCTGAACCCGGATCTTTGCTGGCGCTTGTGTTCATCGGCATCCTGCCGCTGTTGCTGGGGATTTCGATGTGGATGCAGCAGAAACTGAACCCGGCTCCCACCGACGCGACGCAGGCGATGATCTTTGCCTGGATGCCATGGGTCTTCATGTTCATGCTGGGCGGGTTTGCCAGCGGCCTGGTTGTCTACTGGATCGCCAACAACACCATCACCTTCACCCAGCAGTATCTCATCATGCGCTCGCAGGGGTACAAGCCGGACGTATTTGGCAACATCAAATCCGGAATCAAGCGCAGCCCCAAAACGGGCCAGAAATGACCGCCAAAGTCACCGAAATCTGGCGGCACCCGATCAAGAGCCATGGTCGGGAGAAGCTGGAGTCGGTGACGCTCGAGGCCGGTGGCACGATCCCGTTCGACCGGCTCTGGGCGGTGGCGCATGAGAGATCGGATGCAGATGGGAGCAGTTGGGCCAGTTGCGGGAATTTCTGCCGGGTAGCCAAGCTGCCCAGCCTGATGGCCATCCGAGCGCATTTCGATGAACCCACCGGGCAAATCACACTGTCACACCCCGACGCGTCGGACCTGACCTTCGCCCCCGATGGCGACAGCACCGCCTTTCTGGACTGGGTGACGCCGTTGCTCCCGAACGATACGCTCAAACCGGCACGCCTGGTCAAGGCGCAGGCACAGGCCTTTACTGACAGCGATTTTCCCAGCATCACGCTTTGCAACCACGCGTCGCATCGGGCCGTCGAGCAGCGCGTCGGGCGGCCCCTGTCACACCTGCGGTGGCGCGGGAACATCTGGATCGATGGTCTGGCCCCTTGGGAAGAATTCGATTGGGACGACCGCGAATTGAGGATCGGTGACACGATCCTTCGCGTGCGCGAGCGTACGGATCGCTGCAAGTCGACCCACAGCAACCCCGACACCGGCAAGCGCGATGCCGATGTCCTGAGCGCGTTGGACAGTTGGGGCCATCAGGATTTCTCGGTCCGGGCCGAGGTGATCCATGGCGGCGTGATACAAACTGGCGACGAGGTGGCCCGTGTCTGAGATGAAGCTTCCTTTCCCCTTGGCGGAAGAGCCCGACGACATCAGCCGGGAAGTCGGTCGCAAGCTCTTTGCAGGCGAGGTCGATTTCCTCAAGGGCGTCGTGGCCATGTCCGGCTTGCCCGCCGATGACCGGATCGAGGTCTGCTTTGCCGGGCGGTCGAATGTCGGGAAGTCGTCGCTGATCAACGCGGTCACCGGGCGCAAGGCGCTGGCACGCGCGTCGAACACACCCGGTCGCACCCAGGAAATCAACTACTTCACCCTTGGTGATGAACGCTACCTCGTCGACCTGCCGGGCTATGGTTTTGCCAATGCGCCGGTCGCGGTGGTTGAGAAATGGCAGGCGCTGCTCAAGCAGTACCTGTCGGGGCGTGCCAGCCTGCGCCGTGCCTTTGTTCTGGTTGACAGCCGTCATGGCATCAAGCCCGTCGATGAAGAGATCATGACCCTGCTCGACAAGAGCGCGGTGACCTTTCAGGTGGTTCTGACCAAGGCTGACAAGATCAAACCGACGCAATACGACGCCCTGTTGGAGCAGGTCCGCGAAAAGCTGGCCAAGCACCCCGCCGCCTATCCCGAACTGGTGCTGACGAGCAGCGAAAAAGGCGAAGGCATCGCCAATTTGCGCAGCATCATCGCCGGAATCGGCTAGACGCTCCTCGGCAAAACGGCTTGTCTCTGGCCCAGCCATGCCGCACACAGGGGACGCGTCAGGCCATGTTCTGGCAAGGATCAAAACCGATATGAAATCCCGAGATATGAATCACGACTGGATCGCCACCGCCCGCACCCTCTCCGAAGCCCTGCCCTTCATGCAGCGCTATGCCGGGTCCATCGTCGTGGTCAAATTCGGTGGCAACGCGATGGGTGACGAAGACGCGATGGCAGAATTCGCCCGCGATATCGTCCTGATGCGTCAGGTCGGGATCAACCCGATTGTTGTGCATGGCGGCGGTCCGATGATCAACGACATGCTCACCAAGCTGGGCATCAAGTCGGAATTCGTGCGCGGCAAGCGGGTGACGGACAAGGCCACTGTCGAAGTGGTCGAAATGGTGCTGACCGGGCTTGTGAACAAACGCATCGTGCAGGCGATCATGGACGAAGGTGGCCGCGCTGTCGGATTGTCGGGCAAGGATGACGACCTCATGGTCTGCGAGGCGGATGACCCCGAACTGGGTTTTGTTGGCCGCCCGGTCGAGATGAACCCGCAAGTTCTGCGCGACCTGTTCAAGGCCGGGATCATCCCGGTGGTGGCCCCCGTTGCGACCGGCATGCAACCCAACGAGACATTCAATGTCAACGGCGACACCGCTGCGGGCGCGATTGCAGGTGCGCTCAAAGCCGACCGCCTGTTGCTGTTGACGGATGTCAGCGGCGTCAAGGACACAGCCGGCAATGTGGTGACCGCGATGACCCCCGAAGAGGTGGTTGCGATGATCGAGGATGGAACGATCGCCGGGGGCATGATCCCCAAGACGGAAACCGCGCTCAAGGCGATCGAGGATGGCGTTCGTGCGGTGGTCATTCTCGATGGTCGGGTCCCAAATGCCTGTCTGCTCGAACTTTTCACTGAACATGGGGCCGGTTCGCTGATCCGTCCCGCACGGTGACACTCGCCGATCTGGACCGGTCTGCCCGATCTGTGGGGCTTGCACTGCGCGGCGCGTTTCATCCGGGTCCCGAAGATGGCGCGCCCGAAGGGACGAGCACGCTGGTTTTACTCGGTCCCGACGAGCCGCATTTCTGGGAGGTGTTCACTGCGTCGCCGGAATACCGGGACGGTCAGCGGCATCCACTGGATCGTTGGTCCAAACGCGTGACGGCATCGATAGCCACACCGCTGAACGCCAAAACGATTTTTCCCTATGACGGCCCGCCCTATGCGCCCTTCTTGCGATGGGCGGATCGGAGCGGGGAAAGCTGGTCTTCGCCCGTCGGGTTGCTCGTCCACAAAGAGGCTGGACTGTTCATCAGCTTCCGCGCAGCGCTGGCCCTGCCCCAGCAGCTTGATCTGCCCCCACCTGCACACAGCCCCTGCCCCAGCTGTGACACACGCCCCTGCGAAACCGCCTGCCCGGTCGGCGCGCTTGCACCGGGTCGGGACTACGACGTTCCGGCTTGCGTCGCGCATATTCGATCCCCCGAGGGTGCAGCCTGCCGCAAGGGTTGCCTTGTGCGCCGCGCCTGTCCGGTCTCGGCCCGGTTCGGCCGGCAAGAGGCACAATCCGCTTTCCACATGCGCGCATTTTTGGGAGAGTAACCCCACGTCCAGAAAAGGCATGTTCCCCCGTGAAACGACTGATCCTCATGCGTCACGCGAAATCGGATTGGTCCGCCTCAGGTGACGATCACGGCAGGCCTTTGAACGGGCGCGGCAGGGACAGCGCGCCGGCCATGGGGCGCTGGTTGGCTGACCGGGACTGGCTGCCTGACGAGGTGCTGTGTTCCACCGCCACGCGCACACGGCAGACCCTGACCCTGCTGGGGCTTCCCGACACAAGAACCCGCTTCGAGCGGGCGTTATATTTGGCCGAACCGGATGAAATCATCGACACGCTGCGCAGCGCGTCCGGGGACACCGTGCTTTTGCTGGGCCACAACAACGGCATTGCCGAATGTGCGCAACAGCTCGTTGCGGATTGGCCGGACCATCCGCGCTTTGCCGATTACCCGACCTGTGCCACCAGCCTGATCCGCTTTGATGCGGCCGACTGGGGCGACATCCGTAAGGGCACGGGGCAGTGCGAGGGTTTTGCCATCCCGCGCGAAGTTATTGCAGCCGGACCGCCGGGCTGAAGCTCCGGCCTACGCGGAACGCACGTCCCCGAACGCAAAACGCCCCGGCGGTGAACCGGAGCGCTTCGAGTGTCTGTCGATGCCTGGTCAGTGACCGAGGATCTGGCTCAGGAACAGCTTGGTCCGTTCGTTCTGCGGATTGTTGAAGAACTCTTCGGGTTCGTTCTGTTCAACGATCTGGCCAGCATCCATGAAGATCACGCGGTTCGCAACCTGCCGTGCAAAACCCATCTCGTGGGTCACGCAGATCATCGTCATGCCCTCTTCGGCAAGGCTGACCATGGTATCGAGCACTTCCTTGATCATTTCGGGATCGAGCGCGGAGGTCGGTTCGTCAAAGAGCATGATGCGCGGCTTCATGCAGAGCGACCGGGCGATCGCAACGCGCTGCTGCTGACCACCCGAAAGCTGGCCGGGATACTTGTTGGCCTGTTCGGGGATCTTGACCTTTTCGAGGAAGTGCATCGCGGTTTCCTCTGCCTCGCGCTTGGGCGTCTTACGGACCCAGATCGGAGCAAGCGTGCAGTTTTCGAGAATGGTCAGGTGCGGGAACAGGTTGAAGTGCTGGAACACCATCCCGACCTCGGACCGGATCGTGTCGATGTTCTTGATGTCCGAGGACAGCAATGTGCCATCGACGGTGATCGAGCCCTTCTGGTGCTCTTCCAGCGCGTTGATGCATCGGATCAGCGTGGATTTTCCAGACCCGGACGGCCCCGCGATGACGATACGTTCGCCGCGATAGACGGTCAGGTCGATGTCCCGCAGAACATGGAACGAGCCGAACCACTTGTTCATGGTCTGGATCTGGATGGCCACCTCGTCCGAGATCGCCAAGGGTGCAGTTGCAGTTTCAGCCATTACTCGGCCTCCTGGTTATTGCCCTGGTGCTTACGCTAACCGAGGGCATCATCGGTGATCGGTGGCAAGCTGACGCTCGAGCCACTGCGAATACTTTGAAATGCTGAAGCAGACGATGAAGAACACGAAGACCGCAAAGCCCCAGAGCTCCCAATAAACGCCGTTCCATTCGGTCGAGGCGAGGATCGGTCCGCGGATCATGCCCACGAGGTCGAACATCGAAATCACCGACACCAGCACAGTGTCCTTGAACAGGCCCACCGCCACGTTGACGATCCCGGGGATCGAGATCTTCAGCGCTTGCGGCAGGATGATCAGGCGCATCGACTGGGCGTAATCCAGTCCCAGACTGTTCGCAGCTTCGTATTGACCGCGCGGAAGCGCCGCCAGACCACCCCGGATCACCTCGGCGATATAGGCCGAAGAGAACATTGTGATCATGATGATGACGCGCAGCACGAGGTCGATATTCGATCCCGGCGGGAAGAAATAGGCCAGCACCACGTTCGCCACGAAGAGCAGCGTGATCAGCGGCACACCCCGGATGAACTCGATGAAGATGATGCAGATCCATTTGATGATCGGCATGGACGACTGCCGGCCCAGCGCAAGCATGATCCCAAGAGGTAGGGACAGCGACACGCAGACCGTTCCGAGGATCATGTTGAGCATGAAGCCACCGATATCGCGCGACTGCACCGCCTCGATGGCGAGGACATTCGGCATGGCGGCAGGCACGATGGACCCGGCCCAGATCACGACCACCGCCGCGAACAGCCCCGCGAGCATGCCCATCGCAAAGCTTTGACGCTCGAACTGCTTGAACGCGAAATACCCGGCGACCAGCCCCACAAGCACCATCAGAGGGATCAACAATGTGCCGCCCCAGATGAGCCAGTAGGCGAGGAACGGATAGACCCCGGTGAAATAAAGAAGGGAGCGCGGCGCTTTGGGATAGAGGACCGGCGCAATCGCGACGATCAAAAGGACGAAGGCCAAAATCGGGCGCCAGTAGGCATCACGCGGATAGGTGAAGCCGAAAAGCAACTGGTTCCAGCGTTCGGTCAGGACCGAGAAACAGGCACCTGTCATTCCGTCCAGCATATCCCGGCATTCCGCCAGAGAACTGGTGTTCCAGATGCCATTGGCGAACCAGGGATAAGCTCCGGTAACGATCTTGAAGATGAAATAAAGCGATACGATGGTCAGCAGCGTGTTGAACCACCCCTTGAAGAGGTTTTCCCGCATCCATTTGACCACGCCGGCTTCTGTGACGGGCGGCGGTTGTTGCGGCAGCATCGTTTCGCGGACGAAGGCAACGGAATGAGCATGTGTATCAGACATCTCAGCGCTCCTTCAGCTTAACGCTGTTGTTGTAGACGTTCATGATCGCCGAGATCGCAAGTGATATGGCGAGGTAGAACAGCATCAGCAGGAAGATCGCTTCGATCGCGCGGCCCGTCTGGTTGAGCGTGATGCCCCCCAATGTGCCGGTCAAATCCATGTACCCCACCGCAATCGCCAACGACGAGTTCTTGGTCAGGTTCAGATATTGCGAAATCAACGGCGGGATGATCACGCGCAGCGCCTGTGGAAGCACGACGAGGTTCATGATCCGACCTGGACGCAGGCCCAGCGACGCCGCCGCTTCGGTCTGGCCCTTGCTGACGGCAAGG
Source organism: Pelagibaca sp. (assembly GCA_041725935.1). Taxonomy (GTDB): domain Bacteria; phylum Pseudomonadota; class Alphaproteobacteria; order Rhodobacterales; family Rhodobacteraceae; genus Marivita. The sequence continues at coordinate 35,319 of JBGRQD010000009.1, forward strand.
ATACCGGCGCGGACGTTTTCGGCGATGAAAGCCGCTGTGTAGATCGATAAGGCGAACCAGAGCGAAATCAGCGAGTTGCGCATGAAGATGCCACCCTGGAAGTTGAAGCCTTGCAGAGACGGATAATCCAGCGTGATCGGGCGGCCCATGACGAAAAAGACAAGGATCGACGGGATGAAAAAGATCGCCAGCGAGGGCCACAGCGTCGGGATCAATTGCCCACGGTCATAGAGCGCCTTTTTGGCATATCTGCGAAACGCGAAGATCCCGGCAATCGACGCCAGGAAAACCGCGATAACGACACTAGAGCCCGGACCGAACACAGGCGCCGGCGAATAAAAACCGCGACCGGTGAAGGCGAAGGCTCCAAACACCATGGACGCCGTGGCATCTTCGCCCCGGAAGTCGCGGGGCTGCGGCAGGACGGCGACGAAGATCGCCATGATGATGAGAATCCAGACCAGAACCGGGACGTTTCTGAAGATCTCGACATAGATCGACATGATCTGGCGAACGAGCCAGTTGTCGCTCAACCTGAGAACACCGACGAAGACGCCGATCACGGTCGCCATCAGGCAGCCCAGAAAGGCCACAAGGAGCGTGTTGAGGACGCCGACGACCGAAGCCCGCCAATGTGTCGATTGGCTGGTATAGTCGATCAGGGTCTGGTTGATGTCATAGCCTGCCGGTTCACCAAGAAACTGGTAAGATATGTTTAGACCGGCGGCTTGAAGGTTGGCCAGCAGGTTGTAGCCCAAATAGGCAAAGGCCATTATCAACAAGATCAGTGCGATGAATTGAAACGTATAGGACCGGTAGCGCGTGTCGTTGATCAGCATCGACAGCTGAAACGACCCCGACGGTGGGTCTGAAATCGTGGACATTGTTTTATCCCTGTGTTTCCGGATTCTCTTGGCGGCGCTTGTCGCGCTCTGATGCCTGATCCGAAGGCTTGTTTTTTATTTTGAAAAAGGGCGCGGAGTGATCCGCGCCCTTTTCCCAAGTCAGTGTCTTAGCGGAAGGGCGGGCTGTAGAGCAGACCGCCTTCGGTCCACTGTGCGTTCAGACCACGCGCCAGACCGATCGGTGTGTTCTCACCGATGTTCTTTTCGAACAGCTCACCGTAGTTGCCGCCGGCTGCGATCGCTTTGACAGCCCAGTCGGCTTCAAGACCCAGCATCGCGCCCAGCGTGCCTTCGGTGCCCAGCAGACGGTTGATTTCCGGGTTTTCACCAGCAGTCGCCGCCAGTTCCTGAACGTTTGCGGATGTCACACCAAGCTCTTCGGCTGCGATCAGCGCGTTCAGCGTCCAGCGCGCGATGTCGCCCCACTGGTTGTCGCCGTGGCGCACGAGCGGGCCAAGAGGCTCTTTCGAAATGATTTCCGGCAGAACGACGTGGTCGCCAGGATTTTCGAACGCGGCACGTGTCGCGGCAAGGCCGGACGCGTCGGTGGTGTAAACGTCGCACGCACCTTCGAGATAGAGCGGCTGCGCTTCAGCGTTGGTTTCGATCGGAACCGGCTCGTAGCTGATGTTGTTCTTGCGGAAGTAGTCAGCAAGGTTCAGCTCTGTCGTTGTGCCGGTCTGAATGCAGATCGTTGCGCCATCCAGCTCTTTGGCCGAGGAAACGCCCAGTGCCTTGGGGACCATGAAGCCCTGGCCGTCGTAGTAGTTGATCCCAACAAATTCGAAGCCGAGGTCGACGTCACGCGAGAATGTCCAGGTTGTGTTCCGTGCAAGCAGGTCGATCTCGCCCGACGCAAGCGCCGTGAAGCGGGTCTTACCGGTTGTCGGCACAAACTCGACAGCTGCCGGGTCGCCTAGAACGGCGGCGGCAACAGCGCGGCATACGCCGACATCAAAGCCTTCCCATTCGCCATTCGCGTTCGGCGCTGCAAAACCGACAAGACCGGTCGTCACGCCGCAGTTTAGCGTGCCGCGTGCTTTGACGTCGTCAAGCGTGGCGGCAGACGCAACACCGGCGGACAGGCCGGCTGCGGTCATTGCGCCAAGAATTGCAATTTTTTTCATGTTTACCTCTTCCTGTTATCCCACGCCTATCAGCGCGGTTTATGTCGAACGCATGAGCGCCCATACGACGAAAGTAGGAAAGACCCTACTCGCGATGGACCTGATTTTGCGGGGATTCATCGGCAGAGGTCAAGCCGCATAGCCTATTTTTTGAACAGAACTTGGCAGTTTACCCTGCGTCACACGGACGAATGCTCGTTCAGCAATCGCAGGAATTCATTGGCGTGCAAAAACGCGGCCTTCTTGTGTTCGGCCATCTCAGCGGCTTCTTCGTCTTCGCCCCATTGTTCTTGCTGCCAAATCTCGTCAATCCGAGACGCGATCCAAAGATCCTCGATCGGCCTCACCGATGCCTTCGCAGCGAACCCGATCACAAGAGAGCCGCTGATCGCCACGAGATCGTGAAAGGCGGCAAGTTCGAACGGATTCAGCGCATGCACCCTGCGGCGCAATTCGGCGATCGCGTCCGGGTCCTGCGGCGCGTGCATGACGCCGACCCGTGTCGCCAGTTTCGCATTCAGTGCCTGCCCGGCCCAATCCAGCAAGGGGTCCCAGGCGTCGGCCTGCCGCGCCACCAGATCGTCCGGCGCATCGGCACGGTAGCACAGGAGGTCACTGTCGCCGTAGTCCGCCAGCAGGTCCGCCACATCAGCGTGTTGAATCGCGACCTTGTCGATTGCGGCATTCGCGGTGCGTGTGAAAGGCATGGTTCGCGGGTCGATCCGATCCTCCTGCGCATCGAATTCCTCTGCAATCTTCAGGGCGACGGCATGGCTTGGCACAAGAAACAGCGCCTTGGCCGGTGTCCGCACAGGACGACCGTCCAGAACAATGCCGAATCCCTGCTCGGTGGCCTGCGTGGCAGCGGTTGTCCAAAAGCGTTTCGGAGCCCATTCACTCATGCGCGGTCCTCAATCCAGTGTTCCAAAGCAGTCATCAGTTCCTCTGCGGTGTTCACGGTCACATCCGCCTCTGCAAGCAGGTCGGGCGCGTGATTGCCCCAGGTCACGCCGATCGCATCGGTTCCCGCGGCTTTCGCCATCAGCATGTCATAGCTGGTGTCACCGATCATCACCGCATTCTGCGCCGCGACACCTGCGTCCCTAAGTGCGGCATGGAGCATCGACGGGTGCGGTTTGGACGGGTGCGTGTCAGCGACCTGCATGGACTGGAAATACCCCTCGAGGCCATGTTGCGCGATGATCCGGTCCAGCCCGCGCCGAGACATGCCCGTGGCGGTGGCCATCAGGGTAAAGTCATCCGATCGCAAATGGTCGAGGACAGCGCGCATCCCAGGAAAGAACACGGCGCTGCCCGCGTCTCCGGCAGCGACATGGCGGGCGAAAGAGGCGGATTTGTACCCTTCCGCCAAGGCCAGATGCGTGGCCGAAGGATGCTCGGGCACAAGCTGCGCCATCAGTTCAGGCAGCGACAGGCCAACTCCGTGCAGCACGGCCTCGCGCGAGGGGCAGGGCAGGTCCAGTGCCAGAAACGCGTCTTCCATCGCCTGCACGATATGGGCCCGGCTGTCTACGAGCGTGCCGTCAACGTCGAACACCACCAGCCGCAGGGCTTCGGGCATTACTCGACATCCTCGAACGGATCGGCAGGGACATCCCGCGGGTGCCATTGCAGGAATTCCCACGTCCGTTCCATATGCTCTGGCAGCGGTGCCGCGATGTTCAGCCGTGCCCCGGTGACCGGGTGCTTGAGCGAGATCGACCGCGCATGCAGGTGCAGCTTGCGGCTGATCCCACCGCCCAGCATCGCCCCCCAGCCATCGCCGAGGTTTTCCTGACCCGATCCGCCATATTTGCCATCGCCGATGATCGGATGGCCCAGTTCGGCCATATGCGCGCGCAGCTGGTGCGTGCGTCCGGTGATCGGCACCATCGCCACCCAGGCCGCTCGTTTCGCCAAGGCGCTCAGGACGGCATAATCGGTGGTCGCGTGCTTCGCGCCTTCGGTTGTGGCGACATCGCGGGGATGCACGGCGCGCATCTTTTCGTTCTCGCCGCTGGCCCCGTGGCCTGGTGCCTTGACCAGACCGAACTTGATTGTCCCCATCTGCGGAAATGGCACGCCCGCGACGGCTCCCCAATAGATCTTGCGGGTTTCCCGAGCGCGGAACGCTTCGGTCAATGCGCCTGCAATGGCACGGGTGCGCGCCAGCAAGAGGACTCCCGACGTGTCCTTGTCGAGACGGTGCACAAGGCGCGGCTTCTCGTCATAGCCAAAGCACAGGGCTTCAGCCAGACCATCGACATGGCGCGTCTGCTTGCTGCCGCCCTGCGTCGGAAGACCCGGCGGCTTGTTGATCGCGATGATGTGGTCGTCGCGGTAGAGGACCAGCGCCTTCATCATCTCGGCGTCCTTGTCGGTCACTGTAGGTTTCGGCCCGGGCATCACGTCGCCAGGTTCGGGAAGTGGCGGGATCCGCACTTCCTGTCCCGTCTCGAGCCGTGTGCTGGCCTTGACGCGCCCGCCATCGATGCGCAGCTCGCCCTTGCGGCACATCTTTTCGATGCGCCCCTGCCCCAGATGCGGGAACAGGCGCTTTAGCCAGCGGTCCAGACGCTGATCCGCGTCTCCGGGTCCGATGGTGATGGTCTGAACTTGGCTCATGCAAAGATACTCCGCGCCAGAAAGAGGCCCAGTGCCAATCCCCCGACAGACAAGATGACCGACAGGACCACGTAGAGCAGGGCCGACCCCATCTGCCCCCGTTCGATCAGGGTCATGGTTTCAAGCGAAAACGCCGAGAAGGTGGTGAACCCGCCCAAGAGCCCCGTCATGACAAAGGGCGACAGGTGGCTCAAGCCACGATGCGCCGCTGCAACGACGAACACGCCCATCAGGAACGATCCGACGATGTTCACGGTCAGGATCGATACCGGAAAATCTCCCTGCCCGAAAACGCGCAGAATGCCCACCCCGGTCATGTACCGGAGTGCCGCGCCGATTGCGCCGCCGAGGGCTACCAGGGAAAGGGTTGTCAACATTCAGGCTCTGTCGCGCGGGCAACCTGAAGAGTCAAGTTTGCCGCTTGGTCCGCAGCTTAGCGAAATACTCGACACGCTTTTTCAGGTCACGCTCGAACCCCCGCTCCACCGGGGCGTAGAATTCGGTGCGCCCCATGGACTCGGGAAAGTAATCCTGCCCCGAAAACCCGTCTTCGGCATCGTGATCATAAGCATAGCCCGACCCGTAGCCCTGTTCCTTCATCAGCTTTGTGGGCGCATTCAGGATATGCTTGGGCGGAACCAGCGATCCGGTCTTTTTGGCCGCCACACGCGCGCCCTTGTAGGCTGCATAAACCGCGTTCGATTTTGGCGCGAGGGCGATATAGACCAGTGCCTGCGCAATCGCCAATTCCCCTTCCGGACTGCCGAGACGTTCAAAAGTTTCCCAGCTTTGCAGACACACCGCCTGCGCCTGCGGATCGGCAAGGCCAATATCCTCGACCGCCATACGGGTGATCCGCCGCGCAAGGTAGCGGGGGTCTTCGCCCGCATCGAGCATCCGCGCATACCAATACAGCGCCGCATCCGGGTCCGACCCGCGCACCGATTTGTGCAGGGCCGAAATCAGGTTGTAATGCGCATCGCCCGATTTGTCGTATTGCGCCGCGCGTTTCATAAGGCGCTGACCCAAAGCCGCGCTGTCAAGCGGTTGATCCACGTTCCAGGCCATCACCTGTTCGACAACGTTCAAGAGCGCGCGACCATCGCCATCCGCCATATCGAGCAGATTTTCCCGCGCTGCAGCATCCAGCGGCAGGGTCCGCCCCAGTTCGGTCTCGGCCCGCTGGGCAAGCCGTTCGAGATCGGCCGGATCAAGCCGTTCGAGCACAAGAACCTGTGCCCGGCTGAGAAGAGCTGCATTCAGCTCGAAAGACGGGTTTTCGGTCGTCGCCCCCACCAGAAGGATGGTGCCATCCTCCATATGCGGCAGGAACCCGTCCTGCTGCGCCTTGTTGAACCGATGGATCTCGTCCACGAACAACAGAGTGCCCTGCCCGGCCTTGCGCCGTTGCTTGGCTGCGTCGAACACCTTGCGCAGTTCCGGAACACCCGAGAAGATCGCGCTGATCTGGACGAAATGCAGATCGGTTTCATCGGCCAGCAGCCGCGCAATCGTGGTCTTACCCACGCCCGGCGGCCCCCAGAAGATGACGGATCCCAAACTGCCCGCCTCGAGCATCACCGTCAGCGGCGCGTCCGGTCCGATGACCTGCGACTGTCCGATTACCTCGGACAGCTTTCGCGGCCGCATTCGGTCTGCCAGAGGCCGTGGGGCGTCCTTGGAATCGTGGCCCGTGTCAAAGAGATCGCTCATTGATCAGGCCCGGAAACGCACGATCACGCTCTGCGCGTCTGCGTCTTGCATACATCCCGACTCTGCCAAGCCGTCTTGGGGGAAAACGCACGCTGATCTGATCGCTGTCATGGAGCCGATATGTCGCCCGAGAGCGGCATTTGCAAGACTGTCCGAGTGGGGAAATCAAGTGGCAGCCCGTAGGGGAATCGAACCCCTCTTTCCAGGTTGAAAACCTGGCGTCCTAACCGATAGACGAACGGGCCACTCTTGGTGAGCGGTGTTTAGGCAAAGCCGCGCGGCACTGCAAGCGGAAATTCGAAGGTTTCTCGGGTTTTTTGAAACGGAACGACGATTTTCGAAAACGCGGGGAAAATAGCGCTTTTCCAGATGGTTAAAGCAGAGCTCATCCGGCGGGGGCAGCGTCTTCAAGGCGCAGTTGCACAGAGCGGCGCCCCCCCCATTCGTTGATTTCCAGACGCCCGGCCAAATGGAATCGTGCGCCACCGTGCTGTTCGAGAGCAGGGCCAAGCGGGCCGTCGAAAGCCCCGAAGGAAATCGCGTCGATCCGCGCCCCGAGACCGTCGCCAAAGCTGATTTTCAGGTGCGAACTGCCAACCCGTTTGGCGAATCCGATCAGCATGTCCGGGAACACGAATCTGGGGGCAGCGGCCCCTGCTCCAAAGGGTCCAGCCTCTTCGAGCAGGTCAATCAACTCGGGTGTTGCGGCACCGGGCATCAACGGCCCGTCGAGTCGCAGGTCAGACGCGCCCAGCTGGTCTGCGCCCTGTTTTACGAGGATCTCGGCCAGGCGCGCCATCGCCGCTTCAAGCTGCCCGCGCGACAGCGACAAACCCGCAGCCATCTTGTGGCCACCGCCCTTTTCAAGATGGCCTTCTGCCGCGAGTTTCTGGATCGCGGCGCCGAGGTCGATACCGCTGACAGACCGGCCCGATCCCTTGCCTGCATCTCCGTCGAAGCCGATCACGATGGACGGGCGGTTGGTCCGTTCCTTCAGACGCGACGCAACGATGCCCACGACACCGGGGTGCCAGCCTTCGCCCGCTGCCCAGACCAATGGCGCATCGAAACCCCGTTCTTCCGCCTGTTCAAGCGCCTGCGCCCTCACAGCCTCTTCGATCTCGCGGCGTTCGGTGTTCAGAGCATCCAGTCGCTCGGCGATGGATTTGGCCTCGTGCGGGTCCGTGCTGGCCAGAAGCCGCGCACCAAGATCGGCCTTGCCGATGCGCCCACCCGCGTTGACCCTTGGGCCCAGCACAAAACCGATATGGTAGGATTTGGGCGCCGTATCCAGCCGACCGACATCGCAGAGCGCCACAAGCCCCGGCCGTGCCCGTTGTCCCATCACCTTGAGACCTTGCCGGACAAGCGCGCGGTTCACCCCCTTGAGCGGTGCCACATCCGCAACCGTCGCCAGCGCCACAAGATCGAGCATCGACATCAGGTCAGGCCCGGCAGCCCCCGCCTCCCGCATCTGACGCCCGGCTTCGACCAGTGTCAGGAACACAACGCCCGCGGCACAAAGATGTGCCAGCGCGCCATCCTCGTCCTGACGGTTGGGGTTCACCACGGCAAACGCATCGGGCAGCGTTTCCCCCCCCAGGTGGTGATCGAGCACAACAACATCCGCACCTTTCGCGGCGGCGATCGGACCATGCGACAGGGTTCCGCAATCGACGCAGATGATCAGGTCATGGTCCCGTGCCAGCGCCTGCATCGCGGCATCGTTGGGGCCATAGCCTTCGTCGATGCGGTCGGGCACGTAGAGCGTTGCACGCCGGTCCAGTTGTCGCAACCAGTCGATGAGCAGGGCCGCAGATGCGCCGCCATCGACATCGTAGTCGGCAAAGATCGCGATCCGCTCCCGGGTGCGCACAGCCTTAAGGATACGGCCCGCGGCGCGTTCCATGTCGCGCAGAGACCGCGGGTCCGGCAGCAGCGCGCGCAGGGTCGGTTCAAGGTAGGTGGGCACGTCCTCGACCGGGACACCGAGCCGAGACAATGTCTGGCACAGGGCGGGCGGCAGGCCCGTCTGTTGCACCAGCGCTTCGGCATGCCGCGTGATCTCGGGCGCGGGACCGATCCAGCGCCGCCCGGTCAGTGACCTGTCAACGCCAAGGTAGCCGGTCACAATCGCCCCATCAGTGGGTCGGATTGCGATAGGTCATGCGCCGCACCGATCCGGTTTTCGAACGCATCAGCAGGGTTTCGGTGGTGTAGAACCCAACTTCGCGCTTGATCCCGGACAGAAGCGATCCGCCGGTCACGCCGGTGGCGGCAAAGATCACGTCTTCGGTGACCATTTCGTCGCGGGAGTAAATCTTGTCGAGATCGGTGATCCCGGCCTTGGCCGCACGGGCCTTTTCGTCGTCATTTCGGAAGATCAGCCGTCCCTGGATCTGACCCCCCATGCATTTAAGCGCTGCTGCGGCCAGCACACCCTCGGGCGCGCCTCCGGTGCCCATATACATGTCGATCCCGGTCTGGTTCGGCTCTGCGCAATGCATGACACCCGCCACGTCACCATCCGTGATCAGGCGGATCGACGCGCCGGTCGAACGGACTTCGGCGATCATGTCTTCGTGGCGCGGACGTTCGAGAACGCAGACCGTGATATCCCGCGCGCTGCATCCCTTGACCTTGGCAAGGGCTGTCACCCGTTCCCGCGGCGTCATGTCCAGTGTCACGAGGTCATTGGCAAAACCCGGACCGATGGCCAGCTTTTCCATGTAGACATCGGGTGCGTGCAGCATCGACCCGCGCGGGCCCATGGCGATGACTGTCAGAGCGTTCGGCATATCTTTGGCGGTCAGCGTCGTGCCTTCGAGCGGATCCAGCGCGATGTCCACACCCGGACCGTTGCCGGTGCCGACTTCCTCGCCGATATAGAGCATCGGCGCTTCGTCGCGCTCGCCCTCGCCGATCACCACGACACCCGCGATATCGAGCAGGTTCAACTGCTGCCGCATGGCATTGACGGCGGCCTGATCGGCGGCTTTTTCGTCACCCCGACCAATGAGGTTCACGGTTGCGATGGCAGCTTGCTCCGCCACCCGCGCCAAACCAAGGGACAGCATACGGTCGTTGAAATCAGCGCGCGCGGTCATGGAAATCTCCAGTTACGAATAAAGTCAGGTCGGTAGCGTGTTAAGCCCGCACCCCCCGGCTGACAAGGTTGATTGCGCTAAAGCGCTCAGACCTGTTCGATCCGGAGCGCGACAGGCTCCCCCTCGACGACATTGGTGCCGACCATAGCCGCAAGCGCCGTGTCCAGCGCGGCTCGGGTGGTCTTGTGCGTCACGATCAGCACAGGTGCGGTGTCCTGTTCATGGCTGCGTTGCCGCATTCGGTTGATCGACACACCCGCCTCGCCCAGAACGGCCGCGACCTTGGCCAGCGCACCGGGTTTGTCGAGCAGGATCAGCCGCAGGTAATACGCCGCCGGGGTCGCCGTCTTTGCAGCCTTGGCCTTGGCAAGGCTGGTTGCGGGCTGACCAAAGGTGGACACGCGGGTCCCTCGCGCAATGTCCAGCACGTCGCCCATGACAGCACTGGCGGTCGGACCTTCGCCCGCACCGGCACCGCGCATGACAATGGTTCCAACCTGATCGCCCTCGATGACCACCATGTTGGTGCCGCCATCCAGCTGGCCGAGCGGCGAGATCGCGGGCACGAGACAGGGAGACATGCGCTGCTCCAGCCCGCGCCCTGTCATCTGGCACACGCCCAGCAGCTTGACCTTGTAGCCCATGTCGGCAGCCTGACGGATGTCCTCGATGCTGACACGCCCGATGCCTTCGAGTTCGACCGCGTCAAACGCCACCTGTGTGCCAAAGGCGATCGATGCCAGCAGAGACAGCTTGTGACCCGCGTCGATCCCACCCACGTCGAGCTCCGGATCGGCTTCGAGATACCCAAGACCATCGGCTTCGGCAAAGGCCTGATCGTATGTCAGACCAGCCGATTCCATCCGGGTCAGGATGTAATTGCAGGTGCCGTTCATGACACCCATCACCCGTTTGATGTCGTTGCCCGCAAGACCCTCGGTCAGGGCCTTTACCACCGGGATGCCACCCGCGACGGCCGCTTCGAAGCGCAGCATCGATCCCGCATTTTCGGCCAACTCGGCCAGGTCCTGACCGTGATGGGCAAGCAGGGCCTTGTTCGCCGTGACCACGTCCTTGCCGGCGCGCAATGCCGCTTCGGTTGCGGCCTTGGCCGGGCCATCGCTGCCGCCAATCAGTTCCACGAACACGTCCACGTCGTCGCGCTTGGCAAGCGCAACGGGGTCGTCTTCCCAGACATAATCGTCCAGCGGTACACCCCGGTCCTTCAGACGGTTGCGCGCGGAGACCGCCGAAATGGTGATCGGACGCCCGCCCCGCGCTTCAAGCAGCGCGGCTTTCTGACGGACGATCTTGACGACGCCCGCACCGACAGTGCCCAGACCCGCAATTCCAAGGCGCAGAGGTTTAGTCATTCGGGCAATCCTTTTGCAGTCTGGCGTGATTTTGCCCGCAATAGCGTCTTGCGTACTGCGCTGCAACGGCCCTGATCAGGGTTGTGCGACACCGTCGTCCATCCGGTCGCGCGTGTCAGGCTCTATCACCGGTCCGCGCAGGCCGTCGGCGCGGTTGCGCAGATCCGAGGCTCGGGCGATCAAAGCGTCTTCATCGGCGTCGGCAAGACGCGGCTCTGGTGCGGTGAGCAATTGTTCGAAAGGCAGCAGGTCGGGATAGGCCGAAGGCGGTCCATCCGCAGCCAATGCCGTATCGACATCTGGAAACTCCGCGCAGGCGGTCGCCAGAAACCCGAGGATGATCCAGACCCGCCACATCAGACTTGCTCCATTTGTCTTGCCTGTCATGCCGCAGCGCGGGCGGGCGTGCAACCATGGGCTTGATCTGAACAGGTGTTCAGATAATCATGTCCTGATGGCACGTACGGCTGGCTCACATTCGGATATCACGGGGCCACGGGTGCGCGAGGCGGCACTCGCCCTGTTTGCGCAGCACGGCTATGCGGCGGTCTCGATGCGCCGGATCGCGCAAGAGGTCGGCGTACAGGCCGGGGCGCTGTACAATTACACACCGGACAAGCAATCGCTGCTCTTTGACCTCATGCAGGGCCATATGGACGAGTTGCTGAAGGCCCGGTCACAAGAGCCCGTGTGCAATTCAGCCCTTGCCCAGCTTGAGGCGTTCAGCCGATTTCACATCCGATTCCACCTCGAACGGCCATTGGCAGTGTTCATCTCCTACATGGAACTGCGCAACCTGACGCCCGACAATTTCGCGGTGATCGAGGACCTGCGGCGGCGCTATGAGGGCGAGCTTGAAGCGATCCTGCGCGACGGGCGCGACATGGGCGCGTTCCACGTCGCGGACACGAAGATCACCACGCTGGCGATCATCGCCATGCTTAACGGGGTGAACACGTGGTACCGCAGCGAGGGCCGCCTGTCCTTGCCCGAGGTCGAAGCCATCTATTGGGACATGGTGCGCAAGGCGGTGACGTGACACGCGCTTGCCACGCTCAGACCGACGTGCCCGCAGGTCCACCCGAGAATTCATCATACGCTTCGAGCGCCTTTGCGCTGAACGCCATCGACGGACCACCGCCCATATAGGCGATCATCGCCAGCGCTTCGCAAAACTCCTCGCGGCTTGTCTTCAGGCGCACCAGCGATTTGACATGAAACGCGATGCAACTGTCGCAGCGCGTTGCGATGGCGATGCCCAGCGCGATCAGCTCCTTGGTCTTTTCGTCCAAAGCGCCGGTCGTCTTGGCCGCGCGGCCCATCTGGTTGAATCCGGCAAAGGTCTCGGGCGTTTGCGCCTGCAACACGTCCAGACGTGTCACGGTGTCTTTGATCAAGTCTGACCAGCTCATCGAGGTCTCCTGTTAGCGGCTCTCGTCCGAACCCATCTTGCGCTCCAGCCACCGCACGAAAAAGCTGATGATGAGAACAAGAACCAGGTATTCAAGGATCAGGAGCGTGTAGATTTCAAGCGGTCTGTACTCGGTGACCACAAGTTCATTCGCCCGCCGCGTCAGTTCCTGCATGCCGATGACCGACGCAAATGCCGACATCTTGACGATGTAGATGAACTGGTTGGCCAAGGGTGGCAGGATGCGCCGGATCGCCTGCGGCAGGACCACGTAGCGCATGGTCTGGTTATAGGTCAGCCCGACCGTGCGCGCCGCCTCGGTCTGGCCCTTGGGGATCGACTGGATTCCCGAACGATAGATCTCGGCCGTGAACGCGCTGTCGGAAATCGCCAGCGTGATGATCGCGCCCCAGAAGGCGTCGATGGTGATGGGCATGCCCATGGATCGCATCACGACGGGCAAGCCGTAGAACACCCAGAACAGCATCGGCAACAAAGGAATGGCACGTACGAATTCGATGTAGATGCGAGATGGCAGCCTGATCCACCGGTTGGTCGACATGCCCGGCAGCGCCACCAACAGCCCGATCGTCATCGACAGGGCCGCCGCGATCAGCGAAAGCTGGATCGTCGCCCAGAACCCCCCGATCAGGAACCGTACGTTGGATTGCCCCTGTGGCGTGGAGGGGTCGATCACATACCATCCCCAATTGCCCGTCCCCGAGCATCCCGCGACGAACAGAAGGGCACCCAGCAGCGCCCAAAGCTTGATTGACCGTGTCATCCGGGGTGCCTCAATGTTGCAGGATCTTGTCGAGGAAGGTCTTGAACCGCTGCGATTTCGGAGCCTCGAACACAGTTGAGGGCGTTCCAGTCTCGACGATCTCGCCCCCATCCATGAACACCATCCGGTCCGCGACCTTGCGGGCGAACCCCATTTCATGCGTGACCACCAGCATCGTCATGCCCTCTTGTGCCAGTTCGACCATCACGTCGAGCACTTCGGAAATCATTTCGGGATCAAGCGCCGAGGTCGGTTCGTCGAACAGCATGATCTTGGGCTTCATGCACAGGGACCGCGCAATCGCCACGCGCTGTTGCTGCCCACCGGAAAGATCGCGCGGCCGTTTGAGCGCCTGTTCGGGAATGCGCACGCGCTCGAGATAGGTCATGGCCAGTGCCTCGGCGTCCTTGCGCGACAGGCCCCGCGCCTTCATCGGGCCGAGCGTCAGGTTCTCGATGACGCTCAGATGCGGGAACAGGTTGAACTGCTGGAACACCATCCCGACCTCGGCGCGCACACGTTCGACGCCGCGCGGTGCCGAAAGCGCGATGCCGTCAACGGTGATGCTGCCGGAATCATAGTGTTCCAATCCGTTGACGCATCTGATTAAGGTGGATTTGCCCGATCCCGAAGGTCCGCAGATGACGATACGTTCGCCCAGACTGACATCCAGATCGACATTTTTCAGGGCCTTGAAGTCTCCGAAAGACTTGTTCAGCGAACTGATCTCTATGACGCGCTCGGCGTTCATGCCACACTCCGATCCAACCTTGCTGCTCACATTATAGCGCGCGCGCAGAAAAAATCGCGCGTCGCGATGGCCGTCGGAGCTTTTGACCTATTTAGCCTCATCAACACACACACGAAAAGGAAATACCATGCGTTTTCTGAAATCACTCGGACTTGCGGCGGCGGTTGCCGTGTCTGTCCTCGGCGCGCCCGCGTCGGCCCAATCTGCGCTTCAGGACATCCTGAGTGGCGGCGTTCTCAAGGTCGGGACAACCGGCGACTGGAACCCGATGACCGTTCGTGACCCGGCGACCAACACCTTTGTCGGCTATGACATCGACGTCATGACCGAACTGGCTGCCGATCTTGGTGTCGAGCTCGAATTCGTACCGACCGACTGGAAGACCCTCGTGAACGGCGTCGTGGCCGGGAATTACCACATGACGGGCTCTGCATCGATCAGTCCCGCGCGTATGAAGGCGGCAGGGTTCTCGGACAGCTATATCGCGGTCGAGATTTTCCCGTTCACCACCGAGGACAAGGTCGATCGTTTCTCGGGTTGGGACTCGATCAATGCCGCTGACGTCAAGGTCGCAACGACACTCGGCACCAGCTTTGAGGGCATGGTGCGCGAATGGTTCCCTGATTCGGAAATCACCGTCGTCGAAGCCCCGGCGCGCGGCTTTCAGGAAGTGCTGTCCGGCCGGTCTGATGTGTTCGTGACCTCGAACATCGAGGGCGCAACCCTGCTGACGAAGTTCCCGAACCTGCGCCAGATCGAAACCGATGGCCCGCGCGCACCGTCGCCAATCGCGATGCTTTTGCCGCAGGACGATCAGGTCTGGATCAACTACGTCAACAGCTGGATCGAACTGAAAAAGGCGCAGGGTTTCTTTGAGACAACCGCGGCAAAATGGGGTCTGTGAGAACACTCAGCCTGCAAAACAGGAGAACCGGCCAGATGGCCGGTTTTTTTGTGCCCGCCCGTCTAGGATCATTTCTCTCGGGTGATGTCCTGTGGGCCGACCATATCCACCATCCTGATCATCCAGGACAAAACCTCTGCATCATCCTCGGCCAGCGGATACCTGTCTGCCAACCGTTCCATCCGTGATCGCAGCTTCGGCCACTGCTCGTAAAAATCCACCGCGTCTTTGATCGCCGTCGGAGCGTGCTTTTCGGACATGGGCCGGTCCTTTTTCCTCTACCGTTCCGGTAGATTAGCAAATCGGTTTTGCAGCCTACTGTGAAATAAGTGTGAACAGCTTGGTTCCCGCGTGAACCCCGGCTAGCATCACGCAAGGTAAAGGGGGATGCTAACGTGGCCGCAGGGCTTGAAATTTCCTTGTTCGGGTCTTGTGTGCTGCGACGTGCAGACGCGCCCGCATTGGAAATCACCGGTGCCAAGCACCGGGGCTTGTTCGCGTTGCTTGTCACGGCACCTTTGAATCGCCGGTCACGCGGGTTTCTTCAGGAAACGCTGTGGGGATTTGCCGATTACGAAAGCGGTCACCAGAACCTGCGCCGCGCGCTCTCGGACCTGCGCAAGGTCCTCGGTGACGATTTCGACAGCATCCTGACCGTCACCAACAAGGAAATCGAGATCGACATGAACCGGGTCAAGGTGATCGGGCATCCGTCGGACGGGCAGTTCCTTGACGATCTCAATGTGCGCGAGCCATCTTTCCTCGCGTGGCGCGACAGCATCCGTGCCGATCCCAGCGCGGTCAAGGCGCTGTGCTTCATGTCGAACAACCGTGGCCCGACCCGGATCAGGCCGCGTGTCTGCGCGTTGCCCCTGACCGTGCCGCCGGGGGACACGGATCTCGCCATCGCGGGCGACTGGATCGCCGAAGAAACCAGCCGCATGATGTCCCGCTCAAGCCTGCTGTCGGTGATCTCGCATCTTTCGGGACGCGCCATGTCGCAGCGATTCATAGACATCGTGAACGTGCGCGACACGCTGGACGTGGACTACCTGCTGACCGGATCGATGCGACGGCAGGGTGATACGCTGATCGCGGACCTGGATTTCATCGATGTCCGGAGCGGCACATTGTTGTGGAATCGCCACCTGTCCTGCCCGTTCACCCAGTTCGCGGACGAGGCCAGCGCGTGGCTGATCAATGTCGTGCAGTCGGTCGGGCGGTCGATTGCCGAAACGACCCTGCATGCCGGACGCCAGACGCCTTTGCCGGAATTGCCCGATCACCAACTGCTCATTGCGGGCGCGACGGCGATGCACCTGCCGAAACTCGGGGATTTCCTGCGCGCCCGTCAGTTTCTGGACGAAGCAGCCGCGCGTGCCCCCAACAGCGCGCATGTCTTTGCATGGCTGGGCAAATGGTACGTGCTCAGCATTTTCAAGTATTACAGCACGGACCGGCAGAAAGACACGCAAAGGGCGCTGGATTGTACTGCGCGGGCGCTTGATCTTGATCCGCATTCCAGCTTCGGACTGACCATCGACGGATTCGTGAACGGCAACATCCTCAAGAACATGGACATCGCCGAACAACGCTATTCCGCCGCGCAAGAGATCAACCCCAGCGAAAGCCTGGCGTGGCTGCTTCGGGGATCGCTGATGGCGTTTTCGGACGAGGGCCAATCGGCCATCAGGGCCACGACGATGGCGCGTGACCTCTCGCCCATCGACCCTTTCGGCTATTATTTCGACAGCCTCGCAAGCTCGGCGCATCTGGCCGGTGGTGAGTATGAAAAGGCGCTCGAGCTTGCGGACAAGTCCTTTGCCGCGAATGATCGGCATATCTCCACGTTGCGCACCCGGATCGCGGCCCTGCATGCCCTGGACCGAGGCGACGAGGCGCGGATCGCAGCACAGGACCTGATGCGGCGCTTTCCCTATTTCAGCCTGGAAGACTACCGGAAAACACATCCTTCAGCCGACCGCAAAATCGGCAAACTGATGGTTGATGCGCTGTCAGCCGCGGGCATTTCATGAAACATTGCATAAGGAATTGAACACATGTCTCAGTACGGTGGTTTGGGTGGGCTTGGTGGCCTTGGGGGTTTGGGCGGCTTGGGTGGCCTTGGCGGCTTGGGCGGCTTGGGTGGCCTTGGCGGCACCAACTTCACCGGGCTGGGCGGATTTCTGGGGGCAGAGGATCCCGGTGGCTATGACCCGGTGACAACCTACGGTCTGCAAACCACGGCCGAAGGTCTGCGCCACCTGACCGAAGAAGGCACGACACCGACCGACAAGGAGCTTGGCTTTTCCGATCCCGCCAATCTCGGCGGTCTGGCCACCTGGGTGCGCGGTTCGCTTTATGTCAGCGAATTTCTGGCTGGCATCGGGTCGGACGCGATGGTCGGCACCGGCGGCGCTCCCGACCGGGTTGCGCTGTCTTTTGACGGCGGCACATGCCTGACGCTGGATCGCCCTGACCCCGCCCTCTTGCAGTCCCAGTGCAGGTTTGTCTCCGACTACGCCACCCTGCGCGCGGAACGCAGCGCCGAGATCACGTCGCAACTGGGCTTTCCGACACCCTATTTCGCAATGATCCTTGGCCTGCACAGCGCCCAGAACAAAAAGACGTTCGAACTGATCACCGCAACGCAGGTTGCCGCCGCGCACACTGCGATGATCGTGAAACAGCATCTCGCCATCCGGCGCCCCGATCAACTTGATCCCCGGCTGATGCCGATGATCCCGACGCCGGGCCATGGCAGTTTCCCATCCGCCCACGCGACCGAGGCCTACGCCGTTCTGACGGTTCTCGAAGCGCTGGTGACCGCGTGGGACAGCCTTGGCCAGCTTGAACAGCGCAAGAAGGCGCTGCGCGGTCTGGCGGAACGTATCACGGTCAACCGAACCGTGGCGGGTGTGCACTATCCCATCGACAGCTGGGCAGGTGCCGCACTGGGCCGGATCGTCGGTCAGGTCGTGCTGGCTCGCGCGGGTGCAGCGACCTGCGTAGGCGCGCTGGCCTATACGCCGGGCGATCACGACTTCTTCGACGAAGACCAACGTGACCCGGCCATTGCCCCATCCAAAGGATTAACCATCACCGGCGACATGGTGACGCTCGATGCCAAGCCTGCCTTCTCGTGGCTCTGGTCCGGTGCCGTGGCCGAAGCGCAGAAGGCCTGAGCGATGTTTCCGCAACGTCATGACGATGAACGGATCGACAAATACTCCGGTCCGTACGAGCGCTGGGTGTTCTCCGAAAACCTCGGTCGCCCCTTCGCCTTTCCCGCCATCCGAAAGGGCCCGTCGACGCATGTGACCGCGCTGATGGAAGGCACGGACATGCCCACCAGCACTGACGACGTGGAGGTCCGTATTCCGCCGCTCTGGAAGGACAATCCCGAGGTCACGCCCTTTGTGATGTGGAACAAGTCGGTCACCCCCGAGGCCGATCCCGCAAGCGAAGACGCCGACCTCGCCCGCTGCCTTTGCGCGCTCAAGGGCAGCCGGTACCGGCTCAACATGCCGATTGATCCGGTGACGTGGCCTGCCACCTACAACCGGTCTGCGACTCCCAAAGGCTGGCACCGCCCCAAGGTCAAACCGCGTGTCATCATCGGTGTGATCGATGACGGGATCCCGTTTCTGCACCGCGCCTTCCGCGATGCTACCGGAGACAGCCGCATCAGCCTGTGCTGGTTGCAGGCCGCGCGTGCCGACATGTCCGCCGCCGTGCCCTTCGGGTGCGAAATCACGGGCGGCCGCATCGACCAGTTGCGTGCGCAATACGGCGAAAAGGAACTGCGCGCCTATCAGGCCGCCCATGCCATCGACCCCGATCTGCCCGAAGTGGATACCGTGCTCAGACACCACGTCACCCACGGCGCACATATCGCCGGGATCGCTGCCGGGAACGATCCTTTCGTGGGTGCGGCGGACCTGCCCGACGACGCGGCGATCATCGCTGTGCAATTGCCCAACACCATCGCGTGGGACACGTCGGGCTTCGGCAAGGAAATGATGATGCTCAGCGCGATTGAATACATCTTCAACCGCGCCCGCATGATCACTCAGGCCTTTGGTAGCCCCGAACTGCCGCTGGTGATCAACTTCAGCTATGGCTGGAGCGCCAACCGCCATGACGGGCAATCCAGCTTTGAACGCGCCGTAGACGCGTTGATCACGGACCGGCGCAAGGTTCAGCCCTGCACCGAACTGGTGATGCCGACGGGCAACAATTTTGCCAATGACATGCACGCCCGGTTCGCAGAGGCCGATCTGAACAGCGACGCAGTCAGTTTCGGCTGGCAGCTCAAGCCCGACGATGGCACGTCGAGCTATCTCGAGATCTGGCTCCCGCCGGGCCGTGATCCAAACGGCTGGACTGTGACCGTAACGCCCCCTGTCGGAAGCCCGCCCGAACTAGGACAGAGCATTCCGGTCAAAGCGGACCCGATGTTGAAAGATGGCGACCCGCGGCGCTTCGTCGAACTGGAGACCGGCGGCAAGAACATCGGCCAGCTGTCTGCCGACAAGCATCTGGGCAACCGCTGGCGCGTCATGCTGGCGATGATCCCAACGGCTGGCAATCTCGGCCAGGGTCGCCGGACCCCGGTTGGTTTGTGGACGATCCGCGTCGACACCGGAAGCGATCCGCTGTGCGCGGGAGAGTATATCGACGTTTGGGTCCAGCGCGACGACGATCCCACACAGCTTGGCACCGGCGGCCAGCAAAGCTTCCTTGTCGATCTGGCGCATCCCAAACCGCCACGGCCATTTGCACCACCCGCGTTGACACCCGTGCGCGGCTATGGGTGTCTGAACGGCATCGGCACCGCGCCTTCGGTGTTCCGGGTCGCCGGGTACATGCAGTCGACGTGGAAACCTTCGGTCTACAGCGGCGCTGCATCGATTGGCGTGGATGCGGACGGCACCTTGTTTGTCGATGCCAACCTGCCCGCTGCCACGGCCACGGCGGATCAGGGCTGGTTCCGCCCCGGCCTGCCCTCGATCGGGGTTCTGTCGGGATCGGGCGCGCGGATCATCGGCACCAGCGCGGCTGCGGCGACAGCCACACGGCTGATCGCGTTGAACTTTGTCGCAGGCCACCCCGCAGCACAAGGGTTCGACACGCTCTATCCGGACCCGAACGCGCCGCCCGATGCGCAGACCCTCGCCCGGACCGGGCCATACCGGGTGCCGCCAGTCTGTGGCAAAAACATCACGACCCGCGATGAGCCAGTGTTCATCGGGGTCTGAAGCACATGGGGCTTATCCGCGCGGTGTGCGTCTTGGCGCGGTTGGGTCTACTCCAGACAGGATTTGGCCATCATCATATGCACGCCCTTTTCGTGGTTGACCGTCTGCGTGATCCGTAAATCCCCCGCGAGCGAGCACAGCATATAGGCCTCGGCCCGGCTGATCCCCAACTTGGCCGAGACCACGACCATCATGCGCCGCAGCGCCATCTCGACACAGGTATCCAGATCGGGATGCATCCCCATGGTGATGTAATGCGTCGGCGTTTCGGCCTCGGGATAGGTCAGGTCCAGATCACGGCGCAGGGTCAGGCGGAACCGGCCCTGCAACGCGGTCTCGATCGCAGTCACACAGACTTCGCCATCGCCCTGCGCCCCGTGCCCGTCCCCGCAGGAGAACAGCGCGCCCTCTGCATGGACCGGCAGGTACAGCGTGGTGCCCGCCACCAGTTCCTTGTTGTCGAGATTGCCGCCATGCGCGCGCGGCTCAATGGTGGAAATCCGGCCCCAACCGCGCGGCGGGGCAACGGCCATGACCCCGAAGAACGGCGCCAGCGGCAGCTTGCGCCCCCAGGGCAGGTGCGCCTCGCTCGCATCGGCATCAAGCCGCAGGGTCATGCCCTGTCGTTCCGAGAAATCCAGCGGCAGCGTGCCCGACAAAGGACGGATGAACGTGTATCCCCAATCCTGTCGCAGCCGCACATCCAGGATGTCGACCTGCAACACATCGCCCGGCACGGCGCCTTCGACAGCCACGGGTCCGGTCAGGATATGCCCCGGCACCTTGGGAACCCCGGTCTCGTGAATGGCCAAAAGCTCGGGTGGGATATGGAAACTGTCGTCCGGCAGCACCTCCGGCCCGCCCGAGACAGAGTTCATCGTCACCTCTGACCCGCTGGGCACGGTTGCCACAGGATCGAGCGTCGCGTCGAAATAGCCCCAGTGACAGGTCTCTGGACCGGCTTGGATGATCATGCGGGAAGCCTTTGTTCGGCCAGCGTGACCCAATAGGAACAGCCGGTCGGTATGACATCGTCGTTGAAATCGTATTCGGGGTGATGCAGGCCCGGTCCCTGCCCGATCCCAAGCTGGATATAGGCGCCGGGACAGGCTTGGAGCATGTAGGCGAAATCCTCTCCGCCCGTGGTGCGCGGCGCGTCGGTGATGCACCCGCCCGCCACCTCGTTTGCGGCGCTGATGCAATGGCCAGTTTCGACCTCGTGATTTTCCATCACCGGATAGGGTTCTTCGTCAAAGCCGAACTCGGCCTCGGCGCCGTAGCTTTGCGCGGTCAGGGTGGCGATGGCCTTGATCCGTTCAAGTGTCTTGGCGCGCACCTCCATGTCGAAGCTGCGGACGGTGCCGCGCAGGGTCGCGTGTTCCGGAATCACGTTGAACGCTTCGGATTCGGTGCGGAACGACGTGACCGACACCACCAGAGGCTGCTGCGGATCGGTGTTGCGCGACACCACCGATTGCAGTGCCATCACGATGGCAGACGCGGCAAGAGTCGTGTCCACCGTGTTGTTGGGACGCGCGGCATGGCCGCCCTTGCCGCGCACGTTGATATGAAAGCTGTCCACAGCCGCATAGAACGCACCGGGCCGGATCGCGAACTGGCCCAGCGGCAGGAGCGGCGAATTGTGCAGGCCGTAGATTTCCGAAATCCCGAACTTTTCGATCAAGCCGTCCTGCACCATCGCCTCGGCCCCGGCACCACCCTCTTCGGCCGGCTGAAAGACGATCGCCACGGTGCCGTCGAAATTGCGCGTCTCCGCAAGGTATTGCGCCGCGCCAAGCAGCATAGCGGTGTGCCCATCATGGCCGCAGGCGTGCATCTTGCCGGGAGTCCTGGAGGCATGCTCGGCACCCGTCGCCTCGAGGATCGGGAGCGCATCCATGTCGGCGCGAAAGGCGATGGTCCTGCCAGACCGATTGGTCTTGCCTTCGATCAGGGCAACAACCCCCGTGCGCCCGATCCCTTCGATCACGCTGTCACAGCCAAAGGCGCGCAGCTTGTCCGCGACGATTCCGGCGGTGCGCGGCAGGTCATACTGTAACTCGGGATGTTCGTGCAGATCGCGCCGCCATGCGGTGATTTCAGGGTGCAGTTCGGCGAAACGGTTTCGGATGGGCATGAAGACTCGGGCTCCCGATGTTGGAGAATTCCCGCATCAGACCTGATAACCCTCTGAGTGGCAAACAGGAAAAAATACCCGGTTTGCGCAGGGCTCAACGTATGCGATTTGCAGGACCGCATGTCGCTCAGGGTTTTGCAAAATCTGGTACGGGCGGTGGGACTCGAACCCACACGGCACAAAGGCCTTCGGATTTTAAGTCCGATATGTCTACCATTCCATCACGCCCGCGACACGTTATCCCTAGCCGCGGGTCCGCGCGAAAACAATGGGTTGGATCATCGAAACCCGGCAAATCCTGCGCTCCGTGCACAGCCGTCAGAGCGGATCGCCCTCGGGCTCCGTGATGAGAGCGCGTTCACCCAGCCAAGGGTTCAGGGCAACCGCATCCTTCAGGACCGGCTGCGCCTCGTCCTCGCGGCCAAGCGCGATCAGGGTCAGCGCCTTGCCGGTCAGCGCCCCGGTGTGGCGCGGGTTAAGCGCGATGGCCTGATCAAGATCCGGTAAAGCGGCCGCGTAATCGCCGCGCAGGTAATTGACGAAAGCCCGCTGGTTGTAGCCTTCGGGGTAGAAGGGACAGTAGGACACAAGCATGTCCAGCCGGTCTTCTGCCCGCAGGTAATCGCTGATCCGCATCGCCCGAAGCGCCTCGTCCAGCATCATCTGCGAGGGTTCATCCGGCGCTTCGAGCCAGAGCTCCCACATCTGGCTCGAGAAATTCCGCGCGATCATCTCATTCGGCGCGCGTTGCACTTCGGCATAAAGGTCATCAAGGGCAGCCGTGTGATCGGGCGCCACCGGACATCCATCCGCCGCAGCGTTTTGTGCCGCGACCACGGCAAGGGCTATAACCAGATTTCGCATACCGACATTAGGCCGCGCTGCGATCTATCGGTCAAGTCACGTTCCCGAACGTCTCTTCCTTGACCGCTTGCATCGCAACGTAAGTCGAGGTGGCCGCAACATGCGGAAGGGTCGAGATCTTCTCTGCCAGCACCTGCCGATAGCTGCGCATATTTGCCGTGCGCACCTTGAGAAGGTAGTCGAAATTCCCAGCAATCAGATGCGCTTGCTCGATTTCCGGGATCTTGACCACCGCCTCGTTGAACGCGGCCAGCGCGGCCTCGCGTGTCTGGGTCATCTTCACTTCGACAAAGGCGATGTGATCCAGCCCAAGCCGGATGGGATCAAGGAGCGCGCGGTAGCCTTGGATCGCGCCCATCTCTTCGAGCCGCCGCAACCGCGCCTGTGTCGGGGATTTCGACAAGCCGATCCGCCGCGACAGTTCGGTGATCGACACCCGACCATCCCGCGCCATTTCCTGCAGGATCGCGCGGTCGAATCTGTCCAGTTCCGTTATATTCAATGCGCCTGCCTTTCCTGTCAAAATCAGTGCGTTTGACGTGCCGAAATTCGATAATCCGGAACTTGCACTTTCGATTACGCGGTAATGTAGAGCATATGACTGGAGATCGCCATGCCCCGTGATGAGCTGCCCAACCTGCGCCCCCTGATCGACGACAACACCTATGCCGAAGAGGCCCGGGTGGTAGACCGCCTGCGCAGCGCCGCTGACCTGACCCAATCGGACCGTGACCAGATCAAGGCTGACGCGACCAAGCTGGTCAAAGCGATCCGCGAAGATTCGCGCCCCGGCCTGATGGAAGTATTCCTGAGCGAATACGGTCTGTCGACCGAAGAAGGCATCGCGCTGATGTGCCTGGCCGAAGCGCTGCTGCGCGTGCCGGACGCCGCCACCATCGACGCGTTGATCGAGGACAAGATCGCGCCCTCGAACTGGGCCAGCCATCTGGGCGAAAGCACCTCTCCGCTGGTGAACGCATCGACATGGGCGCTGATGCTGACGGGCAAGGTGCTCAAGGACGAACAGCCCGGCCCGGTCGGGCATCTGCGCGGGGCCATCAAGCGTCTGGGCGAACCAGTGATCCGCCGGGCGGTTGGCCGCGCCATGCGCGAAATGGGCGCGCAATTCGTGCTGGGCGAAACCATTCAGTCTGCGATGACCCGCGCCGCCAAGATGGAGGCCAAGGGCTACACCTATTCCTACGACATGCTGGGCGAAGCCGCGCGCACAGAGACCGATGCGCGCCGCTACCACCTGTCCTATTCGCGGGCGATCAGCGCGATTGCCGAAGCGGCGAAATCCAAGGACATCCGCGACAATCCTGGCATCTCGGTCAAGCTGTCGGCGCTGCACCCACGCTATGAAGAAGCCCAGCGCGACACCGTGATGAACGAGGTCGTGCCGCGGCTGCGTACGCTGGCGCAATTGGCGCGCTCGGCGGGCATCGGGCTCAACATCGACGCCGAAGAGGCGGACCGCCTGTCAATCTCTCTCGACGTGATCGAAACCGTGCTGTCCGAGCCATCGCTCAAGGGCTGGGACGGGTTCGGCGTGGTCGTGCAGGCCTATGGTCAACGCGCAAGCCACGTCATCGACTGGCTGTACAACCTTGCCGAACGGCTGGACCGAAAAATCATGGTCCGGCTGGTCAAGGGTGCCTATTGGGACACCGAGATCAAGCGCGCGCAGGTCGCGGGTCTGCCTGCGTTTCCGGTCTTTACCGCCAAGCACAACACCGACATCAGCTATGTCTCCAATGCCCGCAAATTGCTGGGCATGACCGACCGCATCTATCCGCAATTCGCGACGCATAACGCGCATACGGTGGCGGCGATCCTGCACATGGCGGACGACCGCGACTCCTTCGAGTTCCAGCGCCTGCACGGCATGGGTGAAGCGCTGCACGACATTGTCAAAGAGGCCGAGGGCACGCGCTGCCGCATCTATGCCCCCGTCGGAGCACATCGCGACCTTCTGGCCTATCTTGTCCGCCGCCTGCTGGAGAACGGTGCGAACAGTTCCTTCGTGAACCAGATCGTCGATACCGATGTCCCACCGTCCGAGGTGGCTTCCGACCCGTTCGACGCGAATACCACACCGGACCTTCCAACCGGGCCTCAACTGTTTGCTCCGGAGCGCCCGAATTCCATGGGCTGGGACCTGACGCACCGCCCGACGCGCGCCGCGATTGAGCAGGCGCGTGGTCCGTTTGCCTCGGCGACATGGTCCGCCGCACCGCTGGTTGCAATGGATGCAAAGACCGGTGCAACCGATTCCGTCACCAACCCGGCCCGTCCCGGCGACAGCGTTGGGCAAGTAACTTGGGCCAATGCACAGACCGTTACAGGCGCCTGCGCTGCGGCCCAGCCTTGGACCGCGCCCCCAGAGGAGCGCGCCAGGATTCTGAACGCAGCCGCCGATCTGTACGAGGCCCATTACGGCGAGCTTTTCGCCATTCTGGCCCGAGAGGCAGGCAAATCGCTGCCTGACGCGGTCGCCGAATTGCGCGAAGCGGTCGATTTCCTGCGCTACTACGCGGCCCGCGCCGATGGCCCTGCCCCGCAAGGCGTCTTTGCCTGCATCAGCCCGTGGAATTTTCCGCTGGCGATCTTTACGGGTCAATTGTCCGCCGCTCTGGCTACCGGAAACGCCGTGCTGGCGAAACCCGCCGAGCAGACACCGCTGGTCGCCTACCGGGCCACGCAATTGCTGCACGAGGCCGGCGTCCCGCAGAGCGCGTTGCAACTCCTGCCCGGTGCGGGCGATGTGGGTGCAGCCCTCACCTCGAACCCTGCCGTCAACGGTGTGGCCTTCACCGGCTCGACCGACACCGCACAGATCATCCACCGCAGCATCGCGGAACATCTTGACCCCGGCACGCCGTTCATCGCGGAAACCGGCGGTCTGAACGCGATGATCGTGGACAGCACCGCGCTGCCGGAACAGGCCGTGCAGGCCATCGTCGAATCCGCCTTCCAATCGGCCGGTCAGCGCTGTTCCGCCCTGCGTTGCCTCTACGTGCAGGAAGACATCGGCGAAAGCTTTATCGAGATGCTCACCGGCGCGATGGATGCGCTCGTGATCAGCGACCCGTGGGTCTACGGCACCGATGTCGGCCCCGCCATCGACGCAGAGGCGCGCGACGGGATCATCTCGTATATCGACACTGCCGAGGGTGAGGGCCGCGTGCTGCACCGCCTGACGATCCCCGGCGGAGGCACCTTCGTGCCGCCAACCCTGATCAAGGTCAAAGGCATCGCGGAGATGGAGCGTGAGATTTTCGGTCCCGTCCTGCATATCGCTACGTTCAAGTCCAAGGACATCGACGCGGTTATCGACGCGATCAACGCCACGGGCTACGGCCTCACATTTGGGCTGCAAACCCGGATCGACGACCGCGTTCAGCATGTCTCGGAACGGATCGAGGCGGGCAATATCTACGTCAACCGCAACCAGATCGGCGCCATTGTCGGCAGCCAGCCTTTCGGCGGCGAGGGGCTTTCGGGCACCGGCCCCAAGGCCGGTGGTCCGAACTACCTCACCCGGTTCCGCAAACATCCCGCGACCGAGGGCGCGGGCACATGGACGTCGCAGAACAGCAAGGATCGACTGAGCAAGGCGCTCAAGGCTGCTAGGTCGAAAGGCGCGGTCACCAAGACCACCCTGCCCGGTCCGACCGGCGAGTCCAACGTTCTGACCGCAAAGCCGCGCGGCCCGATCCTGTGTCTTGGACCGGGCATCGATGCTGCAAATGCACAAGCCAAGGCGGTCGAGGCATTGGGCGGCGTGGCGGTCAAGGCAGAGGGCAGCATCGACGCAGCCTGGCTTGCCGATCTGTCCGCCGAAGGCGCGATCTGGTGGGGCGATGCCGACGCCGCACAGGCTTTGCGCCAGGCGCTGGCCAGTCGGACCGGCCCGATCCTTACTTTGATCACCGGAATGCCGGACATCGGACATGCCTGTCACGAACGCCATGTCTGCGTCGACACCACGGCGTCAGGCGGAAACGCACAGCTTCTGAGCGGCGCGGCTTGACGCGTCGCCGCTTTGCCACAACTGTCGCGGCATGTTCCCGATCCGCGATCATAACCCGTCCGGCCGCACGCCCTTTGTCACATACGCGCTGATCATCGCGAATGTCGGCATCTTCCTGAGCTATCTGCCGCTGATGCAGAACGATCAGCAGATCATGCGGTTCTATTTCGACTACGCGCTGATCCCGGCACTGGTCAGCGAAGGACAGGGGTTCGGCGGGTTCTTCACTTCCATGTTCCTGCATGGCGGCTGGATGCACCTGATCGGCAACATGCTGTTCCTGTTCATCTTCGGCGACAATATCGAAGACGAGATGGGGCATGTCGGGTTTACCCTCTTCTACCTTGCCGCGGGTCTGGGTGCCGGGTTCATCCACTACATCAGCGCGCCCGGATCGCCTGTGCCAACCGTGGGAGCGTCCGGTGCGATTGCCGGCGTGATGGGGGGGTATCTGCTGCTCTTTCCCAAGGCCAAGGTCGATATCCTGATCATCATCGTGATCATCTTCCGCATCATCCCGATCCCGGCCTTCATCATGCTGGGGCTGTGGTTCGCCATGCAGATCTTCGGCGGCTTCGGCACGGCTGCGGATGAAGGCGGCGTTGCCTACTGGGCGCATGTCGGCGGGTTCGTGATCGGTCTGGCACTCACCATACCGCTCTGGCTCCGGCTCGGCGGGCCACGGTTCTGGGCCAGCACCGAAGGTCACCCACCCCATCCCGAAGCCACTTACAAGCTGACACGGTCGCGCGTGCCCTCGGTGCGGCGCAAGTAATTCACGCGGCCTCCACACCCTGCTCATCCAGAGTCTGAACACGCGCGATTGCACGGGTCCGCCTGCGCGTGTATCCCTCGGCAAAATCGAAATTCAAAGGAACGCAGCCATGGCAGCCTACCAGTATGTCTATCACATGAGCGGGGTCTCCAAGACGTATCCCGGCGGCAAGAAGACGTTCGAAAACATCCACCTGAACTTCCTGCCCGGCGTCAAGATCGGCGTCGTCGGCGTCAACGGCGCGGGTAAATCCACCCTGCTCAAGATCATGGCAGGGATGGACAAGGACTTTACCGGCGAGGCATGGTGCGCCGAGGGCGCAAAGGTCGGTTACCTGCCGCAGGAACCGCAGCTCGAAGCGTCGCTCAACGTGCGCGAAAACGTCATGCTGGGGGTTGCCGAAAAGAATGGCAAGCTGGACCGGTTCAACGAGCTTGCGATGAACTACAGCGATGAAACCGCTGACGAAATGGCCACCCTGCAGGACGAGATCGACGCCAACAACCTCTGGGATCTCGACAGCCAGATCGACGTGGCGATGGAAGCCCTGCGTTGCCCGCCGGATGAGGCGGATGTCACCACCCTGTCGGGCGGCGAAAAGCGCCGCGTTGCGCTCTGCAAGCTGCTGCTCGAAGCGCCGGACATGCTGCTGCTGGACGAACCGACCAACCACCTCGATGCCGAAACCATTGCGTGGCTGCAGAACCATCTGATCGAATACAAGGGCACGATCCTGATCGTCACCCACGACCGCTATTTCCTCGACAGCATCACCGGATGGATTCTCGAACTCGACCGGGGGCGCGGCATTCCCTACGAGGGCAATTATTCGAGCTGGCTGGACCAGAAAGCCAAGCGTCTTCAACAGGAAGCGCGTGAAGACAAGGCCAAGCAAAAGACGCTGGAGCGCGAACTGGAATGGATGCGGCAGGGCCAGAAGGCGCGGCAGGCCAAGTCGAAGGCGCGTATTCAGGCTTATGAGGAGATGGCCGGCCAGTCTGAACGCGAACGCGTCGGGCGGGCACAGATCATCATTCCGAATGGTCCTCGGCTGGGATCAAAAGTCATTGAAGTCAATGGCTTGAAGAAGGCGATGGGTGACAAGCTCTTGATCGAGGATCTGTCGTTCAGCCTGCCTCCGGGCGGGATCGTTGGCGTGATCGGCCCGAACGGCGCTGGTAAGTCGACCCTATTCAAGATGCTGACGGGGCATGAACAACCGGACGAAGGGGACGTTTCGTACGGCGATACCGTACAACTGGCCTATGTCGACCAGTCGCGCGACGACCTGAACGCGGGCGAGACCGTCTGGGAAGCAATTTCCGGCGGCGCCGAGATCATCAAGCTGGGCGACGCCGAGGTCAATTCCCGCGCCTATTGCGGGTCGTTCAACTTCAAGGGCGGCGACCAGCAGAAAAAGGTCGGCTTGTTGTCAGGCGGTGAACGCAACCGGGTCCACATGGCGCGCCTGCTCAAGGAGGGCGGCAACGTTCTGCTGCTCGACGAACCGACCAACGATCTGGATGTCGAAACGCTCCGCGCACTGGAAGACGCCATCGAAGATTTCGCGGGCTGCGCCGTGGTCATCAGCCACGACCGTTTCTTCCTCGACCGGCTGTGCACGCATATCCTTGCCTTCGAGGGCGATGCCCATGTCGAATGGTTCGAGGGCAACTTTGCCGATTACGAAGAGGACAAGAAGCGGCGGTTGGGTGCGGATGCGCTCGAGCCGAAGCGGGTGAAGTTCAAGAAGTTCTCGAGGTAATCGCTCGAAACGGCGTCGGTCGGGTTTCTGCCCGGCCTACCTCATCTCGCCAAAATTCCCGTCGGTAATCACCCCGGAAAACTCCGGATCGACCTTGCCCAAGCGGATATCCCGATGGATGGACGAAAACGGCCAATCGGTCGGTCGCGTCACAAGCCCGTGTTTCACCGGGTTGCTCCAGCAATAACGCAGGTGCGCGGCGTAGTCGGCATCGTCGCGGATATGGTGTTACCAGAAGCGGCGTTGCCAGATCGCGCATTCCCGTTTGTCGAACCGTAGGCCGGGCTTCAGCCCGGCATAGCGACCCGATTGGACCACCGGCAATTCGGTGGGGAGATGCGGTGCCGGGCTGAAGCCCGGCCTACGTGGAGCCTCATCCGCGTGTTTCAGGCGCACGAACTTCGAAAACCGCGCCTTGATCGCGCCCCAACGGTCCGAGAAATTCGGATCGTCCTCGGGCAAGGTCCAGACGGCGTGCACGTGGTCGGGCAGCACAACCCACGCGTCTATCTTGAATGGTCGCCTTGCACGTGTGACCCGCACCGCCTCGCGCAGAATGTCGATGTCGTCGAGCAAGAGGCTCGCACCCCTCTGTGCAAGACAGACGGTAAAGAACACGGGAACACCGGGCAGTCGGGGACGCAGGTAGACGGATATGCGCCACTCTGACCCCGACAGGGTAAAGACTGGGTTAACTCAGCCCACCCAACCCACGATCTGATCCGCCCGCATCGCCCCCGACTGCCGCGCGGCTTCGCGGCCGCCGACAAATCGGATCATGGTGGGAATTCCGCGAATGCCGTAGGTCTGGCCGGATTGGGGGAAATCCTCGGTGTTGAGCTTGACCAGACGGGCGCGGGTCTTGAGCGTGCCCGCCGCCTTGGAAAACTCCGGCCCCATCATCTTGCAAGGACCACACCACGGCGCCCAGAAATCGACCACCAACGGCACCTCGTCATTGCGCGCCGCCTTTTGCAGCGTGGTCCAATCCACCTCGACCGCCTTGCCGGGCATCAGACCCGCGCCGCAGGTGCCGCATTTAGGGCCTGCATCCAGACGATCGACGGGAACGCGGTTGATCTGGCCGCAGTCGAGACAGGTCAGTTTCTTGCCGGACATGGATCCCCTCCGAGATATTCGAAAGCTGATATATGTATCCGAAATCGTTCGGCAAGTCCCCGCATTCAAAGGGCGATCCCGGAGAATCCCCTTGTCAAAAACGCGGCCAGATGCCATATGACTCATGCTAACGATCTTCTACTCGACCTTCTGTTTTCCGACACCGGCACGCAGCTTTCGATCCAGACGTGACTTTGCCGGGTTGCCGCATAAAGCGGGCAACGGAACTCAAAAGGATGCTTCACATGGCCACAGGCACAGTGAAATGGTTTAACACCACAAAAGGTTACGGCTTCATCGCACCCGATGGCGGCTCCAAGGACGTTTTTGTCCACATCTCCGCAGTCGAGCGTTCGGGCCTCACAGGCCTCAGCGACGATCAGAAGGTGACCTTCGACATCGAATCCGGCCGTGACGGCCGCGAGAGTGCGATCAACCTGTCGCTGGCATAAGCCACCGCGATTGCTGATTTGAACCGCCCGGGGCTTCGCGCTCCGGGCGGTTTTTCTTTATCCGAGGGGACTCTGGGTCGCCTCGGCAAAGGCCACCGCGCTTGGGTGCCTTGTGTCCTTTGTGCCGCAACTCTGGTGCAGCGATAAGATGCGCCCACCCGATAAGGCTTGTTTTTGCGCAATGCGTTGGCAACATTTGGCGCAGTTGCTGCATTAAAGAGTTGATGACAAAAAAGGACACTGCTGCCCATGATCACCAGACGCCGTTTCGTTGCCACCACTGCCGTTGCATTGGCCGCGCCAAGCCTTGTTTCTGCGCAAGGCTTCCAGATCGCCCCGATCTACCGTCCGCAGAATGTCCGCATCAAAAGCGATGTAGCGCCAGGACAGATTCTCATCCTGCCACGCGCGCATTTCCTCTACCACGTGACCCAGCCGGGCGTCGCCCGCCGATATGGGGTCGGTGTCGGCCGTGCAGGGCTCGAATTCACTGGGACTGCCGAGATCGCGGTAAAGAAGGAATGGCCGACCTGGCGTCCGACCGACGAGATGATCGCCCGCGAGCCCCAGACCTATTCCAAGTTCGTCGAGAACGACTACGTCCAGCCGGGTGGGCCGGACAATCCGCTCGGAGCCCGCGCGCTCTACCTGTTCCAAGATGGGCGAGACACGTTTTTCCGCATTCATGGCACGACATCACCTCAGTCAATCGGACAATCCGTGTCAAACGGCTGCATCCGGATGCTGAACGAACACGTCCAGGATCTCTATGACCGAGTGCCGATTGGCACGGTTGTGACAGTCCTCTAAGACAGATTTGCAATCTGGGGGCGCTTTCTGCCTTCGTCCCCGGTTTGCCCCTTCGCTGCCATAAATCGCGCGTTTTTTCCGGCCATTTACCGGTCGTTAAGAGGTCTCGCACATCTTACCACGAAAGAGGTTGGTCATGGCAGCAGTCACACTCATCGCAGGTAGCCTTCTTGGCTGGATCGCAGCCGCGCTGGCACTGGCTTTCGGTGCGTTGGTATCGACAGCGGTTCTGATGTTCGTTGTCACAACCTTAAGCTTTTCGGCGATCACGCTCTGTGCGGCGGCTCCGCACCAGCCCAACCTGTCCTGAACATACACCCTTTATGCAAAACGGCCCCCGACGGGGACCGTGTGCAAATTTCTGCCGATACTGTGTCGTGTTACAAAAGCATGTAAATCACGAGGAGGTTCGGGATGATAAAGGCTGCGGCGATGCAGAACAGCTTGGCTGCGTGCGACGCTGAACGGAACAGTGAATTTCCTTCCAGAGCATCGCCATAGGCCATCGCGGCAAACAAAAGCGCACCAGATTGTCCGTTTTCAATCAAGCGGTTGCGCTCGATCTCGGCGCGGGCTTCGGCATAGCGCGTATTCAGCGCTTTTTGTTCTGTTTTCGCGGCCGCCCGTTCATCCATGCCTGACATACTCACTCTCCCTGAAGTCCAAGACGGCTTAAAGATGGAGCGCGGACGGGTCAAGGCAAGCCAGTTTCACAGGAAAGCGAACGCTTGGCTTTTTTCTTGCGTCATTTTTGGAATCACCGGAAAACTTAAAAGGCAAAGTTACCAATATCGACCACTGCTCCGATACGGCTCAGTTAAGCGATTTTGACTGACCGCGCCCGTCGGGCCGTCTTGCCCGGCGGAAAGTATGACAGACAGGAGTAGAACGGATGGCCACTGGCACCGTCAAATGGTTCAACACCACCAAAGGCTACGGCTTCATTGCACCCGACAACGGCGGCAAGGATGTTTTTGTCCATATCTCGGCCGTGGAGCGCTCCGGGCTGACAGGGCTCGCCGACAATCAGAAAGTGACCTTTGACCTTGAATCAGGTCGGGATGGTCGCGAAGCGGCGGTGAACATCTCGCTCGCTTGACCCTGGTTGGGGCTGTTCCCAGCCCCATACCTTGGTTCTGGTGCATTTTCGGCATCCACCTGACCAAGGGAGATATCGCGAACGGGCGGCTTGCGCGTCGCCCGTGAGGTACATTCTTTATCGCAAATGTCGGTACGCATGATGTCGAAGTGATTTCACTCCGACGCGAGTCTGACCAAATCCGCGACGGCAGGCCCCATCGCCTCCACGATCAGATCGACGCCTTCGGCATTGGGATGAATGCCGTCCATCTGCATGACATCACGCAGGTCGGCCGGTGTCTCGCCGACAGTGTAAAGCCCCTCGAAGAATCGCGGAAAATACAGCGCCCCATAGGTTTCGGCCAATTCCGGGTACATTGCGTCGAACTCGGCCTTGTACTCGGGGCCGTAGTTTCCCGGTGCCTCCATGCCGACGATCAGCACATCCAGCCCCTTGTCCTGCGCAATCTTCAGGATGCCTTCGAGATTGGCGCGCGACACCGCCGGATCGAGGCCGCGCAACAGGTCATTGCCCCCGAGCGCCACGATCAACGCGTCGGTAGCCGGGGTCAGAGACCATTCGACCCGGGACAGCCCACCCGCCGTCGTATCGCCCGACACGCCCGCGTTTACCAGGCGCACGTCAAGCCCCTGCTCTTCAAGCCAGATACGCATCTTGGGCACGAACCCGTTCTGATCGATCAGACCATACCCGGCGGTCAGACTGTCGCCCAAGGCAAGGACCTCAACCGTGTCGGCCTGAGCCGCTGTCACCGTGCACAGGCACACAGCCGCCATGCGCATCTTGCTCAGGACCAGTGATGCCCCATATGTGAAAGAGTGAAACATGATAAAGCTCCGTACCCAATGACCCAGCCAGTTCTCGATCTCAAAGATGTCACGCTCAGCCTCAGGGGCAATGCCGGAATGGTCGAGATCCTGCACGGCATAACGCTATCCGTTCACAAGGGCGAGACATTGGGCCTGATCGGTCCATCCGGTTCCGGCAAATCCTCGCTGTTGATGGTGATGGGCGGGCTGGAGAACGCCAGTTCCGGCAGTGTGATTGCGCTGGATCAAGACCTGACCGCGATGGACGAGGACAAGATGTCCCGGTTCCGGCGCGATCACATGGGCGTCGTGTTCCAGTCCTTCCACCTGATCCCGACGATGACCGCGCTGGAAAACGTCGCCACTCCGCTGGAGCTTGCCGGAGAGAAAGACGCTTATGACCGCGCCGAGGCCGAGCTTGAGGCGGTGGGCCTCGCCCATCGCGCCGATCACTACCCCGCGCAGATGTCCGGCGGCGAACAACAGCGCGTCGCATTGGCCCGCGCCTCGGTCACCCGACCCGAGATCCTTCTGGCGGATGAACCCACCGGCAACCTTGACGGCGTCAATGGTCAGGCGATCATCGACATGCTGTTCGGCCTGCGCGACCGGCACGGGGCGACACTGGTGCTTGTGACCCACAGCCGCGAGTTGGCCGCGAAATGCGACCGGGTGATCCGCCTGACCGATGGGCATATCGCCGATACCGAACTCAAGGCCGCAGAATAATGGCGCTGTCCACCGCAGCGCGTTTCGCCCGCCGGGAATTACGCGGCGGTCTCAAGGGGTTTCGCATCTTCCTCGCCTGTCTGGCCCTCGGCGTCGCCGCCATCGCCGGCGTCGGATCGGTCCGGTCCGCGATCCAGTCCGGGCTTGAAACGCAAGGCTCTATCCTGTTGGGAGGGGATGCATCGGTCGAATTCACCTATCGCTTTGCCGACCCCGAGGAACGCGCCTATCTCGAAGCACTCTCGACCGGCATTTCCGAGATCACCGATTTCCGCTCGATGGTTGTCCGCGACCCCGAAGGAGAGGCGGAACGCGCGCTCACGCAGGTCAAATCGGTGGACGCCGCCTATCCGCTGACCGGCGAGGTGGTGCTTGATCCGCCGATGCCCTTGTCAGAGGCTTTGGCAGGCGATGGGACCCAACCCGGCGCAGTCATGGCACCGCTCTTGGCGGATCGTCTGGGCCTCAGCACCGGTGACAGTTTCCGCCTTGGCACACAGGATTTCACCCTGTCTGCGATCCTCGTGACCGAACCCGACAGTTCCGCATCTGGCTTTTCGCTCGGCCCCCGGACGATGGTCACCACCGATGCGCTGCGCGAGGCGGGTCTGTTGCAACCGGGCACGCTTTACGAAACCGAATATCGCCTGCTTCTGCCGCCCGACAGCGATCTTGACGCGCTCGAAACAGCGACCGAAGCGGCCTTTCCCAGCAGCGGCCTGCGCTGGCGTGATGCCCGCAACGGAGCACCCGGTGTGGCGCAATTCGTAGAACGGCTGGGGGCCTTCCTGATCCTCGTTGGCCTGTCGGGTCTTGCGGTGGGCGGCATCGGTGTCTCTGCCGCCGTGCGAGCCTATCTCGCCAGCAAGACCAGCGTCATCGCCACGCTGCGCACCCTTGGCGCGACCCGTGCCACGATCTTCCAGACCTATTTCCTGCAGATCGGCGCGCTCAGCGTTCTGGGGATCGTTCTTGGCCTGTGTCTGGGTGCCTTGGTGCCGATCCTCTTTGGTCCCGTCATCAGCGCCTCGCTGCCCGTACCCGCGATCTTTACCATCCACCCCGCCCCGCTGATCGAGGCGGCACTCTACGGCATCCTGACAGCGCTGGTCTTCACCCTCTGGCCGCTGGCCCGCACCGAGGACATCCGCCCGGCGATGCTGTTCCGCGATGCGCTGGACGGCGGCAAGGCTCTGCCCGCCTGGCGCTACGTGATTGCGACGCTTGTTCTGCTGGGCCTTCTGGTGGGTGTGGCTGGGTTCTTTTCGGGCAGCCCCTTCCTGACGCTCTGGACCGCCGGAGGCCTGATCGGATCGCTGATCGTTCTGGTTATTGCAGCCATCGGCATCCGCTGGATCGCCAAACGCGCGACCAAGGCAACACGCGGCCATCCCGTCTGGCGATGGGCGCTGGCCTCGATCGGCGGTCCGCGCGATGCGGCGGCCCCTGTGGTGCTGTCGCTGGGGCTTGGCCTGTCGGTGCTGGCCGCCGTGGGCCAGATCGACGGCAACCTGCGCACAG
The DNA here is from genome assembly GCA_041725935.1 of Pelagibaca sp. Taxonomy (GTDB): domain Bacteria; phylum Pseudomonadota; class Alphaproteobacteria; order Rhodobacterales; family Rhodobacteraceae; genus Marivita. The sequence continues at coordinate 71,399 of JBGRQD010000009.1, forward strand.
CCATCGACCGAGATCTGCCCGAGGTCGCACCCGCTTATTTCTTTGTCGATATCCAGCCCGACCAGATGCCGCGCTATACCGAGATGCTGGAAAACGATCCCGCAGTGGCCCGCATCGACACCGCCCCCATGCTGCGCGGTGTGCTGACCCAGATCAACGACCGCCCGGCGCGCGAAGTGGCCGGCGATCACTGGGTTGTCACCGGCGACCGGGGCATCACTTATGCCGCACAGCCCGACACAAACACGCGGGTCGTGGCCGGAGAATGGTGGCAGCCCGATCATAGCGGCCCGGCCGAGGTGAGCTTTGCCATCGAAGAGGCCGAGGAAATGGGTCTCCGGCTGGGCGACACGCTTACCGTCAACGTGCTTGGCCGCGACATCAACGCCACGATCACCAGCTTTCGGGATGTGGATTTTTCCACCGCTGGGATGGGCTTTGTCATGACCATGACACCCAACGCCCTGCAAGGCGCGCCACATACCTTTATCTCGACCGTCTACGCCTCTTCCGAGGACGAGGCGCGCATCCTGCGCGACCTGGCGACCGCCTTTCCGAACATCACCGCCATCTCGGTGCGCGACGCCATCGACCGGGTGAGCGTGCTGCTCGAAGGGATCAGCGCCGCCGTGCGCTGGGGCGCTGCCGCAACCTTGCTCACCGGATTTCTTGTGCTGATCGGGGCTGCCGCCGCCGGCGAAGGTGCCCGCACCTACGAAGCTGCGGTGCTCAAAACCCTAGGGGCCAGCCGCGCCCGCATCCTGCAAAGCTTTGCGCTGCGCTCTGCCTTGCTGGGGGGCGGCGCAGGCATTGTCGCTTTGGGTGCAGGCATCCTGGGCAGTTGGGCAGTGACGACCTTCATCATGGACAGCAGCTTTGCCGTGGTCTGGCCATCGGCGCTTGGCATCGTGGTCGGTGGCGTCTTGGCAACGCTTCTCGCCGGGCTGATCTTTGCATGGCGACCGCTGGCTGCGCGCCCCGCTCAGGTCCTCAGGGCCCGAGAGTGATCACCGCGAACAAGGCTAAAAGCCTCGGGGCACGGCAATATACCACCTTGCCCTGAGGCCATTCCCTTGGCATCCCCCGGCCAACCGCCACAAGGAACCGAGTCGCCCCATGCCCGACAGTCTTCCCATGACGATCCCCGCCCCGCTGACCCCGGCCCAGCGCACCCAGATCATCAACCTTGTCCGCCGTACCGCACGGGCCGAGATCCTGCCGCGCTTTCGGACACTTGCACACACTGACATCGACCAGAAATCCGGCCCGATGGACGTGGTGACCGCTGCCGACCGGGACGCGGAAAAGATGATCGTGCGCGGATTGCTGGCGATGTTCCCGAACGCGCTGATGGTCGGCGAAGAAACCGTGACCGACGAAAAGGTCGCGGCACTGGCTGACGCCGAGATGGCGTTCACCATCGACCCGGTGGATGGCACATGGAATTTCGCGCATGGCTTGGCCACGTTTGGTGTGATCCTGTCGATGACCCGCTTCGGTGTTCCGGTGTTCGGGCTGATCTATGATCCGATCACCGATGAAGTGCTGGTCGCAGACGAAAGCGGCCCCGCGCAGATCACCGCGCCCCGCCGCCCGACGCGCAATGTCTCCGTGTCAAAAGGTGGACCGGTCGAAGACCTCAGCGGGTTTTCATCCTTTTACCACCTACCCGAAGCAAAGCGCCCGCAAATGGCCGGTCTCATGACCCGCTTCCGCCAGCTCTATATGCTGCGCTGTTCGGCACACGAATTCCGCATGGTGGCGCAGGGGCATGTGGATTTCGTGCTCTGTGCAAGCCTGTCGCCTTGGGATCATGCTGCAGGCGCTTTGATCGTTCAGCGGGCCGGTGGCCATGTCGCCTGTCTTGACGGGTCGGAATACCGCGCCCAGATGCGCGAGGGCTACCTGCTCGCTGCCTCGGATGCAGCGACATGGGGTCGGGTGCGTGACGCGATGTCGTTCCTGCTGGACGCCGACTGAGCCGAAGCTACCGCGCCAGAACCACGTCAGCCTTGACATCCAGCCGCTGCTCGACCGCGTCGACAAGATAATGCGCGACGCTGGCCCGCGAGATCAGCCCGTTGCGCCAAGTCTTAGGATCGCGCAGGACACGGTACTCCGTACTGCGCGCGCCTTTTGTCAGGATCACAGGACGGGCAATCGTCCAATCGATAGAAGATGAGACGATCATTTCCTCCTGCCGGTCCTTGTCGGCATAAGGCTTGCCCAGAATGGCGCGATGCCCCATGCGTTCAACCCAGCTCATCGCGGATTTGCTGCGCCCCGCGCCAAAGCCCGTGACCACCACAAGCCGCGACACATCCGATTGCGCCATCTCGTCCAATAGCGTGCGCGTGGTTTCGGAAAACAGCGTTTCCTCTTCCCACAGCATCGCCAGACGTTCGGTAATGCCCAGCGCATAGATCACAGCCTGAACACCAGTCAGCGCCCGCGCCACATCCTCGGCAGAGGTGGCATCGCCTTTGAACGGCTCCAGCAGGTCAGTCGGCGCAAGGCTGTCCGCGCTGCGGGCAAAGGCCCGCACCGGCAGGTTCCGCCGCACCGCCTCATCAAGCGTGCAACGTCCGATGCCAGAGGTGGCCCCCATGATCAGGATCGGCTTGGTCAATTCTGAAGGTCCTCGAAATGCGCCGTATATCGGCGGTGCTGCGAAAGGTCATCTTTCAGCGCCAGATTGCCCCGATACTCGGACACGGTCACGACCGGGATTGCCCTCTGCTCGGCAGCCAGTGTCTTGGCCCGTGCGCCGCTCAGCCATTTCTTCAATTTCCGAAAAATCTGTCTCATACCAAGCCAACGTAGTGCTGCGCCACGTGTTGCAACTCCACCTGCGTTTTTTTCCCACCTTCGCGCAGCGAAAAAGGCCGGACAGAACGCCCGGCCTGATCTTCGCATATGCAAAAACGGATGCGCTTATTCCGCCGCCTCCGCGTAATCCTCCATCGGCGGGCAGGTGCACACGAGGTGCCGGTCGCCATACGCGTTATCGACCCGGTTGACCGGCGGCCAGTACTTGTCGACCCGGAACGCACCCGGCGGGAAACATCCCTGCTCGCGGCTGTAAGGGCGGTCCCAGTCCCGCACGAGGTCTTCCATCGTGTGCGGCGCCAGCTTGAGCGGGTTCACGTCGCGGTCGATCCGGCCTTCCTCGATATCCCGGATCTCGTCGCGGATCGCCAGCATCGCATCGCAAAAGCGGTCCAGTTCGGCCTGGGTTTCGGATTCAGTCGGCTCCACCATCAACGTACCCGCCACCGGCCAGCTCATCGTGGGCGCGTGGAACCCCGCATCCACCAGCCGCTTGGCAATGTCCTCGACCGTGACACCGGCGGTCTTTTCGTACGGCCGCACGTCGAGGATACATTCATGCGCCACACGGCCTTTTTCGCCGCGATAGAGCACGTCGAACGCACCTTCCAGCCGCGTCGCGATGTAGTTGGCGTTCAGGATCGCCACCCGCGTCGCCTGCGTGAGCCCCTCGCCCCCCATCATCAGGCAATAGGCCCACGAGATCGGAAGCAAGGACGGCGACCCGAACGGGGCCGCACTCACAGCACCGTCACCCGACACCGGATCACCCGGCAGGTGCGGGATCAGGTGCGCCTTGACGCCGATCGGCCCCATGCCCGGCCCCCCGCCACCATGCGGGATGCAGAAGGTCTTGTGCAGGTTCAGGTGGCTGACATCGCCGCCAAGATCACCGGGCCGCGACAGCCCAACCATGGCGTTCATGTTCGCACCGTCGATATAGACCTGCCCGCCGTGCTCGTGGGTGATCGCGCACACATCCTTGACCGTGCCTTCGAACACGCCATGGGTCGACGGATAGGTGATCATCGTCCCGGCAAGGTTCTTGGAATGCAGTTCCGCCTTTGCGCGGAAATCCTGCAGGTCGATGGATCCGTTGGCATCGCATTTCACCGCGACCACCTTCCAGCCCACCATCTGCGCCGAGGCCGGGTTGGTGCCATGTGCGTTGACCGGAATGAGACAGATGTTGCGATGCCCCTGCCCGTTGGCCCTGTGATACCCGGCAATCGCCAACAGCCCTGCATATTCCCCCTGCGCGCCCGAGTTGGGCTGCATAGAAATTGCATCATAGCCCGTAATCGTGCACAGTTTCGCGTTCAGATCACCGATCAGCGCGTGATATCCGCGCACTTGGTCGTCGGGCACATAAGGGTGAATGTCCGCGAACTCGCGCCAGCTGACCGGCATCATTTCGGCCGCAGAGTTGAGCTTCATCGTGCACGATCCCAGCGGGATCATCGCGCGGTCAAGCGCCAGATCGCGATCCGCCAGACGGCGCATGTAGCGCATCATCTCGGTCTCGGCGCGGTTCATGTGGAACACGTCGTGTTGCAGATACTCTGAGGTCCGGATCAACCCGTCCGGCAAGCGGTATTCCGGCGTCACGTCATCATCCGCCTTCACCAATCCAAAGGCCCGCCACACGGCTTCGATGGTCGCAGGCCGCGCCCGTTCGTCCAGCGTGATCCCGATCTTCGTCTTTCCCACGGCCCGAAGGTTCAACCCTTCGCGCACAGCCGCCTGCAAGACGCCGCGCTGCAACAGGCCCACATCGACGGTGATCGTGTCGAAGAACGACTCCGGCTCCACCTTGAAGCCCGCAGCTTCCAGCCCCTTGGCCAGCCGTACCGTCTTGCGATGGATGCGCTGCGCAATCGCGCGCAAGCCCTTGGGGCCGTGAAACACCGCGTAAAACCCGGCCATCACCGCCAGCAGCGCCTGCGCGGTACACACGTTCGACGTCGCCTTCTCGCGGCGGATATGCTGCTCGCGCGTCTGCAGCGCGAGGCGGTAGGCCTTGTTGCCATGGCTGTCGATCGAGATGCCCACGATCCGGCCCGGCATCGCGCGCTTGTAGTCATCGCGCGTCGCCATGTAGGCCGCGTGCGGCCCACCATAACCCAGCGGTATGCCGAAGCGCTGCGTCGATCCAACGGCAATATCCGCCCCCATCGCGCCCGGCTCTTTCAGCAGGCACAGCGCCATCGGATCGGCCGACATGACCGCAATCGCCTTGGCATCATGCAGACGCGCAATATCGTCGGTGAAGTCGCGCAGATGCCCGTAGGTGCCGGGATACTGGAAGATCGCGCCGAACACCGCGTCCGGGTCCAGTTCCGCCACATCGCCGACAATCACCTTGATCCCCAAAGGCGCCGCGCGGGTCTTCATCACCGAGATGTTCTGCGGATGACAATTCTCATCCACGAAGAACGCGGTCGCCTTGGATTTCGCCACCCGCTGCGCCATGGTCATCGCCTCGGCGCAGGCCGTGGCCTCGTCCAGCAAGGACGCGTTGGCGATCTCAAGCCCGGTCAGATCGCTGACCATGGTCTGGTAGTTCAAGAGCGCCTCGAGACGCCCTTGCGAAATCTCCGGCTGATAGGGCGTATAGGCAGTGTACCACGCCGGGTTCTCGAAGATATTGCGCTGGATCGCGGGCGGGGTGACCGTGCCATGATAGCCCATCCCGATCAGCGAGGTCAGAACCTCGTTCTGCGACGCGGTCTCACGCATGTGATGCAGCAATTCCCGCTCCGACAATGCCTTGCCGAAATCAAGCGGCTCTTTCTGGCGGATGCTCTCGGGCACCGTCTGCGAGATCAGATCATCCAGCGTCGACACGCCGACGGTGGCCAGCATCTTGGCCATCTCCGCAGGCGATGGGCCGATGTGACGCCGATTGGCAAAATCATATGGCAGATAGTCGATGGCATCATAACCCATGTCGCTCTCCTTGCGGTCGGGCACGGCGCACCGTCCCCTGCTTCTTCTCTTCAAAAATACGCCACGCAACGGGGCTGGCTGGCGCTCCGTCGGGCAAAGGCCGGGCAGGCCCAAAGACCCGCCCGGCCGGATCAGCCGATGTATTTCTTGTACGCGGCCTCATCCATCATGTCGTCCAGCGCCGACATGTCCTCGATCTTCATCTTGAAGAACCACGCCTCGCCCTCGGGGTCTTCATTGACCTTGCCCGGCTCATCGACCAGCACGTCGTTCACTTCCGTGATCTCGCCATCCAGCGGAGCGAGAATATCCGACGCGGCCTTGACCGACTCGATCACAACGATCTCGTCATCCTTGCTCACTGTGTCACCTTCCTCGGGCAGTTCAATGAACACCACGTCGCCCAGCTGTTCAGCGGCATGCGCGGTGATGCCCACAACCACTTCGTCGCCTTCAACGCGCAGCCATTCATGTTCTTCGGTAAACTTCATGTGGTCCCTCTTGGTGTGATTATCGTTTGAAGCCTGCCGCCACGAAGGGCAGTTTGGCAACAGAAACAGGCAGCCGTTTGCCCCGAACCTCGCCAAAAAGCGCGGTGCCGACCTCGGCATGGGCAGCGTCGACATATCCCATCGCAACCGGCGCGCCCAAGGTCGGGCCAAAGCCGCCCGATGTGACCCTGCCCACGGGCGTTTCGCCCTCGGCGCTGGCGAAAAGAACCGTCCCGTCGCGCATCGGTGCGCGGCCTTCCGGCAAGAGGCCCACGCGCTTGCGCGCAGCGCCCTCGGTCATCTCGTGCAGGACACGTTCCGCACCGGGAAACCCGCCTTCGCGGTCGCCCCCGGCGCGACGCACCTTCTGGATAGCCCATGTCAGACCGGCCTCGACCGGCGAGGTGGCGGCTTCGATATCATGCCCGTAGAGGCACAGCCCCGCCTCCAGACGCAGCGAATCCCGCGCGCCAAGGCCGATGGGCGCCACATCCTCGTGCGCCAGCAAGGCTTGCGCGACGTCTTTGGCGGCTGCCAAAGGCACGGATATCTCGTATCCGTCCTCGCCGGTGTAGCCAGAGCGCGACACCCCGCATTCCGCGCCCGCGATCGGTACCGTCGCAACATCCATGAACCGCATCCCGGCCACCATCGGGTGATGCTCGGCCAGCACAGCCTCGGCTTTCGGTCCTTGCAAGGCCAACAGGGCACGGTTCTCGAGCAGCTTGACCGTCACCTCCGGCTCCAGCGCTGCGCGCATCCGCGCCACGTCAGCCTCTTTGCAGGCGGCATTCACCACGACAAACAGGTGGTCGCCCCGATTGGCGAACATCAGATCGTCTTCGATCCCGCCCGCCTCATTGGTGAAAAACCCGTAGCGCTGTCGGCCCTTTTCCAGCCCAAGTACGTCCTGCGGAATGAGCCGCTCCAGCGCGGCCTTGGCGCGCTCGGGGTCAGACGCGCGCAGCACCACCTGCCCCATATGGCTCACATCGAACAGCCCGGCAGCGGCGCGGCAGTGAAGGTGTTCTTTCATCACACCCATCGGGTATTGCACGGGCATGTCGTAGCCCGCAAACGGCACCATCTTTGCGCCCAGCGCGATGTGCAGATCGTAGAGCGGTGTGCGTTTCAGATCGCTCACGCGGCATCCCTTCCTGTTCGACCGGGTGCATGTGAACGACAACCGGCATATTCCAACCCGCGCGGAAACGCGGTCGTCCTATGCCCCCTCTGTCCTTTCGCCTGAGATCGTTATCCCTTCGGCGTTCCGGGTCGGACCCGAAATCTCTCCAGAGTTTATATCTGCGACGGTCCGTCTGCCTGAGAGTTTCCGGGGGCGGTTGCTCCTTCGGCACCGGTCAAACCGGTTCTCCCATCGTAGATGCTGCGAGTGGTAGACCGAATCCAGACCGGCCTCAAGGGTCAATCCGCAAGGGCCGCCTCGCGCGCGGCGCAGGCCCGCTCGGGGTTCAGAATATCCAGCAGATCGACATTGGTGCAAACCAGAGCATCCAGCGTGATCGGGTCGAGCGACCGGTAGAACGCCTCGACCGCCTCGGTCAGCGCGGTGCGCAGGCGGCACGCATCCTTCAGAGGGCAGGTGTTGTCGACATCGGCGAAACATTCGGCCAGTGGAACAGGTGCTTCGAGCACGCGGAACACGTCACCGATCCTGATCTGCTCCGCCGGTCGGCCCAGTTCCAGCCCGCCATTGCGGCCCCTTTGAGTGTGCAGAAAACCAAGCTGACCCAGCTGGTTTATCACCTGTGCAAGGTGGTTTTCCGACGCGTTGCAGCGCTTTGCGATCTCCGCCTTGGTGACAAGACGCCCCGTGTTCGCCGCGCAGAACATGAGCACGCGCATCGCGATATTGGTTCGTTTGGTGACGCGCACGACACTCATCCTTTCAGATCGATTGGCCAAACCTAGCCATTCGTGCAAAGTTGTCTTTGACATACATCAACCGACCCAGAGCAGACCGCCTCGTGAAGCACCCCCATTTCTTCGGCTACGGATCGCTGGTGAACCGCAACACACATGCGTTCACCCCGATCCACACGTCCCGCATCACCGGATGGCGGCGCATCTGGCAACGCGCCCCAAACCGCCCCGCCGCGTTCCTGTCGGTGATCGCCGACAGCGACAGCATCATCGACGGGGTGATCGCGCCGGTGCCCAACGATGACTGGGTGGCGCTCGATGCGCGCGAATTCTCCTATGCGCGGCTCGCCGTCACCGACGCGGTCGAGCACGCAGCCACGGATGTGCGCGATATCTCGATCTACGCGATCCCGCCGCACGATTCGGCACCGCCCGACGCGGATCACCCGATCCTGCTCAGCTATGTCGATGCGGTGCTGCAAGGGTATCTGCGCGAGTTCGGCGAAGAGGGTGCCGCGCGGTTCTGCGCCAGCACGGAAGGCTGGAACACGCCCGTTTTCAATGACCGCGACGCGCCGATCTATCCCCGCGCGCAGCGCCTTACCGCAACCGAGCAGGGCTTTGTCGATGACATGCTGCTGAGCTTGCGCGCCAGGGTTTCGACCTGATGCGCGAACGCATCCTGCTCTTGCTCAGCCGGCTCTGGCGCCGACCGGGCATCCGCATTTCAGCATTCGGGGGCGCGGCACTGCTTGTGGCGCTGATTGCGCCGCTGCTGGACCGGTCGTTGCCCGCTTGGATGGTCGAACGGTTTACGCGCGATGCGGTGCTGCCGATCCTGAACATTCTTGCCTCGTCGATGCTGGCAGTCACCACCTTTTCGCTGGGCATCATGGTGCAGGCGTTCCGATCCGCCGCCGGTCAGGCCAGCCCGAGGGTCTACCGCATCCTGATGCAGGATATGACCACGCTCAACGTGATGTCCGTCTTCGTCGGAGCCTTCCTGTTCTCGCTGGCGTCGATCGTCATGTTCCGCGCCGAGTATTACGGCGAGTCGGCTGCGGTGATCGTCTTTGCGCTTACCCTTGTGTGCATTGCGATGATCGTCGTGGCGATCCTGCGCTGGATCGCCCATCTGAGCCAGTTGGGCAGCCTGCACCATACCCTCGACCTCGTTGAACACGCGGCAGAGAAACCCCTCCGTCATCTGGTCGACACTCCGAACATGGGCGCGCGGCCGGCAACAGACGCGCCCCCTGCCCCCAAGGTGTCGACACCGCTGCCCGCGCCCAAATCGGGTTATGTGCAATTCATCAGCCTTGGCGAACTGAACGCGCAACTCGATCGCACCGAGGCCACGCTCTGGGTCTATGCGCCGCCCGGGAGCTGGGTTCTTGAAGGCACCGCTCTGGCTTACGTCGAAGGAGACTGTGATCCTGACCAACTGCTTGAAAACTTCACGTTGGGCGATGATCGTACTGTCGAACAGGATGCCCGCTTTGGTCTTGTGATTCTCTCGGAGGTGGCCTCGCGTGCGCTGTCACCGGGTGTCAACGATCCAGGCACCGCCATCGACGTGATCCACCGCACCGAGCGCATCCTGTGGACGTTCGGACAGGGCATGTGCGACCCGGAACGCGGGACCGAACCACGCTTTCCCCGTATCATTCTTGGATCGGTGTCTGCCGATGATCTGGTGCAGGATGGGTTTGCCACCTTGATGCAGGATGGTGGCGACCGATTCGATGTGATGGCGCAGGTGATCAAGGCCACCAATCGCCTGAGCCAAAGCGATTGGCCCGACCTTGCAGCATCGGCAACAAAGACCCAAGAGACCGCGCTTCGGATCATCGACCGCAAGATCGATGATCCCGAAACGGTTGCCGCCCTCAAGGCGAAGGTGAAAACCCCTTAGCGCTTCGCCAGTTTCCGCGCCGGGATGGTCTGCAAGAGCGGCAGGAGATCGGCCATTTCCGGTCCGCGCTCCTGTCCGGTCAACGCCTTGCGCAGCGGCATGAACAGGCCTTTGCCCTTGCGGCCTGTCGCCTCTTTCACAGCGTTGGTCCAATTGCCCCACGCGTCAGGCCCCAACGGTCCTTCGGGCAGCAGAGCCATGGCTTCGGCGATGAACTCCGCATCCTCGTCCGCGACCAGCGGTTCCGCTCCATTTTCGCACAAGGCCCACCATGCGGCGATGTCGTGCCGGGTGGTGATGTTTTCGCGCGCCACGGTCCAGAAGGCCTCGGCCTTGTCCTCGGGCACGCCCAACGCGGTCAGATCGTCCTTCATCACACCGTAGTCCAGCGCGTGCAGCTTGCGGGCGGTCAGCGGGAACAGGTCTTCGAAATCGAACTTCGTCGGGGCCGATCCGAACTGGCCCAGATCGAAGCCGTCCGCGATCTCGTCCAGCGTGAGGCGCAATTCCACCGGCTGCGACGATCCCAGCCGCGCCATCAGGCTCAGCAACGCCTCCGGCTCCACGCCCTGTTCGCGCAGATCGCGCAGCGCCAGGGTGCCAAGGCGCTTCGACAGCGACTCGCCCTGCGGTCCAGTCAGCAGCGAATGGTGCGCAAAGGACGGCACATTGCCGCCCAGCGCGCGGATGATCTGGATCTGCGTCGCGGTGTTGGTCACGTGATCGGACCCGCGCACCACATGGGTCACGCCCATCTCGGTGTCATCCACAACAGAGGCCAGCGTATAGAGGATCTGACCATCGGCGCGGATCAGGACCGGGTCACTGACGCTGGCCGCGTCGATGGAAATGTCGCCCAGAATGCCGTCGGTCCACTCGATCCGTTCCTGATCCAGCTTGAAGCGCCAGACGCCATCGCCCCGTTCTGCCCGCAGCTTGGCCTTCTCGTCGTCCGACAGCGCCAGCGCCGCGCGGTCATAGACCGGCGGCTTGCCCATGTTCAGCTGCTTCTTGCGCTTGAGATCCAGTTCAGTCGGCGTTTCGAACGCCTCGTAGAAGCGCCCCATCTCGCGCAGCTTATCGGCGGCATCGCGGTAGCGGTCCAGACGTTCGGACTGCCGTTCAACCCGATCCCATGTCAGGCCCAGCCATTCCAGATCCTGCTTGAGCGCATCGACATAAATCTCTTTCGACCGCTCGGGATCGGTGTCGTCGATCCGCAGGATGAACGTGCCGCCGGACTTGCGGGCGATCAGGTGGTTGAACAAGGCGGTGCGCAGGTTGCCGACATGGATGTAACCGGTGGGCGACGGCGCGAAACGGGTGGTGATCATGGGATGAGACTCCTGTTGGGTCGCGCTTTCCCATAACAGAGTGCTTTTGTCCAGAAAGCCCCGCACCAATAGGCTGCGTGAATGCACAGTCACGTTGGCGTGAAGGGACTCTTCTTGTTGCCAAGGACCGCTACACTCACGTCATTCCAACAGGGGAGAAAACAAGTATGTCCGAACATTCCATGTCACGCCGCGCACTTCTTGCCGGTGCAGCCGCAGTCCCGATGGCCGCTGGTCTTGGCTTCACCAAGGCAAACGCGGCAGCCCATGCGCAGGGGCCGCAGATTCCCCGCGTCAACCGCTTTGGCGTTGGTGACTTCGAAGTCACCACGATGCTGGTCGGCAGCCGCACCGTCGAAGAACCGCAGACCATTTTCGGCATGAATGTCGCTGCCGACGAATTCGCCGCAGTTTCTGCAGAAGCCCACATTCCCGTCGACAAGGCGCAGTTCTTCTTCACGCCCACGCTGGTCAACACCGGGTCCGAGCTGATCCTGTTCGACACCGGCCTGAACGGCGCGGCCACCACACAGGCGGTCGAGATGGCGGGCTATTCCGCCGATGCCGTGACGCATGTCGTGCTGACCCACATGCATGGCGATCACATCGGTGGCCTGATGACCGACGGTGCGGAAACATTCGCCAACGCCGCCTATATCACCGGGCAGGCCGAATTCGACCATTGGTCCGGCACAGACAACGAGGGCTTTGCCAACAGTGTTCGCCCTTTAGCCGAAAAAATGTCGTTCCTCGGCGATGGCGGCAGCGTCACGTCAGGCATCACGGCAATGGCCGCCTTCGGCCACACGCCGGGTCACATGACCTACATGCTCGACAGCAACGACCAGCAATTGCTGATCCTTGCGGATCTCGCCAACCACTATGTCTGGTCGCTGGCTCATCCGGATTGGGAAGTGCGGTTCGACATGGACAAGGCCGCCGCCGCCGCGTCGCGCCGCAATGTGCTGGGCATGCTGGCTGCCGACAACGTGCCGTTCATCGGTTACCACATGCCCTTCCCGGGTGTGGGTTATGTCGAAACGCGCGGTGACGGGTTCCACTACGTGCCGCACAGCTACCAGCTCTTGCTCTGATCATGGCTTGACGCGGTCATGCCGCGCGGTGCTGATACGCGCATGATCGCGCAAGATGATATCGACGACATCACACGCTATGCCGAGGCAGCCCTGACCGGGCTGCCTTTGCCGTTTCGGGATTTGTGCAGGGACGTTCTCTTGCAGGTGACCGACTGGCCGCCCGACGATGTGCTGGCCGATCTGGAGATCGACGATCCGCTGGAACTGACCGGGTTGTATGACGGGATCCCCCTGACCGAGAAATCCGCGGGCGATCCCTCTCCCTTTCCCGATCAGGTCTGGCTCTATGCCGAACCGATCCTCGCCGAATGGCGCGACCGGAAATCGGTCACGCTTGAGGATCTGGTGACCCATATCGTGGTGCATGAAATCGCACATCACTTCGGCTGGTCTGACGATGAGATTGCCGAGGTGGATCGCTGGTGGGAATAGTTTGCAAACCCGCGCGCCGAGTTTGCAAACCTTGTTCTACCCGTCCGTCAACGCCCCGTTGACCCATTCGCCCGTGGCGACTTCGCCTGACCCATAGCGCATGGTGCCGGTGCCCTGCCGCTTGCCATCGAGGAACGTGCCTTCGTAGACATCGCCATTAGCATAGGTCGCGGTGCCCTGCCCGCTGATCTCGCCGTTCTGCCAGTCGCCGACATAGCTGAACCCATCTGTCATCGTGATCTCGCCCTGACCGTGGCGCTGCCCGTCCGCGAACTGACCGACATAGACTGTACCATCGGTATAGGTCGCGGTGCCCTGCCCGTGGCGCTGGCCATCCAGCCATTCGCCCTCGTACTTGTAGCCATCAGGATAGGTCATCACGCCAAAGCCGTGGTTGCGGGCGTTCTCGAATGCGCCTTCGTAGATCAACCCATTGGCATAGACCGCGCGGCCCTTGCCCTCGATCACGCCATCGACCCAGGCCCCTTCATAGGTCGACCCATCGGGATAGGTGATCTTGCCCTCACCATTCGCCAGATCGCCCCGGAACTGGCCCTCGTAAATTGACCCGTCCGGATAGGTGACCTTGCCGAGGCCCTCGATCTGGCCGGCGACCCAAGCGCCTTCGTAGCGGTATCCATCGGTGCCGATAAACGTGCCCTGCCCATGGCGCAGATCGTCCCTGAACTCGCCTTCGTAGATATCGCCATTGGCATAGCGCACAGAGCCCTGACCATTGCGACGCCCGGCGACCAATTCGCCCTCGTAGACATCGCCGTTGGACTGCGTCAGCGTCCCGGTGCCGTCAATCTGGCCGTCTTTCCACATGCCGACATAGATCAGCCCGTCCGGCATGGTCAGCTTGCCCTGCCCCTCGCGGTCACCATCGGCCACGCGGCCCTCATAGATCGACCCATCGGGATAGGTGATCGTGCCGTTGCCTTCCTTGACGCCATTGACCCAATCGCCCTCGTAGACGTAGCCACCGGGACTTTGCATCGTGCCGCGCCCGTGGTGCAGCGCGTTGCGGAAACTGCCTTCGTAGCGCACGCCATTGGCATAGAGCGCCACGCCCTGCCCGGTGATCTTGCCGTCGAGCCACGAGCCCTGATAGGTCGACCCATCCGCAAAGACGATCTTGCCGATCCCCTCGGGCTTGCCCTTGACGAACGTGCCCTCGTACACGGAGCCGTTGGGGAAGCGCGCAATCCCGTCGCCGCGTATCTCGCCCTCGACCCAGTCGCCGGTATATTCATAGCCATTGGGCAGCCGGTACGTGCCGGTGCCATGCTGCAACCCGTTGAGGAACGTGCCCTCGTAGACACCGCCATCGTCGTATTGCTTGGTCTGAACTTCGCCATCCTGCGCCTGCGCGCCCAGCGCGACTGTCAGTGCTATGACCGCACCCAGAATGACTTTGCTGCCCGGTCTCATCTGTCTGCTATCCCACTCATGTCCGTTGCCAAGACGTCCTGCCCGAAACCTAAGCGAGGCGGCGGGGTCAGACAATCTCTTATCCGGCCCGGCACCGACAAGTGACTTTCCCTCACGCGGCGTTCTGCTATGTCACCGGCGATATCGGGAAAGGGAGATGGCCCATGTCGGACCGGTTCCGCATCACTCTGGCACAGTTGAACCCCACCGTCGGTGACCTTGCGGGCAACGCCGCCAAGGCGCGCGCGGCATGGGACGCGGCCAAGACTGCGGGGGCCGATGTCGTGGCGCTGCCCGAGATGTTCATCACCGGCTACCAGGCACAGGACCTGATCATGAAGCCCGCCTTCGTGGCGGCTGTGCAGGCCGAAATCGCCGCCCTTGCAGCCGCCTGCGCCGATGGTCCAGCGCTGTGTATCGGTGGCCCGTCCGTGGGTGAGGATCTCAAGCTGCACAACAGCTACTTCACCCTTCAGAGTGGCCGGATCGCGTCTGTGGTGCACAAGTATTTCCTGCCCAATTACAACGTCTTCGACGAGGTGCGCCATTTTTCGCGCGACATGATGCAGGGTCCGGTGGCCGTAGGCGGTGTCCGCATCGGCATGCCGATCTGCGAGGATGCGTGGTATCCGGACGTGGTCGAAGCGCTCGAGGAAAGCGGCGCGGAATTCATCCTCGTGCCCAACGGCTCCCCCTATTTCCGCGACAAGTTCGAGACCCGTCTGAACCACATGGTCGCGCGGGTGGTGGAAAGCGGATTGCCGCTGATTTACCTCAACATGGTGGGCGGGCAGGACGATCAGGTCTTCGATGGCGGGTCGTTTGTGCTCAATCCCGGTGGTGTGCCAGCGGTGCAACTGCCGACTTTCGACGAGGTGATCAGCCATGTCGATCTTGAACGTACGGATGCGGGCTGGCGCGCGCTGAACGGTGATTTTGCCAAGCATCCGGACTCGATGGAGCAGGATTACCGCGTCATGGTCACTGCGCTGCGGGATTACATGGCCAAGACCGGGTTCAAGCAGGTGCTGCTGGGCCTGTCGGGCGGAATCGACAGCGCCATCGTGGCCACCATCGCGGTCGATGCTCTGGGGGCCGAGAATGTCCGCTGCGTGATGCTGCCATCGGAATACACCTCGCAAGGGTCGCTCGACGATGCCAAAGCGGTCGCGGAGAACCTTGGGTGCCGGTACGATTTTGTCCCGATCGGAAAAACCCGCGACGCGGTGACCGAAACGCTCGCCCCGCTCTTCGAAGGCACAAAGCCCGACCTGACCGAGGAAAACGTGCAGTCGCGCATCCGTGGCCTGCTGCTCATGGCGCTGTCCAACAAGTTCGGCGAAATGCTTCTGACCACCGGCAACAAGTCCGAGGTCGCGGTGGGCTATGCCACGATCTATGGCGACATGGCGGGCGGCTACAACCCCATCAAGGATATGTACAAGACCCGCGTGTTCGATGCCTGCCGCTGGCGCAACGCCAATCATCGTGAGTGGATGATGGGGCCGGCGGGCGATGTGATCCCCGAGGCGATCATCACCAAGCCCCCCTCTGCCGAATTGCGCGCGGATCAGAAGGACAGCGACTCGCTGCCCGATTACCCGGTGCTGGACGGTATCCTGCACATCCTTGTCGACGAAGACGGATCCATCGCGGATTGCGTGGCGGCGGGCTATGACCGCGCCGATGCCAAGCGGATCGAGCATCTGCTTTATATTAGCGAATACAAGCGCTTCCAGTCCGCCCCCGGTGCGCGCCTGTCGAAACGCGCCTTCTGGCTGGACCGGCGCTATCCCATCGTCAACCGCTGGCGCGACCCAAGCTAGGGGCCGCGCCGCGCGGGTCAGCTTGCCTTGAGCACGCCGCGTTCGATCTGGTCGGCCTCGATCGACTCGAACAGCGCCTTGAAGTTGCCTTCGCCGAACCCGTCATCGCCCTTGCGCTGGATGAACTCAAAGAAGATCGGCCCTATCACGGTCTTCGAGAAGATCTGGAGCAGGATGCGGGTCTCGCCGCCGCCGACCACGCCTTCGCCGTCGATCAGGATGCCGTGTTTCTTCATCCGGTCGATCGGCTCTTCATGATCGGTGACACGATCCTTGCTCAGGTCGTAATACGTGTCGGGCGGCGCTGGCATGAACTTGAGCCCGCGTGACGCGATCTCGTCCACGGCGTCATAAATGTCACGCGCCCCAACCGCGATGTGCTGAATGCCCTCGCCCTTGTAGCGCTTGAGGTATTCGACGATCTGCCCGGTCTCGCCACGGTCCTCGTTGATCGGGATGCGGATGCGTCCGCAGGGTGACGTCAGCGCGCGGCTGCGCAGGCCGGAATGCTTGCCTTCGATATCGAAGAACCGGATTTCCCTGAAGCCGAAGATCTTGCCGTAGAAGTCGAACCACGTGTCCATGTTCCCTTGGTGCACGTTGTGGGTCAGGTGATCGAGGTAGTGGAAGCCGACACCTTCGGGATTGGCCGTCGCCACCCAATCGAATTCGGCGTTATAGGGGTTCTGCCGATAATAGCTGTCGATGAAATAGATCAGCGATCCGCCGATGCCGACAATCGCGGGCACGTCCATCACCTTGTCAGGTGCGTCATAGGGCGTGGCCCCGAGAATCACCGCGCGGTCATAGGCGTGTTTGGCATCCACCACGCGCCAGCCCATCGACGGGGCGCAGGGGCCGTGTTCGTCGACAAAGCGCATGGCCTGGCTGTCTGGCTCGTTGTTCAGGATGTAAGTGATGTCCCCCTGCTGCCACAGCTCGACCTGCTTGGTCTTGTGCGTGGCGGTGTGGGTGTAGCCCATCTTTGTGAACAGATCGCGCAGCTGATCCGGGTCGGGATGCGCGAATTCGACGAATTCGAACCCGTCCGTTCCGGCGGGGTTATTGGTTGAAATCGTGGCTTTCGGTGCGTCGTGCGGAAATGGTCCCATGAGATCCTCCTTGATTGACACCAGAGTAGGCCGAAGCGCGTGCAGGGTGTGACCGATCTCGTGGGGCATTGGGGGGAAACATGCATGAAACTTGCATGAATCAAGGAATACCTGCACAATACCCGCATGACACCGCTCGACCCCAAAGACATCAAGCTGCTCGCGCTGCTGCAACGCAATGGCCAGACCCCGGCGCAGGATCTGGCGGATCAGCTTGGCATGTCCGCCTCGCAGATCAGCCGCCGGCGCCAGCGGCTCGAATCCGAAGGGTACATCACCGGCACACCCTGCCGGTTGAACCCCGCACGGCTGGGTCTGAACGTGCAAGCCTTCATCCAGATCGAAACACGGGCACAGAGCAACGGCACGCACCAGTCAATCAAGCGGTTGGTGTCGACCACACCAGAGATTATCGCGGCTTGGACGCTGACCGGCGAGGCGGATTACATCTTTCGGGTTTATTGCACCGATCTTGCGGCGCTCAATCGGCTTATGCAGGATGTGCTGTTGCCGCATGATTCCATCGGCCGGGTGCACAGCCAGATCGTCATGGATCAGGTCAAGGACGACACTGCCCTGCCCTTGCCGCGGTGATCAATCGACCTTCACGAACCGCGCTCCCCCGGCCCGTTCCCCAACCGTTACGCGGCGCGCCCCGGCTGTGACCGGCGCACGGGCGGCATCGTTGCGCATGTCCTGCATCATCGCGTTGACGGCGGCGGGCAGCGACATGCCGATCGCCTCCTTGTCGGCATCGGGCACGGTGGACATCATCGAGACCACGGACAGGATCCGCAACCGCCCCTGATCGCTGACAAAGACCGGCGCGCCGGACGACCCGAAGGTGACATCGCAATCAAAGGTCATCAGCCCGCCGCGATAGGTCTGCTTGAGCCGACAGCCGGATTCGCGTTGCAGGGACGTGTTGCGACCCCTGCCATAGGACACGAGCGTCACCGACCCGATGTCCATGTCGCGGTCATGAAGCTTGAACGGTTCGGCTTCGGAACTGAAGATCGGGCTGTCCAGCCGCAGCAGCGCCAGATCGGTGCGGACCTGATCGGTCAACGACGCATTGGTGGCCCCCAGATACCCGTCGGCCAGAACGATGCGTGTGATCCCACGGGTGGCCGCAATGAAATCATGCGCCAGCCCGGCATGGAACCGCATGGCCTGTTGCGGCAAGACGGTCTGCTTGGCGGCATCGACCACGCAATGCGCGGCGGTCAGGACAAGATCGCGCGTGATGAGCGTTCCGGTGCAGGTGCCCGCCGACGTGTCCAGCCGCCCGACGCCTTCCCAGCCCAGAACCTCGCCGCGATGATCCAGCCGGTCGCGTTCCTGTGCCCCGGCCATGGCGGGCATCATAGCCAAAACCGCGAGAAGACATACCTGCAAGATGCGCATCGAACCCTGTCCTTGTGTCGTGAACCACATAGGTGGGGTAACTGGGTGAAATGGCACAAGCGGGGCAGGTTTGCGACGATACCGGGCCGCGCTCTCCGAGAGCTTCAGACGAATTGTTCGCGGATCAACCGTTCCTCGAGCCCGTGACCCGGATCGAACAGCACCCTGTGGGCGATGGCCGGTTCGGACCGGATGTCGACGCGCACCACGTCGCGCACGGCGCGGGCATCGGCTTCGGCCATAACCGGGCGCTTGTCGGGGTCCAGCACCTCGAACGTGACATCGGCGGTCTTGGGCAACAACGCGCCGCGCCAGCGCCGGGGGCGGAAGGCGGCCATCGCGGTCAGTGCCAGCACATCCGACCCAATGGGCAGGATCGGACCGTGGGCGGAATAGTTATAAGCGGTGGACCCTGCGGGTGTTGCCACCAGCGCACCATCGCAGACGAGTTCGGGCATCCGCACCTTGCCATCGACGCTGATGCGCAGCCGCGCAGCTTGCGGACCCGCGCGCAAGAGCGAGACCTCGTTGATCGCCAGCGCGCGCTGGGTCGATCCGTCCTTGGTGGTGGCGGTCATCGACAACGGGTTGATGACCTCTTCCTGCGCCTGTTGCAGCCGCGCCTCAAGGTCATGTTCGGAATATTCGTTCATCAGGAAGCCAACCGTGCCCCGGTTCATCCCGTAGACGGGTGCGGCCAGATCCTGCGTGCGGTGCAACGTCGCCAGCATGAAACCATCGCCCCCCAACGCCACGATCACATCCGCACCGTCTTCGGTGTGATCACCATAGCGACGGGTCAGCCCGGCCTTGGCCGATTGGGCGATCGGCGCGGAACTGGCGGCGAAGGCGATGCGCAATGACATGGGGGGCATGTTCCTATCGAGGGCGTCTGGCCCCGAAACAAGCACAATCGCCCCAATAGCACCAGCCATGGCGCAGCTTTGTTCCGTCTGGTCGCTTTCCCGCCTTTGCCTTTTGCCGCCATTCCTATACGTAACCGCCTAATCCACATCCGCTTCAAGGAGGCCTGCCCATGAACGCCCCGCACCGTGACTCCGGTTTTTTCACCAAATCGCTGGCCGACAGCGATCCGGACCTGTTCCAGTCGATCACTGATGAGCTGGGCCGCCAGCGCGACGAGATCGAACTGATCGCCTCGGAAAACATCGTCAGCCGCGCCGTGATGGAGGCGCAGGGGTCGGTTATGACCAACAAATACGCCGAAGGCTATCCGGGTCGCCGCTATTACGGTGGCTGCCAGTTCGTCGACGTTGCCGAGAACCTTGCCATCGAACGCGCCTGCGAACTGTTCGATTGCGGCTTTGCCAATGTGCAGCCGAACTCTGGGTCTCAGGCGAACCAGGGCGTGTTCACGGCGCTGTTGCAGCCGGGTGACACGATCCTCGGGATGAGCCTCGATGCCGGTGGTCACCTGACCCACGGTGCCGCGCCCAACCAGTCGGGCAAGTGGTTCAACGCGATCCAGTACGGCGTCCGAAAAGAGGACAACCTGCTGGATTACGATCAGGTTCAGGCACTGGCGACCGAGCATCAGCCCAAGCTGATCATCGCTGGTGGTTCGGCCATTCCGCGCCAGATCGACTTTGGCAAGATGCGCGAAATCGCGGATTCGGTGGGCGCATACCTGCACGTGGACATGGCGCATTTCGCCGGTCTCGTGGCAGCGGGCGAACATCCTAGCCCGTTCCCACATGCGCATGTGGCGACCACCACCACGCACAAGACCCTGCGCGGTCCGCGCGGCGGCATGATCCTGACGAATGACGAGGCGCTGGCCAAAAAGTTCAACTCGGCCATCTTCCCCGGCATCCAGGGCGGCCCGTTGATGCATGTGATCGCGGCCAAGGCGGTAGCTTTTGGCGAGGCGCTGCGTCCCGACTTCAAGACATACCAGCAAAACGTCATCCGCAACGCGCAGGCGCTGTCGGACCAGCTGATCAAGGGCGGTCTGGACACCGTGACCCACGGTACAGACACGCATGTCGTGCTGGTCGACCTGCGCCCAAAGGGCGTGAAGGGCAACGCGACCGAAAAAGCGCTGGGGCGCGCGCATATCACCTGCAACAAGAACGGCGTGCCGTTCGATCCGGAGAAGCCGACCGTGACCTCGGGCATTCGCCTTGGCACACCGGCAGGAACGACGCGCGGTTTCGGCGAATCCGAGTTCCGCCAGATCGCGGATTGGATCATCGAAGTGACCGACGGTCTGGCCGCCAATGGTGAGGATGGCAACGGCGCTGTCGAGGACAAGGTCCGCGCAGAAGTCGCAGAAATGTGCGCCCGCTTCCCGATCTATCCAGACCTTTAAAATTTACTGGGAGCGCCCAAGATTCTTCGTACGAAGAATCTTGGGCCGACCGGTGAATATTTCGATAATGAAAATGCGCAGCGTCCTACGGCTGCGCATTTTTTCATTCGACGGGTTTTCTTTCAAGATTTGCCGCGTATAGTCGCGCTCATGACACGCTTGGTCCATACCGCAACCCTGCCGCGCTTTTGCGCGCCTCTTGCGCTGGCCACCCGTCTTCTCCTAATCCGCCTCTGAGCGCGGCCGACCCGGCGCGACCGCTCAGAGGATGACCGTTTCGCGCCGACGGATTTGGACAAGACAAGAAAGACCCTGACCATGACAAGCACTGACAAGAACCGCGTGGTGATCTTCGACACCACCTTGCGCGACGGCGAACAATCCCCCGGCGCGACGATGACCCATGACGAAAAGCTCGAGATTGCCGAGCTTCTGGATGACATGGGTGTCGACATCATCGAGGCGGGGTTTCCCATCGCCTCCGAAGGCGATTTCCGCGCCGTGAGCGAGATCGCGCAGCGGTCAAAATCGGCGGTGATCTGCGGGCTGGCCCGCGCGCAGTTGCCCGATATCGACCGCTGCTGGGAGGCGGTCAAGCACGCCAAGCAGCCGCGCATCCACACCTTCATCGGCACCTCACCACTGCACCGCGCCATTCCGAACCTCACGCAGGACGAGATGGCCGACCGGATCGAGCAGACCGTGACCCATGCGCGCAACCTGTGTGACAATGTGCAATGGTCGCCGATGGACGCCACGCGCACCGAATGGGATTACCTGTGTCGCGTCGTGGAAATCGCGATCAAGGCAGGCGCGACCACGATCAACATTCCCGACACCGTGGGCTATACCGCGCCGGTGGAAAGCGCCGACCTGATCCGCCGCCTGATCGAGACTGTACCAGGTGCGGATGAGGTTATCTTTGCCACCCATTGCCACAACGATCTTGGCATGGCGACGGCCAATGCGCTGGCGGCGGTCCAGGGCGGTGCGCGGCAGATCGAAT
Source organism: Pelagibaca sp. (assembly GCA_041725935.1). Taxonomy (GTDB): domain Bacteria; phylum Pseudomonadota; class Alphaproteobacteria; order Rhodobacterales; family Rhodobacteraceae; genus Marivita. The sequence goes on from JBGRQD010000009.1 coordinate 93,447, forward strand.
GCACGATCAACGGGTTGGGTGAACGGGCTGGCAATACCGCGCTCGAAGAGGTGGTGATGGCGCTGAAGGTGCGCAACGACATCATGCCGTATCACACGGGCGTCGACACCAAGAAGATCATGCATATCTCGCGCCGCGTGGCGACGGTGTCGGGCTTTGCGGTGCAGTTCAACAAGGCCATTGTCGGGAAGAACGCCTTTGCGCATGAGTCTGGCATTCATCAGGACGGCATGCTCAAAAACGCCGAAACCTTCGAGATCATGCGCCCCGAGGATGTGGGCCTTGCCGGAACGTCCCTGCCTTTGGGCAAGCATTCGGGCCGCGCCGCGCTGCGCGCCAAGCTGCGGGAACTGGGCACCGAGGTGGGGGACAACCAGCTCAAGGACATCTTTGTCCGGTTCAAGGATCTCGCGGACCGCAAGAAAGAGGTGTTCGACGACGACATCCTCGCACTTGTGACCGCGACGACCGAGGGCGATGACGCGCTTCAGCTTGTGAACCTCAAGGTGGTCTGTGGCACCGGGGGCCCTGCCGAAGCGACGCTGGAGATGGAGATCAACGGCAAGGACATGTCTGCCGTGTGCGAAGGCGACGGACCTGTCGATGCGACGTTCAAGGCGATCCGCATGCTGCACCCGAACAAGGCGCGGCTGCAGCTTTACCAGGTTAACGCTGTGACCGAAGGCACAGATGCGCAGGCGACGGTCAGTGTACGGTTGGAAGAAGACGGCATGATCGCAACTGGGCAGTCGGCGGATACGGATACGGTTGTGGCCTCAGCCAAGGCCTATATTCACGCACTCAACCGCTTGATCGTGCGGCGTGGCAAGACGGGCAAGGACGTGAAGGAAATCTCGTATCGGGATGTGACCTAAAGAGCGTGCCGGGCAGTTGCCCGGCCTACGCGTGACACGACCCTGTAGGCCGGGCATCTGCCCGGCTTATGTCTTCAATACGGCACGCGCCATTTCGGCTTGCTGGGCTGTGCCTCGACCTGCGCCAGTCCGCTGGTCTCCATCAGGCGCGTGATCTCTTCTTCCAGCAGCCGCTCATCAGCCTGTCCGCGTACCGGCACGCGACCGGGTTCAAGAAACAGTGGTGCAGCAAGCGGCGTCACCCGATCAAGGCGCAGCAGGTCGATGCGGTCTCCGACGCGCTCGGCCATTTCGCGGAGGCGGACAAAATCGACCAGACCACGCATCGCCTCTTCGCGGGTGATCTGCATGAGCAGGTGGTCGGGGTCGTATTTCAGCAGCGTGTCATAGAGGATGTCGGACGACATGGTCGCCTGCCGCCCGGTCTTGCGCTGACCGCCAAGATTGCGTTCGATCAGACCGGCGATGGTAGCCGACGCGCGAAACGTGCGTTTCATCACCGCGTTGCCCGCCAGCCAGCCTTCGAGACCCGCCTCCAACGCCGCCAGATCGAACAGCGGCTTGGGGTCGATGACGGCGTCCAGCCCCCAGATCAGCACCGCGTAATCGGTGGCGACAAACCCCATCGGGGCAAGTCCTTCCTGCTCCATCCGCTTGGTCAGCAAGAGCCCCAGCGTCTGCATCGCGTTGCGCCCGGCAAAACCGTAGGCCACCAGCTGTTCGCGCCCGTCATGCGGGAAGCTCTCGATCAGGAGCCGCCCCGGTTCGGGCAAGCGGCTGATCCGGCGCTGCATGTGCAACCAGTCACGGGTGTGGCGCGGTAGGTCGGGCCAATCGTCCTGCTGGAACTTGGCGACAATCCGGTGCGACAACTGCGTCGAGGTCGCGAACTTGGTGCCCATGAACGTGGCGATCTTGGGCTTTCTGCCCGGATCGCGCGTGACTTCGACCGTCAGTTCGCGCAGCCCTTCGTATCGCACGATCTGGCCACCGATCAGGAAAGTGTCCCCCTTGGTCAAGGTGGCGGCAAACCCTTCCTCGATCTCGCCCAGAGGCGCACCACCGCGCCCGCGCCATTTCACCTTGAGCGTATCCGTGTCCTGGATTGTGCCGATATTCTGGCGGATGCGCAGGGCGGATCGCGGATCGCGCAACTGCCAGCGGCCATCGGGGAGTTGCTTGAGCCGCTGCCACTGATCGTAAGCACGCAGGGCATAGCCGCCGGTGGCGCAGAAGTTCAGACAGGCGTCGAATGCCTCTCGACTGAGATCCGCATAGGCCCCTGCGGCGGTCATCTCGGAATAAAGCGCATCGGCGTCGAATGGCCCGGAACAGGCCGCGATCAGGATGTGCTGGCAGAGCACGTCACGCGGGCCGCGCCCCCGCCATTCGCCGTCCAGATCATGTGCCTTGACCGCCTCCAGAGCCGCGACGCATTCGACCACTTCGAACCGATTGGCGGGCACCAGAAGGGCCTTTGACGGTGCATTGTAGCGGTGGTTGGCGCGGCCGATCCGCTGCACCAGACGTTTGACGTTCTTCGGCGCGCCGATCTGGATCACGAGGTCCACATCGCCCCAGTCGATGCCAAGGTCCAGCGAGCCGGTGCAGACAATCGCCCGCAGGTCACCCCGCACCATCGCCGCCTCGACCTTTTCGCGCTGGCCGCGATCAAGGCTGCCGTGATGGATTCCAATGGGAAGCGCGTCCTCGTTGGCAAGCCAGAGATTGTGAAAGAAAATCTCGGCCTGCGCGCGGGTGTTGTGAAAGATCAGCGTGGTCTTGTGCTGCCTGACCTGCTCCAACACCGCCGGGATCGCATATTTTGCCCCACCCCCGGACCAGGGCGGCGCCTCCTCCGTCACCAGCATGGAGATGTCCGGTTCCGGCCCCGGATCGGCGAGGATAATCTCGCAGGGATCGGGATGGCGCGCCAGCAGCCGCGCGATGGCGGCGGGATCATCAACCGTGGCGGACAGGCCGACGCGGCGCAGGTCGGGGTACATGGACTGCAGTCGGGCCAGCGCGAGCATCAACTGGTCGCCGCGTTTCGATTCGGCCAGCGCGTGGATCTCGTCCACCACCACGCGCTGCACACCCTTGAACATGCGCGGCGCGTCTTCGTAGCTGGTCAGCAGCGCCAGAGACTCTGGCGTGGTCAAAAGGATATGTGGCGGGTCCGCGCGCTGGCGTTTCTTGATATGCTGCGAGGTGTCGCCGGTGCGGTCCTCGACCCGGATCGGCAACCCTGCTTCGTCGATGGGCATACGCAGGTTACGCTTGATGTCGGCGGCCAGCGCCTTCAACGGGCTGACATAGAGCGTGTGCAACCCGTCGCGCGGGGTCTGGGCCAAATCCACCAGGGTCGGCAGGAACCCGGCCAGCGTCTTGCCACCGCCCGTGGGCGCGATGAGAAGGAGGCAGGGATCAGCCGCGCGGTCCAGCATCTGTTGCTGGTGCGGATGGATGGACCATCCGCGCGTGTCGAACCATGTCTGAAGGAAGGGCGGCAAGGCGGTCATAAACCTTACTTATGCCGTCGCGTCGCAAAGAAAAACGCTGATCGCGCATTGCGAGTGGTGGACCGATGGCGGATGGTCCGCGCATGTCCCGAAAGCCAGATCCCATGCGCATCCCACATCCACTTATTCTGACGCTGACCCTGTATGTTTCAGGGCTTGGCGCGGCCGGGCAGTTCTCCAAGCTGGCGGTGAGTTTCGTTGCCCTGACCGAGGTATATGCCGGGTATGGTGACGCGGTTCTGGGTCTGACGGTGTCGCTGATCAGCCTTGTCGGGCTGATCCTCGGGCTGGTGGCCGGCATCGTCGTGTCGCGCATCGGCGCGCGGCGGGCGCTGGTGGCGGCGCTGGCGCTGGGGGCTGCCATGTCGCTCTGGCAGGCGACGCTGCCTGCCTTGCCCATGATGATGTTCAGCCGGGTGCTGGAAGGTGCGTCACATCTGTTGATCGTCGTGGCCGCGCCCACTTTGATTGCCGAGGCGACGCCTGACCGCTATCGGCCTGCGGCTCTGACGCTGTGGAGCACTTTCTTCGGGGTCGCCTTTGCATTGACGGCGGTCATCGCACCTTGGGTGATCGCGCAAGGTGGGCTGTCGCTGCTCATTGGCGGGCATGGCGTCTGGATGGCGGTTGCCTGTGTTGCGATCCTCGTGGTCTTGCCGCACCCGGTGATCACTCCTGCTGCGGCTGTCCGGGTCTCCGTGCTGCGCCGCCACCTAACCGCGTACGCTACGCCGGGGATCGCCATGCCCGCGCTGGCGTGGCTCTGTTATACGCTGACTTTCGTGTCGGTTCTGACGGCCCTACCGCTGCTGACCGATGGCGAGGCACCGGTCTGGCTGGCAGCCATCGCGCCGTTGGTGTCGATTGCCGTCGCGCTGACTGTGGGAGTGGCGGTCCTGTCGCGCCATCCGGCGCAGCCTGTCGTGACGCTGGGATTTGCGCTGTGCGGAGCGGTGGCGGTGGTGATCCTTTTGGCAGGGTTCACCGTTCTGAGTGTTTTGCTTCTTTTCGCCAGCATGGCACTGGTGCAAAGTGCGGGCTTTGCCGTGGTTCCGCAGATCAACGCGGATGCGCCGTCGCGGGCGCTGGCGAACGGGGCGCTGGCGCAGATGGGCAATCTTGGCAACCTGACCGGCACGCCGCTTCTGATCGCGCTCTACCAAGGCGCGCCGATCCTCGGGCCATTCCTGTTTCTGATCTTCGCCTATGGCGGCGGTGTTCTGGTCTGCTGGCTGATCGGGGGTCGGGCTGTCGCCGCGATGAAAGAGGGCCCTGTTTCAGTCAACTGAAACACACGAACGCGTTGACGCGTTCGGCGCGTCAGCCCTGCATTTCCGCCAGACGCGCGACATAGCGGGCCAGCGTGTCGATCTCGAGATTGACCTTGTCGCCCACTTTGGACGCGCCCCACGTGGTGACCTCTTGCGTGTGCGGGATGATGTTCACACCGAAACGGGTATCTGCAACCTCGTTCACCGTGAGCGACGTTCCGTCCAGTGCGACCGATCCCTTGGGTGCGATGAAGCGTGCAAGGCTGCGGGGCGCTTCGAACGTGTAGCGCACGCTGTCACCTTCTGGGCGCATCTCGATGATCGTGGCCAAACCGTCGATATGGCCGGACACGATATGACCGCCCAGTTCATCCCCGACCTTGAGCGCACGTTCGAGGTTGATCTTCTGCCCGACGACCCAAGCGCCGACATTGGTCTTGTCCAGCGTTTCGGCGCTGATCTCGACGTCGAACCAATCTGCCCCCAACTGCACAACGGTCAGGCAAACGCCGCTGCAGGCGATGGACGCGCCGATGTCGATGCCGTTTGTGTCATACCGCGTGCCGATGCGGGCCCGAAGGTCACCGCGCCGTTCGAGGCTGCGGATGTCTCCAATGTCGGTCACGATTCCGGTGAACATGATCTTGCCCTCACTGTCGTCATCCCCGCCATATGTAGCGGATTTTGATTCTCAGATTGCTGCCCAATGTGCTAGTCTCAGGGCAGTCCGAGGGATACTGCGGTGACATGACAAACACAACGGGCAAGCCGCAGACATCGCCGCAGCGCAGTTTCCTGTTCCTGCAGGGTCCCCACGGCCCGTTCTTCAGCGAATTGGCGAACAGGTTGCGCGAAACCGGGGCCACCTGCTTTCGCGTGGCGTTCAACGCGGGCGATGGGTCGCGGTGGCGGGACCGGTCGTCCCTGCTGGCGTTCCGCGACCCGCTGGACGCGTGGCCGGACCAGTTGCGCCAGTGGATCGCAACGACAGGGGCCACGGATCTAGTGCTTTACGGCGACGTACGTCGTCACCATGCAGAGGCCATCCGGATCGCAAAGGATGCTGGTTTGACCGTCCATATCTTTGAGGAAGGCTATCTGCGTCCCTACTGGGCCACCTACGAACGGGACGGGTCGAACGGCAATTCCCGGTTGATGCGGATCACGCTGGAGCAGATGGCCAACGCGCTGAGCCGGACGGCGGATGTACCCGCCCTGCCCCCGGATCGCTGGGGCGATTTGCGCATGCACATGGTGCACGGTGCCTTGTACCATTGGCATGTGTTGTTCCGAAACCACAGTTTTCCGCATTACCGGCCCCACCGCGACCAGAGTGTTGCCGAAGAGTTTCGCCTGCAGCTTCTGCGGCTGTTGCGACGACCGCGCCACATGGTCGAACGCTGGATCACCACGCGCCGCATCCGGACCGGCGGGCGGCCTTTTCACGTCGTGTTGCTGCAGCTGGAGCATGACGCCAATTTCCGCGCGTATTCAGATTTCGCCTCGCAGACCGATTTCGTGGACATGGTCATCGACGGGTTCGCCAAGGGCGCGCCCCCCCATCACCGGCTGGTGTTCAAGGCGCATCCGCTCGAGGATGGGCGCGTACCGTTAGAGCGCAAGATCCGCGACGGCGCCCGTGCCAAAGGTGTCCTTGACCGTGTGCATTTCGTGCGCGGCGGCAAGCTGGCTTACCTTTTGCAGGCGGCCCGGTCGGCCGTCACCGTAAACTCCACCTCCGCGCATCAGGCGCTCTGGCGCGGATTGCCGGTGCGCAGTTTCGGGACCAGCGTGTATGACAAGCCGGGTTTGGTGTCGCAGCAAGCCTTGCCGGACTTCTTTGCCGATCCGATGCCACCGGATGCAGGTGCTTATGCAATCTACCGTCAATTCCTTCTGGAAACGAGCCAGGTGCCGGGTGGGTTTTATTCGACAAAAGGGCGGTCGCAACTCTTGCGGCAGGTGGTCGACAGGATGCTGTCGTCCGATGACACCTACGCCCTGCGACTAGACTCCCGCGAGACCGAGGCGCAACAGTTGCGTGTCGTTCGCTGATCTGCACCAGCCCTAGTACTGGCCAAACTCACTGTATTCCGGTACCTTACCTCAAAAATATAAACCGAGGCAGTTCTATCTGGTCGAGGAGACCGAGCAGTGTTCAGTTCGAAATTACGGTGGGCTCGGCCCATTGCCGTGGTGCTGTCGGCATCGTTGGTTGCGTCTTGCGGCCTGCCGGGCGTTGGCCCGACAAAAAACCAGATCTTCGCAGGCTCCGTTCAACGCGAAGGCGACTCCTTTGTGGTCGCCGTCAATGACCGTGTGACACGGGCCACAGCGGTTGTTCCTGCCTTGGGTTTTTCAGACCAGCTCAGGAACGCAGGCGTTCAAAGCGCCGATATCATCCGTCCGGGCGACGTGCTGGGCCTGACGGTCTGGGAAAACGTAGATGATGGCCTGCTGGCCGGTCCGACGGCGAACGCTACCGCGCTTGAGAGCGTTCAGGTCGATGGATCCGGGTTCATCTTCGTGCCCTATGCCGGCCGCATCAAGGCGGCTGGCAACACGCCCGAGGCCATTCGCCGGCTGATTACCGAGAAGTTACAGGAACAGACGCCCGATCCGCAGGTCGAGGTGCGCCGGACCGCTGGTGACGGCGCGACCGTGTCGATCCTCGGCTCTGCCGGGGTGCAGGGAGTTTTTCCGATCACCCGCCCGACACGAACGCTGGCCGCAATGCTGGCCAGTGCCGGTGGTGTCGGCGAGGCCGCAGATATCGCTCAGATCACACTGACGCGGGGTGGCCACAGTGAGACCATCTGGTTCGAAGATCTCTACGACCGCCCAGAGCTGGACATCGCGCTGCGAAATGGCGACCGCATCCTGATCGAGGCAGATCAACGGTCCTTCACCGCTTTGGGTGCGGCGGGCACGCAGACGCGCATGACCTTCCAGACACAGACCCTGTCGTTGGTCGAGGCCCTGGCCCAGTTGGGCGGACTGAGCGCCACCACCGCAGACCCGACCGGCGTTTTCGTGTTCCGTAATGAACCGGCGGAGATCGCAAACGCAGTTCTGGGGCGGAGCGATCTGGTGGGCGCCCAGCGGTTGATCTACGTGATGGACCTGACCGAACCAAACGGCCTGTTCATGGCGCGCGATTTCCTGATCCGCGACCGCGACACGATCTACGTCACCGAAGCACCCATCGTTCAGTGGAACCGCACCATCGCGTCGATCACCGGAACTCTGGGCGGGGCGCAGAGCCTCACGAGCGTCGCCACGGGCGGGGTCACGGGCACAGAGTAACGGGGCGATGCAGCCTCTGGCATCACACGCGAACGCCGGGGAGGATGCTTCCCGGCGTTTGTGTGTCTACAATTCCGGTTTCCTGACGCAGACGCGCATCAAGCGCATCCTGCAATTGGCCGGGTGGTCCGTGACGATTGGCCGTCCTTCGGGCGATGACTGGGTCGGTGTCTGGGGGGCGGCCCCCAGCGCAGAGCGCGGACTTGCCGTGGCTGAAGGCCGGGATGTGCCGATACTGCGGGTCGAGGATGCGTTTCTGCGGTCCCTGCACCCCGGCCGTGTCGAGCGGGAGCCGCCTCTGGGTCTTGTGCTGGACCGGTCCGGTCTGCATTTCGATGCCGCCCGCCCGTCGGATCTTGAGACCCTTCTGCTGGACGATCCGCTGGACGACGCGGCACAATTGAACATTGCGCGCGATTTGATGGCACGGTTCTGCAGGGCGCGCCTGTCAAAATACAGCGCCTATGATCCCGAACTGCCTCTGCCGGAGCCGGGTTACGTGCTGGTGATCGACCAGGTCGAAGGCGATGCGTCGGTGCTGGCCTCGGTGCCGGGGCCCGACATGGCGCGGGCGCGGTTTGCCGAGATGCTGTACTATGCCCAGACCGAGCACCCCGCCGCGCACATCCTGATCCGGTCACATCCCGAAACGCTTGCAGGCAAACGGTCGGGGCATTTCACCAAGGAACAGGCGCAGGGGCGCATTTCCTTCGTCGACGGCGCGTTTGCCCCGATGGACCTGCTGGAGGGGGCCATCGCCGTTTATACGTTGTCGTCGCAGATGGGCTTCGAGGCGATACTGGCCGGTCACAAGCCGCGCGTTTTCGGCACACCGTTCTATGCCGGGTGGTGGCTGACCGTAGACGAACACCCGTTGATCCGACGCCAGCGCAGGCTCACACGGGCGCAGCTTTTTGCGGGCGCGATGATGCGCTATCCGGTGTGGTACGATCCCTATCACGACCGGCTGTGCGATCTGGAGCGCGTGATCGGCACGCTTGAAGCGACGCAGCGCGCATGGATCGAGGATCGGCACGGTTGGGTCGGGCGCAACATCCGCCTGTGGAAACGCCCGCATATGCAGGCGATGTTTGGAGGCCAAAAACCCATGCGGTTCGGCGAGACGCGCCCGAGCGGCGGTGGCAGAGTGATGGCCTGGGGCAAGACCGCAAAGGAGGGTGAGGTCTGCGTCGAGGACGGGTTCATCCGGTCTCAAGGGCTTGGGGCAGAGCTTGTTCCGCCGCTCTCGCTGGTTCTGGACGACACGGGCATCTATTTCGATCCGACGCGCCCCTCGCGGCTTGAAAGCCTCATCGTGAAAAGCTCCAACCTGCCGGATCATGCGCTCGCCCGTGCCCGACGCATCCTCCAGCGCGTGATCGCGGAGCGGGTGACGAAATACGCCACCGGCGCGCCGGTTGCCCCGTTGAACCTGCCAGACACGCGCCCCGTGCTGCTGGTGCCGGGTCAGGTCGAGGATGATGCCTCTGTGCTGATCGGCAGCCCGGAGATCACGACCAACGCCGCGCTGCTGAAGCGGGTTCGGGACGCGAATGCCGATGCGTGTATCCTCTACAAACCCCATCCCGACGTGGTGGCGGGTCTGCGGCCAGGTGTGGTGCCGGACGCAACGGAATGGGCAGATCAGATCGTCATGGACGCCCCGATGGCCAGCCTGTTGTCGCAGGTCGATGCGGTCTGGACGATGACGTCGCTGACCGGGTTCGAGGCGCTTCTGCGCGAGGTTCCGGTGACGACGCTTGGCCTGCCGTTCTATGCCGGATGGGGGTTGACCACCGATTTGTGCCCGGTTCCGGCGCGGCGGGGTCAGGTCGTGTCACTGGAGATGTTGGTGCATGCCGCGCTGATCGAGTATCCACGCTATTTCGATCCTGTCACGCGGCAGGCCTGCCCGATCGAGGTGGCGCTTGACCGTTTGGCGGCAGGGCAAGTGACGCGCCCCAATGGACTGCGCATGCTGGCCAAGGCGCAGGGCGTGATGGCCAGCTACGCCTGGCTCTGGCGGCGCTGACGCGCCCAGCTTTGCACCACGTCTTCGCCGCTTTGCCGAACTGATTTCAGGGCAAACCGTGGCGCTTCGGACAGGCGATCCAGCCCAAGTGCGCCCAGCGCCGGGCGGCCTTCGGCACCGATCACGACACCGCCCATATGCAGATCGAGCCGTTCCACGAGGTCAGCCGCCAGAAGGCTTGCCGCGAGGTCCCCGCCGCCTTCGCAGAACACCCGCGTCAGCCCCTCGGCCCCAAGCATCTGCATCAGCGCGGCGATGTCCACCTGTCGCCCGTGCAGCGGCACGCAGATCAGCTTGGCCCCGAGCGCCTGCCATGCCTTGACCGTGTCCTCGGGCGCGTCCTCGCCGTGGCACAGCCAGACGGGTGCCTGATCCAGCGTGCGGGCGAGGTTGCCATCAAGCGGCAGATCCAGACGCCGCGACACGACGATCCGCACGGGCTGGCGTGGCACGTCGAAGCCCCGCACCGTCAACAGCGGATCATCCGCGCGCACCGTTCCCGCACCGACCATCACCGCGTCATGGATGGCCCGCAGGCGGTGCACATAGGCGCGCGTTTCCGGCCCGGTGATCCATTGGCTGTCGCCGCTGGCGGTGGCGATGCGGCCATCGAGGCTGGTCGCCAGTTTCAGCGTCAACAGGGGGCGGCCATTGGAGACGCGGCAGAAAAACCCGGCATGGTCATCTTCTGCCTCATCGACGCAAAGGCCGGTTTCAACCTCGATATCCGCAGCGCGAAGACGGTCAAAGCCCCGGCCGGAGACACGCGGGTCCATATCCGAAAACGGCGCCACGACGCGCACGATGCCGGCGGCAATCAGGGCATCCGTGCAGGGCGGTGTCAGACCGTGATGCGCGCAGGGTTCCAGCGTGACATAGGCCGTCGCACCGCGCGCCTGCACACCGGCCTCTGCCAGCGCTTCGGTTTCGGCATGGGGTCGGCCACCGGGTTTCGTCCAGCCTTCGCCAAGCACGGTGCCGTCCTTGACAATGACGCAACCAACCGCAGGATTGGGCCATGTGTTGCCCATCCCGCGTCGGCCCAGTTCCAACGCCCGGAGCATATGGCGCGCATCATCCGGGCGCATGGGGCAGGATCACTCTTCGGTTTTTGGTTTGTCTTTTTCGTTCGGGCGCAGTTCGCTGACGAACTTGTCGAAATCGTCGGCTTCCTGAAAGTTCTTGTAGACGCTTGCAAACCGGACATAGGCCACGGTGTCAATCCGCGCGAGCGTCTCCATCACGATTTCACCGATCTGCTTGGAGGCGATGTCGGTTTCTCCAAGGCTTTCCAGACGGCGCACGATGCCCGAGATCATCTGGTCGATCCGTTCGGGATCGATGGGTCTTTTCTGCATCGCCATGCGGATCGACCGTTCAAGCTTGTCGCGGTCAAAATCCTCGCGCCTACCGCTTGATTTGATCACCACGAGATCGCGCAACTGCACGCGTTCATAGGTCGTGAACCGGCCCCCGCAGGCCGGGCAAAAGCGCCTGCGCCGAATGGCAACATGGTCCTCTGCGGGACGGCTATCTTTTACCTGGGTGTCGATATTTCCGCAAAACGGGCAGCGCATCGGCCGTTCCCCTCTTAATCGTCTCTGCCTCAGTCTGTGGGTTCGCCCCACTTATCCACAGCCACTATAGGTGAGCCGCGAAGTTTTGGGTAGCCCGGATTTCATCCCGCAAGGACTGGTGGTCTGGCTGCATCAGATCGGCCTCTTCTTACCGAAAATACCGCCTTTTTACATCAGATGCGCCACGATACGCCGGGTGTGCGGGGCGTTCCGGTGCTCGAACAGGTAGATGCCCTGCCACGTACCGAGCGCCATGCGGCCGTCCGTGACCGGGATCGACAGGCTCACCGGGAGCAGGGCGGCCTTGATATGGGCGGGCATGTCGTCGGGGCCTTCGTAGGTGTGTGTCAGATAGGACATCGCGGGATCAGTCGTCGGCGGCACAAGCCGGTGAAAGAACGCCGTCAGATCGGTTTGCACTTCGGGATCGGCGTTTTCCTGGATCAGAAGGCTGGCCGATGTGTGCTGAATGAACAGTGTCAGCAAACCGGTACCCCGCACCCAATCGGCCACTTCAGAGGTGAATTCATAAAGGCCGGGCCCGGTTGTGTGGATCTGAAAAACCGTTTGCATAAAAGAACAATACCCAGTGGGTGGTCTCGGCCTATCTTACGATCATCCGAGTCGGACACTGCACGATCCGTCGGCGGACTTACAGGGAGCATTCGCATGAACGAGATTACACCGACCAAACGCATGACGGCCAAGGACTTTGATCAGGAGCTGCTCGAGCTTTACGATTTCTATGCACATGGAAAGATCACCAAGCGTGAGTTTCTGGACCGCGCCGGAAAGTTTGCGGTGGGCGGGCTGACTGCCGCCGCCCTGCTGAACATGATGTCACCGAACTATGCGCTGGCCGAGCAAGTCAGTTTCAACGATCCGGACATCATCGCGGAATACATCACCTACCCGTCGCCCAACGGCCATGGCGAGGTGCGCGGCTATCTTGTGAAACCCGCCAATCTGACCGGCACGGCCGCGGCGGTTGTGGTGGTTCACGAAAACCGCGGGCTGAACCCCTATATCGAAGACGTGGCGCGCCGCGTGGCCAAGGCGGGCTTTATCGCGCTGGCACCGGACGGGCTGAGCAGCGTGGGCGGCTATCCCGGCAATGATGCCGAAGGGCGCGAATTGCAGCAATCGGTCGATGGCGAAAAGCTGATGAACGACTTTTTCGCCGCCTATGAATTCCTTGCCGATCACTCGGACACCACCGGCAAGGTGGGCTGCGTCGGGTTCTGCTACGGTGGCGGCGTGTGCAACGCGATGGCGGTGGCCTATCCGGAACTGTCCGCGTCCGTGCCGTTCTATGGTCGTCAGGCAAGCGCCGAAGACGTGCCGAAGATCCAGGCTCCGTTGTTGATTCACTACGCGGAACTGGACGAGCGCATCAACGCAGGCTGGCCCGCCTTTGAGGCCGCGTTGCAGGAGCATGGCAAGACCTATACGGCGCATATTTACCCGGGTGTGAACCACGGGTTCCACAATGACAGCACTCCGCGTTACGACGAAGCGGCGGCAGAGCTGGCTTGGGACCGCACGATTGCGTTCTTCAACGAGCATCTGAACTGAGCCGAATTGCCAGACCGGTGGAACCCGGTCTGGCCCCTTTCGCGTTGGTGGCCTGAGTATTGCCATCAACGCAAAGGACACTTCATGCCACGCAAGACCCTTTTCATCACCGGTGCATCCACGGGCATCGGTGAAGCAACCGCGCGCGCTGCCGTTGAAAACGGCTGGAATGTCGGCCTTTTCGCGCGATCCGAGGACAAGCTGAACGCGCTTTCCGAAGAGTTCGGTCAACACGGGCTGGCGCTGCCGGGCGATGCGACGGATTTCAAAAGCCAGACCGATGCGATCAACACGCTGGCCGAGCATTTCGGGTCAGTCGAGGCCGCCTTTGCCAATGCCGGCAAAGGCCTTGATGCGGCAGGCACCGATGACGGCGATCCGGAGGAATGGCAGCAGATGATCCAACTCAACATCATGGGCCTTCTCTGGACGACCAAGGCCGCGATGCCGCATCTCAAGAAATCCAAGGGTCATCTTCTGATGACCGGCTCTGCGGCAGGACGGCGGCACATCAAGGGATCGGTCTACGGGGCGAGCAAATGGTTCGTGCACGGCTATGCCGGCAATGTCGCCGAGGAGATGCGCGACTTCGGTGGGCGCTGCAGCGTGATCGCGCCGGGGATGGTCAACACGCCTTTCTTCGACGAATCCAAACCCGAAAAACTACAGCCTGAAGATGTCGCAGAGGCGGCTGTCTTTGCGCTTCAGTCTGACCCCCGAGCCAATATTCAGGAGATTTTCCTGATGCCAACAAAATAAGGAGACTCAACATGACCGAGACCGACAAAGACCCAAAAACCGGCCCCGGTACGACCAGTGACCCCAATCAGGCGGATCGAACCGGGCTTCCCGGTCGGGACAAGTACAAGGATGTGCCAGAAGACTCGTCAGGTGAGAAACAGAAGAACACCGACCCCAAGACCGGTCCCGGCACGACCAGTGACCCCAATCAGGCCGACCGAACCTGACACGTGCCCCGCCTCCGGGCGGGGAACACTGCGATAGGGCGGATTTTCGTTCAGCGTATTTCCCGGATGTCAGCGAAAGATCGCATCACCCTGCTGATCGACCAGCATGCGCGCCTTGTTGAGCGATGCCTTGGCGGCCTCCTCGTGGCTCTGCAACGTGTCAGCGCGCACCATGCGATGTGACTTCACCTCGCCATCGATCTCTTTCTCGATCCGCGCGCCGATGCGCCAGACCGACCCGTCCTTGATGGGATCGGGGTGGATCGTGTAACCATTATGCGCCTCGGCAGAGGCGGACGGGGTGGATTGCCCACCGCCGCCTCCGCCGAAGAGTTTTTTTAGAAACGACATCGCCTATTGATCCAGGAACGACCGCAGCTTGCGCGACCGGCTGGGGTGCTTGAGCTTGCGCAGCGCCTTGGCTTCGATCTGGCGGATACGTTCGCGGGTGACGCTGAACTGCTGGCCCACTTCCTCGAGCGTGTGGTCGGTGTTCATGCCGATGCCAAAGCGCATCCGCAGGACACGTTCCTCGCGCGGCGTGAGGGACGACAGGACCCGCGTGGTGGTTTCCTTGAGGTTTTCCTGAATGGCGCTGTCCAATGGCAGCACAGCATTCTTGTCCTCGATGAAATCGCCAAGCTGGCTGTCTTCCTCGTCGCCGATAGGGGTTTCGAGCGAGATAGGCTCCTTGGCGATCTTCATCACCTTGCGGACCTTCTCCAGAGGCATCTGGAGCTTTTCGGCCAATTCCTCGGGCGTCGGTTCGCGGCCGATCTCGTGCAGCATCTGGCGACCGGTGCGGACCAGCTTGTTGATCGTTTCGATCATGTGCACCGGGATACGGATGGTGCGTGCCTGATCCGCGATGGATCGGGTGATCGCCTGACGAATCCACCATGTCGCATAGGTGCTGAACTTGTAACCACGGCGGTATTCGAACTTATCCACGGCCTTCATCAGGCCGATATTGCCTTCCTGAATGAGGTCGAGAAACTGCAAACCACGGTTGGTGTATTTCTTGGCGATCGAGATAACCAAGCGCAGGTTGGCCTCAACCATTTCCTTTTTCGCCTGACGCGCCTCTTTTTCGCCCTTCTGGACCTGAGCGACGATGCGACGGAATTCAGAGATGTCGAGGCCGACATACTGACCGACCTGAGCCATGTCAGCGCGCAGTTCTTCGGCTTTTGGCAGCGAGCGTTCGATGAACATCTGCCAGCCGCGCCCAGCGCGTTCGCCCATTTCCTCGAGCCAATTGGGGTCAAGTTCGCGACCGCGATAGGCGTCGATGAATTCGCGGCGGTTGATGCGGGCCTGATCGGCCAGCTTTACCATCGCGCTGTCAATCGACATGATGCGTTTGTTGATGCCGTAAAGCTGGTCGATCAGCGCTTCGATCCGGTTGTTGTGCAGGTGCAGTTCGTTCACCAGCACGACGATTTCGGACCGCAGTTTCTGATAGCGTTCTTCATCGCCTTCGCTGAAGGATCCGTCTTCGTTCAAGGTGGCCGAGATGCGGTTGTCCTGCATGCTGGCCAGTTCTTCGTAGTCCTGCGCGATGCGGTCCAGTGTTTCGAGCACGCGCGGCTTCAATGCGGCTTCCATGGCGGCAAGCGACATGTTCGCCTGTTCGTCATCATCATCGTCGTCGTCGCTGCGGATCGGGTTGCCATCCGCGTCATATTCTTCGGTCTGGCTGCTTTCCTTTTCCGACGACGATTCAGCACCGGGCACGACAGCCGGCGTCACCTCTTCGTCATCGCCCAGCTGATTGCCAAAGGTCGTCTCAAGGTCGATCACATCCCTCAGCAGGATGTCTTCGCTCAGAAGTTCCTCACGCCAGATGGTGATGGCCTGAAATGTCAGCGGGCTTTCGCACAGCCCGGCGATCATCGTGTTGCGCCCAGCCTCGATCCGTTTCGCAATCGCGATTTCACCTTCGCGGCTCAGCAGTTCGACACTGCCCATCTCGCGCAGGTACATGCGGACCGGATCGTCGGTGCGATCCAGCTTTTCTGAGGTGCCGGAGGACAGGGTGATTTCGCCGGGACGCGCAGTCTGTACAAGGTCGGTTGTGCCCTTGTCCTCGTCCTCGTCGGAATCCTCATCATCCTCGGTGACCTGAATGCCCATCTCGGACAGCATCGACATGACGTCCTCGATCTGGTCGGAACTGACCTGATCCGGGGGCAACACCTCGTTCAGCTGGTCATAGGTGATGTAGCCGCGCTCGCGCGCATCGGCGATCATCTTCTTGACCGCGGCCTGGCTCATGTCGAGGCTGACATCGTCCTCGCGGTCTTCGGTCTTGGCGTCGTCGTTATCTTTGGCGGCCATGGATGCTCCTGTCGAGGCGGGGCGATTCGATTGACCCGAATCAATAGCGCGAATAAGTGATTCGCACACCCGTTTACCTTTTTTCGTTTACGCTTTCCTTAGCAAAACACCGTCAACTCCGGGGTTTGTCGAAGCGAATGGTTTCCATCAAAGCGGCAAATGCGCTGCGTTCTTCTCGATTGATCGCGGCCCCGTTCGGGCCAAGATCGTATTCAGCCTTGTCTTCGGACTGCGCCTTTTGCGCGATTTGCCGTGCTGCCGCTGCCTGACTCAAGCGCCATGTCAGCGTTTCGTCTGCGGAACCATACAAATCTTCGGCAGCTTCGGCAATTTCTGCATCAAGCCCAACGCCCGCTTCGAGTTTTGCCAGTTCTTCGGCGATTGTCAGGCGGGACAATTCCCGATCACCCGCGTTGCGGACACAGGGTGTGATGGCGACATGGCGTGCGCGGCAGAGCTTTTCAAGGGCTGGTTCGCCAAGTTGCGCATCTACGGCAGCCTGAACCGTGTCGACCGCTTCACCTGCATGGCGCAAGAGGCATGCTCTGATGAGCGCGTGATCCGGGTCGACGCAGGACATGTCCTCGAGCTGCGATTCGAATTCGGGAATCAGGTCGGGCGTCGCAATGAGCGCGGCGAGGATGACCGCCTCGCGCAGGCGCAGTTCGACATCCTTACCGCCCGCCACGAGCATCGACGCCCGCGTGCCTTCGGAGGGTTTTGCGGGCGCGTCGGAATTGAACCGGCGGAACGGTGCGCGACCGGGCTTGGACGGCGCGCGGAACAGTTCCCAGCGCAGGCGCTTGATGTCTTCGCCGTAATGGCTGCGCAGCGACGGATCCTTGATCGTGCGGAGCCGTTCGCGCAGCGTCTTGTCCAGTGACGCCTTGCGTTCCGGGCTGTCGAACACACGGCCTTCGGTTTCGCGGCGCCACAGCAGGTGAACCATGGGCTGCGCGGTATCGAGCAGCGCCCGCATCGCGTCGCGTCCTTCGGACCGGATCAGGTCATCCGGGTCCTTGCCTTCGGGCAGCAGCACGAAGCGCAGGGATTTCCCCGACTCCAGCAACGGCAAAGCCGTGTCGATCACGCGGTAGGCGGCATTCAGCCCGGCCTTGTCCCCATCAAGGGCCATGACCGGCTCGTCCGAGATGCGCCAGAGCATCTGCAGCTGGCTTTCGGTGATGGCGGTGCCCAAAGGGGCCACGGCAGCCTCGAATCCGCCCGAGGCCAGCGCAATCACGTCCATATAGCCTTCGGCCACGATCAGAGGCTGCCCCTTGCCCGCCGCTTCGCGCGCCGGTCCTTGATTGTAAAGCGTCCGGCTCTTGTCGAAGAGCGGCGTTTCGGGACTGTTGAGATACTTGGCACTCTCGTCCGGATCCATCGCCCGACCGCCAAAGGCGATTGCCCTGCCGCGCGCATCGCGGATCGGGAACATGATGCGGTTGCGGAAGGTGTCGTAAGGCTTGCCGCCCTTTTGCGACGGCTTGGCCAGACCCACTTCGATGATCTTGTCCGGCGCAATCCCCTGCCCGGTCAGATGGTCCCACAGATTCTGCCAGCCCGGTGCGGCAAAGCCGATATCGAACCGGTCCTGCGTGGCCTCGTCCAGTCCGCGCCTCGTGAGGTAGTCGCGCGCATCAGACCCCGCGCCGCTGCGCAATTGCAGGCGGAAGAAACGCACTGCCTTTTCCATGATCTCGACAAGCTGGGTACGTTCATCGGCCTTTTCCTGCGCCTTCGGATCGCGGGCAGGCATCGGCATGCCGGCCTCTGTCGCCAGAATCTCGACCGCCTCCATGAAACCGACGTTTTCGGTTTCGCGCACAAAGGAAATGGCGTCGCCCTTGGCGTGGCAGCCAAAGCAATAATAGTAGCCCTTGCGATCATCGACGTGAAAGCTGGCCGATTTTTCCTGATGGAACGGGCATGGCGCCCACATGTCGCCCTTGCCTTGGTTTGACTTGCGCGTGTCCCACAGGACCTTGCGCCCAACCACTTGGGTCAGGCTGACGCGGGTGCGCAGTTCGTCTAGAAAGTTGGGTGGCAGGCTCATCTAAAGAATATCGGAGTTCGATGGCCCAGAGTCCAGTGGTGCAACGCACGCAAAACGCGCTACTGACTGTTGCGCCTTACTGGGACAGACAGGCCTGATACAGCGTGTTGCTGACCTCGGGGGTCAGTTGCTCTGCGGGCAGCGAATAGATCCAGCTGACCAGATTCACCGCCAGTACCTCGTCGTTCTTGGACATGTTCGGGATGTTGCGCAGAACACGCCGTTCGGCCTGCCGATCATTCGCCCCGTTCTTTCGTTCGGCCATGATATCGGTCGCGATCTGGCCGATCTTGAAACATTCGGCTTCCTTGTCCTGCGCAATGGCTGGAAGCGCCAGGCTGACTGTCAGGGCAAGAGTGGCAAGCGACGTGCGGAGCATGATGGTCCTCGTGGATTGGGCCGGGTCGGGGTTTGGCTCACACCTACCCCAGCCCGGCCAGGATGTCATCCGTCAGAGACCCTTGGCACGGTAGCTTGCCGCCACCTTGCCGATCGACACGACGTAGGCCGCAGTGCGCAGGTCATGCACATCGCCACGGGAGTGCCACACCTCGCGCATCGACTGGTAGGCTGTCCGCATCGTGTCATCGAGACCCGAACGCACCAGTTCAAGCTCGTCCGCGCCCCGCAGGTATTTTTCCTTGAAGTTCGGACTCATCGACCATTTGTCTCCAAGCATCTCGTCAAGCCGCTGCAGTTCGTCGATGACGAGCTGGTGACGCGACTCTTCCTGACGGCGCTGCATGCGTCCAAAGCGGATATGGCTGAGATTTTTGACCCATTCGAAATACGACACCGTCACGCCACCGGCATTGGCATACATGTCCGGGATCACGACGGTGCCCTTTTCCCGCAGGATGTCGTCCGCGCCGGCTGTGATCGGGCCGTTCGCCGCTTCGATGATCAGCGGTGCCTTGATGCGATCGGCATTGGTGAGGTTTATCACACCTTCCAGAGCGGCCGGGATCAGGATGTCGCAATCGGCTTCGAGAACCAGCGCACCATCAGCGGTGTGGCGAGCATCGGGATAGCCTTTGACCCCGTCATGCCTGGAAATCCAATCCTTGACGGCCTCAACGTCAATTCCGTTCTCGTTGAAGAGCGCGCCGTCACGTTCGATGATGCCGATGATCTTGCACCCGTCCTCATCGCGCAGGAACTTGGCTGCGTGATAGCCGACATTGCCAAGACCCTGCACGATGACTCGTTTGCCTTCGAGCGTGCCGGACAGGTTTGCTGCCTTGATGTCTTCGGGATGGCGGAAGAATTCCCGCAGCGCGTATTGAACGCCGCGGCCCGTTGCTTCGACACGACCGGCGATGCCGCCATTGTTGATGGGCTTGCCGGTCACGCAGGCGCGTGCATTGATATCGGTCGTGTTCATGCGGGCATATTGGTCCGCGATCCACGACATTTCGCGCTCACCCGTGCCCATATCCGGTGCCGGCACGTTCTGCGCCGGGTGAATCAAGTCACGCTTGATCAGCTCATAGGCAAATCGACGGGTGATCTGCTCCATCTCGTATTCATCGTATTCCCGCGGATCGATGCGCAGCCCGCCTTTAGAGCCGCCGAACGGAGCTTCGACCAAAGCGCATTTGAAGGTCATGAGCGCCGCGAGTGCTTCGACCTCGTCCTGATGGACGTTCGGTGCGAAACGGATGCCGCCCTTGACAGGCTCCATATGTTCGGAGTGAACGGAGCGGTAGCCGGTAAAGGTCTTGATCTGGCCGCGCAGGCGTACACCGAAACGTACGGTGTAGGTGGCGTTGCAGACGCGGATCTTTTCTTCGAGGCCGGGCGAGAGGTCCATCAGCGCAACCGCACGATTGAACATCAGGTCAACTGATTCCCGGAATGTCGGCTCATTGGGTGGTATCGTGTTCATCTGTCGCTCCCGAGGTTGCAGGTATTTGGCGTCTTATCTCACCAGCCTATGACAGCTTGATTAACGTCATAACGCTTTGTCCTGAATGACGTTTAGAAAACGAAACGCCCAAATGAGGCCGACTGTTTCACAGATGGCTTCAATAAGGCCTGTATAGCCTGAATTATCCATAAAAAACAATACACTCCTTTTTTTCTCCACATTTCCAGCCGTATTCCCGCCCTGTTTCGCCTTCACATCTCCCAAAATCTAAGTGGGGTGTCAGTCTGTCCTGAAAGGGCGGGAAAGAGGTAACAATGATCGGACTACGCAACCTTCTGCCAAGGGTGCCAGCCGAGAAACGGAAGAAGTCCCTGTTGCGCTCCAGCGTGGCTTCGACAGTGATCCGTTACGCTCGGGGAACCGATGGCAACATGAGCATTTTCGGGATGGCCGGTGCTTTCATCATGCTGGTGTATGGTGGCATCGGGATCGACATGATCTACTCCGAAGTGGAGCGGACGCGTCTTCAAAACACGTTGGACCGTGCTGTTCTTGCGGCCGCCGACTTGGAGCAAACGATCGACCCGACTCTCTTGGTTCAGGACTACCTGACCAAGATGGATATGGACGACGCGATGGCGAATGTGAACATCACGGTCGATGCGGGTTTGAACTACCGCACCGTGACTGCGCAGGCACAGCGGACATTCGACTCGAACTTCCTGCACCTCCTGGGCCTCGATACGCTTCAGGCAACAGGTCTGGCGGCCGCGGAAGAGCGCATTTCGAACATCGAGATTTCGCTGATCCTCGATATTTCCGGTTCGATGGGCTGGAACAACAAGATCGAAAATCTGCGCACTGCCGCGTCCGAATTCGTACGGACTGTCGTGAACAACAATGAATCAGGTCTCACCACCGTCAGCATCGTCCCGTACAACGCGACGGTGAACCTCGGCACTGCAGTTTCAGAACACTACACCCTGTCGGACGAACATGACTATTCCCGGTGTATCATTTTCTCGGACAGCGATTTCCTGTCACGAGGCATATCGCCCACCGTGCCGCTTCAACGACTGGCCCATTTCGATCCGAATTCGCTGAACGAGAATACCACCGTCACTCCGACGCCGTGGTGCCCGACGGACGAGTATGGCGCGGTGCTCGCCCATAGTTCGGATGTTGACGAACTTGTTGCTCACATCGAAAGCCTGGGTGCTGACGGAAACACCGCAATTGACCTTGGCATGAAGTGGGGGGTCGCTCTTCTTGATCCGTCCGCGCGTCCCGTGATTGACGGATTGATCGGCGATGGCCGTGTCGTTCCTGAAGCCAGCGGTCGTCCGGCAGCCTACGATGCCGAGGACGTGTTGAAGATTGCCGTTGTTATGACCGACGGCATGAACACCACCCAGTACGACTTGGCGCCGGAATATGCGAGCGGCATGTCAAATATCTGGATCGATGATCGGAATGACAACAATCCGGGCAATGACCGCTTTTCGCACCTTGTTCGCGACCAGTGGGGCACGAACAATGACGTTTATTTTCGCGAGCGTTTCCAGAATTCGAGCTTTAACAACCGCTACAGAAACAGTCCCGATGGAGGCAACAACGCACGCCGCATGTCGAATGCCGAAGTCTTTGCACGCTGGGGCACACGGGCCTTTGGGAACAAGTTCTTCCGCCAACCGTATTTCGACAACTTCGTAAGCTACAACGAATATTACAACGCGTATTATTCCTACGTGCCAATCGTAGAGGGGGACGATGCAGACGATCGCTTGTCGGACATCTGCACCCAGGCCCGCGAAGCAGACGTCACGATCTTTGCCATCGGCTTTGAAGCCCCCGAACAGGGTCAGGCCGCCATGCGTGACTGCGCCTCTTCACCGGCCCATTATTTCCCGGTCGATGGCCTTGAAATCTCCGACGCGTTCAAAGCGATTGCTAGAACCATTAACCAGCTGAGGTTGACACAATGATGCGGTTTGCTTTTCCCAAAGTCCGCAGCTTCCTGCGGGACGAAAACGGCTCGGTTGTTACGATCCCATTCGTCATCTGGTTGCCGGTCTTCCTTGGTCTGATCGTTGCTACCATGGAAATCGGTGCGCTCTCGATCCGCCACACGCAGCTTGAGCGTGGGTTGGATATCGCGGTTCGTGAGGTCCGTCTTGGAACCGGTGAGAACATGGATCACGATACGATCAAGGGCATGATCTGTGAGAATGCCCCTATTCTTTCGGATTGTGAAACCATGCTGCGCCTCGAAATGATCCCGCTCAGCCTGCGGGACTGGACGGAACCTGCACGGGATGCAGACTGCTACGACTCCGCAGAACCCGTTCGTCCGTTGCGCCAGTTTGACTCGGGCCAGCCCAACGAACTGATGATGCTGCGCGCATGCTTCAAGTACAGGCCAATCACACCGGCCGGTGCTGTTGGTGCCGCAATGCCCAAAGACGCCGACGGTTACGCTGCAATCGTGTCCTTCTCGGCCTTTGTACAGGAGCCCTACTAATGACCTCTCGTATCCAGAAAAGCGTGTCGCGTTTCATCCGCGACACCAAGGGCGATGCGTCGCTTGAAGCGATCATCATCCTTCCGGCCCTGATCGTCATCTTTGCAATCTCCTGGCTGTACTTCGACGTGATGCGTCAGCAGTCCATCAACCAAAAAGCAAACTATACGATCGGCGACATCATTTCTCGGGAGACCGAAATCCTTGACGAAGCCTATATCGAAAACGCGCGGAACCTTCTTTTTCACCTGGCCCAGGCACAGGGTGACGATGTGGACTTGCGGGTGTCGGTCGTCCAGTTTGTCGAGACCGGAGCACCTGCAGAGGGCGAAACAGTCGGTCCGGGCGTGTATCAACTCGTGTGGTCCACTGCTTTAGGCGATTGGTCTGCGCACGTTCCTGGTGGAATGAGCGTCTACCTTGAAAGACTGCCCATTATGGCCGGTGGTGATCAGGTGGTCTTGGTCGAAACCCGCGACTGGTATCAGCCATTGGTTCATCTTGCGAATGACGGATTTGACATCAAGACATATTCCTTCACCCGTCCGCGTTTTGCACCTCAGGTGATCTTCGCCGGTGTTAATGACGGGACTGGGCGCACCTGGCAAAACGAAGGCTGGGGCAATGGTGACGAGGATGCTCCCAGCGGGGTCATCGAGGTCGATCCGTCTCACAACGAAAGCAATGACGACGACGACGACAACGTCTGATGCCTATGCTTGTCGCCGGGCGATCATGATGGCGATGATGTCAGCCATTGGGCGGGCCTGAGCCCCAGGGGTCACCCCGCCCACGGCAACCCGGCGTCCAAGACGCCACCACAAACCCGGCTGCCACGCCCGTGGCGCCGGGTTTTTCAACGTCAGCGTAAACCCGTTCGACGGCTTCATCGCAAAGGCCCCGCGGTTCACAGCGACAATATCCTCGACTCGCGCCAGAACGGTGCCATCGCTGTCGCTCAGTTCGGTTTCTGTCAGAAACAGCTTACGCCGGGTCGCCACCTGAAGCTTTTGCGCCAGCCACAACGAGATCAGCCCCATCCCGATCAGGAACGCCTGCCACAGCACGTTCGCCGGAGGTTGCAGGAATGCAAGATAGAGCACCAGCCCACCCAGCGCGAGCAGCAGCGTGATGCCGACGACGCGACGGGGGCCGCGGCAGTTGACCTCGGCGAGGATCTCATCGCGCATGGTGTCTCTCCTGTGATGCAAGACGCCGATAGCGCATTCATGCACTCAAGGCGAGACCGCGCGGAACACCTCCTGACCACGCTCCTCGGGTTCGTCGTCGATCAGTTCGGTCGGAAAGCCCGGTGCCGTGATCGACAGCCCGGTCGCTTCTTCCAGCCGCTCGATCAACCGATCCGATTGCGCCCGGTCGCCATACCGCGCCTGCCCGTCCTTGACGATCTCGATCAGCAGGGGCGAAAGCTCCAGTGGCACGTTCTTGGCATCGGCCAGCGACTGGAACAATCCGATATCCTTGAGCACCAGATCGAGCGTGAAATCCACGTCCCGATTTCCCGAGAGGATCAGTTGGCTTTCGGTTTCATGCACAAATGACGTCCCAGACGACGCCTTGATCGCTTCATAGGTCGTCGCGAGGTCGATCCCATGCGCTGCCATGGTGGTCATCGCCTCGCAGAGACTCGCAAGGTGGATGGTGGCCAGATAGTTGGTCATCACCTTGAGCACCGATGCGCTGCCCACATCACCGGTATGCAGAACGCGGCGGCCCATATGGGTCAACAGCGGCAACACGGTTTCAAAGGTCGGGCGATCACATCCCGCGAAGATGGAAATATTGCCTGTTGCAGCCCGGTGACACCCGCCCGAGACCGGACAATCCGCCGCCTGCCCGCCCTTGGCCTGCACCGCCTTGGCCTGTGCGCGGATCGCCTCGGGATCGGTGGTCGACATCTCGATCCAGATCTTGCCTGGCCCGATTTCCGGCAAAAGCTGTTCCAGCACTGCCTGCGACGCGGCAGGGCTGGGCAGGCTGGTGATCACCACGTCACAGTCGCGCATGATCTCTGCTGGACTGGCCCCAAGTTTGGCACCTTGGGCAACCAGCAGCAGCGCGCGCGCCGGGTCCAGATCAAAGACGGTCAGATCCACCCCGTTGCGTGCCAGCGTTCCGGCCAGCTTGGCCCCGACGGCCCCCAATCCCACAAATCCAACCTGCATGGCGTTCTCCCTGTTGCCGTTTGGCGTCAGGGTGCCTGTGGCGGAACCGACCTGTCATGGCCAAAACCGACACTTGCCGATCCGCAGCGCACAATTTCTATTCGGCCGCCATACCGTCGGTGAACTGCAAGCGGGCGAGACGGGCATAGAGACCGTCTTCGGAGACAAGCGCGTCATGCGCGCCCATCGCCACGATCCGTCCCTGTTCCATCACGATAATCCGATCAGCCTTTTTCACGGTCGCCAGTCGGTGTGCGACGATGATGGTGGTGCGCCCCACGGACAGCTCGTCGACCGCGCGCTGCACGGCACGTTCGCTTTCGGCGTCCAGCGCACTGGTCGCCTCATCCAGCAAAAGCACCGGCGCGTCGCGGAGGATCGCGCGGGCAATCGCGATCCGCTGTTTCTGACCACCCGACAGCATCACGCCGCGTTCGCCCAGCCAGCTGTCATAGCCGTCCGGCAAAGCCACGATGAACTCATGCGCCGCCGCCGCCTTGGCCGCTGCTTCGATCTCTGCATCCGTGGCGTCCGGTCGGCCAAAGCGGATGTTTTCGCGTGCTGAAGCGGCAAAGATGACCGGGTCCTGCGGCACAAGCGCGATGTGCTTGCGGAACGCGTCACGGTTCAGCGCGTCGATCCGCATGCCGTCAATACAGATATGCCCCGCATCGGGATCGTAAAACCGCTGGATCAACTGGATGATCGTCGTCTTGCCCGCACCGCTTGGGCCCACCACGGCAATCGTTTCACCCGGTTCGATCCGCAGGTTCACACCGTCGAGCGCCGCAACGCCGGGGCGGCTGGGATAAGCGAAATGTACGTTCTCAAAGGTGATCTCGCCTTTCACCGGCTCCGGCAGCGACACAGGCGTTTCCGGATCGTTCACCGTGTCCTCGGCATGCAGCAACTCGACCAACCGTTCGGTGGCCCCGGCTGCGCGCTGCAATTCGCCGAATATCTCGGACAGGGCCGCGACAGAGCCGGCGACCATGACCGCGTAGATAACGAACTGCACCAACTCGCCAGGAGTCATCGTGCCGCTGCGCACATCGGTGGCCCCGATCCAGAGCACTCCGACGATCCCGGTAAACACGAGGAAGATCACGATTGCAGTCATCTGCGCCCGCGTCCAGATCCGGCGGCGCGCGGCGTCAAAGCTTTTCTCGGTCACGTCGCCGAAAGCAGTGCGCGAAATGGCCTCGTGGGTGAAGGCCTGAACCGTCTGCACCGACAGCAGCGCTTCCGAGGCGTTGCCCGAAGAGGCTGCGATCCAATCCTGATTTTCGCGGCTCAGCTTGCGCATCTTGCGGCCCAGAACGAGGATCGGCACCACGACGGCGGGCACGATCAACAGCACCATCCCCGTCAGCTTGGCCGAGGTGAACAGCATCAGAATGATGCCGCCAAAGAACAGCAGCACATTGCGCAGCGCGATGGAAATGGACGATCCCAGAACGCTGAGGATCAGGGTGGTGTCGGTGGTGATGCGGCTAAGAACTTCACCGGTCATCACCCGCTCAAAGAACGACGGGCTCAACCCGATCACGCGCCCGAACACAGCCTTGCGGATATCGGCCACGACCCGTTCCCCCAGCCGTGTGACCAGCGCGTAACGCAGCGCGGTGCCAATCGCCAGCAGACCGGCAATGCCCAGCGCCGCCCCGAAATAGAGATCGAGCAGCGCGCCATCGGCGGTGTTGAAATTGTCCACAACCCGGCGCACCGCCATCGGCAGGATCAGCGATACGCATGCCGTAGCGGTCAGCGCGAACAGCGCCGCAGCCATCAAAAGCCTGTAGGGCGCGATAAATGGCCAGAGGGCTCCGAGCGATCCAATCTTCTTGGATTTGCCACGGTCTTCGTTTTTCGCCGGTAGAGGTGTCGCGTCCGCCATCAGGATCCCGTTTTTTGCTGCAACCGCTTAAACATTGGCCTACCCGCAATGGTCAAGCCGAACGCGCGCGAAATACCGATATGCCGCGCCAAAGTCGCGGAAATTACGGACAAGTCAGAGAATTTGGAGGAAGATTTGGAGCGGGCGGCGGGAATCGAACCCGCGTCATCAGCTTGGAAGGCTGAGGTCTTACCATTACACAACGCCCGCTCAGTGTGGTACCTCGTATTTCATGCTCATTCAGAGGTCAAGTAATCTGCTGGACAATGAGGAGGGAATTTCAATGACAAAGCCGCATGCTGTCATTATTGGTGTGGGCGATGGACTGTCCGCGTCTTTGGCGCGAGAATTGATGTCCGACTATTCCCTGACGCTGGCCGCACGCAGCGCAGACAAGATGCAGTCTTTGGCGGACGATACCGGCGCTCGCACGGTTCTGCTGGATGCGACCAACGAAAGCGCCGTTGCAGCTCTGTTCAATGGTCTTCCCGTTTCGCCGCGTGTCGTAATCTATAATCCTTCCGCCCGGGTGCGTGGACCGATCGCAGAGTTGTCCGTTGACGATGTGCGACATGCCGTGGAGGTGACAGCGATCGGAGCGTTCCTGACGGGCAAGCATGCAGCCAAGCATATGCTGCGCGCTGAGCCAATAGATGGGACGCGTGGCACCATTCTGTTCACAGGTGCATCTGCCGGCGTCAAAGGCTTCCCGCAATCTGCGCCCTTCGCCATGGGCAAGTTCGCACAACGTGGACTTGCAGAGAGCATGGCGCGAGAACTGCACCCGCAGGGTATCCATGTCGCCTGGATCAATATCGACGGGGCCATCCTGAACCCGGGACGAACCGAACCAGACGACAGGCCCGGCTCCATGCTTCGGCCCGACGCCATTGCCCGCACCTTCGTCACCTGATCGAGCAGGATCGCAGCGCTTGGAGCAACGAAGTGACCGTGCGACCGTGGGTTGAGAAGTTCTAACGGGTTCGGCGATACTGAACCGAAACGATGTTGAACGAGGACGTCCTGAACCACTTGGACACACGACTGGTTGAGCATACCGATGAGGATGGCAGGCTGCTTTCCGAGTTTGATGGCTTTTGCGCAGCCCTCTTTGCACGCGCTGAAATGATCACACCCACCAAGCCGCGGGATCTAAGGCCTGGTCGAACTCAAAGATGAACGCGCCATCGCGGCAGTCATTGAAACCTGAAACTGGGGTTGTCTTCCTGAACGGCCCAAACCGAACATATATCCCATTTCAATTCAGCATCGAAAAGCACCCAAACCGGTTAGTCATTTCTATCTATAGCGTGGACGTGTTCCGGCGGCCTGATGGGCAACCGCGAGCTTGAATGTAAATGGCTCGTCAGACAGCCGTCAGCCAAAAACGAACAGATACGACCTGGCAATCGTCCAAAACTTCATTCGGGTTATTGTATTCTCCACGCCTGACATGGACTGTTTGTCTCGGCCCTCGTCTGAAAGCTCTAACCCGAATGCGTGTCCTGCTTGTTGAAGACCACCCACCCCTGGCAGAGGCTGTCTCCGACGCACTGCGGCGGGCGGGCTTTGCCGTCGACCGCGCCGCCACCGCGGCGGAGGCGCGCGAACTGGCCGAGTTGGCGGATTATGCGCTGGTTCTCTTGGACCTCGGCCTGCCTGATGACGACGGGCTGCGACTGCTGCCGATCCTGCGGCAAGCCGGGCGCGTGCCGGTGATCGTCCTGACCGCGCGTGACCAGTTGGCAGATCGATTGGCCGGGCTTGACGGCGGCGCGGACGATTATGTGGTAAAGCCCGTCGAGATGTCCGAGCTTGTGGCCCGCGCCCGCGCTGTTCTGCGCCGGCCCGGCGACCGGTCGGGTACCGTGCTGCGGCTTGGGCCGCTGGCGCTCGACACAGCCCTGCGCAGCGTGAGCGTGCTTGATACACCCGTCGTCCTGGGGCGCCGCGAACTGGGCGTGCTGGAGCATCTGATGCGCAACGCCGGACGCGTCGCCTCGCGCCAGGCGCTGGCGGAGGCGATCTACACGATTGATGACGAGGTCACGCCCAACGCGCTGGAGGCCTCCGTCTCCCGTTTGCGCCGCGGGCTCGAAGCAGCGGGATGTCCCGTGCCAATCGTGAATGTGCGCGGCGTGGGCTGGATGCTGCCGCGCGAGGAGCAGCAGTGACGCGTCCGAACCGTCCGTTGGGGCAGCTCCTGATCCGGCGACTGGCCTTGATCGCCGCGGCCATTGTCGCGCTGAATATGGTCGTGGTCGGCATCTATTATGGGTCCGATCGTTCCGAGCTGGAGGCCGAGGTCGTCGCTGACATAACGGACCGCTTGGGCAAAGCTCTGGAGGGCAACGGTCTGCCCGCCGATACCCCGGCGCGGGCGATCTTTGCGGATCACCCCGCGGCCTATGCCTTTGCGCTGGTGGATCGCGCAGGGACGGTTGTCGATGCGATGAACCGCGACCTGATCCCGCCCTCCGCGATGGATATCTACGCCGATGACTGGGTCACGACGGTCGATCTTCCGGCGGGTCGGCTGCTCTATGCCGGCCATGAATTTCGTGACCGGACGGACGGATTGAGGGTCGTGTTCGTGATGACGTCCGACCCAGAGAATCTGTTGCACCGAGCGCTATTGAGCGAGCTGCGTCAGCATGTCTGGGGGCCTATCCTGCCCATGGCGGTCCTTCTCATCGCAGCGAGCGCGGTTTTGATCCGGCGCGAACTGGCACCGGTGGCCCGCGCCGCCGCTTGGGCACGCGCCCTTCGGCCCGGCGCCGTGACGCAGCCCCCCGCCGGCCCGGTGCCCGCCGAAGTCGCCGACCTCATCGACGGCACGCAACGTGCGCTGGACCGGCTGGCATCGGCTCTGACCGCTGAAACCCGCCATGCCGCCGAGGCGGCACATGCGCTGCGAACGCCAGTCGCGGTGCTGACGGCCCGGCTCGACGCTCTGCCGCCGGGCGAGACGACCGACAAGCTGCGCGCCGATCTGGCCGCACTGTCGCGCACCGTGCAACAGGTGCTGGCGGCCTCGCGCACCGAGGCGCTGACGGCCCCGACAGACGCAGCGCTTGATCTGCGCCAAGCGGCCGAGGCCGTGACAGCGGCCCTTGCCCCTTTTGCCTATGGCAGGGGCGCCGCACTGTCCCTGTCTATGCCCGATGTGCCGGTGTTGGCGCGCGCCAACCGCGAAGGGGTGGAACTGGCGCTGTCGAACCTGATCGAGAACGCAGTGTTGCATGGCGGGCCGGGCGAGGTCGAGATCACGGTCGGCCCCGACCCCAAGCTGTCGGTACGTGACCATGGGCCGGGCCTGCCCGACAGCGCGCAGGCACAGGTGTTCGACCCGTTCTGGCGCGCGCCGGGCGCGGTGCCCGGCGGAACCGGGCTTGGCCTTGCCATCGTCGACCGCCTGCAACGCGCCCAAGGCGGCATGGTTGCGCTTCAGTCGTCTGAGGGCGGCGGGTGCGTGGTCACATTGTCCTTCGTGCCTGAAAAATCCTGACAACTCGTCAGTCCACGGTCAGAATCATTCGCCAAAAAGCTCCCATCGGATCGATGGACGATCCCCGCAAACAGGAGCAAGACCGATGAATGACGCGAATGACGTGAAGAAGATGGACCTGCGAAAAGCCCGCGATTGGCTGTCGGGCGAGGTGGAAATCCGGCTGCCCAAAGCGTGGCTGGCGATCGGTGCGGTTGCTGTCGTCCTTCTACTGATCTTGGCCCTGGACTGATCTTGCGCCCCTCTGAGCCATTGAAAGGAATACACCGATGAAGATATTTGCCACTGCAGCGCTTTGTGCGCTCCTTGCTGCCCCGGCAGCTTTCGCCGGCCAGATAACCCCGATCGCCGACGCACAACGCGGGACCATGGTCACCGTGCAGGGCACGGTCGAACGCATCACCGACGAGGATGAGTTCCGTCTGGCCGATGCCAGCGGCCATATCCGCATCTATGTCGGCCCGAACTGGGTGCCCGCCGAGGTGGGCGAGGCGGTGGTCGTGAATGGCTTCGTTGACGACGATCTGGGCCCGCGCGAGATCTATGCCCGCAGCCTGACGCGGGCGGACGGCACCGTGATAACCTTCAGCCAGCGTTATGATTGACGACCAATAAGCGCTGCGAGCGTATCGGGCCCCGGAGCCACGCTTGTTCTTGAGTTACGGCAAATGCAGACTGCCTACAGTGACCGCTTTCCGCTCCGCCCGGGCTCACCGGGCGGGATGAGCCTTGGTCAGCAATGTCAGACAACAGCAGGCCACACCGCTGTCGTTCATTAATGTCCGAGCCATCCGCGCGAGCTCGGATCACCTCGTTCTCGTTCAACATTGTGACACGGCAATTGCGGCTCGCGTAAACGCGGACCGGGTCACCTCCAAGTCGTCGGCAGTCAATGCGAGCGATGGATAGAGTTTCCCCGGTGACTTGAAGACGCCATTGACCCGCAATGCACCATTCCAGATCTCGCCAAGCCTCGGATCGCCGTGCCTGGCGCTTCGGTAATCGACTGGATGGGCATCTGTGAAATAGATGTCGAATAGGGTTGTATCACCGCAGATCCGGTGGGCGATCCCTTGCTCGGTTAGCGCGGAAACCTGCATGTCCATCAAGGTCTGACCAAGCTCACGCAGGCGTTCATACTGTCCCGGACGCCTCAGGACTTCCATCGTTTTAAGGCCCGCGGCTGACGCCACCGGATTGCCCGACAGCGTTCCGAGCTGCATCAGCCATTTCTCTGCCCCCACCATCGCCTTGTCGAAATGCGCCATGATCCCGGCGTTGGCCCCAAGAGCGGCAAGAGGAAAGCCGCCCCCGATGATCTTACCCAGTGTACAAATGTCGGGCGTCACACCATAGCGCTCCTGCGCGCCACCATAGGCAAGGCGAAATCCGGTGACGATCTCGTCGAAAATCAGGAGAACGCCATGTTTGTCGCAGAGATCGCGCAAGCCTTGCAGGAAGCCGGGCTGCGCTGGGATGATCCGCTGCAAAGGCTCTACGATGATTCCGGCAATATCCTCATGTTCACTGAGGAGCGAGGCGACTGCCTCCAGATTGTTGAAGGGCGCGATCAGCATTTCGTCGGCCACAGCCTGCGAAATGCCCGCGCTGTCGGGCACGGCGGTTGGGAAATTGGCGTGGTTCGACGGCGCGAGGCTCATTTGCGCCTCGGCGGACATACCGTGATAGCCGCCCTCGAATTTCAGGATCTTCGGCTTGCCGGTATAGGCACGCGCAAGGCGGATCGCGTACATATCCGCCTCGCCGCCTGATGTGACAAAACGCACCTGTTCGCAGCAGGGCACGGCATCCACGATTGCTTCAGCCAGTTCTATACCCTTGGCATTGTTGGCGAAAAAGGTCATGCCATTTGGCAGTTGCTCCAGCACCGCTTCCATGACTTCCGGATGGCCATGACCCAGAAGCATCGGACCGGATCCAATCAGGTAGTCCACGTATTCGCGGCCGTCCTCGTCCCAAACGCGGCTTCCTTCGCCCCGCGCAATCACTATGGAGGCATCGAAATTGCCGAAACCCGCGGCGGGAAGAACCTCGCGGGCACGAGCGATCCAATCGGCTTGGGAGTGCATGCGGTTCATTCTGCTGGCTCCGAAACAGTATCGGCGCGAGGCAGCAGGCTTTGCGGATCATAGGCCGGTTCGCCAAGCACGCGAGCTCCGCGGGGTTTACCGTGGATGATCACGTCCAACGCGGTGCCGGGTGCCGCAGCGTAGGGCTTGATATAGGCAAAAGCCAAGATTTTGCCGACTGTGTGACCGTAGGCGACCGACGCCGTCGAGCCAACAACCCGGCCATCCAGCGTCACCGCCTCGCCGCCATGTCCGTCGATATGGCCGTCGGGTTCGATTTCCAGATAGGCGCAGACCCAGGGCAAATCGGTGCTCAAGGTCTTGTCCTTGCCCAAATAATCTTTGTCCGTCCGGGCAAAGCGCAGAACATCTGCCTCGGCCAAGGTGACTTCGTTCGTCAATTCGCCCGCGCCTTTGAAGCCTTTCTCCATACGCATCACGTTCATGGCGAAGCTGCCGTAATCCGCGATGCCATACGCCTCGCCCACCTTCCAGAGCGCGCCATAGACGTCCGCCATCGCAGCGAATGGCATGTGTAATTCCCAGCCCAGCTCGCCCGCATACGACATGCGGAAGGCCCAGACACTGTGACCGGCGACGGCGATTTCCCGGGCCGACAGCCAGCGGAAGGATGCATTGTCCAGTCTTGCATCCGTGCAGGCTGCAAGCACATCGCGGGATCTTGGCCCGTTGAGAGACAGCGCGCCCCACGTGCTGGAAAGCGCCGTGACAGTCACGTCCTCGTCCGCCCGTTGTGCCTCAAGGTGATCCAGCAGACGTTGTTCAAAAAAGGCTGCGCAGACGAGGTAAAACTTGTCCTCGGCCATCCGCACAATCGTCGTTTCCAGTTCGATCCGACCACGGCGGTTGAGCATGTGCGTCAAGGTGATGCTCCCAACTTTCTGTGGCATTCGGTTCGCCGTCAGCCGATCCAGCAGCGCATGGGCGCCCTGCCCTTCGACCAGCACCTTCGTAAAGGCCGTGACGTCCATGATGCCGACACGCTCGCGCACGGCTTTGACCTCTTGTGCCACCATGTCGTCCACGGCCGTGCGCCGGAAAGAGTAATGATCCTGCTGCGCCACGCCGTCCCGTGCGAACCAGCGCGGACGCTCGAAGCCGTAGACCTCTTCAAACACCGCACCCTTGGCTTTGAGCGTGGAGTAGAGCGGCGACGGCTTGATCGGTCGACCCGCAAGTCGATTGAAATGGGGAAAGGGGATTTCGTGGCGCAGGCAGTAATCCTCTTTGGCCTTGATGACCTGCCAGTCTTTGTGGGAATAGCTGCCAAACCGGCGCGGGTCATAGTCGCGCATCGAGATATCCGCCGCGCCATGCACCATCCAGCGCGCCAGTTCGCGGGTCAGCCCCGGACCCCAGCCGATCCCGATCTGGGTGCCGCAACAACACCAGTAGTTTTTGACGCCCGGCGCAGGACCGATCAACGGGTTGCCATCAGGCGGATGCGAAATCGCGCCGTGGACGTCGCGGCTGATGCCCAGTTCGGCGAAAATCGGCATCCGGTTGAGCGATTCCTCCAGCCACGGCATGACGCGATCATAATCTGCCGCAAACAACTCGTTCTCGGCCTCCCAAGGGCAGTGATCCTCCCAGACAGTGTTGGGATTGGCCTTTTCGTAGATGCCGATCAGGCCCTTCTTCTGCTCCATGCGAATGTAGCCCGAAACCTTGCGGTCATCGCGAATGACCGGCAATTCACGCTCCAGATCGCGGAACTCCGGCACCTCTTCGGTGACGAAATAGTGGTGCGTCATCGACGTCATCGGCAGTTGCAGGCCGGACCATTCGCCCATCTGCCGGGCATAAGTGCCACCCGCGTTGACCACATGTTCGCAGGTTATCGTGCCCTGTTCGGTTTCGACCACCCATTCGCCGTAGGCTGCCTGCGTAATGTTCGTCGCGCGGCAGCGACGAATGATCCGCGCACCCTTGGCCCGCGCACCCGCCGCCATCGCCATGGTCACGTTGGTCGGATCGACATGCCCATCGTCGGGCGTGTGCAGCGCACCAAGCACGCCTTCAAGGTTATAGAACGGGTGTAGTTCCGCCACTCGGTCCGGCCCAACCAAATCGATGTTGAACCCCAGTGACCGTCCGACTGATAACGTGTGACGCAGCCAGTCCATCTCATCCTCGGTATAGGCCAGACGGAACGACCCGCAGCCATGCCATGTCACGGCTTGCCCTGTCTCCGCCTCCAGCCCGCCGGAATAGAGCCCGATGTTGTAATCCACACATTTCCCCAAACCGAAACTGCTGGTGGAGTGCGTGATCTGCCCCGCCGCATGCCACGTGGACCCAGAGGTCAGCTCTGCCTTTTCCAGCAGAACCACCTCCGGCCCCCAGCCTTCATGTGCGAGGTGATAGGCAAGTCCGACCCCCATCACACCACCGCCAACGATGACCACGCGGGCGTGGCTGGGAAACTGCTTGTCCGACATTGTCGCTTCCTTTGTTCGGGAGTCGCAAAACTTGTGGACAGGCTAAGCGTACGTGTGTACCAATGTCAATCATGAATGGCACAAATGTATCACATCACGTTCTTGAACGCCTCACCGAAGAGTGGGACGCACTGACGCCCGAAGCGCAGAAAGCCGCGCGCTACGTGCTGGAAAACCCTAATGACGTCGGCGTTTCGACGGTGCGCGAGATTGCCGAGGCAGCCAACGTCAAACCCAACACCTTCGTCCGCATGGCCCGGCAGGTGGGCTTCGAGGGCTACGAGGATTTCCGCGCGCCGTTCCGCGAGGCGATCCGCAAGGGCGCTGTCAGCTTTCCCGACCGGGCGCGCTGGTTGCAGGACATCCGCAAGTCGGGCGATCTGGGCGGTCTTTACGCCGACATGGTCGAAGGGGCGATCCGCAACCTCGAAGAGACCTTCGCTGGCATCGACGCCGAGTCTTTGAAATCCGCAGCAGAGGCGATCTGGGCCAGCCGACAGGTCTTTACACTGGGCGTTGGGGTGAACAACGCGAACGCGCGCAACTTCACCTATCTTGCCTCCACCGGCATGGTTCAGTTTCACGCCATTCCGCGCTCCGGCTCCACGCCAACGGACGACCTGGCCTGGGCGGACAAGCGCGACGTGCTGATCGCAATGTCCATGCGCCCCTATCGCAGTGAAGTGGTGGCCGCCATCGAGGTGGCCCGCG
This sequence comes from Pelagibaca sp., assembly GCA_041725935.1. Taxonomy (GTDB): domain Bacteria; phylum Pseudomonadota; class Alphaproteobacteria; order Rhodobacterales; family Rhodobacteraceae; genus Marivita. The sequence goes on from JBGRQD010000009.1 coordinate 129,217, forward strand.
AGCAGGGCATGACCATCATCGGCCTGAGCGGCAGCCCCGCCAGTCCGATCATCCGAGCCGCCGATCACGGCTTTGTCGTCGCCGTGGACACACCGCAATTCTTTCCTTCGTCGGTCTCGACCATCGCGCTTTTGGAAACCTTGCTGAGTTTCGTGATCGCAGTCGCGTCAGAAGAGATCGTGGAGCGGGTCGAGACATTTCACCGCCGCCGCCATCAGCTTGGCATCTACATGGAGGAGCCGGAATGAAGGATGAACCAGGTCCCGTCCGATCGCTGGACGCGCGTTATTACACCGACCCAAAAGTTTTCGAGGCCGAAAAGGCCGGTCTGCTTGCGCGAACCTGGCAATTCGCCTGCCACGCCAGCCAATTGGAAAATCCCGGCGACTACGTGGCCTTTGACCTGGGTGATGAAAGCCTGTTCTCGATACGTGGCCGCGATGGCGAAATTCGCACCTTCTATAACGTCTGCCAACATCGCGCGCACCAACTTGTCAGCGGGATCGGCAGCACGCGCGTGGTTGTCTGCCCCTATCACGCATGGACCTATGAGCTGACCGGAAAACTGCGCGCCGCACCGAACGCCAAATCAGTTCCCGGTTTCGATGCATCGAAAATTTGCCTGACGGAAGTGCGAACCGAGATCTTCCTTGACTTCGTTTTCGTCAACCTCGACGCGCAAGCTGATCCGATGGACACGTGGTTCCCCGATGCGCGGGGCGAACTGGAAGATTTCGTTCCCAATTGGGCCGATCTGAAACCGCTGGAATGGATAGAGATCCGCGAGACCTGCAACTGGAAGATCTCAGTCGAGAACTACTCGGAATGCTACCACTGCACCCTGAATCACCCGACCTTTGCCACCGGCGTGATCCGGCCGGAAACCTACGATATCCAGCCGCATGGCTTTTGCCTGCGGCATACGACCGAGACCGCCTCGCTGGAGCAGATGACCTATGATATCGACAGCGGGTTCGCCAACAACGACAAGTATTCCAGTTGGTTCCTCTGGCCTATGTTCAGCTTTCAGGTCTATCCCGGCAATCTGCTGAACACATATCATTGGCGTGCGATTGATGCGGAGCACGTGGTCGTCTGGCGCGGCTGGTATTCGGTCGGGGGCTACGACAATGAAACCGTTCGCCGCATGGCCCAACAGGATCGCGCCACGACGGTCGAGGAAGACATCCATCTGGTCGAAAGCGTACAGCGCGGGTTGAAATCGCGCGGTTACGTGCCTGGGCCGCTGGTCGTCGATCCCGCCTGCGGGGTCAATTCGGAACACTCCGTCATGCACCTTCAACGCTGGATGCGGGAGGCTGTGGATGGCTGACGTGCAACCCTACTGGCAGAATTACATCGACGGCGCCTGGGTCGATGGCGGCGCGGGTCGAATCGACGTGATCGATCCGGCAACCGGCGAACACATCGCGGAACATGCCCTTGCCGATGCCGGCGATGTGGACCGCGCCGTTAGGGCCGCGCGCAGAGTTCATCTGTCAGGCGTCTTGATGGCCATGCGCCCGATTGAGCGGGGCCGCATGGTGCAGGCGATGGGGCGTTACCTTCTTGACCATAAGGATGAAATCGCGCGGATCCTGACGCTCGAACAGGGCAAGCCGCTTTGGGAAAGTCATATCGAGGTCGAGGGGGCAGCCCTTTATTTCGAGTATTACGGAAACCAGGCCAGCACGGTCGAAGGCCGCTCGATCCCCCTTGGGTCTGGATATATGGACTGGACGGAATACGAACCGTTCGGTGTTTCGGCCCAGATCATCCCCTGGAACTACCCGGTGGAGATGGCGGCGCGCTCACTTTCGGCAGCGCTGGCCACGGGGAATGCCTGCGTGATCAAATCGCCCGAGATGACACCCCTCACCAATGCGTGGCTTGCCAAGGCGGCAGAGGCAGCAGGGTTCCCACCCGGAGCGGTGAATGTGCTCTGCGGACTGGGGAGCGATGCGGGTGCGGCACTGGCGGCGCACCGCGAGGTGAATCAGATCGTGTTCACGGGTTCCGTGCCAACCGGCATTGCGATTGCGACGGCAGCAGCACAAAACATTGTGCCCTGCGTTCTGGAACTGGGCGGCAAGTCGGCGGCCATTGTGCATGACGACGCTGATCTGGATGAATTCGAGAGCGATATCCGCTGGGGCATCTACTTCAACGCAGGGCAAGTCTGTTCTGCCATGTCCCGCGTGATCGTCCACGAAAGCCGCCATGACGAAGTGGTCGAGCGGGCCGCGAAGGTCGCAAAATCCCTTTCGGTCGGGCCCGGGATCGAGCGAAACGAGTTTGGCGCAAACATGGGCGCCATGGTCAGCGACGCCCAGCGAGACCGCGCGCTTGGCATGATCATGCGCGCCGAGGAGCAGGGCGCAAAGGTCGCTGCGGGTGGACGAAAGCTCAACCGCCCCGGCGCATTCCTCGAACCCACGGTTCTGGCGGGCGTAACACCGGACATGGACATCGCGCGCCAAGAGGTCTTCGGCCCTGTCCTGTCAGTCCTGTCCTTCCAAGACGATGCGCAGGCCATCGAAATCGCCAATAGCACCGATTACGGGCTGGTGGCGGGCGTCTTCACATCTGACCTTGATCGCGCCACCCGTGCCGCGCGGCACCTCCGCGCCGGTCAGGTTTTTGTCAACGAGTGGTATGCGGGTGGCGTCGAAACGCCGTTTGGCGGTTACGGAAAATCCGGCTATGGCCGCGAAAAGGGCCGTGAGGCGCTTTGGAACTACGTGCAAACCAAGAATATCGCGATCCGGCTGAAAGGATAACCCCATGAGCGCATTCGACGAAGATCTGTTCCTGAAAGGGCTGGAGCAACGCAAAGCCACGCTCGGTGCGGAATATGTTGAAAAGAACCTCGCGGCCGCTGATGACTTCTCCCGCCCTTTCCAGGAGGCGATGACGGCATGGTGCTGGGGCTTTGGCTGGGGCGATGATGCGATCGACCCCAAGACACGCTCGATGATGAACCTGTCCATGATCGGCGCGCTTGGCAAAATGCACGAATGGGAAACCCATTGCCGCGGAGCGCTTAACAACGGCGTCACTCAAGATGAAATCCGGGCGATCATCCACGTGATCGGCATTTACTGTGGCGTGCCGCAGGCGCTGGAATGTTTCCGCGTGGCTCGGCGGGTTTTGGACGAGGGCTGACGCGAGCCATTACTGGCCGAGCACGCGAAGGCGCGAACGCTCTCTCGCACCATCAGGTTGATCGCAGCTTGTCGCTGATCACAACGTCACAGCCCCGCTGCTGACGGCCCAGAGCCGCCGCTTGCCAAAAAGGTCTGGCGCTGCACCGCAACTTCACCGCCCAATCCGGACATTCATGTATCGCGCATGATTTTGGAGACCACACGATAGCCATTGCCGACCTAAGGGTTTTGTGCGCACCTTGAAGGAACTCTGCTGTGTCTCGCTGCGTTAATAGTCTTAACGACTGTGACGTAAGCGTAGCGGCCAAATAAGAGAATGATCTTTGTGCTGCTGCTTCGGCAACAAGCAAATCCTCGATTGCGCAGCCTCTTGCGTCACTCAAAGACAAGCGCCCGAACGACATAGACAGACCCGAAACTCCGCGACAACTGGGTACCATGATGCAGACAGAACTTCCGACCCCGCAGCCCAATTCGGGTTTAGGCAAAGATGTATTCATGCGATCCGTTATCCGCGAACTCACGGGGATTCTACAGGACACGGTGGGCGAAAAAGAAGCTGCGGCCTATGTAAATCATGTCGGGACGATGTTGGCTGGCGCTCTCAACGCGGAGTATCGCCGTGGCTTCGAGACCCCTCGCCTTAACGTACAACAAGTCGCCGCGGCACTCGTTCACCTCAAAGCCCGGATCGACGGGGGCTTCTCGATCCAGAGCCTCGACAAAAAGGCGATTGTGCTTGTGAACAACGCCTGCCCATTTGGAGATAAGGTTCTCGACCGCCCGGCGCTGTGTCGCATGACAGCGAATGTTTTCGGGCGTATCGCCGCTGAAAACCTCGGATATGCCCGCGTTCGGATCGATGAAGCGATCGCTCGCGGGGACGCTCGCTGTCTGGTCATCGTCGGACTAGACGAGGCCGCAGGTGCCGCCGGGGACGACGAGACCGAATTTTTCAAGTCAGAAAGCTGAAACCACTATGCCGGCACGAGCGCGACTGAGTGTATCGGATTATGCCGCTTTTTCAGGCGATGCCCTTCTGATCCTCGACCCGACGAGCGGCCAAGTGGAATTCGCAAGCGACGCCGCACAGGATTTGCTGGAGTGTCATGAGCCCACGTCGTCTAAAACTCTTTTGATCGAGGACGTTTTTGACCCGAAAGACGGGCGCCTGCAGCGTTTTCTCAATGCCGCGACGTCCACCACGCAAACGATGCCAGTCGGGTTGAGGCGACACGTCGACCAATCCTACATCATCGTACGAGGCCGCCGGCTGCGCTCTGTAGACGGGGAAGTCCGCATTTTGCTGCGGCTTGAGGCGAACAGCAAGCTGTCCCGCCGGTTCCGCATACTCGCCGAAGGGATACAGGCCGCACAAGCCGAAATCGCGGCTCGCAAGGAAGCTGAGAACCAGCTCGCGAAGCAAAGTGTTATTGTCCAGAATACACTCGCCTACGTACGGCAGCTTGCAGAAATCGATACGAGCAAGGACGTGTATCTTCTTGGCGCGCTCGAAACACTCGTGGCGGCCTGCGGATGCCATGGAGGTGCAATCCTTGGTCCGATATCTGGTTCCATGCAGATCATCGAGGCTCACGGTGACCTCCGCAAAGCGCTTACTTCAAAGGCCTCGGGCGAGATCGTCGGGGGTGATGCGGTCGTAAACATCAACGCCGACCCGGAAAGGGATATCATCGAGCCTGCGCGGGCTGCGCTTGCGGCGCGCACGGACTGCCCCGGCGATACCGAAGGTTGGCTGTGCTATCCACTGACCGAAAGCGGCAACCCCATGGCCGTGCTCATCCTGTCGCATGGCACGGCCGAAGCGCCCGGGGAGCATACAATGCGACAGCTCGAAATCCTATGCCAGACGCTCGGCACGCTCATGGTTCGGGCACGGGCCGAGGGAAAATATCGGCACGCTGCGCGCTTGCATGCGATCGGAGAACTCACAGGCGGAGTCGCTCACGATTTCAACAATATCCTCGCCATCATCCTTGGGAATGCCGAGCTTCTGCAAGAGTTATTGTTCGATAGTCCGGATGCCGAGGAGCTTGCAGACGAAATCGCCGAGGCCGCCCAACGTGGCGCAACGTTGACCTCGCAACTATTGGCCTTTGCTCGAAAGCAGCCTCTAAACCCCAAAGTCATGCGGGTAGATGCCATCGTCCGCGATATAGACCCGCTCTTGAGACGTATCATAGATGCGGACATCGCGATCGAACGCGTCGGGTGCGCTGGCCTCTGGTATACCCGGGTCGACCACAACCAATTGGAAAATGCGTTGCTGAACCTTGTCGTCAACGCGAGAGATGCCATGCCCGGCGGCGGCAAGATCACGATCGAGACTGCCAATATGCATCTTGACCGACACTACACCGCGCGCCAGTCAGAGCTGACACCCGGTCAATACGTCATGCTCGCTGTATCCGATACCGGCCATGGCATGAGCCCCGACATCATGCGGGAGGCCTTCGACCCGTTCTTCACCACCAAGGACGTCGGACAAGGCAGCGGTCTTGGACTGAGCATGGTCTTCGGATTTGCCAAGCAATCCGGCGGCCACGTCATGCTTTACTCCGAGCCCGGCCTTGGAACGACCGTCAAGCTGTATTTTCCGCGGCATCATGCGAAGGTCGACGGAAGGTCTACAGCCCAAATCGTGGAAAAACTGGCACCGAAGGGGTCGGGCCGTATCCTTCTGGTCGAGGATGATCCGGCCCTGCTGCGTTATGCTGAACGGACCTTGCGAAGCCTCGGCTACGATGTTCACTCAGCGCTGAATGGAGACGAGGCCAAATCAATCGCAGATGTGGAACAGTTTGATTTGTTGCTCACGGACGTGGTTCTGCCCGGCAAACTCAACGGCGCGCAATTGGCTGATCAATTGAGTCGCGACAATCCTCCGCTCAAGGTCATCTTCATGTCCGGCTACACCAAAAACGCCATCGTTCATAACGGGCACATCGATCCCGGCGTAGAGCTTTTGATGAAACCCTTTACAAAGGCCGATCTGGCTGAACGACTGAAAGCTGTCCTGAACGGAGACCGATAAGAGTTCACTGCGGTTGGCTTCGCTCGGTGATCAACACGAAACCTGCACCCCATGATCAAAACGCCGACACACAGCGCTCGGCTGGAAAAGCCCCGTCGCGTTCGAACAGAACGTGGCTTAAACGAACACCTGAGGCGGCACTAGACCGCGACATTTCCAGTGTGCATGAAAACGCCAAGGCGTGAATGCTTATGCCTCATCGGCAATATTATCGTCCGACATTGATATTAGGTTTTGAGTTGATATTTTTCAACATTTTTTCAAATACTTAACTTAAATCACGACATTCGCAGGTCGGTCTTTCGACATCCAATCTGGGTCTTACGACATGCCCAGTCGGTCCTGAAATTCCCCTCGCCCATGCTTCTTATCAACGTATCCCTTTAAAAATACAGGATTTGGAAAAGATAAAGCCGCCCAGAAGGGCGGCTTTGAATGTACGATGGTGAATTGGTTCGTGGTGGACCTCAGCGCAACAAGTTTCGCTCCTCGTCAAATCGCTGCATGATTTTTTCAGTATCGATGATCGACCAGTGCTCTGCGACAAACGGATTAAGTTCGTCGTCTACGCACATTCGTTCCTCATATGCGTCAGCGAAATGGCCCATGTCCAAGACCTCTCGCCCCTCGATCCGACAATTCACAATTGCCATGATCCCGATTTCTACTGCGACACCAAAACGACGGGCTGATGCGTGGATCAAAATCTGGATAAACTCATCATACTCGAGGATCTCATGATCCGTAACACCACCTTTCCGGGAAAGTGTCTGAAGCGCATTTTTGAGCTGCGGCCCATCAGTCTTGAATTCAATCGGACAGATTTCCTGTGGGCGAACGCGCCGCAACAAGGGTGAATCCATATTGATGAGCGCCTTCGCTTCTGGCTTTGCCGTCAAGATCAGACAGACCGGCCATTCCTTGTGCTGCATCATGTTCCGGAAAATTTTTAGGAATGCTTCAACACTGTCCCTTGTCTTGTATCTCCCGCTATCTTGAACTTCGTCCAAGTGGACAGCGGCCACCCCAGTCTTCTTCAGCAACGACATGGCCATGTTCGTAAGGTACTGCTCGTCCCTTCTGGACCTGACGCTATATCCAAGTCCTTCAAGAATGGCCTGCATCGTTTCCTTTACGGTCGAGCGACCGGGAACAATAATCGACAAGATCCGAGAACCGAATTTCCAACCGCCGTCGCGCTCAACCAACTCCTGATGTTCAGTCATGATTTCTTCGACCATGCGTGACTTTCCCGAGCCTGCGGGACCTATCATTACAACGCCCTTCAATTCGCTCTTGCCCATGGCAAGCTGCGCCTCGCGAAGAGCCAATACGTCAAAAACCTTCGTCCGAAATTCTTCGTAGGTCTCAGTCTTCTCGAAGTGTTGCTCAAGCTCAGCGGTCAAAGCCGCTTTAGCCTGCGCCCTCCTGAAAGTCTCGAGAGCGCGCCCGCCGGTACGGACGCCAGCAACGGCAGTTTCAATATTCGTCATGTCACAACTTTCTTGTTCACGCGCGTGGGTGATGGCGTGGCGTTTCGATCCATTTATGTTTGGTTTCGCTTTTGTTCGTGCTGCCTATGCCGCAAAGCTCTGCGCGCGTGTTCTGGTGTAGTGGTCGAGTTCCTGGTCTTATTTGGGCGCAGCATTACCCGTGAATAAAGAAGCCTGTGCCAAGCAATTTGTCACAAATTGCAGCCAGCGACGATTCGAGTCAAGTTATTGATAATAAACTAATTTATTTCCTTTCTGATTCTGTTTTTCGCACTCTGTCGAGCCTTGATTTGGGAGGCGTCTCACGATGTCAGCCAATGGATATCCGCTCCTTTCAAGGACCAGTTAGGAAGCAAAAAGGAGATACGAAAGTCGCGGTCGAGTATGCCCTGTGGATTGACTGTCTCGTTAAGACAACCCATAAGGCAGCCGCTCAATCTCCAAAGAAATAGCCTGTGACCTTGGCTTGAGCCCAGACGAACAAACCCCAATCAAACTCAGCAACATCTTGCGGAACGTTTGGTTCTGCCACACAAATGCTGGGCTTGATTATGCCTTTGGGGTCCGACAGGTCTGCCAAGAGCCGCGTCTTGAGACGGTGGGCGGCAGAGTATGAAACTCCATACCGGTGGGCGAGATCATGGCCCGTCAAAAAAGCGTCCTCTTTGCCTATCGCATAGGCTGAAATCACGTCTTCAGCCGCGATGAACCACATGCGGAGATCAAGGCGCGACCGGTGAGCGATGGTGCCCGCGGTCACGGACAATTGGCGCTTACATTTCCGGCAATAGAGGCATTTTCGCATTTTCAGATATGCGAAGTCCTTGCGACCACAATCTGCGCACGTTGGGCCCTCTGGCCAACGCACAGCGGCAAAGCGGTAGACACAGGCCATTTCGTCAGCGAAGGCCGCTCTAACCCCACCTTTGGGAAGCGACAAAGACGCCATCATCCATGTCAAGCGTTGACGCTCTCTGGCAGTCAGCTCGCGATGATCGATGTTGGCCTCGTCCCAATACATAACGGTCTATTGCTGCGCCCATACCCAAGGAAAACAATGAACGCCGCGATTGGCAAAAGTGTCAATCGGTCTCCGAGTTTTGTAGCCGGTGCGCCGCCCCCACACTTACGGCATAGCGCCTGATCTGCGATTCAGAGGCTTCTTTGAATTGTGGGGGGTTTCTCGATGGGAGCTATAAGCGAGTTTCTGGTAAGTGTACCGCGACGGTCTGATGGCAAACGAGATTGGCCGCCGGAGCTGAAAGCGCGGCGCGTGGCTGAGACGCTGATTGAGGGCGAGACAGTCAAGGCGGTTGCCAAGCGATATGAGTTGATCCCCAGCACGGTGTCTGACTGGCGGCGGATGGCGCGGCAGGGCAAGCTGGTTCTGCCAAATTTGGATGGTATGCATTTTGTGCCAGTTGAGATTGAGGCGACTGCGCCTGCCGCCCAGCCTCTGCTCGCTACATCCTCCAACACGATTGATGTGATCAAAGGCGATGTCACTGTTCGTCTTGATGCGGCAACGCCAGCGGCGCGGATCGTCGAGATCGTAGAGGTTCTGGCCCTGTGATCACGCCCTCCCACAAGGTCCGGATTTTTGTGGCCAGCGATCCGGTAGACTTCCGCAAGGGCCATGACGGGCTGGCAGCCTTGGTGCCGAGCCAGTTACGCCAAAAACCTTTCGATGGATCGGTCTATGTGTTCCGCGCCAAGCGTACGGATCGGCTGAAGCTGATCTATTGGGACGGCAGCGGGCTGGTTATGGCCTACAAGCGGCTTGAGGATAACAGCTTCAAATGGCCTGCGATCAGGAACGGGGTGATGCGTATGGAACCGGCCCAGTTTGAGGCGCTTTTTGCGGGTTTGGATTGGCGGCGGGTGCAGCCCCTGGAGGTGGCGGCTCCGGCTGCGGCGGAGTGACTCACAGGGTCCTTTACACGGGTCATTCTGCCCTTGTTTTGTTATGGCGTCGGGCATGACCGCACCTGATGAACTGCCCAATGATATCGCTGAACTGAAGGCAATCATCCGCGCGCAGCAGGATCAGAATGCGCAGCTCGAGGCTTTGGTCGCTTCCTTCAAGAAAGCCCTGTTTGGGTCCAAATCCAAAAAGATCGATCCTGCCCAATACGAGCTGGAGCTCGAAGATATCGAGACCGCCATCGCGCAGGTCGAAGCCGAGATTGAAGCTGACGAACGTACCGAGCCCCTGCGTCCCTCAAAGCCGCGTCAGACCAATCGCGGGTCACTGCCCAAGCACTTGGAGCGGGTGGAAGTGGTCATTGAACCCGAGCTCTCCTGCGCCTGCGGAGCCGTACGCCATGTCATTGGCGAGGATGTCAACGAACGCTTGGACATCATCCCCGCCCAGTTCCGGGTGATTGTCACGCGTCGACCTAAGTACGCCTGTCGGTCCTGTGAACGCGGAATCACCCAAGCCCCGGCACCTGCCCACATCATCGCAGGCGGCATGCCAACCGAGGCTACGCTGGCGCATGTGCTCGTCTCAAAATACGCGGATCACTTGCCCCTTTATAGGCAGGCGCAAATCTACAGCCGTCAGGGGATCGATCTGGATCGCTCGACCCTGGCCGCATGGGTGGGCAAATCTGCGTGCGAATTGAGCCCGGTCTATGAGGCGCTAATGGCCGATCTGAAGCGGTCCACTAAGCTCTTTATGGACGAAACAACTGCGCCGGTTCTGGCACCCGGGCGCAAACGCACAAAAACAGGTTACTTCTGGGCCCTTGCCGCAATTTCACCGCAGGTTCTAACCTCCTAATGTCGCGCTTGCCTATTTCCGGCCCAGTTCCGGGTTCGCGGGAAACTTTGTATTCCTATCTCGCACGTCTCGCTGCAGCCTGGCGAACAGAGGCCCCTGCGATGGTCTATGACATGGGCACATCCTTCAAGAAATTACTGGATCAGCATGAAGAGGCGCTTGAGACCTTCGCAAGCTGGGCCAATCTCTCCCCGGAGGTGATGGCCGAATTGCTTTCATGGACCGGGTTGAAGTCCGGCAATGTTCGGACGCTCTTCCGTGGAGAGGTTTATGTTTCCCGGGCCTTGCGCAATCCGGTAATGCGGGGATGCCCGATATGCCTCAGGCAAGATGCGGCTAAGACGGATCGCGCAGCGCATGAACTCATGGTGTTGCGTGGAGATTGGCAATTTCGCGACGTGATGATCTGCGTTGAGCACCAACATTCTCTGGTTCCCCTTTGGCAGAATGCAGCTCTTCGGGACAGATTTGATATAGGTGCCCGCTTAGAAGAAATTTCCGACGATATTTTGTCGGGGGCATTTGATCAGGCGGCTAGGATACCGTCCGCTTATGATTATTGGCTTGATCAACGTTTGCAGGATGGTTCGGACACCACTTGGCTTGCGGATCATTCTGTTTTCGCAGTGACGACGATGTGCAGATACCTCGGTAAAGCCGTGGCAATGCATGATGGCACGGAAGATGATCGAGAGCATGCCGCTGGCTTCGAAATCATGAAAGTCGGTCAGAAGGAAATTCGCAAGGCGCTCGATCAAATTGCAGCTATGGCCACGGAAGCTCAGGATGAACCCAGGAAAATCTTTGGGCCACTCTATACTTCGTTAAACAGAGATTACCTGAATGAACCGGACTTTGATCCGTTCAGGAAGATACTTCGCGAGTGCATCCTGGATCATTGGCCGTTGGCTGGAGGTGATGTCGTGTTGGGAGAGGCCTTGCCTCAAAGACGGCTGCATTCATTGCGTACAGCTGCTTTGGAGAGTGGCGTCGGCGCAAAGGTTCTGGAGCAGTTCTTGATCGAAGCCGGTGCCATTGTTGAGCACGACCCCGCCCCGAAAGTCGTAAACTATTTGATGCGCAGGCGCATGCTGCGCTTCTTGCGGAAATCCCTACCTTGGTCGGCCCAATCGCAATGCGCCAAGCCATGGGCGCGACAAAGATGGAGCTAATCGCGTTGGCGGAGTCGGGGATATTGCACCCTCGGACCCGCGTTGAGAAGGTCAAGAACCCTTGGCGGATTTCTGACGGCATAAAGCTTGTAAGCGAACTGTCATCCGAAGCTATTACTGTCGATGATGCTGACATGAATTGGGAAACACTTTTGCGCGCATCTCGACGCAAAGAGATCGGTCTAGACAATCTGATCGCGAGGGTGCGCGACAAGAGTTTAGCCGTCGGTCAAAAATCAGGAGAACCAGGTTTCCATGGGTTGGTCGTTCCTAAACACGATGTCGACACCATCGCGACTTCAGCGCGGCCCACTCCCAAATCAGTATCAGCGAAACTGCCGGGCATGGCTGCCGCTTCGTTCGGCCGCTCACTCGGACTTCGGGATGGCGGTGTGTTCCAGGCTATGATTGAAGCCGGCTACGTACCTGCCAGCAAGCTCATCAATCCCCGTACAAAGCGGCCACAATACTGGATGAACCCCGAGAATATGGCCGCGTTCCATCGCCAATTTGTAACCCTTACAAGTTTATCGACGGAGACAGGACAACACCGTAACACACTGAAGATGCAGCTGAAGGCCAAGGGTATCTCACGTTTCTCTCCTGAGGGACAGGATTTCGGACCCGTGTATTTGCGGGATGATATGACAGAAATACTCGGCTTGGGGTGATTTTGGTTGATCACCCTCGCGGTACTTTGGACATGTGGGCTGGCCGCTCACTCAAGTTTGCCACAGTCTGGAAGGGCGGACAGCCGACCTTCACCGCGGCCGCGAATAAATCTCGCTGCAATGATTAAAGCCGCCATTCAATCGATGCTATTTCCGGGGTCTGCTCTTCGCCATCGCAAGTCGGCCCCGCCCACATTGACAGACGTTTCGCTTGGCAGGAATCTCGGCTCCGGCACCAAACCCGGGGTTGAGGCCACCTACCCAATTCGGTTCAGGTGGCCTGACGTTTTGATCACTCGCTCCTTACGATCTCGCTGTAATCACCGCGCAATTGCAGGGTCACAGTGACCGCTTCATCGTCCCGATTGCGCCAGAACCAACCGTGATCGCCTGCGAAGGGGGTCTCGAAGCTGCCTTCGCCTGTCGTTTTGCCGCGACCCTTTTCGTAAGTCACGTCTTGTCCACCGGCATGGGCGTGCAGATCGAAGTTGATCCGGCCGCCGGTCGAGGTCCATGCATAGAAGAGGGTCGCGCCTTCCTCCATCCTCGCCTTGATTTCAGTGTATTCACCGGGCGCGAGGGTGAAGGTAATCTCGTCCTGCCATGCCTCCTGCGCGTAGGCTGCCCCGACGAACAGGCCGAGGATGTCGTTGATCAGCGAGGAGGACTCATCAACGCCATGCAGCGGCGCGTCAGCGGCAGCCTCGGCGGCGAGTTGCTGTTTGATCTCGCCCATCTCGGTCAGGCCGAGGATACTGCCCACGCCGGTCGGGTCCTGCCCCAGTTCGGCCGGCATATAGACCATGACGCCGATGGCCAGAGCCCCGATTGCTGCGATGATGGAAGAGCGACGCAGCTGTGCCTTGGTGGGCAGGTCTTCGAGCTTTGGTTTAGGTGCATTGTACATGTCTGATTTCCTTATGTGCTGGCCAGATACCCTGCGACCTGAACATAGGTCAGCATGATACCAAGGCCGACCATGATCCAGTTTGCGTAGGTGGCTTGTTGCATGAAGTTCGGGCTACGCCGCCAGTATCCCATGACGATGAGGATGACGAACAGAGCGAGCAATTGCCCGACCTCAACCCCGACGTTGAACGCCAGAAGATTGGCCAGAAGCCCGTCTTCGGCGATTTCATATTCAAGGATCTTGGTGGCGAGGCCGGTCCCGTGGAAGAGGCCGAAGATCAGTGTTGCCCATTTGGTGTTGGGTTGAAACCCCAGCCACTTTTGGAAAAGCCCGAGATTATCAACCGCCTTGTAGACCACCGACAGGCCGATGATGGCGTCGATGATATAGGCGTTGATGCCCCAGCCGAACCACACGCCCAAGAGCATCGTGATCGAGTGCCCGAGCGCGAAGAGGCTGACGTAAATCGCCACGTCTTTCATGTGGTAGAGGAAGAACACGACGCCCAGCAGGAACAGGATATGGTCATACCCAGTAATCATGTGTTTTGCGCCAAGGTAGATGAAGGGGATGATGTTCACCCCCCAGATTTCTTGAATATACCCCGCGTCACCGGGGGTGACGTCATGGGCGAGGGCTGTCGTCGCGCAGGCCAGAAGCGCGGCGATAGTGGTGAACAGAAGTGTCAGGGGACGCCGCATGTCATGCGACGGGGGCCCGGACCAGTGAGGTCGGATTGGTTTCATTTCTGATTTTCCGCTGTGTGAATGTATAGAGACCGACTGCGCCAAAGCGGCGCGGTCTCACACGCGTGGCGGTCGGTCCAATCCGTGATCCCTGCGATCGGCCATGCCATTATGCGCCAGCTTCCAACTGGTGCTTGTTGGAAGCGGCTCAGCCACGACCTCGCGTGGCGGCAGGAACGCGATATTGTGGTCGTGGTCCGCAATCTCATGGCCATGACCATGGTAGGCATGCATCAGATCCACGATGTCCTCATGGGCGTGGCCGTGCTCCTCGATCTCGGCCTGATGGTCAGCCGTGATCTTGGCGAGGGCCGTCAGGTCGTGGGTAACGGAACGGGCGTTTGCAGAAAGCACGATGCCCACAGCCAGGGCGACCGCCAGCATGCCTCTGAGATATGCCGCGATCTTCCGTGTCATCCTGCCTGCTCATCGGGGCTTCGCCCACTTGCCTGATCCCCCATGGGGAGTTACGCCTTCACTATGACACAACACCCACTCCATGCAACCCACCCCGCTATCGTGAAGCGGCTGAAACGCGCCAATGGTCACCTCGCAAGCGTGATCAGGATGATCGAGGACGCGCAACCGTGCGTTGACATCGCGCAGCAACTTCACGCCGTCGAGAAAGCCCTGCAACAGGCCAAACGGACCTTGATCCAAGATCACATTGACCACTGCCTTGATGATGCATTTGTCGGAACAAATGGTCCACTGATGACCGCTGAGTTCAAGGCCATCACCAAGTATCTCTGAGGTCGCGATATGTTCTCCGTCCTTGCCGACCGCACCTATCGTCACCTGTTTGCGGCGCAAGTCGTGGCTCTGCTGGGGACGGGTCTTGCGACCATCGCACTGGGCCTTCTGGCCTATGACCTATCGGGCGCACGGGCGGGTGCCGTGATGGGAACGATCTTCACGATCAAGATGGTGGCCTATGTCGGCATTGCGCCGATCGCGGGCGCCTTTGCCAATCGCTGGCCCCGACGCGCTCTGCTGGTCACGCTCGACCTGATCCGCGCCGCCGTGGCTCTGTGCCTGCCTTTTGTAACAGAGGTCTGGCAGGTCTACGTCCTGATCTTCGTGCTGCAATCCGCCTCTTCGGCCTTCACCCCGACGTTTCAGGCGACGATCCCCGACATCTTGCCAGAGGAGGCGCGCTATACCCGGGCGTTGTCCCTGTCGCGGCTGGCCTATGATCTGGAAAACATCATCAGCCCGTTGCTCGCCGCGGTCTTGCTGACATTGGTAAGTTATCAGGTGCTCTTTGTCGGAACTGTCGTCGGGTTCCTTGGCTCGGCCTTGCTTGTCGTTTCAATCCTGCTGCCGAGCCCGCAGCCGTCCGAGCCACGCGGCATCTATGACCGAACAACGCGGGGCATGCGCATCTACCTTGCGACACCGCGCCTTCGGGGACTGCTGTCGCTGAATATGGCCGCCGCGGCGGCAGGGGCGATGGTGCTTGTGAACACCGTGGTGCTGGTGCGTGCTGAACTGGGGCTGGGTGATCCGCAGGTGGCCATCGCCTTGGGGGCGTTTGGCGGCGGGTCGATGCTGGCTGCCCTTGTGCTGCCACGGTTGCTGGACGGCAGCTCGGATCGTCCATTGATGATCGGCGGAGCCATGGTGCTTGTAGCGAGCCTATTTGCGCTGTCGCTTGGAACGCACCTCTCCGGAACGGGATGGCTGATGCTTCTGGTCGGGTGGTGCATAATTGGGATCGGTTATTCCGTCGTGCTGACACCATCCGGAAGACTGCTCAAGCGCTCCGCCCATGCCGAGGACTGCCCCGCTGTCTATGCGGCTCAATTTGCTCTGTCGCATGCCTGCTGGCTCGTGACATATCCGCTCGCGGGCTGGCTCATGACCGTCGCAGGCGCGGCGACGGCCTTTGAAGTCCTCGCAGTGCTTGCCTCGCTTGGAACGATCTGTGGTGTCCTGTTTTGGACGCGGGACGATACCGGAACCCTCGAACATGCGCATCCGGACTTGCCGCCAGACCATCCACATCTCCATGGCAGCCGATCCCACAGCCACCCGATCGTAATCGATGACTTTCACCCGCATTGGCCGCGCACACGATAACCCTGCTGAGCCGATGGCTGAGTGCAGGCAAACCTGTGTCGATATCGAACGCTGCAACCGCCTGAACAAACGCGTCGTTCACGCCGATCTGACTTGCATTGTGAACTAGAACGCTAGAATACAAAGCAATGGCATGGGTAAACAACAGACACGGGACGAGATCGCTTCTGCGACCCTTGGGGCTATTTTTCATTGTCCTGGTGTTCCTTCTCCAACTCATTGTCGCTTCTGCCCCAGCCTCCGCATCAGCGACAGTTGGTCATGAACACCACATCAAAATGACCGATCCAGCGAGCAAATGTCCGATGCAGGAGCAAAAAAAGGGCGCTGTCGGTCATGGCGAAGCAGAGCATGATGGCGCGCATCAAAGTTCTGCCCATTGCATGTCCTCCATGTGCTGCTTTCACGACACTTTCACTTCGCCCCAGTTGGCAAAAATTGGTGCGCTTTTGCCCGGCACACAATTGATTGATCGCGGTAAGGTCGCGCCTTCCAACGCTGATTCGACCCAAAAACGTCCTCCAAGACAAATCTGATTGAATCCTGAACCGCGGCCGCATCGTGCGGCTGCGCGAGTGTAATTGATTGGAAACGGTTCCCGTGTCGGAACCGCGGTCGAGGCAAAAATGCGTGGACGATATTCAGCCCTGAGCATTCTGGCGCTTGCCGCCGGGGTCGCTGGCGGCATCTATCTGGAAAGACTGTATCTCAATCCATCGGACATGGACGCATCGGCAGGGTCTGACATCCTGTATTGGGTCGCCCCGATGGACCCGAATTTCAGGCAGCCCGGCCCCGGTAAGTCGCCGATGGGCATGGACCTGATCCCGGTTTATGCCGGGCAGGAGCCCTCGGGAGATCCATCGGAAGTGACGTTGTCGGCTGCCGAGATCAACGCGATCGGCGTCCGTACCGCGATTGCGCAGATGTCGGAGATTTCGCAGCGCATCGAGACGGTGGGGTTCGTTGGCTATGACGAGCACCTGACAAGCCATGTACATACACGCGTCGAGGGCTGGATTGAGGCCCTGAACGTGCGGGCGATTGGTGATCCGGTACGCAAAGGGGATATTCTGTTCGAGATGTTCTCACCCGTTATCGGATCGTCCAGCGGCGATCTGGTGCGCGCTATAGAAGCAGGTGATTCCCGTATTATTGAGGCTGCCCGAAACAAGCTGCGCAGCCATGGTGTGTCCGACGATCAGATTGTCCGGATCGAGGCTAGCGGCGAACTGGCCCGCAATATCGAGGTTTCGGCCCCGCAGGACGGTGTGGTCATTTCTCTGGAAGCCGCCGATGGGATGTATCTGCAACCCGGCGTTCGTGCTGTTTCGCTGACCGACCTGAGTGCCGTGTGGCTTATCGTGGATGTCTTCGAGCGTGATATCGCCCGCATGACCGATGACATGCGCGCTGTCGCCCGGTTCGAACACCTGCATGGACGCACCTTTGAGGGCGTTGTGGATTATATCTACCCCGAACTTGATCCAGACACGCGCACGCTGCCGGTGCGTTTGCGCTTCGACAATTCCGAAGGGTTGCTCAGGCCCAACATGTTCGGAAATGTCAGCCTGATCCCGAACCAGAAACGCATGGCGCTGACCGTCCCGACCGAGGCGATCATTCGCACAGGGGCCGCCGAACGCGTCATTCTGAAAACCGGCCAAGGCACGTTCAAGCCGCGCCTGATCACCACGGGCCTGCGCGACAATTTCGGCGAAGGGGGCCGCACAGAAGTAGTTCAGGGACTGGCCCCCGGTGAGGAGGTCGTGGCCTCGGCCCAATTCCTGATCGACAGTGAAAGCGCACTGAGCGCCGGTCTGATGCGCATGGCACCGACGGATGAGGCCCCGGCCCGGGGCACGGGCGAATTGATCGCGCTGGACAGTGAAAACCGCAGCGCCACGATTAGACATGCGGCACTAGACGCGCTGGATTGGCCTGCGATGACATCGCATTTTCCGTTGCGCGCCGATATTCCGCTAGGCCGGTTGGAACTTGGTCAACAGGTGGCGTTCCGCGCCGCGCGCGGTGCGGACGGCTTGCTCAGCCTGTTTGAGCTTGGCAGCGACGATGGCATTGCCGCGACGGGCACAGGAACTGTCATTGCCGTTACGGCGGATGGCAAACTGACGCTCTCCCACGATCCGATCCCGGAGTTGGGGTGGCCCTCGATGCAGATGGACATGCCGGTCGCAGGGTTCGACGTGGCAGAGGTGCCGCTCGACCAGCCTGTCGAGTTTGATTTGTCCAAAGGGGAGGATGGGCTCTTTACAATCGTCGCCGTGCGCGGCGGTTCCATGCCGGACAAGACAGACATGGCGATGCCCGAGCCAATGGACGCGGTCGCAGAAGTTGCGGCAGCGCCGATAGTTGTGTCAGGAACCATCGAGAGCGTTGATCAACAGACCCGCATGGCCACCATCGCGCACGGACCGATTGTCGAGATCGGGATGCCCGGCATGACCATGGGATTTGCCTTGGACGCGGCACTTGATCCTGCGGCCTTGATCACCGGGCAGGAGATGACCCTGACCTTCGCCCGCCCGGATGGTATGACAATGATCCTTGCTTCGGCCGAACCTATTACTCCGCCGATGGAAGTGTCGGGCTCGATCAATGCCGTCGATGCGGCCGCCGGTATAGCCAACATCACCCACGGCCCGATGATGGAAATCGGCATGCCGGGGATGACGATGGACTTCGTCATTGATCCGATGCTTGATGCCGCGACCTTGCCGGAAGGCGACGAGGTCACGCTTCTGCTCAGACGCAATCCCGATTTCTCATTGACGCTGGTTGGTGTGGCGTCCGCCCCTGAGGTGACCCAATGATCCCGGCTATCATTCGCGCCTCTATCGCGAACCGGGTGATCATTCTGGCGCTTGCGGTGATGATGGCCATCGCAGGGGTCTGGGCTATCCGCGAAACCCCCGTAGACGCCATTCCGGACCTTTCCGATGTGCAGGTGATCGTCAAGACACCCTATCCCGGACAAGCGCCGCAAGTTGTCGAGGACCAGATCACCTATCCGATTGCCACCGCCATGCTGGCTGTGCCGGGGGCCAGCGACGTGCGCGGGTTTTCGTTTTTCGGCGACAGCTATGTCTATGTCGTCTTCGAGGACGGGACCGATCTTTACTGGGCGCGCACGCGCGTACTGGAATACCTTGGCCAGATCGCCGCCGATCTGCCGGAAGGTGTCTCCCCCCAGCTTGGGCCGGATGCGACGGGCGTGGGCTGGATCTACCAATATGCGCTGATCGACCGCACCGGGGGTCATGATCTGGCGCAGTTGCGTACGCTTCAGGATTGGTTCCTGAAGTACGAGCTGCAGACCGTCGATGGCGTGTCCGAGGTGGCCACGATCGGTGGCATGGTCAAGCAGTATCAGGTTGTTGTCGATCCCAACAAACTGCGCGCCTATGACGTGACGCTGGCCCAGATCCGGGGCGCTATTCAGGGTGCCAACCGCGAGACCGGCGGCAGCGTGATCGAGATGGGCGAGGCGGAATTTATGGTCCGCTCCACAGGTTATGTTGATGAACTGGCCGATCTGGCCAAGGCCCCGTTGATGGTCAACGACCGGGGTGCTGCGATCACCCTGGCCGATGTCGCCGACATTCGTCTTGGCCCTGAAATGCGCCGTGGTGTGGGCGAGTTGAACGGCGAGGGCGATGCCGTGGGGGGCGTCGTGATCCTGCGCTCGGGCGGGAATGCGCTGGCCACGATCAAGGCCGTGGAGAGCCGCATCGAAGAGCTGCGCTCCAGCTTGCCAGCCGGGGTCGAGATCGTCACCACCTACAACCGGGCAGGCGTGATTGAGCGCGCCATTGAGAACCTGCAAAAGAAACTGACCGAGGAATTCATCGTCGTCATTCTGGTCTGTGCAGCCTTTCTGTTGCACATCCGGTCGTCGCTGGTGATCCTGCTGTCGCTACCGCTGGGCATCTTTGCGGCCTTCATCATCATGAAGCTGCAAGGCGTGAACGCCAACATCATGTCGCTGGGCGGTATCGCCATTGCCATCGGCGCCATGGTGGACGCCGCGATTGTGATGATCGAGGCGATGCACCGACGGATCGAAAAGGAGAAACTGACGAACGAGAACCGCTGGCGCATCGTCAGTGAATGCGCATCAGAGGTGGGGCCGGCGCTGTTTTATTCGCTGGCGATCATCACGGTCAGCTTCCTGCCGGTGTTTGTGCTGGAAAGTCAGGAAGGACGGCTTTTCAAACCGCTCGCTTTCACGAAGACCTACGCAATGGCCGCCGCTGCGATCTTGTCGATCACCCTGGTGCCAGTGTTGATGGGGTATTTCGTGCGTGGTCGCATTCTGCCTGAACACAAGAACCCGTTGAACCGGTTGGTGATCTGGCTTTATCGCCCGTTCCTGGACGCCGCTGTGGCATGGCCATGGGCCACGACCTTGCTCGCCGGAGCGTTGGTTGCCTCGATGTGGTGGCCGCTTCAACGGATCGGGACTGAATTCATGCCCGAACTCAACGAGGGCGATTTCCTTTACATGCCGTCGCTCTATCCCGGTGTATCCATCGGCAAGGCGCGCGAGGTCCTGCAACAAAGCGACCGTCTGATCGCCACCGTGCCTGAGGTTCTGACCGTGCATGGCAAGTTGGGCCGCGCGGACACCGCCACCGATCCCGCGCCGCTGACGATGATCGAAACCACCATTCAACTCAGGCCCGAGTCCGAGTGGCGCCCCGGCATGACGATGGAGATGATCCGTAACGAGCTGGACCGCGTGGTGCAGATCCCCGGTGTCACCAACGTCTGGATCCAACCGATCAAGAACCGGATCGACATGCTGGCCACAGGAATCAAGACCCCGGTGGGCGTCAAGATATCCGGCGCGGACCTGAGTGTGATCGAACAGATCGGGATCGAGGTGGAGCGCGTTGTGGGGGGCATTGAGGGCACCGCCTCTGCCTATGCCGAGCGCCCCATCGGTGGGCGGTTCATCGAGATCAACGCCGATCGCGATGCCGCGGCCCGCTACATGATGTCCGTGCGCGACATTCAGGATGTCGTGCAGACCGCGATTGGCGGCATGCAGGTCTCGGAGTCGGTCGAGGGGTTGGAGCGGTTCCCCATCAATCTGCGCTATCCGCAGGAATGGCGCAACAGCCCCGAACGGCTCCGCGATCTGCCGGTTGTGACGCCCTCGGGCGCGCATATCCCGCTGGGGTCTTTGGCCGAGATAAAAGTCGTTGATGGGCCCGGGATGATCCGCTCCGAGAACGCTCGCCGGACCGGTTTCGTCTTCATCGATATAGCCGGGCGGGATCTGGGGGGATATGTGCAAGAAGCGCGTCAGGTTGTGGCCGATCAGGTCACCCTGCCAACCGGGTATTCGATCACTTGGTCTGGCCAGTACGAATACATCGAACGCATGCAGGAGCGGCTCAAGCTGGTGGCTCCGGCGACCTTGTTGATCATCACCTTGATGCTGTTCATGGCTTTCAATCGGGTGATCGAGGTGGGGATTATCCTTGCGGCCTTGCCTGTCGCGCTCGCGGGCGGCGTATGGTTTCTGTGGTATCTCAGCTTTGATATCTCGGTCGCGGTGCTGGTGGGCTTTATCGCGCTTGCGGGGGTGGCGGTTGAAACCGCCATCGTGATGCTCCTCTATCTCAATCTTGCATGGGAAAAGCGCAAGAAAGAGGCCGCGGCCGAGCTGCGCGAAATGACCGCGCTTGATGTGGAAGAAGTGGTTTTCGAAGGCGCGCTTTTGCGCGTCCGCCCAAAGGTCATGACCGTTGCCACCATCTTCGCAGCTCTCATTCCAATCATGTATGGCAGCGGCACAGGGTCCGAGATCATGCAGCGGATCGCGGCCCCGATGATCGGCGGGATGGCGACAGCGACCCTTCTGACGCTTTTTGTCATTCCCTCGATTTTCGTAATCTGGAAAAGGCTGGCCCTGAAAAGGGTTAACCGCGAATTGCTGCACCCAATCCAAGACCCGGCAGCATCTGTACCGGCAGAATGAGACCTGCCAATAACACCCACCTGAAAGGACGACCCATGAAAACACTCTCTCTTGCCCTCTCTGCTCTGGTTCTCACGACGCCCTTGGCCTTTGCACAAATGAACCACTCAACCATGGACCATTCGAACATGCCGATGAGTGACGAAATGATGGAAGGTGCCGTGCATACAAAGGCCGTGGTGAATTCGATCGGCGACGGCACGGCCAATGTCAGCCACGATCCCATTCCCGAGATTGGCTGGCCTGCCATGACAATGGATTTGGCGGTGTTGCCCGACGCGCAGATGATGGGCGATATCGCAGCCGGAGCATCTGTTACTCTGATGCTGATGAAAGGTGACGACGGCATGTATGCCATTGGCGCAATAATGCCCGAATAATAAGCTATCGGCTGGCCGGAGATCTTGTTTCCGGTCAGCGCTTTTCGAACCTAGCTCAGGAGCAAAATATGAAACCTGTCGTATACTTTGCTGCGATCGTCGCACTTTCGTTGGCGATCGCACCACCAAGCGCAAATGCGCATTCCAAGAAAGAGTCGACAGAGCCTCCGGACGGCGCTGTTCTGGAGACGTCTCCGCTAGCAATCTCCATGCGCTTCGACATGCCGATGCGAGTCACGCTGATCTCTCTCACCGATCAGGATGGGGCTGCGCATAATGTGCTGCGCAGCGACAATATGCAGCCCGTCACTGAATTCAGCGCCGAGCCGCCCGTGCTGCCAGAAGGTCTGTATAAAGTCGAGTGGCGGGGGCTGGCAACCGATGGTCATCCCATGCAAGGAACGTTCAGTTTTGAAGTCTCGGACTAAGACCCGATGCTGAGCGCGCTCGCTTCAGCTGATCTGGTCACGTGGCTGTCCATTTGCGTCAAAGCGCTTGCCTACGCCACGGCATTGATCGCGATGGGGAGCATCTTGGCTATTCTAACGCTCCGCCGTCTTCCCGCGCCCGAGGTGCAAGCGCTACGTCTTTTGGCGGTCTTCTGCGCCATTGCGGCGGCTCTTTTTTCGCTTTTGCGAATTCCGTTGCGGGCCAGTTTTCTGATGGGCGGCACATGGCAGGGCGCAACCGAACCGATGATGGTGAAGATGGTTTGGGATAGTCCTTTGGGCGCCAGTATCGCGGCGAGGCTTTTCGGATTGGCGCTGATCTGTGCGATCCTGCTGCCAACGCGTTTTGGAAGACCTCTCGCAACCGTTGGCGTCATCCTCGTCGCAGCCTCCTTCGTGTTGCGCGGTCATGCCTTGGAGGAACCCCGCCTCGTGCTGGCCACCCTCATCACGCTTCATATCCTGGGCCTTGCGTTCTGGATCGGAGCTTTCGCGCCGCTGTACCGCCTGTCGGCTGAGCCCATAAGCCCCGTCGCCGGGCAGATCAGCCATGATTTCGGCCGTCTTGCACTGTGGGTCGTGAGCGGGTTGACCCTGGCGGGCGGAGCAACGCTTTGGCTGCTGACTGGCAACTTGCTGGGTGTATTCTTCACGCCCTATGGACAGGTTATTGCAGTCAAGCTAGCCGTTTTTCTCGGCATCATCGGATTGGCCGCATGGAACAAGTTGCGCCTGACGCCCGTATTGCTGCGCCAAGAACCGGGTGCCGGAAGGAACTTGCGTCAGAGCATTCGTGCTGAAGCCCTTCTCGTCGCGTTGGTCCTCCTGACCACGGCCGTCTTGACCACTGTCAGCGCGCCCGAACCGCAAAATGAGATCGGGAGCGCGTCAGTCAGTAAAATGATCTCGTTTCTGGGAATGGTTTGAGCCATGCGGCAAAGAATTGACAACCAAGGGAGAAACCCGATGAACCGTAGAAACTTCCTTTTTAGCGCCGCTGGCACAGTGCTTGCCGCAGGTCCGGCTTTTGCTGCGACGTCACGCATGCGGGTGCTCAAGTCACCGACTTGCGGGTGCTGCGCGGCATGGATCGCCCACGTGGAAGCCGCGGATATTGACGTCGATGCGCAAGATGTCACGCAAGACGCACTGTGGGCCGCCAAGAACGTGGCGGGGATCACGCCCAAACTCAGTTCATGTCACACAGGTTTCGTCGAGGGATACGTCATCGAAGGCCATGTTCCAGCGACCGATATCCAGCGCCTTTTGGTCGAACGTCCTGACGCTCTCGGGTTGACCGTTCCCGGAATGCCGATTGGCTCGCCCGGCATGGAAATGGGAAGCCAACGCGATGCTTTTGACACGCTTCTTGTTTTCCAGAATGGAGAGACCGATGTGTTCGCGCGTCATTCATAGTTCGAAGCTGGTATGATGAACAGACATAGGTTCTGGAGCAGGACCACTACCAGTGGCGATCATCAATGCTCACTGAATTCCCGCGATGCCGCCAAAATGACCCTGCGCACGGGCCCAACGAATCCATGCGCTGTCCCACGTTCTGCGAGTCGCGGCTGTTCCACCAAAGGCGGTAAGCCTGCACGCACAACTGGATAACATTTCCCATTGAGTGTAAGCGTCCGGCCTGACCGCCCCTACGATGCAGTTTTCCAAGGTAGCAGATCATCGACGCGGTTGATCTTGTAGTC
>JBGRQD010000010.1:0-140242 GCA_041725935.1 Pelagibaca sp.
TGGAAAAGCCCGGTCGCCTTCGAACGGAAAGTGGCCTAAACGAGCACTTGGGGCGGCACAAATACGCGACAGGTCCAAATGGAGAGCTGCCACCTTGATAGACCACGCATCATCTTCAGCCCTTGCGTCGTGAAGTCTTCCCACCGTGGACGCGGTGGTTTCGGGATATTTTGCGGATCGGCGAAGTGCCGGACCCATTCGCGCGATCCCTTCCGCGACTCTCTCTGGTATCGCTCATTTGCATGACGAAATCGAAGTCATCGGATTTCACTTCACCGGATGCTCTTTCCAAGCGGCGGCTGTAGCACCTTGCTCGATTTCCGCTCAATCTTGAATCCCCCAGTTGGACAAGCACTCTGCTCACATACAGGGTCCGGAGAAATGTCTCCAGCAAACGCCAGTGTTTCGGGAAGTCGCTTGCGCGATATCGCATTTAGGGTGCCAAGACGACGATGGAGGCGGTGCGTGTCATCTTCCGCAACCAGTATCCGTCGGCGCAGGTCGAAGATCGTCGGCATTTTTATACGCGCGCATGCGAGCCCGGCCTGATCCGCGACCACCAAGTGATGTGGAGCGAAGTCCCCCGGTTCAGCCGGAGCACTTCGAGCGATATCGAGGTAGCGCCGCCCTTTCAACGTCCTGCTACCGACGATCAGGCCCGGGCGTGGCTGCCCATCCTTATGGCTGTGACGCGTCAGGGGAAAAACACAGATCGCGGTATCACCGGGCTCCAGACCCGAGGCAGTCCTTGCGGTTCCTTCGGTCTGATCTGCGAGACTCGGCACGGAGGGCTCGAGTTGATGTTCCAGTGATGTCTCCATGTAGGTGTGGTCACCCGTCGCAAGAAGAAGAGGCATGGCTGCGATTGCGTGCCGTTCAGGAAGATCTCCAAGGATCAGTAGATGCTCAAGGGCAGCCGTGGAGGCCTCGCAGGCCGGAAGGGTAAGAGAATGATTTGATTGTCGCGCGAGTAACTCGGTAGCGATGTGGCGCGCTGAAAATACCGGGAAATTCTTGGCATCTTCGTCTTTCGGAGACGGCGACCCTTCGACCCGCATTGCAAGCATGGTTTCGTCCGTATCAGGATCACTAAGCCTGATTGCGCAGATTTCTTCGTCATCGCTCAGGGAGATCATCACGTCGACTGAAGGCAGGATCGGTGCCGAACATCCGGTTATCACCGGGAACGCGATCCGGTTCATCCGACCGACCTTTACGCCATAATCGACCTGATCAAGAAGTGCCTTCAATTCCGGCAAGCCATCGTCAGAGTAGTGCCGATCAACGGTAGAGCCTTCGAGATGGCCAAGTATGCGTTGCCGGACACCTGGGTCCACGCGGAGCGCGAGCAACTTCGAGGACAGCGTGCGGCGCATCGCGTAGATGTCCTCGTCTTTGAACTTCAGGTTCAGGTGGCCAAGGTAAGTTCGCATCCGGTTCCCGAAGAGTTGCGATCGGCGGCTATCGGTCGCGCTCGGTTCGACATCGGGAAACGCCCAAGTATTTCCCGCACGGCGCATGGCGACGATCCACTCCCGGAAGCCGAGGTCGATCAGCAACTGCGGAACGGGAAGGACCCGTCGCGACTGGTCGTTTTTGAGTCGTTCGTCCAGATCCTCACCAAGGAACAGACACAGCGCCCCATCTCGGCGCCTGACATTCTTGATCTTCAGTTGGAGAATCTCTTCCGGTCGCACGCCGAGCGTCACCATGAACAGGGGCACCCAGTAGAGCGCATCCCGGATGATCTGTAGCCTGGTTGCAGTTGCCTTGCGCCACCGTTGCGCCATGGAGGATGTCCCGGCGTAGAGCGGAGAGGTGAACAGCTTGACCAGATGTTCGATGGACCACGAGCGTCGGCGCTTGGGTCGCGAAACACGCGTCGGCAGCCCACATTCCGTCTTTGCTGCCTTGTGCCACATGTGGAATCTCCGCCTCAGCTGAGTGTGTGACGGAACAACGCGCTCATCATCGTCCAGATCCCGCCCTGTTGCACCAGCACCGAGAGCCGCGCGGACGATGCGATTGAACATGTCACGTTGCACGAAAAGATATCCGTCAGTCAGCCGCGGCCGGAGCTTCTGAACGAGGCGAAACCGCTTCTCCGGCACTGTCAAAGACGCATCCGAAAGGACCTCATCGAGGAGCGCCTTGTCCTCTGCGTCTGCTGCAAGCTTGATTTGGATGGGACCCAGGCCCGAGCCAACCGTCTCATGCCGGTTCTTTCCATGGAGCTGACCCCAGTTTTTCGGCATGTTCCATACGAATTTCAGGAAATCGAAGACCCGATCGCGCGAGAGCGTGGCCACCGGCACATCTTCGAAGAAGGCCAAGGCGAGACAGCCGACGGCACGAATCTTCGTCTCAACGTCAGGCGGCGCTTCCTCACATGCCGTTTCGATGGCCGTCGAAAGCTGCATCGGCGGCTTGAGAGAGCGCCGCTCCGGCTTCAGCCCGACTTCCTCGAGCAGGGATCGGCCTACGCTTAATGGGTTGTCACAATCTCTCTCAACCTGGAGCGAGAGTGCGAGAAGCGCGCGTGTTTGCGCAAGGAACTCTCGTGCAACGACAGGATGGAGGAGACTTTCAGGTTGCACACCCACCAGGGGAGCGGTTGTCGCCCCCAATTCCGCGGCGACCGACCAGTCGCGGTTGCGCTGTGCGGTCGTAACCCTGGCCGTTTGCCGTTCCAGGCCGGAAATATACGCCGCGCTTTCCGCTTCGTCGAATGGCGCCTCCTGCCGCGCCATCATAGTGGCCACGGCACGCCGCACAAATTCTCGGATCAGCGCTTTGGTCCGCCACTCGTTGACAGGCGAATCTGCCAGTTCTGTAGTCATGTCCCGTTCTCCCACCTCAATGGCGACGAGAAGGTCGGCCGACCTCTTCACCGCGTTGGCGAGAACGTTGGTCCGGAGCGAAACAGAGAAAAATTCGGGCGCACCGAGTGCGCGAAGACTCTGCGGCCATCGGCGCCGGAAGTAGAAGACGCCGTTTCTCCGAGTGAGGTGAAGACCCCATCTTCGACCCGGGGAACGCCGTCCGCTCGGCGATTGATGTGAACCATTTTGTGAACCACCGCGACGTGGAGACGGGAGACTTGCCGCTTGATCAACGGCTATCCCATTGGGAAGTATATATTTTTTCATGACCATTGGCTGGGGTGGTAGGATTCGAACCTACGGTACGCAGTACCAAAAACTGTTGCCTTACCACTTGGCTACACCCCAACCGTGCGGGCGTACTTACGCCGCTCTTTGAGCGGGATCAAGACCCGGAATCCGAAAATTTTGCTACTCTTCCGGCGCGTCTTTCTTGAGAAGGTCGCCGCCGGGTTTTTCGGCGCGTTCGGTTGCCACGATCCGCTCCAGTTCCTTGTCCATCGCAGCCTCGACATCGCCAACGGTCGCGGTCACCGCAGCGACGGCAGCGGCGGTTGAGGCGGGCACAG
Organism: Pelagibaca sp.; assembly: GCA_041725935.1. Lineage (GTDB taxonomy): Bacteria > Pseudomonadota > Alphaproteobacteria > Rhodobacterales > Rhodobacteraceae > Marivita. Next base: position 3,452 of record JBGRQD010000010.1, read on the forward strand.
GAGCACTTGGCTGGCTGTCGCGCCCGTCACCCACACCCACGATGCGCAGGGTGGTTTCCGGCATCACGATGCCCGCGTGATCGAAGGCGGAAAGGCATAGGCGCCATGCCTCGCTGCGGGCCTTGAGATAGCTTGTTTCATGCTGCCTGATCCAACCCGCGACATTCAGGATGACGGCGCTGTCGCCCAGGTCCTCGATCCACACGGCCGGGGCGGGTTCCTCGATGACAAACGGCAAGGACGCGACAGTCTGCAGCGCAAGCTCCTGCGCCCGCAGCAGGTCGGTCTCGTAGGCCACACCGAGACTGATGAGAAAGCGCCGCTCGTCGTTGCGGGTGTAGTTCACGATCCGGCTCTTGAAGACGGTCGCGTTGGGGATGCGGATGTGATTGCCGTCAAAGCTCAGAAGGATAGTCGCACGGCTGGTCAGGCGGATGACCTTGCCGATATCGCCCTCGATCTCGACCTGATCGTTCGGGCGGAACGGCTGACGAATCGACAACATGATCGACGCAATGAAATTTTCGACCGTGTCGCGCACCGCGAAGCCGATGGCGAGGCCGATGATCCCCGCCGCACCGAGGATGGTGGAAAGCAGCGCCGTGGCCCCGAGGATGTCGAGCGCAATCACAAGACCACCGAGGATGAAGGCCAGCCGGACCACCTGCCGGTAGATGTCTGCGATGAACGCATTCGGCGCGATCCGGTCCCATGGCCGCTTCATCCGGGCGATCAGGAACCCGACCGCAACAACAAGGGCAAAGGCCGCCACCGCGATGCCCAAGAGAGGCAGGTAGTTGATGAACTGCTCGGACCGGGCGCGAAACCGCTCCACTGCAGGATCGAGTCGGCGCGCGACATCGGTGGTTTCCTGCACCCGGTTCTCGATCGCGACGACGCCTTCGATGCGCCCGGCGATTTCATTGAGGCGCGTGACCGCCGGACCATCAAGCGCGGTGCCGCGCAGCGTGACGATGCCGGAATTCACCGTGACGGTGACATCTTCGTAGCCATCCAGTTCCATGAGGATTTCGCGGATGCGATTGGCGATCGCAGCATCCTGTTCGGCGCTGTCGGTCACGGCGATGGTGCCCGTCGGCTGATCGGAGGTCTGCGCCTGAAGCGGTGCAGGACCGATACTCAGGACAAGAACACTGACCAGCAAAAGAAGGCGGAACATCAGACCCATGGCAGGAACCATGCGCGACGGGTCACCGGGTTTCAAGAGCCCTGTCACCGGATCACGCCCGTGCTGCCGACACGGGCAGATCGAGGTCCGCAAGGCTGTCCCCCATGTCGGACGACCAGAACAGATGCCGCCCGCGCCCTGATCGTTTCGCGGCATAAAGCGCGACATCCGCGCGTGCGACATGTGCCTGTGGATCACCGCGCGCCGCGTGTGCGGACACGGCGATGCCGATGCTGGCCCCGACCGTCACTTCCTGCCCGTCGATCATCGCCGGTTCAGACACATCCCGTATCAGATCATTGGCCAGCGCGGACAGGCGGGCGGGATCGGTCAGCCCCGGACAGATGATGACGCATTCATCGCCCCCCGTGCGCACGACCAGATCGTCCTGTCGTGTGTGGGTGCGCAGGATCATGGCCACCCGTTTCAGAACGACATCCCCCACCGCATGGCCCAGCGTGTCGTTCACCTGTTTGAACCGGTCCAAATCCAACTGAAGGATCGCGTATTCGGTGTCGGACTGCCCAAGCCGAGCCAGTGCACCGTCCAGCGCCCGACGGTTGTGCAGCCCGGTCAGCCCGTCGGTCAACGCCTCAGTCTCGGCGGCCAGCCGTGCGCCGTTCAGCCGCGCGTTCAGGCTGAAGGAGGCCGCCATCGCGCTGGACTTGGCCTCTTGCAGGAACAAAAGCTCCATCACCAGATCACTGGAGGCGAAATCCTGAGCCGTCAGACCATAGCGGTGCACCGCATCCACCACAGCGATACCAAAGGACAGATCGCAGATCACGCCATTGGCCTGATCGTCAATTACCAGACCACGCAGCCCGATGCCGGGCTCCGCCCGAATCTGCAGGCGCACAACCTGCCCGGCCAGATGCCGCAGATCTGTCATGGTCGCGGGTTTGTTCTGGCGCAGGATTTCGAACACGTTGAGAAACCGGCATCCCGTGGGGTCATCAATCCCAAGTTTGGAAAAGCTTTTCCCGACCTGCCGGATATGTCCGGTTGGCCCCACGCAGACATGCAGCGGCCTGAGCGCCAGCATCAGGTCAAGCGCCGCGATCATGCGCCCTCCGCCATTGCGGCACCACCAAGCGAAAAGCCCCGATCCGCGCCGAATGCGGTTTCGACAACAATCACCTCGATCACCTCTGCTCCGTCGCGGGTGCCGCGATGATCGAGCACGGCCAGCGTTCCGTAATCATCGGCCATGGCCCGCAACAGCCCGACAAGCACATGGCCGAACCCGACAGGTTCGCCCCGGCAGTCGATGATGAAACTCTTGGAAATCGGTTCACGGACATGCACTTGCGGCAACTCCAGACCCGACACCGCCAGCCGCGTGCGCCCCGGCAGATCGTCAAGCGAGTGCAGCAATTCCGAAAACGTCTCACCTCCAAAGCGCATCAGGCGACGCACCGAAGCATGATTCTGGTGCGTGATGAGATATGCTCCAAGGTCTTCCAGGATCACCGATTGCGGCCGGTCCAGCACATCGGCACAGGCGGCGAGCAGCTTGGGGAAATAGCCCGCATCATATTGCAGCATAGCCTCGAACGAGGTGACGGGCAGGTCCGACAGGGCAACCGCCCGCGTCCAGCTTTCAGCACCGAACACATCGGACACGAACGCTTCGAGCGTGCGAAAGATCAAACCATGCATGACATGCGCCTCTTGTTCGGGACGCATCATTGCATCGGGGTCTTAATATTCGGCAAATCGCCTCAGGTCAGAAATCGGTTGGTGCCCCGCCCTCGGCTTTGCGGCGTTCGACAAAGGCCAGCAATTCCTCGTGGATAGCCGCGTCCATCGGCGGCGCTTCGAATTCCTCGAGGATCGCCTTGTACATCACGTGGGCGCGTTCGGCGGTCCAGACGCTGCCCGCCACTTCCCAGGCCTCGTAGTTTTTCCAGTCCGACAGGAACGGCTGGTAGAACGCGGTCGTGTAGCGTTCCTGCGTGTGTTTGGTGCCGAAAAAGTGCCCATTGCTGCCCACTTCGCGGATCGCCTCAAGGCCAAGCCCGTCATCGCTCACGTCACAGATCGCCGGGTCCATGTAGCGGATCATCTGCTGGATGACCTCGCAATCCATGACGAACTTTTCCGGGCTGGCGATCAGCCCGCCCTCAAGCCATCCCGCCGCATGATAGACCATGTTGGTGCCCGACTGGATCGCGGCCCAAAGGCTGTGTTCGGTTTCCCACATCGCCTGACCGTCCGGAACGTTCGCCGCACACACACCCGAAGACCGCAGCGGCAGACCGTAAAACCGCGCCAACTGGCCGGTCATCTGGGTCGCGCGCATGTATTCCGGTGTCCCAAAGGCGGGCGCGCCGGATTTCATGTCGACGTTCGAGGTGAAGGTGCCAATGGCGCAGGGCGTGCCGGGACGGATGATCTGGGCCAGCACGATGGCGCTCAGCCCTTCGGCCAGCGATTGCGCGACGGCGCCCGCCATGGTCACGGGTGCCATGGCCCCGGCAAGTGTAAAGGGCGTGACGATACAGCCCTGCCCGCGCGCGGCGCAGCGCATCCAGCCATCCATCATCGGATAGTCATGTTTCAGCGGCGAGGTGGAGTTGATGTTGGTGTACATGCGCGGGCTGGCGTCGAATTCGTCGTGGGTCAGCCCCCCGGCGATGCGCACCATCTCCATCACGTCCTCGACCCGTTCCTTGCCCAGCGAATAGGCATGGGCCACCTTGTCCGTCAGCGTCAGCTTGTCATAGAGCACGTCCAGATGGCGGACGCTGGCATGCACATCCACGGGTTCCACCGGGTAGCCACCAACGAAATGGATACAGTTGAAATACTGCGACAGCTTTAGGAAATTGCGGCACATCTCGCGGGTGCCGGGCACCTTTCGGCCCATCTCCATGTCCCAGTAGCTGGGTGGGGAGGACACGTTGCCGAAAAGGATATGACCGTCACCAACGGTGATCTTCCGCTCGGGATTGCGCGGCGTGATGGTGAAGGAGGGGGGCGTCTTGCGCACCCATTCCATCACGAACTCCCGGTCCATCCGCACGTTTTCGCCGTTCACGGTACACCCGGCATCCTTCAGGATCTGCACCGCCTTGGGGTTAAGGAACTCGATCCCGATTTCCTCTAGGATCACCATCGCCGTGTCATGAATGCGCTGCACACCTTCGGGGCTCAGCGGCTCGGTCGGGCGATCGATATTGACCGGCAGGGTCCAGGGCAGCTGTTCGATCACCGAACTCCCACGGCGCACGGCATGTCCGGAACGTCCGCCGCTGCGGCGTTTGCGAGTGATGGTATCGGTCATGGCGCCCCCTTGCGTTGCCCCTTTAGCTAGGCATCGCAGATGTGGCTTATCCTGCCGGAACACGACTTATGCGGTCGCTTTTGTCCTTTTGGGAAAGAGATCAGGGCAGATCAAGCCAGCCCGGCAAATGTCCGATGTCGGGCAGCACCACATCCGCATGGGGCGCAAGCGTGGCAGTGTCGGCCATGCCAGTCAGAACGGCCACGGTCCACATCCCGGCCGCCCGCCCGGCAACCAGATCATGCGTGCTGTCGCCGACCATGGCCACCCGATCCGGCAGAATCCCGATCGCATCGCAGAAGGCCAGCAATTGCCCAGGCGTCGGCTTGGCCCCGAAACCGCTGTCCGAACCGGCGACAAAGGCAAACCGTCCGCGCACGCCCGCCTCATCCAGATGCGCCAGCGCCGGACGCTCTGCATCATTGGTGGCCACACCCAGAACGATGCCGTGGGCGAGGAAATGATCCAGCAGGGGCGCCAGCGGAACCGCCTCGGCCATGGGAGCGGATTCGGCCTCGTCATTGATCAGCGTGATCAGGTCCTGACGGGTCAGGTCGGGAAACTCGGGCGACAACACGTCGACCAGATCGTCCGGCGTGCCTGCGATGACGAAACTGTCGGGCGAAAACCGGCGCGCGGCCAGATCAAAGCCGATAAGGTCGCCCAGCGCCTGCGCCCGCGACGCATCGCCATCCGACAGCCGGGTCAACAGCTCGGCCGCCCAGACATTCCAGGTCGCACCGAAATCAAACAGCGTTCCGTCCTTGTCGAACAGAATCGCGCCGATGTCGCGTCGTGTCATGTCCAGTGCACCTGCTCGCCACCAGGCAGCGCCGCGCGGGCCTGCATCAGCCGGTCATAGGGGACACCCTCATTGTCACAGAATTCGATCACCCAAGCATCGTCCATCATCAGGAAATCCAGCACCGAAGCCTGAAACTCCGGCACGGTAAGCCCGTTGCGGAACGCCGCCTCATCCGCCCCGGTGGATCCCATGAACACCGGCAAAAGCTCGTCATTACCCGCCAGCCAGACGATGGCCTTGACCGCGAGCTGTTCTGCTCCATCCCGAGAAATCGACATTTTTAGATTTTTCCCAAACGCTTTTTTAACCAATAGCGGCAATGAATTGGTGAGCAAAGTCTTAACGCATGCCGACGCTTCGGAGGGTTCATGCCCGGGTCTGTCCTCATCATCGACGCCATGAGCAACCGCCGCATTCACCTGCGGTCCCGGTTGGACACCGCCGCCTATCCGGTGGACATGGCCGAATCGCAGGCCGAAGGGCTGGCCCGTATCCGGCAGGACCCACCCGATGTGGTGATCATCGCAGATGACCTGCCCGGCCTGCGCCTGCGGCAGGTCTGCAAGTTCTTGCGCTCCAACCCCCAGACCCAGCTCACGACCATCGTGGTGGCGGTGCAGCGCGAGAACCATTCGGCGCGGGTCAGTGCGCTACGGGACGGGGCCTATGACGTGATCGACCAGTCAGCCGAAGCCGCCGACCTCAAGGCACGGATGCGCAGTTTCCTGCGGATTCGACACCAATCCGAAGACGCACAGGCGCCCTCCGTGCCTCAGGCAGCGCAGGGCATGGCCGAGTTCGTGCCGGACTTCGCGCCCAAGGTTGTCGCCACCTTTGTCACCTGTACCGCCCAAGACAGCGCGCCGCCCCTGCAGGCTGCCATAACTCCAGCAACCGGGATCGACGCGCGGACGCTATCAGCCCAGACCGCGCGGCGCACGCCAGATGCGGAAACCGATGTCTATGTCCTGATCGAGCCTCCGCAGGGCGACGAGGCGCGCGAGACCCTCAGCGCCCTGCTGACTCACCCCGCCAGTCGGCACAGCCGCATCCTCTTTGTCACGGATTGCACCGCACAGCGCGCCTCGCCGCTGGACCTTGGCGCACATGACCAGGTGCCATCAACCGTCAGCCCGACGGAACTGGCGCTGCGCATTCAGCGCCTTGCCCGGCGCAAACGCGATGCCGACCGCGCGCGCAAGACCACGACCGAACTGGGGCAGAAGGCCTATGTCGATGTGCTGACCGGGTTGAACAACCGCACCGCGATGGAGGAGTATCTTGTCCGCACCGACCGGGCGCTGGCCGAGTATCCCCGCTCGGTTGCAATGCTGATCGTCGACCTCGATCACTTCAAGGCGATCAACGACACCCACGGGCACGCGGCGGGCGACACCATCCTTGCACATGTGGCGCAGACGATGAAATCCCGCCTGCGCGACGGTGATTTCATCGCGCGTTACGGAGGTGAGGAATTCCTGATCGTGCTGCCCGATGTCGGCCCCGGAGAAGCGCGCAACGTGGCGCAGCGATTGCGCAGCGCGGTGGCAGACGCACCGAAGGCCATTGACAACGGCACCCATGTCCGCGCCACGGTCAGCATCGGGATCGCTACGGCCTGCCGCAGTGATCGCCTGTCGACCGCAGATCTGCGTCGTGCCGCCGACTCCGCGCTCTATGACGCCAAGAGAAACGGACGCAACCGGATCGAGGTCGCACTCCACGCGGCCCTGCACGGAACCCCTCTGCGCCGCATCAGCGCGGGGACGTGACCCTCAACGGCGCATGCGGTCGGCGAGTTCAGTCAGACGTTCCTCGATGCGGTCGGCATAGGCGGCCCGTTCGGCATCGCTCATCGCGGCGATCCGGTTGGCCAGCACCTGACGGCCCATCTCTTCGCGGTCGGCCCGTTTGCGCGACTGCTCCGCCATCGCCGACACGAACGCCTCGCGGTCAAAGGGCGTGACCCGCAGCACATCCAGCGTCAGGCGCAGGTCGCTGATGAACGCCCCACGCTCACGCCCCTGCTGCTGCAACCCGTCCATGAAATCGCGGCGCAAGGCGCGGCGGTCCGCATCGCTGAGCGCCCGCGTGTAGAACGATCCGAAATCGAGCCGCTCCCGGTCGGGTCGCTTGCCCGGCGCCCCGGTGACAAGAAATCCGACCACCGCGCCGATCACCAGCACGTTCAGCGCAAGCGATCCGAACAGCGTCAGGCGCATCCAGAGCGGTGTCTTGGGTTTTGTCATGTCAGCCATGTCAGCCATCCACCAAAAGCAGATCGAACGCGCCCAGACCGCCCCCGATGTCGAGCGCAGCCGCATCAAGCGGCGTCAGCGCAAGCATCAGATCATCGGTCAGCGCGCCGCCGGCCCAGATGCCGATACAGGCCATCATCGCAAGACCCGCCATCGCCGGCCAGCCGCCCATCGTGCCGAAGATCTGCCGCCACATTGGCTGGCGGACGGGTCGGGGCAGTTCCGCACCGGCATCCGCGATCACCCGCTCCAGCAAGCCGTCCGGAACCGGCGGAGGCATCCGACGCGCATCGGCAAAAGCTGCCTCGAGCGGATCGTCAAAGGGAGGTTTCGACTGTGTCATCTGTATACCCCAAGCCTGTGCGCTGACCGCTCAGTAGCGCGGTCAAGCTTCGTTTGCCGCGTGCGGTCAGACTTTCCACCGCACGAGGCCCAATGTCCATGATCTGGGCAATCTCGGTATTGCCCAGACCTTCGATGTGTCGCAGCACAACCGCCTGTCTCTGGCGGTCGGGCAATTGCATCAGCGCCTCGTCCAACGCCAGTTTGCGCGCCTTGGCCTGCAACCGTGCCTCGGCCCCCGGCCCGTCATCGGGAATGTCCAGATCGTCGGGCATCCCGATGGGCCGTGTCCTGCGCAGCCGGTCGATGCAGAGATTGGCCGTCACCCGGTAAAGCCATGTGCGCACCGACGCGCCGCCCTCCACATCCCAGCCCGGAGCCTGCCGCCACAGCTTCAGCATGGCCTCCTGCGCGACATCCTCGGCCTCGGCGCGGTCGTTCAGCATCCGCACAGCATGCGCAAACACCAGCGGCGTATAGCGCGTCGCAAGGCTGCGCGCCGCGTCGGCATCTCCGGCGGCATAGGCCTGTAGCAATGCCGCTTCCACGGCAGGATCGGTCTGGCTCTGGGTCATGCCACCGCGCGTATCGGGTCAGGTCCAGTCTATCAGGGGCCATGAGCGATGCACATATCGCTCATGGCTTTGTCCAAGGCTCAGCGGTTGCCGTGGCCATCGCGTTTGCTGCCCCAATGGCCACTGCGCTTGCCGCCGTGATCGCCCCGGCGCATTTCCGCGAACTCCTCTTCGCTGATCGCACCATCCTCGTTGGCGTCAAGACGGTCGAACATGCGCGCAGCCCCCTGCCGTGCCGCGAACTCTTCCTCCGACAGCGCACCATCACCGTCTGTATCCATGCGCGTGATCATCCGGGCAATCCGCTGCTCGCTGCGCTGCTGGCTCAGGGCCGCCAATTCATCGGCACTCACCAGACCGTCCTTGTTGGCGTCCGCGATCTCGAACCGGCTGGGCGGGTTGGCGAATTCCTCGGCCGAGACAACGCCGTCACCGTCGGTGTCAAGCTCTGCGAAGACCTGCGCGCGCCGGTCCGTGCGAGCCGTGTCGTCCTGTGCGGCAACCGTGGTGGCGATGCCAGAGGCGGCGAGGGCTGCGATGATCAGTGCCGAAACCTGCTTGTTCAAAGTCATGTCTTTTCCTTTCCATGCCCGGCCATTGCGCCGGAGCCTTTCAACCAATGGACCGGGACCATGTCCTGTTGTCCCGGCATCCACTGCGTTCCACGGATGGCGCGGCAGGTTCCGTCGCAGAAATTTCCGCGCCCGCCTCACAAGCCCGTGATTTGCGACATCCAGCCGCAAGGACAGTTTGGCGGCTGTTCATCCCGACCGGGGATCGCCATTTTGCCGTCAGGAGAGCGAACATGACGACAACACACACGACCGACTCGGACGAGCGTCCGACATGGCCTGCCCTGCGTAAAGGCTGGCGGCGGAAATGCCCGAACTGCGGCAGCGGCCCGTTGCTGAGCGGCTACCTGACGGTGCGCGACACCTGCCCGGTCTGCCTTCAGGAACTGCATCACCACCGCGCCGATGACGGTCCGGCCTATCTGACGATCCTGATCGTCGGCCACCTGATGGCGCCGCTCCTACATATCGTCTTCGTCAACTTCCGGCCCGAGCCACTGGTGCTCTTCACGATCTTCGCGGTTGGCTGCGTCGCCCTGACGCTTTACCTTCTGCCCAGATTGAAAGGGGCGATCGTGGCGTTTCAGTGGTCACGGCAGATGCACGGGTTCGCAAACAGCGCATCCTGACCCTTTCGCCACAGGAAGGGTGCGCACGTGACCGAGCCGGGAACCATAGACAAGACCGCTTTGCGTGACGCGGCGACCGTGATCGTGTTGCGCGACCGTGATCATCGACCCAGCGTGCTGATGGGGCAACGCGGGGCCACCGCCGCCTTCATGCCCAACAAGTTCGTGTTTCCCGGCGGCGCGGTGGACCCCGAGGATGCGGGCGTGCCCTTTGCCGACCCGCTGTCACCTTTATGCCACAACCGCCTGATCGACGGTGTGTCGCCCGACCGCGCCCCGGCGCTGGCCGCTGCTGCCATCCGCGAATTGTGGGAGGAAACGGGACAGGTTCTTGGCCGACCCGGCACGTGGGACACCCCGCCCGAGAACTGGCGCGACTTTGCGGCACGCGGCCATCTGCCAAGCGCGGCTCCGCTGCAATTCGTGTTCCGCGCCATCACGCCACCGGGTCGCCCCCGCCGCTTTGACGCGCGGTTCTTTCTGCTCGATGCCGACGACCTTGCCAGCGACCCCGACGATTTCTCGGCGGCCTCGGACGAACTGGCCCATCTGCAATGGATCGCGCTGGACAAGGTGCGCGGCTTCGATCTGCCCTTCATCACCGAAGTGGTGCTGGCCGAGGTTGCGGCTCGTGCCGCCGATCCGAACCCACCTGCCTCTGTTCCGTTCTTTCGCAACGATGACGAGGAAAGCCTGTTCCTGCGGCTCTACGGTCGCCCGATGCCCGACTAGGATATTAGATCACGAGGATGAAGGCGAGGATCGACAGTGCCAGAAAGCCCATCCCGATCAGTTCCCGCGCCGTCACCCGTTCCTTGAAGAACAGCACCGACGCCATCAGCGAAAAGATCAGCTCGATCTGTCCCACGGCTTGTACATAGGCCGCATTCTGCAAGGTGAAAGCCGTGAACCAGCAGAGCGATCCAGCCATCGAACTCAGCCCGACCCAGACCGCAACCCTACGCGCGCGCCACACTGCGCCGATCTGCCCTGGCTCGTACCACCGCAACCAGAACGCCATCGCGATGAGTTGCGATATCGTCACACAGGTCAGTGTGACCGCCGCCCGCAGCACGGTATCGTCACTGTCGATCTGTAACGACGCCGCCCGATAGCTGGTGCCCGAAAAGGCAAAGAAGAACCCCGATGTCAGGCCAAGTCCGGTGGCCCGGCTGGTCAGGCTGGCCCAGAGCCCCTGCTCGACCCCCGGCATGCGTGACAAAAGCAACACACCGACCAGACCGATCAGGATGGCGCCCCACCCCGCCAGGGACACTTCGGCCCCGAACAGCGCGACACCGACGATGGCGGTCTGGATCACTTCGGTTTTCTTGAACGTGATGCCGACCGCGAAATTGCGCTGCCTAAACAGCGCGACGACGCAAACGGTGGCAAGGATTTGCGACAGGCCGCCCAGCCATGCATGGAACCAGAACTTGCCATCCAGCGCCGGGATCGGTGCGCCCCGAACCTGCAGATACACCCCAGTCACCAGCAGCGCGGCAGGGGCGGCATAGGCAAAGCGGGCAAAGGTCGAGCCGGCCGTGCTCAGCACATCCATGCTCAGGATTTTCTGGAGCATGAACCGCACGGTTTGAAACAGGGCCGCCGCGACGCTGGCGTAGATCCAGAACTCCATGCGCCTCTATGGCGTCACGTCAGCCGCCTTGTCCATCCCGGTAAAGCGGATGTGGCACCGGATCCTTGGCGCGGAACAGGTACTTGCGCGCGACCTCGGCATAGGTGCGATAGCGGTAACCTTGGTTGGACGACAGGTACTGCGCCTGCCGCGCCCGGTAGAGATCAGGCAGCGCGTACCACGGCACGCCGGGATGCGAATGATGCACCACATGCAGGTTGTTGTTCAGGAACAACAGTCCCAGAAGGCCCCGATCTTCGACAATCGCGGTGCGTGCGGTGCTGCGGTCATGCGCCTGATGCTCCAGGAACGTGCGCAGCTTGAGCAGCGACAGCGCGAGGTAGACCGAAACCAGCCAAGCCCAGAGCGGCATGTTTGCAACAGCCAGCATCCAACACAGCACGGTTGCCACGGCAGGCAGATGCAGCAGCCAACCCAGCAGAACCCTGCGGTCCCCGGCGCGGATCAGATGCCAGTCGGTCGCCATGAACCCGATCTGGCCAAGCGCCGGACCAAGGATCAGCCGCCCCGCAAGAGTGTTGTTGATCCGACACAGCGCCTTGCGCCACGCTGGCAGACGCTGCCAGACCGCAGGATCAAGGTAGTTGGTTTCCGGATCGTCATACGGGTCCGTCAGGGTTTCGTCGTGGTGATGCGCCAGATGTGTGTCGCGGAACCGCAGGTAGGGCACCACCACCGTGAGCGGCGGAAAGACCAGCGCGGCATTGAGCAGTGTGTTGCGGCTGGGATGCCCGTGCAGCGCCTCGTGGGTCAGCGAGGAATGCTGCGCCGCGGTCCAGGCGCAGAGCAGGATCGCCAGAAGAACGGAACCCTCCGAGACCCAGACAGTGGCGATGCCCCACACCGCGTAGGTGACGCCCAGCATCACGAGTGTCGGCCATTCGGCCACACGTCTCAGCTCTGCCGATCGCGGCAAAGGCATGTCTGTCATAATCTGACCCCATGAGTTCCCGAGGGCACAGTAGAAGTGTCACATGACTTGCGGTATTCTGAGAACAGTGCACAATTGTCCTAATCTGTGATTATTATCACCATCAGGTTATTTACACCCATGGACAAACTTCAACGCGCCGACCTGTTCCGAACGCGGCTTCTGATCGCGATCCGGCGCGTTGGCACCAACCAGAGCGAACTGGCCCGGCGCACCGGGATCGACCGGTCGACGATCTCGCAGCTTTTGCGGGACGATGCGGCGCGGCTGCCCAATGCGCAGGTTGTCGGTGCCTGCGCCAGCGCTCTGGGCGTGTCGGCGGATTGGCTTCTGGGGCTGGCAGAACATCCGGAAAACGCCGCCGACCTGCTGGCAAATGCGCTCACGCTGACAAACGCACCTCGTGCGCTGGTCGATCAGCAGATCTTCGACTGGCACCGCGAAGCCGAGGGGTACAAGATTCGGTACGTGCCCGCCGCCCTGCCGGACATGCTCAAGACCAACGAGGTGCTGACCTGGGAATACGGCCCGCATCTGGGGCGGACCACGGCGCAGGCGATCACCGCATCGGCCAACCGACTGGCCTGGATGCGGCAGTCGGCATCGGATTACGAAATCGCGATGCCGCTCTACGAGATGCAGAGCTTTGTCGATGGCACCGGCTATTATGCCGATCTCCCTCTCGAGATTCGCAAGCAGCAGATCGACCACCTGCTTGACCTGACAAGGGCGCTTTACCCCAGGATGCGCCTGTATCTCTTTGACGCGCGGCAGGTCTATTCGGCACCGATCACGGTGTTCGGACCGTTCCTCGCGGTGATCTATCTCGGCAGCAACTACCTTGCCTTCCGCGACACCCAGCGTGTGCGGGCGTTCTCGAACCATTTCGACAATCTCGTGCGGCAGGCGCGGATCACCGCGCGGTCCTTTCCCGATCACCTGACCGAACTGCGCACCGCCCTGCCGTGATCCGCTGTGGTCTTTGCCGGGCATCCCGCGCGATGGCAGCGATCCTGCGAGCCTGTTTCAAGAAAACGACATCGCGTCGCAGACGGCAATGCATCCCATGCCGACAGGCGTATGGCTGGGCGTACTGCACTGAAGGCCTGACATGCACGAACGACGCATTCCCGAGTGGCTCCGCCACGCACCTGCACCCAGCGTGCGGGGCTTTGCCATGCTGGCGGCCGCCGAGGCGGTGGCGCGCGGCATCCTGATCTCGGTGTTTCCGTTGCAGATGTACCGCGCGCTTCAGGACGCTGTGCTGGTGTCGCAGGTCTATTTCATGATCGGGGTGATGTCGCTTTTCACCGGTCTGCTGGTGCCGTTCCTCGCCCGCTTCGTGCCCCGGCGCTGGGTCTACATGGGCGGAGCGTCCTGTTTCGTCGCGGGGTCACTGGTGGCGATTGACGGATCGGCGCCCGCCACGATCCTCGGGCTGCTGCTGATTTCGATTGCCACGGTCACCACCTTTGTCTGCTTCAACGCCTATGTGCTGGACTACATTTCCAAGATCGAACTTGGCCGCTGCGAGACCTCGCGCATGTTCTACAGTGCGGCGGGCTGGACCATCGGACCGGTGTTGGGGGTCACGCTGCTGAAATGGTGGGAACCCGCGCCGTTCCTCGTGGCGGCGACCGCGTCGCTGACCATGCTGCTGATGTTTCTTGCGATGCGCCTCGGCAACGGCAAGCTGATCACCAAGAGTCGCGCAGCACCGACCAATCCGCTGGGGTTCCTGCCCCGGTTCTTTGCCCAGCCGCGTCTTGTGGCAGGATGGCTTTTCGCGGTGATCCGGTCCTGTGGCTGGTGGGTCTATGTCGTCTACCTGCCGATCTTTGCGATCCAGTCCGGGCTGGGCGATCAGCTGGGCGGAATCGCGCTGTCGATCTCCAACGCGACGCTGTTCGTGACGCCGTTCATGCTGCGCTGGATGCAGCGCCATTCGATCCGCCATGCGGTGCGCACCGGGTTCCTGCTGGCTGGTCTGCTGTTCACCACTGCCGCGATCCTTTCGGGGCTGCCATGGGTTGCCGTGCTGTGCCTGATGACGGGATCGTTTTTCCTCATCCTGCTGGATGTATCGGCGGGGTTGCCGTTTCTGCTGGCGGTCAAACCGTCAGAACGGACCGAGATGTCCGCCGTCTATTCCAGCTTTCGGGACGTTTCAGGCATCCTGACGCCCGGTGCGGCATGGCTGGTTTTGCTGGTTGCCCCGCTTGCGGGGATCTTTGCGGCAGGCGGAACCGCGTTGCTGGGGGCCTGGGCACTGTCTCAGACCTTGCCCATGCGGCTTGGCAAGACCGGGAGCCGACCTGCACCGATCCCCGAACCTGTCACCGCGATTGCGCCTCCGATTGGCGCGCAAGAGGCGCGCAGCTCGATCTGAACGCCTTTTGGCCTGGTCAGACGGAGCGGATCAATACGGCATCGGATGCTGTTTGTGCGTGTCGTCCAGCGCCTTGAGCACGTCGTCACCCAGGGTCATGTCTTCAGCCTTGAGCAGATGCGCCAGTTGATCGGCGCTGGTGGCCCCGAAGATCGACGACGCCACGAAGGGGCGCTGCGCCGACCAGGCCAGCGCCATCAGCGCCAGATCGAGCCCCGCCTTCTGTGCCACCTTGGCATAGGCATCAACTGCCGCGAAGGCGCGGTCGGTCTTGCGGCCCCCAAGATTGCCATTGAGCGACATACGCGAGCCTTCGGGCACCGCGCCGTTCTGGTACTTGCCGGTCAGCAATCCCGCCGCAAGCGGTGAGAACGGCAAGAGCGACACCTCTTCATGCACCATCACCTCGGCCAGATCGGTGTCGGCCATGCGGCACATCAGCGAATATTCGTTCTGGATGCTTTCCATGCGGGGCCCGGCCATCGCCTCTGCCACCTGCAGCCACATCATCGTGCCCCAGGCACTTTCGTTCGACAGGCCAATGTGCCGGATGCGCCCTTTCTCGATCTCGCGGCCCAGCGCGCCCAGCACATCGGCCATGTTCTGCAGGGTCTCGGTCCGGTTCTGGGAGGTGGGATCAAAGGTCCAGTTCTTGCGGAACATGTAGGAGCCGCGATTGGGCCAGTGCAATTGGTACAGGTCTATATGATCGGTCTTGAGCCGCTTCAGCGATCCTTCGACAGCCTCGGGCACCGACGCGCTCGAGATCGGCGCACCGTCACGGACATGCTCCATGCCTTCGCCGGAATGCTTGGTCGCCACGATCCATTCGTTGCGGCGACCGGTCTTGGCGAACCAGTTGCCCAGGATCTCTTCGGTCAGCCCGATGGTTTCCTTGGCGACAGGGTTCACCGGATACATCTCGGCCGCATCGAGGAAATTGATCCCGGCCTCCAGCGCCATGTCCATCTGGGCATGGGCATCCGCCTCTTGCGTCTGGTTGCCATAGGTCATGGTGCCAAGGCACAGTTCGGACACCACGAGATCGGTCCTGCCCAGTCGGTTCATCTTCATCGCGGGTTCCTTTGCGGTCGGTCGCGCGCAACCTAACGGCTAAAGCCCGGTCTGCAAGCCCACAGCGATGTCGGTCTGCGACACGGCGACAGATTTCATCACGGCGTAACATTTGGCCCCTTCGACGATGTTCAGCCGGTCGGCGCTGCGGCGCGTGATGCGCGCCAAAAGACGGTCCTGCCCGGCCTGCAGCTGTACGATCACCCCTGGCCCTTCGCCGCGCCGCACCGCCAGCACCCGCACCGGCAGGATGTTGAGCGCCGACAGACCTTCGGGATGCGTGCGGGCAAGGATCACGTCCTGCGCAAGGATACGCACCCGCAGCTTGGCCCCCACAGGGGCCTCCACGGCAGGCAGCAAAAGCTGCCCGGCAGAGATCGACAGCGCGCTCAGCCCATCAGGATGATGCGCCGCGACGGTTGCAGACAGCACCGCGCCCGCGTCGCGAATGCCCAGCATCCGCACCATGTCGGGATCGGTCAGCACCTCTTCGGGTGCCCCCGACCGCACGACGCGCCCGTCGTCGATCAGCACGATATGCGTGGCCAGCCGTGCGACCTCGGCCATGTTGTGGGTCACGTAGAGGATCGACAGCCCGGTCTCGCGCCGCAGGGTTTCGAGATAGGGCAGGATCTCGGCCTTGCGCGGACCGTCCAGCGACGCCAGCGGTTCGTCCATCAAGAGCATGTCAGGTTCCGACAGGAGCGCCCGGCCAATTGCCACGCGCTGCGCCTCACCTCCGGAAAGCGCATGGGTGCGGCGGTCCAGCAGATGTGAAATCCCCAAAAGCGCGCCCACATCCTTGGGGTCACGCGACCCGCGACCGCTGACGCGCGCGGCGTAGCACAGGTTGTCGCGCACCGTCAGATGCGGAAACAGACGGCTGTCCTGAAACACGTATCCAAGACGCCGCTTGTGCACTGCCACGTCGATCCGTGCGGCGGTGTCGAACAGCACCCGCCCACCCAGCGCGATGCGCCCTTGTTGCGGCGTCAGCAGGCCCGCGATGGATTTGACCACCGAGGTCTTGCCACTGCCGGACCGGCCGAAGAGCACGGTCACCCCCTCGGGTGCGTCGAAGGTCGTGTGAAGATCGAAACCGCCGAGGTCCCGCCGAATGTCGACCGTGAGGCTCATGATCCCGAGATCCGCTGTGCCACCCGACGGGAGAGGAATTCCGACAGGATCAGAGCGCCGATGGCGATGGCCACCGAGACCATCACAAGGCGCATCGCGCCGGTTTCGCCCCCGGGCACCTGCAGGAAGGCATAGATCGCAGACGGCACGGTGCGGGTTTCGCCGGGGATGTTGGACACGAAGGTGATCGTCGCGCCAAACTCGCCCATCGCCTTGGCAAAGGCCAGCACGGCACCCGCGATGATCCCCGGCAGGATCAGCGGCAAGGTGACCGTGACGAACACCTTGATCCGGCTGGCACCCAGAGTTGCGGCGGCCTCTTCCAGTTTCGGGTCGACCGCTTCGATCGCCAGCCGGATCGCCCGCACCATCAGGGGAAACGCCATGATCGCCGCTGCAAGCGCCGCTCCCGTCCATTGGAACGCGAGGGTTATCCCGAACAGGTCATCAAGCACCGACCCGATTGGCCCCTGACGCCCGAACCCCAGCAGCAGCAGATAGCCCGTCACCACCGGCGGCAGGACAAGAGGCAGATGGACAAGCCAGTTCAGCACATCGCGCCCAAGGAACCGCCACCGCGCGAGGGCATGCGCACAGAGCAAGCCAAAAGGCAGGCTGAGCAGCGTCGCCCAGAACGACACCTTGAGCGACAAGGCGACCGCCTGCCATTCCTCCGGCCCGAGCCATGTCGTCATTGAGCGGGACCGGCAGGCAGGAACCCGTAGCGTCCCAGAACCTCCTGCGCCGTGTCCCCGGACAGCCAATTGACGAAATCACCCGCAGCGGCGGGGTCAGCCGCATCCGTCACCACGGCAGCCGGATATCGGATCGGCGGATGGCTTTGTGCAGAGAAAACACCTGCGACAACAACGCGGGGTTCGGCGATGGCGTCGGTGGCATAGACGGCCCCCAGAGGCGCTTCGCCGAGGGCCACGAGGGCAAGTGCCGCGCGCACGTTGTCGGTGGGGGCGAGGCGTGTGCTCAGCGCGTCCCACAGGCCCAGATCGGTCAGCGCCGCCTTGGCGTAGATGCCGGCGGGCACCGCTTCGGGAAGAGCAATGGCCAGCCGCCCGGTCGGACCAAGCGCAGCCAGGATGTCGGTCTGTGCCGTCACCTCGGCCTGCGATGCGGCACCCGGATCATGCGCCACGAGCACCAGCACGTTGGAGGCGATGTCGATACGGCTGTCCGCCTGAATGCGGTCGCGCCCGGCCAGCCAATCCATCCATGTCTCGTTCGCGGAGACAAATACGTCAGCTGGCGCGCCGGCGTCGATCTGGCGGGCCAGCGTCGAACTGCCTGCGAGGACAAGCGTGACGGCCTGCCCTGTTTCGCCTTCCCAGACCGTTGCAAGCTCTCCCATCGCATCGCCGAGGGACGCGGCAGCAAACACGGTCAGGTCAGCGGCTTTGGCCGGAAGCGCGAGGCAGATCAGCGCCAGCGCAATGCGCAGTATCGGGGTCACGACGGGCAGATCCTTGTCCTTGGTCTTGTCCTTGCGCCACAAGAACAACTGCGCCGATCCGAGGCAAGGGCTGCCGCGCCAAGTGCGACGAATCTCTTGAGAACAAAATATGAACATGCGAGTATGTAGCATGCATAGTGCCGCCGCCCTCCTGTCCCGACGCCCACACCGCCCCGCGCCGCAGATCACGCTGGGCGATCCGGAAATCGCGCTGCGGCTGGGCCGTGTGCACGAACTCTGCGGGCAGGCGCGCCATACGCTTGCCGTGTCGATCGCCGCGCGGCTGGGGGGGCCGGTGGTCTGGATCGCACAGCAGGGCGCCTCTGAATTCATCTGTCCCGAGGCGGTGGCGGACCAGATCTCCCCCGGTCATGTCCTGTTTGTCACGCCGCCCAAGCGCGACATGCTGCTCTGGGCGATGGAAGAGGCGCTGCGCGACGGTCATGCCCCCGTGGTGATCGCCGATCTGCAAGCCCCCCCGCCGATGGTGCCGATCCGCCGCCTGCATCTGGCCGCCGAGGCGGGCAGCGGGATCGGCGTCTGCCGCCCGCTTGCCCTGCTGCTGACGCCCGGCCAAGGGGGCGCGCCGGGGATCGAGACCCGCTGGTCACTGGATCCTGCGCATCACACCGGGCCGGGCCACTGGACCCTCAACCGCCTGCGCGCCCGCATGGCCCCGCCGCGCGACTGGCTGATGACGCGCGCTGCTGAAGGTCTGGCCCCGTGCACCGAACCACAAGACACCGCGCCCCAAGAAATTTCGTACGAAATTTCTCAGGCACCGCGTGAAATTCAGCAAAAAACCTTAACGGGGTCCAAAGAAACGACACAGATGGTCGAATAAAGTCAACCGGCGCCGCCGTGATGCGTTATCGCTGACACTCATGCGCCTGCCTTTGTCCTTTGCTGCCCTCTTCCTGTCTGTTGCCTTGTTGCAACTCTCCTCGGGGGGCGTTGGACCGCTCGATGCCATTTCCGGCATTACCCTCGGCTTCACGACCGCCGAAATCGGCCTGCTCGGTTCGGCGCATTTCGTCGGCTTCTTCATCGGCTGCTGGTGGGCGCCCCGCCTGATGGGCACCGTCGGCCATGCACGCGCCTTTTCCGCCTTCACCGTGTTGGGCGCCATGGGGCTGATCGGCCACATGATGCTGCCCGATCCCAATGCCTGGGCGCTCATGCGGGTTGCCACGGGCGTGTGCATCGCGGGCTGCTACACCGTGATCGAAGCCTGGCTGCAGGCCGAAGTGACCAACGAGACGCGCGGCAGGGCGATGGGGCTCTACCGCATCGCCGACATGGGCGCCTCGCTGATCGCGCAGCTGCTGATCGGCGTGCTGACCCCCGCCGCCTATGTGAGCTACAACCTGCTCGCGATCCTGTGTTGTGCCGCGCTGCTGCCCATGGCGCTGACCACGCGGCCCCAGCCCGAAACGCCGGACGCGCCGCGGCTGCGCCCGATGCTGGCGGTCTCGAAATCCCCGCTGGCCGTCGCTGGCGTGATTGTCGCCGCGATCTCGTCCGCGTCCTTCCGCATGGTCGGGCCGGTCTACGGGCAGGGCGTCGGGCTGGCTCTGGACCAGATCGCGCTCTTCATGGCGGCTTTTGTGGCAGGGGGCGCGCTGGCGCAATATCCGGTGGGCTGGCTTGCCGACAAGTATGACCGGCGCTGGGTGCTGATCTGGCTGTCGGTCGCGGCCATCGGGTCCTGTGTCCTGACGGCAACACTGACCGATCTGCCCACATCGGGCGTGTTCCTCACCGCGATGGTCTTTGGGTTGACCACCTTCCCCATCTATTCGGTCGCCGCCGCACACGCACATGATTTCGCCATGTCCAGCGAACGGGTCGAGCTGTCGGCGGCGCTCATGTTCTGGTTCGCCTCCGGTGCGATTGCAGCGCCTTATCTGGCGTCGGTGTTGATGGGGCTTTATGGTCCCCCGGCGCTTTTCGCGATGATCGCGGTCGGGCATGCGGTGCTGGTGGTGTTCGGGTTGATCCGGATGCGCGCCCGCCCGAGCCAGCCCAAGACGCCCTATGTCTACGCACCGCGCACCTCGTTCCTGATCGGGCGCCTGCTGCGATCCAGCCGTGACAAGGACTGATCCTCTGGCATGTGCGCCTGCGATCCGCTAAAGCGGCGCAGACTTCTGACAAACACGCGGGCGCATGAATTATGGCACGGCATCTGATCACGTCGGCGATCCCCTATATCAACGGGATCAAGCATCTTGGAAACCTCGTGGGCAGCCAGTTGCCTGCAGACCTCTATGCCCGCTACCTGCGCGCGCGCGGCAACGAGGTGATGTTTCTCTGTGCCACCGATGAGCACGGCACGCCCGCCGAGCTTGCCGCAGCCAAGGCGGGCAAGCCTGTGGCGGACTACTGCGCCGAGATGTGGGCCGTTCAGGCGGAAATCGCAAAAGGCTTTCGCCTGTCCTTTGACCATTTCGGCCGGTCCTCCAGTCCGCAGAACCACAAGCTGACGCAGCATTTCGCGGGCCGTCTGGCCGATGCCGGACTGATCCGCGAAGTCAGCGAAAAGCAGGTATATTCCAACGCTGACAAACGCTACCTGCCCGACCGCTATATCGAAGGCACCTGCCCCAATTGCGGATACGACAAGGCGCGCGGCGACCAATGCGAGAACTGCACCAAGCAGCTGGATCCGACCGACCTGATAGACCCACGGTCCGCGATTTCCGGATCGACGGACCTTGAAGTGCGCGAAACCAAGCACCTGTACCTGCGCCAGTCCGACATGCGCGGCAAACTGCAGGCGTGGATCGACAGCAAGACCGACTGGCCGATCCTGACCACGTCGATCGCCAAGAAATGGCTGAACGATGGCGACGGCTTGCAGGACCGGGGCATCACCCGCGATCTGGACTGGGGTATCCCGGTCAAGAAGGGCACAGAAGACTGGCCCGGCATGGAGGGCAAGGTCTTTTATGTCTGGTTCGATGCGCCCATCGAATACATTGCCTGCGCCGGCGAATGGGCCGAGGCGCATGGCAAGGCGGACGCCGATTGGGAACGCTGGTGGCGGACCGACAAGGGTGCCGACGATGTGCGCTACACCCAGTTCATGGGCAAGGACAACGTGCCGTTCCACACGCTCAGCTTTCCGGCTACGATCCTCGGGTCGGGCGAGCCGTGGAAGTTGGTGGATTACATCAAGTCGTTCAACTACCTGAACTACGATGGCGGCCAGTTCAGCACCTCGCAGGGGCGCGGCGTGTTCATGGATCAGGCGCTGGCGATCCTGCCCGCTGATTACTGGCGCTGGTGGCTGCTGAGCCATGCGCCCGAAAGCTCGGATGCGGAATTCACCTGGGAGAATTTCCAAGGCTCGGTGAACAAGGATCTGGCTGATGTGCTGGGCAATTTCGCGTCGCGTGTGACCAAGTTCTGCAGGTCCAAGTTCAGCGAAGAGGTGCCCGCGAACGGCACGCCGGGGGACCGTGAGACCAGGCTGATCGCCGATCTTGAAAAGGGACTGCGCGAGTACGAAGCGCATATGAACGCCATTGAGGTCCGCAAATCCGCAGCCGCCCTGCGCGGGCTGTGGGTTCTGGGCAACGAATACCTGCAGGATGTCGCACCCTGGACCACGTTCAAGGAAGACCCGGACGCCGCCGCGATGCAGATTCGCATCGCGCTGAACCTGATCCGGTTCTACGCCGTCATCTCAAGCCCGTTCATCCCGGATGCCTCGGCGCAGCTTTTGACCGCCATGAAGGCCGAAGATGCGACCTGGCCTGCCGATGTGGCATCAGCCATCACGGCCCTGCCTGCTGGTCATGCCTTCGTGGTGCCGGAAGTCACGTTCCGCAAGATCAGCGACGACGAGCGCGCCGGATGGCAAGAGCAGTTTTCGGGTATCCGGACCTGACGCCTGCCGCGTTTTTGATTCACGAACACCTTTGAACGTGCGAGGAGCAGAGCCCCTCGCACGCATGCCTCAAGCAGCTTTGATGTCGACAAGCTCGACGTCGAAGGTCAGGTCCTGACCTGCGAGCGGATGGTTCGCGTCCAGCGTCACCTCGGTCTCGGACACGTCCGCCACCATGACGGGCACAACCTGTCCGGTCGGCGTCTGCATCTGAAGCTGTGTACCCGGCTCAAGCGGGATATCGGCGGGAATCTCGGCGCGCGGCACGGCTTGCTGCGCATTGGGGTCGCGCTGGCCATAGGCCTGATCGGCGGGCACAGTGACGGTTTTCGTATCACCCACGGCCATGCCGGGAATTGCCTGGTCCAGACCGGGGATGATCTGGCCTGCGCCAACAGTGAACTCCAGCGGATCGCGTCCGCTTGAGCTGTCGAATGTCGAACCGTCCGTCAGGGTTCCGGTGTAATGAATCGAAACGGTATCGCCCGTTTTAACCTGGGTCATGACTTCTCCGTGTGTCGGGGGGATGAGTGTGAGAGGCCGCATCTCTGGCGGGTGCTCCGGCGTATCGTCAAGCAGTACCAAATCGGCGGCAAAGACACAAACCACCTATGTAGGAGCGTGTTTTGGCAGAATGTCGCGTGTCTTGATGTCTCGTCTCTAGACCGGCAGCGCGGTGGTCTTGAACACCGTGCGCAGCGCGAACGAGCTTTGCATCTGTGCCACTCCGGGTAACCGTGTAAGGTATTGCCGGTGGATACGGGCGAAATCCTCGGTGTCCTCGGCCACGATCTTGAGGATGTAATCGGCGGTTCCGGCCATGAGGTGACATTCCAGAACATCGGGCACACGAGACACCGCTTTCTCGAACGCTTCGAGCAGGTCGTCGGCCTGGCTGCTCAGCTTGATCTCGACAAAAACGGTTGTGGGCATGCCGAGCTTGCGGGCATTGAGCAAGGCCACGTATTCGCGAATATAGCCGTCTGCCTCGAGCCTCTGCACGCGACGATGGCAGGCCGATGCGGACAGGTGCACCGACTCGGCCAGTTCGGCATTCGAGATGCGACCCTTGCGCTGCAGCACCCGCAGAATCCGCCGATCCGTGTCATCCAGAGACATGACGTTCATTTTCTTCTAAATCTGGCCTAGTTCTTCGAAGTATCTTCGCAGAATGCCCTGTCTGACGCCAAAGTTCCATACGGAATTGCGTGTGAACAGGCGCATCCTGTCAACAGACAGAGTCGGAGGAGACAGTCATGAAAATCGGATGCCCCACAGAGATCAAACCCCAGGAATTCCGCTTCGGCATCACTCCGAGCGCGGCACAGGAAGCCGTTGCCCATGGCCACACCGTTCTGATCCAGACAGGTGCGGGTGTTGGCGCAGGTTTTGACGACGCGGCCTACACCGCGGCAGGTGCGCAGATCCTCGGCACGGCGGACGAGGTGTTCGCCAGCGCCGACATGATCGTCAAGGTCAAGGAACCGCAGGCGAAGGAACGAAAGATGCTGCGCGAAGGCCAGCTTCTGTTCACCTACCTGCACCTCGCGCCGGACCCCGAACAGACCAAAGATCTGCTGGCGTCTGGCTGCACCGCCATCGCGTATGAAACCGTGACCGACCGCACTGGCGGGCTGCCGCTGCTGGCGCCGATGTCCGAAGTGGCTGGCAAGCTGGCGCCGCAGATGGGCGCATGGACGCTGCAAAAGGCCAATGGCGGTCGCGGTGTGCTGATGGGCGGTGTTCCGGGTGTTGGCCCCGCAGAGGTCGTGGTGATCGGCGGCGGCGTTGTCGGCACCCATGCGGCCCGTGTCGCGGCAGGCATGGGCGCGGATGTGACCGTGCTCGACCGCTCCCTGCCCCGGATGCGGTATCTAGACGACGTGTTCGGCGGCACCTTCCGCACCCGCTATGCCAGCCAGGCCAATATCGCCGAGATGATCACCACCGCCGACATGGTTGTCGGTGCCGTGCTCATCCCCGGTGCTGCCGCGCCCAAGCTGGTCAGCCGCGCTGATCTGGCGACGATGAAGCCGGGTTCGGTGCTTGTGGATGTGGCCATCGATCAGGGTGGATGTTTCGAGACATCCCACGCCACGACGCATGAGAACCCCATCTATGACGTGGACGGTATCCTGCATTATTGCGTTGCCAACATGCCCGGTGCCGTGGCGCGCACTTCGACCATCGCATTGGGCAACGCCACCATGCCGTTCATGCTGGCACTTGCCGACAAGGGCTGGCGTCAGGCCTGCGCGGACGATCCGCACCTGCTGGCCGGTCTCAACGTGCATGCCGGCCAACTGACCTATGACGCCGTGGGTCAGGCGCTCGGGATGGAAGTGACAGCACCCGAAAAGCTGCTCAAGGCAGCGTAACGCAGATATCCAGCGCCTCTCCGGCGAGGGCGCTGGCATGGGTCTGGTCGGGTCGCGTCAATCGCGTGGCCCGACCAGACGATCTATCGGAGCGAAATCGTCCGTCAGCCGGACCCCGGCAGCGGCAAGCTGGTCGACAAATGTCGGACCAAGCGCTGCAAAGGTCTTGGGCTCGGGCGCCCTTGCGGTAAAGCTGTTTGTCGGCGTCTCGAACGTACCTGCTGCAATCACCAGAACGACGCGCTCCTGCGGTTCGGGTCGACGCGCCTCGGACCAGAGTTCGACCACCGGAAACACTTCGCGCAGCGTTGCAACCAGACTGCCCACCGCCTGCATCCGGTCGGCATAGTCGATCACGTTCATCAGGTAGGTGCCATCCGCCGACAGCCGGTCCCGGATCAGCATAAAGAATTCCTCGGTCACGAGATGCTGCGGCACCGCCGTGTCGGTGAACGCGTCTCCAACGATCAGGTCATATTGTTTGGGGTCATCCCTCAGCGCCCGGCGCGCGTCTTTGTGCAACACTTCTGCCGTAGCTGGATCGAACCAGAAATCCCGCACGGCCAGCGCGGTGACGTCCGGGTCGATTTCCGCGATCGTTATTTTGGTGGCACCCCGGTGGGCCAAAGCGCGTGGAAGCACGTAATTGCCGCCGCCGATGAAAAAGCTGGAAGGATCCGCATTTGTGGCGCGCAAACGTCCCAGCGAATCCAGCATCGCCGCATGATCGGTGAACATCACATCGGGCGCGTCTTCTGCTGAGATGCCATGCACCAGATGGTCAATCACCATCGCGCGGGTGGGTCGCGACGGATCCGCAGAAACATCTACCGTCTGAAGGCAGAAATATCGGCTTTCGACGGTACATGGCCCTTGGGACAGGCCGGTTGACAGCCCAAGAGCCACAAGTCCGGACAAGCTGACAATCTGAACGTTGCGCAACCGCCTGCCCAGAGCAAAGCACAGCGCAGCCCCACCCGCATAGACGAGAGTGACGGTTGTGAGGGTCCAGAGGCTGCCCAGCCACGATATGAAGACGAACCCCGCCAGCAACGTGCCGACGATGGCCCCGATGGCCCCCGAGGCGAACATCGCGCCCAGCGCCTGCCCCTGCCGTGACGGGCCCGACAGCGACACCTGCGTGAGCAGCGGCGCGGGTATGCCAGCAAACAGCGAGGGCAGGAAAAACGCGGCCAGCGTCAGGCCGGTGATACCCCAGACCGGTTGCGGAAATGCCGTCAGGACAGGTTCGGCAGAGGCCCGCAAGGCCAGCCCTGCAAGCGCCGTGGTCACAGCCGCCGCGACCAGCGCCCAGCCTGTCGCGACCAGTGGGTTGATGCCGGGACGGTCGGCCAGACGTCCACCCCACCAGTGACCGGCGGAAAATCCGGCCAGCACCACCGCGATCACAGAGGTCCATGTATACAGCGACATGCCCACGTAAGGTGCGAGCATACGGCCCGCTACGATCTCGACCACCATGGAGGCAGCGGAAACGGTGGCTTGAAGGGCGACAAGCAGCCAGAGCGGAGGAAGGGGCATAAAATTACTCGCAACATGGGCGTTCGGCTCTTGTTGCGTGCGATGCCGTCGTTGGCAAGTGGTGTCGGTGTCAGGCCAAAGCCAGCACCGGGCCATCCAGCAGTTGCATCAAGTCGCCGAAATACCCGCCGGACCGGGCTGGCTGGTTCGGGTCGGAGGTGATCGCAACGGCCAGATTGCGCTCTGAATGGGCTGCGATGACCTGCCCACCATAGCCGCGCGCCAGCGTGTAGCCCGAGGGCGACAGGAACCAGCCATAGCCATAGGACAGGCCCGACCAAGGCGACCGGGCGTAGGCCATGGTCGATGCGGCGACCCAGCTTTGCGGGATGATCTGTGCGCCGTCATGCTTGCCGCCATCGCGCATCAGCTTGGCGATTTTGAGCATGGCAGTCGGGCGCAGCGCCATGTTGTTGCCGCCCATGTAATAGCCTTGCGGATCGCGGGTCCATGGCGGGATCTCAATCCCCAAGGGTCTACCCAGCCGTTCGCGTGCCTGTTCCAGCAGGCTCTTGCCGGTGGCCTCTGCCAAGGCAGCGCCGAGGATATGCGTCGATCCTGTGGAATAGAGCATCTGCCCGCCGGGATCGGCCACCATCGGGCGCGACAGCGCATCGGCAAGCCAGTTCCGGGAATTGACCCACGCGCCGTAATTGGCGCCCGACGTGCGCTCCAGCCCGGCACGGAGGGTGACAAGGTCCTGCAGCGTGATGTCGCCCGCGCCTTGGGTCGCGTTGGATGGCAGGATGCCCGGCGCAACTTCGGACAATGACGCCTGCACCGAGGAGACTTCGCCCCGGTCGATGGCCGCGCCCAGCAACAGCGCGACGAGGCTTTTGGAGCAGGACTTGATATTGGCGAGCCCGTCCAGACCCGGACCGCGCGGAGCTTCGGCCAGCACAAGATCATCGCCGCGGCTGATCTGGATCGAATGCAATTGCGGCAAGGCGTCGATTGCGCTGCGGATGTCGTCAGCCTGCGCGCGAGCAATGTGCGGCACGCTGAGAGTTGCAGCGGTGCCAGCAAGGAATGTTCGTCTGTTCATCATCAGCTTGGGTTTAACGCCCGCGTCTGCCCTGTCCACCGCGCGGGGATCACGACTGCGTGCAAGGGGTGCTCAGAATGTCTTTACCGTCGTTCGGGATGCGTCATCATACCCACCCGAAACAAAAAAGCCCCACTGGATCAGCGGGGCTTTCTGAATTTGAAACTCTGGGTCGCTTATGCGGCCAGCGCGCCTTTGGCTTGATCCACGATCGCGTTGAACGCTTCGGGCTCGTGCACGGCCAGATCGGCAAGCACCTTGCGGTCCACTTCGATCCCGGCCAGGTTCAGGCCGTTGATGAAGCGGGAATAGGTCAAGCCTTCATCGTGCAGACGCACAGCGGCGTTGATCCGCTGAATCCACAGCGCGCGGAAATTCCGCTTGCGGTTCTTGCGGTCGCGTGTGGCGTACTGGTTGGCCTTGTCGACGGCCTGACGTGCAACCTTGAAGGTGTTCTTGCGGCGGCCATAATAACCTTTAGCGGCCTTGATGACCTTCTTGTGACGGGCGTGTGTGGTGGTTCCGCCTTTTACTCGGGACATGTCAATTCCTCCTTAGCGCGCGTAGGGCATCATCGGCTTGATGATCTGTTCATCAGCCTTCGACAGCACGGTGGTTCCGCGCGCGTCGCGGATGAATTTCTTGTGGCGCTTGATCATGCCGTGGCGTTTGCCGGCCTGACCCGCCTTGATCCGGCCCGTGGCCGTGACCTTGAACCGCTTTTTGCAGCTCGACTTCGTCTTCATCTTCGGCATTTCCGTCTCCTTGATAGATCGGTGAACGCGCGACTCGGTATGCCATTTCGACCGGTCTCGCGGGTAGAGCGCGCCGTATAGGCGGGGTTTGCGCCCGATGCAACTGTTTCAAAGCAGGCTATCCGGGATTTTCTGCTCCGCTGCCGTGTTGGCGCGGCGGAAGATCAGCGTCACGCAGGTCGACACGATCACGATGAACAGAGAATAAAGCACCGGAACCGCCATGATCGCCTGCGCCTCGGTCCCCTGAAAGGTGAAGACGATGATGGCGATGGCAAGTGGCCCGTTCTGGATGCCGGTCTCAAGCGCGACCGTCCTCGCGTTACGCGGATGCAGCCGCAGCGCGCGGGCAAACAGGTATCCGATGGTGATGCCGAACACACCCAGCCCGATGGAGGCGATGTAGGTGTTGGGTGTTGTTTCGAGCAGGAATTGCCAGTTCCGGGGAATCCAGCTGACCATCAGGAACAGAATAAAGAACAGCGCCAGAGCAGACCCGAAAAACTCGGTCACCGCGCCCACATTCGCGCTGATCTTGCGCAGCACCATCCCGATGGCCACCGGCACCAGAAGCAGAACCAGCGTCGCGATGATGTTTTCGCGCGGGATGTCGAGATCGAGCGCCGAAGCATAAAGCACGAGGACCAGCGGGATCATGATAACACCCGTCACCGTGGAAGTGACCGTCATCAAGACCGACAGCGCGAGATTGCCCTTGGAGAAATAGGTAAAGATGTTCGACGTGGTCCCACCGGGCATACAGGCCATGATCAGGATGCCCAGGGCGATGGTTTCCGGCACAACGAGAAATGTCGCGAAAAGGAAGCCGATGAACGGCATGAACCCGTATTGAGAGATCACCCCGATAGCGAGGCCATAAGGCCGCCGCAGGGCAAGGTAGAAATCCCGCGGGGTAAGCGATGCGCCCATGCCCAGCATGATGACAAAGATCATCAGCGCCAGCAGCGCCTGTTCGAATGCTCCGACCATAATGCCTACTCCGCTGCGATGCGGGCCAGCTCTTCGGCGCGCAGGTCTTTTCTGACGATTTTTCCGACATTCGATTTCGGCAGCTCGTCGCGGAATTCGACCCGTTTCGGCACCTTGTACGCGGTCAGGTGTTCCTTGCAATGCGCGCGGATCGCGGCCTCCGTCAAACCGGGATCGCGCCGTACGACATAGGCCTTGACCGCCTCGCCGGTGGCGTCGTCCGGCACACCGATCACGGCGGCTTCAAGGATGCCGGGATGCAGGGCAAGGCAGTCCTCGACCTCGTTCGGATAGACGTTGAAGCCCGACACGACCACCATGTCCTTCTTGCGGTCTACAATGCGGAAATACCCGTCGGGGTCCATGACACCGATATCGCCGGTCAGGAACCAGCCATCGCGCAACGCATGAGCGCTTTCCTCGGCCTTGTTCCAGTAGCCTGCCATGATCTGCGGGCCTTTGGCCGCGATTTCTCCGGTTTCGCCCTGCGCCACCGGGTGTCCCGCCTCATCGAGACAGGCAATGTCGGTGCCCGGAACCGGAATGCCGATGGAGCCGTCGCGCATCTTGCCCAAGGGGTTGAATGTCAGCACGGGCGAGGTTTCGGTCAGACCGTACCCCTGAAGCACCGGCTTGCCGGTCACGCCCTGCCACTTCTGCGCCACCGCCGCCTGAAGCGCCATGCCACCCGCCGACGAAAACTTGAGGTATTTCGGCGGGCTGTCGGTGAACCAGACCTCGTTCGTCAACCCGTTGAAGAGCGTGTTCACGCCGCTCATCCACGTGATCTTGTAATTCTCGAACGCCCGCTTGAGGTTCGACAGGGGACGTGGGTTCGGGATCAGGATGTTGCGCGCACCCAGCCAGTAGAAGGCCAGCATGTTCACCGTGAAGGCGAAGATGTGGTAGAGTGGAAGCGCGGTCAGGGCGATTTCCTTGCCCTTTTCCACGCCCTCCAGCATCTCCATCGTCTGTTCCATGTTCAGGATCAGGTTCGCATGGGTCAGCATCGCGCCCTTGGCGACGCCGGTTGTTCCGCCGGTATATTGCAGGCAGGCGACGTCATTCGCATCGACCGTCTGGGAATAGACATCCGGTGCGATCCGTTCTTTCTGCATGCGGTCCCGCCCTGCGGCCAGCGCATCCGGCAGTCGGATATGCGCGACCTCAATCCGCTTGACGGACTTGTCCCAGTGCTTCTGCACCAGCCCGACGATCCCGCGCGGCAGCGATGGCAGGAATTCGGCGACCCGCGTGACGATGATGTTGGGGATCGGATGCCCTTGGGTGGCCGCGGGGATCTTGTCGGCGAACATGTCCACGATCACCAATGCATGCGGCTGCGCATCCGCAAACTGCTTGCCCATTTCTTCAGCGGTATAAAGCGGGTTGACGTTCACGAGTATGCAGCCCGCCTTGAGGATGCCGAAGGCCGCCACCGGGAAAGACAGGCAATTGGGCATCTGGAGCGCGACACGATCCCCCTGCTCCAGCCCCGCCACTTCGCGCAGGTAGACCGCAAAGGCATCCGACATCTCGTCGACCTGCCGAAAACTCAGCGTGCCGTTCATGCCATTGGGCAGACAGGTCGTGAACGCCGGCGCATCGCCATAGGTGTGCGACACCGACCGGATCAGGTCCGCAAGCGTGCGATACGATGCGGTCTCGATGTCCTTCCGGACATTCGGCCCATAAAAAGCCGTCCACGGACGCGCCTCAGCTGTCATGCCTTTTCTCCTCCCATGACATCGCCCCGCCGCCTCCAGGGCAGGGGCAATGTGTTCACAGAAGTGCTAAAGGCATCTGTCGCATTGATCTATAGTGATCGAACGTCACAAAACATAGCAATTGGGCTCAGGTAAAGCCCCGCAGTACCTTGGCGACCACCGCCGGGATGGCTTCGATCGCGTATCCCCCCGGTTTGTTCGACATCGCCCAGACCACCATGGCCCCTGCAATCATCAAGGTGATCGTGGCGATCCTGGGGCGGTCACCCTTGGAAATGGCGGAGACAACCGCCGGGATGGACAGCACCCCAAGCCCCAAGCCGATAACAAAAAGCGTATCAGGATCCATTACGATCTGCTCCCACTGGTTACATGTGGGAAAGTTTACTCCGGATCGGTCTTGTAGATCAAACGTTCGTCGCAGGGTGCCACACGAAGGATGTTCGTGGTGCCCGGCGTGTTGAACGGCACACCGGCGGTGACGAGGATCTGATCCGTGGCTTCTGCGTACCCACCGGCACGCGCCGCGCGGGCGGCGTTCACCACGGCCTGCTTGAACCGCTCGAGTTCACCGGTGATCACGCATTCCGTACCCCAAGTGAGCGCAAGACGGCGCGCCGTCCGGACAGAGCTGGTCATCGCGATGATCGGAACACGAGGACGTTCGCGCGCCGTCAGAAGCGCGGTCGTCCCCGAGAAGGTGAAACAGCAGATCGCCTTGATGTCGGTGGTTTCGGCAATCTCGCGGGCGGCGGCGACGATACCGTCCGCCACCGTGGCCCGTCTGGCGGCGCGCGACGCCTCGATGATCTCGGTATAGGTCGGATCGCTTTCCACTTCGATGGCCACATTGTTCATCGTGGTAACCGCTTCGACAGGGTAACTGCCGGCTGCGGATTCTGCGGACAGCATAATCGCGTCAGAGCCTTCGTAGATCGCGGTCGCAACATCCGACACCTCGGCGCGGGTGGGCATGGGCGAGTCGATCATCGACTCGAGCATCTGCGTCGCCACGATCACCGGCTTTGCGGCAGCGCGGCAGCGGCGGATCAGGCGCTTCTGGATCGGCGGGACATTCTGCACCGGCAGTTCGACACCCAGATCGCCACGCGCGACCATGATGCCGTCGGACACTTCGAGGATCTCTTCGAACGCCTTGACCCCTGCGGGCTTTTCGATCTTGGACAGGATCGCGGCGCGTCCCTTGCACAGCTCGCGCGCTTCGATGACATCCTGCGCCCTCTGCACAAAACTGAGCGCGAGCCAGTCGACACCCAGTTCGGCCACGAATTCCAGATCCGCACGGTCCTTGTCCGACAGCGCCGCCAAAGGCAGCACCACGTCGGGCACGTTCACACCCTTGCGATTGGAGATGGTTCCCCCGGCGATCACCTTGCAATCGGCAAAATCCTTGCCGCATGTCTCGACCTTGAGGCGGATCTTGCCGTCGTTGACCAAGAGATGCGCACCCGGCTCGAGCGCCGCGAAAATTTCGGGATGGGGCAGCGTGACCCGGTCGATGGACCCGTCCTCGTCGGCCAGATCAAGCCGGAACGCGGCACCCTCGACCAGTTCTTCCTCGCCATTTGCAAAGACACCGACACGCAGCTTCGGGCCCTGAAGGTCGGCAAGGATGCCGATGGTGCTGTCGAGATCCTTTTCGATCTGGCGGATGATGGCATGACGTTCGGCGATCTCGGCATGGCTGCCATGGCTCATGTTCAGTCGAAAGACATCTGCCCCGGCTTCGTGCAGAGCACGGATCATCTCGTAGCTGCTTGACGCCGGTCCAAGGGTGGCCACGATTTTCACACTCCGCAAACGTCTCATCGGGATTTCCGTCCTTCACCTGTGTTCTGGTCGATCGTCGCTGCCTTTGGCGCGCTATCCGCGCCGGGATGACAACATCATGTTACCGCTAACCTGTTGTTCGCGTTATTGCCCATTTCCCTTTCCGGCGCAACTCAACTATCTGATGCGGTCGGGAGATCACACAGCTATGACATATGAACCGTTTTTTGTGCACGGAGAGAACCGGTCCTCGCGTTGGCTGATCACCTGCGATCATGCGACCAACACCGTCCCGCCGGATCTGGGTGGCACGTTGGGTCTGCCCGAGGCCGATATGGCCCGGCATATCGCCTTTGATCCCGGGGCAGCGGGTGTCACCCATGCCTTGGCCGATGCACTGGGTGGTACGGCCATCCTGTCGAATTTCTCGCGGCTGGTGATCGACCCGAACCGGGGCGAGGATGATCCCACGCTGCTGATGCGGCTGTATGACGGATCCGTCATTCCGGGAAATCGTACCGCAGGAGCCGCCGAAAAGGCGCGCAGGCTGGATGCCTATTACCGCCCCTATCACGATGCGCTGACTGCTCTGGCCGCCCGCCGCGAGGACACGGTGATCGTCGCTGTGCATTCCTTCACACGGCAATTGCGCGGCCGTCCAAGTAGGCCGTGGCATGTCGGCATTCTGCACGGCTATGACAGCCGCCTGTCCGATCCGCTGATCGCCGCACTGAAGGCCGAACCAGATCTCGTGGTTGGGCGCAACGAACCCTATCCGGGTCACCTGCCCGGCGACGCGATAGACCGGCATGCCTTGCATCATGGCAGGCAGAACACACTTATCGAATTGCGCAACGACCTGATCGCCACCGAAGCGACGCAGGCGGCATGGGGCGAACGCCTCGCGCCGATGCTCAAGGCGGCCTTGGCCCAAACGACCGACTGAACCAGAGGACATCAGAAATGGACAAACAGACCCAACTTGAAATCGAGGCAGCCGCGTTTCGCCGGTTGCGTCAGCACCTGATCGAAGACCGGCCCGAGGTGCAGAACATCGACATGATGAACCTGACCGGGTTCTGCCGGAACTGCCTGAGCCGCTGGTACCAGGAAGCCGCCAATGAGCGCGGGATCGAAATGGACAAGGACGCGGGGCGCGAGGCGTTCTACGGCATGCCGATGTCTGAGTGGAAAGAGCGTTACCAGACCGAGGCGAGCGACACGCAGAAAGCCGCCTTTGATGTCGCGTTCAAGGAAAACGTCACCGACAAGAACGGCTGATCCCGGCAGCGCCAGTCCTCTTCGACAAGGACTGGCCCACCTGACCCGTCAGCGGTTCGCCCCGGGCACCCAGAGCACATCTGCCTTGCCATCATCATTGGCAACGCGGGCCGCGACGAAGAACCAATCGCTCAGACGGTTCAGGTACTTGACCGCATCCGGGTTCACGCTTTCCATTGTGGCAAGCTCGACCGTCAGACGCTCGGCACGGCGCGCCACGGTGCGGCACTGGTGCATATGCGCCGACAAAGACGAGCCACCGGGCAAGATGAAGCTGCGCAGCGGTTCCAGCTTGGCGTTCATCGCGTCGATCTCGGCCTCGAGCCGGTCCACCTGCGACCCCACAATGCGCAACGGCGGATATTCTGAATCCGCGTCCTTTTCCATGTCGGGGCGGCAAAGGTCGGCACCGAGGTCGAACAGATCGTTCTGAATCCGCGACAGATTGGCGTCAAGCTCTCCGTCGGTGTGCAGACGCGCCAGTCCGACTATCGCGTTCAGCTCGTCCACCGTGCCATAGGCGGTCACCCGCATGGAATGTTTGGCCACACGCGCGCCATTGCCCAGGGCGGTTTCCCCGTCATCTCCGGTCTTGGTGTAGATCTTGTTCAGGACAACCATGATTTACTCTCCCCGCAGCCAGACGAACAGCAGGATCAGAGCCACTGCCGCGAACTGTGCAATGATCCGCCAGCGCATCGCCTTGTTGGCATATTTCTTGTTGAACTCGCCACCTTTGGCAAAGCTGCCGATGCCGAAAAAGAGGACAGCCACGACCGCCAGACAGGCAATGGCGGCAACGATGAACAGCGGGTCTTGCATCATGGCGGGGTCTTCCTTCGATTGGTGTTCCCGGGGATGTAGCCGTAGCGCGGCGCAAGGCGAATGAAAAGTCAGCCTTTGGACAAAACCCAATCCAGCATGCGCGTCGGCAGCAACCTGCGGGCAATTGCCATCGCATGGGTCGGGGTCGTCACGCGGTAGCGCGCCTTGGGTCGCTTGGCAGTCAGGGCTTTCTCGACCGCCTCCGTGACCGCCGAAGCGGGCCATTGCACTTTTGAACTGCTGCCTTTTTTCAGCATGTCGAGAAGCGTGGATTCGTATTGCGCACGGCGCGGTGACGACTGCCAGTCGACCCATTGTTCGAATTGCTTGATCGCGTTCTTGCGGAAATCGGTCTCGATCGGCCCCGGTTCGATCAGGACGACATGGATGCCCGTCTCGGCCATCTCCATGCGCAACACGTCGGCATAGCCCTCGAGCGCGAATTTCGTTGCCACATAGGCTCCGCGATATTTCATTCCGACGAGGCCAAGGACGGACGAGTTGAACAGAATACGGCCCCCACCCTGTGCCCGCATGGACGGGATCAGGTGACGGTTCAGATCATGCCATCCGAGGAAATTCGCCTCGAACTGCGCGCGCATTCCGTCAGCGGGAATATCCTCCAACGGGCCGGGCAAGGCATATGCGCCATTGTGGAACACGGCGTCCAGCCTGCCATTCGTCTGGCCAAGGACGTCTGCGGCACAGCGCGCGATGCTGGCAGCGTCCTGATAATCCAGTTGCGGTGCGCTGAAACCTTCGGCAGCCCGCGCGTCACAATCCTCTTGCGCACGACAGGACGCGAAGACCGTCCACCCAAGCGATTTGAACCGAAGTGCCGTATCGAGGCCGATCCCCGAAGAGCAGCCGGTGATCAGGATTGTTTTCGAGTTCACATCAATTGGCAGCCGTCACAAGGCGTTCGGCCATCCACCCTTCATCACCTGTCTCGGTCGCACGTAGATGCAGCCAGCCGTTGCCTTCATCCTGCAGGATTTCGACCATGTCATTGCGAACGAGCCTTCCGACCACGGCATAATCCGTTCCCGGACCACCGCGCAAGTTCACTCTGTCACCATCAACAAATCGCAGATCACGCTGGGCAATGGTCAACACCTCTTCGGCCGGCGCGGCGGCTTGGCCCGGCGCATCCACAACCATTTCGGTCTCAAGCGCGGCAGGCGTCACGGTAACTGCGGCATCCGTGACAACAGGCTCGATCACGGCGCGGGCGGGTGCGATATCGGTCAGGACCGAACCGCCGTTGTCGGACCGGGCCACGATTTCGGGCCTCGGTTGCGGTGCGACAACACTTGGTTTGGGATCAGCGAAAACCACCAGCGATGTGTCGCCGGGTTCAAAATCGGCACCGCCGGACAGTTCGTAAAATGCCATGGCCATGACCGCAAACGCGATCAAAATATATTTGTTCATTACAACCCCCAGGGCGGACTCTACTCACACACAGCCCGGTTTACTCTACCACAGGTCGACGAATACCGTGATTCTCCGTTCGGTCCGAAGGGGAAACGGAAAAAATATTCCCGCAATTGCTTTACGGCCTCAGAGGGGGTGAGTATCACATCATCTATGGCCAATGATGTCGACGACCCCAAGATGACCCCCCGCGATTTTGCGGAACCGCTGCGCCGCGCAATCGGCGAGCGGTATCTAACCTATGCTTTGTCGACGATCATGCATCGGGCACTGCCGGATGCGCGGGACGGGTTGAAGCCTGTCCATCGCCGTATCCTATATGCAATGCGCGAACTGCGTCTGAGTTCCACCGGGGGCTTCCGCAAGTCGGCCAAGATCAGCGGCGACGTGATGGGCAACTATCACCCGCATGGCGACGCCGCGATCTACGACGCAATGGCGCGCTTGGCGCAGGATTTCAACGTCCGCTACCCGCTGGTCGACGGTCAGGGAAATTTCGGCAATATCGACGGCGATAATCCGGCCGCCGCACGGTACACCGAGGCACGCCTGACGCTGGTGGCCGAGGCGCTGCTGGACGGCTTGAACGAGAACGCAGTCGATTACCGGGGCAACTACGATGGCACGCTGGAAGAGCCGGTCGTTCTGCCCGCACAGTTTCCGAACCTGCTTGCCAATGGATCAAGCGGGATCGCCGTCGGCATGGCGACCAATATCCCGCCGCACAACATCTCCGAACTGATCGACGCCTGCCTTCATCTGATCAAGGCACCGGATGCGCAGGATGACACGTTGATGAAATACGTGCCCGGTCCGGATTTTCCGACGGGTGGTGTGATCGTCGAGGACCGCGAGAACATCGCGCAGGCCTATCGCACCGGGCGCGGGTCGATCCGCCTGCGCTGCCGTTGGGAGATCGAGGATCTGGGCCGGGGCCAGTGGCAGATCATCGTCACCGAGATCCCCTACCAGGTGCAGAAATCCAAGCTGGTGGAACGCCTGGCCGAGCTCATCCAGACCAAGAAGGTCCCGATTCTTGCGGACATCCGCGACGAGAGTGCGGACGACATCCGCATGGTGCTGGAACCGCGATCAAAGAACGTGGACCCCGAGGTCCTGATGAACATGCTGTACCGCAATTCCGATCTGGAAACGCGGTTTTCACTGAACATGAACGTGCTGATCGACGGGCTGACCCCCAAGGTCTGTTCGATGAAGGAAGTGCTGCGCGCCTTCCTTGATTTCCGGCGCGAGGTTCTGATCCGTCGCAGCCAGCACCGGATGGACAAGATCGACCACCGGCTTGAAGTGCTCGAAGGCCTGATCGTCGCTTTCCTGAACCTTGACCGCGTGATCGACATCATCCGCTACGACGACGAACCCAAAGCCGCTCTGATGCGCGAGGATTGGGGCAAGGACCATCCGCGCGCCATGAACGAGCGGGATTATGTCTCGCCGCCGATGGTAAAGGGCGACGATGAACTCGGTCTGACCGAGGTTCAGACCGAAGCGATCCTGAACATGCGGCTGCGTTCTTTGCGCAAGCTCGAAGAAATGGAGCTTGTGGCGGAACGCGACCGCCTGATGGAGGAACGCGCCGGGCTGGAAGACCTTCTGGACAGTGGCGAGTTGCAGTGGGTCGCCATCGCAGACCAGTTGCGCGAGACGAAAAAGACCTTCGGCAAGAATTACGCAGGCGGCACACGGCGCACCACCTTTGCCGAAGCAGGCGAGGTCGAGGACGTGCCGATCGAGGCGATGATCGACCGCGAACCGATCACCGTGGTCTGTTCCGAGATGGGCTGGATTCGCGCGATGACCGGCCATATCGACCTGAACCGCGAGCTGAAGTTCAAGGATGGCGACGGTCCGCGCTTTATCTTCCATGCCGAAACCACCGACCGTCTGCTGGTGTTCGGATCGAATGGGCGCTTTTACACAATTCCGGCCGCCAACCTGCCTGGCGGGCGCGGCATGGGCGAACCGCTGCGCCTGATGGTGGACCTGCCGAACGAGGCCGCGATTGTCGACCTGTTCATCCACCAGCCCGACCGCAAGCTGCTTGTCGCATCGAACGCGGGCGACGGTTTTGTCGTGCCCGAAGCCGAAGTGGTGGCGCAGACGCGCGCGGGCAAACAGGTGCTGAATGTAAGAGGTGATGTGCGCGCGAAGGTGTGCAAGCCGGTAACCGGTGATTCAGTGGCCGTTGTCGGTGAAAACCGCAAAGTTCTGGTTTTTGCTCTGGACGAACTACCTGAGATGGGACGCGGTAAAGGCGTGCGGCTGCAAAAGTACAAGGACGGGGGCCTGTCGGATGCAACCACCTTCACCCTGGGAGAAGGCCTCTCCTGGCGCGATCCAGCCGGACGCACCAGAACCGAGGCCGACCTTGCCGAATGGACAGGAAAACGCGCAGGCACCGGACGTATGGCGCCGCGCGGTTTCCCTAGAGACAACCTCTTCAACTGACACGGACACTCTGACAACCGAAGTGGTCGGCACCCGCAAGACGCTGTTCTGGCTGGCACTCAAAACCGGTGTGCTGACCGTTCTGACCCTTGGCTTTTACCGCTTCTGGATGCGCACAAAGCTGCGGCGCTGGTACTGGTCGGCCATCCGTCCCGGTGGGCATCCGCTCGAATACGTGGGCGACCCGATTGAAAAGCTGCTGGGCTTTCTGTTCGCCGTTGTCGTGCTGGCCTTCT
Organism: Pelagibaca sp.; assembly: GCA_041725935.1. GTDB lineage: Bacteria > Pseudomonadota > Alphaproteobacteria > Rhodobacterales > Rhodobacteraceae > Marivita. Next base: position 42,138 of record JBGRQD010000010.1, read on the forward strand.
ACATCGGGATCGTGAACCTGATCCTGATGTTTGCCAGCTTTTCGCTGTTTCAGGACAATTTCGCGGCCTATGCCACAAGTCTCGTCGGGGTGATCCCGCTCTGGTTCTATGCCCAGTACCGCGCGCGGCGTTACGTTTTGGCGCGGACCCGGTGGCGCGGCCTGCGGTTCGGGCTCGAGCCCGGAGCATGGGGCTACGCATGGCGCGCCATTCTGCATTGGTCGGTGACGATCCTCAGCCTTGGGCTGCTCTTGCCGCGCATGACGTTCTGGCTTGAGAAATACAAGGCTGACCGAACGTTTTTCGGCACGGCGCGGATGGCGCAGGGCGGCACGTGGACGATGCTTTATCCCGCGATGAACCCGATGTTCCTCGCGCTTGCAGTCGCTTTGTCCGGTGGTGCCGCGATCCTGTCGGGCAACCTGGCGGTCGGCACCGGAATTTGCATCTTTGCCGGCTTTATCGGCCTTTACGGGTTGGTCTTTTACCGTGTCGACACTTTGCGGCGGCTGACCGAGGCGAAGACGATCAACGGCGTGGGCTTCACCATGGCACCCAACGCGTTCCGGGTGCTGATGATTTACGTTCTGGGCACACTGCTGGCTGCGGCTGCCGTGTTCTTTCCGCTTGTCCTTTTGGGCATCCTGATGCTGCTGATCCAGTCCGGCGACATGCTGGCCGATATGGGGCTTGAGGACGTGATCGCGCCGATTGCGGGGATGGGCCGCTACGCCATCATCGGGGCCAGCGTGATGATCTATTTCACCATCTTCCTTTTGTGGTCGGCTTTGACCAACGTGTTCATCACCCTGCCCGTGATCCGTCACTATTTCTCGTCGCTGACCCTTTCACCAGCCTCTGCCGCCAATAGCATCCGACAGCGCCCGCGCGACGAATTCGAAGAGGCCGAAGGGTTCGCCGATGCGCTGGATGTGGGGGCGTCGCTATGACCGTTTTGCACGTGGGTCGCAGCCCGGCATCATTTTCAGCCACCGGCACCTATTTCGACGGCATCGCTGCTGCGCCGACACAGGTCGCGGTGACGGTGGATGAAGACGCACAGGCGCTGGTCGGGCTGACCGACAGCGGCGTTCGCATCACATGGTCGCTGAAAGACATCCGCGAAGTGCCGGATCAGGCGGGCGGCGATCAGATGCTCCTGCAGCTCTCTGACGATCCGGTTCAGCGCATCCTTTTGAACGATCACAGCCTCGCGCCACGCCTGCCCAACCGAACCAAGCGCCCCAAGGTCACCAAGCGCGGGCCCTTGATCGGCTGGGCTCTGGCTGCTGTGGCCTCTGTTGCGCTGATTATCTTCGTACTTGTGCCCACCATGGCCAACCAGCTGGCGCGCTTCATCCCGCCCGAAGGCGAACGCGCCTTGGGCGAGGTGACGTTTAATCAGATCCGCAGCGCGCTGGATCAGACCGGGCTGAACCCCGTGCCGGTCTGCGACAACCCCGAGGGCCTGGCCGCACTGTCCAAGATGGAGGCACGTCTGCAGGCCGCTCTGCCAGAAGAACAGATCCTGAACGTGTCGGTGCTGGATCACGAGATGATCAACGCCTTTGCCCTTCCCGGCAATTACATCGTTTTCTTTCGCGGCCTGATCGAAAAAGCCGAGACCCCGGAAGAGGTGGCTGCGGTCTTTGCGCATGAAATTGGCCACGTTGTCAGCCGCGATCCAACACGCCATGCGCTGCGATCGGCAGGGTCTCTGGGTGTGCTGGGATTGCTGTTCGGAGATTTCGCCGGGGGTGCCGCCGTGTTGTTGCTGGCAGAACGTCTGATCGAGGCGCAATACAGCCAGGAGGCCGAAGCGGATGCCGATGTGTTCGCCCATGCCGTGATGCTGGACGCACAGATCGCGCCTTCCGCCCTAGCCACGATGTTCGAGCGTTTTCTAGCGCTTGGCGGCGATGCAGGCCCTTTTGTTTCGCATTTCCTGAGCCATCCCACTCTTGGTGACCGGGTTCAGGCCGCACGGGACGCGACACCTGCGGGGTTCGATGCTGTGCCGCTGCTGACAGCGCAGGAATGGCGCGCACTGCAGAATATCTGCGATTGATGCCGCGTTGCACGCTCCAGGGACACGTTTACTGGAAAACGCGACGTCCAATGGCGCTAACGTGACGATTTTGCCCTGTTTCCCCTGATCAGGGTTGGGTATCCCTTGCCCGGAAGAAACGTCAGAATCGCGGATTTCCCCGCGATCCCAACGAGAGGAACACGCCCATGAAGGTCCTGGTACCTGTCAAACGCGTCATCGATTACAACGTGAAAGTTCGCGTCAAAGCGGATGGTTCCGGTGTCGATCTCGCCAACGTCAAGATGTCGATGAACCCGTTTGACGAGATCGCCGTCGAAGAGGCGATCCGTCTGAAAGAAGCCGGCAAGGCCGACGAGATTGTGGCCGTCAGCATCGGCGTCAAGCAAAGCCAAGAAACGCTGCGCACCGCCCTCGCGATGGGCGCGGACCGCGCGATCCTTGTGGTTGCTGCCGATGACGTGCACACCGATATCGAGCCGCTGGCCGTGGCGAAAATTCTTGCCGCCATCGTCAAGGAAGAAGAGCCGGGTCTCGTGCTCTGCGGCAAGCAGGCCATCGACAACGACATGAACGCCACCGGCCAGATGCTGTCGGCGCTGCTGGGCTGGTCGCAGGCGATGTATGCCAACAACGTGGATATCGACGGCGACCATGCGGTTGTGACTCGCGAAGTCGATGGCGGTTTGCAGACCATCAAGGTCAAGATGCCGACCATCATCTCGACCGACCTGCGCCTCAACGAGCCGCGTTACGCGTCGCTGCCAAACATCATGAAGGCCAAGAAAAAGCCCTTGGATGAAAAGACAGCCGCCGATTACGGTGTCGATGTCACGCCGCGCCTTGAGATCGTGAAAACCTCCGAGCCCGCAGAGCGCGCGGCAGGTATCAAGGTGGGTTCGGTCGACGAACTGGTTGCGAAACTCAAAGAAGCAGGAGCTGTATAATGGCCGTTCTTCTGATTGCCGAGATCACCGATGGCGCGCTTTCGATGGACGCCACAGCCAAGTCCGTGACCGCCGCCAAGGCGCTTGGGGATGTCGTGGTTCTGGCCGCTGGTGCCAGCGCCAAGGCCGCCGCTGACCAGGCCGCGACCATCGAGGGTGTGTCCAAGGTGCTGCTGGCCGAGGATGACCTTTACGGTCACCGCCTTGCCGAACCTGTCTCGACCCTGATCGCGTCGATTGCGGGCGACTACACCCATATCGTCGCCCCGGCGACCACCGACGCCAAGAACATCCTGCCCCGCGTGGCAGCCCTGCTTGACGTGATGGTCCTGACCGATGTGACCGCCGTGGTCGACGCCGACACGTTCGAACGCCCGATCTACGCGGGCAACGCGATCCAGACGGTCAAATCCTCGGATGCGACCAAGGTGATCTCGTTCCGCACCTCGACCTTCGACGCAGCCGCAACGGGTGGTTCCGCCTCGGTCGACGTGATTGCGGCCGCTGACAATCCGGGCCTTTCCGAATGGGTCGAGGACAAGGTCGCCGCAAGCGACCGTCCGGAGCTGACCTCGGCCGGGATCGTCGTGTCCGGTGGCCGTGGCGTCGGATCCGAAGACGATTTCGCGATGATCGAAAAGCTGGCAGACACGCTGGGCGCTGCAGTCGGCGCGTCGCGTGCCGCGGTGGATTCAGGCTTTGCGCCGAACGACTGGCAGGTCGGCCAGACCGGCAAGGTTGTGGCACCGGATCTCTATATCGCGGTCGGTATCTCGGGTGCGATCCAGCACCTTGCCGGCATGAAGGACAGCAAGATCATCGTCGCCATCAACAAGGACGAAGAAGCCCCGATCTTCCAGGTGGCGGATTACGGGCTTGTTGCGGACCTGTTCACAGCTGTGCCGGAACTGACCGAAAAGCTGAGCTGACCTACCTTTCGATGAACCAAAGGCGGCGCGCTTTGCCCAAGTGCGCCGTTTTTCATTGCAGCACCGGAATGATCGCCCGGGCAACCGCTTCGGCAACATCGTGATGTGCGGTCCGACCGGGCAGACAGGCCGCGCGGGACGTCTCCAGCGGGGGCACATCGAGGAACTCATCCTCGGCGCGCCACGTGGTCGGCACAACTTCGATCACCCCGCGCACATGCGGCGCAAGCGCATCGATCATGCGACGTGTCAGGAACAGCTCAGTCCCGGTCCCGCCAACAGTGTCGTCGGGCAGCGCGTGCTGCGCGAACCACAGCAGTAACACCTCTGCATTCATCTGCGCGATCAGCGACCGCATCCGCGCCTGCCACGCGTCTTTCACCTCTTGTGCGACCATGTCGAACCGGTCCGGACAGATCGCATGCAAGCGCGCCAACAGGTGCCGGGTAAAATGGACCTCGGTAAAATCCATCTCGGGATAGAGCGATTTCAACGGCTGCGACGCTTTGAGAAAACGGTCGTTCCGGCGCGGATGCGTCGCATAGAACCGGTTCGATGTGTTGTGTGCGCCGGTCACCTGAATCACGGCCACCCGCGCTTGCGCCGCCGTAGCGAAGGCACCGGGATCGTTCAGATAGGCGTCTATGCCCGCATTTTCGACACCCAGATTGACAACCGTGCAGCCAACCCGCGCCTCAAGCTGCTGTGACCAGGGCTGCGGCACATAGCGCCCGTAAACACCACAGCCCCCAAGACAGGCCACATAGGGCGACCGCAACGACCGCCGCGGCCCCCGAAACCACAAACGCGATCCACCATAGCGACACGGCGCATAATCAATACCCTGATTGCGCGTGGACGAAATATCCATACACCACACCCTTTTCTTCACCCATTGATGAAACTGGCGCGATTCGGTTCCCAAAACGCTAAAGCTAAAAATCGACGGATCACCCCGATCCGCCTTGCAGCCCACTTCCCCACAAGTCATTGTTGCGGCGAAACGGACGGAGCATTCGCATGACGGTCAATTCAATCGGCGTGGTCGGGGCTGGCCAGATGGGCAACGGGATCGCCCATGTGATGGCCTTGGCAGGCTATGATGTTGTCCTGAATGATATCAGCAAAGACGCCCTCGAACGCGCAACCGACCTGATCGGGCGCAACATGGACCGGCAGGTCAGCCGCGAAAAGATCACGCAGGACGAACGCGATCAGGCGATGGGGCGCATCGTCACCACACAGGACCTGCCGCATGTCGCGGGAACTGACCTGATCATCGAAGCCGCGACCGAACAGGAAACCATCAAGCAAAAGATCTTCGACAGCCTCCTGCCGCATCTGGCCGAGCATACGATCCTGACATCGAACACCTCGTCGATCTCGATCACGCGCCTCGCCAGCCGTACGGATCGTCCGGAAAAATTCATGGGGTTCCACTTCATGAACCCGGTTCCGGTGATGCAACTGGTCGAGCTGATCCGCGGCATTGCCACGGACAAGCCAACATACGAAACCTGCCTGGGCGTGGTCGAAAAACTCGGCAAGACCGCCGCCTCGGCCGAGGATTTTCCCGCCTTTATAGTCAATCGCATCCTGATGCCGATGATCAACGAGGCGGTCTATACGCTTTACGAGGGCGTCGGAAACGTGAACTCCATCGACCAGTCGATGAAGCTGGGCGCGAACCATCCGATGGGGCCGCTGGAACTGGCCGATTTCATCGGTCTCGACACCTGTCTGGCGATCATGAACGTGCTGCATGACGGGCTTGCGGACACGAAATACCGCCCCTGCCCTTTGCTGACGAAATATGTCGAGGCGGGCTGGTTGGGTCGCAAGACGCAACGCGGGTTCTATGATTATCGCGGCGACGTGCCGGTTCCGACGCGTTAAGCCTTTTCGCCCAAGGCCATTGTGATCCTGCGCAATTCCACCATGAATTCGCGCCCACGCCCGTTGAAGTTCTGAATCACTTCGGGGGAAATCGGCTCTCCGATAATCGGCTTCTGCGGCTTGCCACAGGCATGAATAACTTCATTGATCAGCAAGCCCTGACGCAGGGTCGCCGAAACCCTGTTCGCAATCTGATAATACCGCGAATTCTGGCCCGGGAAATGAATCGGCACAACCGCTGCCCCTGAGCGCTGAATCAGATTGGCTGTGAAGGGGTTCCAATTGCGCTCGATGGCCGGCCCGAAAAGGGTGTCACTGGACGCGACCACACCCGATGGGAACAGCGCGATCACGCCTCCCTGTTTCAGATGCCCCATCGCGCGGCTGCGCATCTCGAGGCTTTGCTCTCTTGCATCTTCCTCATGTGGAAAAGGCACGGGGATCATGAAGTCTTCGACTTCGGTCACACCGGTGAGCAAAGACCGTGTCAGAATCTTGTAATCCGTACGGACGCGACCGATCAGTTCGGCCAGTACCATCCCATCGACCAGCCCATGAGGATGGTTTGCCACCACGATCACAGGACCGTCCTTGGGAATACGCGCCATCTGTTCCGCTGGCGTCTGGATCGCGATCTTCATCAGACCCAAAGCCTGTCCCCAGAACGCCTGACCTTCGGCCGGGCCCATCCGTTCGAACTTGCGCACCAGGCGCAGCAACGGAATCTTGCCAGTCATCCATTCCATCGTACGGATGGTGTTGGCTTTCCAAGGATTGGTAAACGTGTTGGCGTAGCTCAGTTTGCGCTTGTCATATGGCACATCCCCGGGCGCCACAGGGCGTCTGTCCGTCGATGTGTGCTGGTAGCTATCAACCATATGGCAGCAAGACGTCCTGTTTTCGGTTGGCGCGACTGACCTGGAAGATCAGTTGCCTTCTCCAAAGCGGTCGGCCACCAAAGTTTCGATTGCGGTGACAAGAGCCTCTGCGTCCGGCCCGGAAGTGACTACCTCAATAGACGTTCCTTTGGAAGCTGCCAACATCAAAAGCCCCATGATGCTGTCACCAGACGCACTCATGCCATCTTTGCTGACTTCCGCCGTGGCATCGAAGCCTTCGACAACCTCGACAAGCTTTGCCGACGCCCGGGCGTGCAATCCCTTTTCGTTAACAATTTTCAAAACGCGTTGCGCCGTGGCGGACATGATGCCGGGCCTCCCTAACCCTCGTGATCAGGCGTTCTGATCCAGAGTAATGTCTTGGCTGTCAATGTATTTCCGACCGGCATCCAGTGCAGCCCGCACAGCTTCGGGCACAGTCTTGTCGCGGCTCTTCGCCAGTTTGATCAGCATCGGCAGATTGGCACCGTAGACGATCCGGCGGTTTTCCGGCTGACAGGCCCGGAGGCTCAGGTTCGAGGGTGAGCCGCCGAACATATCCGTCACGATGACGACACCCTTGCCGACATCCACTTCGTCGGCCAGCGCACAAATCTCGGACTGTTTTGCTTCCCGGTTGTGATCAGCATTGATCGAGACCGCGGCCATGCCAGATTGCTGACCGACAACATGTTCGACCGCAGACAGGTATTCGTGCGCCAAACCGCCATGCGCAACGATCACGATCCCGATCACTCTGTCGTCCCTCCAAGATCCGCCGACACTGCCGTGACAGCGGGCACCATTCCGCGCCGCTCAAGTTCCTTATGCCCAATTGACACTCGCCAGCCCTGTACTGCAAGGGTTCGTGCCACCTGTTCCGTCACGACGACCGAACGGTGTTGCCCCCCGGTACACCCGATCGCAATCGAGACATGCGTTTTCCCTTCTCGGTCCACCTCGGGCAGCAGAAATGCAAGCATATCGCCGATCTTGCCAACGAACTCAGAAAACCGGCTGTCCGACGACACGAACTCCTGAACCTCGGCATCCAACCCGGTTTTTCCACGCAGATGCGCTTCCCAATGCGGATTGGACAGGAATCGGCAGTCAAACACCATATCCACGCCATGCGGAATCCCGCGTTTGTATGAAAAAGACTGCAGCGCGACCGACAGTTTCTGTGACGTTGCATCGGCAAACCACTTGTGTAACTCAGCCTTGAGGTCATGCGGCGAAAGCTGGGACGTGTCGATCAGGATATCCGCGCGGCGTTCGACAGGCCGCAGCAGCTCGATCTCGCGAGCGATGCCGATTTCCGGCGTTTCCGCCTGCGCCATTGGATGCCTGCGCCGTGTTTCGGAATAGCGCCTTAGCAGAATGTCCGGCCGACAATCGAGGTACAGCAAGGTGGCATTGCCTTCGGTCTCGCGCAGCAGGTCATCATGCAATTCCAACAGCCGCGCCAAAGAGAAATCCCGGTTCCGCACGTCGATTCCAAGGGCCATCGGGTGCGCCAGTGGCTCGTCTTCGAACAGCCGTGGGATCATACGAAGAGGGATGTTGTCGATCGCCTCGAAACCCAGATCTTCGAGGACATTGACCGCAGTGCTCCTACCCGCTCCCGAAGGACCGGTCACCAGAACTACGCGCGTTGGATTGGGCTGGGTCGCCATGTCTGTATTTCCACGCTCAAGGCCGCAGGTCCGCACGCCCGTTACTTGTCAGATATTGCAGGATAGCCGCAGGGAAATGCCGCGTATCCACATTGTGCAGCAATGGGAACATTTGTGAAAGATAGGTGATGGTGCGATGGGGCGGCAGTCGGTCGATTTCCGTCTGATCCATATCAACAACCAGCGCAAGGGCAACGGGCGAGCGGTGGCACGCGTGCAAAAGGCCGACGCCGCGTGCTTCGATCATGCCGCAGAGCGGGTCGGGGCATGTCAGCATCACATCCGTGCCTGACAGCGACAGAATCACCCGGTCATCGGCCACCAGCGTCGCGCCCCGTGCCATCATCTCCAGCGCGAGAGACGATTTCCCACGGCCAGACGCCCCCGTGATCAGGGCCGCGCGGTCACCGACGGCAACTGCGGTGGCGTGCAGAACAAGCGAGTCGGTCGCCGCCATCGCGGGGCCTAAAGCGGCAGGCCAACAACAAATCGCGCCCCGAGCGGTTCGGATGTCGCGTCCGCTTCGGTCGGGCGGATGTTTTCGGCCCAGATCACGCCGCCATGCGCTTCGACGATCTGCTTTGAGATCGCCAGCCCAAGTCCGGAATTGTTGCCGAAATCGGTTTCAGGCCGCTGCGAATAGAAGCGTTTGAAGATCTTTGTCAAAGCCTCATCGGGAATGCCGGGCCCGGTATCCTCGACCACGATCAGAACACGGTTCTCGCGGCGGCGCGCCCAGATTCGAATGGCATCCCCGTCTTCGCAGAAACTGATCGCGTTGGTGATCAGGTTGACGAAGACCTGCGCCAGCCGTGCCTCGAGCCCATGAACCAGGATCGGTCGATCCGGCAAATCCGAGATAAATTCAATGCCCCGGCGTTTCGCGTCGTCTCCGAGAAATTGTGACAGGTTCTGGAGCATTTCCAGAAGATTGAACTCGGCCTCTTCTTCTTTGACCAGTTCGCTGTCCAGACGCGACGCGTTGGAGATATCGCTGACAAGGCGGTCGAGACGGCGCACATCATGGTCGATCACATCAAGCAGACGTTCGACCTGATCGGGGCGTTTTGCCAGACGCAAGGTGCCCACCGCAGAGCGCAGCGATGCCAGCGGATTCTTGATTTCATGCGCCACATCGGCAGCGAATTGTTCGTTTGCGTCGATCCGGTCGTACAGCGCTGCAACCATACCTCGCAACGCTCCGGACAGACGCCCGATTTCGTCGGGTCGTGCGGTCAGGTCGGGAATGCGAATGCGGCCGGAGGATACGTTGCGCCGGTTGCGGTCGCGCCCCACCTCTGCCGCGTCAGCCAGATTGGAAATCGGGTTCGAGATCGTCGATGCCAGAACAAGGCTCAGCCCGATCGACACAAGCGTGGCGATGACGAACATCTGCAGGACATTCTCGCGCTCAAGCCGCACTGCGGCGTCGATTTCCGGCGCAAAGCTGACCAGCGCGATGGTGCCTGCAACACCGCTGGCAACTTCGATGGGACTGATCGCTGTAAAGATCGTCTCGCCGCCCGGCCCTTCGGACCGTTCGATCCGTGTCTGCGTCGGGTCGGTCTCTTCAATCTGGCGGCGCAGGATGTCTTCGAGCGTCACCGGCTCCATGCCTGTATCGGTCTGGAATACCGAGGAAACGCTGCTCCAGACCGTCAGCAGGAAGTCCGAGATCACGGTCGGCTTTTCGGAAATTGAAAGTCCGTTGGCACCAGTCATCGGCCCGTCGACATTGCCGACAAGAAAGCGAGCGGCATCAAAGACGAACACCTGCCGACCGGGGCGCATCTCGAGATTTTCCAGCGTCTCTGACACGTCGATGCCTTCGCCGAGGGCGAGGTTCACCACCTCATCCTGCATCACCTGCGCTTCGAACACATCGGCAATCAGCTCGACCTCAACGCGTACCGCCTCGGCCTTTTGTTCGGCCAAGGTGTCACGCGACGAGTTCAGGAAAAGAATGCCCGCAACAAGAAAATTGAGGGCCACAAGGTTGAAGGTGATGATCTTGCGGGTCAGCGGTGACCGGTTGAGAGCGAACAGACCCCGCTTTTCCCGACTGCTGCGCACTTCTGCTTCGACATTTCTGTCGGGGGCGACCCAGTCATCCCCGAGCACCACATCCGCATCCTTGCGCCCGCCGTCCTTGCTGTGGGTCACACCCTCAACCAGTGCCATGGTCACTCTTCGTTGTAACGGTAACCGATCCCGTAAAGCGTCTCGATAGCCGAGAAATCATTGTCGACCGTGCGCATCTTCTTGCGCAGGCGCTTGATGTGGCTATCGATCGTACGGTCATCGACATAGACCTGATCGTCATAGGCCACGTCCATCAGCTGATCGCGTGATTTCACGAAGCCTGGACGCTGTGCAAGCGCCTGAAGCAAAAGGAATTCGGTCACGGTCAGCGACACGTCTTGGCCTTTCCAGGACACCGAATGCCGCAGCGGGTCCATGCTCAGGTTGCCCCGCACCATGAGCTTGGTCTCTTCAACCTCAACGCCGCTGGCATCACCGGCGATCGCATCCTGACGCCGCAACAGGGCACGTATACGTTCCACCAGAAGGCGCTGGGAAAACGGTTTCTTGACGTAGTCATCCGCGCCCATACGCAGACCCAGAACCTCGTCGATCTCGTCATCTTTGGAGGTGAGAAAGATCACCGGCATCTTGGATTTCTGGCGCACGCGCTGCAACAGATCCATCCCGTCCATACGGGGCATCTTGATATCGAAGACGGCCATATCGGGCATTTTCTTGTTGAACGCGTCAAGCGCGGCCTGTCCGTCATTATAGGTCTCAACCTCGAAACCCTCTGCCTCAAGGGTGATCGCGACCGATGTCAGGATATTCCTGTCATCGTCCACAAGGGCGATTTTCGACATGGATTGTATTCCTTGTTCTGCTCTCAATTATGTTTTTTGTGTCATTATGTGTCTTTTTTCCGTTTGCGCCAACTTAATTTTGCGAATCAATCTGAGACGACAGCTTTATTGACACCGAAATGTCCTTACGGATGGCTAATTTGCATCACAGAGCCCGACGCGGGACGGACATGGTTGCGCTAAACCCGTTTTGGTTGCGCTAACTGCGTGATTGCGTCCTGTTCAGATTTGGAAACGACATGCTATGAGGCAAACACCCTTGGCGTAACGTCACGGGCGGGACGCGTCGTTTCCGTCCCTCCGCAATACCGCCGCAGATGCGCGGCTACAGGAGCTTGGCAAATGACATTTGGACGGGTGAACCCGGAATTCCGGCTGGAAGATCAACAGATCAACGGGCTTGGCAATGTCTATTACAACCTCACAGAGCCTGCGCTGATCGAAGCCGCTCTGAAACGCGGCGAAGGCACGCTGGGCAATGGCGGGGCGTTCCTTGTCACCACCGGCAAGTTCACAGGCCGGTCCCCCAAGGACAAGCACGTGGTCAAGACCGACAGCGTCGTCGATACGATCTGGTGGGACAACAACGCCCCGATGTCGCCCGCAGGGTTTGACGCGCTCTATGCTGACATGCTCGAGCATATGAAGGGCCGGGAGTATTTCGTTCAGGACTTGACCGGCGGCGCGGACCCTAAGCATTCGATTGACGTGCGCTTCGTTCAGGAACTCGCCTGGCACAACCTCTTCATCCGCCACATGATGCGCCGCCCCGAGCGCGAAGACCTCGACACGTTCACGGCCGATTTCACCGTCATCAACTGCCCCTCGTTCAAGGCTGACCTCAATAAGCACAATTGCCGGTCCGAGACCGTGATCGCGATGAACTTCGACCGCAAGTTGATCCTGATCGGCGGCACCGAATATGCGGGCGAGAACAAGAAATCCATCTTCTCGCTGCTGAACTACCTGCTGCCGGAAAAGGGCATCATGCCGATGCATTGCTCGGCCAACCACGCCGTCGGCAACCCGGTCGACACGGCGATCTTCTTTGGCCTGTCGGGTACGGGCAAAACCACGCTGTCGGCTGACCCGAACCGCGTGCTGATCGGCGACGACGAACATGGCTGGTCGGATCGGGGTACTTTCAACTTCGAAGGCGGATGCTACGCCAAGACGATCAACCTGAGCGCCGAGGCAGAGCCCGAGATCTATGCCACGACCGAGAAATTCGGCACCGTGATCGAGAACATGGTCTTTGACCCCGAAACCTTCGAGCTTGATTTCAAGGATGACAGCCTGACCGCGAACATGCGCTGCGCCTATCCGCTAGACTATATCTCGAATGCATCCGCCACAGCGCTTGGCGGGCACCCCAAGAACATCATCATGCTGACCTGCGATGCCTTCGGCGTCCTGCCCCCGATCTCTCGTCTGACACCGGCGCAGGCGATGTATCACTTCCTGTCGGGCTTCACCTCCAAGGTGGCAGGCACCGAACGCGGCGTCACGGAACCGGAACCCACGTTCTCGACCTGCTTCGGTGCGCCGTTCATGCCCCGCCGCCCCGAAGTTTACGGCAACCTGCTGCGCGAAAAGATCGCGTCGCACGGCGCGACCTGCTGGCTGGTCAACACAGGCTGGACGGGTGGCGCTTACGGCTCCGGCCAACGCATGCCGATCAAGGCGACCCGTGCGCTGCTGACCGCGGCCCTTGACGGCAGTCTTGCCGAGGCCGAGTTCCGCAAGGATCCGTATTTCGGCTTCGAAGTCCCGGTCAAGGTCGAAGGCGTGCCGGACATGCTGCTCGATCCGCGCCGCACCTGGAACGACAAGGAGGCCTATGATGCGCAGGCGACCAAGCTGGTCCAGATGTTCGCCGACAATTTCGCGCAATACGTGCCTTACATCGATGACGATGTGAAAGCCGCCGCCATCGGTTAAGACGGCCTGCGTCGAAAGGCGCTTGGAAAGACAGGGGCGGGCACACCATATTCATGGTGGTCCGCCCTTGTTGTTTCTGTGCCCGCATCCGCATAGCGCCGCAGAGCAGCAATTCAATGCGAAAGATTGAAACAAATCTTGGGTGTATTTGGTATTTTTGTTGCGCTGCACCTGCAAACTGGATATCCAGCGGCAAAGTTGAAAAGGACACGATTCATGGCCCATGACGGACAAGACCTGACCCTGACCACCGAAACGATCCTGCCCGACCTGCTGATGTTGACAGCTGCGGCGCTCGAACCCGCGAACGCCATCCTCGATCTGGCCAATGCCCGCGTGCGCGACATGGTCGAAGCGGACGGTCGCATTTCGGGCGCCCTGATCGAGGAAAACCAGACTGCGGCGCACGGGCTTGCGTGGCTGGCCACCTATGTGGAATCGCTGCGTCAGATGCAGGGCTGGGCCGAACGTCTGACCGCCGATGGCAAATTCAGCGAGGTCGAACAGCTGATCCACCAGATCGCGTTCGGCGAATACCTCTGGCAGATCTACGGCGGAATCCAGATGAACCAGGGCGAAATGGTCCGGCTTCAGGATATCGGCCTGTCGCAGAACGACATGCGCGGGCTGATGTCTCCCGAAGTGATGCAACTGACCCAAAGCGGCAACACGCAGGCCGCCCGCATCCGACTGGTCGAGCTGATGCAGGAACGCAGCGCGGAACTGACCGTGGGCGCCTGCGGTCTCGACGACGAGCTCGAGATGATCCGCGAACAGTTCCGCCGCTTCTCGCTCGACAAGGTGGAGCCCTACGCACAGGAATGGCACCTCAAGGATGAGCTGATCCCAATGGAGATCATCGACGAGCTTGCCGAGATGGGCGTCTTCGGCCTGACCATCCCCGAGGACCATGGCGGATTTGGTTTGTCCAAGAACGCCATGTGTGTCGTGTCCGAGGAACTCTCGCGCGGCTATATTGGCGTCGGCTCTTTGGGCACAAGGTCCGAGATTGCAGCGGAACTGGTGATCGCAGGTGGCACGGACGAGCAAAAGGCCAAATGGCTGCCCGGTCTGGCTTCCGGGGAAATCCTGCCCACAGCCGTCTTCACCGAACCCAACACCGGATCCGACCTTGGCAGCCTGCGCACCAAGGCCGTCAAGGATGAGAACGGCGACTGGATCCTGAACGGCAACAAGACATGGATCACCCATGCCGCCCGCACCCACGTGATGACGGTGCTGGCCCGGACGGTTCCGGATACCGACAATTACAAGGGATTGTCGATGTTCATGGCGGAAAAGACCCCCGGCACCGATGATGCGCCATGGCAGGACCCGGGCATCTCGGGTGGCGAGATCGAAGTCCTCGGCTATCGCGGCATGAAGGAATACACGCTGAATTTCGACGACTTCAAGGTGAAGGGCGAGAACTTGCTCGGCATGGAGGAGGGCAAGGGCTTCAAGCAGTTGATGGAGACCTTCGAATCCGCCCGCATCCAGACGGCCGCCCGCGCCATCGGCGTGGCGCAATCGGCGCTGGATGAAGGCATGAAATACGCGCAGGACCGCAAGCAATTCGGCAAGGCTTTGATCCATTTCCCGCGCGTGGCATCCAAACTGGCGATGATGGCCGTCGAAATCATGATTGCGCGCCAGCTCACCTATTTCTCGGCCCGCGAAAAAGACGAAGGCCGCCGCTGCGACCTTGAGGCCGGCATGGCCAAACTGCTCGGGGCCCGCGTGGCATGGGCGGCGGCTGACAATGCCCTGCAAATCCACGGCGGCAACGGCTTCGCGCTCGAATACAAGATCAGCCGCATCCTCTGCGACGCCCGCATCCTCAACATCTTCGAAGGTGCTGCCGAGATACAGGCGCAGGTGATCGCCCGCCGTCTTCTGGGCTGAGTTGCAGACAGAAACAACGGTTTTTCGGGAGGCCGGGCAAAGCGCCCGGCCTTCTTTTTTGCCGGCCCACATCAGGCATGATCTGCATCAAGGACTGCCGCGCCGCAGAATGCTCCTGCAAAGGCAACAGATTACAGGAGCACGATATGAGCTGGAAAACCAAACTCAACGACACCAAGGCGCAGTTGAAATCCCTCAACGCCGCGATCCCCGACACGACCGCAGCCTTTGGCGCATTGGGCAAAACGGTCAAGAAAGACGCGGCACTGACCTTCAAGGAAAAGGAATACGTGGCCCTTGGAATCGCTGTTGCCACACGGTGCGAGCCCTGCATCCTCTTCCACACCGAAGCGCTGGTCCGGCTCGGAGCGACACGCGAAGAAGTGTCCGAAGTCTTGGCGACCTGCATCCAGATGGGCGGTGGACCTGGGCTGATGTACGCGGGCAAGGCGCTCGAGGTTTACGACGAACTCAGCGTCTGAAACCCACGCCTGATCTTCTTCGGTTTCAAAATACCTCGGGAGCGCGAGGGCAGAGCCCTCGCATCCGCCCCGGCGGATCATTTTCCGGTGACGGAAAATGCCGGACGCGTCGACGCGTCCGGCACAATACGTCTCAGCCGTCCTTGCGGATGACCTCGTTTTTCGGATCATAGGGGCTGTCCTCGACAACCTCCGCAGCCCAAAGCTGGTCGAACATCTTGACCTGAAGCTTGGTTCCCGGCACCGCCAGTTCAGGCTTCACGTAGGCCATGCCAATGGATTTCCCAAAGGCCACCGAATAACCGCCCGACGTCAGACGCCCCACGCGGGTCTCGCCGTGATACAACACTTCTCGGCCCCAGGGATCGGCATCCTCCGGCCCGTCGATCAGCAATGTGCAGCATTTCGACCGCACCCCGGTCTCTTCCAGCGCCGCCTTGCCTTGGAACTCCTTGGACAGATCCACAAAACGCGGCAGATCGGCCTCCAGCGGCGTCGCATCGCGTCCAAGCTCGTTGCCGAAGGCGCGGTAGCTCTTCTCCTGACGCAGCCAGTTCTGCGCCCGCGCGCCCACCAGCTTCATGTCGTGCTTGGCACCGGCGGCCATCAGCTGATCCCAGAGGTAGTTCTGCATTTCGATCGGGTGGTGCAATTCCCACCCAAGCTCGCCGGTATAGGCGACGCGGATCGCGCGGACGGGGCACATGCCCAGCTCGATGTCGCGGCAGGTCAGCCACGGGAACCGCTTGTTGCCCAGCACGGTTTCGGGATCGGCATCCTTGACGATCTCTTTGAGCACGTCGCGTGATTTCGGCCCCGCGATGGCAAATACACCCCACTGGGTCGTCACGTCCTGAATCTCGACATAGCCGAACTCGGCCATCTTGTCCTCGGCCGCCTTGCGCAGGTAATCCGCGTCATAGGCCGTCCAGGCCCCGGCGGAGACGAGGTAATACTCGTTCTCGCCCAGCCGCACGATGGTGTATTCCGTGCGCGTTGTGCCTTTAGATGTCAGCGCATAGGTCAGGTTGATGCGACCCACCTTGGGCAGCTTGTTGCAGGTGAACCAGTCAAGGAACTCGGTTGCGCCCGGACCCTTGACCAGGTGCTTGGTAAAGGCCGTCGCGTCGATCAGGCCCACGCCTTCGCGCACGGCCTTGGCTTCGTCCACCGCGTATTGCCACCAGCCACCGCGCTTGAAGGACCGCGCGTCGTGGTCGAAGGTTTCGGGCGCATCCAGAGGCCCGTAATAGTTCGGTCGCTCCCAGCCGTTCACATGACCGAACTGCGCGCCCAGAGCCTTCTGCCGGTCGTACGCTGGCGCCGTACGAAGCGGACGACAGGCCGGGCGTTCTTCATCGGGATGGTGCAGGATGTAGACGTGCTCATACGCTTCTTCGTTCTTGCGCGCAGCGTATTCCGTGGTCATCCACGAGCCGTAGCGCTTGGGGTCAAGCGAGGCCATGTCGATCTCTGCTTCTCCCTCGACCATCAGCTGCGCAAGGTAATAGCCCGTGCCGCCCGCCGCGGTGATGCCAAAGCTGAAGCCCTCGGCCAGCCACATGTTGCGCAGCCCCGGAGCCGGACCCACCAGCGGGTTGCCATCGGGGGTGTAGCAGATCGGACCGTTGAAATCGTCCTTGAGACCCACGGTTTCCGAGGTCGGAATCCGGTGGATCATGCTCATGTATTCCTCTTCGATCCGCTCCAGATCCAGCGGGAACAGGTCCGCGCGGAAGCTGTCTGGCACACCGTATTCGAACCGGGCCGGCGCGTTGCGCTCGTAGGGGCCCAGAATCCAGCCGCCGCGCTCTTCGCGCACATACCATTTGGCATCGGCGTCGCGCAGCACCGGGTGTTCCGGGTTGCCCGCCTTGCGCCACTCGACCAGTGCGGGGTCAGGTTCAGTCACGATGAACTGGTGCTCGACCGGGATTGCCGGGATCTTGATCCCCAGCAGCTTGGCCGTGCGCTGCGGGTGGTTGCCCGTCGCGGTCACGACATGTTCGGCGTGAATGACGATCTGTTCGTCCGACGGCACAAGGTTGCCGCCCTTTTCTACCATCTTGGTGCAGGTGACGTCCCAATGATCGCCGGTCCAGTGGAACGCATCCGCCTGCCACTTGCGTTCGATCATCACGCCGCGCTGCCGCGCGCCCTTGGCCATCGCCATGGTGACATCGGCCGGGTTGATGTAGCCATCGGTCGGGTGGAAGATCGCGCCGACCAGATCGTCGCAGTTGACCAGCGGATACCGCTCCTTGATCTGCGCCGGCTTCAGCCACTCATAGGGCACGCCGCATGTTTCCGCCGTGCTTGCATAGAGCATGTATTCGTCCATGCGCGCCTGCGTCTGCGCCATGCGCAGGTTGCCGACCACCGAAAAGCCCGCGTTCAGCCCGGTCTCTTCCTCGAGTGTCTTGTAGTACTTGATCGAATAGTCGTGAATGTGGGTCGTCGCGTAGGACATGTTGAAATAGGGCAACAGGCCAGCGGCATGCCAGGTCGAGCCGGATGTCAGTTCATCCCGCTCGAGCAGCATCACGTCATCCCACCCGGCGCGGGCGAGGTGATAGGCAATCGAGGTGCCGACAGCGCCACCACCGACAACCAAAGCTTTGACATGCGTTTTCATGGGTCTTCACTCCGAGACATTTGCCCCGTGAATACCCGTCGTGCAAACGCGCCACCAAACCGTCCCGACACGTTGCAGCAGGAAAACGACGCGCCGTCGATTCCCGTCGCTACCGCAGGACGCGCGCCCTTGGATAAAGCGAAATCTCACGCGCAAGCGACGTTGCCGCCGAGGCCAGAAGGACAGGCGCATCCATCGGTATGGCAGGCTCTGTCACGGCCAAGGCTCGCTCGGGCATGGCAAGACCCACCTTGGAGAGCCCACCCGTCTCGTCGATGGCCGTGATGCTGCGTACCGCGCCGGCCTTCGCCACGTCGACCATTCCAAGGGCGATAGCAGCATCTTCGCCGTAGCGATCAACGACCGACAGCTTGTAGGCATCAAAGGAATAGTCGTAGTCAGCAGCCTTGGCCTGCTGCGTATAATCCCAAATTCCAACCACACCACACAATCCGCAAGCGTAGAACCCAAGCTTGAAGATACTCTTTACAAGTTTACCGATCATAATAACCCCAGACAGACATGCGGCTATTCTGGGTCGGAAAAGCGTGCGGAATATGGTTCGAAAACGGCTTTTCAGCGACGGAGGCCCCGGCAACGGTTCCAATCCGGCAACAATCGGACACCATCTCGACATCGTGTGCGATATCGAACCAAAGCGAAAAAAGACAGGTGTGCAGGTCAATGAAAGCGCGCCAAAGACGTGAATACACAGCTTTGGCAGATTCACGCTGCCTGTGATCGTTCTGACCCTTTCGCACCAGTGAAACCAGACCTATAAGAGCCTCGGCTTTCGACCGACAGAGTCGCAGGCCTAAGATTTATTGGGTGAGGCAGATCGCAGATGTTTGGACTGGACAAACTGTTGGGCATGTTTTCTTCGGACATGGCCATCGACCTTGGGACAGCGAACACGCTGGTCTATGTCAAGGGACGCGGGATCGTTCTGTCTGAACCTTCGGTGGTGGCCTACCACATCAAGGACGGCCAGAAGAAAGTGCTGGCAGTGGGCGAAGACGCAAAGCTGATGCTGGGCCGCACCCCCGGCAGCATCGAGGCCATTCGCCCGATGCGTGAAGGCGTGATCGCGGATTTCGATGTGGCCGAAGAGATGATCAAGCACTTCATCCGCAAGGTTCACAAGCGATCGACCTTCTCCAAGCCCAAGATCATCGTCTGCGTTCCGCATGGCGCGACCCCTGTCGAAAAGCGCGCGATCCGTCAGTCGGTTCTGTCGGCTGGTGCGCGCAAGGCGGGGCTGATCGCCGAACCCATCGCAGCCGCGATCGGTGCGGGCATGCCGATCACCGATCCCACCGGCAACATGGTTGTCGATATCGGCGGCGGGACAACCGAAGTCGCGGTCCTGTCGCTGGGCGACATCGTCTATGCGCGCTCGGTCCGCGTTGGCGGGGACCGCATGGACGAGGCGATCATCAACTACCTGCGGCGTCAGCAGAACCTGCTGGTCGGCGAATCGACCGCCGAGCGCATCAAGACCTCCATCGGCACCGCGCGGATGCCCGATGACGGGCGTGGATCATCCATGATGATCCGGGGCCGCGATCTTCTGAACGGCGTTCCCAAGGAAACCGAGATCAGCCAGGCCCAGGTTGCCGAGGCGCTTTCCGAACCCGTGCAGGCGATCTGCGAAGCGGTGATGACCGCGCTCGAAGCGACCCCGCCCGACCTTGCCGCCGACATCGTTGACCGGGGCGTCATGCTCACCGGTGGGGGTGCGCTTCTGGCAGACCTCGATCTCGCCCTGCGCGAACAGACAGGGCTTGCCGTGTCGATTGCGGATGAAAGCCTGAACTGCGTCGCGCTCGGGACCGGAAAGGCACTGGAATACGAAAAGCAACTGCGCCACGCGATCGATTACGACAGCTGATCCGACCACCCATGTGCCCAAGTTTATGGTAAGAGTACGCGCAACCTGATCCGCAAACCGGTTCGCTCTTTTCGGGAGGCGCTTGGAAAGGGAAGTTTTGGCAAAGAACGGCACCAACAGCGAAGACTACACAACGCCGCTGCGGCGCTTGCTGCTGGCGGTGGTGATCCTGTGCCTTCTGGGTCTCTTCTTTGTCTGGCGGATCGACAGTCCGAGGGTCGAACGGTTCCGCGCAGCGGTCATCGACACGGTGATGCCAAGCTTTGACTGGGCGATGGCCCCGGTCACTGCCACAGTGAACATCGCCCGCGATTTCCGCAGCTATCAGCGCATCTACGAACAGAATCAGGAACTCCGCCGCGAGCTGCGCCAGATGACCGCCTGGAAAGAGGCGGCGCTGCAGCTCGAACAGGAAAACGCCAAGCTGCGCGACCTCAACAATGTGCGACTCGATCCCCGCCTGACCTACATCACCGGCGTTGTGCTGGCTGATTCAGGCTCACCCTTCCGCCAGTCCGTTCTGATCAATGTCGGCTCGCGCGACGGGATTGTCGACGGATGGGCGACAATGGATGGTACCGGTCTTGTCGGACGGATCTCCGGCGTTGGGCCGAACACCAGCCGCGTGATCATGCTCACTGACGCGACCAGCCGCATCCCGGCGACGATTCAGCCCTCGGGCCAGCGCGCCCTGATCGTCGGTGACAACACCTCCGCGCCTCCGATCGACTTTCTGGAAAACCCCGATCAGGTGCGGCCCGGAGACCGCATCGTCACCTCGGGGGATGGGGACGTGTTCCCACCCGGTCTGCTGATCGGGCAGGTGGCACAGGACCCGGGCGGGCGTTTGCGCACCCGCCTTGCCGCCGATTATGAACGGCTCGAATTCCTGCGCGTCCTGCGCGACCACGGCGCGCGGAGGGTGTCGAACCCCTCGGCGCTGATCCTGCCCGAAACGCCCCCGGGGGCCACCGATGCCGCCGCAGTGGAGCCGGGCCAATGATGGACACCGGCCTCTTCCAGCTTTGGGGGATGCGGCTGCTGTTTTTTCTGCTGGCACTGCTGATTCTGTTCTTCCACCTGCTGCCGCTCAATCCGGCCCCCAGCAATTGGGCTGGCCCCGATATTCTGGTGGCGCTGGTCCTTGCCTGGGCCGTGCGCCGCCCGGAATACGTGCCGGTCCTGCTGGTCGCGGGTGTCATGCTGCTGGCGGACATGATGCTGCAACGCCCGCCCGGTCTTTGGTCGGTTCTCGTGGTCTGTGCCGTCGAATGGCTCAAATCCCGCGAAAGGCGGCAGCGTGAGACGACATTTGTTCTTGAATGGCTCACCTTCGCAGGTACCCTGATCGTGATTACGATCCTCTATCGCGCGGTGATGATGATCCTTATCCTTGCACCCGGCACGCTCATGCTGAGCCTTGTCCAGGTGCTGATGACGATCGGTCTCTACCCGGTGGTTGTGGGCGTGTCGTATTTTCTGTTCGGAGTGCGCAGATCTGCACCCGGAGACATGGATCGGTTGGGGCGAACCCTATGAGACGAGCGCCAAAGGATACCGCGGAAAGCTTCCGCAAGATATCGCGACGCGGGGTGTTTCTTGGCGGCGTGCAGCTTGCGTTTGCCGGCGCGCTGGGATTGCGGATGCAACATCTGCAGGTCGATCAGGCCGATGAATTCCGCCTGCTGGCCGAAGAGAACCGCATCAACATCCGCCTGATTCCGCCGACGCGGGGCCAGATCTTTGACCGCAACGGAGTCATCATTGCCGGCAACGAACCATCCTACCGCATCACCATGGTCAAGGAAGACGCGGGCGATGTCGATGACGTGATCGCGCGCCTGTCCTCGCTGGTCGAACTGGACGAGGACGAGTTGAACCGCGCCCTGACGGAAATGCAGCGCAGCGCGCCATTTCTGCCCGTCACCGTGGCCGAACGCGTGAGCTGGGACGACATCAGCCGCGTGGCCGTGAACGCCCCTGCCCTGCCCGGTGTCACCCCCGAGGTTGGGCTGTCACGCATCTACCCGCGCCGGGGCGATTTCGCGCATGTGGTGGGCTATGTCGGCCCTGTCAGCGAACGCGATCTGGCCCGCTATGAAACCCCCGATCCGGTGCTGCGCATCCCCCGGTTCCAGATCGGCAAGGTCGGCATCGAAGCCCGGCACGAAGAGGCCTTGCGCGGTCGCGCCGGGGCAAAACGCGTCGAGGTAAACGCCGTCGGCCGCGTGATGCGCGAACTGGACCGCCGCGAAGGCACGCCAGGTGCCGACATGCAGCTGACCGTGGACAGCAGGTTGCAAAGCTACATCCAGGCCCGGCTTGGCGAAGAAAGCGCGTCGGTTGTGGTGATGGACGTGAACAATGGCGATCTTCTGGGCATCGTGTCGTCGCCATCTTACGATCCCAACAAGTTCGTGCGCGGCATCTCGGTCGCCGATTTCGGCGAATTGCGCGACAATGACCACCGCCCGCTGGCGTCGAAAACCGTGCAGGATGCCTATCCGCCGGGATCGACCTTCAAGATGGTCACGGTGCTTGCGGCACTCGATGCAGGTGTCGTGGCGCCCGAGGAAACCGTGTGGTGCCCCGGCCACATGGAAGTCGCGGGCCGCCGGTTCCATTGCTGGAAACGCGCAGGCCACGGCCACATGAATCTCGAACAGGCGCTGCGCGAAAGCTGCGATGTCTATTACTACGACCTTGCGCTCAAGGTCGGGATCGAACGGATTGCCGAAACCGCGCGGCGGCTCGGATTTGGCGAGGCATTCAGTATTGGCATGTCCGCCGTCACCGAAGGTTTGGTTCCCAACAAGGACTGGAAAAGACGCGAACGCGGGGCTGGCTGGGTCATCGGCGATACGGTGAACGCGTCGATCGGTCAGGGCTTCGTGCTCAGTTCGCCATTGCAGCTTGCCGTGATGACAGCGCGTCTGGCGACCGGCAAGAATGTCACACCGCGCCTCGTTCGACGGATCAGCGGCGCGGAGACCGAACTCGCGGGCAACGAGGATCTGGGCTTCAACGAAAACCACCTGCGCCAAATCCGGCGCGCCATGTACGCCGCCACCAACGACCGGCGCGGCACAGCCTACGGGTCTCGCATCATCGACGAAACCGTTCGCATGGCAGGCAAGACGGGCACCAGCCAGGTCCGAAACATCACCGCCGCCGAACGGGCGCGCGGCGTGACCAGGAACGAAGACCTGCCGTGGAACCGGCGTGACCACGCGCTCTTCGTGAACTACGCGCCCTCTGAGGCCCCAAAAATCGCCGTGTCCGTGATCGTCGAACACGGCGGAGGTGGGTCTGCCGCAGCTGCTCCGATTGCCCGCGATGTGACCCTGCAGGCGCTTTACGGCGAAGACCCGCCGCTTGACGTCTACCCCGCCAAGGACCGCGAACGCATCCGGTCGCAGCAGGAGCGCCTCCAACAGGTGTTGCGCGACAGCGATCCGGACGGCCGGAGCCGCGCATGAGTTATCTTGAGTATACGGTCAAGACGGTCCCCACGGGCTGGCGCAAGATGCTCTTCATCAACTGGCCGCTGGTCCTGCTGCTGACAGCCGTCGCGGCGATCGGGCTTCTGATGCTCTATTCCGTGGCCGGCGGATCAATGCGCCCCTGGGCCGATCCCCAGATGAAGCGCTTTGCCCTTGGGCTGACCATCATGTTCATCGTGGCCATGGTCCCGATCTGGTTCTGGCGGAACATGTCGGTGATGGCCTACCTCGTTGCGCTCGCGCTTCTGGTGGCGGTCGAATTCTTCGGCACGGTCGGCATGGGTGCACAGCGCTGGATCAACCTCGGCTTCATGCGCCTTCAGCCTTCCGAGTTGATGAAGATCTCCATGGTGATGGTGCTGGCCGCGTATTACGACTGGCTGCCGATCCGGAAAACCTCGCATCCGGTCTGGGTGCTGGTGCCGGTCTTCCTCATTCTGCTGCCCACCTTCCTCGTGCTGACCCAACCCGACCTTGGCACGGCCCTTTTGCTTGTGGCGGGCGGTGGGTTGATGATGTTCCTCGCAGGTGTGCACTGGGCCTATTTTGCAACAGTGATCACGGCGGGGGCTGCGGGCGTCTACGCTGTATTCCTCAGCCGCGGCACATCGTGGCAATTGCTCAAGGATTACCAGTTCCGACGCATCGACACGTTCCTAGATCCGTCCTCGGATCCGCTGGGGGCAGGCTACCACATCACGCAGGCCAAGATCGCAATGGGATCGGGCGGCTGGACCGGGCGTGGCTTCATGCAGGGCACGCAGTCCCGGCTGAACTTCCTGCCCGAGAAACACACCGACTTCATCTTCAACACCCTGGCCGAGGAATTCGGCTTTATCGGCGGCATTTCCCTGCTGATCCTCTATGTTCTGATCCTCTTCTTCTGCGTGGTGTCGGCACTTCAGAACCGGGACCGCTTTTCCTCGCTCCTGATCCTCGGCATCGGAGTCACCTTCTTCCTCTATTTCGCGGTCAATATGTCGATGGTGATGGGCCTTGCCCCGGTTGTGGGTGTCCCGCTGCCACTGGTCAGTTATGGCGGATCGGCCATGTTGGTCTTGATGATCGCGTTCGGCTTGGTACAGAGCGCACATATCCACAGACCGAGGTAAGCCATGCCGATCAACGTCCTGTTCGCCGCCCATGAAAAACGCTGGGCGCAATACGAAGACCCGTTGCGTACAGCGCTGGACGAGATCGGCGTGGAATACACGCTGGGCACCGACATGCCTCCTGCCGAGGTGGACTACATCGTCTACGCGCCGAACTCACCTGTGCAAGATTTCACGCCCTACACACGGCTCAAGGCAGTTCTGAACCTTTGGGCCGGGGTCGAGGATGCGGTCGGCAACCCGACCCTCAACGTGCCCTATGCCCGCATGGTCGATGACGAAGGGCTGACGCAGGGCATGGTGGAATGGGTCACGGGCCACACCCTGCGCCACCATTTGGGCATGGACGCCCATATCGTGAACCCCGATCACGTATGGGCGCCGGATGCGCCACCCGTGGCAAGCGACCGCCCTGTCGGCATCCTTGGTCTGGGCGAATTGGGCAGCGCATGCGGTCAGGCGCTTGCACGGCTTGGCTTTCCGGTCAGCGGTTGGGCACGCACGCCGAAAAAGATCGACGGCATCACCTGCCACACCGGCACGGACGGGTTGCACACTCTGCTCCGCCAATCGCACATCCTGATCCTGTTGCTGCCCAGCACACCGGCCACGGAAAACACGCTCAACGCCGAAACGCTGGCGATGTTACCCAAGGGCGCGTTCATCATCAATCCCGGTCGTGGGCCGCTCATCGATGACGACGCGCTGCTGGCCGCACTCGACAACGGCCAGATCGGTCATGCCACGCTGGATGTGTTCCGCGTCGAACCATTGCCGCAGGACCACCCGTTCTGGGCGCATCGGAAAGTGACCGTAACGCCCCACATCGCGTCCGAGACCCGTGCCCCCAGCGCTTCGCGCGCCATTGCCGAGAATATCCGGCGCGGCGAAGCAGGTGAGCCGTTCTTGTACCTTGTGGACCGGGACGCCGGGTACTAAGCCCGCACCAAAAGGAGCCCACCATGACATTTGACCGTTCGGTAAAAATCGCCCCCTCCATCCTGGCCTCCGATTTCGCCAATTTCGGAGCCGAGATCGAGGCGGTCGAAGCACAAGGTGCCGACTGGATCCACGTCGATGTCATGGACGGCCATTTCGTGCCCAACATAACCTTCGGCCCCGCCACCTGCGCCGCGATCCGGCCGCACATCAAGACCGTGATGGACGTGCACCTGATGATTGCGCCGGTCGATCCCTATATCGACGCCTTTGCCAATGCCGGTGCCGACGTGATCACCGCCCATATCGAGGCAGGCCCTCACATCCACCGCACGCTTCAGGCGATCCGCGCCACTGGTGCCAAGGCAGGTCTGGCGCTCAATCCCGGCACCCCTGCCGAGGCAGCAGCGCCCCTGCTCGACATGGTGGACCTGATCTGCGTGATGACCGTGAACCCCGGCTTCGGCGGACAGAAATTCATTCATTCCTGCGTGCAGAAAGTCACCGAACTGCGCGAGATGATCGGTGACCGCGAGGTGCATATCGAGATCGATGGCGGCGTCGATCCAACGACAGCACCGCTGGTCGTGGCCGCAGGGGCAGATGTGCTGGTTGCAGGCTCTGCCGTGTTCAAGGGCGGATCGGTCCAGAACCCTGCCCTCTACGGCGAAAACATCCGCGCTATCCGGGCTGTGGTTTAGGCTGCAATCTCGAACACGTTGATCCATTGCGCCACAAGCGCGGGCCGGTCGGTCCCGTCGATCTGCACTGCGACATCCCAGCGGACATCGTAGCGATCGGGCTTTTCGATGACCTCGGCAACGCTGAACCGCCCCCGTATCCGCTGCCCCGCCCGCACTGGGCTGACAAAGCGGATGCGGTCAAAGCCATAGTTCAACCCCTGCACCATACCCGGTATCTCGGGCTGCACGTCATAGGACATGGCCGACAGCATCGACAGGGTCAGGAACCCGTGCGCCATGGTCCCGCCCTGCGCTTCCATCCGCTCGGTATCGAGATGGATGAACTGCCAATCCTCGGTCACATCCGCAAATGCGGTGATCCGCTCCTGAAAGATCTCGTACCACCGCGACAGGCTGGGCGGCATATCCCGCAAGATGTCAGCGGACATCCGGCAACACGTAATCGGCAAACTGCTGGCGCAGCGTCAGCTTGGACACCTTGCCCGTTGCCGTCAGTGGCAAGGCCTCGACACACACCAGATCATCCGGCAATTGCCACTTGGCAAAATGCGGCTCCATCAGGGCGTGGATATCGGCCAGCTTCGGCGCGCAGCCCTCTTTCGGGACAACCACCAGCACCGGGCGTTCATCCCATTTCGGATGCGCAATCGCGATCACCGCGCAATTGGCCACCTCGGGATGCGCCATGGCGATATTCTCAAGGTCAATCGAACTGATCCATTCGCCCCCGGACTTGATCAGGTCTTTTGACCGGTCCTGAACGCGCAGGTATCCGTCCGGTGAGATGCTCGCCACATCGCCGGTGCCGAACCAGCCGTCGCCATCAATCGCCGCACGGGTCGCCTCATCATTCTTGAAATAGCCGGAAATCACCCCGTTTCCGCGCACGTAAAGTTCGCCCACCGCTGTGCCGTCATGCGGCAGGCGCTGACCGTCTTCACCAACGATCTTGAGGTCTACACCGAAGATGCGCCGCCCCTGCAGGGACTTGCGTGCCATGCGGTCGGCGAACGGTGCGTCGTTCATCGTGTTCGGCAATTGGCCTGTTGTGCCAACCGGGCTCATTTCGGTCATTCCCCAAGCGTGACAGACGTCGATGCCCATGGTTTCGAAGGCTTCGATCATGCTGCGCGGCGCGGCAGAGCCGCCGATCACCACCTGATCCAACGAAGACGGCGGCTTGCCGCGCGCCTCGATCTCGGCCCGCAGACCCAGCCAGACAGTGGGCACACCCCAGCTCGCCGTGACCTTTTCGCTTTCCATCAGGTCGTACAGCGAAGGCCCGTCAAGCCTGCCGCCCGGCATGATCAGCGACGCCCCAACGATGGGCGCGGCATAGGGCATGCCCCAGGAATTGACATGGAACATCGGCACCACTGGCAAAAGCCGTGCGCCTTCGTGCAAGGAACGCGGCAGCGTCACCGCGATGAACAGCGCGTGCAGGACCGTGGAGCGATGCGAATAAAGCGAACCCTTGGGATTGCCCGTGGTCCCCGAGGTATAGCACAGCCCTGCCGCGGTCTCTTCGGGCAGATCGGGCCAGTCATAATCGGTCGGATGCGGCGCGATCAGGTCTTCGTAGCACTGCACCTCGAGCGCGGTGTCGGGCATATGCGCGCCATCCGTCATCACCACGAGCTTTAGACCGGCAGGCAG
Source organism: Pelagibaca sp. (assembly GCA_041725935.1). GTDB lineage: Bacteria > Pseudomonadota > Alphaproteobacteria > Rhodobacterales > Rhodobacteraceae > Marivita. The sequence continues at coordinate 70,167 of JBGRQD010000010.1, forward strand.
ATGATCCTTCAGCGCCTCGAGGATCGGCACGAAGGTCAGATCGACAAACAGCACGCGGTCTTCGGCATGGCCGATGATATAGAGCATCTGTTCGGCGGAAAGGCGCGGGTTGATCGTGTGGCACACGGCGCCCATGCCGGAAATCGCGTAATACAGCTCGAAATGGCGATAGCCGTTCCATGCCAACGTCGCCACGCGATCGCCTTGGCCGACACCCATAGCGGCCAGACCATGCGCCAGTTGCGCGGTGCGTTGGAATGTCTTGGCATAGGACTGACGGTGCAGATCGCCTTCGGTGCGCACCGATACGATCTCTCCCGCACTGTGAATTTCGGCAGCGTAGCGCAGCAGTTCGATCACCGACAACGGCCGGTTCATCATCATTCCGTGCATCAAGCCCTCCCTTGCCTTCTGCCTTTTGGTTCCAGATACACTGGGCATCTGAAACACCCCACGCAAGCCCAAACCTTGAGGAAGAGATTTCATGTCCGATACGATGTCCCGCGTCACCCTCGCCCGCCGACCCAAAGGCGCACCGGTGCCGGAAGACTTCAAACTGGAAACCGGCGCGATCCCCACACCGAACAAGGGCGAGGTCCTGATCGAGGTCACACACCTGTCGCTTGACCCTTACATGCGCGGCCGCATGGATGACGTCAAAAGCTATGCGCCCTCGGTCGATCTGGGCGGCACCATGACGGGCCAGGGCGTGGGCCGCGTGCTGGACAGCAAGGCCGAGGGTTTTGCGACCGGCGATACCGTCACCGGGATGACCGGTTGGGCGAGCCATGCCTGCCTGCCCGGCCATGAATTGCGCAAGCTTGATCCGTCCCTGCCCCCCTCAACAGCCCTTGGTGTTCTTGGCATGCCGGGTCTGACCGGTTGGGTCGGGCTGCACAGCTTCGGCAAACCCAAGGCCGGCGAAACGCTGGTTGTCGGGGCCGCGACCGGGCCGGTCGGGTCCATGGTGGGTCAGCTTGCCAAGGAAATGGGACTGCGCACCATCGCCATCGCCGTTGGAGCCGAGAAATGCCGCCTCGCCACCGAGACCTTCGGCTTCGACGCCGCCATCGATCACCGCGCGCATGACGATGCGGAATCCCTGCGCGCCGCGATTGCCGAAGCAGCCCCCGGTGGCGTGGACATCTATTGGGAAAACGTCGCAGGCCAGGTATTGGAAGCCGTGATGCCCCTGATGAACGTCCACGGGCGCATCCCGGTTTGCGGCATGATCGCGTGGTACGGCGGGTCGAACATTGCAGAGACCAACCAGTTGCCCGGCATGTGGCGCAGCATTCTGGTGAAGCGGTTGCACGTCTCGGGCTTCATCATCTTCGACCATTGGGACGAATACCCGGCCTTCCTTGCCGATGTCGCCCCGAAGGTTGCTAAAGGCGAGATTGCCTATCTCGAAGACATTGCCGCAGGTCTGGAAAACGCGCCCGACGCGTTCATTGCCATGCTCAAGGGCGGCAACACCGGCAAGCAGATCGTCAAGCTCTAGATTTCCGTCTCAACCTCGAGCGAGAGGGGGGCCGCAGGCGCGGCCCTCAGATCATCGACCTGCAGCGGCCCCGACGGTTTCGACAACCGGTTGCGCACCACCCAGTGCAGCCGGGTCGAGGCGCGCGTGATCGCCACATAAGCCAGCCGTTTCCACAAGGGCTGGCCGGCTTCGCTCCGCCCCATGCGCGCGGCCACCTCCAGATCTGGCGCGAACACCTGAACCGTGTCCCATTGCGACCCCTGGGCCTTGTGGATGGTCACCGCAGCGCCGTGCAGGAACGTCGCGCCCATCCGCGCGGCAAAGGGGATAAACGGCTCTTCCTCGTCCGGCTTTTCGATTTTCACGATTGACGCGGCCGACACCTGCGGATCTTCCGCCCCGATCACATGCAGCCGCGAAAACCCCGGCTTGCGGCCCGGCCCCAGATAGATCACCTGCGCCCCCTTGATCAGGCCCCGCGCCTCGAGGTCCAGCCGTTTCTTTCGGTGCTTCAAGGGCAATTCCAGCCCGTCACAGATCAAAGGCTCGCCTTCCAGAAGCGAATCCTCGGGTGCGCCATGCACTGCGCGGAAGGCGTTGATCAGCCGGATCCGCGTCGCATTGCGCCAGACCAGAACCGGCGACCGCGCCATCAGGTCCACTTCAACCCGCTGCCCCAGAACAACCCGGTCATCGGTGCGCGAAATCTCTTCGACCATCCGCTCGAAGCCGTAGAAATCGAGATGCGGATCAGCCAGCGCATGGGCCAGATCGAGAATGGGATTGTCCGCGTCCTGCCGGTGAATGCGGTTCAGATTCAGCACTTGGCTGGGGGCCAGCGTTTCGAACACCATCTTGCCCGACTGGTTCACCGGTGCCAACTGCGCCGGGTCACCGAACAACAGCAGGTTCGGGAAAATCTCGCGCAGATCCTCGACCTGCCGTTCATCCAGCATCGACGCCTCGTCGACGAACCCGATATCAAGCGGGTCTTCGCGGCGCTTCCAGCCGGTGATGAAATCCGATCCGCGCAAGCCCGCAGTCGCCAGCGCCGCCGGAATAGACTTGTGCAATTCGAAGGACACTTGCGCACGGGCAAGGGCTTCTTCGGTCAGCCCCTCGATCTCGGGTTTGTCGCCATTGCCCATCAGCCATTCAGCGATGCGCTCATATTCGGGATCATAGACCGGCGTGTAAAGGATACGGTGAATGGTCGTCGCGGGAACTCCGCGCATGCGCAATACGAACGCCGCCTTGTTGGTCGGAGCCAGCACCGCCAAGGTCCGGCGGTCCTTGCGGCGGCGGCCTTCGTAATCGCCGGACACCACCTCGACACCCGCCGTCTGCAGCGCCTTACACAGTTCGGCCAAAAGCAGCGTCTTGCCTGACCCGGCCTTTCCGGTGATCGCCATGATCCTGGCCTGACCCTCGCGCGGCGGCAGCAGAAGACCGTCGTCCAGATCAATGCCCGCCTCGCGCAGCATGTCGGCCACCGCATCATGCGCGGCGGCCTGATCTTCGGAATATGTGAGCGCGGGCAAGGTCATGCGCGGACCCTATCGCGCCCACGCAGCAGGCACCAGCGTCAGGCGGCGTTCACGCGCCGTTGCGGCACCACGTCACCGAAACTGGCTGCGAACCAGCCGCGCGAGGCCTGTAACGGGATGCCCGCGACGCGCGAGACCCGGTTTTGCGCCGCTTCACTGAACTCCCACAAGCCGACGCTGATGGATTTGCGGCCATGGCCCTGGGTGCCAAGCACCTCGGGTGCCGCGCCGATCCGGTTGTAGATCCGCACCATGCGCGCATCGAACACACCGACAAAATGCTTGACCCCAAAGCCCTGCATGATCTCTCCGCCCGCCAGCATGAGCGCCGCCGCCGTACCCGGTTCCGAATGGCGCGACAGGCAGAAGCGCGTGCATTCCCAGATCAAGGGGCTTTGAAACGCCACACCGCCTGTCAGATCAAGGAAATGCTCGTTCACCATGGTGCGCCCGGTCGTGGGCAGAAACCGCATCGACCCACCATGCGCGCCTGCCTCCGTTTCCCACATAACGTAAAGCGGGTTCAGCTCGTCATAGGCATCACGCTCCTGCCCCTGGGCATCGACCGTCACCTCCCATTCCAACCGTGTCTTGAACTGGTCTGCGCGGTCTTCGAACATGGTGCGGGCCAGACGCGGGTGCTTGGCCAGTTGATCGCCATACAGGTATCGAATCATGAGCGTGTCCTCCGTTGCTGGAGGGCACGCTCGTCTTCAGATCTGAATCATTTCTTCTGTCACCGCGCGTTGCGTGAGGCGTGAGCGATTGTTTCTGCTTTAGAAACAATGCACCCGGTCACACGACGATCTGCCCGCGTGCCATGGCGCGTGCAACAGCATGGGTGGTGTTCATCGCACCCAGCTTGAAACGGGCGCTTTCGATATAGACGCGCAGCGTGTGTTCCGAGATCGCCAGCGTTTCGGCAACCTGCGCCCGGCTGTAACCCACGGCCAGCAGTGTCATGGTTTCGACCTCGCGTGGTGACAGGGGCTGAGTCGGTTCCGGCTTGCGCCCCGGTTCCAGCATCAGCGCGGTCTGATTGAAGTAATGCGCCAGCAGGATCAGGTCGCGTCGATTGAGTTCGGTAAAGCTGCGCCATTGGTCGTCGTCACAGCTGTGACTCACGGTGAAAAGGGCAAATTGCCCGTTCGGACCCCGGATCGGGATGGAGTAGCCCTGTTGGCCAATGCCATGCGCGATGGCATCCTTCATGAAAGCCCGGGCCGCCTTGCCGGACCAGTCCAGCCGTTTCCAATCCACCGGGTGGAACCGCTGGTAGCAGCCGATCACCACCGGATCGATGCGTAGGTAACCTTTTTCAAGATAGCGGACGACCCATTTCGGATCGTAGGTGCCACATCCGTATTGCGTTCCGTTGCTGGACACCCAGTGATACACCATATCGTCAACGGCGTAGTGATCACGCAACCATTCGATGATGGTCTGCAATTCCTCAAGATGTTCGGCGCACTCCAGTCGTGCGATCACATCGTCCAGTTGAGGCACTTTCTCCAAGAAGCCCACGGCTCATCCCTTTAACGCGCGCGCCGATCTCTGCCTGTGCAACCAATTGCGTATCGTCAAGCTTGGCTGCCAGTGCATCCAGATCGTTCGCGGCAGCGAACGTCCTGAGGTCAGTCAACACATCAATGATCCAATCATGTCCCATGACACCGTCACCCTGAGATAGTTAACAGAAGGTTAACACAACTATAGCATGCACAAAAATCTTGGCAAACTCCCTGATTCCAACTCCCCAATTATGGTGAGATGAGACATCCATTAAGACAGCCTGCTTGAGCCACTGTAGCCATGAAAAAACCCGCGCGCCGATTGGCCCGCGGGTTCGTGTTACCATTCAGAAGTAAGCGGAACGTTACGATCTGGCCGCCAATGCGTCCTCAAAAGTGCGCAACCCGGTCTTTGGCGCCTGGACCAGAACGGCCATGTTGCCGGGCTTGTGTTCGTTGCGCAGCATCTTGGTGTGGGCCTGCGGGATTTCATTCCACGGGAACACTTCCGACATGCACGGGTCAAGACGACGCTCCACCATCAATTGGTTCGCCGACGCGGCCTGCTTGAGATGTGCAAAATGCGAGCCCTGAAGACGCTTCTGGTGCATCCACATGTAGCGCACATCGAAGGTACAATTGAAACCGGTGGTGCCGGCGCAAATCACGACCATGCCGCCCTTCTTGCAGACCAGCGTGGAGACCGGGAAGGTCGACTCGCCCGGGTGTTCGAACACCATGTCGACATTCACACCCTTGCCGGTGATCTCCCAGATCGCCTTGCCGAACTTGCGCGCTTCCTTGAGCCAGTCGTTGTATTCCGGAGTGCCCACCGTGGGCATCTGGCCCCAGCAGTTAAAATCCTTTCGGTTGATGACACCCTTGGCACCCATGGACATGACAAAATCACGCTTGTCCTCGTCAGAGATCACACCGATCGCGTTGGCACCCGCCGTGTTGGCCAGCTGGATGGCATAGGAGCCCAGACCACCCGACGCACCCCAGACCAAAACGTTCTGACCCGGCTTCAGCTCGTGCGGCGCGTGGCCGAACAGCATCCGGTAGGCGGTGGCCAGCGTCAGCGTGTAGCAGGCGCTTTCCTCCCATGTCAGGTGCTTGGGCCGGGGCATCAACTGCTGGGCCTGCACGCGGGTGAACTGCGAAAACGCACCGTCCGGTGTCTCGTAGCCCCAGATCCGCTGGGTCGGAGACATCATCGGATCGCCGCCATTGCACTCCTCATCGTCGCCATCGTCCTGGTTGCAATGCACAACAACCTCGTCGCCAACCTTCCAGCGTGTGACCTTGTCACCGACTTTCCAGACGATGCCCGCCGCGTCGGACCCGGCGATGTGATACGGCATCTTGTGACCGTCAAAGGGGCTGATCGGCTGGCCAAGGCCCGCCCAGACACCGTTGTAATTCACACCTGCCGCCATCACGAGAACCAGCACTTCCTGGCTGTCGATCTCCCAGGTATCGACCACTTCGACCGCAAAGGACTGCTCGGGCTCGCCGTGACGTTCGCGGCGAATGGCCCAGGAATACATCTGCTTGGGGACGTACCCGAGAGGGGGCATCTCGCCGATCTCGTACAAGTCTTTTTCAGGCGCATCATACGCCGCGATGCCGGTCTGCTGGTCGAGTGCCATCGGAGCCTCCAAAAGTCGTGTTCACGTGGTGCCGCAATGCAGAATCGCAGCTTGTGACCCTGAGATATGACCGGCTTTGAAATTATGCAACCATAATTGCGTTCATTTTGTAATTTTATGACCGAGCGACTGCAGAAAAAATTTCGCGGCTGCAGAAAATCCTCACATCAAGTGCTTGATGGAATTCGCATAGAATCCGACTAGGGACTCCTGCCCCACGGCCACCTTGATCTGCCCCGCCTCCTCGACCACCAAATGTCTCTCCATCAGGTTGCGCAGCCCGAATTCCACAGCATAGTCGCGATTGTTGCGCGGAACATGCACCTGCGCTGATTCCAGTTGTTTCATCGCTTGCGCATAGGCAATCTCGAGCGCATCGCGTGTCATCGATCCGTTCTTCAGCAGCAAATACGAAGTCAGCGGCACGGGAAGCACCGGCACGGCAGCGGCGATGCGCGCCATGATCGTGGCGGACAACGCCTCCGGGCGAATGTCACCCTCGGTCACATGGCTCAGAGTCACCGGCTCTCCGAAACTGACCGCCGCATAACCGAAGCGATGGAACTTTCCGGTCATCCTGAGCCAGATCTGGCGCAACGTCGCCATGAACACGACACTGATCCGTGCGCGGAACTTGCGATCTCCCTTGGCCTGCGCCTGCAACAGGATCGTATCCTCGAGCACCCGGTCGTAATTCAGCGCGATCGGCACAAAAACCACATCGCGCTTGGCGCTGGCTGCCCCTTCGAGGATGTATTTCAGGATACCGACTTTCGGCCTTGCGAGACTGCCATCAAGGCTCAGCCCGCCTTCGGGAAACACCGCCTGCGTGACCCCCGCACTGGTCGCCTGCTGCACGTACTTCGCCAGTACTTTGCGGTACAGTTCATTGCGCGATTTGCGACGAATGAAATACGCCCCCATCGCCCGGATCAGCCGAGACAGGGGCCAGACGCGCGCCCATTCGCCGACAGCATAGGACAGCGCAGACCGATCCGCCGCCAGATAGGTGACCAGCACGTAATCCATGTTGGACCTGTGGTTCATCACGAACACCACGGTTGCCTTTGGATCGACATTGGCCAGCCCCGCGTCCTGATGCACCATCCGCACGCGGTAGAGCGATGTGCTCAGAAACCGCGCCGCGGTGATCGCAAAGCCGAAATAGACCGATGCGGAAAAGGACGGCACGATTTCTCGCGCGTAGCGCCTCGCGCGTTCGAACGCCACGTCTTCGCGGACACCCTCGGACTGGGCATGATCGACAATCGCCTGCGTGACCTCGGGATCATAGACCAGCCGCTGGATCATGTCCTGCCTGCGCAACAGCTTGAACGGCTGGATCGGTCGGTCCAAACGTTCGTTCAAACGCTTGACCGCCTTTTCCATCCGCCTGCGAAAGAACCATCTGACTGACGGGAACAGGAAATGCGACGCAAACGTCACCGCCGCAAAGAGCAGGATCAGAATGAAGGCCCAAAGCGGTAGCGTCACCTGCGAAGTCATGACTACATTCTTGCAACGAACCCGCGCGGGGTAAATGGCAAAGCGGATCATGCCAGAAGATGCGACACCGCACTGGCTTGGCTTGCGCCCGCGGCCTGACATATGCTGTCGCGCAGCAGCACAAGTCACGCCGCAGCGCGGCGAATTGACAACGACATAAAATTACGCGTATGCATCGCATCACGCAACAAGATTACGAATTTAAATCCCGCCCTGACGGAGCCGACATGACCGACGCACAGACACCGACCCGAGACAAACCCTGGCTCATCCGCACCTATGCGGGGCACTCCACCGCGCAGGCGTCGAACGCGCTCTATCGCGGCAACCTCGCCAAGGGCCAGACCGGACTGTCGGTCGCCTTCGACCTGCCCACACAAACCGGCTATGACAGCGATCACGTGCTGGCGCGCGGCGAGGTCGGCAAGGTTGGTGTGCCCGTCAGCCATCTGGGCGACATGCGCACCCTGTTCGACCAGATCCCGCTGGAACAGATGAACACCTCCATGACGATCAACGCGACCGCGCCTTGGCTTCTGGCACTCTACGTTGCCGTGGCCGAGGAGCAGGGCGCGGACGTGTCCAAGTTACAAGGCACGGTGCAGAACGATCTGATCAAGGAATACCTGTCGCGCGGCACCTATATCTGCCCGCCGAAACCGTCGCTCAAAATGATCGGGGACGTGGCCGAATACTGCTACACCCATATCCCCAAATGGAACCCGATGAACGTCTGTTCCTATCACCTGCAAGAGGCGGGCGCGACGCCGGAACAGGAACTGTCCTTTGCGCTGGCCACCGCAATCGCCGTGCTGGACGAGCTCAAACCGCGCGTCCCGGACGAGGACTTCCCGGCGCTTTGCGGCCGCATCTCGTTCTTCGTCAACGCGGGCATCCGCTTTGTCACTGAGATGTGCAAGATGCGCGCTTTTGTCGACCTCTGGGACGAAATCCTGGAATCGCGCTACGGTGTGACCGACGCCAAATACCGCCGCTTCCGCTATGGCGTTCAGGTGAACAGCCTTGGCCTGACCGAACAGCAGCCGGAAAACAACGTCTACCGGATCCTGATCGAGATGCTGGCCGTGACCCTCTCCAAGAAAGCCCGCGCCCGCGCCGTGCAGCTTCCCGCGTGGAACGAGGCGCTTGGTCTGCCGCGCCCATGGGACCAGCAATGGTCGATGCGAATGCAACAGATCCTCGCCTATGAGACCGACCTTCTGGAATTCGACGACCTGTTCGAGGGCAACCCTGCTGTCGATGCCAAGGTTGAACAGCTCAAGGAAGGCGCCCGCGCGGAATTGGCGAACCTCGATTCCATGGGCGGGGCGATCGGGGCCATCGACTACATGAAAGGCCGTCTGGTCGATTCCAACGCCGACCGCCTGAACCGGATCGAACGCAACGAGACCATCGTTGTCGGCGTCAACAAATGGATCGAAGGCGAACCCTCTCCGCTCCAGACCGAAGACGGCGGCATCATGACGGTCAATCCGGCAGTAGAGCAAGAGCAGATCGACCGCCTGAACACATGGCGCACCGAGCGCGACAGCGACGCGGTGCAAAAAGCGTTGGCCGATCTGCGTGCAACTGCCAAGGAAGGCGCCAACGTCATGCCCGCCTCCATCGCCTGCGCCAAGGCAGGTGTCACCACGGGCGAATGGGCTGGCGAAATGCGCGCCGTCTTCGGCGAATATCGCGGCCCGACCGGCGTGTCGAAATCCATGTCCAACAAGACCGAAGGGCTGGACGACATCCGCGATGCGGTCAACGCCGTCAGCGACAAACTCGGCCGCCGCCTCAAGTTCCTTGTCGGCAAACCCGGCCTTGACGGTCATTCCAACGGCGCCGAACAGATCGCCTTCCGCGCCCGCGACTGCGGCATGGAGATCGACTACGAAGGCATCCGCCTGACCCCCGACCAGATCGTCACCGCCGCGCAAGAGAACGAAGTCCACGTGGTTGGCCTGTCGATCCTGTCGGGCAGCCACATCCCACTGGTCGAAGACATGATGACCAAGATGCGCGACGCTGGACTGGGTCATATTCCAGTCATCGTTGGCGGCATCATCCCGGACGAAGACGCCAAGCGCCTGCGCGCAATGGGCGTGGCCAAAGTCTACACCCCGAAAGACTTTGAATTGAACGCCATCATGATGGACATCGTCACCCTCGCCGATCCGAAAGCGGTCGCGGCTGAATAAACCGACCCCAGCCTTTTCTTGATCCTTCTGAACGGGTACGGTTTTGGCCGTACCCGTTTTCGTTTTGGAAAGAGCTTTATGAAACACTTCATTTTCGCCGCCCTTGTCGCATCCGTTCCTGCAGTCGCGTTTGCCGAAACGCGTTTGGAACGTCTTGAAACAATTTCAGAAGACATGACCGATGCCATGTACAACGCCATGATCCGCATGGTCGAAAAGCAGGGCGGCAATCCCGAGCCGCTGCGGTCTGCCATCCCAAGTTCCGAATGGAACGACACCTTCCGCAACGCCGGGGCCTGTGTGCTGGACAAATACATCTCCGCCTCAAGTGGTTCTGCGGTGGACGAGATGCTTGATAAAATGGAAGATTTCATTCCCGAAATGGCGGAAATGGATCTCGATGCTCTTGCAGACGAAACCGATTTTTTGCCCGAGGGCATATCAGAGGACTACTCCATCTCCGTCAATCAAGACTGCGGAATGGCGGATGTCATGCTCGACCGAATGGAAGAATCCGGCTTCACGGCGGCATTGATGCAGTCCATGAACGGAAATTGACGCTATATCGCGTCAAAACAACCCTCCCTTGCGGTAAATTAAGCAATCAACAACCCTGTATTGCGCTCGGTTGAGTTGAAACTCTCGGAAGATAGGTCTCGAATTGACTTTCCCAAAAAGAAGAGTATTCCCCTTTTTTGCACTATAGAATAAAAAAATACTCGGAGGAAACATGAGTATAGACCTCAACAACATGTCCAAAGAAGAGCTGAGAAAGCTCATCAAGGACGCGGAAAAAGCACTCAAGACGATTGAAACTCGTCGACTGACCGAAGCCAAGAAAGCCGCAGAATCGGCCGCCAAGGAATACGGGTTTTCGCTGGATGAGCTTTTGGGGGCACCCCAGAAAAAAGGCTCCAAGAGCGAGCCGAAATACCGGAATCCTGCTGATCCGTCCCAGACATGGACCGGAAAAGGCCGGAAGCCGAATTGGGTCAACGACGCCTTGGATGCCGGAAAAACAATGGAAGATCTGAAGATCTGACATGACCATTCACATCGGAGCCGAGAAAGGTGACATCGCTGAAACCGTGCTTTTGCCCGGTGATCCGTACCGCGCCAAATGGGCTGCGGAAACCTTTCTCGACAATTCCCGGCTGGTCAACGAGGTGCGCGGAATGCTTGGATTCACGGGAACGTGGAACGGGCATCCGGTCACCATTCAGGGCTCGGGAATGGGGATGCCCTCCCTGTCCATCTACGCCAATGAACTGATCCGCGATTACGATGCGAAAACCCTCATTCGCATTGGATCCTGTGGCGGAATGCAGCCTCATGTGGGGATCCGCGACGTCATCCTCGCCATGACAGCCAGTACATTGTCGACACCGTCACGGGGTATTTTCAAGGAATTGAATTTCGCGCCCTGTGCGGATTGGAGTCTCTTGCAAGCGGCCTTTAAAGCGGCCGAGGCCAAGGGCACCAAAACCCATGTTGGCGGCATCTATTCTTCGGACGTGTTTTACGACGAACGCCCCGATCTCAACGAACAGATGACGCGGCACGGCATTCTGGGTGTCGAAATGGAAGCAGCGGAACTCTACAATCTCGCGGCACGCCATTCAGTCCGGGCACTCGCGGTCCTGACCGTCTCTGACCATTTGCAGACCGGAGAGGCGCTGCCCACCGAAGACCGCGAACGCAGTTTTGGCGACATGGTCGAAATCGCTCTGACAGCAGCCTTTTCCTGAACATTGAAAAGACCGGTACGAACATCATTGTCCCGGTCTTTTCCTATTCCTGCCACATTCGGCTGCGACACCAACCGCATGCCGAATTGGATCACTGACATATATGTCCTTCTGACAAGCCGCGTGCCCATCCCGCGCATGCTGTTCCTGTTCAGCGTGATCACCCTTTCGCTGTTCACCCTGACCGCACATCATCACGCATCGCTCAACGAAATCGGACTCATACTCCCGGTAATGTGCGCGCTGTTCGGACATGTCGCAGTCATCGCGGTCAAGATGCCGGAGTCTCTGCAGACCTACAATCGCATTGGCATTCCCAATGCCGGCGGCAAGCTGATCCTGATCTGGCTCGCTGCTTACGCCGGGGTCATGGCGTTGCCGTCACTCGCCGTGGCACAGGCCGCGTTCAGCCTGGCTATCGCGGTTTATCTGTCGCTGTTCGTCGTGACTGTCTTGATGTTCGGCGATGGTGACAAGGTCGGCTGGTTTGCCCGCGACTGGGACGAAGGCCAGCGCAACGCCGCGAACTGGCACATTGTCCGGCTTGTCGCGCTGATCCTCTTGAACGAGCTTGCCGCACAATACGGCACCGCCTTTGATTGGATCATGGCGATCACACTGGGCCCGATCGCGCTGCACTACCTGATGCACTGGACGATCATCGCCACGCATCCGCACGACAGGACCACACGGTCGGACTAGCGCCCGTGGCTGCGGTCATACTCATTGACCTGCGGCGGCACCCATCCCTCCAACGCGCCCGCGGCAGGCTGCAACACCTCCACACGCAAGGGATAACAGGCCGCCGCATCGCTGGTATGTTCAGCCGAACAATCCCCACCCGGACAGGCCGACAGCGCCCCCAGAAGGTCGATCTCGGCAAAGAAGGTAAGATAATCCCCGGGCCGCACCGGGCTGGCCTTCATGAAATACTGCCCCGTGTCGCGCGTAAAGCCGGTGCACATGAACACGTTGAGCACATCATGCACATGCGGCTCCGCTTCGGCCAAAGTCAGGCCCGTGGCATCAGCCAGCGCACGCGTCAGATTCGAATGACAGCAATGGTGGTACTGTACCCCCGACAACAGATTGCCGGTGTAGGGATCGCAGCGCGTGCCGATCACGTCATGCACCGACCCGCCATAGGCGTCGATCCCGTACCAGCCCAGGGTGTCCTCCACAATCGTTGCCATCGGGCGCAGCGCCGGGAACGAGGACCAGAGCCGCTCTCCTGTCGTCAGATGTGTACCATGCAGCGCGCGGGTCTTGCCGGAATAGAACCGCTCGGCCAGATCATGCGCGTTCCAAAGGTTCAGATCGCCCACCTGCGGTCCCTCGACACTGACGATGCGAAAGAACGATCCGGCAGGCACGCGAAAGGTGCAGGCTTCGCGCGGTGCGGCAATCGCCACATCGACAACTTTGGCACCCGCCAGTCCGTGCGCATAAAGCGCAAGATCGGGAACGGGCAGCGTGTCATTGGGATAACAGATCACCGGCGCAATTGCGCGGCGTGCGTCTGCATCCTCGGGGGCGTGTACCATGGGCAGGATCCTTTTTCCGTCGGATCAAAGGACCGCAGAGCGATGACAGGCGCAAGCCCGTCGCATCTTCTCTTTTTTACAAATATACAAAAAGCGGCGCGTGATCGTGAAAGGGGAGCGGATCAGAACTTTAGGTGGCTACTACCGACCCATTCACACTTTTCCCGGCGGGTCATTTTCAAGCTTCAGACACACGGTTGGGCTTGTCTCAGACTCCATCTCGGCCCCGCAGGCCACACAGCGCCAGGCATCAGGTGCCGTCCGCCGCCAACGGCATTCACGGGTCAGGGTCGTTGTCTTGTGCTGCCAATAGAGATAGGCCAGCACGCCGAGCAGAAGAAGGATCAGAAAAATGGGCATTGCCCTGATTTAACTGGGGACCGACCCGATCTGCAACCCGTGCGGCTCGTCCCCAAAAGGCGAAAGGCGAACATCCCTGTCCGCCTTCCCCTCATCTCTAAATTTTACCAAGCGGTAAAACCGGAGGCCAAATCACACGTGACGCTCGACCATCAGCTTCTTGATCTCGGCAATCGCCTTGGCCGGGTTCAGACCCTTGGGGCAGGTCTTGGCACAGTTCATGATCGTGTGGCAGCGATAGAGCTTGAACGGATCTTCCAGATCATCCAGCCGTTCGCCAGTGGCTTCATCACGGCTGTCGATGATCCAGCGATACGCATGCAAAAGCGCGGCTGGTCCAAGGTACCGGTCGCCATTCCACCAGTAAGACGGGCAGGCCGCCGAACAGGACCCGCACATCACGCATTCATAGAGACCATCGAGTTTCTTGCGATCCTCGATGGACTGCTTCCACTCCTTCGCGGGGCGGTTCGTCTTGGTTTCCAGCCACGGCATGATCGACGCGTGCTGCGCATAGAAATGGGTCAGGTCCGGGATCAGGTCCTTGACCACCGGCATGTGCGGCAGCGGATAGATCTTCACATCGCCCTTGATCTCGTCGAGACCATAGATACACGCCAGTGTGTTGATCCCATCGATGTTCATCGCGCAGGAACCACAGATGCCTTCGCGGCAGGACCGGCGGAAGGTCAGCGTCGGATCAATCTCTGTTTTGATCTTGATCAGCGCGTCCAGAACCATCGGCCCGCATTTGTCCATATCGACAAAATACGTGTCCACGCGAGGGTTTTCGCCATCGTCCGGGTTCCAGCGATAGATGCTGAATTTGCGCACGTTCTTGGCTCCATCCGGCTTGGGCCATGTCTTGCCCGTGCGGATGGTCGAATTTTTGGGGAGGGTCAGTTGAACCATGGTAAACTCTGTTGCCTTCCTGCCATCATATCAAGGACGCAGCAAAAATGCGCGTCGCTCCTGAAGCAAATAGTATATCTTCAACGTGTCGTGTCTATGGGACTACGGCCAAAAATAACAGGTAAACACAGGTAAAATGAGTCTGAAGATGCAAAATGCCGCAGTCGCGAAGCCGCTGACAGAAAACAGGAAAATGCTGTGTCTGCCCTTTACGGCGGGCAACCCTTACCAAACTCTGCTCTATTCGGAACTTCCCAAAGAGTTTGAGCGTGAATTTATTGGTCCTCTCGGACTCGACCGGCTGAACAACGAAGAATTCAGTCTGTTGCACCTCCATTGGGATGACCGCATGTTCGGTCGTAACGACGACCCGGAAATCAACAGAGCGAACCTACATGCTGCCCTGACAAGACTGCGCAAATTCAAGGCGCAAGGTGGGCGAATCCTGTGGACCATCCACAACGATGTGCCACATAAAGCACGTGACTTAGAGAGCTTTCATCACAGCCGCCAAGAATTGAGCGACCTGGTCGACGCGATCCATGTCCATGCGGACCACGCCGCCGACCACATGGCGTGCACCTACGCCACCGAGCGCAGCAAGTTGCATGTGATCCCGCATCCCAGCTATCTCGGCGCTTATGAACCTGCTAAAAAAACCACGGCTCGCAGGCTGGCCAAAGCAGACGCACGGCAATTCCTGTTTTTCGGAATGTTTCGTCGCACAAAAGGCATCCACTCTATCCAAGACGCGGCGAAAAAGCTGACCAAACGCGAGGTCCCCTACCATCTCCGCATGTACGGTAAGACGTTTTCATCTCAGGCGCAGCTATTGCGACAGCTCGGCACAAACCCGAACGTCGACCTGCGCACGGACCGCATTCCCGACGAGGACATCCCCGAGATTTTCGGCGCGTCACATGTCTTTCTGGCGCCCTATCAATCCATGTTCACCTCGGGATCGGTCATGCTGGCGCTCACCTTCGGCCTGCCGATCATCGGCCCGAATATCCGCGAATTGCGCGAAACCACCCCCGAAGACTGTCACGCCCTGCTCTATGACCCTGCCTCTCCGCGTGGCCTGATCCGCAGCATGCTACAATTCATCGAAATGTCGGACACCGACTTGCGCAAAGCCCGAAAGTCCTGTTTCGATTTCGCCAAGGAACGTGCGCCGGAGAAGATAGGCACAGCGGTTTCGAAACTTCTCATGGGCCGGTGAATGCAGTTGAATGTCGTCCGTCATTGACGACCTATTTTCCAAACAAAAACAACTGCCAATTGGCGATGACGCCCAAGCGTCAAAACAATATGTGAGGCACCATGGCACGGGCAAATCCCTTCGAATTCGTGAAGACCCTGAAGCGCCTTGGCGTTGTGCTGGAACCGAGTGCGGGCAGCGACTCCGATCTTGCAGCACGGCCTAAAAAACTGGCGAACAAAATGGCACGGCACGGGTTCGCCATCGAAACCACCGGGCTCGATGCGCGCACCTTAAAGGGCTACGGCTTTGACCCGGACATCGTTTTCGACATCGGCGTCGATTTTGGCACACCCGAACTGTATACGGCTTTTCCAGACAAGAAATTCATCCTTGTCGATCCCGTCGCCGAAAGCGAAGAGAAGGTATCGGGATGGCGCGACCGGATCGACTATGACTTCCACTGCTGCGCGCTTGGATCGAAAAAGGGCAGCATTACGTTGAACGTGCCCTCAACCGAAGAAAAGGAGCGGCACAGTCGGGCGTCCATTCTGGCGTTCGAGGACGGATACAACGACGTGTTCGCCTCAATCGAGGAACGCACCGTGCCGGTCAAGAAACTGGATGACATCTCGAAAGGTCTCAAGGGACGGTTCGGCATCAAGATCGACACCGAAGGCTACGAGCTTGAAGTGATCAAGGGCGCAACCCAGACCCTGAAACAGACCGACTTCGTGATCGCCGAAGCGTCGGTCCAGATGCGCTACAAGGGCGGGTACCGCTTTTCCGAACTCGTCGCCGCGATGGGACAGAACGGATTTGAAATCCTCGAATTCCTGCGCCCGATCCGCCCGAATGCGTCGGATTGCGATGTCATCTTCGCCCGCTTCGACAGCGGGCGGTTCCACGTCAGCGCTTAAAGCCGTCGCTCCAAAAGCGCAGGCAGGCCTCTTGTCGCGAGGCACTGGATCGTCTCGGGTTTCGAGATGATATCGGTCACGATCTGCACCGTGCTTTCCGTCGCACCCGTCACGCCGTCGATCGCCAGCGCGCGAATTTGCACCGCGCTGGCATTGTCGATCACGCAGTTCAGAGCCGGTTCAAGAGGCACGCCGGGGAACCGTTCGATCAGTACCGGCGTGATTGTCGAACGCGCCGCATCGCGGGCGATCTGATCCTGCTGCTGCACGGAGCAGCCAGCCAGAACCAGAATCGCCGCGAGCGCGAGACGCATCAGAAGGTCCGTTCTTTCGGCTTGATCTTCTCAAGCGAGATACCGCCCTGCTGTTCCGTCGTCAGCGGGTCTTTCACCACCGGACGGTAGGTCAGGTCGGTCTTGTTTCCGTCGATCCGCGCGATGGTGTGAACGCGCCACTTGTCGTCGTCGCGGGTCGTGAAATCCTCGTGCGCATGGGCGCCCCGGCTTTCCTTGCGCGCTTCGGCCCCGGCAATCGTGGCCAGTGCGTTGGGCATCAGGTTGGTCAGCTCGAGCGTTTCCATCAGGTCCGAGTTCCAGATCAGGCTGCGGTCGGTGACCTTCAGGTCATCCATCTTGCCCGCAATCGCGATCATCTTGTCCAGACCTTCCTTCATCGTCTTGGAGGTCCGGAATACGGCCGCGTCAGCTTGCATCGTCTTCTGCATCTCGAGCCGCAGCTCGGCGGTCGGAACGTTGCCATTGGCGTTGCGCAGACCGTCGAAGCGGCCGAACGCCTTGTCCACCTCCGCGGTATTTGTCGACGGCACTGCGCTGTTGCGATCCACGACATCACCCGCACGGATGGCAGCAGCCCGGCCGAACACCACAAGGTCGATCAGCGAGTTCGATCCCAAACGGTTCGCGCCATGCACAGACGCACAGCCCGCCTCGCCCACGGCCATCAGGCCCGGAACAATGGCATTCGGGTCTTTGGCGGTCGGGTTCAGCACCTCACCCCAGTAGTTCGTGGGAATACCGCCCATGTTGTAATGCACGGTCGGCAGAACCGGGATCGGCTCTTTCGTGACATCAACACCGGCAAAGATCTTGGCGGATTCCGAAATGCCCGGCAGACGTTCTGCCAAGGCCTCTTTCGGCAGGTGCGACAGGTTGAGGTGGATGTGGTCGCCCTCATCCCCGACACCGCGCCCTTCGCGGATCTCCATCGTCATCGACCGCGACACGTAATCGCGCGGCGCGAGGTCCTTGTAGTTCGGCGCATAGCGCTCCATGAACCGCTCGCCTTCGGAGTTGGTGAGGTATCCACCTTCCCCGCGTGCGCCTTCGGTGATCAGACAGCCCGAGCCATAGATGCCCGTCGGGTGGAACTGGACGAATTCCATGTCCTGAAGCGGCAGGCCCGCCCGCGCCACCATGCCACCACCGTCACCGGTGCAGGTATGCGCCGAGGTCGCGCTGAAATAGGCGCGGCCATAGCCACCCGTCGCCAGCACCACCATCTTGGCATTGAAGACATGCATCGTGCCGTCATCAAGCTTCCAGCAAACGACACCCGTGCAGGCGCCATCGTCAGACATCACCAGGTCAATCGCAAAATACTCGATGTAGAACTCGGCGTTGTTCTTGAGCGACTGACCATAGAGCGTGTGCAGGATCGCGTGGCCGGTCCGGTCCGCAGCGGCGCAGGTGCGCTGAACCGCAGGGCCTTCACCGAACTCGGTGGTGTGACCACCAAACGGGCGCTGGTAGATCTTGCCTTCCTCGGTGCGCGAGAACGGCACGCCGTAATGTTCAAGCTCGTAGACCGCCTTGGGCGCCTCACGGGCGAGGTATTCCATCGCATCCGTGTCACCCAGCCAGTCCGAGCCTTTGACCGTGTCGTACATGTGCCACTGCCAATGGTCCGGCCCCATGTTCGACAGCGATGCGGCAATTCCACCCTGAGCGGCCACGGTGTGCGACCGGGTCGGGAACACCTTGGTCACGCAGGCCGTGCGCAAGCCCTGTTCGGCCATGCCAAGCGTGGCGCGCAATCCTGCGCCGCCCGCACCGACGACCACGACGTCATATTCATGCGTCTCGTATTCGTATGCAGCCATAGTCTGTTTAGCTCCGATGTCTCAAAGGGCCATCTTGGCGATGGCAAAGATGCCGACGGCGGCCGCGCCGTAGCTGATGCAGGTCATGCCAAGGATCAGGATTTTCTCCCAGATACCGTGGACATAGTCTTCGATCAGCACTTGGAAACCATCGTTGAAGTGCTTGAAGCCCACGATCAGGGTCAGGGCGGCGATGATCGCCGGGAAGGGCCGCGCGTAATAGGCCTGCACCTCCTCAAAAGACGACCCGAGGATGCCGCCGAAAGTGAAGACGAAGAACGGGATCAGCACCAAAAGCGCGACCGACGATTTCTTCATCGCCCAGAAATGCTCGGTCCCGGATTTGGCGGCACCAAGGCCGATGGCGCGTTTGCGGTCAGTCAGAAAAGCCATGTTGCGCCCCTTACCAAAGAATAATGACGGAAAGGACGGTTAGCACAACCGAACCGATGACAGCCGCCCAGCCCAGCATTTCCGCCTTTTCGATTTCAAGCATCTTGGCATTGTCCCAGATCAGGTGACGGATGCCGGCCAGCGTATGATACCAGAGCGCCCAGAGCGACAGGAACATCACCAGATCGCCGAACCAGCTTGTGACAAAGCCGTTGGCAACCGCGAAATATTCCGGCCCCGTAGAGGCCGCGAGCAGCCACCAGACGATCATCAGCGACGCCACGATCAGGGCGTTGCCCGTGATCCGCGTGAGGATCGACGTGATCGAAGTCAGCTGGGGGCGATATACTTGCAGGTGGGGTGACAGGGGTCGATTACCCCGATTGACGTCAGCCATGGTCTGAGTCCTTTCCGGTTCCTGAGTGCCTTTTTATTGCTTTTGAAAGCCATGTCACGCGGGCCAACCACCCCGAGGCGCGGTTTTTTGGCGCAACCGTGCAGAAATCTCCAGTTTTGTGATCACGGCAACAAAAACTGTGATCACAAGGGGCAATCTCCTAGAAACCTACTGTTTTACTAATGTTTTTCGCCTCCCAAGATCCGTGCCCGCGTCGCACCCACGTGCTCTACGGACTGAGCCAGCCGCATGATCGTACCATTGCCCGCGGACGTCAGACCGGCATCAAAGCCCAGTAATCCAGATCCAGCAGCACATGCGGCAGGTACTTCCCGTCTGTGTCTTTCAGGTCCATCGACCCGCCGGCCGATGTCGCCACCAGCCGCAACCGCACAGCACCCACTCCCGGAGCCGCGGTCTCGGACTTGTCCAGCACTTCGGACCATGCGCGCACGGTGGTGCCACTGAAGCACGGGTTCGCATGTGCGCCCGCGTTCAGACCGACGATCATCTGCGCATTGGCCAGCCCGTTGAACGACAGCGCGCGCGCCATGCTGATGACATGCCCGCCATAGATCAGCCGCTGGCCGTCGGGCCGGAAAGTGGCGTCGAAATGCACCTTGGCGGTGTTCTGCCAAAGCCGGGTCGCCATCATGTGCTCGGCTTCCTCTATGGTCACGCCGTCCACGTGGTCGATCTTTTCGCCAACGGCATAATCGCCCCAGCGATGGGGCTCGCCTGCCAGTTCGAAATCGTAACCCGTAAAGTCCAAGCCACGCGGCAGGGTCAAATCGTCAACCGACAAAACCGTCTTCAACTCGGGCACGACAGCCTCGGGCGCCGCCGCATCGGCATCGCGCTTACGCACCATCACCCAGCGCACATACTCCATGACCAGCTCGTCATGCTGGTTCAGCCCGCGCGTCCGCACCCAGACCACACCGGTCTTACCGTTCGAATTCTGCTTGAGCCCGATCACCTCGGACTCTGACCGCAGCGTATCCCCCGGCCACACGGGCGTCACCCAACGCCCCTCGGCATAGCCCAGATTGGCCACCGCGTTCAGCGACACGTCCGGCACGGTTTTGCCAAAGATCACGTGAAACGCGATCATGTCGTCCAGCGGGCTGAACGGCAGACCACAGGCCTGTGCGAACTGATCCGACGAATACAGCGCATGCCGCGCGGGATAGAGCGCATGGTACAGCGCCCGCTCTCCCATTTTCACCGTGCGGGGCACCGCGTGGCGGATCACCTGCCCGATGGCGTAATCCTCGAAGAACCGGCCTTCGTTCGTCTTGGTCATCGCTGCGCCCTTCGCGGTCGTTCCCGGTCGGTCGAGTGTGTCACTGTTCGCCAAGTTTCATCTCCGGATCATAGGGGGTGTCGATTTCCTTGGTCACCGCCTGCCCGCAGCGCATGACACCGTTGGCCTGATCGAACGCATAGGTCGGATCGCCATAAAGCTCCCACCCCTTGCTCAAGGCAAGCGATACCTTGTGGCAAAAGGCAGACGTGTCGTCTTCGGTTAAAAGTCTATATATTTTCATGCCTTACCCCGGAAATGGCCAGACGCCGAGCCATGCGTGAATGGCGGCAATCACCACAAAGGACACCAGGGTGATCACGACAAGAAGAATGTCCTTCTTGGCGTCACCCGGCTGTGGGCGGTCCCACACGGGCACGGCGCGGTTGATGATGATCACCTCGAGCACCGCCCAGGCCAGCATGCCGCCAAACAGAATGATCGACGCCAGATCACCATTCACCAGCAAATGTGCCACCGCCCAGATCTTGACGGCGGTCAGTTGCGGATGGCGCATCTTGCCGCGCAGACGGCCCGTCGTGGCGCTCATGCCAAAGACGAAAAGCGCCACAAGCATCAGCAGGTTGTTGATATGCACCATAAAGCTGGGCGGGTACCAGACGGGGATGAACGCGGCACCGCGGTAGCCCCAGATCATCAGACCGATGCTGATCACCAGTGCCACGGTGACGATCAGCTTGCCGGTGTCGCCCATCGCGGCGCGCTGCTCTGGCGCGACTCGTTTAAAGATATGGGCCCCGACCCAGATCAGCAGTCCGACGATTAGAAGAGCCATCTGGCTTACCCCGCTTGGATGGTTTCGATTGCCTCTGCTTTTGCCAGTATTTCACGCGCCGTGGCAACGTGAAGGTTTTCGACAATCTTGCCATCGACCACAGCGACCCCTTGCCCGTCGGCCTCTGCCGCCTCGAACGCGGCGATCTGACGCCGGGCAAGGTCGATCTCTTCCGGGGCGGGCGCAAAGGCGGTGTTGGCGATATCCACCTGCGCCGGATGGATCAACGTCTTGCCATCGAATCCCATGTCGCGGCCTTGGACACATTCGGCTTTCAGACCTTCGTCATCCTTGAACGCGTTATACACACCGTCCACAATCACCAGCCCCTCGGCCTTGGCCGCCAGCAGGCACATCGACAGCGACGTGATCAGCGGCAACCGATCCGCACGGAACCGGGTCTGCAATTCCTTGGCCAGATCATTGGTGCCCATGACCATGCCCGCCATCTTCGGGTGCGCCGCGATTTCCGCCGCGTTCAAGATACCACGCGGTGTTTCCATCATCGCCCAGATCGGCAGGTCGCCGGTGATCTCGGCCAGTGCGTCAAGCTGCGCGGTGGATTCGACCTTCGGCAACAGCACCGCGTCACACTCCATCTGCGCGACCGCTTCGGCATCAGCCCGGCCCCACTCGGACTCCAGCCCGTTGATCCGAACGATCCGCACCCGCGCGCCGTATCCGCCGGTGGCCAGAGCCGCCTTCAAAGTCTCGCGTGCGGCGGGCTTTTCCTCCACCGTAACGGCGTCTTCCAGATCAAAGATGATCGCGTCCACAGGTAATCCGCGCGCCTTGTCCAGCGCCCGGTCCTTTGATCCCGGAATGTAAAGAACCGAGCGGTAGGGGCGGCTGCGCATGTCCATGGCGGTCTCCTTGACGTGTCTGCGTAATAATGTTGCGCCAGAGAGCTACATTCTTTTGCAAAAACTGCAAGACCCGATCTGCCGCAGTGCAGAAAAAAGTGCTGCACCCGCATTCCGAACGCCGCGTTAACCAGATCACAACCGCTGCGCCCGACGCTCTGGCCATCTCAGCTGAACAGGGGCAAGGCGATGAAACAGAATTTCTGGACCATGACGATCCTCGCAACAGGCGCATTGATCGCATCGACGACACTGACCCAGGCACAACAGAACTGCGCCGACCGCGCTTTGGTGATCGAACGGCTGGCCAGCACCTATGGCGAAACCCGCCAATCCATCGGGCTTGCGCAGAACAACACGATGGTCGAGGTCTTCGCCTCAACCGCCACCGGCACATGGACGATCACAGTGACCAATGCCGCCGGTCTGACCTGCCTTGTCGCCAGCGGTCAGGCGTTCGAACGTCTGGCAGAGGCATTGCCGACCCCGGCCGAGGATGCCTAGGTCACCGCGTCCCAGATCAGCTTCGATCCCGTGATCATGAGCAAAACATAGGTCAGACCGAAAAACACCCGTTCGGGCACGATGTGATGTGCCCGAACCCCAAGATAGGTGCCAAGGATCGCCACCGGCGCCAGCGCGAGATTGAGCGTCAGGGTTTCCAGCGTAAAGAACCCCATCGCGGCATAAATCCCCGCTTTCAGCACGTTCATCGCCCAGAACACGATCACGGTCGTTGCCTGAAACGCGGTCTTGCTCAGTTTTCGCCCCAGCAGATACACCGCCGCCACCGGCCCGCCCGCGTGGCTGACGAAACTGGTAAAGCCCAGCGCGACGCCTGCCGAGACACCTGCCGTCGGTGACATCGGCCGCTCTCCGATCCGCAACCACCCCGCCGCCTGCACCAATTGCCAGACCACGAATCCGACCGAGATTCCGCCGATCAACAATCGGATCACGTCGTCATTCGCCCAGCCAAAGAACAACGCACCCAGAAACGTGCCCGGCACGCCACCCCACATCAACAGCCGCGTTTCCGGCCAGCTCCATTTCTTCCAATAGGCCGGCAGGCTCGCCACATCGATCAGCATGAGCAGCGGCAACATGATGCCCAGCGCGATGGCGGGCTCCACCACCAGCGCCAGAATCGACGCGCTGGCAAAGGCCGCACCCGACCCGAACCCGCCCTTGGACACACCCGCAAACAGCACTGCCGGCACGCCGATCGCAAAAACTGTCCAGCTCAGAACGTCCATTCCTGCCCCACTTTCCCACGGGATATCATTGACATATCCGGCCCCTGCACGATCCGCCAGAACAGACATGCATCCTCGCCACACTTGCGAAACGGTGCAAGTCGGACTAGCACGGCGCAAATTCAATACGGACCGGAGACAAATTCCATGGCCAGACCCAAGATTGCCCTTATCGGCGCGGGACAGATCGGGGGCACCCTTGCCCACCTCGTCGTACTTAAAGAACTGGGTGACGTCGTGCTATTCGACATCGCCGAAGGCACCCCCGAGGGCAAGGCGCTCGACATCGCAGAATCCGGCCCGTCCGAAGGGTTCGACGCCCGCCTCAAGGGCACGCAGGATTACGCCGACATCGCAGGCGCAGACGTCTGCATCGTCACGGCCGGTGTGCCCCGCAAGCCGGGCATGAGCCGCGATGACCTGCTGGGCATCAACCTCAAGGTGATGAAATCGGTTGGCGAAGGCATCGCCGCCAACGCACCGGACGCCTTCGTGATCTGCATCACCAACCCGCTCGACGCGATGGTCTGGGCGCTGCAGCAGTTCTCGGGCTTGCCCACCAACAAGGTCTGCGGCATGGCCGGTGTTCTGGACTCCGCGCGCTTCCGTCACTTCCTGTCGCTCGAGTTCGACGTGTCGATGAAAGACGTCACCGCCTTCGTTCTGGGTGGCCACGGCGACACGATGGTTCCGCTGACACGCTATTCGACAGTCGCAGGCATCCCCCTGCCCGATCTGGTCAAGATGGGCTGGACCACGCAAGACAAGCTCGACGCGATCGTCCAGCGCACCCGTGACGGCGGCGCGGAGATCGTCGGCCTGCTCAAGACCGGCTCTGCCTTCTACGCCCCGGCAACCTCCGCCATCGAAATGGCCGAAGCCTATCTCAAGGACCAGAAGCGCCTCCTGCCCTGCGCCGCCTATTGCGATGGCGAATTCGGCCTCAACGGCTTCTATGTCGGTGTCCCCACCGTGATCGGCGCGGGCGGCATCGAAAAGATCGTCGACATCCAGCTTGCCAAGGACGAACAGGTGATGTTCGACAACTCGGTCAACGCCGTCAAGGGCTTGGTTGAGGCGTGCAAAGGCATCGATGAGAGCCTGAAGTAAAGCCAGTCTTTCCAATGTGACACCAAAACGGGCGCTTCGGCGTCCGTTTTTCTTTGCCAATCCATTGCTTATTCAACCACGATCCGCAAACTGTCGCACAACGAGCAATGACACCTTCGGGAGCGTGCGGGATGGTCAACAAGTTTGCGTATCAGGGCGATGATATCGCTGCCGATATCGTCGAAAAGTACAAGTACAAGGGCAAGTTCCTCAAGCTGTTTGCCGAAAACACGGGGCCCAGCGTTCAGAAATGGCACCACTACATTCCGCTTTATGATCGCTACATGGGGCTGTACCGAAAACCTACCGTGCGGTTTCTTGAAATCGGTGTCGAACGTGGCGGATCACAACAAATGTGGCGCAAGTATTTCGGCCCCAAAGCAACGATCATGGGGATCGACATCAATCCCGACTGCGCCGAATTCGACGGCTTAAGCGGCATGGTGCGCATCGGATCGCAGAATGACCCGGAATTCCTGCGCGCCGTTGTGGCGGAAATGGGCGGCGTAGATATCGTCCTCGATGACGGCAGCCACCGAATGGAACATGTGCAAACGACCTTTCAGACCGTATTCCCCCTTCTGTCAGAACCCGGGCTTTACATGATCGAGGATTTGCACACCGCCTATCTTCGGCGATACGGCGGCGGGATTGATGCCGACGGAAATTTCTTTCGCACCGTCGACCGTCTGATTGATGACATGCACCGTTGGTATCACGGCGGAAAGCAGAAGGTTCCGGGAGCCGAAGGCAAGGCGACCGGCATTCACATCCACGACTCTTTGGTCGCCATTGAAAAATCCGAGTCGTTCCAGCCGACACATTCCCGTGTCGGACGCGAAGAGGACATGTAGTTCAGGCGGCCCGACGCGCGCGCCTTTGCCGCCTCAAGACCCTGAGAAACGCAGCCCGCTCCTCGTCAGATAGGAAAACCGCATCAGCAGGCCGACCTTCATGCAGTGACATCATTTCCTCATCTCGCGTCGGAACGCGCCATGATGACGAATTGTCCAAGGCACCCGCAGCGATCAGATCGTCACGCAGCTTCAGAAAGTCGAGCGAAACCAGCGACAGATTGTCAGCCCGCTGTTTGGGCCAATACACATCCCGAATTGCGTCGACATAAGTCACACGCGCGGGTGTGAAACTGCTGATCTGGTTGGCAATGAGGTCTGGCACCTCTTTTCGACGCTGAACGACCACCAAAGTTGCAGTGTCGCGCATGGAAAACGGCACGATATGAAGCGCCGATCCTTCGGAAGCCACGATGATCTCGGCTTCGGCATAGAGTTTGAACTGATCCGCCAAATCCAGCGTTTCCGGGGCAATTATCTCGAAACCTGCATTTTCGAGGTTCTTCTCGAGCAGGTCTTCGTTAAGGCACCGGCCGACACAGGGTGATAACCGGCTTCGCGTGATATAAAGCTTGCGCCGCGCCGTCGTATCATGCGGCGGGATCGTGCGCTGCCTGACCCATTTGGCATATTCGGGCGTTGCAGTGCCGTGTGATGCTTCGCTGAACAGGTCAGGCGCGGTGATCAGACGTTCCACATGCGTAGGATTTTGCAGGATCTTGTAGCAATTGCGAATGCCCATTTGGTCAAGAAGCCGCGTCAGAAAACGATGCTGGTCTTCATTGTACAACATGGACACGAACAGAAGTTGCACCTCTTCTGGCACATGCTCCGTCGCCCAAAGCCGCCCAAGACCACGGGTTATGACATGACCGAACTGACTGGATGCGATACCGCAAAACAACCATTTGCCCGTAAGGGTCTCTGCGCCTGCCAACGCGGCATCCCGAACTTCTCGTGTCGGCAGGCTTGCACGCAGCATCGTTTTCATTTCGGCATGGGGCAAAGCATCCCCCTGCGCATCGAACACGCCAGCATGGAAATCAGTTCCACTGCGTATGCCACGTCGAAAAGGCACGACAAAGGCGGTGTCATGCGCCTCAATCCGATCAACGGGCAACCCGCACAACTCATCATGCGAACGGGTCTCTGGAACGGCGTCAAAACCGCGGGTGAGGGTATTCATTTTGTGTGTTCTGCTCTTGGACGACCGCTTTTCGCGCTTTGGTACCACCGTAATGCGCGGGCAGTTTCACCGTCAACGCGTCACCGGATCGAAAGGATCAGGTGTGGCCGGCCTGCAAGATGAAAACCCATCGCTCTATCAGAGCCACCCCATGGACTGAAATATGTCCTGACCGTCCGGCGGATGATTCAGGTCTCGCAGCAAGGCTTTGCTTGCATAAGGGACGTTCTTAATCTCCGGCGAAAATTTCCGCATGATATGCCGCTGCGGTCGGCCATTTTTCCTGAACAGATGCGGCAGCTTGGCCGTGCTTCGCAGAAGCATGCGATCATTGAATGGGTTCATCATGAAATGATTTGCCATCGTATGATACGTCATGTTCCCGGTCGACGGCAGCCAAAGTTCGAAATGCCCAAAATCAACAGCAGCTTGTTTTGCAGGCTCCGGCAGCGCGTCGTACCATTCACAATATTTCGGCAATTTCTCTTCGAAGAAATCGTCGTCCAGTTTTCTCGGATGCGGCAATGCCCGCAGGCCTTTTTCCGGCGTGAATTCACCCCAGGTCGGTTTCCATTTGTTCAAACGGGTCATCTCGATCAATCCACCCCGTAGCAGCAAATCGGCTTTCGGCGGAGACTCGTGCACGACTAGTTTTCTTGCGTGATAGGAGTTCTGAAAACTGGACCGAAGATCAACCATCTCCGTAAGTTCCCGAAACCGTTCCTCGGAAAAGTTATCCAGGACACGCTGGGCTTTGGCGGACACGATCTGAAGCGGCAGATTCAACCGCTGCGCCAGATTGATGGCAACGATACAATCCAGCTTCGTCATGAAATTGTCGGTATGCACAAAATACCGGCTGCCAAAATCGAGCGCTTTGCCATAGGCCGCAGCTGCCAAAAGAATACGGCTGTCCCCACCACCTGAGATCGGAAACGCGCATATCCGCATGCTCATCAGTGTATTCAGATGACGGCTCAACCGTTCCATGATGCTGTCCAGTTCTTCAGCCGGTGCATCGGAAGGTTCGAAGTCGATTGTATCTTTTGGCCAATGGCGGCTGCACGCAAATGACGCCAGATCGAGGTAATGGTTCGTCGGCATGCGCCGCACACTGGCATCAACCGTTTCACCGAAAAAATAGTACTTACCAATACTCGCTTTGAACGCATCGTAAGGCAGGCTTGGATTGTCGTTCACTGGGCGATCCAGCACCAGCGAAAGGCTCGCTCCAACTCGGCCATTATCCGGATTGAAAAACGCGACCAAACTGCAACTTGGATCGACGTAGAAGCGCTGGCACCCATGCGCATCGATCACCGCCACAAATCGACCTGACAACGACTCGACAAAGCTTTCGATGTCATCGATTGTCAGAGCGTCTGTCTCGTAGCGCCCCTCCAGAAGATCACTGTCAGCCGTGAGCGCGATCCCGAGGACATATCCAATCGACTGGCCGGACTGTCGGGAAATTAACTCTGTCGCCTCCAGTTCCCGACAAAAGGCAAGGTGGCCGCCCGCACATGCAACCGAGCTCCAGCCTTCAGGAACCCTGACCGCATCGGGTGAAAAAAGGAACTGTCGCCGAAATGTCTCGGCGTAATCAATGTTCCGCTCCGCGCATTGTTGCGCCCCAAGCGTAGAGAGGGGTGATGTCGCCATGAAATGATGCCCGCCTCGTGTTTTCGCTCAGTTATCGCCATATCGACAAAGCGATCAAGGATGGAACGGCCTGACGGATCCTGCACGGGGCGATTTCGACAAATTTCCAACGAATCAAAGAAACGATGATGTTTTAAACAGTCACGCGACAACGGGCAGAAATTTTGTGATCACACGATTTTTGGCTGTGATCACAAATGTCGGTTTTTTGCCGATTTGCCCGGCCTGCGGCAAAAAAGACGTTAAATGTTTCCTCATCTGTCTCTTATATCGGCCGAAATCGCAGCAATAAACGGGACAGTTGACCGATGAACATCCACGAGTATCAGGCGAAAGCCCTGCTACGCAGCTACGGCGCCCCGGTGTCGGATGGCCGCGTGGTCCTTAAGGCCGAAGAGGCCAAGACCAAGGCAGGCGAGATGGACGGCCCGCTCTGGGTGGTCAAGGCCCAGATCCACGCAGGTGGCCGCGGCAAGGGCAAGTTCAAGGAAGACAGCGCTGGCGAAGCCGGTGGTGTGCGCCTGACCAAATCGGTTGAAGAAGCCGCTGAAGAAGCCAAGAAGATGCTGGGCCGCACCCTTGTGACCAAGCAGACAGGCGACGCCGGCAAGCAGGTCAACCGCATCTATATCGAAGACGGATCGGGCATCCAGACCGAGATGTATCTCGCCCTGCTGGTCGACCGCCAAACCTCCCGCGTGTCCTTCGTGGCCTCCACCGAAGGCGGCATGGACATCGAGGAAGTTGCCGAAAGCACGCCCGAGAAAATTCTCAGCTTCTCGGTCGATCCCGCCACCGGCTACCAGCCGTTCCACGGTCGTCGCATCGCCTTCAACCTTGGTCTCGAAGGCAAGCAGCTCAAGCAGTGCGTCCAGCTGATGGGCATTCTCTACAAGCTCTTCGTCGAAAAAGACATGGAGATGCTGGAAATCAACCCGCTTATCGTCACCGATGAAGGCGATCTCAAATGCCTCGACGCCAAGATGGGCTTTGACGGCAACGCGATCTACCGTCACCCGGATATCGCCGAACTGCGCGACACCACCGAAGAAGATCCCAAAGAACTCGAGGCGTCCAAGTACGACCTCAACTATATCGCTCTGGACGGTGAAATCGGTTGCATGGTGAACGGCGCGGGCCTTGCCATGGCGACGATGGACATCATCAAGCTCTACGGGGCCGAGCCTGCCAACTTCCTGGATGTGGGCGGCGGTGCGACCAAGGAAAAGGTCACCGAGGCGTTCAAGATCATCACCTCTGACCCGCAGGTCAAAGGCATTCTCGTCAACATCTTCGGCGGCATCATGCGCTGCGATGTGATCGCGGAAGGCGTGATCGCCGCGGTCAAAGAGGTCGGCCTCAAGGTGCCGCTGGTTGTGCGTCTCGAAGGCACGAACGTCGAAAAGGGCAAGGAGATCATCCAGAACTCCGGCCTCGACGTGATCGCCGCCGACGACCTCAAGGACGGCGCCCAGAAAATCGTAAAAGCAGTAAAGGGCTAAGCAGATGGCCGTACTTATCGACGAAAACACCAAAGTCATCTGCCAGGGCCTGACCGGCTCGCAGGGGACGTTCCACACCGAACAGGCCATCGCCTACGGCACCAAGATGGTCGGCGGCGTGACACCGGGCAAAGGCGGGATGACCCATCTTGACCTGCCGGTCTTCAACTCGGTCCACGAGGCCAAGCATGTCACCGACGCGAACGCGACCGTGATCTACGTGCCGCCGCCCTTCGCCGCCGACTCGATCCTCGAGGCGATCGACGCCGAGATGGAAGTGATCGTCTGCATCACCGAAGGCATCCCGGTCATGGACATGATGCGCGTCAAGCGCGCGCTGGAGACCTCCAAGTCGCGTCTGATCGGCCCGAACTGCCCCGGTGTCATCACGCCCGATGCCTGCAAGATCGGCATCATGCCCGGCCACATCCACCGTCGCGGCAGCGTCGGCGTCGTGTCCCGTTCGGGCACGCTCACCTACGAGGCGGTCAAGCAGACCACCGATGTGGGTCTGGGCCAGTCCACCTGCGTCGGCATCGGCGGCGACCCCATCAAGGGGACCGAACATATCGACGTGCTGGAGTGGTTCCTCGCTGACGATGAGACCGAGAGCATCATCATGATCGGTGAGATCGGTGGCTCTGCCGAGGAAGAAGCAGCGCAGTTCCTCGCCGACGAAAAGAAGCGCGGTCGCTGGAAGCCCACCGCCGGTTTCATCGCAGGCCGCACCGCCCCTCCGGGCCGCCGCATGGGCCATGCCGGTGCGATCGTCGCGGGCGGCAAAGGTGGTGCCGACGACAAGATCGAAGCGATGAAAGCCGCAGGAATTGTCGTTGCGGAAAGCCCCGCACAGCTTGGCGAAGCAGTGCTTGCCGCGATCAAGGGCTGACACGGGTGCCGGGCTGAAGCCCCGGCCTTCGAAAATAGGGTAGGCCGGGCATATGCCCGGCTTGCCTCACTCCACTGGGAGACCAGAGATGACGATGAACTTCCCGACTGCCATCCGCACCTGCCTTGTCGAAAAATACGCCAGCTTTCAGGGCCGCGCGTCGCGCTCTGAGTATTGGTGGTTCTTTCTGGCCTTCCTGATCGGCGCCGTCATCACCCAGTTGATCTGGTGGGTGCTCTACCTCGTCTACGCCCTTGCCCTGCTCAGCCCGATGCTGGGTGCAGGTTATCGGCGCTTGCAGGACACGGGCCGACCCGGCTGGTACATCGTCATTCCCTTCGGCCTTGGCCTTCTGACCACGCTTTTCGCCCCCGACATGCCCGACCCCGACGCGATGGCGGCCGGGCAGATTCCGGATATGGGCAACATGGCGCTTTTCTCGGCGCTTGGCTTTGTCCAGCTGATCGTCAGCCTCGTGTTCCTGTGGTGGCTGACGCGCCCGTCGCAGCCTGAAACCAATGCCTACGGGCCTCCGCCCGTGCAACATTCCTGATCCAGCCCGCCCCCAGAACCTCAAGGTACCGTCATGACAGACCAAAGCCCCAACGATCTTTTCCACGCTTCCAGCTTCATGCAGGGGCACAACGCGGCCTATCTTGAACAGCTGTACGCGCGATATGCGAGCGATCCCAGCGCGGTTGACGAGGCGTGGCAGGCGTTCTTCCGGCAACTGGGCGATGACGAGGTCAGCGTCAAGAAAGAGGCGACAGGCCCAAGCTGGGCGCGCACCGACTGGCCGCCCCTGCCCAATGACGACCTGACAGCGGCGCTGGACGGTCAATGGCCCGTCGCCCCCGCCGAGGTGAAAAGCGCCGGTGACAAGATCAAGGCCAAGG
Source organism: Pelagibaca sp. (assembly GCA_041725935.1). Lineage (GTDB taxonomy): Bacteria > Pseudomonadota > Alphaproteobacteria > Rhodobacterales > Rhodobacteraceae > Marivita. The sequence goes on from JBGRQD010000010.1 coordinate 101,987, forward strand.
CCGAGGAGAAGGGCGTTCAGGTCACCGATGACGCGATCCAGCGCGCCGTTCTCGATAGCATCCGCGCGCTCATGATCATCCGCGCCTACCGTATCCGGGGCCACCTTGCCGCCGATCTCGATCCTCTTGGCATGCGCGAACAGACCGCGCATCCCGAGCTGGAGCCGAAATCCTACGGCTTTACCGAGTCGGACATGGACCGCCCGATCTTTATCGACAACGTTTTGGGCCTCCAGATCGCGTCGATGCGCGAGATCCTCGACATCGTGCGCCGCACCTATTGTGGCACCTTCGCGCTGCAGTACATGCACATCTCGGACCCCGAACAATCTGCATGGCTGAAGGAACGGATCGAAGGTTACGGCAAGGAAGTCGCGTTCACCCGTGAAGGCCGAAAGGCGATCCTGAACAAGATGGTCGAGGCCGAGGGCTTCGAAAAATTTCTCCATGTCAAGTACATGGGCACCAAGCGTTTTGGTCTGGATGGTGGCGAAAGCCTGATCCCCGCCATGGAGCAGATCATCAAGCGCGGCGGCAACCTTGGCGTCAGGGACATCGTGATCGGCATGCCGCACCGGGGCCGCCTGTCGGTTCTGGCCAACGTGATGCAGAAGCCCTACCGCGCGATCTTCAATGAATTCCAGGGCGGCAGCTTCAAACCCGAAGAGGTCGACGGTTCAGGCGACGTGAAATACCATCTCGGTGCCAGTTCCGACCGCGAGTTCGACGGCAACACTGTCCACCTGTCGCTGACCGCGAACCCCTCGCACCTCGAAGCGGTGAACCCGGTCGTTCTGGGCAAGGTCCGCGCCAAGCAGGACCAGCTCAACGACAGCGAACGCCGCCAGGTCATGCCGATCCTGCTGCACGGCGACGCGGCCTTTGCTGGCCAAGGCGTCGTGGCGGAATGTTTCGCCCTGTCCGGCCTGCGCGGTCACCGCACCGGCGGCACCATGCATATCGTTGTGAACAACCAGATCGGCTTCACCACCGCACCGCATTTCTCACGCTCCTCGCCCTACCCCACCGACAACGCGCTGGTGGTCGAAGCGCCCATTTTCCACGTCAACGGCGACGACCCCGAAGCGGTGGTTCACGCCGCCAAGGTGGCAACCGAGTTCCGCCAGAAGTTCGGCAAGGACGTGGTCATCGACATCTTCTGCTACCGCCGCTTCGGTCACAACGAGGGGGATGAACCGATGTTCACCAACCCGTTGATGTACAAGAAGATCAAGCAGCAGAAGACCACCCTGTCGCTTTATACCGAACGTCTGGTCAAGGACGGCCTGATCCCCGAGGGCGAGATCGAGGACATGAAGGCGGCATTCCAGTCACACCTCAACGAAGAATTCGAGGCCGGCAAGACCTACAAGCCCAACAAGGCCGACTGGCTCGATGGGCGCTGGAGCCATCTCGATCGCCAGGACAAGGATGATTACCAGCGCGGCCAGACCGCGATCAGCCCCGACACGATGAAGCAGGTCGGCGAGGCGATTACCCGGTCGCCCGATGGCTTCCCGGTGCACAAGACCGTCGCGCGCCTGCTCGAATCCCGCAAGGAGATGTTCGACAGCGGCACGAACTTCGATTGGGCGACAGCCGAAGCACTGGCGTTTGGCTCTCTGCTGACCGAAGGCTACCCGGTCCGTCTGGCCGGTCAGGACAGCACGCGCGGCACGTTCAGCCAGCGTCATTCTGCCCTGATCAATCAGGAAACCGAGGAACGGTACTTCCCGCTCAACCACATCCGCGACGGTCAGTCCCGTTTCGAGGTGATCGACTCGGCGCTCTCGGAATACGCGGTTCTGGGATTTGAGTACGGGTACTCGCTCGCCGAGCCCAACGCGCTGACCCTGTGGGAGGCGCAGTTCGGCGATTTTGCCAATGGCGCGCAGATCATGTTCGACCAGTTCATCAGCTCCGGCGAAAGCAAATGGCTGCGCATGTCGGGCCTCGTCTGCCTGCTGCCACATGGCTACGAGGGTCAGGGACCGGAACACTCGTCGGCCCGCCTTGAGCGGTTCCTGCAGCAATCCGGTCAGGACAACTGGATCGTGGCAAATTGCTCGACCCCGGCCAACTACTTCCACATCCTGCGCCGCCAGCTGCACCGGTCCTTCCGCAAGCCGCTCATCCTGATGACGCCGAAATCGCTGCTGCGTCACAAGATGGCCGTGTCCAAGACCGAGGAATTCACCACCGGGTCCAGCTTCCACCGCGTGCTCTGGGACGATGCGCAATATGGCAACTCGGAGACCAAACTGGCCTCCGATGACAAGATCAAGCGCGTCGTGATGTGTTCGGGCAAGGTCTATTACGACCTGCTCGAGGAACGCGACGCCCGTGGCATCGACGACATCTACATCCTGCGGTTCGAACAGTTCTACCCGTTCCCCGCGATCTCTGCGGTCAAGGAACTTGAACGCTTCCCCAAGGCCGAGATGATCTGGTGCCAGGAAGAACCCAAGAACCAGGGGGGCTGGACCTTCATGGAACCGAACCTCGAATGGGTTCTGGGCCGCATCAACGCCACGCACCCGCGCCCCCGCTACGTGGGCCGCGCCACATCGGCCTCGCCCGCGACGGGTCTGGCCAGCCAACACAAAGCACAGCAAGCCGCGCTCGTTGACGAAGCGCTGACGATCGAAGGGAACTAAGACATGACAACCGAAGTGCGTGTGCCCACGCTGGGTGAATCCGTGACAGAGGCCACGGTCGCCACATGGTTCAAGAAGCCGGGCGACAGCGTTGCCGTGGACGAAATGCTGTGCGAACTGGAAACCGACAAGGTGACGGTCGAAGTGCCCTCGCCTACCGCGGGCGTTCTGGCCGACATCGTCGCCAATGAAGGCGACACGGTCGGCGTCGATGCGCTGCTGGCCAATATCGCCGAAGCGGGCGAAGCTGGGTCGGCCACCCCCGAGGAACGCCCCTCGGCCAAGGCCGCCGCCGCCAGCGAAGCCGCTTCGGGCGACGCCAAGACCGTCGATGTCATGGTCCCCACCCTGGGCGAGTCAGTCTCCGAAGCGACCGTGTCGACCTGGTTCAAGAAGGTCGGGGACACCGTTGCGCAGGACGAAATGCTCTGCGAGCTGGAAACCGACAAGGTGTCGGTCGAAGTGCCCGCGCCCACCGCAGGTGTCCTGTCCGAGATCATCGCCGCCGAAGGCACAACCGTTTCAGCCGGCGGCAAGCTGGGTGTGATCGGCGGCAAGGCGGGCGCATCGGCTTCCGCGAGCGCGCAGGAAACCGCCCCCGCCCCGGCGGCCCAGCCTGCCTCGACCGGTGATGTCGAAGACGCGCCCTCGGCCAAGAAAGCGATGGCCGAAGCGGGTGTCAGCCGCGATCAGGTTCAGGGCTCTGGCCGCGATGGCCGCGTGATGAAGGAAGACGTGGCCAAGGCCGTGGCCGCCGCCGCCAGCGCGCCCGCCGCACAGACATCGGCCCCGGCCTCCACGCCGCGCGCACCCGTCAGCGCCGATGATGCCGCGCGTGAGGAACGGGTCAAGATGACCCGCCTGCGCCAGACCATCGCCCGCCGCCTCAAGGACGCGCAGAACGCCGCCGCGATCCTGACCACCTATAACGAGGTCGACATGACCGAGGTCATGGCGCTGCGCAACGAGTACAAGGACCTCTTCGAGAAGAAGCATGGCGTCCGCCTCGGCTTCATGTCCTTCTTCACCAAGGCCTGCTGCCACGCGCTGCGCGAAGTGCCCGAGGTCAATGCCGAGATCGACGGCACCGACATCGTCTACAAGAACTTCGTCCACATGGGTGTCGCCGCCGGCACGCCGCAGGGCCTCGTGGTGCCGGTCATCCGCGATGCCGACCAGATGAGCTTTGCCGAGATCGAAAAGGCGATTGCCGAAAAAGGCCGCCGCGCACGTGACGGCAAGCTGAGCATGGCGGAAATGCAGGGCGGTACCTTCACCATCTCCAACGGCGGCGTCTACGGCTCGCTCATGTCCTCACCGATCCTGAACCCGCCGCAATCGGGCATCCTCGGCATGCACAAGATCCAGGACCGCCCGATGGTCATCAACGGCGAGATCAAGATCCGCCCGATGATGTACCTCGCCCTCAGCTATGACCACCGCATCGTCGACGGCAAAGGCGCCGTGACCTTCCTCGTCCGCGTCAAGGACGCGCTCGAAGACCCGCGCCGGTTGCTGATGGATTTGTGATGGCGTGCCGGGCAGAAGCCCGGCCTACATATCACAGGTAGGCCGGGCTTCTGCCCGGCACACACCAACAAAGGCAATCCGCCTATGACCCCCGAACTCACCGTCCTCACCCTCGCCGCGCTGCTGCAAGTCCTGCAATTCGTGGCCTATTCCGTCACCGCGAACATGCAGGTCGGCACAAAGACGGCGATGGGGCCGCGCGACACACCCGTGCAGCTCACCGGCAAAGCAGGCCGGCTTCAGCGTGCAATGAACAACCATTTCGAAGGGCTGATCCTGTTCGGCATCGCGGTCATGGTGATCACCTATTCGGGCCAAAACACCGAAACCACCGCCCTTGCCTGCGGGCTCTACCTCGTGGCGCGGGTGCTTTACGTGCCCGCCTACGTGTTTGGCTGGGTGCCATGGCGCTCCGTGATCTGGGCGGTCGGTTTCATCGCCACGCTCTACCTGCTACTCACTGCCCTGATGTAACTTCTCTGGTTCCAAAATACCTCGGGGGAGCGCCGAAGGCGCGGGGGCAGCGCCCCCAATGACCCCGGCAATGCAAAGGAAAACACGATATGGCACAATATGACGTCATCGTCATCGGCTCCGGCCCCGGCGGCTACGTGGCCGCGATCCGCTGCGCGCAACTGGGTCTCAAGACCGCCTGCGTCGAGGGCCGCGAGACATTGGGCGGCACATGCCTGAACGTGGGCTGCATCCCCTCCAAGGCGCTGCTGCACGCCACCCACCAGCTGCACGAGGCAGAGCACAACTTTGCCAAGATGGGCCTCAAGGGCAAATCGCCCTCCGTCGACTGGAAACAGATGCTGGCCTACAAGGATGACGTGATCGGCCAGAACACCAAGGGCATCGAATTCCTGTTCAAGAAGAACAAGATCGACTGGCTCAAGGGCTGGGGCTCGATCCCCGAGGAGGGCAAGGTCAAGGTCGGTGAGGATGTGCACGAGGCCAAGAACATCATCGTGGCGTCGGGGTCTGAGGCCAGCAGCCTGCCGGGTGTCGAGATCGACGAGAAGGTGGTTGTGACCTCCACGGGTGCGCTCGAATTGCCGAAGATCCCGAAAAAGATGATCGTGATCGGCGCAGGCGTGATCGGGCTCGAACTGGGCTCGGTCTACAGCCGCCTTGGCACAGAGGTGCATGTAATCGAATATCTCGACGCGATCACACCCGGCATGGATGCCGAGGTGCAAAAGGCCTTCCAGAAACTGCTGCAGAAACAGGGGCTGGCCTTCACGATGGGGGCCGCCGTGCAATCCGTCGATGCCGGCAAGAGCAAGGCCAAGGTCACCTACAAGCTGCGCAAGGATGACAGCGAACACGAGATGGACGCGGATGTGGTGCTGGTCTCCACCGGGCGTCGCCCCTTCACCGACGGTCTGGGCCTCGATGCGCTGGGGATCGAGATGTCGCAGCGCGGCCAGATCAAGACCGACGCGCATTGGCAGACCAACGTCAAAGGCATCTACGCCATCGGCGATTGCATCGACGGCCCGATGCTCGCGCACAAGGCCGAAGACGAAGGCATGGCCTGCGCCGAGGTGATCGCGGGCAAGGCAGGCCATGTGAATTACGGCGTCATTCCGGGCGTGATCTACACGCACCCAGAGGTGGCCAATGTCGGCATGACCGAGGAACAGCTCAAGGAAGCGGGCCGCACTTACAAGGTCGGCAAGTTCAGCTTCATGGGCAATGGTCGTGCCAAGGCCAACTTTGCAGCGGACGGGTTTGTGAAGATCCTCGCGGACAAGGACACCGACCGCATCCTGGGCGCGCATATCATCGGGCCGATGGCGGGTGATCTGATCCACGAGATCTGCGTTGCGATGGAATTCGGTGCCTCGGCCGAGGATCTGGCTCTGACCTGCCACGCGCACCCGACCTATTCCGAAGCGGTGCGCGAAGCGGCCCTCGCCTGTGGCGACGGTGCCATTCACATGTAAACGCATGGCACGGGGGAAGCCGTGTCCAAACGGCTTCCCCCAAGCGCGTTCACACGCGCCTGCCGACGGGGTTTCGAAACCGCGTCCTTCGGCTCCTCAACGAGCTGTTTAATCTCTGAAAGAAGCGGCGCCGCCCCATTGGGCTGACGGTTTTTCCTCTATCGGGGATGTCTCCCCGGACCTTTGCCCGTTTCGGGGCCTGTAAAACCGGTTTCTCAAGGTCGGTGTGTCACCACCTGAACGAAAAAACCATCTTCAGATCGCGGTGTGGGAGTGACCCTCTCCGCTCGTTGCGCAACGTGGGGGCAAAGTGCCGTCCACGCGTTAAGGTTTTGCTTACAGACCGTGCGGTGTCACCACATGCGCGGGATCGCGTTGGCCTCGTAGCTCGCGTCATACTCCGGACCGCCCAGCGCCCCATCGCTCACATCGGCCATGATCTCGCCCACCGTCGGCAGTCCTTCGGGCAGGGGCGCGCCCTCCCACAGCCCTGACCGCATCAGCGCCTTGGCGCATTGGGTATAGACCTCGGCCACCTCGGTCACGATCACGGTCGCGGGCAGGATGTTCTTTTTCTGGAACGTCGCGCGCAGGTCGGCGTCGTCGGTGATCCACGCCCGACCATTCACCCGCACCGTCGTCTTGGTGCCGGGGATCATGAACAGGAACGCGATTCGCGGGTCGTCGATCAGGTCGCGCAGGGCATCCAGACGATTGTTGCCCTGCCAGTCCGGCAGCAGGATCGTGCGCGGATCCGACACCCGGACCACAGGTTCGATGTCGCCGCGGGGCGTGCCATGAGTGCCGTGAGGTCCCGCTGTCGAGATCACGCAGAACCGCGCCGCCTCGACCCAGCGGCGATAGCTGGGGGTCAGATGGTTCGCCACCTTGGTCAGCGATGCCGGCACCGGCGCGCCGTACAGTGCCTCCAGATCCGCGATGGTCTCAATTCGGCGCATGGAACCCCGCCTCCGCGTTCAGCCGGTCGGACGCGGTTTCGATCCGCGTTTCCAGCAGTTTCAGAAACTCGTGCCGAGGCAGACCCGGCGGGATCGGTTCAAGGAATTCGACCACCGCTATGCCCGGTTTGCGGTAGATGCCGCGCTTGGGCCAGAACAGCCCGACATTGGCCGCCACGGGTACACAGGGCTGGCCAAGCTGTTCGTACAGAACCGCGGTGCCAACCTTGTAGGGCGCCTTGACGCCCGGGGCGATCCTTGTGCCCTGCGGATAGATGATCAACTGCCCCGCCGTGGCTTTGCCCTCATGCACCGCGTCGACCATCTGCTTGATCGCCGCACCGCGCTTGCCCCGGTCGACCGGGATACAGCCGATCCGCAGCCCGTATTGCCCGACAATGGGTGCGTACATCAACAGGCGCTTCATGATGAACTTGCCCGCAGGCAGGGCCGAGAACACCATGAACACGTCCAGAAAGCTCTGATGCTTGGAGGCAACAATGCATTCGTACTCGGGCGGCGTGCCCCGGATTTCGGTCTTGAGCCCGATCATCCACGGCGCGGCCCAGAGTACGAAGCGCGACACGTTCATGCAGCCCGCGCGCGCGCCCTTGCGGGACACGACGGCCCAAGGGAACAGCCCGAGGCCGATCACCGCGATGGACAGGTAGACCGCGATGATGAACAGCAGCGACCGCACCCACTGGATTGCATATGCCATCAGGCCAAATCCTCCAACACGCGCCGCGCGGCGTAGCGCGTGGCGACAAATGCAACCAGCCCCGACAGGGGCGGGATCAGAATGACCCAGACCCAGCCAATGCCCTGGATGCTCAGATCGGTGAGCACACCCGCAGTGTCATTGCCCGAGGGCACCAGCACCAGCGCGATGATGCCAGTCAGCGTGCCGAAGGCCGCCCCGGTCAGGGCGCGCAGGGCAAAGCGCCGGACAAAGGCGCTGGCGATATAGGTGTCCTTGGCCCCGACCAGCCGCAGCACGGCGATCACCTGCGCATTTGCGGCAAGCGCTGCATTGGCGGCCAGCGTTACCATTGCGGCCGTGGCCGTCGCGATGAGCAGGATCGACGCCCAACCCAGAAGCCGCAACCGCATCGCCGCGTCGATCAGCGGACGCCGCCAGCGGGCATGATCGTCCAGCACGGCGGCAGGTGCCTCGGCGGCAAGCCGCAGGCGCAGCCCGGCGGCATCATAGCCCGTGTCGGTCTCCAGGATGTCGATGAGCTGCGGCAGCGGCAGATCGTCGATGGGCAGGTCCGCGCCCAGCCAAGGGATCAGCAGGTCGCGCTGTTCTTCGGGGGTGAGCGCGCGCGCATCGACGATCCCGGGCGTGGTGCGCAGCACGCGCAGCGCCGCTTCGGTCTGGGTTGCGACCTCACCCGCCGGGGCCGAGATGCGCAGGGTCGAGGATTGCGCCAGCTCGTTGCCCCAGCGATCCGCCACGCGCCCCGCCGCCAGCGACAGCGCCAGTGCAAAGACCGCGAGGAAGGACATCGCAAACGCGCTGAACAGCGTCAGACGCGCGGTAAAGCCGGTGGGAGGAACGACGCGATCCGCGCGTTCGTCGAATTGCAGCATCCGCGCGGCGGCCCGCAGATCGAACTTCACAGGTCCGCCCCCGCCATCTGAAGCCGCCGGTTCGAGATCCGCAGAACCCGCGTCTGCACCTGCGCCTTGGCGGCGCGGATCAGGCCCAGATCATGGGTCGCGATCAGGATCGTTTTGCCCATCCGGTTCAGTTCCACCAGCAGCGTCAGAAGGCGTTGCGACATCTCCCAGTCGATATTGCCGGTGGGCTCATCCGCAAGGATCACGTCAGGCGACATGATCACCGCGCGGGCCAGTGCGGCGCGCTGGCGTTCCCCACCCGACAGTTCGGGCGGCAGCGCATCGGCGCGGGCAGTCAGCCCGACCCAGGCCAGCAATTCCTTGAGATTGGCATCCGCCGCATCCGGCTCCTGCCCGGACACCGACAGAGGCAGGGCGACGTTTTCGGTCACCGGCAGATGGTCGAGAAACTGGCAATCCTGATGCACGACACCGATCTTGCGGCGCAGGATCGCGACGTCATCCCGGCTCAGCCCGCGCACGTCACGGTCGAACAGTCGGACATGGCCCGCAGTTGCCTGAAGCGCGCCGTAGCAGAGCTTGAGAAAGGTGGTCTTGCCCGATCCGGACGGTCCGGTGAGGAAATGAAACGACCCCGGCGCGATGTTCAGGGTCATATCCGTCAACAGTTCTCCGCCGCCGTAACTGTAGGCCACATTTTCCAACTCGATCACGGCGGTCTTGTCCCTGCCCCTGGTTCGGCGTTGTTGTGCCTGAGCATCGTGCGGGTTTCAATGCGCCGGTGTGGTCACAATAGGCATTTACATGCGGATAGCCGCGCCTATTGTGCCTTTTCAACGAGGTACAAAGGGGTTGGGCGCAAAATCGCGGCCAGCTGAGTTGGGGGCAACTGGCAAAATGCGGCTGAAATGTCCGAGTTGCGGGGCGCAGTACGAAGTCCCGGATGATGTCATCCCCGAGGATGGCCGGGATGTGCAGTGCTCCAATTGCGGCAACACCTGGTTTCAGACCCCCGACAGCAGCGCCACGCCCGAAGCGATCGAAGCCGAAGCAAAGGCCCCCAAGGACGCAGTCTGGCATCCCGAGGTGGACGCAGACATCGCTGACCGCCCGTCGATCAACCAGGAAGCCGCGCCGGGCAGTTCCACCCCGCCAAGCCCGCCCAAGCGCCGCGAGCTTGATCCCTCGATTGCCGACATCCTGCGCGAGGAGGCCGATATCGAGGCCCGCGCCCGTCGTGCCGATGCAGGCGGGATCGAGGAACAGCCCGATCTTGGCCTTCAGGAACCCGAAGACGAAGCCGCCAAGCGCGCGCGTCAGGCGCAGGAACGCATGCGGAAGCTGCGCGGCGAAGACGCCGAGGCCGCAGTGGCTGCCGCAACCAGCGCTGCCGTGGCAGCGCGGCCGAAATCGCGGCGTGACATGCTGCCCGATGTGGAAGAGATCAACCAGACCCTGCGCGCGTCGAATGAACGGCGCGAAATGCGCAGCGTGCAGGCCGATCTCGAAGACGATGACGAACCGACCGGCGGGTTTCGGCGCGGTTTCATCTACATGATCCTGCTGTTTGCCGTGGCAGCCGCGCTTTACGTCTACGCGCCGCAATTGTCTGAGTCCGTGCCGCAGGTGAAGGCACCTCTGGACAGCTTCGTGGCGCTGGTTGATCAGGGTCGGGCATGGCTCGACACGCAGATCGCAACGCTCATGGGTCTGATCAACGGCGCTCCGGTCGATGTGCCCGTGGGTGCGCCGGCAGAGCCTCCTGCAGATGCTCCGGCAGAGGCACCCGCGACGGACGGGTCGTGACCCGCTGAAAGATACGGCAGACGGGCGTGATGGCCCGGCGGATTTGGACCTATCTGTGCAAACGGTCTGGCCCTAACGCCGGATTTCTGTTCCGCTCAGAATGGCCATGCCAGAGCGACATTCGCATCCGGCCCATTGTGATTCTCAAACGGAGGTGACGCCCATGGACGGGACATTGACCCAGAACGATCTCAGCCACGTGGTCGAAGCCGACCGCGCTCATGTGTGGCACCACCTGATCCAGCACAAGCCGTTCGAGACAAACGATCCCCGGATCATCGTCGAAGGAAAGGGCATGCGGGTCTGGGACCAGAAGGGCAAAGAGCATCTGGATGCTGTCTCCGGTGGCGTCTGGACAGTGAACGTGGGTTACGGACGTGAAAGCATTGCCAAGGCCGTTTATGACCAGCTGATCAAGCTGAACTACTTTGCCGGATCCGCCGGGTCGATCCCCGGTGCGCTGTTCTCGGAAAAGCTGATCTCGAAGATGCCGGGCATGACTCGTGTTTACTATACGAACTCGGGGTCCGAGGCGAACGAGAAGGCGTTCAAGATGGTACGCCAGATCGCGCACAAGCGCTATGGCGGCAACAAGCACAAGATCCTCTATCGCGACCGCGATTATCACGGCACGACCATCGGCTGCCTGTCGGCAGGTGGTCAGGACGAGCGCAACGCGCAGTACGGCCCGTTCACGCCCGGTTTCGTGCGTGTGCCGCACTGCCTTGAGTACCGCGCGGGCGATCAGGGCGCCCCGACCGAGAATTACGGCGAATGGGCCGCTGACCAGATCGAACAGGTGATCCTGCGCGAAGGCCCCGACACCGTCGGCGCGCTCTGCCTTGAGCCGGTCACAGCCGGTGGTGGCGTGATCACCCCGCCGCAGGGCTACTGGGACCGCGTGCAGGAGATTTGCCGCAAGTACGACATCCTGCTGCATATCGACGAAGTGGTCTGCGGCGTGGGCCGCACCGGCACATGGTTCGGCTATCAGCATTACGGCGTGCAACCCGACATGGTGACGATGGCCAAGGGTGTGGCCTCGGGCTATGCGGCGATTGCCTGCCTTGTGACCACCGAGGACGTGTTCTCGATGTTCAAGGACAATGCCGACGATCCGATGAACTATTTCCGCGACATCTCGACCTTTGGCGGCTGCACGGCCGGCCCGGCGGCGGCGCTGGAAAACATGCGCATCATCGAGGACGAAGGTCTGTTGGAGAACACCACGGCAATGGGCCACTACATGCTGGATCAGCTTCACGCGCTGGCCGACAAGCACGAAGTCATCGGCAACGTGCGCGGCAAGGGTCTCTTCCTCGGTGCCGAACTGGTCGAGGACCGCGAGACCCGCAAGCCGATGGCCGAGAAACGCGTTCAGAAGGTGGTCGCAGACTGCATGCAACAGGGCATCATCATCGGAGCAACCAACCGGTCGCTGCCCGGCTACAACAACACGCTGTGTTTCAGCCCCGCGCTGATTGCCACCAAGGATGACATCAACCAGATCATCGCATCGGTCGACGAAGCCCTTGGCCGCGAATTTGCGTGAATGATCCCCTGATCACGGGCCAGCGCCTAAACGCGCTGGGCCAACCCATCGGCTTGCCTCTTGCCGATACATCGCCCCGCCCGGTGCCCCCGCGCACCGACATGGTGGGGCGTTTCTGTTCGGTTGTGCCGTTATCTTCGGACCATGCGGACGACCTGTTTGCCGCCTTCCGCCCGGATACCGAAGACCGCATCTGGACCTACATGCCGAACGGCTCTTACCACGACCCAGCCGCGTTTCGCGAATGGATCGATCAGGCGGTGACATGGGATGATCCGCTGATGCATGCCATCGTCGTGGACGGGGGCGCTGTCGGGTATGCCAGCTACCTGCGGATCAGTCCGGCCAGCGCCAGCATCGAGGTCGGGTACATCACCCTGTCCCCTGCCCTGCAACGCACCCGTGCCGCGACCGAGTTCCAGTTCCTGATGATGCAACGCGCCTTCGAAGAGCTGCGCTATCGCCGCTACGAATGGAAATGCGATGCGCTGAACGCGGCGTCGCGCAAGGCCGCGCTGCGGTTGGGCTTCACCTTTGAAGGCACGTTTCGTCAGGCGACCCACTACAAGGGCCGCAACCGCGACACCGCGTGGTTCTCGATCCTCGACAGCGAATGGCCAGCGCTCAAGCAGCGGTTCCAGCGGTGGCTGTCGCCCGACAATTTCGACGGCCACGGGATGCAGAAATCCGCGCTCTTATCGCGCCTGCCTGCCAGCCCATCTGCACCGAAATGAGGCGACACCGGGCGGGGATGTTGCCATGCGGTCAATTCCTGCAGAAAACGGCAAACACCCCTGCAATATGTGTAATGGTGTTTTTCGGGGAATGCACTATCAACAGCTGATGTTAGCGCTACCGAAAACCTATGCACGATTTTGGAACACTCTTGGATGACCATGAAAACCGATATTCTGAACCGTCTGAAATACTCTCTGGGCAAGGATGCCGAGAACGCCTCGACCTATGACTGGCGCATCGCGCTGTCACTCGTGTTGCGGGACCAGATGGTCGAAACGTGGTTCAGGTCGACCCGGGAAACCTATGCCGCATCGCCCAAGCGGGTCTATTACCTGTCGATGGAATTCCTCATCGGGCGGCTGATCGAGGACATGATCGCGAACCTGCGGATGGAGGACACGGTCAAGACCGCAATCGCCGATCTGGGGCAGGATTACGATGCCATCGTACATGACGAACCCGACGCCGCCTTGGGCAATGGCGGGCTTGGACGGCTCGCCGCCTGTTTCATGGATTCGCTGGCAACGCTGGGCATCCCGGCATTCGGCTATGGCATCCGCTATGAGCACGGGCTGTTCGAACAAAGCTTTGCGCAGGGGCAGCAGGTCGAAAAGCCGGAAACATGGCTGACCCAACGCCATGCGTGGGAATTCGAACGTCCCGAAGCGCGGTATCGGATCGGCTTTGGCGGTCATGTCGAACACCGCGACGGCACCGCCATCTGGCATCCCGCCGAGGTGGTCATGGCCACCGCGCATGACACGCCCGTTGTGGGCTGGAACGGCGACTGGGGCAACACGCTGCGGCTCTGGTCGGCAGAGCCGTCCAAGGATTTCGACCTCGAAAGCTTCAACCGGGGCGATTACCTGGCCGCCGGACGGTCCGAGGCGCTGGCGCGCACGATCAGCCGGGTGCTGTATCCGGACGACACGACCGAAAGCGGCAAGGAACTGCGGCTCAAGCAGGAATATTTCTTCACCGCCGCGTCGATCATGGATCTGCTGCGCCGCTATCTTGCCGATCACGACAACATCCGCAACCTGCCCGACTACGTGGCGATCCAGCTGAACGACACACACCCGGCCATCGCAGGCCCGGAACTGGTGCGCATTCTGGTGGATGAGCATGGCATCCCGATGGACGAGGCGATCCCGCTGGCCCGCCGCTGCCTTGCCTATACCAACCACACGCTGCTCCCCGAGGCGCTGGAGCGTTGGAGCGAGCACCTGATGGGCCGCACCCTGCCGCGCCACCTCGAGATCATCCGCGCCATCGAACACGCGCACCAGACCGCGTTTCCGGACAGTCCGCGCATTCTGGATCATGGCGATGTGCGGATGGGGGAACTGGCCTTCATCATGGCGCACAAGGTCAACGGGGTGTCCGCGCTGCACACCGAACTGGTGAAGCAGACGGTCTTTGCCGACCTGCACGCCATCCACCCCGACCGGATCATCAACCAGACCAACGGCATCACGCCGCGCCGCTGGCTTTATGGCTGCAACCCGTCGCTGCGCCACCTGATCACCGACGCCATCGGCGAAGGTTGGGTCACCGACTTGGAACAGCTCAACGCGTTGAAGAACGAACGCGACGATCCGGCCTTCATCGACGCGTTCATGGCGTCCAAGCGCGAGAACAAGGTCAACCTGTCGAACTGGATCGGTCAGACGATGGGTGTCACGCTGGACCCCGACGCGATGTTCGACGTGCAGATCAAGCGCATCCACGAATACAAGCGCCAGTTGATGAACCTGCTCGAGACCGTGGCACTCTGGAACGAGATGCGCGACAACCCGACCGCCGACTGGACGCCCCGCGTCAAGATCTTCGGCGGCAAGGCGGCGCCGGGCTATTTCGTGGCCAAGGACATCATCCGCCTGATCAATGACGTGGCGCAGGTGATCAATGCCGATCCGGTCACGGGCGACCGGCTTAAGATCGTGTATCCCCCGAATTACAACGTCACCATGGCCGAACGGCTGATCCCGGCGGCGGACCTGTCGGAACAGATCTCGACCGCGGGCAAAGAGGCCTCGGGCACCGGCAACATGAAATTCGCCCTGAACGGCGCGCTGACCATCGGCACGCTGGACGGCGCAAACGTGGAGATCCGCGATCATGTCGGGACAGAGAATTTCTTTCTCTTCGGTCTGACCGCCGAGGAGGTGATGGAACGCCGCACCCATCACGGCTATTCCCGCGCCGCGATCGAGGCCAGCCCGCGGCTGCAACGGGTGCTGGGCCAGATTGCCGAAGGACGTTTTGCACCGCAGGACCCAAGCCGCTATCATGGTCTTGTGGGGATGCTTTATGATCACGATTATTTCCTCGTGACCTGTGATTTCGACAGCTATTTCGACACGCAGCGTCGCGCCGACATGGCCTACCAGACCCCGGCGAACTGGGCTGCGATGGCATTGGTGAACACCGCCAGCATGGGCTGGTTCTCGTCCGATCGCACGATCAAGGGATATGCGCACGACATCTGGGGCGCAAAAAGCGTGCTCTCGGCATGACGGATGTGGTGCCCCTGATCGACGCGAATACGGCGCAGGCCATCGCGCAGGGGAGGCACAGCGATCCGTTTGCCGTGCTGGGCCTGCACGAGTTGGACGGCTCATTGGTGCTGAGGGCGATGCGCCCCGAAGCGGACAGAGTGGACGTGATCGACGCCAGGACCGGGCGCTTGCTGGTCACGCTCGACCGGGTGGCGGAAGGGCTTTTCGCGGGCGTTATCCCGCGCCGGAAGAAACGGTTCGATTACCGGTTGCGTCTGACGCGCGGCGCAGATGTCTGGGACGAGCAGGACGCCTATGCGTTCGGTCCGCGGCTCGGCGATCTTGACGAATATCTTCTGGGCGAGGGCACACATAACCAGCTTTGGGATGCCCTTGGTGCGCATGTCTGCACACATGAAGGCGCAGAAGGCACTCATTTCGCCGTCTGGGCGCCCAATGCGCTGCGCGTGTCGGTGGTGGGCGATTTCAACGGCTGGGACGGTCGCCGCCACGTGATGCGCAGGCGCGGTGCCACGGGCGTGCACGAGATTTTCCTGCCCGGCCTTGGGGACGGCACGGTCTACAAGTACGAACTGATCGACAGCGCAGGCAATGTGCTGCCGCTCAAGGCCGATCCTGTGGGCTTTGGCGCGGAACTGCCGCCGGCCACCGCCTCTGTCGTGCGCGACCTGCGTGGCTATGACTGGGCCGATGCAGGGTGGCTCCAACAGCGCGGGGCGAAGCAGAAGATCGACCAGCCGATCTCGATCTACGAGGTGCATCTGGAAAGCTGGCGGCGCGTTCCAGAAGAGGGCAACCGGTCGCTGACCTATATCGAGCATGCGTCGATGCTGGTGGACTACGCCCGCGACATGGGCTTCACCCATATCGAACTGACGCCGGTGTCGGAATATCCGTTCGGCGGATCGTGGGGCTACCAGCCGGTGGGCCTCTTCGCGCCCACCTCGCGCTTTGGCACACCGCAGGAGTTTCGCGCCTTTGTCGATGCCTGCCACGCGGCGGGTCTGGGTCTGATCATCGACTGGGTGCCGGGGCATTTCCCGTCGGATGCGCATGGCTTGGGCCGGTTCGATGGGTCGCCGCTTTACGAACATGCCGACCCCAAGGAAGGGTTCCACCCCGACTGGAACACGCTGGTCTACAACTACGGCCGCACCGAAGTGCTGAACTTCCTGATCGCAAACGCGAAATTCTGGTTCGAGGAATACCATATCGACGGGCTGCGCGTGGATGCGGTGGCGTCGATGCTCTACCGCGACTATTCCCGCAAAGAGGGCGAATGGGTGCCGAACAAGGACGGCGGGCGCGAGAACCTAGAAGCCATTGCGTTTCTGCAACGCATGAACGAACTGGTCTATGCCGCGGATGACAGCATCCTGACCGCCGCCGAGGAAAGCACCGCCTTTCCGGGCGTCAGCGCGCCAACCAGCGCGGGTGGTCTTGGCTTTGGCTTCAAATGGAACATGGGGTGGATGAACGACACCCTGCGCTACATGGCCGAAGACCCGATCAACCGGAAATATCACCACGACAAGATGACCTTCGGACTGCATTACGCGTTCTCGGAAAACTTCATCCTGCCGATTTCCCATGACGAGGTCGTCCACGGCAAAGGGTCGATGCTGGGCAAGATGCCGGGCGACGACTGGCAGCGCTTTGCTAACCTGCGGGCCTATTACGGGTTCATGTGGGGCCATCCCGGCAAGAAGCTGTTGTTCATGGGCTGCGAATTTGCCCAGGCGGGCGAATGGAACAACGAAACAAGCCTCGACTGGCACCTGCTGGACCATGCGCCGCATCAGGGAATGCAACGGCTGGTGCGCGATCTGAACACGCTCTACCGCGCGACACCTGCGCTCTATCGCAGGGACAGCCGCGAAGACGGGTTCCGCTGGATCGACGGCGGCAATGCGGCGGATTCGGTGTTTTCGTGGATGCGCTACGGGGCCGAGGGCGATGCCCCCGTACTGGTGGTGGCGAACTTCACCCCAGTGCCGCGCACCACCTACCGCATCGGTGTGCCTCACAAGGGGCACTGGGCCGAACGGTTCAATTCTGATGCGGCACTCTACGGAGGCACCGACACCGGCAACGCGCAGGGGGCGGACGCGCAGGATGTCTCGATGCATGGCTGTGCCTGGTCCATCGAGATCACCGTGCCGCCGCTGGCGACCGTGTTCTTTCAACTCGCGACTGACTGAACAGGGACATGACACACAGGGGGAGGAAAGACATGAGGGAAGACAGGTTCAGCCTGGCGCAGCAATCCATGGCGTTCATTCTTGCAGGCGGTCGGGGGAGCCGCCTGAAAGAAATGACCGACATCCGCGCAAAACCCGCCGTCTATTTCGGCGGCAAGACCCGGATCATCGACTTCGCCCTGTCCAATGCCGTCAATTCCGGCATCCGGCGCATCGGCGTCGCCACGCAGTACAAGGCGCACAGCCTGATCCGGCACATGCAGCGCGGCTGGAGCTTTTTCCGCGCCGAGCGCAACGAGTCGCTCGATATCCTGCCCGCCTCGCAGCAGGTCAACGAGGACAACTGGTACAAGGGCACTGCCGATGCCGTGACCCAGAACATTTCCGTCATCCGAGGCTACGGGCCAAAATACGTGGTGATCCTTGCGGGCGATCACATCTACAAGCAGGACTATTCCCTGATGATCGAGGAACATGTCCGGTCCGGCGCCAAGGTCACGGTGGGCTGCATCGCAGTGCCGCGCGAAGAGGCCAAGGGCTTTGGCGTGATGCATGTGGATGACAGCGACAAGATTCTCGATTTCGTGGAAAAGCCCGCCGATCCGCCAGCGATGCCGGGCGACGAGACCAAATCGCTGGCCAGCATGGGGATCTACGTGTTCGAGGCGGAATATCTCTACGAGATCCTCGAAAAGGACGCCCAGAACCCCAAATCGGAAAACGATTTCGGCAAGGATATCATTCCCGCCATCGTCGCGACAGGCGGCGCACGCGCGCATCCGTTCAGCCGCTCCTGCGTCATGTCCGGGCTTGAGACCGAACCCTACTGGCGCGACGTGGGCACGATCGACGCCTATTGGCAGGCCAATATCGACCTGACGGATTTCGAACCGGCGCTGGACATCTACGCGACTGACTGGCCGATCTGGACCTATTCCGAACTCACCCCACCCGCGAAATTCATCCACAACGAGGAAGGCCGCCGCGGACAGGCGGTGTCGTCGATGGTGTCGGGGGGCTGTATCATCTCGGGGTCGTCGCTCTATCGCTGCCTGCTGTTCACCGGCGTCAAGACACACTCGTTTTCGCAGCTCGAAGGGGCGGTGGTCTTGCCCTATGCCGAGGTGGGCCGCCGCGCCTATCTCAAGAACGTGGTGCTGGACCGGGGCGTCAAGATTCCTCCCGGTCTGATCGTGGGCGAAGACCCCAAGGAAGACGCCAAGCGGTTCCGCCGCACCGAGGGTGGGATTTGCCTGATCACGCAAGCCATGATCGACAAACTGGGACGCTGATATGAACGTGCTGATGGTCGCCTCGGAATGTGCGCCCTTCGTGAAAACGGGGGGCCTCGCGGATGTGGTGGGGGCGCTGCCCGCCGCCCTTGCCCGGGTGGGCACCGACGTACACGTGGTGTTGCCCGCCTATCCGCCGCTGTTCCCGCTTTTGCCACAGGGCACAGAGGTGGCACGCTTCGACGATCTGCCGGGTGGGCCAGGTCGCATTGTCAGAGTAACTGCACACGGAATTACGCTTCTTCTTCTGGATGCACCCCAGCTTTTTGACCGCCCCGGCGGACTTTATGTCGATGAAGCGGGCAAAGACTGGCCCGACAACCACCTGCGGTTCGGAGCCCTGTCAATGGCGGGCGCGCGCATCGCGATGGGCGCGATCAAGGATTATCAACCGGACGTCCTGCATGCCCATGACTGGCAGGCGGCCTTGGCACCGGTCTATATGCGCATGGCGGGCCGTGACACGCCACGATCTGTCATCACCATCCACAATATCGCCTTTCAGGGGCGCTTTGGCCCGCAGGTCTTGGACCGGCTGCACCTCAAGACCGACTGGTTTCACCCGGAGGGGCTGGAGTTTCACGGTGATCTGAGCTTCCTCAAGGGCGGGCTGATGTTCTCGGACCGGATCACCACGGTCAGCCCGACCTATGCGCGCGAAATCCTGACGCCTGACTTCGGCATGGGCCTTGAGGGCGTGTTGCAGGCCCGTGCCCCCGTGCTGAGCGGCGTGCTGAACGGGATCGACACCGACGCGTGGAACCCGGCAGAAGACACAGCGCTGGCCGAGCCTTACGACGCCAAGAGCCTCAAGAACAAGGCAGCGAACCGCGCCGCGCTCAGCGAACGGCTGGGACTGGACACCGGCAGCACCGGCCCTCTGTTCTGCGTGGTCAGCCGCCTGACCTCCCAGAAGGGGCTCGACGCCGTACTGGGCGCGCTGCCGCATCTGGTGGAGCATGGCGCACAACTGGCGGTGCTGGGCAGCGGACAGCCCGAACTCGAACAGGGCTTCCGCGAGGCAGCACAGGACAACCCCGGGCAGGTCGCCACCCATATCGGTTATGACGAGCCGCTGTCGCATCTGTTTCAGGCAGGCAGCGACGCCATCCTGATCCCGTCACGGTTTGAGCCGTGCGGCCTGACCCAGCTTTACGGGCTGCGCTATGGCACCCTGCCGGTCGTGGCCCGCACCGGGGGGCTGGCCGACACGGTGATCGACGCCAATGTCGCCGCACTGATCGCCAAGGCGGCAACCGGGTTTGTGTTTTCAGATGTGACGACAGCGGGTCTGGAGCAGGTGATCGACCGCGTGATCGCGGCCTATGCCGATCCGAAACTGTGGCAATCCATGCAGCGGGCGGCTATGCGTCATCCCGTGAGCTGGGACAGCTCTGCCAAAGCCTATCGTGACCTTTATGCCGATCTTGCCTGATGACCTATCACGCCACCGTTTCCACACAGCTTGAACCCGGCTCCCCGGCCCGGCTCGGCGCGCATTTCGACGGCGGCGGGACCAATTTCGCCGTCTTCTCGGACCATGCCGAACAGGTGTTCCTGTGCCTGTTTTCCCCGGACGGCACACGCGAGGAGATGCGCCTGTCGCTGCCCGAACGCACCGGGGCGGTCTGGCATGGCTATTTGCCCGGGGTGCACCCCGGCACGCTTTATGGCTACCGCGCGTCGGGGCCGTACACGCCCGAGGCCGGGCATCGCTTCAACCGCAACAAGCTGTTGATCGACCCCTATACCCGGGAATTTCACGGCGGTTTCGCCGATCACACCGCCACGTTCGGCTATCTGAATTCCGCCCCCGAGGCGGACCTGTCCTTTGACAACCGCGACAGCGCGGCTTTCGTGGCCAAGTCGGTCGTGTCAGACCCTGCGCTCTTCCCGCTCGATGGGCAACCGCTGGAGCGCGGCTGGCACGACATTCTGATCTACGAGGCGCATGTCAAAGGCCTGACGCAGCGCCACCCCGAGGTGCCTGAAGATCTGCGCGGCACTTATGACGGGCTGGCAACGCCTGCCATGCTGGACCACCTGACCAAGCTGGGTGTGACGGCGGTAGAATTGCTGCCGGTGCAGGCGATCCGGTCCGAAGGCGCGCTCACGGCGCGGGGTCTGGTGAATTACTGGGGCTACAACACAATCGGATTCTTTGCGCCAGAGCCACGCTATTTCGGCCCCGCCGGTGTGCGCGGCTTTCGCGCGATGGTCGATCGCTTTCACGCCGCCGGGATCGAGGTCATTCTGGATGTGGTCTACAACCATTCCGCCGAGGGTGATCACCTTGGCCCGACCTTGTCGTTCCGGGGTCTGGACAATGCCAGCTATTACCGGCTTCAGGCCGACCAGCCGCGCTATTACGTGAACGACACCGGCTGCGGCAACACGCTCGACACCACGCATCCCTTTGTCATTCGCCTGATCCTCGACAGCCTGCGCTTCTGGGTGCAGGCGATGGGGGTCGATGGGTTCCGCTTCGATCTGGCCGCCACGCTCTGCCGCGAACCTGACGGGTTCGACCGGACCGGGCGCTTCATGACGGCGCTGCGGCAGGACCAGGTGCTGGCGGGGGTCAAGCTGATCGCGGAGCCTTGGGATATCGGCCCCGGTGGCTACCAGCTGGGCGGGTTCCCGGCCAAGTTCGCGGAATGGAACGACCGCTACCGCGACACGGTGCGCAAGTTCTGGCGCGGCGACACGCACGGCGCGCAGGAGTTGGGATCGGCGCTGCTTGGCACAGCTTACCTCTTTGACAAACGCGGGCGGCGCGTCTGGTCTTCGGTCAATTATGCCGCGTCCCATGACGGCTTCACGCTGGCCGATACGACGCAATACGAACAGCGCCACAACATGGCCAATGGCGAAGGCAACCGCGACGGGCACAAGGTCAATTTCAGCGACAATCTGGGCACCGAAGGGCCAAACGACGATCCCGCGCTCCGCGACATGCGCGCCCGGCGTCAGCGCAACATGCTGGCCACCGTGTTCCTGTCGCAGGGCACGCCGATGCTGCTGGCCGGCGACGAAGGCGGGCACAGCCAGCAGGGCAACAACAACGCCTATTGTCAGGACAACGCCACCACATGGATCGACTGGGCGTCGCTCGACCCCGACCAGATCGCCTTTACCGCCGCACTGTCGCGGTTTCGACGAGACACACCGATCCTGCGGCAGATGGATTTCCTGCACGGCGCCACGCGCCCGACCGACCGGCGCAAGGATGTGGAATGGCGCGGCTTTGATGGTGCGCCGCTGAACTGGAACAATGACAGCCTGTCGAGCCTCTGCCTGCACCTGCGCGGCAATGCCGAAAGCATGGCGGGCAAGGCGACACGCGACGAAGTGCTTCTGGCCTTCAATCGCGGCGGTACCGACCTCGACCTGCTGCTGCCGCCCACCGTGCAGGATCCGTGGGTCCGCGAGATAGACACCTCGACGGCTGCGCAACACCCGACGCCCATCGACGGCGCGCGCATCCGCGTGCCCGCGCAATCGGTCAGCGCCTTTGTCCTGCGGGTCGGGTCAACCGGATGAGCCACACCGATGACAGCCTGCGCGCATTGGCACGGGCGCAGGGCATCTACCTCGAGTTTTTCGACCTGCATGGCACGAAGCACGAGGCCAGCCCCGAGACGCTGCGCGCGCTGCTGCGGGCGCTCGGAACGGATGTCGACAATACTGCGACCGTGAACGCGCCCTCTGAAGTGATCGCCTTTGCCGGTGACGCCATCCCGGTGCCGGTCGCTGGCAGGTGTGACTGGACCCTGCTGGACGAGACCGGTGCAATTGTCGCCGAAGGCCGTGCCACCGACAGGATCGACCTGCCACCATTGGAGGTCGGGTATTACGATCTGCACCGCATAGGCACGCATTCCGGTCAGAGCTTTGTCATGGTTCGTCCGCCCCGCGCGCCGGACCTGGCGTCGAAGTCCCACAGCAACACCTGCTGGGGCACAACAGGCGCGCTGTACGGGTTGCGGTCGGCACGCAACGGTGGCTTGGGCACTTACGCCGATCTGGGCGCGGTTGCTGCAACCTTTGGCCATGCGGGGGCGCAGTTTCTCGGGGTCAATCCTCTGCACGCGCTGGGGTGGGCGATGCAGGACATCATCAGCCCCTATTCACCCTCGCATCGCGGCATGTTCAACATCGACCATATCGCGGTGGAGGGCGGGCTCGGGCCAACGCCGGGCGCTGATCTGATCGACTATGCCGGGTTTCGGCAGAAGCATCGCGCGGCACTGGAGGCGCAGTTTGCCCAGCGCGACACCGAAGCCTTTGCGTCATGGTGCGCCACCAGTTCCGAAGACACCCGGCGGTTTGCCGAATTCGAGGCGATCAGCGAAGACCACGGCCAAGACTTCCGCACATGGCCCGCAGCGCTGCAAACCCCCGGTGCGGCGGCACAAAAGGCAGCCGGCAAGCGGGCGGAGTTTCACCTCTGGCTGCAATATCTGGCGGAAACCCAGATCGACGCGGCACAGGGTGCGGCGACACAGGCGGGCATGGATCTTGGGCTTTACCTTGATCTTGCCGTTGGTCCGCGCCCGGACGGGGCCGAGGTCTGGATGAACGCCGACACCATCGCGCAAGGCGTGACCATCGGCGCGCCGCCCGATCACCTGAGCCCCGAAGGGCAATCCTGGGCGCTGGCGGCCCACGCGCCCGGACCTCTGGCAAAAGCGCGTTACGCGCCGCTGCGGTCGATGCTGCGGCGGCTGATGGCCAAATGCGGGGTGTTGCGGATCGACCACGCTCTGGGTCTGCTGCGCAGCTACTGGCTGCCCGATGATGGAAGTCCGGGCGGATATATCACGCAACCGCTGGACGCGCTGCTGGCCGTCATCACCATCGAGGCGCATCGCGCGGGCTGTCTGGTGGTGGGCGAAGACCTTGGGCTGGTGCCCGACGGGTTCCGCGAAGCGATGAACACGTCCGGGCTTTACAGCTATGCGGTCTGGCAGTTCGAAACGACAGACACGGGCGCAATCCTGCCCGCCGACACGCTCCCACCCTACAGCCTTGCCTGTTTCGGCACACATGACACACCCACGCTGAACGGGTTCTGGCACGGCACCGATATCGAATGGTGGCATCGGGTCGGCTGGGTGACATCCGGCGACCGTGCTGCCCGGCACAGCCACCGCGCCCGGCAGCGGGCCAGCCTGCGAAAGATTTGCGACATTCCCGCAACAGCCCGCATCGCCCAGGTGGCCGAGGCAGTCCATGGCGCATTGGCGGAATCACCAGCCGCGCTGGTGTCGGTGCAATTGGACGATGTGTTCACGGAACTGGAAGCGCAGAACCTGCCCGGCACCATCAACGAGCACCCGAACTGGCGCCGCCGCCTGAGCGTGCCAGTCGAAGAGATGGCACAGAGCGCGGTTCTGCGACATATTGCGGACGTGATGACCATTCAGCGCGGTTCCGTCGCAGACCAAGACAGCGCCGACCATTCCGAGGAGGCATCGGCATGACGATCCTGACCCAATACTGCACCCCGTTCGAGGGCCAGAAACCCGGCACCTCGGGCCTGCGCAAGAAAACCCGCGTGTTCATGCAGCCCGGCTATCTGGAGGGCTTCGTGCAGTCGATCTTCAACGGCATTGGCGGGGTCGAGGGCAAGGCGCTGGTGATCGGCGGTGACGGGCGGTTTTTCAATGCAGAGGCGATCCAGACGATCCTGCGCATGGCCTCGGCCAATGGGGCAGCGCTGGCGATTGTCGGTCAGGGTGGGCTGCTGTCGACCCCGGCCGCGTCGCACCTGATCCGGCTGCGGGGCGCGGATGGCGGGCTGATCCTGTCGGCCAGCCACAATCCCGGCGGTGTCGACGAGGATTTCGGACTGAAATACAACATCGCGAATGGCGGCCCCGCGCCCGAGACGATCACCGACGCGATCTTTGCGCAGACCCAGACGATCCACAGCTACAGGACGCTGGACACCGGCGATATCGACCTTGACCGGATCGGTGTGACCCCGCTTGGCGACATGGTGGTCGAGGTGGTGGACCCGGTGACGGATTACGCCGCGCTGATGGAAGACCTGTTCGACTTTGCCGCACTTCGGGCGCTGTTCGCCAGCGGTTTCACAATGAAATTCGATGCGATGCACGCGGTCACCGGACCCTATGCCAGGATGATCCTCGAAGACACGCTGGGCGCGCCTGCGGGCACCGTGATGAACGGCGTGCCGCTGGTGGATTTCGGCAAAGGGCACCCCGACCCGAACCCGATCTGGGCGAAACCGCTGGTCGATCTGGTGATGTCCAAGGACGGGCCGGATTTCGCGGCAGCGTCAGACGGGGATGGCGACCGCAACATGATCCTGGGCCGGGGGATATACGTCACGCCCTCGGATTCACTCGCGGTGCTGGCGGCCAACGCGCATCTGGCGCCGGGATACGAGCGGGGCATCGCGGGAGTCGCGCGCTCCATGCCGACAAGCGGTGCCTGTGACCGGGTGGCCGAGGCGTTCGGGGTGGAGTGTTTCGAGACACCTACGGGATGGAAGTTCTTCGGCAACCTGCTGGATGCGGGGCGCGTGACGCTCTGCGGCGAGGAAAGTGCCGGCACGGGCAGCGACCATGTGCGCGAGAAGGATGGGCTTTGGGCGGTGCTGCTCTGGCTCAACATCCTGGCGGTGCGCAAGCTGTCGGTGAAGGACATCCTTCAGGATCATTGGCAGACTTATGGCCGGAATTACTATTCGCGGCACGATTACGAGGCCGTGGATTCGGCTGCGGCGCATGCGCTGATGGCGGATTTGACAGCGAAACTGGGCGATCTGGCCGGGCACTCCTTTGGTGCCTGTACCGTCACATCGGCGGATTCCTTCAGCTATCACGACCCGGTCGATGGATCGGTCAGCCAAAATCAGGGCCTGCGGATCAATTTTGACGGTGGCGGGCGCGCGGTGCTGCGCCTGTCGGGGACCGGGACCGAAGGTGCGACGCTGCGGGTGTATCTTGAACGCTACGAGGCGCCGGGTGGGGATCTGAACATCGAGACACAGGCGGCGCTGCATGACATCGCCCTGGCCACTGCGCAGATCAGCGGATTGACCGAACGCACCGGGCGGTCAGCGCCAGATGTGATGACCTGACCCACCTGCCCTAGCCATGCCGGACGCGCAGTCGGGATGCGCGCCGGGTGAGCACTTGTCGACGCACAAAGGCAAGGATGAACAGCGCTGTCAGGATCAGGATGATCGTCGGTGCAGGCGCACTGTCGAGGAAGAAGCTGAGATAGGTGCCTAGCAGCATCGCCGCCATATTGATCAAGACCGCAACCATAAGCATCGCCTTGAACTGTCGCACCAGCAGGAACGCGATGGCACCCGGTGCGATCAACAGTCCAATGGCAAGGATCAGACCCGCCGCCGACAGCGTTGCTACGATGGTCAAAGACAAGGCCGTGAGCATCCCGTAATGCAAGGCGTTGACCCAAAGACCCGAGGCCTGCGCCTGCGCCGGATCGAAGCTGTGTAGCAGCCAGTCCCTCCACTTGAGCACCAGCACACCCGCGACCAGTGCCGAGATGATCCCGGCAGTCCAGAGCTCGTGTGTCTCGACCCCCAGCATGTTGCCGAAAAGGATGTGATCGAGATGCGCGTTGGTCTCGACCGACACGTATAGCACGATGCCGAGGCCAAACATGCCCGAGAACACGACCCCCATCACCGTGTCTTCCTTGACCCGGCTGTTGCTGGACAGATAGCCCGTGGCCAGCGCGCAGGTCATGCCGGCGGCAAAGGCGCCGATTATCAGCGGGATGCCGAAAATATAGGCCAGCACGATCCCCGGCAGTACTGCATGGCTGACCGCGTCGCCCATCAGCGCCCAGCCCTTGAGCACCAGAAAACACGACAGGAGCGCGGTCGGCACAGCGACCATCATCGAAATGAGGAAGGCGTTTTGCATAAATGCAAAGCGGAAGGGCAAAAGCAGGGCTTCAAGCTCCATCATGCACCGCCTTTTGCAGGATCGGCCCGCACAAGGCTGTCTGTGGGCCCATCGCGCAGCGCAGCGTGCGCCTTGCGCCGGGCGGCCAGGATGCCGTGGCGGGGGGCAAACACAAACGCGACAAGAAAGATCAGGGTTTGCAGGCAGACGATGATTCCGCCGGTCGCACCGTCGAGGAAATAGCTGGCATAAGCTCCGGTGAAACTGGTCACGACGCCGATCAGCACCGATGTGATGATCAGGCGCGGGAAGCGGTCGCAGAGCAGGTATGCGGTGGCACCCGGTGTGACCACCATGGCGATCACCAGAAACGCGCCCACGGTCTGCATCGCTGCCACGACGCTGGCCGAGAGCAGCACGAAGAACACCGCCTTGAGCAGTTGCGGGCGCAATCCCATGGTGCGGGCGTGGTTTTCGTCAAAGAAGGTGACCATGAGGTCTTTCCACTTTGCCAGCAGCACCCCCAGTGACACCACCCCGATGATCGCCAGTTGCAGCGTGTCCTCGGGTGTGATGGCAAGGATATTGCCCATGGTGATGGTCTGGATCGACACCGACATCGGATTGATCGACACCATGAAAAGGCCAAGCCCGAAGAAGGACGTGAAGATCAGGCCGATGATGACGTCAGGCTTCAGCCCGGATCGTTCAGAGAGGAACAGCATCGACCCTGCCGCGAGCCCCCCCGCGATGAACGCACCCAAGGCGAAGGGCAGGCCGAGGATATAGGCCCCGGCGACACCCGGCACAACCGAATGGGCCAGCGCGTCGCCGATCAGGGACCAGCCCTTGAGCATCAGGTAGGCGGACAGAAAGGCACAGACCGCGCCTACCAGCGCCGAGACCCACATGGCGTTGACCATGTAAGTGTAGGCGAAGGGTTCCAGCAGGTAGGCGATCATGTGCCCTGATCCGTGCGCTGCGTCTTGTCGCCATATTGCACGAAGGGGCGTTCATCGTCGGTGAAGATGGTCACAGACCGCGCGTCTTCGTCGTCGTGCAGCGTGTCGCCGCCCAGCGTGAAGTGCCGCAGCACGCCGCCGAACGCCTTTTCGAGGTTTTCGCGGGTGAAGGTGGTCTCTGTCGGGCCGTGCGCCAGCACGGTGCCTTTGACAAGCACAGTCCGGTCGCAGAATTCGGTGACCGACCCGAGGTTGTGGGTCGAGACCAGCATCACCCGCCCTTCGTCGCGCAGGTCGCGCAGGAGCGACACGATCTGGTCCTCTGTCTTGACATCGACACCTGTGAACGGCTCGTCCAGCAGGATCACCTGCCCGTCCTGAGCCAGAGCACGGGCAAGGAATACGCGCTTGCGCTGGCCGCCCGACAGTTCTCCGATCTGGCGGTGGCGGAACTCGGTCATGTTCACGCGGGCCAGTGCTTGATCGACCGCCGCGTGATCGGCCGCCTTGGGTCGGCGCAGAAAGCCCATCTTGCCGTAGCGGCCCATCATCACAACGTCTTCGACCAGCACGGGGAACGCCCAGTCCACCTCTTCGGCCTGCGGCACATAGGCGACGAGGTTCTGGGCCAGCGCGTCTTTCACGCTCATGCCAAGGATGCGGATCTCGCCCTGAGAGGCGGGGACAAAGCCCATGATCGCCTTGAACAGCGTGGATTTGCCTGCGCCGTTGATCCCCACAAGCGCGGTCACGGTGCCGCGCGGGATCTCGAAGCTGGCGTTCCAGAGCGCGGTATGACCGTTGCGATAGGTGACCGTCACGTCCTGCGCGGACAGACCGCCGCCCTTGGTGGCAGCGGGGGTGTCGGGTTTGGTACGGCTTTGCTCATCGAGCATGATGCGTCCTTGTTGTTTCAGGCCGGTGGCCTGACATGGTCTTGCCCGCAGGAACACCCACGGGCAAGGACGTGTTCCACTACCCTGCCTAGTTGGTGGCAGAGGTCAATCCGTCCGCCACGGTTCGGGTGGTGACGGTCAGCAGGTCGAGATAGGTCGGAACCGGCCCGCCTGCCTCGCTCAGCGAATCGACAAAGAGCACACCGCCATAGGTGACACCCGTTTCGCGCGCGACCTGTTCCGCCGGGGCGGTGTTGACGGTGCTTTCGCAGAACACGACCGGGATATCGTGTTCGCGAACACCGTCGATGACTGCGCGCACCTGCTGGGGTGTGCCGGTCTGATCGGCGTTCATCGGCCAGAGGTAGAGTTCCCTGAGTCCCATGTCGCGGGCCAGATAGCTGAACGCGCCTTCGCAGGTCACAAGCCAGCGCTGGTCTTCGGGGATCGCAGCCACAGCGGCGCGCAGCGGTTCGATGGTGGCGCGCAATTCGTCTTTGTAGCGATCGGCATTTGCGGCGTAGATCGCGGCATTGTCGGGGTCCTGCTCGGAAAAGGCAGCGGCGATGTTGTCGATGTAGATCAACGCGTTATCCAGCCCCATCCAGGCATGGGGGTTCGGCTTGCCCTCGTAGCTGCCAGACGAAATGGAAATCGGGTCGATGCCGTCACTGAGCGTCACCGAGGGCACTTCATCGAGATTCGAGAGGAATTGTTCGAACCACAGTTCGAGGTTGAGCCCGTTCCATAAGATAAGATCAGCGTCATAGGCGCGCACGATGTCCTGCGGCGTCGGTTCATAGCCGTGGATCTCCGCACCCGGTTTGGTGATCGACACCACCTCGGCGGCGTCGCCTGCCACGTTCGACGCCATATCGGCCAGAACGGTAAAGGTGGTGACCACCTTCATCTTGTCCTGCGCCACGGCCGTGTTCGCCCCCGCGACCAGAACCGCGGCCGACATCAGCCCTAGAATACCCGTCTTCATCCGTTTCACCTCCTGCATGAGTATGTCTGTTTCGTTTTGAAAATGCAAATCACTCGCAAGAAGGTAAGAGACAGCATCCGTTCTGCAAGACGCAGTCCGCAAAAAAGGCGCATTTACGCCGGCTGGCGCTGCGCTGTGACGATCCCAATGTTGGAGGTCAGTGGTGAGCCGTGCAGGATTCGAACCTGCGACCCACTGATTAAAAGTCTGTCGGTTCTATGTTTTCCCTAGATTGCACCGGATTGCGCCAATCTGCACAAAGCCTTGTGAAATATGGTGGAAACGCTTATACGGGTTGCATGGGCTTGCACAGTGTTTCCGTTTCCGTGGTAGCCCGGTGGTAGCCATGTGGTAGCCAAGACAGGGGATAGCCATGACTGAGAAATCAAAGCTGACAAAGCGCACCGTCGATGCCCTCAAGCCCGCCGCCGCGCGCTTCGTGGCGTGGGATACGGAAATCTCAGGCTTTGGTATTCGCGTGGCCCCGTCCGGTCGAAAGTCATACGTCCTGAAATATCGCATTGGCGGTGGGCGTTCTGGCCGGGTGCGTTGGGCTGTGATCGGTTCTCATGGAACCCTGACCCCGGATCAGGCGCGGGAGATCGCGCGCGGCTGGGCAGCGGATGTTGCCGCCGGGGGTGATCCTGCCACGGTCAAGACAAACTGGCGCAAGGCTCCGACGGTCAAAGACCTCATGGCCGATTACCTGTCGGATCACGTCGCAAAGCAAAACAAGCCCAGCACCGAAACCAATGCGCGGGCGATGGTGGCGAACCTGATTGTGCCCGCGCTGGGGGGCCTCAAGGTTGCCGATGTGACAATCGGTGATGTGGCCCGCTTCCACAACGCGAACGCTGCCACGCCCTATCAGGCGAACCGTGCGCTTGCTGCGCTGTCGAAAGCGTTTGAACTTGCCGAGGTTTGGGGAATGCGCCCTGAGCACTCAAACCCATGCCGCCGGGTGCAGCGATTCAAAGAACAATCGCGGGAACGCTACCTGAATGCTGCTGAGTTTCAGCGCCTGGGGGATGTGCTGGCGTTGGCAGAACTCGAACCCTTGCGGGTTGCCGCGACCGATGGCCGGGAACGGATGACACGGGTGAACCCTGAGGCAATCCGGGCAATCCGCCTTCTGATATTCACGGGTGCCCGAGCTGGCGAAATCTTATCCCTTCGATGGGAGCATATCGACGTCGCCAACGGGCGCGCGAACCTGCCCGATAGCAAGACCGGAAAGAAGGTGATCCAATTGCCCGCGCCCGCGCTTGAGGTTCTGGCAACGGCGGATCGGCCTGAGGATGGCCGGGGCTTCGTGATCCGGGGTGGTGATGCGTCAGAACCCAAAACGCCGCTGGTCAATCTCAAAGACCCGTGGGGCGTGATCCGGTCACAGGCTGGCCTTGCCGATGTGCGCTTGCACGATCTGCGCCACGCCTTCGCGTCTATAGCTGTGTCGGGCGGGGCCACGTTGCCTATGATCGGTGCGCTTCTGGGGCACCGCGACACCAAGACGACGCAACGCTATGCGCACCTCTTTGACGATGTGCAGCGCGGCACGGCGGATATGGTGGCGGGCCGGATATCGGACGCGATGCGCGGGCCGGATGGCGGGGCGGATGTGGTGCCGATACGTCAAAACCGCTAGGCGGTGGGCACCTATATCTTGTGCCCGTGATCGGTCACTTTCGACCCTTTTCTATTTCTCTGTATACCCAAAATCGCTGTAACTTTGTAACTCCGTAACTTTTCCGCTTAAGCCGCTGATAAGACACAGGCTTTCAGGTTACAAAATGGAACGCGCAAAGTTACAGGGTTTTCGTTCTGTAACTTTTTGCCCGCCCTTTCTGCAATTCACGGCAAGCCCCCGCAAGTCCGGTGGGAAAGGTCCGATTTTCGGGCGGTGCGAAAATTGGGCCAAAATGGGCCGAAAATGGCAGTTTTGCGCAAAACGTGCGACACAAGATGTTGTGTACCCTTGCCCAGCGCGTACAAGCCGATTTAGTGTGGTCGCGGGCGGCTAGGTTTAGCGGCTGAAAGCCGGATTTCGCACCCGGCCCGCCGCCCGCGTGACAATGTGCGACCGCCACGCGAGGGCGAAACCGACATGGAAACGACACCCGAGAAGCAATTTCTGCTAGCCGCGAACGCCCTCTACCTGAACCGCGTGAACTTCCTACTAGACCTGAATAGATATGACCCAGAGACCCGGCGGCACAAGGCCCGCCTTGATCGCGAGGACTATTCCAGCTTCCAACGCTTGCGGGATTGCATTTCGTGGCCCGGTCTACTGGATGATCGAATAGAGCCACCGTTTCAGGATCTTGAGAGCCGCGCCGCCCGAGACAAGCGACTGGGGGATTTGATTGCATCGCCTGCCGATATCGCCCGCGTGACTTTTTCCGAAATTCCTTTTTCAGAAGATGAGAAACAGCGCCTTTTGAGCGCGGGCTTAGAGGCGTTTGACACGCTGGACACCCTGACACCAATTGCACGGCAAGGCCCCGGCCAAGTAATTCGGACCGCGCGTGATATCGTGATCGAACGATTGACGCGCGGTGTTGCTCAGGCTCAGGCTCAGGCGGGGGTATCGTGGCAAGAGGTGGCGGCGCAATGCCCCGAATGGAACCTTCCAAAGGCAAAGAACGGCGGCGCCGTTCGAGAGGTTGTTTCGAGAGTGATGGAAGGGGAGTCGCCCAGCGCGCACGACGCTGCGAGATGTATTGTGGAGCGCCATGGATGGGCACCAAGAGGCAAGGCGCGCGCCGGAATGATTATCGCATACTCCGATGGGGCCGCTATTGATGCGCTTGGTAGAAAGGCCCGCAACATATTGAAGGAACTTGAGAAAGAGGGCTTTTTCCCTAATTGACCCGAACCTTTCCGGACAAACCCGAATGAATGCCCAGTATGTGCGGGTGCAGGTTGCTCATGTTTCACACAAACAGGAGCAACACCAATGCAAGACACTTTCACAGACGATCGCCTTTTGTCGCGCCCGGAGGTGCAGACCTATTTCGGGCTGACCCAGCGCTTTCTTGAGGTTGCCGCCGTCAAAGGCAATGGCCCGCCCTTTATCAAGCTGGGCCGCGCCGTGCGCTATCGCGTTGGCGATGTGCGGGCATGGATCGAAGCCCGCCGCGTGGCGTCCACTTCTCAGGAGGTGGGCCAGTGATCGGCGGTTCGGGTGAGGTGACAGAGGCACGGCGGCGGATTGCAAAAACCTTGCAGGTTTATGGCGGGGTTCGCTTTGACCAGTGGTCGCATGGCGGACTTTGCAAAACCGTTCGCGCGGGTTTTGTTCAGACCAAACACAACTCCGATACAGGCCAAGTTGAGTCCACCTTCTATTTCATGGCTGAGCCGTTGGCGGAGGTTCTGGCGGGGCTGGATTTTCGCGCCGTGGTTTCCGAACTCATGGCGGCGGGTGTGATCGTGCCCCAGATCGAAAAGGGCAAAGAGGTTTCGAGTAAGGTCTTTCATGTGCCTTCAGGCGGTGCAAAGTTTCGCTTGTATCAGATCGACCCTGATAAGTTGGGTGATGGAAACGAAGATGCCACTGGGCCGGGTAATGTCTTGCCGCTGGCGGATGTGGTGCATCTGCCCAATGGCCGGATTGCCGCGCGTGATCCAGTTGACGCCGCCTTTTGCAACCTTGATCTGACCGGGTGCCGCCTATCCGACCGCGAGAAATTCGCGTTCGCAGTTGACGCAGTCAACCGTTGGGAGGCTTTCGTTGAATCGGTCCAAAGGGTTGAGGCCCTCATTCGGCTGTATGAGGAAGGCACGACCCTGCCCCAGATCGGAGGCAAGCCCCATGAGTGAGGCTCAAGACGTTGTTCGGGCGCTGGGCGGTGAATGGCGCTCGAACTATGGGCTTTGCCCCTGCCCAATTTGCCAACCCGAACGGCGGGCAGATCAACGGGGCCTGAGCGTGACCGATTCCGGCGGTAAGACGTTGTTGCGGTGCCACAAGGCCGGGTGCCCTGCCCCTGACATTTTCACGGAACTGAGGGCGCGCGGGATAGTGCAAGGCACTGGGCACAGCTTGCAGCGGTCGCCCGCCGAAATCGACCGGGAACGCGAGACCCGGCGGCAACAGAAGGCCCGGACGCAACGCTATTGCGACGATCTGTTTTCGCAGGCGGTGCCTATCACCGGGACGCCCGCCGAAACCTATCTTGAGGGGCGCGGGATCAAGGCACAGTGGCACAAGATGCGCCACACGCTGCGCTTTCATCCGGCCATGCCTCACACCCGGACAAAGCAAAACCTGCCCGCGATGGTGGCCCGTTTGAGGGGGCCGGATGGCAAGGCGATGGGCATACATCGCACCTATCTGCGCCCCGATGGGTCAGGAAAGGCGGACCTGCAAGGCGGGGCCAAGATGATGCTGGGGGCCTGTAGTGGTGGCGCGGTGCGCTTTGGGCCTGACCGTCCGGTGATCGCGCTGGCAGAGGGTATCGAGACCGCGCTTTCCATCGGCGTGGCGTCACGCCTGACAGTCTGGGCCACCTTGTCCACCTCTGGTCTGAAAGGGTTGATCCTGCCCCCGCCGCCCGTGGCTGAGGTTGTCGTGATCGCGGCGGACAATGATCCGGCGGGGCTGGCGGCGGCTGAGGAAGCGGCGGCGCGGTTCGAGGCTGAGGGGCGCGCGGTTTCGGTGATCGCCCCTCAGGCTCAGGGCCAAGATTTCAATGACGTTCTGCGGGGTGGTGCAGATGAGTAGGAAACAGATTGAAAGCACTGTCGAAGGCGCGGTGAAGGCTGCGAAATCGAAGGCAAAGGCGGGCGCTGTGCAGAGCGGAAAGGCCCAGCGCGCCACAACCAAACGCCGCTTTCCGTTCAAGGTGGATGAAACTGGGGTCTTTCGTGAGATCGAACGCGACTCGGAGGATGGCGGCACCCGCAAGACATGGGTGCGCTTCATGTCGACCGTGCATGTGCTGGCCCTGACCCGCGACGATGAATGCGAGAATTGGGGCAGGCTTATCGAGGTGGTCGACCGGGACGGGGTGGCGCATCAATGGGCAATGCCCGCCGCCTTGTTCGCTGGATCGGGCGAACCCTTGCGGGCCGAACTCTTGCGCCTTGGGTGCGAGATAGAGCCGCGCCGGGAAAGCAAGGCGTGGCTTCTGGAATATCTGCAAGGGGCAGATCCTCAAGACCGCGCCCGGTGCGTGACTCGCATAGGCTGGCAGGGGGAAATCTACGTCCTGCCCGATGGTTCGATCGGCAATGCCGACACCGGGGAACGGGTGATCCTGCAATCGACCGAAAAGCCAGATCACGCCTTCAGCATCGCGGGCACCTTGCAGGAATGGCAGACCGATGTTGCATCTCGAGCGCTGGGCAATTCGCGGCTTGTGCTGTCGGTATCGGCCGCTTTTGCCGCGCCGATGCTGGCCTTGGCCGGGGATGATGGCGGCGGGTTCCATTTTCGCGGGGCTTCATCTTCGGGGAAATCAACCGCCCTGACCGTGGCGGGTTCGGTCTGGGGCGGCGGCGGTACGCAAGGTTTCGTGCGGAACTGGCGGGCTACCGACAACGCTCTTGAGAGCACAGCCGGAATGGCCTGCGATAACCTTCTGTGTCTCGATGAACTGTCACAGGTGGACCCCCGCGCGGCGGCGGCGGCGGCTTACATGCTGGCAAATGGCAGAGGCAAAAGCCGCGCTGGTCGCGAGGGGCAGGCCCGCAAGGCGTTGGAATGGCGGGTTCTATTTCTAAGCAATGGCGAAATCGGTCTTGCCGACAAGATCAAAGAGGGAGGCGGAAAAATTGCCGCCGGCATGGAAGTGCGGGTGGTGGACCTCAGGGCCGATGCAGGCGCGGGCATGGGGATATTCGAGGAAACCCACGGGGCACCCGATGCCGCCGCATTCGCGCAACGCCTGAAGAAATCCGCCAATAGCTTCTACGGAACGGCGGGACGGGCCTTTGTGGCGGCGCTGGTGGATGACCTGCCGGAATACCGCGACAAGCTGTCGGAACTGCGCAAAGGATTTGTCCTGGGGGCGTTGCCGCCGGGATCAGATGGGCAGGTGCGCCGCGTGGCGGATCGGTTCGCCTTGGTGGCGGCGGCGGGTGAAATCGCTACCGCGCTGGACGTGACCGGATGGCCCGCCGGGGCCGCGCTGAGTGCCGCGCAACGTTGTTTCGCTGATTGGCTGGCAGAGCGTGGGGGCGTCGGTTCCAGTGAGGTAGCAGAGGCACGGCGGCGGATTGCAGAAACCTTGCAGATGCACGGTTCCAGCCGGTTCCAGCGCTGGGCGCGGTCCAGTAGTGACCGCATGGTGATTACGAACCGTCTGGGCTTTGTGAAGATCGAAGGCGACCCCGATGTAGAGGACGTTGAAAGCACCTTCTATTTCATGGCTGAGCCACTGAAAGAGGTTCTGGCGGGGCTGGATTTCCGCACCGTGGTTTCCGAACTCATGGCGGCGGGCGTGATCGTGCCCCAGATCG
The DNA here is from genome assembly GCA_041725935.1 of Pelagibaca sp. Taxonomy (GTDB): domain Bacteria; phylum Pseudomonadota; class Alphaproteobacteria; order Rhodobacterales; family Rhodobacteraceae; genus Marivita. The sequence goes on from JBGRQD010000010.1 coordinate 138,007, forward strand.
AAAAGGGCAAAGAGGTTCCGAACAAGGTCTTTCATGTATCCAGCGGCGGCGGAAAGCATCGCCTCTACCAGATCGACCGCGATAAGCTGGATGGTGCAACCGGGGGCGATGATGGCGCATAAACCGGACTGGGGGGCGCTGGGCGCGTTGTTCCAGCCCCCGCCCACCGCCGATGTGCCAGCCCCCGGCCCTGACAGTGACCTTGTGATGTATCGAGGTGAAGCGGTGCCCCGGTGGCTGGCCCGTGACCTTGTGCAAGAGCGCGCCGCGATATTCGAGTATGATGTGGGAATGAGCCGCGCCGATGCTGAGGCGCTGGCACGGCGGGGGCTGAGACACGAAAGCCCGTGATATCATGCCCTGCACCGGGAAAAACGAAGCCCCGCACGACTTGGATTCGTCTTTGCGGGGCTACCACGTTAGTGGTTTTGAGGCTCAACGCAAAGCGCGAGCGGACGCGATACAGATAGGGTGTAAATCCTCACACGTCAATGAAACGGGGCGTCACCACCTGCATTTATGCCTCATTAAAGACCCAGCGCCAGCTTGAGGCACACCCGCACTTTCTCAAAATCAGCCTCAGAAATACGCGGTGTCAGGTACTTACGTTTGCCCGTCTGATCTCGCTCCGTTCGAAAGAGATCAAGCCGCTCAAAGCCCACTGTTGCAACCATGTCAGCTTTTACCCAACAAATGACTTCTTCGAAGTTGGGCAATTTATACGGTAATTCAATCTGACAGTGGTGCGGGGCGACTCGTTCGGGTGGCGATGTGCTGAGCGGTACCACGGTCAACAAGCCTCTGCGGTGCCGCAAGCGGGGTGACACGGCAATGACCGGGCGGCGCTTCACCATCTCAGGCGGTACGAACCCACCTTTGCTGTAGTCACACAGCAGCACCGTTCGAGGGGTAACGTCGAACTTGATTGGCAAGTCAGGAAACCTTTACGCTTGATGTGAGGGCCACACCCGGCCCGGTGGCTACATCACCGCTTTCAAGGAATTGAACGCCCAGCCCCTCAAGGGCAAGCTGCACATGCTGGGTTGTCGATGCCTTCCCGTCGCCTTTGTCCAAGCGGTTTAGGGTGTTCCTGTGGAGCCCGGTTCGCTCTGCAAGCTCTGGGTTGCTCAAGCCAAGCGCGGCTTTTGCCATTTTGAATTGATCCGCGTTCATTTTTCATTCCCCTTATTGTGCTGTTAGCACTTTTAATGTGTTGACAGCATATGCTATAAGCACTAAAAATATGCTATCAGCACACGAAAGGCGATGCAATGAAACTTAACCGCTCCGAAATCATGAAGAACGCATGGACCCTCTATCGCACGATCTTCGGCGGGTCCAAGGGCCGCAACATTTTCCGCGCTGCGCTTCGTCAGGCATGGCGCGATGCCAAGCGGGCGGTGGCTCTGGCGGCAATGGATGCCAAGCGCACAGTGGCCCAGAAGGCCGCGCAAGTGGCGCTGGTGACGCTCGAAGCGAAAGACCGCTGGACCCCCGCCGATTACACACAGGCCGCAACACTTCGTCAGGAGGCTTACGCATGAGCCGCGCAATTTTCTATCTCGGATCGGTAGCCCGCCGCCTTGGGGTCAACTCGAACTATCTCTTTGATGCACAGACCGCCTTGCAGCGTGGCGAACCGTTGCGCCTGTCGGATCAAGGCGACGAAGGCACGGGCACCGCACAGGCGGCGGGTGCGCCCGGTGAAGCTGTCACCGTCACCCGCGCACAGGTGGACGCGCTGGGCGTGGCAGAGGCGCACCGCCTATGCCGTGCAATCTGGGGGGCCGCGAATAGCGATGAAGCGGTGACTTGCTTTCTGCCCATCACAGATATGGTTGAGCGGTCAATCTTGGCCCGGCCCAGCGCCGATGTGCAGACCCTTGCCGCCAAGGTCTGGGCCACGTCCTTTCCATTCTCTGAGGCTGACCCGGCACAGGTGGCGATGCGTGACGATATCGAGGCCATTCTTGCACAGGACTTTGAAGGCACGGGCACCGCACAGGCGGCGGGTGCGCCCGGTGAAGCTGTCACCGTCACCCGCGCACAGGTTGATGCGCTGGGCGTGGCAGAGGCGCGGGCGCTGTTTCTGGCGCTCTGGTATTCGACGGATAGCGATGAAGCCACGGACGTGATTGACGGGCTGGCAGACCTTCTCAAGCGTTCGATCCTGACCCGGCCCGCCGATGATGTTCAGACATTCGCGGCCAAGGCATGGGCCGTGCTCTTGCCCATC
>JBGRQD010000011.1:0-127458 GCA_041725935.1 Pelagibaca sp.
CTTCCTGTGCCCATAGTTCGTCTCCTTTGTTGCAGTAAATGCTATCAAAGGAGCGGCATCAAACCGTGACAGGTCCAGTTCGATTTTACCAACGACATCATAAAAACCCCATCGTCGGCCCTCGATGACCTGCGGATTTTCGTCAGCGAGAATGCTAATGCGCTCTCCTGCGTCGCCGCTTTGCTGGGCGCGGCGCCGGGCGTGCGCATCGCCCTGACGGCGCTGGACGGGCTCGGCGATCCCGGTCAGCCGACAACCCGCACGATGCGCTCGCTCAACGACCTGGTCGACCTGTTGATGCTCGAGCATGTGCATGATACCCATCGGATCGAAACCGCCTGTTTCGCGGCGCTGGACCCGACCGAACCGGTTGTTGAGGAGATCTGCATCCTCGCCGATGCACTCGACGCATACCGCGAGGAAGCGTCCGAGCAGGTCACCCCGGGAGTGGCGGCATGAGCCGGCTCCTCACGCTTCCCCGCTTCGCCGCCCTGATCGACGGCATCGAAATGACGCCCGATCTGATCACTGGGATCGTCACTGCGGCGCTGTTGCAGGCCGAGGCGGTCGCGAACGAGCTCTACGACACTGTCATCCCGGAGCTGCCACCTGCGCAGCGCGCGTTCCCGTCCATGATGCGCGAGCAAGATCGCCCGTCGCGACATCTTCGACGACAGCTTCGCCCGGGATCTCAAGGCGCTCATCGAGCGGCTCGGCGGGCAGGTCAAAAACCGCACGCACGTCTACTTCCATGCAGATGAGAACCATGTCCGCGGCGGCTACGAGAGCATCTTCCGCGAGCCCGGCGCACAGCCTCTCGCCGCCGCCATCGGCGAACTCGATCTGCTCTACGATCTCGTCGCCGCAGCGCTCAGCGCCGCCGGCGCGGCGCGCGTTGCGGAGAACATGATCGACGGATGAGCATCACGGCGTCCCGAGAAGGGGCGCCGTCCTTGAGGGTCGAATGGCCCGTGTCCATGGAAGGATCACCATGGGCAGGTGTGTTGGTCTCCACTCCTTCTGCTGCGCCAGCCGACACGCCGCTTGAAACGGCTTATAGTGCAGTGTTCGTGCCTGAAGCTCCCATCTACTCATGCCGATACCCGGCAGCCTCGTGCAATTTATCGATCTCTTTACGAACTACCGCCCGCGGACGCGGCTTCCAACCATCGCCCTCGATACCGACCAGTTCCTGAAGCAGTGCGCGCAGTCGCAATTCCAGTTCAGCCCCATAAACCGGCCGGCCCCTGAGCTTGCTAATCGAATGGCCCATGAGATGGGCGCGTTCCTCGTTGCTCATCGAAGCGTTGCCCATCCGATCTTCGAAAGAATGCCGGAGCCCACTTATCACGTAGCGGTCGGTCTTTCCTTTCGGCAGGGCCGGGAAGAGGTTGTTATCGCGCAGGTAGTTATTCACGTCACCCGAGTAGGACGCTTTGCCGCGATACCTGGTAAAACCTTTGGGATGCCGGCGCATTGCTTCCAAAGCCGGCCCCTGAAGCACGACGGCCCGAGATGTCGACCCTATCTTCAACTCACGTTTATCTTCTCCCTCCAGCACCACGCGCAGCATGATGTGCGGGATCGGGGCGTCCAAATGGATATCCTCCTCCGGCAGGTCGTAGATCTCGGAGGCTCGGCACCCGCAGATCGCCGCGATGATAGCGATGTCCGACGCCTCCTGATTAAGACCTTCGAGCACCCTGTCGCCTATCAAGCGCTCGCAAACCCACTTCTCGGGCAGCGGCAATTTTCTCCGATCGTTGTCCGAGGGATCGTATGCGAGCTTCTTGACACCCAGTCCCTTGAAGACGTTGACACGCCTGCTCTTCGCGAGACGGATGTCGTCGAAGTGGGCGTCGATCATCTGCCGGACGTAGCGGATCTGCTTGTTCGCGTAATTAGACGAAACCTGTCCCGACCGAGTGCGCTTCGTCCAGAAGTCTTCGTAATCGGTCGCGTCCTGCTCGGAAATCTTGAGCACAGTCCGCTCTCCGATCACCGTGGTGAAGTCCTTGGCCGCGCGCTTGTAGTTCCCCCACCACTCGCGGCGCTGGCGGGCGTTTTTAGCCCGAATCTCGGCCTTTTTGAGGTCCGGCATGCGCTGCGCCATCTCGGCAAGGGCCGCATCCGGCAGATCAAGCTTGCCGAGGACGGCGGGAACGGCCGCGGAGTTCACGTCCAGCTTGGCCACGACTTCGATACGCGAGAGCAGATCGTCGATTGGTCCAGCCAGGAGATCGTCCAGCGGGCTGAATGTCAGCCCCCAGTCCTTCAGCAATTCGATAGAGGTATCGAAGATCGCACGGGTATCGGCGGCTCTGCCGGCACGCCGCGCAAGCCATTCATTGCGAAGAGCGGCGCGCATGATCGCGCATTTGGCCTCGGCGTCGACCCGGTTGCGGGTCCGGAGGGATCTCTCGATCCACTTTAGCGGCTCGACATCGGCGAACTCGGAGGGAACGCGCATTCGGAGGTAATAGGTCTTACCCCGGAGATCGAGGTAATCGGCGGTGTTCGTCGGCATAGGATCTGCCCCACATTCTGCCCCACACGGAGGTCGGTCTTCGGGAACTACATCCAGAGCCGGATGAGGCGATTTCTCCCGAAAAACATGGGTTCATGTGACCAAGCAGGGAAAAATCATCGTTCCCCTGACCCTGCCTCTCCTGGGCACCACTTTCCCCGAACATCTTAGGTTTCGCCTGATTGGCACGGATCGGGGTTTTTCTTTCGGACCTGTCGTGATGATATCCGCGCGCGGGTAAGTGCCGCAGGTATTGCGATGGGGATGGTCCAGTGAAGAAAAGACGATTGCTGCAATCTGGAAAGGTGGTCTCGGAAATTGGGCTGGGCTGCATGAGCTTCGGCGGTTTCTATGGAGGCACCACGGAGGCGGAATCCCACGCCACGCTCAGCGCTGCGCGCGATCTTGGGATTGACCTTCTCGACACGGCGAATGTCTATGGGCTCGGCATCTCGGAAACGGTCATCGGCTCGTTTCTCAAAGGGGATTCGTCGCGCTTCACGATTGCCACCAAGGCGGGTATCTGGCGTGATAAGGAACACGGCAATCGCGGCTTCAACAACAAGCCGGAATACCTGCGGTCCGAATTGGAGGGATCGCTCAAGCGCATGGGCATCGACCATGTCGATCTCTTTTATGTGCATCGCCGAGACCGGGATCTTGAGATCGAAGAGGTCATGGAAACCCTCTTGGCACTGAAGGACGAGGGCAAGATTGGCGGCATCGGGTTTTCCGAAATCGCGCCTGCTTCGCTACGTCGTGCTGCGGCGGTTGGGCCGGTGGACGTCGTGCAAAGCGAATATTCCCTCTGGTCGCGTCAGCCTGACCTCGGGATGCTGCAAACTTGCCGAGACCTGGGCGTGACTCTTGTCGCCTATTCGCCACTCGCGCGTGGCATGGTGTCCAGCGTGATCCCTGAGCCCGCAGATTTCCTCGACAAGGATTTCCGCAAGAACAATCCGCGCTTCCTGGAGCCGAATTTCGGGTTTAACCTGCCCTATGCCAATGCATTTCAGTCTTATGCCAGCGATCATGGAACGACCGCGACCGCGCTTGCGCTGGCTTGGTGTCTGGCGCGGGGCGAACACATTATACCGATCCCTGGAACACGCTCTCCTGAGCATCTCGCGGAATGCGCGGCCGGATCGGAACTGACCCTGACGCAAGACATGATGGCCGAAATCGAACGCATTCTGCCTACTGGCTGGGCGCATGGCGATCGGTACTCACAGTCACAATGGAACGGCCCGGAAGGTTATTGCTGATCTGCGCTGACTGTGGACATGAGAAAGGCCGGACAAACGCGTCCGGCCTTTCTCGTTGACGTAAACCGTGGTCAGTCGGCGCCCCTGACGGGGATGACCGCATCGGGGCGCGGGTGCAGCACTTTCTGGACGAAATAGCTGCCCACTGCGATGCCGATGCCGATCAGGTCGGTGATCAACCCGCCTTCGATCATGAAGAGCGCGGCAAGGATCAACGCGACCCGCAGGAACCAGGCGGACCGTCCGCCAAGGAACCACCCCTGCACGCCCGAGCTGAGCAGGAAGACCCCGATCGTTGCGGTGAAACCGGCGCGGATCACCTCCATCCACGTTCCGTCCATCAGGATCGCACTGTTGTAGAAGAACATGTAGGGCACGATGAAGGCGGCTATGCCGATCTTGAACGAAGCCACCGATGTTTCCATTGGGTTCGCACCCGAGATCCCCGCTGCCGCATAGCTGGCCAGCGCTACGGGCGGCGTGATGGCCGACAGAACTGCGAAGTAGAACACGAAGAAATGCGCTGTCAGCGTTGGGATACCAAGCTGCACAAGACCCGGTGCCACGACCGAGGCTGCGACCGCGTAAGCTGCTGTGGTCGGCATTCCCATCCCCAGCAGAATGGCGATACACATGGCAAAAAAGAGCGCCAGAAGCTGGCTCACCCCGGCAAGATCCAGGAGAACCGACGAAAACCGTGCCCCGACCCCTGTAAGAGAGATCACGCCCACAATGATGCCTGCACAGGCACAGACAGCAATGATCTGGATCGACATGATGCCCGCCAGCTCGAACGCCTTGAGGATGGAGCGAAGCCCCATCCGGTGCGGCGTGAACCACGACACGACAGCGGCCGCGACCGTGGCCAACGTGCCCGCCCGGATCACCGAATACCCCATGAAGAGCGCGGCGATCAGGATGACGATCGGAATGAAGAGGTAGACCTGACGAACCAGTTTGTTGAATTTCGGCAACTCATCCTCGCGCATCCCGCGCATGCCGAGCTTGGCCGCCTCGAAATCGACCATGAAGTAGACCGACACGAAGTAGAGGATCGCCGGGATGATCGCCGCGATGGCGATCTCAGTATACGGAATGCCCGTGATTTCGGCCATGATGAAGGCGCCGGCCCCCATGATCGGCGGCATGATCTGACCACCTGTCGATGCGGCCGCTTCGACGGCACCTGCCGTCTTCTTGTGATAGCCAACCTTTTTCATCAACGGGATGGTCAGCGACCCGGTCGCCACCACGTTGCCTGCCGACGTGCCGTTGATCATACCCATCAGGCCAGAGGCGAAGATCGCCACTTTTGCAGGTCCACCGCGTGCCCGACCAGCCGTCGCGAAGGCGAAGTTCACGAAATAATCGCCCACTTTCGATGCCTGCAAGAAAGCTGCGAAGATGATGAAGAGGATGATATAGGTCGAGGAAACCGCTGTGGTCGGCCCAAGAATGCCGGCGTCCGAATAGACATGACCGAAAAAGCGTTGCCAAGAATAGGCACTTTGCACGGCAAGAATGCCCGGCAAAAGGTGCGCAACGAAGGTGTAGAGCAAGAAAATGCCGGTGATGATCACCAGTGCCAGCCCGGCGACACGCCGCGTCAACTCAAGGATCAGCGCAGACCCAGCGGTCGCTGCAAAGGCCACGCCGATCGGCACAAACGGCGTGCCGACCGCATTGCGCGCAGCTGTGCCGTAAATGGCGATCAGGTAGATCGCGATCACGATGGCACAGATCGCCAGAACGACATCGGACGCGGCAAAGACCTCGCGTTCGCGCCGTTCGACCCAACCGGTCACGATGGCGCCGAAGGTGGCAATCAGCAAAGGTGTTCCGAACCACCAGACTTCGCTTGCGTAAATCTCGGTTCCGGGAAAGGCGGCCCATGTGGTCAGCCCGCCCATTTCCGGCAAGGTGCCCGAGTTGATCATTGTATGATAGCCCGATGCCGTAAAACCGGCGATCAGCGCCGGAATGGCGAGGACAAGGGCTATGATCGAGAGCAGACGGGTTTGCTTTTGTGGAGTGTCATCGTCTGCAAAGGTATGCGCCGAGAACAGTAGGAACCCCAGAGCCAGCGCGCCGGAAATGTGAACGATGCGGAAATTCCATGTCTCCAGCGGGAATTGTGGAAGCATCGGGATTTCGATCCCGGTCCAATCCGAAATGGACACGCCGTTCAGAGCAATCATGTGGAACGCGGCATAAATCGTCGAGAGCGCGGCCATTACGAGGTAGGCGCGCCCCGAGAACAGGCGCCGGTTGCTCTCGACGGGTTCCTCATCCACGCCTTCGGCGAGGATGAGATCGTCGGCTTGCTGGTTCTTGGAATCGGTCATCGTGTCCTCCCCGGGTGATGGCCTCGGTGATCTGAACGTTACCTTTGCAAGACCATCATTGAAAGAAAACCGCGCCCGCAATTGGGGCGCGGTTCCGATTTTCCTGATTTTACGAACAATAATGCATCATTGCTCGCAAATCATATAAGATCATCCACCGTGGACCATGTCTGCACCGATCGAGGCGCCCGCATTTTCGGTGAACCACCGGGCCGCGCCAGGGTGCCACTTCATGACGCTGTTGCGATCCCAGAATTCTGGCAGGGTCGAGGTTGCCGCGCGGTGTGTGTTCACCATCCGCTCATTGTCGGACATGACCGCATTCACGACCTCGTAGACAAAGGTTTCGGGCAGATCACAGTTTGCGATGGCGAAGTTCCACATCGAAACAGACCGCGCAGGTGCTTCTAGCGTGGTGTAGGCATCCGCCGAAATGTCGAAATTCGCAACCGGGAAGGCTGCGGTGATCTGCGCTTGTTCTTCTTCGGTGAATTCGATGATGTTGATGTCGGTCTGCACCTCGAGTTGAGATACTGCTGGCACCGGAACGCCGGCTGCAAAGGCGATCACATCCAGAAGTCCATCCTGAAGCTGACCGCCAAGGTCGGACCAGCCGCCATTGCGGCGTTCAAAATTGACGCCAAGTTCTTCCATCATGCGCGGGAAATACGTGTCGGACGTCGATCCAGCAGGGCCAAAGCCGATACGCGCACCGTCCGGAATGTCGGATATCGATGTGATGCCGGACGACGACAGTGCCGTGACCGAGAACGGCGTCTGGTACATTGGGAACATGGCGCAGGCATTGGTCATGGGCAGACCGGGCGCGATCGGGTTGGACCCGGCAATGGATTCTGCGGCCGGACCCATTGTGGTCATGCCGAAGGGCAGGTCACCCGTGTGCACAAGCGCCATGTTCTGCATCGGACCGCCGGTAACTTCTGCGCCACCGGATACGCCCAGTTCCTCGGACACGATGCCGGCCCAGCCGGAGCCGTAGCCGAAATAGGTGCCGCCTTGCGAGCCAGTGCCAACGGTGAAGCTGTCAGGCCAGCCGGCACGATCCTGGGCAACGGACATCGTCGCGGTAAAGGCAGCGACCACGACGGTCCCTGTCAAAGCAGTAAATTTCATTGTTTTCCTCCACTGTGTGCGTTCTTTGGGCGCAGTTTTGATTTTGCGTCCCATAGCGGAACGATCCGCGACGCATGAGGTAACGCTACAGCCAAGGAAATCATCAATTCAAGGTAAAAGACCCCAACTTGGCCGGGGTAAATTATTCAATAAATTTGAATAGTCGGATTTTTGAGTGATTCAAGCCGTCTGCGCGAGTGCAGAAAGCCGGTTCTTGAGCACGTTCAGGAACGCGTCTCGCGCCGGGTGACGGGCATCCCGAACCCAAACTGCGGACAGGGCCAGACGGTTGCGCGCGGACTCGGGCAGTTCCAGCGAAACGAAGCTGACGCCACCGACGGCCAGACGCGACGCCCAACGTGGCACGATGGCAAGACCGATGCCCGTGCTGACAAGACTGACGATGGTCTGCTTTTCCTCGGCGATCTGTGCAACTCGCGCGGTGAGCCCCGCTTCGAGGAACAGCTTCATAGTCAGGTCATGGCTGTGAGGCCGGGAATTGCGTTCCGGCACAATCAGGGGCGCATCGGCCATGTCTTCGACCGTCACCGTTTTTCGTGTTGCCAGCGGATGGTTCTCGGGGACGGCAACAACCGCGGTTTCATAAAAGAGATGATGGTAGACAAGCCGCGCATCGCGCACTTCGGGAGGGCGTACGATGGCGATGTCCAGACGGCCTGACAAAAGCCTCGGGACAAGGCGGATGGTTTTCTGTTCAAGCAACTCGACGTCGATGTCGGAATGAAGCTCTCGGAAATACGGCAGGAGTTGCGGCATCAGACCTGCCGCGGCGCTGTCGATGGCACCGATCCGCAGGATCGACGCCTGATCCTGACGGTTCTCGCGAAAGCTCGCCTCGAGCCGGTCAGCCTGCTCCACGATGTCGCGTGCTGCCTCCACAAAGGTGCGGCCAGCCTCAGTAAGGGACACGCTTCGGGTCGTTCTGATCAAGAGCCGGGTGCCAAGACTTTCTTCGAGCAGCTTGATCTGACGGCCCAAAGACGCGGGCAGCATGTCGAGGTTTTGCGCAGCCCGACCGAAGTGAAGCGTGTCAGTGACCGCGATCAGGCATCTGAGCTGACGTAATTCCATTGTCGGTCCATTATTTCAATTTTTTATATGATCTGTGGCGCGTTGTCTTGGGTGGGTCAAGTTGCGATTGTCCCGCCCAGCGTCCAAGGCCACCTTGCCTGACAGCAGGACGAAATATCAGGAGAACATGATGCGGACCTACAAGATTGCTGCCATTCCCGCCGATGGCATCGGCCCAGAGGTGATCGACGCGGGCAGCGAAGTCCTGTCCGTACTTGCCCAACGCGCCGGGGATGTACGCTTTGACGTGACCTCGTTCGATTGGGGATCGGCCTACTACAAGAAAAACGGGGTGATGATGCCCGAGGACGGGTTAGAGCAACTCAAGCCGTTCGATGCGATCTATTTCGGTGCCGTCGGTGCGCCGGACGTGCCAGATCACATCACGCTTTGGGGACTGCGTTTGCCGATCTGCCAGGGCTTTGACCAATATGCAAATGTGCGCCCGACCAAGATCATTCCAGGTGTCACATCGCCCTTGCGGAATGTCGGGGCCGGCGATCTGGACTGGGTGATCGTGCGCGAAAACTCCGAAGGCGAATATTCGGGGCATGGTGGCCGCGCCCACAAGGGGATGCCCGAAGAAGTTGGAACCGAGGTGGCCATCTTCACTCGGGTCGGTGTCACACGGATCATGCGTTACGCGTTCAAACTCGCGCAATCGCGTCCGCGCAAGTTCCTGACCGTGGTCACGAAATCGAACGCACAGCGTTTCGGCATGGTCATGTGGGATGAAATCGCCGCTGAAGTGGCGCCGGAGTTCCCGGACGTGACATGGGACAAGATGTTGGTCGACGCGATGACCGTGCGCATGGTCAAGAATCCGCAATCGCTTGATACGATCGTGGCAACCAACCTGCACGCTGACATCCTGTCGGATCTCGCGGGCGCTCTGGCTGGATCACTGGGCGTGGCGCCAACAGCCAATATCGATCCCGAACGCCGATTTCCGTCAATGTTCGAGCCGATTCACGGCTCGGCGTTCGACATAACGGGCAAGGGTATTGCCAACCCCGTAGCGACGTTCTGGACAGCGAGCCAGATGCTTGATCATCTTGGCGAACACGATGCGTCGGCCCGGCTGATGCGTGCGGTCGAAAAGGTCTGTGCAGAGGGTGTTCTAACCCCGGATGTCGGCGGAACCGCCACCACCAAAGAGGTGACCGAGGCAGTCTGTGACGCAATCCGTGGCGATAATGCCTGACGCGCGGACCCGGCTGTCATGACCGAATCGCGGTTTCTGCCGGGCTTCAGGCTTGATTGGAAACTGGTGAACGGTGTTCGCATTCACTATGCGAGCGCCGGTGCCGGTCCGCCGGTGCTGCTGTTGCATGGCCATCCCCAGACTCATGTGGTCTGGCGCAAGATTGCGCCTGAACTTGTTAAGGCGGGTTACAGCGTCGTGGCGTCGGACTTGCGCGGCTATGGCGATAGCGAAAAGGTTCCAAGCCATGCGCCGCATCACCCTTATGCCAAGCGCGAGATGGCAAAGGATCAGGTCGCGCTGATGCGTGCGCTCGGGCATGACACGTTTGCCGTGGTCGGGCATGACCGGGGTGGACGTGTCGCGCATCGCATGTCTCTGGATCATCCAGAGGCTGTCGACAGGTTGGTGGTGCTCGACATCGCTCCAACGCTGACCATGTACGAACGCACCGATCAGGCCTTCGCCACGCGCTATTTCTGGTGGTTTTTCCTCATCCAGCCCGAGGATTTGCCGGAACGGATGATCGGGTCAGACCCGGAATATTTCCTGCGGCGTCACATCGGCGGGCAGGTCAAGACACCGGGCGTAATCAGCGAAGAGGTGATGTTCGAATACCTGCGCAGTTATCGCGACCCTGCAACGATTCATGCGATCTGCGAAGATTACCGTGCTGCGGCGACGATCGACCTCGAGCATGACCGAGCAGACCGGGACCGGCGCATCCAGGCTCCGGTTCTGGCGATCTGGGGCGACAAGGGCGTGGTCGGAGAGTTGTACGACGTGACACAGACATGGCAGGACAAGGCCCATTCGGTGCAAGGCCGCGCGCTCGACTGTGGGCACGCCATTCCCGAAGAAGCGCCTCATGCTTTGCTCGATGCGCTGATCGCGTTTTTCGGGGACTAGCGACACCGTCGGATTGCCTTGTGTGCCTTTGGGCCTCGCTGGACCGGATGGTGGCCGTACAGCAACGCCATTTATCGCTGACTTTGCTCCCTGTCTTTCGCTATATATCGCAGGATGACCGATACGCTGACCAAGCCGCCCCCCTTCACCGGAGATCCGTCGTCGCGGCGGGGGCTGTTCCTACTGGCTTCAGTGCTCGGGCTGTGTGTGATCGCAGTCGGCAGTTATCTCGCGCTGGCGTCCTACTTTTTGAGAACGGAAGCCGCGCAGACGCCCGAACGGGCGCAATTCTTTGCCTCGTCGATCGATGACGCCCTCACCCGGCTTGAACATCTGCCTTATGTGCTGTCGATCGACGAAAGTACGGTGACCGCCTTGGTGACAGGCGGCACTGACGAACTGAATCCGATACTTGCCGATATCGCGTCACGGGCTGGGGCAGAGTTCGTTTTTGTGCTCGACCTCAACGGCAAGACCGTCGCGTCGTCGAACTACCGCGATGCCGACAGCCTTGTCGGGAAATATTATACTTTCCGTCCGTATTTCCGCGATGCCGTCGTGGGCGGTGCCGGCCGGTTCTACGCCGTTGGCGTCACCACAGGCAGACCCGGCTATTTCATTGCCGAACCCGTGCGAGATGAGGCAGGCACGATCCAGGGGGTCGTCACCGTCAAGATCGGGTTCAACGACCTAAGCCGTGCGCTTTCGGGCAATGGCGAGCTGGTGCTCGTGGCGGATGAACTGGGGGTCGTGCTGGCCAGTTCAGATCCCGCGTTGATCTATGGCTACATGGCTCCGTTGTCCGACGGGAACCGTCGCACGCTGGCAGAGCAGCAGCAGTTTGGCGACGAGACCCTGTTTCCTTTGGATTGGACCCCGGAAAGCGACCGCCGTGCGCGGCTTGACGGGACGGCTTATGTCTGGACCAAAGCCAATCTCGAGGAAGAGGACTGGTCGCTTCACCTTTTGTCCGAGGTACGCAATTCGCGGCGGCAAGCGCTGTTATACGTTGCAGGCGGTCTGATGACATTGCTGCTGTTGACCGTGGCGGCGTCGGTCTATCGGGCGGCGCAGCTGCGAAATGCACTGGCGCTTTCGAATGCGGACCGCACACGCCTGACCCGAGAGATCGAGGAGCGGCGCAATACAGAGAAGAAACTGGAATCCGCGCGGAGTGAACTGGCGCAGAAGGAACAGCTTGCCGCCCTTGGGCAATTGTCAGCGTCGATCACCCACGAATTGGGCCAGCCGATTTCCGCGATGCGCAATTACCTTGTCGCGGAGGAGATTGCCGCCAATGCCGAACCCAACGCGCTCTGGCCGCAGCTGTCTGGTTTGCTGGACCGAATGCAGCGGATCGTCGACCAATTGCGGTTGTTCGGACGCACATCCGCCACTGGCGCAACGGCCTTTCCGGCGCAGGAAACTGTGCAGGCTGCCGTCCAGCTGGTGCGACACACAGCCCGTGAGGCAGGCACCCGATTGATCTTTGACATGCCCGAAGAGCCGGTCATGGTGCGTGGACGCCCCGAGCGGTTCGAGCAGGTGATCGTCAATGTCCTGCGCAACGCGATCGACTCAACTGAGGGCATGGATGATGGTGTGGTCGATCTTTCGATGGCTGAACTGGACGACACAGTTGTTGTGCGGATTGCGGATAACGGGCACGGGCTGGGGGATTTGAACATCGCCGATCTGAGTAAACCTTTCTTCAGCACCAAGCCTTCCGGCAAGGGCATGGGGCTTGGTCTTGCTATTTCGGGCCAGATCATCAACGAGATGGGGGGCACCTTGCATGCGGAAAACAGGGTGGAGCGCGGAGCCGTTTTCATGATCTCGGTTCCCACAGGGGCTGCGTCAGATGGCTGAGCACTTCCGCGCCCTCATTGTCGATGACGATGCCGAAATGCGGCAGTCTTTGGCGGTTCTGCTGGAACGCTCCGATTGGGTAGTAGATGCCGTGGGCAGCGCGCAGGTGGCATTGTCACGGATCGCGGCGACTGCACCTGACGTGGTCTTGTCAGACGTCCGGATGCCCGGCATGTCCGGTCTCGAGCTGCTGGACGAAATGTCCAAGCGGCCAGCTCCGCCGCTGGTTCTGATCTCGGCTCATGGTGATATTCCGATGGCGGTGGATGCGATCCAGAACGGGGCCTACTCATTTCTCGAAAAACCCTTCGAGCCGCGACGGCTGTTGACCGTTCTGAAACACGCGGCCGAACAACACCGCCTGTCGGACATGACCAAGCGGATGCGTGAACAGCTTGTGTCGCTTTCCGGTCTGGATCGCGTGTTACTGGGCAGCGATCTCCGGGTCGCGGAACTAAAGGCCGAAGCGGTCGATCTTGCCTTGTCGGATGCGCCCGTGCTGATCACCGGGGAAACCGGGACCGGCAAGGAACTGGTGGCGCGCGCCTTGCACCGACTGGGCCCAAGACGCGACAAAGAAT
Source organism: Pelagibaca sp. (assembly GCA_041725935.1). GTDB lineage: Bacteria > Pseudomonadota > Alphaproteobacteria > Rhodobacterales > Rhodobacteraceae > Marivita. The sequence goes on from JBGRQD010000011.1 coordinate 12,927, forward strand.
TCGTTGCGCTCAATTGCGCGACGCTGGCGCCGGACCGTGTGGAGGAGCAGATGTTCGGGACCGCGGAAACGCTGCTTGGCAGTTTCCGCAAGGCAGATGGCGGCACGCTGTTTCTGGACGAGGTCGCGGCCTGTCCAATCCCGGTGCAGATCAAGTTGCTGCGTGCCTTGGAAACCGGTGTGATCCAGCCTGTGGGCACTGACCAGGAGATCCATACCGATGTGCGCATTGTGGCCGCCACGAACGAAGATCTGGCCCCTTTGGTGGATGCCGGCCTGTTTCGCGCGGATTTCCTGTTTCGCTTGAATGCGTTTGAACTGCGCCTGCCGCGTTTGATTGATCGGGGCGACGACATCGTGATGTTGTACGAACATTTCGTCAGCCAGTTCTGCGAAACCTACGAGATCAGCCCCATCGAGATCACGTCCGAGGACGCGGCTGCCCTGCTGGCCCATGGCTGGCCCGGCAATGTCCGAGAGCTGCGCCACGTCGCCGAACGCCGGGTTCTCGCCGCGCGCCGGGGTGGTGGATCGGTGGCCGAGGCGTTGCGGACCGACGATCTGATTGACGATGTTCCCGCAACCCTGCGCGAGGCCGTGGCGCGGTTTGAAAAGACGCTGATCTCGCAGGCGATTTCGAACCATGGCGGGCGCATGGATGCCGTGGCCGAGGCGCTGGGCATCGGACGGCGCACTCTGAACGACAAGATCGTCAAGCTGGGCCTCGAGAAATCCAAGCTGCTCGACTGATCCCTGCGGATTTCCGCAAGCGGTGATCTCGCTAACCTGCGGATTGTTTCCTACCCCTTTCCGCATTCCTGTGCGTAAGGTGTGTTCAGCGCTGTTAAGGTGCACATACCGGGAGGACTTCATGAAACACTTCAAGACCGCCGCTCTCGCGGCGACAATTGCTCTATCCGGCCTTGCCGCTCATGCGCAGGACGAGGGCGGCAGCTACATTCTCACAACAGCTTCGACGGGTGGTACCTACTATCCGGTTGGCGTTGCTCTGGCGACGCTGGCGAAGGTCAAGCTTGAACCGACCCAGAAGATCGGCATGTCCGCGATCAGCTCCGCGGGCTCCGGCGAAAATATCCGCCTGCTGCGCGAAGACGAAGCGCAGTTCGCAATCCTGCAGGGCCTGTTCGGTTACTACGCCGCGACAGGTACGGGCCCGATCGCAGAGGTTGGCCCGCAGGAAAACCTGCGCTCCGTGTCCATGCTGTGGCAGAACGTCGAACACTTCGTCATCTCGTCCGACGTGGCACCCACCGGCACGCTGGCCGACATGGTCGCCCTCAAGGGTGAAGGCATGGCAATGGGTGCGCAGAACTCCGGCACGATCGGATCGAACAGAACGATCCTGTCCGGCTTCGGCGTTGATATCGACACAGATTACGAACTCGTCTTCGGCGGATATGGCCCGGCTGCAGAGGCGTTGCAGAACGGTCAGGTCAAGGGTCTGGGCGCCCCCGGCGGTGTGCCCGTCGGTGCGATCAGCCAATTGATGGCGGCGGCTGGCGACAGCGTGACCCTTCTGAGCCTCACCGAAGAAGAGGTCGCTATTGCGGACTCTGATCGCGGTCTTTGGACACCCTACACCATTCCGGCGGGGTCGTATCCGGGGCAGGACACGGATGTGCAGACAGTCGCACAGCCCAACTTCCTTGCCACCAATGCGGATATCCCGGAGGAGCATGTCTACCAGATCACCAAGGCGATCTACGAAAATCTGCCGTTCCTTCAGGCAATCCACCCGGCGACAAAGGTGATGAGCCTTGAAAGTGCGATTGCGGGTCTGCCGCTCCCGTTGCACCCCGGTGCGCTGCGCTATTATCAGGAAGTCGGCCTTGAGATTCCCGAGCGCCTGATCGCCAACTGATCCACACGAATTCAGCCAGCCCGCGCTCTTTGCGGGCTGGTCCTCTGATGTTTGGGTGGGACCATGTCAAAAAATCAAGAAGACGAAGACGGAGGACGCCTCCGTTCGTTCACTGGGCTTGCAGACAAGACCCTGTCTTTCATCTGCTTTGCAATCGCGGTCGCGCATATCTACGTGGCCTTTGATCCGGTTCTTTCTGAACTTCAGCGCAATGCCTTTCACTTTGCGGGCTTCGCGATGCTCGCGGCCCTGCTGTACCCGATGTGGCGCGGCAAGTCCGGCAAGGCAGCACCACTGGCGATTGACTTCGCACTTGGATTTTCGGTGGCGGTGTCCGCTGTCTGGCTGGCACAGGCCGAGACTGCGATCTATGACCGGGGCGTCAAGTTTTCGACCACCGATTGGATCGCGGCAAGCATCTCTATTATCGGCGCGATCGAGCTGACGCGGCGTGTCGCTGGAATTATCATTCCCATTCTTATCATTCTCTCACTAACCTATGTTGCCTATTGGGGTCGCTTTGTCGAGGGCGTGTTCTCTTTCCCCGGCCTGAGCCCTGAAACAGTGGCGTTTCGGTCGATCTATGGCGACGATGCCATGTTCGGGACAATCGCACGCATCTCGTCCACATACGTCTTTTTGTTCATCATTTTCGGTGCCTTTTTGCTGCGCTCCGGCGCTGGCGAGTTTGTCATCAACATGGCCCGCGCTGTCGCGGGCAAGCTGGTCGGTGGCCCGGGCATTGTTGCGGTGATCGCCTCAGGCCTGACAGGCACGATTTCAGGCTCCGCCGTGGCCAATACGGCGTCGACCGGCGTCATCACCATTCCTCTGATGAAGCGCGCAGGTTTTGCTCCGAAATTCGCAGGCGGTGTAGAGGCTGCTGCCTCGACCGGGGGGCAATTGATGCCACCGATCATGGGCGCGGGTGCCTTCGTCATGGCGAGCTTCACGCAGATTCCCTACGAAACCATCGTCGCCGTCGCAGCCTTGCCCGCGCTTTTGTACTTTCTTTCGGTCGCGTTCTTTGTCCGCATCGAGGCGCGTCGCAACAATCTCCAGCCGATCCCGGACGAGGGTCAGACACTCGGCTCTGCCTTTAAGCAGGGGGGTGCGAGTTTCATCATCCCGATCTGCACTCTGATCGGCTTACTGGTTGTGGGATACACTCCCACCTATGCGGCCGTCTTCGGGATTCTCGCGGTGATCGCATCAAGCTGGCTGACCAAGAATCCGATGGGGCCAAAAGCCGTTTTCGAAGCCTTCGTTATGGGCTCCAAGGGTATGGTTTTGACGGCAGTTCTGTTGTGTTCGGTCGGATTGGTCGTAAACGTGATCGCAACCGCAGGGATCGGCAATACGTTCAGCCTGATGATCACAAGTTGGGCTGGCGGGAATATCCTGATCGCGCTGATCCTGATTGCGCTTGCAAGCCTCGTTCTGGGTATGGGCTTGCCTGTGACCGCTGCCTACATCGTGCTGGCAACGCTGTCTGCTCCGGCACTGTCGGGCATGATCAGCGACCAGTTCGTGATAACGCAATTGGCTGCCGGCACGCTGCCCGAAGCGGCTAAGGCGGTGCTCATGTTCGGTGTCCCAGAGCAGATTGAACTGCTCAGTCGCGAACTGACCCGCGACGAGGCATCCGGCCTGATCCGGTCGCTGCCGCTTGAGATCGCCGCACCTTTGCGCGATCTGGTCGTGCCGCCTGCCGTTGCCACAAGCGCACTTTTGTCAGCGCACATGATCATCTTCTGGTTGTCGCAGGACAGCAATGTGACGCCGCCCGTGGCCCTTGCCGCGTTTACCGCAGCGGCCATTGCCAAGGCACCCGCAATGGCGACGGGTGTTGCAAGTTGGAAGCTGGCCAAGGGTCTCTACATCATTCCGGTTCTGTTCGCCTACACGCCGTTCCTGTCCGGGAACTGGCCCGCCATGATCCAGGTGTTCTGCTTTGGTGTGGTCGGGGTGTACGCGTTGGCGGGTGCATTGCAGGGATGTATGGAAAAGCCGTTGGGGATCTTCATGCGTGCCCTGAGCCTTGCGGCCGGGATCGCAGCGTTGTGGCCGGACATGGTGCTCGTGAACATCGCCGGTGCCATCGCTACCTTCGGAATATTGGCCGTCAACATCCGGTTCGGAAAGACGCCGCCTGTCACGACCGCGCCTGCAACCGCGTGAGCAATGCGCCAGATTGCGTCACGAATAGGCGCAATCCGGTCCGCGATCGAGGGGCGTGTCGATGGTGATCTCTGTCGGCATCCAGTCAAAGATCGCCAGCGCATTGCCGCTGTCAAACCCGACATAAAGCGTTCCGGTCTCGGGCTGCAACGCCAAGCCTTCGGCATCGCGGCCATAGGCTGAGAGCGGCGAGACCGACAGCACCCGCCCATCCGGTGCAAGTTCGAAAAGGCTGTTGAGGCCTTCGTTGTCATCGACCACAAGAATGTTTCCCGAATACGGATCACGGGTGACACCCTGCGGTTCTGTCATCGGGGGATCAAAGCTGTCGCCGAAAAGCTCCATCAAAACGGTGCCATCGGGTGCCACACGCAGCAATCGAGATGGATCGTCCTCGACTACCAAGAAGCTGCCATCCGCATCGCGGTGAAGGCCTTCGGTGTCGTACAGGGTAGCGCTCAGACGAAACGGTGAGTCGATGCTGCGGCCGTCCCGGTCCAGACGTCGGAACTCCCCCCAGCCGTTCGCAATGAGTATTCCATCTTCTTCGACGGTTAGACTGCGCACTGACCGCATGCCCGTATCGAACCGGCGCAGTTCCTTGCCGAACGTGGACAGCAGCACGACCTCGTTGCTTTCATTGGCCACCCAGATGCCGCAGACCAAGGCGTCATAGGCGATGCTGACAGCCCGGAAATTCGGGATCGTCTCGCGATGGTAAATCTCGGCCTCTGCGACCGTTGCAAAACACGTTGCAATCGCCAACCCGATACATGCCACAGGGTTTTGCATCATTACCTCCTACGTTAGCAATTAAGCTGTCCCGCTGACGTGCCTTTTCAAGGCCGGCCGTGTGTGGGGCGGACCAGGCTCAACGATCTGGATTACGCCCTGCGTCCGTGCCATCTTGCCCCGACGCCGCTCGAACCCCGTCGGCGCGAACAGGGTATTCTCCATGACCAAGCATGTCATCGTGATCGGTGCAGGTATCGTCGGCGTATCGACCGCGATCTGGCTGCGGCGTTTCGGGCAGGAGGTGACGCTTGTCGATCGGGACGGGCCGGGGCAGGGCACATCCTACGGGAATGCGGGGCTGCTGGCGGCCTGTGCCATGGTGCCGGTAACAACTCCGGGACTGATCACCAAGGCCCCGAAAATGCTACTCGATCCAGACTCGCCTCTCTTTCTGCGCTGGTCTTATCTGCCCAAGATCGCGCCGTGGCTGGTGCGCTACCTCAAGCACGCCAATGACCGCGACACGCGCCGGATCGCGGCTGATCTGACCGATATCACCGCCGATACCGTGGACCAGCACTATGCCCTCACCGAGGGTTTGGCGGCGCGAGACTACCTGTGCAAAAGCGACTACGTGTTTGCATATGGAACACGGGCCGAGTTCGAAAAGGACCGGTATTCCTGGGACCTGCGCCGCGAGCATGGGTTCGTGCCGACCCTGATCGAAGGTGCCGCGGTTCAGGAATTCGACCTAAGTTTCGGTCCGGGGATCACCTGTCTTGCCGTCGTCAAAGACCACGGGTTCGTCACCGATCCAGGTGGCTATGTCGCGGCGCTTGCGCAGGAATTCGAACAGAAAGGTGGTCGCATCATCAGGGCCACCGTCGAGGACATAGAAGTCAATGACAGCACCGCACCACGGCTGATCACGTCAGTGGGTCCGCTTGAGGCCGACGCGGTGGTCATTGCCTCTGGTGCGTGGTCAAAATCGTTGATGACAAAGCTTGGGCTGAGTATCCCGCTGGAAAGCGAACGTGGGTATCATATCGTCATGTCGAATCCATCTGGCGGTCCCCGCACCCCTTCGATGATTTCGTCGGGGAAATTCGTGGCAACGCCGATGCAGGCAGGATTGCGCTGCGCGGGCATCGTCGAACTGGGCGGGATCGAGGCCGGTCCGTCTGAAGCGCCTTTCGCCCTGCTGCGCCGCAAAATCTCAGAGGCGTTCCCGGCTCTGGAATTCGAGCGTGAAGAGACCTGGATGGGGCACCGCCCCGCCACGACCGACAGTCTGCCCTTGATCGGAGAAGTGCGCAAAACCGGCGTATTCACGGCGTTCGGTCATCAGCATGTCGGTCTTACGGCCGGACCGAAAACCGGGCGCCTCGTGGCTGGTCTGATCGCGGATCAACCAAGCAATCTGAACCTGACACCGTTTTCTCCGCATCGTTTCGGTGCCTGACGCGGCAGCACCGAAACGCCTCGATTTTTAAGTGTTAAGCCGAGGTTTACATCCTGCTGCTACGCCATGTCTTGGGTGTAAGGAGAGTAGGGTATGGCGACCGACAGAAATGTCGCGCCAGTCATCATCAAACGGAAGAAGATTATTGTCGCTGGCGGGCACCATGGGGGTGCCTGGAAAGTCGCTTATGCAGACTTTGTCACGGCAATGATGGCGTTTTTCATGTTGATGTGGCTGTTGAACGCGACGACCGAAAAACAACGAAAGGGCATTGCGGATTATTTCAGCCCAACAGCTCCGATCAGCCGCTTGTCAAGCGGATCGGACGGGATGTTCATGGGCGACAGCGTGTTTGCTGCCGACGTTTTGCCCCGCATGGGCGTCGGCGCAAGTTCATTGCAGGACACGACCAGCGACAGCACCGAAGAAAATGCCCAAGACAGCGCGTTCAAAGAGGTTCAGGACGTGCTTCTGGGCCTGAGCGGCGAAAGCATGCTGGAAGACCAATGGCTTCGCCACGTGGTCACGCGGGTCACCGATGAAGGGCTGGTTCTGGAATTCTTCGATGCTGAGAAGGATCCGCTCTTCACGGATGGTGCCAAGCCCACGAAACTGACCCACGAGATCGCCTTTGCGGTCCGGGAAGCGAGCAAGCTTTTAAGCAATGAAATTGCGATACAAGGCCATGTCGCCAAGGTTCCGGTTGTCCAGATCAACGATCCTGCGTGGGATTGGTCCGCCGATCGCGCCTTTGCCTTTTCCGAACTCTTGGTCGGTTACGGACTAGATGCGGACCGGGTGAGGCGGCTGACCGCCTACGGCGATCGTGAACCCGTCGTCGAAAACCTCATGTCTGCGCGCAACAACAGGATCGAACTGATTTTCCTGCGGTACTGACCCCATGAGGCGAAACTAGATCAAGTTTTATCCGTTAGGTCCGCGTTAAAGCGCACGCCTTACTGCTGTGAAGAGCACAAGCCATCACACCAGAAAGGCGTTTCATGTCGATTTCTTCTTCTCTCAGCGCGGGCGTCGTCGGTCTCGCGTCCCATGCGACACGTCTGGCGACGATTTCCGACAATATCGCCAATTCCCAGACACCCGGTTACAAAAGGGTCGAGGCGAATTTCCATTCGATGGTCGTGACCTCCGGTGGCGGCACCTACACCGCCGGTGGCGTCCGCACGACGACGCAGCGCTATATCGACCAGGACAGCGCGATCACCACGACATCGAACTCCACCGATCTTGCGGTCAGTGGGCGTGGTTTTCTCCCGGTTGCCCAAGCGACAGAGGTTCTTTCCGGGTCGGAAACCCCGCAGATGTTCCTGACCACAACCGGATCCTTCCGCACAGATGCAAACGGATACTTGCGCACGGCATCTGGCCAAATCCTTCTTGGGTGGCCCGCAAACCTTGATGGCACGATCCCCAACTATCCCCGCGCAACAAGCGAGGCGCTGGAACCCGTGCGCATCAACGTCAACCAATTCAGTGGCGAACCGACCACGCGTATCGAACTGGGAATCAACCTGCCCGCAACAGAAACCGAAGCAGGCTCATTGGGTGATCCGCTAACACAATCCATCGAATATTATGACAACCTCGGTCGCGCTGAAACGCTCGAGTTTACATTCACTCCGGTTGTGCCAGCCACAGGAACCTCCAATCAATGGCGGCTTGAAATCGCTGATGGCGCTGATCCCGCAACGACTATCGGTCAATACGACCTTGAATTTGACGATGCGCGTAACCTTGGTGGCACGTTGCTCAGTGTCGGTGACGTGACCGGCGGACCTTACGATTCCGCAACCGGCATTCTGACCATCACGGCACCGAGCGGACCGATCGACATCAATATCGGACGCCTTGGCTTGAACGAGGGGCTTTCACAGCTTTCCGATATCTTTGCCCCGTTCAACATCAGTCGGGACGGCGCTCCGGTGGGCAAGGTGACCTCGGTTGAAGTGGATGAAACCGGCCTCGTCAATGCGTTCTACGACACCGGCACGACACGAACCCTGTACCAGGTTCCCTTGGTGGACATTCCCAATCCAAATGGCATGGCTGCAGCGGGCAGCCAGCTATACATGCCCACACCGGAAAGCGGCAGTTTCTTTCTCTGGGATGCGGGCAACGGATCGACCGGGGATATCCTGTCCTTCGCACTCGAGGAATCTGCGACTGATATCGCCAATGAACTGACTGAACTGATCCGGACCCAACGGGCCTATTCCTCCAATGCCAAGGTGATCCAGACCGTTGATGAAATGCTGCAGGAAGCGACGAACATCAAACGCTGATCCTCTGAACACGTAAGGACATAGTCATGAGTCTTTCTGGTGCTCTCTCAAACGCAATGAGCGGTCTTTCCGCGAATGCGCGCGGCACGACCGTCATTGCCTCGAACATCGCCAATGCTCTGAATGAAACCTACGGCCGACGCGAAACATCTTTATCGACCAACGCGACGCAATCGTCCGGTGGCGTAATTGTTGCGCAGGTTACGCGCCACGCCGACCCGATCATCGCCCATCAAAAACGCATGGCCCTCGCGGACGCGTCTGCAACCTCTACGCAATCGAGATTCCATTCGGATCTCGAACAGTTGGTCGGCAGCGTGGACACGCTCGGGTCGCTCGCCGACAAGCTGACGCGCCTGGAAACCGCGCTTCTTTCTGCCGCATCTAACCCGTCCTCTGAAACGCGCCTGCGCAACATTTCCTTTGCGGCCGAGAGCTTCGCCTCTGGCCTGCGCGATGCCAGTGCGGGTATCGACGGATTGCGCGCTCGGGCTGACGCCAACATCACCAGTACTGTTGACCGTCTGAACTCGGGCCTGTCCCAGCTTGAACGCCTGAACGCCCAGATCATGACGGCCAAACATCTTGGGCAGGACGCACATGGGCTGATGGATCGGCGCGATGCAACGATCGATTCCCTAGCAGAAATCGTTCCGCTGCACGTGGTGGAACGCGACAGCGGCGTTATTGCCGTGTTCACCGCGCAGGGCCGCACCCTTCTGGACGAACGCGCGGCACAATTCAGCTTCAACCCCACGTCAACGATCCTGCCACATATGACGGTCGACAACGGTCTTCTGTCCAAACTCCAACTAAATGGAAAACACATCGATATTCCGGGAACCGGAATGATGAATGGTGGATCGCTTGAAGCGCATTTTAATCTGCGCGATGTCAGCGCTCCGCTGGCGCAGCGCCGACTTGATGCGATCGCACGCGACGCTGTTGACCGGTTTGGACCGGGAGGGCCAGACACGACGCTTGCCTCAGTTGATCCTGGTGTCTTTGTGGAAGGGAGCATGCCTTATTCTGGCAGCGCAGAGATCGGACTTGCTGGTCGCATCACTCTGAACGCCAAGCTGAGCATTTCCACCGATGAACCATGGCGCTGGCGGGATGGCATCAATGCCTCCGAGCAGGGTGATGCCGGTCAGGCCGACCTGCTCTTGAGACTGCGCGGACAAATGACCGCCGCTCAGGCACCCGTTTCCTCGACTTTGGGATTGGCGCCGCGCTCCTTGGTCGACCACATTCAGGCGCTCTCCAATGACGTTGCAGCGGATCGTGTGCGCTACAGTGATTCCGAAACAGCAGCGTCCGCGCATCTGAATGATGTTCGAGAGGCGAGTGCAGCCGACGGGGTCAATACGGACCAGGAGCTGCAAAAGCTGATCGAGCTTGAAAAATCCTATGCCGCCAATGCGCGTGTCGTTCAGGTCGTGGACGACATGCTGTCAGAACTTCTCAGAATTTGAAGGAATCTATCATGCGCTCTATCGGCGACCTTGCAAAATTCATGCTCTCCAGCCAGTTCCAGGCCCGTCTGCGCATCGCAGCAGATTCCTCGGCGCATGAAGCGACGACCGGTCTGGCCAAAGACACAGCGCGCCATCTGGGCGGATCGCCCATGGCGGTATCACTGCTTGACCGGAAATCAGAATTGCTCGAGCAACACCAACGCGGAATTGCCGAAGCCGGGCTCTTCGCAGGCGCGACGCAATTGGTACTGGGCAGGATACAGGATCAGACCGGGCAACTCGGAACAAGCCTCTCGCTTGCCTCTCAGCTTCAGAACCCGTCCGAGCTGAAAACGCTTTCCGATGCCGCCGCGACGACAATGATCGACACCGTCAACGCTTTGAACTCCGAGATTGCAGGGCGGCACCTCTTTTCAGGCTCGAGCACCCTCACCAGGCCATTGCCAGACGGTGAGTCTCTTCTTGCCATGCTGAGGTCGGACATTGCTGGAGCGAACAATCCGGGCGATGCGATTGTGGCGGTCGAAGCCTGGTTCGACGCACCTGGTGGACCGTTCGAGACCTTAGCCTATTCCGGGTCGGAAACCGGGTTTGTGCAACTGCCAATCGGTGCTGATGAAGCGATGACACTTGGGCTTCGCGCGGATGGCGAAACGGTGCGCGACATGCTGAAGGCGCTGGGGATCGCTGCATTGGCCTCTGATCCGACGTTGGGCTTTGACGTGGTGGATCAGAAAACCTTGCTGGACAAGGCGCGCATCGCCTTGGAGCAGGTCGACAGCGCCATCACCGAAGAACGCGCCGGGCTTGGGTTGATCGAAGCAAGGATCGAAACAGCACGCCGATCTGCGGAGTCGGATCTGGATCGTATCGCTCTTGACCGTCTGTCTCTGGTAGGCGTGGACCAGTTCAAGGCAGCGTCCGAATTCGAAGCGGCACAACAGCAGCTTGGGGTGTTTTACCGTATAGCTGCACGCCAAGGCCGGGTCTCGTTGGCGGAGTATCTGCGATGAAAGCGTTTCTCGCCGCGATCCTCCTGGTGCTGCTCCCAAATCTGTCGCTAGCACAGGGCGTGCGCCTGAAAGACCTCGCCACCTTCGAAGGTGTCCGGGGCAACGACCTTGTCGGATACGGTCTGGTCGTGGGGCTAGATGGCACCGGGGATGGGCTCAGGAACTCACCCTTCACGGAAGACATGATGTCGAACATCCTCGAACGCCTTGGGGTGAACGTCACCGGCGAACAGTTCCGCGCAAAAAACGTGGCTGCAGTGATCGTGACCGGGCAACTGCACCCCTTCGCCCGTGCCGGAGGCAGGATCGATGTCACCGTGTCTGCAATCGGCGACGCGTCGAGCCTTCGTGGTGGAACGCTTGTGATGACACCGCTGAATGCTGCGGATGGACAGATATATGCAGTTGCACAGGGATCGATTATCGCCGGCGGTGTTGCTGCCGAAGGTGATGCGGCACGCACGGTTCAAGGCGTACCGACCGCCGGGAGCATTCCTTCGGGGGCGATCGTCGAACGTGAAGTGTCTTTTGATTTCAGCCAGATGCAGAATTTGACTGTGGCACTGAAGAGCCCTGATTTTTCGACCGCCTTCCGGGTCGAGCGGGCCATAAACGTGGCGGTTGGTGCGTCGATTGCGACCATGAGTGATTCCGGAACCATCTCAGTCGATTTGGGCGGTTCGGGTCAGCGATCACCGTCCCACCTTCTGGCGCAAATCGAAAATCTGCGGATCGAGCCCGACACTTTGGCCCGCGTTGTGGTCGATCAGCGCTCGGGTACAATCGTCATCAGCGAAAATGTCCGCGTCTCGCGGGTGGCTGTATCAAAGGGAAACCTGACCCTCACGGTTCAGGAACAGCCCATCGTGGTGCAGCCAAACCCCTTTGCAGAAGGCGAAACGGTGGTCGTGCCGCGCACCGCAGCACAGATCGAAAACGCGCCGGCTGTCTCCCTGGCGGAGGTGCCGGGAAGCACAACGCTTTCGGACGTCATAACCGGCCTGAATGCTCTCGGCATCACTCCGAACGACCTGATCGACATTCTCAAAACGATCAAGGCTGCCGGTGCGCTGCACGCAGAATTCGTCGTGATGTGACCACGTCCCGAAAAACAGAAAGGACACAAGCGGATGATTGCATTTCTGGGCATCGCATTCACCTTCTGCATGGTCTTCGGAGGCTATCTTCTGGCCGGTGGCAAGATGACCATTATTCTCAAGGCGCTTCCGTTCGAGATGATGATGATCGGGGGGGCAGCTGTCGGAGCGTTTGCTGTAGGCAACACCTTGGCCTCGCTCAAGCAGACCGGCAGGGACACCATGAAAGTGTTCAAGGGCAGTCAGTGGAAAGCCGAGGATTACAACCAGCTTTTGCAGATTCTTTACCAGCTGATCAACCTTGCGCGAAAGAACCCCGTGGGACTCGAGGCTCATATCGACAACCCACAGGAATCAGAAATATTTTCGCAATTCCCCAAGCTTTTGAGAGATCATTCAGCGCTTGACATCATCTGCGACACGTTGCGGTCAGCGTCGATGAATTACGATGATCCGATGCAGGTCGAAGAACTGCTGGACCGGAAAATCGACGAAACCAAACACCATCTCGAACATTCCGTGCACGGGCTTCAATCCATAGCGGACGGGCTGCCGGCGCTCGGGATCGTTGCGGCCGTTCTTGGCGTGATCAAAACGATGGGTTCGATCGACCAGCCGCCCGAGGTTCTGGGAAAACTGATCGGCGGCGCATTGGTCGGAACATTTCTTGGGGTTTTCTTGGCCTATTGCCTCGTCGCGCCCTTCGCTCTCAAAGTCAAAGCAGCCGCCGATGATGACATAAATTTCTACAAAACCATCAAAGAGGTATTCGTTTCGCACTTTCACCAGCATCCGCCCAAAATGTGCCTAGAGGTCGCACGACAAAGCATACCGCATCATCACCGCCCGGGCTTTTCAGCGTTGGACGAAGCCATCCGCTCCTTGAAATCCAATGCTTGAGGTGTTTCGCATCATTATCCTTGGCATATGTCTGGTAATGCCTCAGGCTGTATTCGCCAATATCGGGACCGTCCGCGCTGGCGAACATGGTGATTTCACGCGCCTGACTATCGCAACAGAGCTGGACATTATCGAGGTTCGAACAGAAAAGCTCTCAACCGGGAGGTTCGGCTTTAGTTTTTCGCCGGACCTGGAGGCCCTCGACAACAGCAGATTGTTCGACCGGATCAATGCCGATCGGATTAAGGCAGTGATCGCCACCGGGACCGGCCTTGAAATCGAGTTGAACTGCGATTGCGAGCCGCAAATTATGCGTGACGATCCACGGCTTATCATCATTGATATTCAGGAACGCCCAAGCTTGGGGACGTCGCGGCTGCCTGTTCTGCCCATTGAAACTGGTACGTTTCCGCCGCCGCTCGCCCTAACAAACATCCAGAGTAATCTGTTTGCGCTGGATCATTCAGTCGTGGACCGTGTCAGCAAGATGATCGCGTCCCAAATTGTCCAGACTGCGCATATAAGTGGGTTTTCCAATACGGTGGCTCCTTCATTTCGTGACCTGCCAAATGCAGATGCAGCTCTGACAGAATACTCATTCTCTGAGGGCCGAGCAGTCTCACGCAGCAGATGTGCTTTATCTGATGCGGTTTGGTCCCAGATCGGTGACCCCTCGGAGCTGCCTATTGAAGAGGGATTTGATGATGCAGCCGCGCTTCAGACTGAATTGATTGTCCGGTACTTATCCGAAGGCCAAATCGAAGAAGCGCGAATGGCAGCTAAAATGAGGAAAGACTCAAGAGTCCAACTTCGCGAGATCTCGGAGTTTGAAGCTATGCTTTCGGGGCGCGGGGATTCCGGTGTTCTCAGATTTGGCGATTGCAACCCACTAGATGATGTATTTATCGCGGCGATGCGCCATGAGGTGGACGTGACGAAGAGTATTAAAATACAGCTTCTCAAAACTTTTTCCGCGTTGCCCATTGGGCTTCAAATTATGATTTACCCTCGATTGAATTGGCTTATAGAGGCTTCTTCAGAAGCCCTTTTTCCCAAGCTCTCACGTCACGTCGAGGCAGAACTTGCGATGGCCGAACGCGCGCCGATCGAAAGCATAACCAAAAGTTCTATCCAGGACCCTGACAGCCGTGCCGCGCTTTCTATCGAACTCAGGGGCACGGATCAGGAAAAGGACAGTTGGTTTGCATCCTTTGCATCGTATCTCGAGCATTCCAGGTATTTCGATGCATTAAAGTCGCTCAGTGGCAAGGTTCCCCTGACGGAGGCCGAGCACGCGAGAGCCGTAACGCAACTGGTCGATCACCTTGTTTCAAATGCCGACAGCGTCACTTTTGTCCAGATCGCACTCGGCACCCTCCCTGAACTGACACCGCCTCCATCGCAAACTGCGCTTGCGGCAGTCGCAGAGCGGCTTGTCCGCGAAGGATTCATAGGTGAGGTGAGCGTCATCAATCAACTTATGGTCTCGGGGGTCGCAGATTTGCCGACACGGACAAATGATCCCGATGTGGGCCTTGGCCCACCGGAAGAAAGAGCTTCCACCTCCGCCGGTGTTCAAGACCCACTCCCATTGCGCAACGCCGACAGATGGACTGTTGCTCTGGCCAGAGAGCGTGTTGAGTCAGCCCAAGCTCTGCGCGAAGCATTTGCAGAAACGCTTTCGCGATAACGATATGCAAGGCTGGAAAACTGCACTGATTTCCCGTTATCTGGGCTGGCAGAAATTTCGCGGAGCGTGATCTTGAGATCTTTGTTGAAAGTCTTTGTCGTGATTTGGCTGGCCTTCGCAGGCAGCAAAAGCATGGCGCAGGATTCCTCGCAAGGCAGAGAGATCGCGTTCGGTCTGAACGGCATTTCGGACTGGTCAACCCAGCATCCCTTTATCGATGTGATGAAATCCGCGCGGCCCTGGATTGGTCATCTGCCGGGCCAGTGGGGTGGAGTGGACTTCGAAGACATGGAGGCAGCTGGTGTTTTTGACGAAAACGGCTGGCCGCTTATTGTTCCGGAGGCGGTGATAGCGCTGGAAAGCCTCATTCTTACCGACCAACCGACAGAGGCTGTTCATCTGACCGGTCGTTACATGCTATTCTACGAAGGTTCAGGTGATTTGTCGGTGACAGGCCGTGCCCGTGTCATCAAGCGCGAACCTGGCTTGCGAATTTTTCAGTACACCCCCGGCGAAGGAGCGGTTGGCGTTGCGATCAGTGCAACGGATGCGGCTGACCCAATCCGCAATGTCCGCGTCATTCCGGAAAAACACCTTGAGGCTTTTGAGGCGGGCCAAGTGTTCAATCCCGATTGGCTGGAAAGACTGGGCGATGTTGAACTGGTGCGTTTCATGGACTGGATGTTCACGAACGGATCGCCGGTCGTAACGTGGGACAACCTGCCGGAACAAAATGACTTTACCTATGTTTGGCGCGGCGTGCCGTTACCTGTCATGATTGATCTGTCCAACAGGATAGGGGCGGATGCCTGGTTCAACATCCCGCATATGGCCGATGATGATCTTGTTCGTAGATTTGCGGAAATGGTCAAAGCCGATCTTGATCCTGCCCGCGTCGCCTATGTCGAGTACTCGAACGAAGTCTGGAATTTCATTTTCGAACAGGCGCTTTGGGCAGGCGAGCAGGCTGAACGCCTCTGGGGGCAGACCGACGATGGTTGGATGCAATATTACGGGCTGCGGTCCGCCAAGGTTCTGAGTATCTGGACCGATGTGTTCGGTGCCGAGGCCGAGACCCGGCTCAAACGGGTTGTTGCGGTGCATACCGGTTGGCCGGAATTGGAGCAGTCGATCCTGTTCGGAGACCGCGCAAAGCAAACGTTGGGCATCAATCCCGTTGAGATGTTCGATGCCTACGCGGTTACCGGTTATTTCGGATATGAGTTGGGGGAGCCAGAAACACTGGCTGCGGCTCTGCAAGACGCGGCCGCCACGGCCGACGCTAAGGGCAGGGCAAAAGGCCTGTCACGTGTGGCGTTGCGCGAATATGTCTCGCAGAATCAATTCGACGGGCTTGAAGCTCTTGCCGCGGACCTCGTGCGACGCGGATCTCTACGCGAATTGACTGGAACGCTCTGGCCCTACCATGCCGAGGTTGCAACAAAGCACGGTCTGGAGTTGATCATGTACGAGGGGGGCACCCATGCAGCCGCGTTCGGCGATGCTGTGGAGGATGAGACGCTTGTCTCATTTCTCATCGCGTTCAGCTACTCTGACCATATGGCGGATCTCTACGAGGACGCATTGGATGCCTGGAGCGCCCTAACCGACAGCCCGTTCAATGCCTTTGTCGACGTTGCCGGACCAAGCAAATGGGGAAGCTGGGGTGCCTTGCGCCATCTCAGCGACGACAATCCGCGCTGGCGGATCCTGCGATCCGGTGCTGCTGCGGAAACTGAAGAATAAGGCGCAATTTTCCCGCTATCCATAAATTTGACATTATCTTATGCAAGCCGTGCGCTCTGATCCGCAGGTTCTTGAAAGCATAGGAAGTGCCTCGATATGCCGCTCAATGCACGCGGTCCCAATTCCGAGCCGAGGCCGGTCCTCAGTGTTCTGATCCCGGCCTCTAACGAAGAGACGCTGATCCGGCATTGCCTCGAATGCGTCCTTCAAAGCAGGTGGGATCATGCCGAGCTGTTCGAGACGATTGTCATCTCGAATGGAAGTCGCGACCGCACAGCGCAAATCGCTCTGGCGATGCGCGGCCGCTTTGCCGACAAAGGGCTGGATCTGAAAGTTCTCGACCGCAAACAGGGTGGCAAGCTCGCGGCGCTGAATGCCGGAGATCATGTGGCGCAGGCACCGATCAGGGTATATCTTGATGCCGACGTCGAGATATCTGATGGCTTGATCGCGGAGCTGTACGAGACGCTTGACACAGCAGAGCCGCGTTATGCCAGCGGCACGCTTGTTCTTGCACACCCGCAAAGCTGGGCGACCCGCGCTTATGCCCGCATCTATGCCAAAGTTCCGTTCATGACGCACGGAGTGCCCGGGGCGGGGGTGTTTGCCGTCAACGCAGCGGGCCGGATGCGCTGGGATGAATTCCCGGACATCATTTCCGATGACACCTATGTCCGCCTCAGTTTCCGGCCCGAGGAACGGATCGGGGTGTCTGCGACCTACACTTGGCCCCTGGTCGAGGGTTGGGGCAACCTTGTTCGAGTGCGTCGTCGTCAGAATGCCGGGGTGGATGAAATCCGCGAGCACCACCCGGATTTACTGCGCAATGACGACAAGCCTGCGTTCCCGTTCCGCGAAAAGTTGAAGCTGGCCCTACAGGATCCCATCGGATTTGCCGTTTACTCCGGTGTCGCGCTGGCAGTACGCGTGACACTTGGTAGGTCAAGCGGTTGGAGTCGCGGACGGTAATGGAAGCTCTGGTTTCAAAATTTCGCGGCACCTCGCTGGATGCGCGCTTCATGCGCAGCTCCATGTTCACCCTGAGCGGCTACGCCATGGGGCAGGTGCTGCGACTGGCATCGAATCTCATTCTCACGCGTCTCTTGTTCCCCGAAGCGTTTGGCATGATGGCACTTGTGTCTGTCATCATGCAGGGTTTGGCCATGTTCTCGGATGTCGGGGTCAGCCCGTCGATCATGCAGTCAAAACGCGGCGACGATCAAAAATTCCTCGACACTGCATGGACCATTCAGGTGATCCGGGGCGTGCTTTTATGGATCGTCGCCTGCGGTCTCGCTCTCCCTCTCGCAGCTCTTTACGGAGAGCCTTTGCTGGCATGGATCATGCCCGCTGCGGGTGTCACCCTGTTCATTTCGGGGTTCAACCCGACCCGCCTCGACTCCGCGAACAGGCACCTCTTGCTGGGGCGGCTGACCGGCATCGACCTTGCAGTACAAGCGATCGCGGTACTGATCGCGGTTCTGCTGGCCTGGTACCTGCAATCGGTCTGGGCGCTTGTCATCAGCGGGATCATCTCGTCGGCGATGGTGCTCGTGGCGTACAATGTATTCCTTCCAGGTCAACGCAATCGGTTTCAGTGGGAACGCGAAGCGGCATCGGAGTTGATCGGCTTTGGGAAATGGATTTTTCTCAGCACGATCTGCGGGTTTCTCTACATGCAGGGCGACAAGCTGCTGATCGGAAAGTTCCTGACATTGGAGCAGTTCGGCATCTACAATATTGGATTTTTCCTCGCGAGCTTCCCGCTGCTGATGGGAGGCATGATGACCCGGAAAATCCTCATCCCGGTCTACCGCGAACGTCCCCCTGCCGAAAGCATCGAGAATTTTCGTAAGTTGCAAAAGATGCGTCTTGTGTTGACCGGAGGAATGATGGCGATCACAGGCAGCGTGTCTATGGCCGGTGTCGTGTTGATCGACGTGCTGTACGACTCTCGCTACCTCATGGCCGGGACCGTAGTTGTCATCATCGCCGCGATGCAGATGCCACAAATTATTGTGCTGACCTATGAACAGGCAGCGGTCGCTGCTGGCGACTCGCGGCGGTTCTTCGTGTTGTCGGCGGCGCGGGCAGTTTTAACCTTGGGCTTTCTCTATATCGGCCTGAAATACGGCGGGCTGTTCGGCGCTCTTGTTGGTCAGGGCATAGCCGGCCTTGCAGCCTATCCGTTTGTGGTGTGGCTTGCCCGACATGCGCGGGCTTGGGATCCAAAGCACGACGCGATCTATGCCTGCGTCGGGGTTGCCGTCAGTGTTTTGGCCTTGTGGATCAATTTTGATGCGGTGGCAGAGCTTGCTGCCCTGTGAGGCGGGATTAACCCCTTATCCAAAGAGAGCACCTGCGACCCTGCTGAACGCCCAACTTTGATCATATTTATGCAATACTGAACCAAAGTTGGGAATAGGGTACGGCTATGACGAATGAAACAACCGCGCCGAATTTGGCTGCGGATGCAGATATCGCCATCGTCGGCATGTCCGCCCACCTGCCGGGGGCGGCATCGCTGGCGCAGTATTGGCGGAACTTACGGGACGGTGTGTCTTCGATCCACCGGCTGACCGATGAGGAATTGACCGAGGCCGGTGTGCCGCCGGGGCTGATGCGCCATCGTGACTATGTGCCCCACGCCGCGCGACTTGAACAGTTCGACCATTTCGATGCGGAATTCTTTGGCATGTCGCCAAAGGATGCCGCGATCATGGATCCGCAGCATCGGCAATTCCTCGAATGCGCCTGGGAAGCTTTGGAAAACGCAGGTCGCATGCCGGACCGCCATGGTGGGCGGATCGGCGTTTTCGGTGGATGTGGGATGGGCAGCTATTTCTACTTCAACCTCTGTTCCAATCCTGACCTTGTTGAAAGCACAGGCATGTTCCTGCTGCGCCATACCGGGAACGATAAGGATTTCCTGACAACGCGTGTCAGCCATATCTTTGATCTGGATGGCCCGTCGGTCAACGTTCAGACTGCCTGTTCCACGTCCCTGGTCGCCACGCATTACGCCTGCCAATCCCTGTTAAACGGGGAATGCGACACGGCGCTCGCCGGTGGCGTGACGATCGAACTGCCACATGGGCGCGGGTATCTCTACAAGGAAAACGAGATCCTGTCGCCCGACGGTCAGTGCCACGCGTTTGACCACCGGGCTCAAGGCACGGTTTTCGGATCGGGCGTGGGGGTCGTGGTGCTGCGCCGTCTCGCGGATGCGCTGGCCGATGGCGATCATATTTGGGCTGTCATCAAAGGCAGCGCTGTCAACAATGATGGCGCGGCCAAGGCCGGGTACCTTGCGCCGTCGGTCGAGGGTCAGGCCGATGCTATTTCCGAAGCGCATGCGATGGCTGGTGTGACTGCAGACACCATCGACTATGTCGAATGCCACGGCACCGGAACCTATCTTGGTGACCCGATCGAAGTTGCGGCTCTTACGCAAGCGTTCTCGGCAACCAGCGACAGGGTGGGTCATTGTCGGATCGGCTCGGTCAAAACAAATATTGGCCATTTGGACACGGCCGCTGGTGTAGCCAGCCTGATCAAGGCCACGATGGCGCTCCACCATCACCAGATGCCGCCGAGCCTTGGGTTCGAAAAGCCGAATCCGTCCATTGATTTCGAAAATTCTCCCTTTCGGGTGAATGACCGCCTGACGGATTGGCCGCGACACGATCATCCGCGCCGCGCGGGTGTGAATTCCCTTGGGGTTGGTGGCACCAACGCGCATGTCGTGCTCGAAGAGGCGCCCTCTGCCTTGCCCTCCGAGGCCAGCGATTGGCCGTTCCAGGTCATCACGGTTTCCGGTCGCAACAAGGCGGCGCTTGATGCAAACACCGCGCGCCTGGCGGCGCATCTGAGGGCCAATACCGATCAGCCTTTGGCAGATGTCGCATGGACGCTGCGGACAGGCCGTCGCGCCTTCGAAAAGCGCCGTATCGTGGTCGCGAGAGATCATCTGGATGCGGCAATGCTGCTCGAACAGTCCGGCTCGCGCCGCGTTCACTCGCATGATGCGATGTCCCGGCCCGACATCGTGTTCCTCTTCCCCGGCGGCGGGGCGCAATATGTCGGCATGGCTCGTGATCTTTACGAGACTGAACCGGTCTTTGCCGAATGGATGGACCGTGGGCTAAGCCACCTTGAAACGCTCGACGCCCGTAACATTCGCGACTTGTGGTGTCCCGATCCGGGCAATGAGGCGCAGGCGACCGAGGCCTTGCGGCAGCCATCCCTGCAATTACCACTGATCATGATTGTCGAATACGCACTGGCCCAGCTCTGGATGAGCTGGGGCATTAAGCCTGCCGCTGTCGCCGGTCATTCGATGGGTGAAAACACCGCCGCCTGCGTTGCCGGTGTGATGTCGTTCGAAGACTGCATAGGTCTTGTCCACCTGCGAGGCACGCTGTTCGACAGCGTGGAGAAGGGTGGCATGCTCTCTGTCGCGCTCCCGGCCACGGACCTGAGCCCGCTTTTGGGTGACGCGCTTGATCTTGGTGCCGTGAACAGCCCGGGGCTCAGTGTTGCGTCCGGACCAAGCGCTGCGTTGATGACGCTGGAAACCGAACTCCGGCGTCGAGAGATCGAGTTTCAGCGTATTCCGATCGACATTGCCGCCCATTCGCGAATGCTCGACCCGATCCTCGACAGGTTCCGGTCGTATCTACAGAAAATCACGCTGAACCCGCCGACAGTTCCGATCACATCCAACCTGACCGGTGTGATGATGACCGATGCAGAGGCGACAAGCCCCGATTACTGGGTCTCGCACCTGCGCGGCACGGTGCAGTTCGCGCAATGCCTCGACACGCTGTCGGATAGGCAGAATCGCATCTACCTCGAGGTTGGTCCTGGCAAGGCGTTGTCTGCGCTGGCGCGTCAATGTGAGGACATTAGGGCCAACCAGGTCCTGTCCAGCCTGCGCCATCCTGAGGAAAAAATCGAAGATGATCGTCACATGCTAGAGGTTCTGGGCCGCATCTGGGCCTCGGGTGGCGACTTCGACTGGGACCAAATCTGGGGCGATGCACGACGCAATCGCGTGCCGCTGCCGACATACGCGTTTCAGCGATCCCGCTATTTCATCGAACCGGGGCAGCCGCAGACACAGACGATCTCAAGTTTCCTGACCCGCATAGATGGCATTGAGAACTGGGGCTGGACCACCGCATGGAGGCCGAAATACGCTCCAGCCCCCGTGGATGTGCGCACCGAACTGGATAAGGCAGATTTGCAAAGCTGGCTTGTGTTCATGGACGATGCTGGCGTGGCTCATGCTGCGGCACAGCGGTTGCGTGCCGCTGGACATTCGATTGTCGAGGTTTGGCCGGGCGACAGTTTCGCACGCCTGGATGACACGACCTATGTTCTTGCGCCCGAACGGGGGCGCGAAGGCTATGATCTGCTTTTCCGCGATATGTTGTCACGCGGATTGGTGCCCAGCCGCATTGCGCATTTCTGGGGCGTCACCAAAGACAACGGCCACCGTCCGGGCTCCAGCTTTTTTCAACGGATGCAGGAGCATGGCTTCTATTCCCTCATGTTCATCGCGCAGGCGATTGCCGATGACACATTGCCAAAACCGACCCAGATCACCGTGTTCACCAATTGCGCTGCTGCCTTTGGGCACGAGCGGCTCATGTCACCCGAAAAGTCGATTATCGCGGGCCCCGTGCGGGTGATTCCGCGTGAAATTCCGGGACTGACGGTCTCCTCGGTCGATCTACGGCTTCCGGATGAACCGACCAGGCGACCTGTCCTGCGCCGCGCAATCAAGAGCAGCACGCCTCAAGCGTGGGAGGATCTGACCGATCAGGTGATCGAAGAGATGATTGCCGATCCTTCTTCAGGGGTCGCGGTCTTTCGGTCTGGTCGTCGCTATGAACAATCGCTCCAGAAAACAGCGTTGAAGCCAACGGTCGCGACATCCATTCAGCCAGGCGGCACATATCTGATCACCGGCGGATTCGGCGGTATCGGGCTGACCGTCGCCAAGACGCTGGCTGCACAGGGGTGCACGTTGATTCTGACGGCACGTGACGACCTGCCGGAACGCGATGTCTGGGACCGCTACCTGCAACGGCACGCCCCTCAGGACAAACTTTCCCGCCGCATCCGTGCGGTGCAGGAACTCGAGGCATTGGGCGGACATGTTCGCGCCTTTGCGGCCGATATCTGCAACCTGCCCGAGATGAAGCATGTCGTGGACGACACGCTCGCTCGCCTCGGTCGCATCGACGGCGTGATCCACGCCGCCGGGGTGATGGAAGATGCGCCTCTGCTGGCAAAATCGACGGGGTCGATCGAAAAGGTTTTCTCGTCCAAAATCCACGGAACCAAGGTTCTGGATCAGCTTTTCCCGGACGGATCGACGGACTTCATTGCCCTCTTCGCGTCATCCTCGACACAGACAGCGCCCGCAGGTCAGATCGACTATGTCGCGGCGAATGAATATCTTAACGCCTATGCACACGCGCGCAGGGGCGACAAAACCAAGGTCCTCGCGATCAATTGGGGCATCTGGGCGGATGTCGGAATGGCTGCGACAGCCCTGGCAGATCGCGTTGGTGACACCGATCCGATCAGCTTCAGCCCGGTTGATTTGCTCTTGCTCGACAAGACAGGGTTCGACCCGTCGGGCCACCGCCTGTTTGAGGCGCGGTATACGACCGAAGATTGGTTCATCGACCAGCACAGGACCAGGCAGGGTGATGCGCTGTTCCCCGGGGCCGGTTACCTGACGCTGGCGTCGAAGGCGCTGCGCGGACAGGGTGAAACCAGCGGCTACGCAATTCGCAACATGACCTTTCTAAGGCCGCTGCATGTGCCCGAAGGCGGGTCACGCGACATTCGTTTGCGTCTGTCACGGCGGGATGCCGGATACCATATGGACGTGCTTGGCAGCTGTATGTTGAACGGTCGTCAGGGCTTTGTGCCAATCGTCACTGCAGACCTGTCGCTGATCCCCGAGATCCAGCCGAAACCCATTGACGTTGCCGCGATCCGGAAACGGTGTGGCGCTGCGCGAACGGCCAGCACCGGCAAGAAACTGGATGCGGCGCAGGAAACGCAGATGGCCTTCGGTCCGCGTTGGAAGGTTCTGGACAGTTGCGCTTATGGCACGCGCGAAGGGATTGCGGATTTGTCTCTTACCGGCGCGATGCAGGACGAGGAGCGCTTGCATCTGCATCCCGGTCTTTTGGACATTGCCACGGGCTGGGCGATGGAACTGATCGACGGTTATGCCGGGGCTGAGTTGTGGGTGCCCGTGTCTTATGACCGGGTGCATGTCTACCATCCGCTACCGGACCGCATCATCAGTTGGGTCCGGTCGTCAGGAACCAACCGCAATGCCGATGAAACCGCGTCTTTCGACATCACCATTGCCATGCCCGACGGCACGGTCTGCATGGAGATCGAGGATTTTTCGATCAAGCGTCTTTCGGACATGTCCGCGCTGTCAGCACCGGTCAAGGTCAGCGCCTCTGAATTTGAACCTGCAGATTTCAGCAAAGCGACCCACCCGCTGTCTCCTGCTGAAGAGCGGTTCCAGCACAACCTGTCGCAGGGCATTCAACCCGAGGATGGGGCCGACGCCTTTTTGCGTGCGCTCGGTCGGACAGAACCGCAGATCTTCATCTCCTCGCTTGATATGGGTGCGCTGATCGAACAGGCCGGGATCACCGGCGACGCCAGGTCAGAGTCGCAGAAGTTCGACCGACCGCAGCTCGATGGCGACTATGCCGCGCCCGAGACCGAAATCGAACGGACGCTGGTCGGCATCTGGGAAGACCTGCTGGGCGTGCAGAATGTCGGTGTCGAAGACAGCTTTTTCGACCTTGGGGGTCATTCGCTGATCGCTGTCCGTCTGTTTGCCAAGGTGCGCAAGACCTATAGCGTCGATTTCCCGATTTCGATCCTGTTCGAAGCGCCCACGATCCGGGCCTGCGCATCCCTGATCAAGGACCGCACCGGCATCAGCGAAGATGTAGCCGGCAGTGCCGACAAGAAACCCAAACCTCAGACAAGGCGCTTTAAACATATCGTTGCGATGCATGACGGAGAGGGTGGGCCGAAAGCGCCATTCTTCCTTGTCGCTGGAATGTTCGGCAACGTGTTGAACCTGCGCCATCTCGCCCAGCTTCTGGGTGCGGACCGACCGTTCTACGGGCTTCAGGCCAAGGGCCTTTACGGGGACGAAACCCCGCACCTGTCGATCAAGGATGCAGCGCGCGACTACATCGCCGAAATGAAGCAGGTACAGCCTGAAGGGCCGTATTATGTGGGTGGTTTTTCGGGTGGTGGCATCACCGCTTACGAGATCGCCCACCAGCTCGAAGCGATGGGCGAAGAGATCGCGCTTGTCGTTCTGCTCGATACGCCCTTGCCGCAACGCCGCCCGCTCAGCCGCAAGGACCGCCTGTTGATCCAGATGCAGGAAACCCGGCGGAAAGGTGTGGCATACCCATTGGTGTGGCTGCGCAACCGAATTCAGTGGGAAATCGAAAAACGGAAGGTGACAGAGGAAACCCGCGCCGCGCACAGTTTCCACAATGCCGAGATTGAACAGGCGTTCCTCCAGGCGGTTGGCATGTATGAGATAACACCTTGGTCCGGTCGCATCGCATTGTTCAGACCGCCCTTGGTCGGAACCTGGACCGTCTCCGGTGGCAAGCTGGTGAACCACGAACGCGCGTATCTGTTCGATGACAATGACTGGGGCCAGCACGTGCCCCAGATTGAAGTGTTCGAAGTGCCGGGAGACCATGACAGTATGGTTTTGGAACCCAATGTGCGTGTTCTTGCCAGCTATCTGCGCAGGGTCATCACCACGACTGAAGCTGCCGTCGGCGGCAAGGGTCGGATCTTATCCTTTACCGCCACAGAGGCAGCGGAGTGACCAGCATGACGGACATCGTTGTCGTCGTTCTCAACTACAAGACACCGGATCTGGCCGTGCTTGCGGCAAAGTCAGCTGCGGCAGCCATGGCCGGTTTTGGCGGCGCTATCATCCTTGTCGACAACGACTCGCCCGACGACTCCTTCCAGCGCATGACCGACCTGACGCGTGCCGCTGAATGGCCTTCGCATCTCGAGGTTCAGGTGTTGCAATCGGGTCGCAATGCGGGCTTTGGTGCTGGCAACAATTTCGGCATCCACGCCGGATTAGCGATCTGTCCGTCAGCCGAATTCATCTATATCCTCAACCCGGATGCACAGGTCGAACGCAATGCGATTTCCGCGCTTGTGGACCATCTGCATGCGAATCCCAAGGTGGCCATCGCCGGGAGCTGGGTCTACGGAGAAACCGGAGAGGATCACTGCAGCGCCTTCCGCTTTCCGGGTCTTGCCTCGGAATTCGAATCCTCGATCCGGTTGGGCCCGATCACGCGATTGCTGAAGGACTACATGCTGCCACTGCATGTTCCCGAAAGGTCCGGCCCAGTGGGCTGGATTCTCGGCGCGTCTATGCTGGCCCGGACAAGCGCGTTCACCGAGATCGGCCTCTTTGACGAGACTTTCTTTCTCTATTTCGAAGAAACCGATCTGTGTCTGCGCGCACATCGTGCGGGTCACGAGGTGCATTTCGTGCGCGAAAGCCGTGTTTGTCACATTGGCTCTGTCGCGACCGGCATGGGCAGATGGACGCGCACACCCTCCTATTGGTACCAAAGCCGCTGGTACTATTTCAGCAAGAACCATGGCCGGGCCTTCGCCATTGGTGCGACCGCGCTCAATGTCCTCGGCACCCTGATCTGGCGGCTGCGGCGCAAGATCGAAGGCAAGCCGACGCCGGGCGCGCAGCGTTTCCTCAGGGACATGGTGGCACATGACCTGCATGCGCTTGTACGTCCGACACCCGACGCGTCGATCCGCACCGTCGGCCTGCCGCAGGACCCCGCCCTTCAGACCAGCGTGGATTGATCCATGACCCAGTTCGACTGCATCATCATCGGAGACGAAAGCCTCACACAGCATTGCGCCGAAACGCTCCTGTCTGAGGGTCATGGTCTGGCTGCTCTCGTAACCGACAACCCGGATGTGGCGAAATGGGCCAAAACACGCGGTATTCGGTGCGAAGGTCACGGTGCCGACCTGTCCAAGCGGCTTGAAAACGCCTCGGTGGATTGGGTGCTCAGCATCGCCAACCTCAAGATCCTGTCGCCTCAAATCCTGTCGCTTGGCCGCAAGGGGGCGGTGAATTTCCATGATGGTCCATTGCCCAGACGTGCCGGTCTGAACGCGCCGATCTGGGCGCTGATCGAGGGCGAGGTCACGCATGGCATCACCTGGCACCTGATCGACGACGGGGTCGACACCGGGGATATCCTCGTCCAGCGCAACATCGACATCTCGCCCCACGACACGGCGCTTACGCTGAACACCAAGTGCTACGAGGCCGGGCTCACCAGCTTCACCGACCTTCTGCACGAACTGACCCACGGCCTGCCGAACCGCCGTGCGCAGGACATGACCCACCGCAGCTATCACGCGCTGACCGACAGGCCCGAAGCCAATGGCGTTCTGCGTTTCGACAAGCCCGCATTCGAGGCCCTGCGATTGATCCGCGCGCTGGATCACGGGACGTATTGGAACCCGCTTTGTACGCCGAAGCTGGTCATTGGTGATTTGATCCTGAACATCGGTGCAGCATCACTGACGGAAAGCAGCGCTGCGCCCGGCACGGTAATCGCCGTTGACGAGACGTCCCTCACGGTCGCCTTTGCGGACGGTGCCTTGCAGATGACCCACCTGACCGGGACCACCGGCAAGCAGCTCAATCCGTCTGAACACGTCGCTCTTGGTGATGTCCTGCCCTCCTTGTCCAACACCGACCGCGCCGCGATCACCGAGGCAATGCGCCCCGTGGCCAAGATGGAAGGGCGCTGGCGTCGGGTGCTCGCTGGTGCAGTAATCCTGTCGCTGCCCTTTTCCCGGTCAGAAGATTCAGCGCTCACCACGCGGGATACTCCTATCCATGCCGAGCATCTGGGCGAGGCGCTGGGCTGTCTGGCACACCGTCTGTCACCGGAACACGCCCCAGTTCTCGCGTTTTCCAATCCGCAGCTGATCGAAGATGCCCGCTTCGGGCTGATCCGTCCTTGGGTTCCGGTGCTCGCCGGGTCACTTGACCAAACGCTTCCGCATGTCGAAACGGGCTTTGCTACCGATCTGCCCCTGCGGGATGCTGCCCTGTCACGGCTTGAAACCCCCGCAATCGGATGGTCGCAGGACGCCGGACATATCCCCGGGACCGCGATCACCTTTACGGTGACGGGTCCGAACGTGACGGCACATGTGGACCATGGAAAGATCGCGCCCGATTTTGCCGATGTCCTGATCCACCGCCTGAGCTGGATCGCCGGGCAACTGGCCGAAGGCACTGAACCCGCAGACATCGCAGCGCTGCCCCCGCAGGAACGCGAACATGTCCTGAACACGTTCAACGCGACCGACCTGCCCCTCGATGGGCTGACGACCATGCATGGCGCGTTCGAGGCGCAGGTTGCCCGCACCCCGGATGCGATCGCGCTCGTGTTCGAAAACCGCGAGTTTACTTTCGCGGCCCTGAACGAACGGGCCAACCGTGTCGCGCATACCCTGCGCGCGATGGGTGTGCAGCCCGACAGGATGGTAGGGCTACATTGCCGCCGTGGTCCCGATCTTGTCGCGGGCGCGCTGGGCATACTCAAGGCGGGCGGCGCTTACGTGCCGCTCGACCCCGACTATCCGCGCGACAGGCTGGCACATTACCAAAAAGACAGCGGCGCATCTGTGGTCATCACCGAACACACGCTGCATGCCGATTTGCCGGAGACCGAGGCTGACATTCTCGTCATCGACCGCGATCCGCGTCTGGCTTTGGCCAAGA
This sequence comes from Pelagibaca sp., assembly GCA_041725935.1. GTDB lineage: Bacteria > Pseudomonadota > Alphaproteobacteria > Rhodobacterales > Rhodobacteraceae > Marivita. The sequence goes on from JBGRQD010000011.1 coordinate 41,300, forward strand.
CCGACAATCCCGATCCTGTCGCATCACCCGATCATCTGGCCTATGTGATCTACACCTCCGGGTCGACCGGGTTGCCTAAGGGCGTCATGGTCGAACATCGCAACGTGATGAATTTCTACGCGGGTATGGACGCCGTTGTCCCGGATCGCGACAACGCTGCATGGTTGGCGGTCACCAGCCTCAGCTTCGATATCTCGGTTCTGGAACTCTTCTACACCATGGCCCGCGGCATCAAGGTGGTGCTGCCCAGCGCCAGCCAGCGGGGCATCATCTCGGGTGGTCCTGCCCGCAAGGGTGGCGATGGGATGGAGTTCTCGATCTACTACTGGGGCAACGACGACGGTGTTGGCCGGGACAAGTACCGCCTCTTGCTGGAAGGCGCGAAATTCGCCGATGAAAACGGCTTTTGCGCCGTCTGGACGCCGGAACGCCATTTCCACGCGTTTGGCGGACCTTATCCGAACCCGTCGGTCACAGGGGCTGCCGTTGCCGGTGTGACGAGGAACATCGGTGTTCGCGCCGGAAGCTGTGTTGCCCCGCTGCACCATCCCGCCCGCATCGCCGAGGAATGGGCGGTCATCGACAACCTGACCAACGGGCGCGCGGGTATTGCCATCGCAAGCGGCTGGCAGCCCGACGATTTTGTCCTGCGCCCGGAAAACACGCCCCCCGACAACAAGCCCGCGATGTTCGAGGCCATCGACAAGGTGCGCAAGCTCTGGCGGGGTGAAGCCGTCGCCTTCCCGCGCAAGGACGGCCAGATGCACGAGGTGGTCACGCAACCGCGCCCGGTGTCAAAGGAACTGCCGATCTGGGTCACGACCGCAGGCAACCCGGACACATGGCGCGAGGCCGGCGCGCACGGAGCCAATGTGCTGACGCATCTTCTGGGTCAGTCCATCGAGGAAGTGGCCGACAAGATCACGATCTACCGTCATGCGCTGCGAGAGGCCGGGCACAATCCCGATGACTTCACCGTCACGCTGATGCTGCACACCTGTCTTGCTGATACCCGCGAGCAGGCCCGCGAGATCGCCCGCGAACCGATGAAGGATTACCTCCGCTCTGCGGCGGGCCTGATCAAGCAATACGCCTGGGCCTTCCCGGCCTTCAAGAAACCGCAAGGCGTGAAAAGCGCGTTCGAGCTGAACCTTGGCGATCTGAGCGAGGAAGACCTCGAAGGTATCCTCGATTTCGCGTTCGAACGGTATTTCAACGACTCCGGCCTGTTCGGGACAATCGACGATGCCGTGATGCGTGTGCAACAGCTGCAGGCGATCGGCGTTTCGGAAATTGCCTGCCTGATCGATTACGGCATCGCCACGGATCAGGTTCTGGCAGGTCTCAGACCTTTGGCCGAGGTTGTGCGCCACTCGGCGCCATCGCCCGACTACGAAGACACGGACTTCTCGATCGCGGCGATGCTGTCCCGCCACAATGTGACCCATATGCAATGCACCCCGTCCATGGCGCGGATGATCGCGATGGACGACGACGCGCGCGCAAACCTGCGCGGGTTGAAGCATCTGTTCCTCGGGGGTGAAGCTTTGCCGGGTGCCCTGGTCGCCGATCTGAGCACAGCCGCGGATGCGCGCATCACAAACATGTACGGACCCACCGAAACGACGATCTGGTCGTCGGCGGAAAACGCAACGGCACAGGACGCCACCGTCAATATCGGTCGACCCATCGCGAACACGCAGCTTTATGTTCTGGATGACGACCTGAACCCGGTCGGGATCGGTCAGGAGGGTGAGCTTTGGATCGGCGGCGATGGCGTCACCCGTGGCTACTGGCAGCGCGACGAGATGACAGCCGACCGGTTCCGCGACAACCCGTATGCGCCGGGTCGGATGTATCGAACCGGCGATCTGGTCCAGCGCCGCGCCGATGGCCGTCTGAATTTCCTTGGTCGCGCGGACACCCAGGTCAAACTGCGTGGCTTCCGGATCGAACTGGGCGAGATTGAAAGCGCGATCCAGACCTATGCAGGGATCACCAATGCCGTCGTTCTGGCCCGCGAGGACACACCCGGAGATGTGCGCCTTGTGGCCTATATCACCGCCACGACCGAGATCGACAGCAAGCACCTGCGCGCCAGCCTGTCGGCTCGATTACCCGACTACATGGTCCCGGCGCATGTGATCAGTCTCGACGCCTTTCCGGTTACGCCGAACCAGAAGATCGACCGCAAGGCCCTGCCTGCGCCCGGTATTATCGCTGTTCGACCCAAGGCAAAAGAACGGACACAAATCCAGACGACCGGTCAGGCAGACGAGGCGCTGCGCTTGCGGATCGCCGCGATCTGGACAGAAGTGCTGGGGGTCACGTCAATTCAGGCCGAAGACAATTTCTTCGATCTCGGAGGGCATTCGCTTTTGGCGGTGCAGACCCACCGCGCCTTGCGGGACCGGCTGGATCTCGCGAAGCTGTCGATCACCGACATCTTCCAGTTCCCGACTCTGGCCGCGCTGGCCGATCGCGTGGCCAAGCTGGGCGGCGCGACGCAAAGCGGTCGGGGATCGGCAGATGTCACTCGGATGTCCCAGCCTGCTCAGGGTGATCGTGCCGCAATCCGGAATGATGCAATGGCGCGCCGTCGCGCCATGCGCGCGCGGCGACAGGCATGATGATGAAACGTGTGCGCCTTGTCTTGGCCGGACTGGTCGCGATGGCCTGCGGTGCCGCATCATGGGCCTACCTGTCCGGTCCAAAGCCCCTGTCGCCGGATCAACTCGCGGCGCGATACGATACGCCGCTGCCGCCGCCAGATCGCCCGTTGACGGTGTTTCATCTTGGTCATTCGCTGGTTGGACGTGACATGCCCGCGATACTGGCACAATTGGCCGAGCATGATCATTCCTCCCAGCTAGGGTGGGGTACACCGCTCAAGGCCCATTGGGAACCGGATGAACCGATCCAGGGCTTCGATGAGGAAAACGCACATGACCATTACCGCGATGCCAAAGACGCCGTGGCCAGCGGTGATTTCGACGCCTTCGTGCTGACCGAGATGGTCGAGATCGAAGCTGCAATCAATTATTTCGATGCGCCGGATTACCTCGAGAAATGGGCCTCCGCCGCGCGCGAGGGCAACCCTGACATTCGTGTGTTTCTCTACGAGTCGTGGCACGATCTGAACGATCCGCAGGGCTGGCTGACGCGACTTGATGAAGACCCGGCGCGCTATTGGGAGGGTGTCCTCCTGGCACAGGCCATGGCAGCCGCGCCTGACACTGGTCCCATCCACGTAATCCCGGCTGGGCGAGTGATGGCCGAATTCGTCCGTCGGATCGAATCCGGCGATGGGGTCGACGGCATCACATCACGCGATGACCTCTTTGCGCGGATGGATGATGGCACGCTTGATTCGATCCACATCAACGATCTGGGAGCCTATCTTGTCGCCCTGACCCATTATGCAGTGCTCTATCAACGCACACCCGTCGGTCTGCCAAGACAACTGGATCGCGCCGATGGCACCCCTGCCAACGCACCAGGACCGGACGTGGCTGACCTGATGCAACGGACGGTCTGGGACGTGGTCTCGACCTTGCCGATCACCGGCATTCCGCAGAACTGATCCTGTTTTTGCCTTCCACCGAAGCACAGCGTGGAAACACGTTGTTTCCATATCTTTCGGTTTTAGGTGTCGCAATTCCGCCTTGTTTTCACTAAATTATGACTAGTCCAAGGCAGGTGGTCACGATCTGACCCGAATTGGGCAAGGCGGGGGCCTTGGTACTGGAGTTGGACGCGTGCTGTATTTTCAGTCGTTCGAAGAGGTATTCTCCGCACTCAAGCGGCGTATGCGTCTCATCATTTTGATCACCTTTGTCGGGTGTGTCATTTCGCTTGCGGTCGCGCTGTCCCGTATTCCGGTTTACAATGCCATCGCCGTCGTCCAGATCGAAGACGCGCAGGTCGCAGGCACCAACACCAGTGTGGGTGCAATGGTCGACACCCGCGCCAGCCTTGATACGCAACGCACGGTTCAGTTGATCGAGCAGCGCGTCATGTCCCGTGGCTCACTCGTCCAGATCATGGATGAGTATGATCTCTTCAACAATATCCCGAATATGACGCTCGCGCAGCGTCTGGATGCGATGCGCCAGTCCGTCACAATCGAAGCCATTGGGACCGGTGAACCCTGGCAGCCGGTGCAAGCCGTGTCCGGCATGGTCATCACCGTCAACCTGAGCGATCCGCAAAAGGCGGCCGACGTGGCAAACGAAGTCCTGGCCCGCGTCATGGAAGAGGCCCGCAGCCGCAGCGTTGACCGTGCCCAGGTCGAGCTTGAGTTCTTCAATGTCGAAGAGGCCCGCATCCGCGCCGAAATCGCAGCGTCCGAAGACGTGATCGCACAGTTCAAATCGGCCAATGCAGAGGTGTTGCCCGGCAACATCACGGTTTTGCAGAGCGAGCTGACCACGCTGAATGCCTCGCTTCTGACGCTGCGCCAGCAGATCCTCACGCTTGAATCGAACAGCGCCCGTGTCCGCCCCGAAGAACTGGAGCGTCAGATCAGCCTGTTGCAGGACCAGATCAACCTGATCGAAACGCGAACAGCCCAGATCAACGAGCTTCTGGTCCGTGCGCCGACTGTCGAACGTGAACTGGCATCGCTGCAACGCGAACTCACGCAGTTGAACGAGCAATTCACCGTGATCTCGCGCCGCAAAGCTGATGCCGAGATGAGCCAGAACCTCGAAGAGCAGCGTCAACTGGCGCGGTTTGAAGTGCTGGAACCTGCGATTGTCCCGGTTTACGCCGTATCGCGCAGCAAGAGGTCGATCGCGATGATGGGGGGCGTGGCCAGCGTCATGCTTGCCGTGGGCGTGGCCTTTGTTCTTGAATTGATGAATCCGCCCATCCGCAATGCCGCTCAGATGGAGCGTGTTCTGGGCATCCGTCCCGTGATTTCCGTGCCCGTACTGGAGGCGTCCAACACAGCCTCACCGCGTAAAAAGGGCAAAGGCCTGAAGATCATATTCGGCGCAGTGATCGCGCTGCTTCTGGGGCTGATTGCGCTCGTGGCCAAACCGCTTGCTTCTTTGGCGGGCCTCAACTTGTCGCCACGCAACGCGCAGTAGGGCTCAATACGAGTAGTCGCCCGCCTCGATGTGTTCCGACTTGTTCAGAACCACGCCGAGCAACGGGATGTTCTCACCGATGCGTCGCTCGGTTTCCTTGATGTCGTTTGCCTTGGTCAGGCCGCCCGCAGCCACGATGAGCAACGCGTCGATATGAGGCCGCATCGCGATCACGTCATCATTGAGAAGGGCAGGCGGAAGATCGAACAACATGACGTCCGGCTGGAACTGAGTCTCGATGTCCTCAAGCACGGTCTTTGTTGACGGGTCTTGCAACAGCTCTGCTGCATAGGGCTCGACAATGCCGTTGAACCCGATGGCGACATGGGACCCTGCTGCAATGGAATTCGGTGCAAAGCCTTGCAGATGCGCGTCCGGCGCGATCTCGCCGCGCAGCATATCGCCAATCGCGCCGGTGTCGGACACACCGAAAATCTTGTGCAGGCTCGGGCTGCGCATATCGAAATCAAGCAGCACGGTGCGGCAGTTTTCCTGTCGCGACAGGCTGATGGCCAGGTTCGCCGCCGTAAAGGTCTTGCCGCAATCCTTGGTCGGCGAGGTGATTGCAACACGCTTCCACCCGTTCTCGGACAAGGCCTGCAACATGCGTGTGCGCAGGATATCAAACCGCGTATGCGATGGATCGGTGCGCAATGCAGTGATCACGTTCCTCTGCGCAAGCCGTTGTGCATCAAGCGGGAATCGGTCGATGGCTTTCCAAGAGGCTTCGGGGTCAAAAACAGGCGCTGGTTTCGGTTTTGGCTCTGGCCCACGGGTCAGAACAAGGGGCGCTCTCGGCTTGGTGGCGCGTTCGTTTTCGGCCAATTTTGCTTTCTCAGCGTCGCGCTTGCGCTGCGCATCCAGTTCGGCTTGGCGAGCCTTGAGTTTTGCGTGTACCTCTGCGTCTCGCATCGCTTTGGCCTGCCGCGCCTGTTCAGCCGCAGCTTCTGTGACGCGGGCACGCTCGGCCTCGCGCAACCGCTTTGCCTCGAGTTCGGCCTTGCGCTGCAACAATGCCTCTTTCTCGGCGATCAGCGCTTCAAGCTCCGCAATGGACGGGTCCGGAGGAGCGCTTGCAGCACGCTGAGGCCGCGCGACAGCTTCTTCTGCACCGCGCCGCTTGCGGCGTTGGAACTTGGGCTGCTCGGTCATGTCTCAGCCTCTGTGCGCGGCATCTCTGCTTTCCGGTCCTGAATCAGCGCGACCTATGCCGCGTTGTCGATCTTTGTCAGCGTATTCTGTCAAGAATACGTCCGATTTGAGGGGATTGTTTATCAAATGACCTTGATCAGAACCCGAAAAGATTGGCTTTGCCAATCGCTTTCTCGATGAACCGCGTCTTGTCCTGTTCCGGTGACCACTTGAGTTCCACCTTCGGTTTCGTGTTCACGAAGGGTGACAGATGCGCCCGGCTTTTCCAATCCGCCAGTGACGGTCGGGTCAGCCCACGCCGCCGCAGCGCATAGACCTTGAGCACATGCTTGATCGCATCCGCCGCCCAGAACACTGTCAGGTTGCCGGTGCTGACCCTGATCCGCGCGCCAAGCGCCTTGTGGATGGCATCGAAATAGCCTTTGCCTGACAGCATCGGCTCCCCGATCAGGTTGTAACTTTGCCCCACAGCATCGGGATGTTCGCCCATCAGGATCAGCCCGTCCGCGACATCGTCGATCAGCACGAAGGGCAGGATGTTCAACCCATCCCCCCAGATCCGCACGGCACCCGCACCATGCCAACGACCGATGCCCCAGTGCTGGAGCGGCCCGCCATGCCCAACCACGATCCCCGGTCGTGCGATGACCAAGGGCAGCCCGTCGCGCCGATGCATCTCCATCAGGCGCGTTTCGCACTCAGCCTTGGACCGCGCATACATGTTGCGGTCGCTCATGTCGGCGGCGAAGGGCACGTCCTCTGTGATCTTCTGCAATGGCGAGGACATGTCATAGCTGGCAATCGTGCCGGTATAGACCAGCCGTTTGACACCTGCCTCTTGGCACGCCTCGGCGATCCGCACCGCCACGCCCACGTCATGCTCCAGCGCTTCGTCCCAAGTTCCTTCCAGAGATCGGGCAAGGTTGTAGACCACGTCGATCCCCTGCATCGCATCGACCAGCGCCGCCTTGTCGTAAAGCGAGACACCGACCGTTTCCACCTGATCCGGCAGGTCGGGGAACGGCCCGAACCGCCCCCGGCTCAGCACACGCACATCCTGCCCCTTGGCCACCAGCGCCCGGGTCAGGGCGCGCCCGATAAAGCCGGTGCCACCGATCACCATCGCGGTCGGTTTCGGATCGTGGGTTTTCACCTTGGGCGCAGCCGGTTTCAACATGTCCGCCGGGATCAACGCCAAGGCCTGATCCAGCGCAGTCATCACCTGCACGGCACTGGCCCCAGAGAAGCGCGCGTCCGCGTCGGTGCCCTTGCGCAGCGCAGAGTAGATCGCAGCGTTCATGCCCTGAAAGCTCAGTGCGTAGGGCGATTTGCGATTCAGTGATTTAACCTGGGTAAAGGTATTGCCCAGCCCTTCGCGCAGATGCTGCCACGACAGGTCCAACTGCCGCCGCAGCGGGTTCAGCACCAGATCGGACGCGTTCTCGCGCTCGATCACCAGCGTATCCGCCGCAAAGTCCAGTCGCGCCCGGCCGGACGAGCCACGCAGGGTCAGGGACCGATCATCAATCGTTTCGACCATCGAAATGGTCAGCGTCACGTCAACACCCCCGGCCTGCGCGAGAATGCGCCACGACTGGTACCTTGTGTCGTCCCCCGGCAGATCGACGGGCTTGGACAGCTGCACCGACTGGATGTCCGGCACGCCGAAGAGGTCCACAATGAACCCCATCAGGTGCGGCCCAAGTTCAAGCAGCAGGTTCTTCGGCTCGCGCAGGAGCCAGATGCCGAACGGCCCCGACCGCAGCGGCGCAAGCGGCAGACACCAATGTACCTCCGCCACCGACACGCGGCCCAGATCACCATTTGCCAGCATCCCCTTCAGACGGTCATACGAGGGCAGGCCCATGAAGTTGTGGCCCGCATGAAACCGCACGCCATGTTCCTGCGCGACCGCCTCGATCTCGGCCGTTTCTTCCGCCGACGTCGCCACCGGCTTTTCCACCAGCACATGCAAACCCGCCTTAAGGCACTGGATCGCCAGCGGGTGATGCAGATGCGGCGGTGTCAGGATATGCACGGCGTCGCAGACCCCGGCAGCGATCAGGTCAGCCACATCCCCGAAAGCACGCACACCCAATCCGTCGGCCAGCGCCTTGCCCGCCGCAAGGGACGGATCACAGACAGCGGTGATCTCGACCCCATCGGTGGCCCGCAACGCGTCGGCATGCCAGCTTGCGATATACCCGGCCCCGATCAGGCCAACCCGAATTTTCGAAGACGCCATTCGTGTCTACCCCTTACTTGTATTCGATGATGCGCATCTGCGCGTGGCTCAGACGCCGCCAGTGAAAGCGGATCATGCCAAGGACATTCGGAAACTTGGACAATGTTAGGAACACCGCATGTGCGCGCGCCTCTTGGTCGGGCAGACCTTCGGCCCTCAATCCGCGCATCGTTTTCCAGTAGGACAGCGCGTAAAGCCCAAGCACGAGGATCGGCACGATCAGGGACACAAACGCACCAACAAGCGCGATCACAGGCAGGATCACACCGTAAACCCAGCCGCGCTGGCGTTCGCGCACGAAATACTCCGGATGCATGTATCCCACCTGGGCAAACCCATGCCCGGTGCGTTCCGCGCGTTTCCACCATTGGGCAAACCGCGTCATGTTCGCGTCATGCCCCGCCATCGGTTCGGCGATCCGCTCCAGCCGCCATCCCGCCTTGCGCAACCGCGTGCAGAACTCGTCATCCTCGGCGGCGATCACGGTCGGGTTGAACCCACCCACCTTTTCAAAGGCCGCGACACGCACCATCATGTTGCCGGGGCAGGTCAGGATCTCACCCGCCGGACGCGACCATTCCACGTCGAACATCTGGTTGAACACCGTCGCATCGCGCCGCATCTCGCGCTGCTGGCCGGTGACCAGTGCCAGACTATCCTCAGACCGCAACCGCGCCTCGGCTTTCGCCAGCCAACCCTCTGCCATGATGCAATCGCCATCGAGGAACTGCACCACGTCAGGTGGTGTGTCCTGCGCCATCAGCGCGGCGAACCCTTCGTTGCGGGCGCGGGCCGCGGTGAACGGCACTGACATATCCAGCCTGACCACGACGGCACCGGCCTGTTCGGCATTGGCAACGCTCTGGTCGGTGGACCCGCTGTCAACATAGACCATGCGCCGTGCCTGAGGCGCGACAGAGGCCAGCGATTTGACCAGCTTCTCGCCTTCGTTTCGACCGATCAGGACAACATCCACGCTCATGATGCATCCTCCGCATCGGGTCGCAAGCCGGGTGCGGCGCGTCCCTCAGCATAGGTGATGATCAGCTCCGACAACCACCGCGCTTCCTGTGCCGCGTCATAGTCCGCGACCACCTTGGCACGGCCCGCAGCGCCGTAGACTTTGCGCAACTCCGCATCCGACAACAGCCTGTCCAGCGCGTCCGCAAAGGCGCTCACGTCACCGGGCGCCACCACCTTGCCGCTCACGCCGTCTTCGACAAGTTCCGGCACGCCCGCGATCCGCGTGGTCAGCACCGGCACCTGCGATGCCATCGCTTCCATCAAAACCACGGGCACACCTTCGGCAAAGCTTGGCAGGACAAACACATCCGTCTGCGCCAATTCCTCGGCCACCTCGGCCTGCGACTTGTAGCCCAGAAACACCACACGGTCCTGCAAGTTGCGCTGGGCGACCTCGGCCTCCAGCGCCTTCCGGTCCGGCCCGTCACCGACAAGGTGCAGCGTCAGGTCCGGATATGTGCTGGTTAAACGGGCAACAGCGTCGATCAGGATCGGCACACCCTTGACGCCCGCCAGCCGTCCGACAAAGAGCGCCCGCAAGCCGGTTCGAACCGGCTTGGGCGCATACCGCGACGGGTCCACACCGCAATGAACGATATGCAGCTTGTGCCAGTGTTGCGCGTCGGCAAAGCACATCAGTTGTGACCGGCAGAAATGACTGATGCAGGCCACGAACGCCGCGCGCGCGGCCTTTTCGTCGATGCGCCAATGATGCGGCTCAAAAAAGATGTCCGGTCCGTGGATGGTAAAGCTCCAGCGCAGCCCCGACAGCGCGCCCACGAGCATCGCCACGGTGCACGACGCCTTGGCGATATGGTTGTGCAAATGGGTCACACCCTCATCGGCCAGCTTTGCGGCCAGAACGCCCGCCTCGATGAAATAGATCAGGTTGTAGAGCCGCCCCTTGAGGCCCTTGGGCGCGCTGCGCCACGCCAGCGACAGCGCCGACAGGTAACGCCCCGGCGTCTTCATCCAGCGTAGATGGGCCTTGAGTGTTACCGCAGGATTGCGCAGGGCATCCAGCACCTTGAACGTGCGCGCATGCTCCTCGCGCTGTTCCGGCCCGACGAGGTGTTCGGCCCCCGTGGTGCGGATCGAACAGGTCAGAACCTCGTTCCCAAGCGCGCGCAGGTTCGCCACCTCACGTTGGATGAACGTGTCGCTGGCGCGGGGGTATTCGCCCGTCAGGTATGCGATTTTGGGCAGGGTCATGGTGCGGTGTCCCAGATTTTGGGCGGTTCCGGCAGATCAAGCCCGGTCGGAGGCTGAAATCGGTAGGTCATCGGCAACAGCCGTTGCCGCACGACTGGCGCACGCAAAAGGCCCGGCATGGCTGACGCAACCGGGCGCAGCATATTGGCAACAGCCCACAGACCCCGCCACGGCAGTGGCACAACCAGCTTGGGCCAGCCGGTCTGTTGCAGCGTCGAAATCACCGCGTGGCGGGTCGGCAGCGCCGGATCGACAAGGGTGAAGGTGTTGTCGATCCGCCGTATCGTGGCCTGCACCAGCGCCGCGGCACAGCGCGTGACGTGGCACATGGGCAACGGATCATTGGTCGGCGCGCCGAACAGAAGTGGCCCTACGGCAACACCCAGATGCGCGTTCCACAGGTGATCCACGTCATAAACAATGCCGGGGCGCAGCACGGTCAGGCTGTTGAACCGTGCGGCACGGGCAAGGGATTCCTGTTCGGCCTTGGCACCCGAATAGGCATCGCGGGCAGTGCTTTGCGTCACCAGCGGTGTGTCATCCGTCAATTCTCCGCCAATGGGCACGTGATGTGTGTCATAGACGGCCAGCGAGCTTGCCAGCGTCAGATGGCCGACGCCGGCCGCCTGCATCGCGTCGATGATCCGCTGCGTGCCACCAATCGTCAGGCGCGCGTGGTCCTGCGGATCGCCGGACATGGCGGCGGCCAGATGGATGACGGCGTCACAGCCCTGCATGGCGTCACCCAGCACAGACGTGCTGTCCCGTACGGTCAGGTCGGCCGAAACGTACGTGACGCCCTCGCGCTCGGGTCCGGCACGACGCTGCACCGCGACGACCTCGAGCCCCGCATCGAGGGCTGCCTGCACCGTGGCGCGGCCGATGAATCCGGTCGCTCCGGTGATCAGGACACGCGTCACATCGCCCATGGCATCGGCTCCATCGGATCGCAGCGCGTGGTCATCGTCTGCGCGCCGGAGGTTTCGCCCGCGTTCTGGATCGCGAGGGTCACCTCTGTCATGTGCAAGGCGAAATCGTTGGACAGGCGCGATGGACGGTCCTCGCGGATCGCGTCCAGCATCTCGGCTGGGCCAAGCATGAAGTTCATTGCCGCAGCGCCCCAGCGTTTGACCTTGGGATGGGTCGGCTGGACCAGCTTCAGCCGTTTCGGAAAGGGCGATTCCATCAGGCGGCGGCGGATCGTCATGCGCTTGGCAAAACTTACCTTGGCCGAATTGTCCCACGCCGCCTTGCAGGCCAGCACGCCATCGTCACCGATGACGCGGATCCGGTGATCATGCGGTGCCACGATGGAACAGGTCAGGCGGGTCATCGGGCCGTTGTCGAAAAACAACGTGGCCACCGACAGATCCGGCGCGAAAGGTCCGGTGCCTTCCTTGTCGGGGATGGTTTCGGCAGAGGCAGCCACCACGGTGCGCACCGATCCGAACCACGAGATCAGCCAGCCCAGATAATAACCCGCATGCTCCAACGTGCAGCCGACGCGGAATTCATCCTCGAAGGGCCAGGCCGCACCGGATTCCGAGAGCCACTTTTTATACGCCGCCTGTGGCACGAACCCGTCGTCGAGCTCGGCATAAATGGCACGTGGCACGCCGGCAACACCTGTACGGATGGCGTGCCCCAGCGTCTGCGCCGCTTCGCCCAACACGCTGCAGGGCGCAGAGGCCAGCATCAGGTTGGTTGCCTGCGCATGCGCATGCAGCGCTTTGGCGTCTTCGACGTTCATGGCCAGCGGTTTTTCCGAATAGGTGTGACAGCCCGCGGCAAGGCAGGCGGAGTTCACCTCGAAATGAGCGGACGGGTTGGTCAGGTTTAGCACGACGCCATCGTGCGGGTGCTGATCCAGAAGCTGCTCCAGCGACGAAACAGAGGGCACATCCCAGAAGGCACAGAACTGCGCCAGCCGTTTGGCATTCCTGTCATAGACCCCGGCCACGGTGATGTCGTCCATCGCGCGCAGCGACCGCATGTAGAGATCGGCCACGAAACCGCAGCCGATGATCGAGACAACACCGCTCATGCCGCGACCCTCACGGGGCGGCGACCGCCGACCGGGCGTCGGACGATACGGATTCGGGTGCGTCTCACAGGCTGCTCATGTGGTTTTGTGCGTCTTTTCGAAGGGGGTAGACCATCCAATCATGGTCATAATTCGACAAACGCCGGATTTCTTGTGTGTCTTAGGATAAATTTTGTCGGAATGTCTTGATTTTGCAGCCCCGTGGTCGCGATTTGGCCGCATGACACAGGCAGAAATCCCCAAAGTCACGATACAGGAGGCACCGATGCGCTTTTGGGGCCACGATTTCGATGTGGCGGTCAACGTCCCCGATTGGGTCGCCCTGGAGCGGCAGATCTCGTCGCGTCTGCGTGCGGGGCAGGGGTTTTCACTGGCCACGATCAATTTGGACCATTTGGTAAAATTACGTCAGGAGCAGCGCTTTCGGGATGCCTATGCTGCGCAAGACCTTGTGGTGGCCGATGGCAACCCGATTGTCTGGATGTCGAAACTTGCCGGACGCCCGGTATCGCTGATCCCCGGTTCTGATGCCATTTTGCCACTGGTGCGGATCGCGGCAGCGCATGGAAAGACCATTGCGCTGGTTGGCAGCACCGATGACACGTTGGCCGCTGCAAAAACCTATCTGGAACGCGAAGTGCCCGGCACACGGATCGTGGCCACACTTGCGCCGCCCATGGGGTTCGATCCCACAGGCGCTTCGGCGGATACGGTTCTGGAGGCGCTGACCGCCTCGAACGCCGATATCGCCTTTCTTGCGCTGGGGGCGCCCAAGCAAGAGCTGTTCGCGGCCTACGGGCGTGGCAAACTGGATCATGTCGGGTTCATCTCGATCGGTGCGGGTCTGGATTTCTTTTCAGGCGCGCAGATTCGGGCACCGGCATGGGTGCGGGCCATCGCGATGGAATGGCTGTGGCGGGCGCTGTCGCAGCCTGCGCGCCTGATCCCGCGCTATGCAAAGTGTTTTGCAATCCTGCCCGTCGAACTGGCCCATGCGCTCAAGTTGCGGTTTGCGCAGGTGCCGACTCGACCAGCGCCCGAGGGCGAGTAACGCAGGTTCAGTCGAGCCGGTGTACCCGGCCGCCCGCCGCGTCTGCATCTGCGTGATCGTGTGTGACCAGCAGGACAGGCAGCCCGTTCGCCCGTGCCTGTGCAAAGACCAGTTCGCGGATCTGGTCGCGCCGTTCCGTGTCGAGCCGGGAAAACGGCTCGTCCAGCAGAAGCGCCTTTGGGCCTGACAGCAGCATCCGCATCAGCGCCACCCGCGCCTTTTGCCCGCCGGACAGCGTGTCAGGGTCGCGCGTGGCAAAGCCACCCAGCCCGATATCCTCAAGCGCCTTGTCGATCTTGCGTTTGCGCTCTGTCCGGCCCTTGATGCTGGCGCGCAGACCGAAGGCAAGGTTTTCGCCCACCGACAGGTGCGGAAACAGCAGATCGTCCTGAAACAGGATGCCGACATGCCGTGCTTCGGGGGCGAGATCGGTGATGTCGGTGCCGTTCAGCTTCACCCGCCCCTGTGCCGCGAACCCTGTGTCGAGCGTGCCGATGATGTAGGACAACAGCGTCGACTTGCCCGATCCGCTGGGCCCCATCACGGTCAGCACCTCGCCGGGTGCGACATGGTCGGAAATGTCGACCAGCGTGCGCCCGTCGCGGCGGATCACCACACCGTCAAGGGTCAGTCCGGGATCAGGCATGGCGCAGCCCCCTGCGGTTGCGCCAGAGGATGGCGGGAACGAACAGCGCCAGCGCGAAGGGCAAGAGTGCCAGCGCCGTCTGGCTGAGCGCATAGACCGAAATCACCCGCCGGTCACCCCCGGATGCCAGCGCGACCGCCTCGGTGGTGAGGGTCTGCACCCGTCCGGCCCCTGCTAGAAGCGTCGGCAGGAATTGTCCGATGGACACGGCAAAGCCCACGGCAGACGCGATCAGGATGGGCCGCAGCAACATCGGCAGACGCACCCGCCACAGCACCCCGTCACACCCCGCGCCCAACGCCCGCGCGACATGGCCATAGCGGGCATCCCAGGCGCGGAAGGGATCGGCCAGGGACAGGAAGACATAGGGCAGGACAAAGACGATATGCATCGCGATCACTGCGGTCCGGTTGCCGTCCAGACCGGTATAGATGGCCAGAGTTTGCAACCCGGTCAGGAACGCGATCTGCGGCACGATCAGCGGCACGTAGAGCAGCCAGAGCGCGCGGGTGCCGGGTTTCAGGCCGTGGCGTTCCTCGGCCTCCAGGCAGGCGAGCGTCAGCAGCAGCGCGATCAGCGTCGCAACTGACGCGATGATCAGGGTTTCGGTGATGACGGGCCAAAGGTTCATCGCGTGGCGCATCCATGTGCGTGTCGTAAACCCACCGGGCAGCAGGTCGGGAAAGTTCCAGAACCCGGCAAAGGACCAGACCAGCAGGCCAAGGATGCCGAAGACAATGGCGCTGGCGCTGAGGATTGCGGCTGTCAGGGACAGTGCCTTGATGCTGCGGGTCGCGCCGCCTCGGGTGCCAGAGGCGACCCAGATGCGTCCCAGACGGGCAATCGCGACCTCGGCCAGACGCCACAGGATCAACGTGAAGATGACCAGCGTCAGTTGCCAGACAGCCGCAGCCGAGGCGAGGAAGCGCAGGCTCAGCTCCGGGTCGTTCATCCATTTGAGGATCTGCACCGACAACGTCGATGGCGTTGTCGGCCCGAGGATCAGCGACACATCCACAACCGTCATGGAAAAGGCGAGCACCGCGTAGACCGGCAGCCTGATCTGCGCATAGACACGCGGAAAGACGGTTTTGAACCACGCGGTGACAGGCGCATATCCGAGGGCGAGTGCGGTATCGCGGGTTTGGGTCGTGCGGATCTGGGTCAGTGCCGCAAGCGTCATCAACAGCAGGAACGGCACTTCCTTGACCACCAGACCCGCGATCAGGGACAGGCCCAGCGGGTCTTGCAGGATCAGCAGGTCCGGCGGTCTGTCCCAACCGGTCAGCCAAGGCGATGTGGCCCGTGCGATCCAACCAGACGGTGCGATCAGGAAGGCCAGGCCAAAGGCCGCGGCAGCATGGGGCACCGACAGGAGCGGCGAGAGCATGCGTTCGATGATGCGAAAGGCCCGCGATCCGCTCCACGCCGCGCAGATGAGGGTCACCAGCAGCAGGGACAGGGCTGTGGCCGCGACTCCGGTGGTGACACTCAGAACGCTGGCGCGGGTGATGCCGGGCCAGTCGAACAGCATGTCAAAGGCGGTGAGGGTGATCGCGTCACCGCTAAGTGCGGGCATGTAGCCGAAGGCGGGGCCAATCGTGCCCAAGACACCCGCCACCACGGGACCGACCATGATGGCGAGGGTCAGAAACGGGGCCCAGGGCAACAGCCGGGCCCGCGCATGTGTCGTATCGCAGCGTGGAGTCACGCCCTGTCTACTGGGCGACGCCGTACCGGTCGGTCCAGTCTTCCTCGAGCTTGACCATCCAGCTTGGATGTGGCTCGGACAAAGTGTTGCCAAGCTCTTCGGGCGGCAGCGTCGCGATACCAAGCTCCAGCGCATCGAACCGTGCACGGTCTTCGCCAGAAAGTTTGGCGAGGTCCAGAACTGTGCCAAGGCCCCAGACCTCGGGGTCCTGCATCATCGCCTGCGCTTCGGGGGACATGATGAAATTCGCCAACACCATCGCACCCGCCTTGGCGTTCGCGTTGTAGGGAATGGCGACAAAGCTGGCATTGCCGATGCTGCCGGCATCCATGACAAAGCTGCGCACGCTGTTCTGAAGCTGCCCGTTGGCAATCGCGTTGCTGGCCTCGTTCGGGTTGAAGCTGATGGCAAGGTCGATCTCGCCATCGGCCATCAGCTGGATCTGGCGGGATTCGTTCTGCGGATACGCGCGGCCTGCGCGCCAAAGGGTCGGTGTCAGACCGTCAAGGAAGGTCCAGAAATCGGCGGTTGCGGCCGCGTAATCCGCCTCTTCAACGGGCGCTTGCAGCACCGAGGCGTCGGGGACAAATTCGATCAGCGCCTGCTTGAGAAAGGTCGACCCGAGGAAATTCGGCGGCTGCGGATAGGTGAAGCGACCGGGATTGGCGGCGGCATACTCCGCCAGTTCTGCCATTGTCGTGGGCGGCGTATCAAGCCGCGCGGTGTCATAGTAGAACACCACCTGCGCCATGCCCCACGGTGCCTCCAGCCCATCTGTGGGCACGGTGAAATCCGAAATCACAGCCGGTTTGCCCGCAACATCGACATTGGCCCAGCTTGGCGTCTGTTCGACCCACGGACCGAACAGCAGGTCCTGCCGCTTCATCGCGGCGAAGTTCTCGCCGTTGATCCAGATCAGATCGACCGCGCCGCCTTCGTCCTTGCCGGCGGTCTTTTCCGCGAGCACACGGGATACCGCATCGGCGGTGTCCGACAGTTTCACATGTTCGAGCGTCACGCCGTAGTCTTCCTGCACCCGGCTGCCGATCCACGCGATAAAGCTGTTGATCGTGTCTGACCCACCCCAGGCGTTCCAATAAACCGTCTGTCCGCGCGCCTCTTCGGTGACGGCGTCCCAGTTCGACGGATCGGGTTCGGCATGGGCCGCAAAGGCGGTAAATGTGGCCAGCGTGGCAGCAAGAAGTGTCCGCATGTCATCATGTCCTTGGTATTTGAGGCAAAGGCCTAAGTTTCGAGCTTAAGACCAGCGTTACCCGGTTGTGGTCAAATGACAAACAGGTGTGCAAGATTTCAGTGTACGCGCTGAGACCGGCCCGCTATGGCGATCACCGACCCTGACGCGCGAGGCCGAACGATGATCGACGCCGCACTCCTGCCGCATGTCAAACGCGCCATTGACCGGCCTGCGCGGATGCTTGTCGCGCGCGGGGTCGGTGCGGACCAGATCACGCTTGTGGGTTTCGGCATCGGGCTTTTGGGGGTGCTGGCGCTGTGGGCAGGGATATTCTGGGTGGCGCTGCTCTGCCTTGCGCTGAACCGGCTGGCAGATGGTCTGGACGGAGCGGTCGCACGTCTGACCCGCCCCACGGATCGGGGCGCGTTTCTGGATATCGCGCTGGACTTCATGTTCTACGGCCTGTTCCCGCTGGGATTTGCGCTGCATGACCCGACCATGAACGCGCTGCCCGCCGCTGTGCTGATCTGCAGTTTCATCGGCACCGGATCAAGCTTTCTCGCCTTTTCGATCATTGCCGAAAAACGCGGGCTGGCCTCCAAAGACTACCCGGCCAAGGGCATCTACTATCTTGGCGGTTTGACCGAAGGCGCCGAGACAATCGCGATTTTCGTGGCGATGTGCCTGTTCCCGGCGGCATTTCCATGGCTGGCCTACGGGTATGCAGGTCTTTGCGCGATCACCACGCTGACGCGCTGGCTGGCAGGGTGGCGGGTGTTTGACTAGCGCGCCCTCTCCACATCCTGCACCAGCTCTGCTACACCGCGCCCAATACCGGGCCGAGCAGAGGACAGCGACCATGACCACCCCGAAACCTGTCGTTCTGACCATCCTCGACGGCTGGGGCCTGCGCGACGATCCGACAGCGAATGCGCCGAAACTGGCGAACACGCCGACCATGGATCACCTGATGGCGACCTGCCCAAACGCGACGCTGATCACGCATGGACCGGATGTGGGCCTGCCCAGCGGGCAGATGGGCAATTCCGAGGTCGGGCACACCAATATCGGTGCCGGGCGCGTGGTGGCGATGGATCTGGGGCAGATCGACCTTGCCATCGAAGACGGCAGTTTCTTTCAAAACGCCGCGATCCTTGATTTCGCCAAGACGGTCAAGGATGCCGGTGGGCGGGCGCATCTGATGGGCGTGGTCTCGGATGGCGGGGTTCACGGGCATATCAACCATATCAAGGCGGCGGTGAAGATGCTCACCGATCAGGGCGTCGATGTCGTGCTGCACGCGATCACCGACGGGCGCGATGTGGCGCCTTCCTCGGCCAAGGGGTTCATGGCGGACATGGTCGACAGCCTGCCTGCATCAGCCTCCATCGGCACCGTGATCGGGCGCTATTTCGCGATGGACCGCGACACGCGCTGGGACCGGGTCGAACGCGCCTATGACGCGATGATCCGGGGGCACGGCGTTGCGGCGGATACGGCACTGCAGGCGGTCGAGCAGGCTTATGCCAAGGGCCAGACCGACGAATTCATCGAGCCCTGCGTGATCGGTGGGTACACAGGCCTGAGCAAAGGCGACGGGCTTTTCTGCCTCAACTTCCGCGCCGATCGCGCGCGCGAAATCCTTGCCGCGATCGGCGATCCCGCCTTTGACGGGTTCGAGCGCGACAGGCCCGACCTGTCCGCGTTGCTGGGCATGGTGGATTATTCCAAGGCGCATAACGCCTACATGACCACCGCCTACCCCAAGCAGGAGATCCGCAACACGCTGGGCGAGTGGGTCGCCAAACAGGGCAAGCGGCAGTACCGGCTGGCCGAGACCGAGAAATACCCGCATGTGACGTTTTTCCTCAACGGCGGCCAAGAGACGCCGGAAGCGGGGGAAGACCGCTTCATGCCCAAGAGCCCGAATGTCGCGACCTATGACCTTCAGCCGGAAATGTCGGCCCAAGAGGTGACCGAGAAGTTCGTTGCGGCGGTCGAGGCGGGGTATGAACTGATCGTGACCAATTACGCGAACCCGGACATGGTTGGCCATACCGGCGATCTGGACGCCGCGATCAAGGCCTGCGAGGCGGTGGATACCGGGTTGGGCAAGGTTCTGGCCGCTGTCGAAAAGGCAGGCGGCGCGATGATCGTGACTGCGGATCATGGCAATTGCGAAATGATGATCGATCCCGACACCGGCGGCGCGCATACGGCCCATACGACCAACCTTGTGCCGGTTGTTCTCTATGGCGGCCCGGAGGGTGCGACCTTGGCCGATGGACGGCTGGCTGACCTTGCGCCGACGCTGCTGGCGCTTATGGGGTTGCCGCAACCGGACGACATGACAGGGCAAAGCCTGATCCGCACATGAGACATCTGGCGCTTCTTTTCTGCCTGATTGGCTCGTCACTTTCGGCTCAGACCCCGGCAGAGGCCGCGCGCAGCGCGATGGCGCAACTGGAAGAGGCGACAGTTCAGCTGGATGCGGCGGACAGTGCGCGCGACCGGGTGCGGGCGCTGACCGAGGCGGTTCAGGCGTTCGAGACCGGGCTGGCCGCGATGCGCGATGGCCTGCGTGCCGCGTCGATCCGGGAAACCGAGTTGCGTCGCGACCTTGATGCCCGAAATGCCGAGGTGACGCGCCTTCTGGCGGCGTTGTCTGCGATTGGTCCGGATGCCGGGCCGCAGAACTTTGTCCATCCCGACGGGCCGATCGGTGCGGCGCGGGCCGGGTTGCTCATGGCGACTGTCACGCCTGCACTGTCTGCAGCGGCAGCGGGTCTGCGCGCCGATGTTGAAGAGGCGACCGCGCTGCGCCAGCTTCAGCAGGAGGCGGCGAACACCTTGCAGACCGGCCTCGCCAACATCCAGACCGCGCGCACCGCGCTGAGCCAGGCAATGGCCGACCGCACCGATCTTCCGCGCAAGTTCACCGAAGATCCGGTCAAGACCGCGCTGTTGATCGCCGCGACCGAAACGCTGGACGGGTTTGCGGCGGGCCTTACCCAGATATCCGAAAACGAGGCGGATCTCGACCTCCCCGCCGCGAGCGACCGCAAGGGACAATTGCCGTTGCCCGTCGTCGGAGAGATCCTGCGCCGTACAGGAGAGATTGACGCGGCGGGTGTGACGCGGCCGGGTGTGCTGATTGCGACCCGTCCTCGCGCGCTGGTCACGACACCGACCGCAGCGACAATCCGTTACCGGGGGCCGCTCCTGGATTACGGGCTGGTCAGCATTCTTGAACCGGAGCCTGATATCCTGTTCGTGTTTGCGGGCCTCGACACCGTGTTCGGTGAGACCGGGCAGGTGCTTCCCCAGGGCAGTCCGGTCGGTTTGATGGGCGGTCCGGCAGGTGAAACCAACGATATTCAATCACCATCCGGTGAAAGGGCTGGCGAAGCGCTGTCTGAAACGCTCTATATAGAAGTCAGATTAGGCGATACGCCAGAGGACCCCCTTGGGTGGTTCACAGAGGATAAGGGAAGGACCGAATGAAAAAAGTAGTCATGGCGGCCATGGGCGGCACACTCGCAGGCATCGTGGCCACGACACAATTCGTGGGTCCGCTGGTCGCGCAGGAAAGTGCCCGCACCACAAACGTGTATGAACAGCTCGACCTGTTCGGTGACATTTTCGAACGCATCCGGGCGCAATATGTCGAAGAGGTGGATGCAGGCGATCTGATCGAAGCGGCCATCGATGGCATGCTGACCTCGCTTGATCCGCATTCCAGCTACCTGTCGCCCGACGATGCGGCCGACATGCGTGTGCAGACGCGGGGCGAATTCGGCGGGCTCGGTATCGAGGTCACGCAAGAGGAAGGCTTCGTCAAGGTCGTGTCCCCGATCGACGGCACGCCTGCCGATGATGCCGGGATCGAAGCCGGTGATTTCATCACGCATGTCGATGGAACGTCGGTTCTGGGCCTGACCCTCGACGATGCAGTGGACCTGATGCGCGGCCCGGTCGGGTCGGAAATCATCATCACCGTTGTCCGCGAGGGCGAGGCCGAGCCGTTCGACGTGTCGATCATCCGTGACACGATCAAGCTGACCGCTGTGCGCACCCGCCTTCAAGGCGAATCCGTGGTTCTGCGGGTCACCACCTTCAACGATCAGACCTACACCAATCTAGAGGCGGGGCTGGCCGAACAGATCGAAGCGGCGGGCGGCATGGACAATGTCGAAGGCATCGTTCTCGACCTGCGCAACAATCCCGGTGGTCTGCTCAACCAGGCGATCCGCGTGAGCGATGCGTTCCTCGAAAAGGGCGAGATCGTCAGCACCCGTGGCCGTGCACCCGAAGATGGTGACCGCTATAACGCGACACCGGGTGATCTGGCAGAGGGCAAGCCGATTGTCGTGCTGATCAACGGAGGTTCCGCATCCGCGTCCGAGATCGTCGCAGGTGCGCTTCAGGATCACCGCCGCGCCATCGTCGTCGGCACCAAGTCGTTCGGCAAAGGGTCGGTCCAGACCGTCATGCCATTGCGGGGCGATGGCGCGATGCGCCTGACCACCGCGCGGTACTACACGCCATCTGGCCGGTCGATCCAGTCGCTGGGCGTGTCCCCGGACATTGTCGTGGAGCAGCCCCGCCGTCCGGCAGCGACCGAGGAGGATGAAGAACAGACAAACGTCTTCAATCGTTCCGAGGCTGACCTGCGTGGCAGCCTGAACAATGACAGCCTGAGCGAGGACGAGATCGAGCAGATCGAAGCCGACCGCGCCAAGGCCGAAGCCGCCGCCGCGCTCCGCGAAGAGGATTATCAGCTGGCCTATGCCATCGACATCCTCAAGGGCCTGACCGCGTTGCAGCCGTCGAACGACTGAACGAACTGAAATACCGAGCGGCACAGGGGGACATCCCCTGTGCCACGATTTTACAAAGGCCCCATCATGACTCCCGACGAGATTGCCCGCCTGCCGTATCGCCCCTGCGTCGGGGTCATGCTGGTGAACCGTGACGGGCATGTCTTTGTCGGCCAGCGCATCGACAATCCCGGCCCGGCCTGGCAGATGCCGCAGGGCGGGATCGACAAGGGCGAAAGCCCGCGCGACGCGGCGCTGCGCGAATTGTGGGAAGAGACCGGCGTTCTGTCGAGCCTTGTCAAGATCGAGGCCGAAACCAAGGATTGGATTCCCTACGATCTGCCCCATGACCTTGTCGGCAAGCTCTGGAAGGGGCGCTACCGGGGGCAGGAACAAAAATGGTTCCTGATGCGGTTCAAGGGCACCGACGATCAGGTCAACATCGCCACCGAGCATCAGGAGTTCAGCCGCTGGCAGTGGATGGACCCGAGCCAGCTCATCAACAACATCGTGCCATTCAAGCGCCACGTCTACGACCGCGTCCTGACCGCGTTCAAAGGACATTTGTGACGCGCCTTGGCGTGATCCTTGCGGCGCTGATCGCACTTGCGGAACCGGCCCTCGCGCTCAGTTGTGCTGCCCCGAACATTGCCCGCGACTTTGAACGCGCCGCCCAGTCCGAAGACACCTATATCATCGTCAAGGGAGACCTGTTCCTCGACGAGACAGACCTGCCTGACCGCAGTGATCAACGCACGTCGCGAGCGCGCAGCTCGGTGGACGTCACGGGGTGGCTGGCCGGTTATTCCCTGACCAGGGACGGGTTCACCAAGCGGTTCGAGCGCGATGTGATCCTGCGCGTGTCCTGCCTTGGTCCGTGGTGTGGCGGCACCACCAAGGGCGACCATCTGGCGTTTCTCAAGCTGGAGGATCAACAGTGGATCATGCAGATCGCCCCATGCCCCGGCATGACCTACGCCAATCCGACCGCCGAACAGGAGCAAAAGGCGCTGGCCTGTTTTCGCGGTGACCGCTGCGAGGCCAGATAGACCGCGCCACTCGGTTTACTCCGCTTGCACAGACACGCTTTGTGCGACAAAATCCGCCTGGCCGAAGATATTTAGAAATGCGACACTGGCCGCATCCGCACCGACGCCGATCCGCGCAATCGTGTCGGCAGGCGACATGCCCGTGGCGTCCACGAGGTGCCAACCGCCGTCAAGATACACTTCGGCCACCGCATGGAAATCAGGCGGGGTCACACCCGGCGCATACACACTGGCAAAGCGTGCCGGGATCGTCGCAGCGCGCGCAAGGGTCACCAACACATGGGCAAAGTCACGGCAGATGCCCTGGCGTTGCACAAAGCTGTCCAGCGCGGTTGTCTGCGCGTTGCTGACGCCCGGTACATAGCTGAACGCACCATAGATCCAGTCCCGGATCGCCGCGATCTGTGCGCCGCCCCGCAGATGACCAAATTCGGCCGCTACGAAGGTTTGAAATTCGTCCGACGGGCAGTAGCGTGACGGCATGAGATAACGCACCGTATCTCCCGGCAGCATGCGCAGCGGCACCGCGTCCAATGCCTCGAGGTCCGGCACGGACCGTGCGATCTGGACCTGCGCGCTGTAATTGCAGCGGAACAGCCCATCGGCCTTCAGCCAGATGCGGTTTCCCAAAGCCTCGTCGGCAGGAACACGGGTGAAGTCAGGTACATCAAAGACGTCGATCCGGGAGTTCAGCAGCGGCTGGTCGTCCAGATCCGCCACCTCGATCTGCAACAAAAGGTCGGTCGGTTGCGACAATTGATAGGTGAGATGTACGTCTATATTCAGGATCACAGGCCGACTCCGCTATGTCTTGTGGCCATTTAGGCTGCGGCTGCGTCCTGTACAAACGGTCTGTTGCGCAAACGACCTTCAATTACGAAAAACAATGGCACGCTGCGGTTTTAGCCCTCAGTAAAACGTTTGCGCAGGGCGGGGTTTCAAACCGCCTGCCTACCGGTCAAATCAGCGTAGCTTGTCGAGCAGATTCAACGACGCATAGCCGTCCGGGATGTCCCCGATCGACTGTTGGAACCCCCTGACCGCGTTGATGGTCAGCGGCCCGATCCGACCGTCGATCTTTTGCGTGTCGAACCCTTTGGCGGTCAGCAGACGCTGCATCTCCTTGCGCTCGTCAAAGCTCAGCGCGCGGTCCTCGCGCGGCCAGTCTGACCGGATCGGCCCTGCGCCGGTGATCCGGTCGCTCAGATGGCCGACGCCGATCACATAGGCATCGGCAGTGTTGTAGGTCTCGATCACGTCGAAATTCTTGAAAATGAGGAACGCGGCTCCCCGCGCGCCTGCAGGCAACAGCACCGAGGCCGATCCGTGATCCGGTACAGGCGCGCCTTCGAGGCCCAGAACACCGATCCGCGCCCAGTCCGAAGGCATGCGCTGGGTGTCACGGTCGGCCAGCGAGTAGTCGAAGCCGTCGGGGATTGTGACTTCGACGCCCCAGGGCATCCCCTTGATCCAGCCGTTCTTCGCCAGATAGTTGGCGGTCGATGCCAAGGCATCCGCGGGATCGTCTGACCAGATGTCGCGTTTCCCGTCACCGTCGAAGTCAACCGCCAGCGATTGATACGAGGTTGGGATGAACTGCGTATGCCCCATGGCGCCTGCCCAGCTTCCCGTGAAATCGTCGAGCGCGACATCGCCGCTTTGCAGAATCCGCAGTGCCTCGATCAACTGCCCCTCAAAGAACGCGCTGCGCCGGGCGTCATAGGCCAGCGTCGCCAGTGATCCGATCACCGGGTTGGTGCCCCGGAAGGTGCCATAAGCGCTTTCCAGCCCCCAGATGGCAACAACCACATCCTTGTCGACGCCGTAACGCGCCTCGATCTGGTCGAGCAGCGCGTCATGTCTGGCCAGCGCGGCCTTGCCATTGGCGATCCGCGCGTCCGAGGCGGCACTGTCGAGGTAATCCCAGATCGTCTTGGTGAACTCCGACTGGTTGCGGTCGCGGCGGATCACGTCTGCATCGTATGTCGCGCCGACAAAGGCGCGGTCGAACACGTCGCCGGAAATGCCTTGCTGCATCGCGCGGATGCGGAAGTCCTTGATCCAGTTGGAAAAGCCCGATTGCGTGGCCGCTGGAACACTGGTTTCTGATACGGGGGAAACGGCGGGCCGCAGGGCAGGGCGCAATGACATCTGCGGGGCCACGACCGACACCAGCGACACCGCATTGCGGCTGACCATTGGTTCCGGCGCTGACCGGCTGACCGGCCGGATCGATTCCTCAACTGTCCCGGCAAATGCCGAACCGCTCATCATTGCCAGAACCGAGGCGATCACTCGAATACGCATGTCTCTACTTCCTGCTGCCTGTGTCCGTTTCCCGAACTTGTCAGCAGAATAGCGCGAAAGCGGCGTCTTGCGAAGCGATCAAAACCGATCAGGCAATCTCCTGCCGCGTGCTAGCCGTTGCGCCGCTGCCGTGTGACCTTGCGCTTGGTCTTGGCGTCCTTCTTTTTCGCCTTGGCCGCTTTGCGCTTCGGTCCACCCTTGCCGGTCGGGCGCGTGCCACGCCCCATGCGGCCCTTGCCGGACCCGCTGGGCATTTCGGCATTTTCCAGAGTCAGCAGTTCGAGCCCGATACCCCCGGTGACGGGCGCCGCGTCGATCAGCTTGACCGTGACGCGTTGACCAAGGCCGATCATGATCCCGGTGTCCGACCCCATCAGGGTGGCCGCATCCGCGTCGAAGTGGAAGTATTCGTTGCCCAGAGACCGGATCGGAATGAGCCCGTCCGCGCCGGTCTCGTCCAGCTTCACGAACACGCCAAAGCGTGCGATGCCGCTGATGCGCCCGGCGAATTCCGCGCCGATCCGATCTGACAGGAACGCGGCCAGATAGCGGTCGGTGGTGTCGCGCTCGGCCATCATCGACCGACGTTCCGTGTCGCTGATATGCTGCGCGGTGGTTTCGAGCTTTTCGATCTCCTGCGGCGACAGCCCGTCCTTGCCCCAGCCATGCGCGGTGATCAAAGCGCGGTGCACGATCAGGTCGGAATAGCGCCGGATCGGCGAGGTGAAATGCGCGTAGTTCTTCAGCGCAAGGCCGAAATGCCCGAAGTTTTCGGGGTTGTAATAGGCCTGTGTCATCGACCGCAGCGTGGCGATGTTGATCAGTTCAGACTCGTCCGTCCCGGCTGCATCGTTCAACAGCCGGTTCAACTGCGCCGTCTGCAAAACCTGACCCTTGGCCAGTGTCAGCCCTGCCGCCTCGGCGGTTTCGCGCAGGCTCTCCATCTTTTCGGGCGGTGGTTCCTCGTGCACCCGGAACAGAAGCGGCATGCGCTTGGCGATCAGGGTCTCGGCGGCGGCCACATTGGCCAGCACCATGAACTCCTCGATCAGCTTGTGCGCATCCAGCCGGTCGGCGAAATTGACCGACTGCACGGTGCCGTCCTCGGCCAGGATGATCTTGCGTTCGGGCAGATCGAGGTTGAGCGGTTGCCGGCGATTGCGCGCCTCGACCAGTGCTTGGTAGGCGGCATAAAGCGGGCGGATCACGTCGTCCATCAGTGGCGCGACCTGATCATTTGGCGCGCCGTCCATACCCGCCTGGACCTCCTGATAGCTCAGCGATGCGGGTGAGCGCATCAAACCCCGCACGAAATGGTGGCCGATCTTTTCGCCATGCGCGTCGATCACCATGCGCACCGCGATACAGGCGCGCGGCACACCTTCGTGCAGTGAACACAGATCCCCCGACAGCCGGTCGGGCAACATCGGCACGACACGGTCGGGGAAATAGCTCGAGTTGCCGCGCTTGCGGGCTTCGTGATCCAGCGCCGACCCCGGTGTCACGTAATGCGCCACATCCGCAATCGCGACCCAGATCACGTGACCACCCACGTTCTTGGGGTCGTCGTCGGGATGCGCATAGCAGGCATCGTCGTGATCGCGCGCATCGCTGGGATCAATGGTGATCAGCGGCATCTCGCGCAGGTCTTCGCGTCCCTTGAGGCCCGCAGGCTTCATCCCGTCCGCTTCGGCGATCACGTCGTCGGGAAAGCTGTCGGGAATGCCGTGCTGGTGAATGGCGATCAGCGACACGGCGCGCGGTGCTGATGGGTCGCCCAACCGTTCGACGATGCGCGCGCGCGGCAGACCCATGCGCCCCGCCGGTCCGGCCTGTTCCGCTTCGACCAACTCGCCGTCTTTGGCGCCCCCCGTTGCGTCGGCTGCGACGATCCACTCCTTGTCCGACCCCTTGTCGATCGGCTTGATCCGCCCGCCTTCGGACCCTTGGGCAAAGATGCCCACCACCTTGCGCGGGTTCGATCCGATACGACGGATCATGCGGGCTTCGTAATTGTGATCCTCTTCGTGCACGACCTGAAGCCGGGCAAGGATGCGGTCGCCCTCGCCCAAGGCCGGGTCAGAGGCGCGCGGGATCAACAGGATGATCGGCTCGACCCCTTCTCCATGCCATTCCAGCGCGCGGGCAAAAAGGTCACCATCCGCTGTCGGTGCCTTGACCTGCAAGACGCTCACCGGTGGCAGGCGGTCCGGGTCGCGATAGGTCTTGTGGCGTTTTTCAAGATGACCTTCGGCCTCCAGCTCTTTCAGCAGGCGCTTCAGGTCGATCCGCGCGGCACCCTTGATGCCAAAGGCCTTGGCGATGTCGCGTTTCGCGGTGAGGGTCGGGTTGGCGGCGATCCAGTCGAGGATGTCCGCCTTGGTCGGCAATGTGCTCATGCCTATCAGGTAACACGGGTCTTGACGCGCGTCATGGCGAAAGTCACGTCAGCGGGTGACGCGCCGCTCCATCATGCGGTGGTCGATCCCGGCATCGTCGAACACGTCGCCATAGGCGGTGAAGCCCAGCTTTTCGTAGAAGCCCAACGCGTCGATCTGTGCGCCCAATGCGGCACGGGTGACGCCGGGCGTATCTTGCAGGATCGTCAACGCCTCGCGGATCAATGCCGCCCCCAGCCCGGTGCCGCGCTGGTCCTGCAACACGCAAACGCGCCCGATCTTGCCGGTATCGCCGTTGACGACGATCCGCGCCGCGCCGACGGGTTGATCGCCCTGCGTCGCAAGCAGGTGGATCGCGGTGGCGTCGAGGGCGTCCCGCTCAAGGCCCACGGGGACGTTCTGTTCCTCGACGAACACGGCATGCCGCACGGCAAAACAGTCGGTCGGGTCCGTGACCCGTGCAATCGTCACGGTCATTGCGCGAAATAGTCTTGCAGGATGCGGGTGTAGATCGATTTGAGCTGCTCGATCTGCGCCACCTCGACCCGTTCATCGACGGCATGCATCGTCTTGCCGACAAGGCCGAATTCGACCACCGGACAATGGTTCTTCACGAAGCGTGCGTCAGACGTGCCGCCGGAGGTGGACAATTCCGGTGCGACCCCGGTCTCGGCCTCGACCGCCTTGGCTACAAGGTCGGACAGTGGCCCGGGCGGTGTCAGAAACGCCTCGCCCGAGATCTTGATCTTTACTTCGGTCTTGGTGCCGAACTCGGTATCCACCTTGGCCGCCTCGTCGCGCAGCCAGTAGGACAGGCCCTCGCCCGTATGGATGTCGTTGAACCGGATGTTGATGCAGGCGCGGGTTTCGGCGGGGATCACGTTGGTTGCCGTATTGCCGGTGTCGATGGTCACGACCGCCAGCGTGGACGCGTCGAAATGGTCAGTGCCCTGATCCAGTTCGTGCGACGCCAGCGTGTCCATCAGCCGCGCCATCGCGGGCATCGGGTTCAGCGCGCGGTGCGGATAGGCGGAATGGCCCTGCTGGCCGGTCACCGTGAACCACGCGTTCATCGACCCGCGTCGCCCGATCTTAATCATCTCGCCCATGTGGTTGGGGCAGGTCGGTTCACCGACAAGACAAACGCGCATCTGTTCGCCGTGGGTTTCCATCCAGTCCAGAAGCGCCATCGTGCCGTCGATCGCGTCGCCTTCCTCGTCTCCAGTGATGGTCAGGATTACTGCGCCATCGGGCGGCGTGTCCCGCACGAAATCCACCGCTGCCGCGACAAAGGCCGCGACCGCCGATTTCATGTCGGTGGACCCGCGCCCGTAAAGCATGCCGTCCTTGATCTCGGCTCCGAAGGGCGGCATCGACCACGCGTCGGGATTGCCCAGAGGCACCACGTCCGTATGCCCGTTGAACCCGAAGGTCCGGTCGTGCCCCTTATCGCCCCAGCGCGCAAAGAGGTTCGACACATCCCCGCGATCCACGCGGGTGCAGGTAAATCCCGCCTCTTCCAAAACCCCCTGCAACAGCGTCAGCGCGCCGCCTTCTTCGGGGGTCACGGAGGCGCAGCGGACAAGCGCCGCGGTCAGGTCAACGGGATCGGTCTTTGGCATGGCTTTGGTCCTCTGGTCGGTCGTGCGCCATGGCTAACGCCAACCGCAGGCAGAGGCAAATGTGGCGAAAAGAACGCAATCGTGAGGGCCCAACGCGCCAACCGGACCATCCAAGGGATGACATCCAAAGATATAAGATGTTAACTTTCGATTAACAAAAACAAAAATGGCTCGAGGCGGAGCAGCAATCAGTCGACGGCGCGGCACGGTGAAAACACCGGTCGCGTAACAATCGTCGCTGAAATGTGCCTCGCGCCAGATCGAGGCAAATCATGGCGACAGCCGCAGAGCTGACCTACAATACGGGTGCCAGTGCGACAGCAATGGCCAATGCCATCTTCGGCAACGGTGTGACTGTTGTCAGCGCCAGCTATTCTGGCGATTCACGATCTTCCGCCATTTACAGCAACGGTGATGCTTTGGCGCCGGGGGCCACTCCCGGGGACACCGGGGTCATCCTGTCGACCGGCCGCGCGGCTGATTTCACGCGGGCGCCTGGACCATGGTGGAGCGGAGGAAGTGACCCGAACGTCAGCCAGTCCACAAGCACCAACACCAGCGGCCAGAACAACAACGCAAGTTTCAATGCTGCAGCCGGAACCAACACCTACGACGCATCATTTCTTGACGTAGATTTCATTCCCGATGCCGATACCATGACGATGCGCTTCGTCTTTTCATCCGAGGAATATCCCGAATTCACCAATTCGGTCTATCAGGATTTCGTAGGCGTCTGGGTAAACGGTGTCCAAGTCAACATCGTGCCGGGAAATGGAGATGTGGACCCCGCAAACCTGAACGATAGCGACAATTCGAACCTGTTTCTTGACAACAGCGGGGATGACTACAACACCGAAATGGATGGTCTTACCGTCACGATGACCATGACCATGCAGGTCATTCCCGGTGAGGTGAATTCGATCCGTATCGGCATCGCGGACGTGGTGGATGACAGCTACGATTCCAACCTTCTTATCGCCGGCGACTCGGTTCAGACCGAACTGGTGGCGCTGACGGACACGGTGACCATGTACACCGACCGGACCAAGACGCTCGACGTTCTGGACAATGACATCAATAACACCGGCACAGCGCTGATCATCACCCATATCAATGGAATTGCGGTCAGCGCCGGCGACAGCGTGACGCTCAACACCGGGCAGGTGGTGACGCTCAATGCCGATGGCACCTTGTCGGTCACGTCGGATGCCGATTTCGAGACAGTCAACTTCACCTATGATGTCGAAAGCGCCAGCGGCGAGATCGACACCGGCTTTGTCACCATTGCCACGGTGCCCTGTTTCGTGGCGGGGACACTGATCGAAACCGCCACAGGCAAGCGGCCGGTTGAGGACCTTGGGCCCGGCGACATGATCCTGACACTGGATCGCGGCCTGCAACCGTTGCGCTGGTCCGGGCAACGGACCGTTGCCGCGATCGGGGCGTTTGCGCCGGTGCGTGTGCGGGCGAACACCTTTGGCGATCACACGACGCTGATGCTGTCGCCGCAGCACCGCATCCTGGTGCGCGACCCGCTGGCCGATCTGGTGTTCGGCACACCTGAGGTTTTGGTCGCAGCCAAACATCTTGTGAACGGTCGCAGCGTGCAGACCGTCGAAGGGGGCAGCGTCACCTATGTGCACCTTCTCTTTGACCAGCACGAGATCATCCTGTCGAACGGTCTTGCGACCGAAAGCTTCCTGCCCGGCCCCCAGACGCTTGAGGCGTTCGAGGATGACATCATTGAAGAAATCGTCAGCCTCTTCCCGGAACTCGACCCTCACACCGGGCAGGGCTACGGGGCTGCGGCCCGCCAGATTCTCAAGAAGCACGAAGCGCAGATGATCTTCGGAGCAGCTGCATGAGCTGGTTCGCCTTGCTGGATTGCGAGACCCGCACGCCATGGGTGCGCGAGGGGGTCGAGGACATACTCGATCGCCGCCCGCGCGCCTGCGTGCCGCGCGGCTCGGTTGTTCTGGAAACCCGCCTCTCGCCGGATGGCCACCCGCAAACGCTTGTCAGCTATGCGCGCAAGGGCACGGCTGGCTTCAGTTTTTCGCTGATGTCGACGCCGCATGGCAGCGTGGTGCTGGTGATCGCGCAGGGCGACGACGTGGTTCACGAAGTCGTCGAACGCGGCCGCGAGGCGCGGACCGACACGCTGCAGGTGACCGTCAGCTGGGATGTGCACAAGGGGCTGGGTCGGCTTACCGTGGCGCGTCCAGAAACCGAATTGGTCCTGATCCGGCATTTCAAGATGAAGAGCGCACCGCTCCTGTCCGATCTCGTGGCGCTTGCGTCCCCCAAGGGGCTGACCGACATCGACCCCGACGTGATATTCGTGGCCCTGTCGACCGAGATCGAACCCGTTGGCCCGATGCCCACGCTGTCGCCTTCCGTTCGGGTTGAAACCGCGCAGGGCTTGCAGCTGGCGATGACGCTGCAACAGGGCGACGTGGTGCGGTCGGCCAATGGCAAACTGGTCCCTATTCTGCACGCCGTCGCGCGCGAGGTGCCCAGTCTTGGGTCTTTTCGTCCAGTGCGCCTGCGTGCGCCGTATTTCGGCCTGACGCAGGATGTGGTGGTGTCCCGCCATCAGCGTCTTCTGGTCAGCGGTCCCGAGGTCGAATACCTGTTCGGGCGCGAAGAGGTGCTGATCCCGGCCTCTGCGCTGGTCAACGGCTATGCTGGACATTACGAACCGGCCCCGCGTTTTGTGACCTATCACCAGTTGCTGCTGCCGCATCATGATGCGGTGCGCATTCCCGACGCAGCGCTCGAAACGCTCTATATCGGGCGGATGCGGCGCGACAAGCCGCTGCTGAACGCTTCGGTGCTCAGCGATCTGCCGCGTGCCTTGTTGCCCGAACATCACCGCGCCGGGTACCAGGTCTTGCGCGCCTTTGAGGCGATCACACTGGCCGAGGCCCGCGCAGCTTAGTCGCGATCCTCATTGCCATAGTATGGTGTGACCTGCGCGACGACGACCGAGTTTTCATCCAGCGCTTGTTGCATCAGCGCGATCTCGTCGGACTCGATCTCGTGCCCTTGCTCCTTGCGGTCCTCCAGCGTGCCGTAGCCCGTCACATCCAGCGGCGCCATGTCCGCCTGTTTCAGGATCGCCACGGTTTCGCGCACCGCTTCGGCCTCGTCGACGCCCGAGGCATAACACATGAGCGCGGCCCCCGTGGCCGCTTTGGGCAGGCCATCTCCGGACTTGCGGCCGACCTCGACCAAGAGGGTGTAGACCGAATGCGGTTTCTTCGGCTTCTTGGGGGTGTCGGTCATGGTTTGGCCTGTCTGATGGGGTGCGCCTCGCATCTGCCATGAAACCTGCGGCAGGTCGAGGGTTGTTGCCACCGCCGCGCTGGGCATACTGCGCTCGGAACAGGGAGGAACGATATGAAATCCGTCAAGGACATGGTGGCTGCGGCCAACGAAAGGGTCGATCACGCACCCGCAAGTGAACTGCTGGATCTGCACGGGCAGGACGGGGTGACATTCGTCGATCTGCGCGATCCGCGCGAACTGGAGCGCGAGGGCATGATCCCGGGTGCCTTCCATTGCCCGCGCGGTATGCTGGAATTCTGGATCGACCCGCAAAGCCCCTATGCCAAGCCGCAGTTCCAAACCGGCAACCGCTTTGTGTTTTACTGTGCGTCAGGCTGGCGCTCGGCGCTGTCCACACAGGTCGCGCAAGAGATGGGGCTGGAGAATGTCAGCCACATCACCGACGGGTTCGGTGGCTGGAAAAAGGCGGGCGGCCCGGTTGGTGAGAAGCCCGCCAAAAAGGCGTAGGGTGGGTTTTTAACCCACCTGTCAAATCAATCGCGCAGCAATTCGTTGATGCCGGTCTTGGAGCGGGTCCGCTCGTCCACCCGCTTCACGATCACAGCACAATAGAGGTTGATGCCGTTCTTTGACGGCATCGACCCGGCAACCACGACAGAATAGGGCGGCACTTCGCCATACATCACTTCGCCGGTTTCCCGGTCCACGATCTTGGTCGACTGGCCGATGAACACACCCATGCCCAGCACTGACCCTTCGCGCACGATGCAGCCTTCGACCACTTCGGAGCGCGCGCCGATAAAGCAATTGTCCTCGATGATGGTCGGCCCGGCCTGCATCGGCTCCAGCACGCCACCAATGCCCACGCCACCCGACAGGTGCACGTTCTTGCCGATCTGGGCGCAAGAACCGACCGTGGCCCAGGTGTCCACCATCGTGCCTTCGTCGACATAGGCGCCGAGGTTGACGAAGGACGGCATTAGCACCACGCCCGGCGCGATGTAGGCAGACTTGCGCACCACGCAGTTCGGAACGGCACGAAACCCCGCCGCGCGCCACTCGGTGTCGCCCCAGCCCTTGAACTTGCTGTCGACCTTGTCCCACCAGCCGCCACCCTGCGGCCCACCGTCCTGTTGTTCCATATCCTTGATCCGGAAGCCCAGAAGCACGGCTTTCTTGGCCCACTGGTTGACGTGCCAGCTGCCGTCATCCTGCTTTTCGGCAACCCGCAACGACCCGCTGTCCAGCGCGTTCAGCGTGGCCTCGATCGCCTCGCGGGTTTCCCCGCCGGTGGACGGTGTAATGGTGTCGCGCGCGTCCCACGCGGCTTCGATGGCGGTTTCAAGCTGTGCGTTGGACATGGATGCGCTCCTCACGTCGTAATCCCGGAAATCGCCTTGGCTATAAGCTGCGATGCACAGGCGCGCAACGCATGTGGTCAATTGTGCCGGGAAAAGAGATAGCTGTGCGCATGGCCGGGAAACGGCGCCTTCAAACGCCGCATCAAACGCGAGTAGCTGTAGCCAAGGTCTGACGCTTTTGCGACGCACCTGTTCTCGGGCAAGACGACCAGTGCGAGACCTGCCCCAGCCTCGCGCAGGGCATATCCCTTGATGCGAAGGCGTGCCTGCAGATCGCCCCAAGTGGTGGCGTAGGCGAAATCATCAGCGAGGAGTGCCCGCAAGGGCGCGATGAGCTGCTCATCAGGCCTCACGGCCTTTTTCGCGCGCGTCCGTCGAAACAGATCACGCTGAATGGCATCCCGTATAACCGAGGGAATATCACTGTTCTCGGCCTCCGCAATCTGCATAAGCGCAAGGTAGGACCGGGAATCAATGGGGCATATCACATCTGGCATGACCCAGATTTTGCACGCCGACCTTTAAGCACCGGTTAACCGATCTGCGGATCGGGCGCGATATTGCCGCCGCAGACCAGCACGGCCACGCGTTCCCCCGCATCAGGCTCGTAGGCACCGGACATTAGCGCGGCCAGAGCCGTTGCTCCCGCAGGTTCCACCAACTGCCGATGCGCCTGCCAAAGCGCCTGTTGCGCCTCGATGATCGCGCCGTCCGAGACAAGCACGCTTTCGATACCGGCAGCTTTGGCCAAATCGAAACAGATGTTGCCGATCCGCCGCGCACCCAGGGCATTCGCTGCGACGCCCGACACCGCCACATCCACCGGTGCATCCGCTTCGAGCGCGGAATGGAGCGCGCAGGACGTCATCGGCTCGACCGCGACCACCTTGCGCCGGTCGCCCAGCCAGGCCAGCGCCCCGGCGATCAGACCACCGCCACCCACCGCGATCAGCACGGTGTCCGCCTCAAGTCCCTGACGTTCCCATTCCAGCATCACGGTGCCCTGACCCGCGACCGTCAAAGGCGCATCATAGGCGTGGATCTGCATCGCCCCGCTTTCCGAAGCCTCGCGCTCGGCCAGTTCCAGCGCGTTGGCGTATTCGCCGGGCACGACGGTCAGGTTCGCCCCGGTCCGCTTGATCAGGCCGATCTTGGCCGGTCCGGCAATCTCCGGAACGAAGATCTTCGCCCGATGCCCAAGCTGCCGCGCTGCATGCGCCACCGCCGCCCCGTGATTGCCGCCCGACGCGGCAACGACCCCGGCCGCGGGCACATCGGCAGCCAGCAGCGTGTTGAACGCGCCTCTGGTCTTGAAGCTTCCGGTGTGCTGCATCTGTTCCAGCTTGAGCGCGATCTCCCGCCCGAAGGCGCCGCTGTGCAACACCGGGGTTTCGACGATATGCCCGGTGATGCGCTCTTGCGCTGCCGTGATGTCATCCTGCCACTGCATGCTGTTGCCTATCTGGTCACTTTGGGCCTGACGCTATAGGTCTGGAAGCTGGTGAACAAGGAACCGATCCTCATGAAAGACCAACGCAACAGCCCGTTCCGCGATGCTGGCCTTGATCGGAGCACGGCAAGCCACGTTCCGGACACGGCGCAGACGCGCTCTCCGTCCTATCGGCTGGCCTTTGCCGATGATGATTTCCTGTGCCGCGAAGAACTGCGCCCGGTGCGGCTCCAGCTTGAACTGCTCAAGCCGCAGCTGATGCTGGACGAACACCAGATCGACAGCACGATCGTGCTGTTCGGCGGTGCCCGCATCCCAAGCCCCGCGAACAAGGACACCGCGCGCACCGAGACGTTGGCTGACCTGTCGCATTTCTACGACGAAGCGCGCAGCTTTGCCCGGCTGATGACCCGCAAATCCATCGAAAGCGAGGGCCGCGAGTTCGTCGTCGTCACCGGCGGCGGTCCGGGTGTCATGGAGGCGGGCAATCGCGGTGCGGCGGATGAGGGCGGCAAATCCATCGGGCTCAACATCGTGCTCCCGCATGAACAGGCGCCGAATGAGTACGTGACGCCGGAACTGTGCTTCAACTTCCACTATTTCGCCATTCGCAAGATGCATTTCCTGATGCGCGCCCGCGCGATCTGCGTCTTTCCCGGCGGGTTCGGAACGCTGGACGAAATGTTCGAATCGCTGACCCTCATCCAGACCGGGCGCATGCAGCGCGTGCCCTTCCTGTTGTTTGGTCGTGCGTTCTGGGAAAAGATCATCAACTGGGATGCTCTGGCCGATGCAGGAACGATCAGCCCCGAAGACCTTGATCTGTTCCGCTTTGTCGAAACCGCCGAAGAAGCCGCGCATATCATCGACAACTGGGATCCCGCGCCGCCGCGCCGCGACATTCCGGGGCGCTGATCCAGCGTCCCATAGGTCCAGCGCGGGAAGCCCTTTCGCCCGTACGGGACTTGAGATATGAGCCACGCTCAGTCCAGCCCCCGACCCGATGCCGGGGCTGGCAATCGAAAGGAGAGCCAAATGGGCTACAGAGTCGTTGTTGCAGGTGCCACCGGAAACGTGGGCCGCGAAATGCTGAATATCCTGGCCGAGCGCCAGTTCCCCGTAGACGAGATCGCCGTGCTTGCATCACGCCGGTCGCTGGGGACGGAGGTCAGCTTTGGCGACAAGACGCTGAAGACGCAGGATCTCGACACGTTCGATTTCACCGGCTGGGATTTCGCGCTCTTCGCCATCGGGTCGGACGCGACAAAGAAATACGCGCCGGTTGCCGCCAAGGCGGGCTGCGTGGTGATCGACAACTCGTCGCTCTATCGCTACGATCCCGACGTGCCGTTGATCGTGCCCGAGGTGAACGCGCAGGCAATACACGGCTATTCCAAGAAGAACATCATCGCCAACCCGAACTGCTCGACCGCGCAGATGGTAGTCGCCCTCAAGCCGCTGCATGACCGCGCGCGGATCAAGCGCGTCGTGGTGTCGACCTACCAGTCGGTGTCCGGAGCGGGCAAGGACGGCATGGACGAGCTCTGGGATCAGACCAAGTCGATCTACAACCCGACCTCTGATGTGCCGCCGAAGAAGTTCACCAAGGAGATCGCCTTCAACGTCATTCCTCATATCGACGTCTTCATGGAGGACGGCTCGACCAAGGAAGAGTGGAAGATGGTCGCAGAGACCAAGAAGATCATTGATCCATCGATCAAGGTCACGGCCACCTGCGTCCGCGTGCCGGTTTTTGTCGGCCATTCCGAAGCGATCAACATCGAGTTCGAAGACCATCTCGACGAGGACGAAGCCCGCGATATCCTGCGCGAAGCGCCGGGCATCATGGTGATCGACAAGCGCGAAGACGGCGGCTACGTCACACCCAAGGAATGTGTCGGTGACTATGCGACGTTCATCAGCCGCATCCGTCAGGACTCGACCATCGACAACGGCATCAACCTGTGGTGCGTGTCCGACAACCTGCGCAAGGGCGCTGCGCTGAACGCGGTGCAGATCGCCGAAGTGCTGGGCCGGGAAGTCCTGAAAAAAGGCTGAACGCCTGACACAATTCTTAAAAGGCGTCGCGATCCAGCGGCGCCTTTTTTGTGGCTTGTCGACAGTGAAAGCAGCCCGCGTCGCAGGCGTTCGGGGCCTCCCGGACTACATGGAATTGTCTTCATTCTCCTTATTGCTGCCTAAAATCAGCTCGGTTCGTCCCGTATGCCTCTCTAGCTTCGTGTCCAAACAACCGGGTCGGTACCATGTCCGAAAACCAAATACCTTTGCTGCTCGAGAATGGCCCCTTGCGGATCAGGTATCTCGAAGGCGAAAGCCGTGATCTGGTTGTCAGCCTCTCGGGTGTCGGCACGCAAAGAAACGTCGAACCGCCGCCGGAGTTTCCCGGCATCGCGTCATCGGGTGGCCAGAACCATGTGCTGTTCGTGAGTGACAAATCCCGAAGCTGGCTGAACGGCGATGGCTTGGCAGACCAGATCCTGCGGTGTATCAGAGCCACTGCCGACCATGTCGGGGCTGAACGCGTGATTGCGCTTGGCAACTCGATGGGGGGCACCATGGCCCTGCACCTGTCGCGGTTCTTTGATTTCGAACGGGTGATCGCCTTCACGCCGCAATATTCCATTCTGGCCGATGAAGTCCCGGAAGAGGACCGCTGGTTCTACTTCCGCAAGCAGATCAAGAGGTATCCCTTCCCAAGGGTCGAAGCGCTGCGTCCGGACGCCACCAAGTACTACATCTTTCACGGTGACGAACGCCGCGAGCTTGCGCACGCGCTGCGCTTTCCCAGGGCGCCCGGCATCTCGCATTACATCATGCCCGAGACTGATCACCGTGTCGCCGCATCTCTGCACGAACGCGGTGTCCTTGCGCCCTTGGTCAAGAGCCTGATAGCCGGTCAGTCGCGCCGGTTCCGGCGTAATGTTGCAGACCTGAACGGCATCCCGGTTCTGCATTTCAACGCGCCGCCGGTCGCTCCGGCCCCAGGGGCAATCGCTTCCATCCACTGAACCCGCACGTTCGTTCAACCTTGCCCGTCGCCGTCGACAGCTGCGCGGTTGTTTCGCGAGCCCTAAAAAACAGTCACTGAACCTTACGATCTGTTGCGCGTTCTTCACACATTAGGGCCGGTCTTTCGACTGCCCCATTCTTGCCGCAATTGGCTCACACCCTTTTGGGATTAGGTCGCAAAACAGTAAAGGTATCACCCATGGCAGTCCATTCTGTCCCTTTCACCGCCGAGCCCGTGCCCGGCATGCCTTCCCCCCTCGACAGTGAAACAGCCATGCTGTTGCGCACCGTCCTGCTGCCGCATTTTGAACGGGCGACCAGTTGGGGTGACCTCTGCACGCGTCTTGCGTCCAAAGGCTACGCGATCACGTTCCGAAGCGGGCATCTTGTCCTGGCCGACGATACGGGCAAGCCGGTCTGCACCGGATCCATGATCGGATCTCCGCTGGCGCGGCTCGCCAAACGTCTTGGCCGTCCCAAGCTGCGCACCGATTGCACCGGCGTCAGCGCAACGTTGCAGCACTGATCAGACCGGCTGGAACGCCCGGGTTTTCGGGTCGAAAAATTCCAGCCCGCCTTCGCCGATATCGGTCCACAGGCCGTGCAGCGTGAGCAGGTCCTGTTCGACCGCCTCGCGGATGAACGGAAACGTCATCAGGTTTTCGAGCGACACGATCACCGATTCCTTTTCCAGCGCGCGCACCTGCCCCTCGGGTGTGTTCATCGCCTTGACCCGCTCATAGCCAGGCCGCAGAATATCCATCCAGCGCCCGACAAAACTCGATTGTTCCTCGAGATGCGGCGCATTGCCGGAACACATGTCCAGACAGCCCTGAACACCGCCGCATTGCGAATGCCCGAGCACGATCAGATGCGCCACCTTGAGTGCCGTCACCGCGTATTCCACCGCCGCCGATGTGCCGTGGTGATCCCCATCGGGTTCGTAGGGCGGCACAAGGTTGGCGATGTTGCGGTGGATGAAGAATTCGCCCTGATCCGCGCCGAAGATCGACGTGACGTGCACGCGGCTGTCACAGCATGACACCACCATCGCGCGCGGGCGCTGGCCTTCCGTTGCCAACCGCTTGTACCACGCGCGGTTGTCGGAATAGGTCGTGGCCTTCCAGCCTTGGTATCGTTGAATGAGATATGCGGGCAGCGGCTTCGCGGCGTCCATGAAATCCTCCGCCTTCTGGGTCGTCGTTCAAAGCGGGATACGTCGAAATTAATCGGAATTCGAGGGAAAAAGCTGTGACGGGCTTACCAATTGGAAAGACCGCTTTGCGATAGAGGGTGCCGGGTCGGGGTGAGAAAGGAATCAAGAAGATGCAGACAATTTCGATTTTGCATCCACGCGATATGGCATATTTCGACGAGGACACGCTGAACAGCCTCAGCCGCGACCTTGGGCAATCGGTCGCCGAAAACATTCTCTGCCGCGCGCTCGAAGATATCGCAGTGCGTTTTGGACAGATCCGCGATGACTACGGCACCGGGAACCATCAGGGCCTGCGAAAATCGGTGCGCGCGGTTCTTCCCATCGCGTCCCAGATCGGCTTGACGGGCCTTGCCCATATCGGGCGTGACGTTCTGATCTGCATAGATCAGGGTGATCCGGTCGCGCTTGCCGCAACCCTGTGCCGGTTCCTGCGCTGGGGCGAAACGGCGATCTCCTTTGCGGATGTGGGGGCCGATCTTTCCCTCTGATTCCGCTTGCAGAGCGTGTGCAAGGGCGTACCTTCCCCCAATCTGAAAAGGGGAATTTCATGACTGTCGCACTCGCGCCTGCGGGCACCAAGGCTTTGCCGATCCACGTTCTGGGCAGCGACGATGTTGCGCTCTGGGCCGGGCAGCAAAGCGACCGCATCCGCACTTTGGTCGACGCCAGTGGCTTCAAGGGCGGCATCACGACCGCGTTGATGATCCACGATGCCGAAGGTCACCCAGAGGCGGCGCTGGTCGGGTATGGCACCCAAGCAGCGCGCAAGCGCGACCGCTTTGTACTGGCGGCAGCCCTGCCGAAACTCGCCCCCGGCACCTACCGGATCGACAGCGGCATCGACCCCGATCACCTCGAGCAAGAGGCGCTGGGCTGGCTGCTGGCCTGCTACAGCTTCACTCGGTATCGGCAGAACAGCGTGGATCACGCGACGCTGGTCACGCCCGACGGTGTCGATGCACAGCGCGTGTCGATCTTGGCCGAGGCAGAGTTCCTGACCCGCGATCTGATCAACACCCCGGCCTCCGACATGGGACCGGCGGAACTGGAATCCGCGGCGCGCGGTCTGGCCGAGACCCACAACGCCAAGATCACCGTCATCACCGGAGAGGCGCTGCTCAAGAACAATCTGCCGATGATCCACACCGTGGGCCGCGCATCGGACCGCGCGCCCCGGCTGATCGACATGCACTGGGGCAACACTGGCCCGAAAATCACGCTTGTGGGCAAGGGGGTCTGTTTCGACACGGGTGGGCTCAACCTCAAACCGGGCAGTTCCATGGGCCTGATGAAAAAGGACATGGGCGGAGCGGCAAACGTGCTGGGGCTTGCGCACATGATCATGGCGTCGGGTCTTGATGTACGCCTGCGCGTATTGATCCCGGCTGTCGAAAACGCGGTCAGCGCAAACAGCTTTCGCCCGCAGGACATTCTCACCTCGCGCAAAGGTCTCACGGTCGAGATCAACAACACGGATGCCGAAGGCCGGCTGGTGCTGGCCGATGCGCTGACCCTCGGCTCCGAAGGCGAACCTGACCTGATCGTGTCGATGGCGACCCTGACAGGGGCTGCCCGTGTCGCCGTGGGTCCCGACCTTGCGCCCTATTTCACTGATGACGATGTCGCTGCAACCTCGCTCGATCTTGCGGCGCGGCGCATGGCCGATCCGGTCTGGCGGTTGCCCTTCCACGACCCCTACGAGGCGATGATTGAACCCGGCATCGCCGATCTGGACAACGCGCCCAGCGGCGGGTTTGCCGGGTCGATCACCGCCGCGCTGTTCCTGCGCCGGTTTGTCACCGAACGGGATCGCTACATGCATTTCGACATCTACGGCTGGCAACCCGTCGCTGCCCCCGGCCGCCCAAAGGGGGGTGCTCTGCAAGGCGCACGCGCGCTCTTTGCCGCCCTGCCGGACATGCTCGACCTGTGACGGATCGGCGGGCATTCTGGGCGACGGCGCACGAGGATGAGATCGCGCAGTTCTTCCGCGACAAGGGGCTGCACCGGGGTGAGCCAGAGGTCAGACGCATCTTTCAACCCGTGACCGACCTTTTGAATGCGACGGGCGGCGAGCGAGATCGCCAGGTGCTGCGCGGGCAGGCCTTCACCGTACATGCCCTCTCCGAAACCGGTTGGGCATTCGGTGAAACGCAAGCCGACGGCTATTCCGGCTGGATCGAGGCCGCAGCGCTGGTCAGCCATCCCGACAAGACCCCGACCCATCGCGTCACCGCTGCAAAAACCTACGCCAAGAGCAAAAGCGGACTTAAAACTGCGGGTGGGGTCACGCCGCTTTCGCTGGGGTCAGAGCTTGTCGTTCTCGACGACAGCGACGGTTGGTGCCGCATCGCATGGTCGGGTGGCGTTACCGTGTCAGAGCTTTTTGTGCCAAGTCTGCACCTGAGCCCGATCCCCGACCGGGAACCTGACCCGGTCACCGTTGCCGAACGCCTGATCGGCACGCCTTACCTCTGGGGTGGCAATTCCGCCTTCGGGATTGACTGCTCCGGTCTGGTGCAGATCGCCTGTCACGCCTGCGGCATTCCCTGTCCCGGCGACAGCGATCAGCAGAGGGCGCAGCTTGGTGACACTCTAGACCCCGACACAGCGCCACAACGCGGCGACCTGCTGTTCTGGAAAGGTCATGTCGGCTGGGTCTCCGATCCCCACACGCTTCTGCATGCGAATGCACATTCCATGTCGGTGGCCTATGAACCGCTCCGTGCTGCGATCCAGAGGATTGCCGAACAGGGTGATCCGGTCCTGCGCCACGCGCGCTTGACGCTGGGTTAAAAAACCGTCTAATCGCGGCACATTTGGGAGCACTCCTATGCAAGCGCGCGCCTCCATCTTCACACCCGTCCTTGTCGGCGGATGTGTCATCATCATGGTGTCCTTTGCGATCCGCGCCAGCTTTGGTGTGTTCCAGATCCCCATCGCCGAGGAATTCGGCTGGCTGC
Source organism: Pelagibaca sp. (assembly GCA_041725935.1). Taxonomy (GTDB): domain Bacteria; phylum Pseudomonadota; class Alphaproteobacteria; order Rhodobacterales; family Rhodobacteraceae; genus Marivita. Next base: position 84,183 of record JBGRQD010000011.1, read on the forward strand.
GGGCCGAATTCTCTCTGGCCATCGCGATCCAGAACCTTGCCTGGGGCATTGGCCAACCCCTTTTCGGCGCGCTGGCCGAAAAGATCGGCGACCGCAAGGCGATCATCCTTGGCGCGTTGACCTATGCCGCAGGTCTGGTGCTGTCGTCTTTCGCGGTCACACCCACCGCACATCAGTTCTACGAGATCCTCGTGGGCTTCGGCGTGGCAGGCACCGGGTTCGGCGTGATCCTCGCCGTGGTGGGCCGTGCCAGTTCCGACGCCAACCGCTCCATGAGCCTCGCCATCGCCACCGCCGCAGGCAGCGCGGGGCAGGTCTTTGGCGCGCCGGTCGCGGAATGGATGCTGACGCTCATGAGCTGGCAGATGGTGTTCATCTGGTTCGCGGCGGTCATCCTCGCGGTGACGCTGGTGCTGCCGTTCATGCGGTCACCGACACCTCTGGCCAGCCGGGCCGAGCTTGAGGAAAGCATGGGCACCATCCTTGTCCGGGCCTTCCGCGATCCGTCTTATGCGCTGATCTTCCTTGGTTTTTTCAGCTGTGGCTACCAATTGGCATTCGTGACCGCGCATTTCCCGGCCTTCGTGACCGAACTCTGCGGCCCGATCCAGCCGGGGGGCGTGCTCCATTCCCTTGGCATCACGACAACATCGGCGCTGGGCGCGGTGTCGATTTCGCTCATCGGGTTGATGAACATCGTCGGCACGCTGATGGCGGGATGGGCCGGCAACCGCTGGTCCAAGAAATACCTGTTGGCGGGCATCTACACGGGCCGCACCATCATCGCGGCGCTCTTCATCATGTTCCCGATCACCCCCACATCGGTGATCCTGTTTTCCGCTGCAATGGGGTCGCTCTGGCTGGCCACGGTGCCGCTCACATCGGGGCTGATCGCGCATATCTACGGGCTGCGCTACATGGGCACGCTCTACGGGATCGTCTTCTTCAGCCACCAATTGGGCAGCTTTTTGGGTGTGTGGCTGGGGGGGCGGATGTACGACATCCACGGCGATTACACGCTGGTCTGGTGGATCGGTGTCGGAGTCGGCGCCTTCAGCGCCATCGTGCATTTGCCGATCCGCGAGAAACGCCAGCCGCTTCCGCTCGCCGCATGACAAAGGCCTGTTTGCGTTAACGCAAACAGGCGATGCGTCAACGCATCGTGGCCCTTTGTCTAACGGGTCTGCCACCGATCCAGGATGTAGCGGCTGACCATCAGGTCCAGATGCGCCCCGCCGCCATTCTTGAACAGCGTGATCTCGTCTTCGGACCGCCGCGCAAATGCGTTCAGGTCATAATAATCCGCCACGATATCGCCCTCGGTGATCACCCCGCGCGCAATCGGATCCCGGATCTCGCCGATATGCCCCACAGTGGTGTCCAGTGAATCCACGAACACCCGCGACCGCGTCAGCGCCGCATCATCCGCCTCGCGCATGTCGGGCCGGTAGGCTCCGATCAGATCCACATGCGTTCCCGGGCGCAACCACTCCCCGCGCAAGACAGGCTCGGTCGACATGGTGGCGCAACTGACGATATCCGCCTGTCCTACGGCCTCTGCCAGATCATCCGCTGCCATGACGTGACCAAATGCATCCGCCAGGTCTTGCGCCTTGGAGCTGGTCCGGTTCCAGATCAGAAACCGGGCTCCCGGAAACGCCGCCGAATACGCCTCGATCAAGGACCGCGCCACGGTCCCCGCACCGACGATCAGGATCACCTCACTGTCCACCCGCGCCAACCGACGCGCTGCCAGCAAACTGTCCCCGGCCGTCTTCCACTTGGTGACGAGGTGAAAATCCACAATCGCCGTCAGCGTCCCGTCGCCATCGGAATAGACCGACACACCGCCATTCACCGCAGGTTTACCCAGTCCGGTATTGCCCGGAAAGATCGTGGCCGATTTCACAGCCAGCCCAAGCCCGTCGATCCATGCCGCCCGGTTCAAAAGCGTATCTCCTCCGCGATAGAGGAAACTGTCCGCAATCTCGGCCTTTGGCAGATCATGTCCCGCCGCAATCGCATCGGTCAGGCCGATCCAGTCAAGCTGCGCTTCTCCTTGCTCAAAGGGAATGATCTCGGGTGTGGTCATGGCTCTCTCCCTTCTCAGGTCTCAGCGTGGCAAGTCACTCGCCGCCGCCCGCATCTCGCGCTCCAATGCATCCAGAAACCGCGACCGATCCGCCTTGGAAAACGCCTTGCCGCCGCCTTGCCGGAACGGGTCCGCCGCGCGCAGATCGGTCATCAGGTCACGCGTCGCCAGAACCTGCCCGATATTGCGCGCATCCAGACGTTCGCCGTTGTGCTTCAGCACCCGCGCGCCATTCTCGACACAGCGTGCCGCCAGCGGAATATCTCCGGTGATCACCACATCCCCCGGCCCGGCGTGATCCGCGATCCACATATCGGCCACGTCCGGTCCGTCAGGCACGACAACCACCTCGACAAAGGGGTTTTCCGACATTCGCAAGCCACCGTTTGACACCAGATACATCTGCGCCTTGTGCCGTGTCGCGACGCGCTCGGCCTCACCCTTCACGGGGCAGGCGTCAGCATCGACGAACAGCCGGGTCACAGCCCGAGGGCCTCCGCGTGGAACGCGATATGGTCCGGGATGAAGGTGGACACGAAGAAATAGGAATGATCGTAGCCCTTCTGCATCCGGAACACCCCGTCCTGCCGTCGCGTCGCCATGGCGTGGCTCAGTGCTTCGGGCTTGAGCAGGTCCAAAAACTGGTCCGCGCCACCCTGATCCACGAGAATCGGCCCGTCGAACCCGACAGCCTGCATCTGAACCGTTGCGTCATGCTTGGCCCAGGCGCTTTCATCCGAACCCAGATAGGCCGACAATTGCTTGCGCCCCCAATCGCTCTGGCTGGGGTTGGCGATCGGCGCAAAGGCCGACACCGAGGCGAAGCGCCCGGGATGCCCCATCGCAAGCGTCAGCGCGCCATGCCCGCCCATCGAATGCCCGGTGATCGCCTGCCGGTCCAGATCAATGGCAAACGCCTCGCCAAGCAACGTCGGCAACTCCTCTGCCACGTAATGCCACATCTTGAAATGCGGCGCCCAAGGGTCTTGCGTCGCGTTCACGTAGAACCCCGCGCCCTTGCCCAGATCATAAGCGTCGTCGTCCGCCACGTCGTCCCCACGCGGGGACGTATCCGGAAACACCACGGCCATCCCCGCGTCTGCGGCAAAGCCCTGCGCAGCCGCCTTGGTCATGGCGTTCTCATGGGTGCAGGTCAGACCCGACAGATACCACAGCACAGGCACCGGGCCGTCCTTGGCCTGCGGTGGCAGGAACAACCCGAGGGCCATGTCGCACGCGCAGGCGTCCGAGGCGTGACGGTAGACACCCTGCACACCCCCAAAACATCTGTTCTCCGAGACGGTTTCCATGCTGCTTCCCTTCCTAGACAAGAACCTGACTGATCACGAACGACACCGTCACGATGCTCAGCGCCGTCGAAATCAGAATGGCCGCCGACACGCGTTGTGGGGCCACGTTGTAATGCTGCGCAAGAATGAACACGTTGCCGGCAACAGGCAAGGCGGCAGCGGCCACAACGACACCCGCCTTGTAGGGGTCTGCCGGGAAGAGGATAAACACCCCGATCGCCACCAGCGCCGGATGGAGCACCAGCTTGCAAAAGCTCAGCCACCCCGCGATGGTCAGCCGCTCGGCCGATTTGCTGGCCAGCGACGCCCCGATGGCGAACAGCGCACCGGGCGTGGCAGCGGCGCCGAGGATCGACAGGAACTGGTTGAGCGGCGCTGGAATAGGCACACCTGTCGATGACACCATGAACCCCGCCACAATGGCCACGATCATCGGGTTCTTGAGAAGGCCCACCCCGACGGTCCTGAAAATGCGCATCGACATGCGCCCTTCGCGCGACCCGACCACAAGGATCACGATCAGCGATGAAAAGACGACCAGATCGATGGTCAAAGCAAGGATGATCGGTCCAACCGCGTCTTGCCCCATCAGAAGTGCCAGCATCGGCACGCCCAGAAAGCCGGTGTTCCCGATGGCCGCGACCTGCCCCTCGAAGGCGGCGGTTTCGGTGTTCATGCCCCGCAGGAACCCCACCGCCATGCCGATCCCGTAGACAAATGCAGTTCCCCACAGATACCCCGCCGCGATGCGCCAGTCGAAGATCTCGGCAATCGACAGGTTTGCCGAGAACCGGAACAACATGGCCGAGAGTGCGAAGTAGAACACGAACTTGGTCAGGTAGGCTGTCGCCTCGGGCGTGAAAAACCCCGTCTTTCCCGCGCCGTAACCTACGGCAATCAGGGCGAAAAACGGCAGGGTTTGAAGCAGGATATCCAGCATATGTGCTGTGTTACCACGAGGGCGGGCGGGGTCAATTCCGTAGATGCTTAACCCGTTCTTTACCGAGCTTGATCGAAGATAGGCACAGACTTATATTTGTGATCAAGACACGGACGCTCGGGAAAACCTATGACACATCAGGAACAGTCCCTTTCAGATGACAAGATGCGCGCCGAAATCGCAAAGCTCTTGGCTGAAACTAAGCAAATCAACGTGAATACGTTTTTGGCGCCCGCCCTTGCCGCGGCGGCCTTGATGGCTGGGACTGCCACGCTCGTGAAGCTGTTTTTCTAACCGCAGGACACCGGAAAACCCCGTAGAAGAATCGCAATCCCCATGCTACATCTCGTGGCATGAATTCCCACGCCCCCAAGATACGCGCCTCAATTCAACCGCTTGAGGAAAGCGCGATCAACCGCATAGCTGCGGGCGAAGTCGTCGAACGCCCGGCCTCCGCCGTCAAGGAACTTGTGGAAAACGCGATTGATGCCGGGGCCACCCGTATCGACATTGCCATCGCCGATGGCGGCAAGACCCTGATCCGTGTCACCGATGATGGCTGCGGCATCCCGCCCAAGGAATTGCCGCTTGCCGTGTCCCGACATGCGACGTCCAAGATCGATGGATCGGATTTGCTCGACATCCACAGCTTCGGTTTTCGTGGCGAAGCGCTCGCCTCTCTTGGCGCAGTCGGACGGTTGACCCTGACGAGCCGTACGGATCGTACCGATGCAGCCGAACTGTCCGTCATCGGCGGCAAGCCCGATCCGGTCAAACCCGCGGCCCTCTCCAAGGGCACCGTCGTCACCCTGCGCAACCTCTTCTTCGCCACGCCTGCGCGTCTGAAATTCCTCCGCTCCGACCGGGCCGAGATGCAGGCGATCTCGGATGTGCTCAAGCGCCTGGCAATGGCCGAACCCGCGGTCAGCTTCACCCTGCGCGACGTGTCCGGCGGCGGCGAAGGTCGCGTGACGTTCCGTGCAGACGCGGTGACCGGCGATCTCTTCGATGCCCTGCGCGGACGGCTGGGTCAGGTTATGGGCCGCGAGTTCATCGACAATGCCGTGCCCATCGACGCCGATCGCGAGGGCATTCACCTCACTGGGCTTGCGGGTTTGCCCACCTATTCGCGCGGCGCTGCCGTGGCGCAGTACCTCTTCGTCAACGGGCGTCCCGTACGCGACAAGCTCCTGATCGGCGCGCTGCGCGGCGCCTATGCCGATTTTCTCAGCCGCGACCGTCATCCGGCGGTGGCGTTGTTCATCGATTGCGATCCGCACAAGGTGGATGTGAATGTGCATCCCGCGAAATCCGAGGTCCGGTTCCGCGAACCCGGCCTTGTACGCGGGTTGATCGTTTCGGCTCTGCGCCATGCGCTGGCAGAGGCCGGGCACCGCGCGTCGACCACTGTGGCTGGTGCCACGCTGGGTGCGATGCGTCCCGAGGCGCCCGAGGGCCAGCCCCGCATCTACCAGATGGACCGACCGAGTTTCGCCGCGAAACAGACCGCCTATGCGATGCAGTCGCCCGGGTTCGCGGACATGGCGCAAAGCTATTCGGGTCGCGTGGTCGAGGTCGAAGAGGGCTCGAAAGAGACCGATGAGACACCCCGCAACGCCCTGCCGCTTGGCGCGGCGCGCGGGCAGGTGCACGAGAATTACATCATCGCCCAGACCCAAGACGGCATCGTGATCGTAGATCAACACGCTGCGCATGAACGTCTGGTCTACGAGAAACTCAAGACCCAGATGGCGCAGAACGGTGTCCCCGCACAGGCGCTGCTGATCCCCGACGTGGTCGAGATGAGCGAAAGCGACAGCGCGCGCTTGCTCGACATCGCGGATGATCTGATCCGCATGGGCCTCACCGTGGAGCCGTTTGGCCATGGTGCTGTCGTCGTGCGCGAAACCCCTGCCATTCTGGGCGAGGTCAACGCTGACGCCCTGCTGCGGGATATTCTCGACGAGTTGGATGACCAAGGCGAGGCCCGCGCCGTGCAGGACCGGATCGAGGCGATCCTCAGCCGCGTCGCCTGTCACGGGTCGATCCGCTCGGGTCGCCAGATGCGGGCTGAAGAGATGAACGCGCTGCTCCGCGAAATGGAAGCGACGCCCTATTCCGGCCAATGCAACCATGGCCGCCCCACCTATGTCGAACTGAAACTCAGCGACATCGAAAGACTGTTTGGCCGCACATGATCCAGATCGGCGATCTCATTCTCGACCTGAGCGATCCGGTCATCCTTCTGGCGTTGGCCTTGGGCGGGCTGGTGTTCCTTCTGCTCATCATGTCGCTCCTGTCCTCCCGTCGCGCTGCGAAACTCAGCGAACCGCTGGTCTACCAACTGGCGCAGGTGGGACAGCGGGTCCAAAGCCTGAGTGACGGGCAGGAACGGCTCTCCGGTGGCCTGACCCATGTCTCGGAGGCACAGGCGCAAAGCCAGACCGCGATGCTGCAACTGATGGAACGGCGGCTGGCGCAGGTGCAAAGCCAGATGAACGAGAACCTGCACGGGTCGGCCCGGCGCACCGCGCAATCGCTTGGCGATTTGCAACAGCGGTTGCAAAGCATCGACAAGGCGCAGGAGAATATCACCAAGCTGTCGGGCGATGTGCTGTCGCTGCAGGACATCCTGTCGAACAAGCAGACGCGCGGGGCGTTTGGCGAAATCCAGCTGACCGATATCGTCGGCAAGGCGCTGCCCAAGGACAGCTATACGCTGCAAGCGACCCTGTCGAACGGCAAGCGCGCGGATTGCCTGATCCATCTGCCGAACCCGCCGGGGCCGATTGCCATCGACAGCAAGTTTCCGTTGGAGGCCTACGAACAACTGCGCCGTGCTGAGACGCAGGAGCAGTTGACCCGCGCGGCGCAGCAGCTTCGGCTTTCGCTGCGAAAGCACATCAAGGACATCTCCGAGAAATACATCATCGAGGGCGAGACCGCCGATGGCGCGTTGATGTTCCTGCCCTCCGAGGCGGTCTATGCCGAATTGCACGCGAACTTCCCCGAAGTGGTGCGCGACGGCTTTGCGGCGCGGGTCTGGATCGTGTCGCCGACGACCTGCATGGCGACGCTGAACACGATGCGGGCGATCCTCAAGGATGCGCGGATGCAGGAACAGGCGGGCGCGATCCGCAAGGAACTCAGCCTGCTTTATGCCGATGTCGATCGTCTGGGCAGCCGTGTGGAAAGTCTTGACCGGCATTTCGGGCAGGCGGCCAAGGACATCTCGGATATCAAGATCAGCGCCGACAAGGCAGGACGCCGGGCGCGGCGTTTGGACAATTTCGATTTCGAGGAACTGGCCAAAGACGATCCGACACCGGTGGTTCGGTTGGCAAAGCCTCCCGGCGAATAGGTCAGGACCGTCACCGTAATGTTTCGCGCGCGAAACAATGGGTCCGGTTCGGACCCTTTAACCTTTTGTTAACATTTGCGCGGCAGGCGATGCGTTGACGCATCGCATGTTTCCGTTAACGGAAACGCGGCCTTTGCCAGATGGAATTTTATATACGGCCCTTGTCAAAACGCCGAATGATTGGGATAATTTCTCATGAATGCGACTGAGTTGGACCATTTTGACAAGGCAATCCTGCGTATCCTGCAACGGGATGCCAGCCTAAGCGTTGAGAGCATCGCGGATCAGGTGGCGCTTTCGCGCAACGCCTGTTGGCGGCGCATCAAGATGATGGAACAGTCCGGCATCATCACCGGACGGGTGGCGCTGGCCGATCCGGTCAAGCTGGGCTGTCCGCTCGAGGTCATGGTGATGATCCGCGCCGGACGCCATGATGCGGATTGGCTGGAGAGCTTTCACAAGGCGGTGCGTACCATGCCCGAAGTGGTCGGAGCCTATCGCATGACAGGTGATCTGGATTACCTGCTGCGGGTGCGGGTGGCCGATGTTCCGGCCTATGACGCGTTTTACAAGCGCGTGATCGCGCGGATTCCACTCTCGGATATTTCGGCCAGTTTCGTTATGGAAGAGATCAAGGAAACCACGGCTTTGCCGATCTGATGGCCCGACCGGAGGGAGAACGACCATGAGCATGGACATTCAGACCACCGCCGAAGCGGTCGAGGGTGACGCGCTGCCCCGCAAGGTGGAAAGCCATGCCAAGGGCTGTGGTGAAACCGGGCAGAAACGCCTGCCCGATGCCCTGACGCGCAAACCGGTCAAACAGAAAAGCGCTGCCGAATGGGCCTATGAGCGGCTGATCCTCTATATCCAGAACTTCGAGGAGCAGCTTGATAACGAACACGAGGTCGCCATGGGGTTTGCCGGTAACGAAACCGGCGTGCTGCGGATCGAAGGTCTGGGCTATTTCGATCCCGATATCGTCACATTTTACGACACAGATGCCGGGGGTGGACGGATGCAACTGATCCAGCACGTGTCACAGCTCAACGTGGCGCTGCGGGCGATGCCGCTGCTGCGCGATGATGTGGAGCCGCGCCGCATCGGGTTTCAGCTTGCGGCAGAATTGGAACAGGAAAGCTGAGGCGCGACACACTGCGCGCTTGGCATCGGTGACAGTGTCGGGCAAATCAGGGAACGACTCGAAAACATATGCAAGGGATGTCTCAAATGGCTGAACACAAGCACGGTACAATGGAAACGACCGAACAGGAAAAGACCTTTGACGGGTTCATCCGCTGGTCTGTCCGGGTTGCGGCCTTCTCGATCGGGGTTCTGATCTTCCTCGCGATCTTCAATTCCTGAGCGTTGCGCCGAACTTGACCAGAGGCTGACATGACCCTGTTATTCCGAATTTTGACAGGACTGGCGATGTTGGCCCTGGTGGGGTGCGGCGCGGGCGCTGACATGCGCCCGGATGCGTCCCCCGAAGTGATCAGCAGCGCGTCCTATCGCCATTCAGGCCCTCCCGCGTTGACACTGTACACGATGGTCAACAACCGCAGCGGCGCAGGCGGCCATACCAGCCTGATGATCAACGGATCGCAGCGGGTGATCTTTGATCCGGCAGGCACGGTTCGGCTGAGCGCGGTGCCGGAACGGGGCGATGTGCTTTATGGCATCACGCCCGGTGTTGCCGATTTCTATGCCAGAGCCCATGCGCGCGAAACCTTTCACGTCGTGATCCAGCGCATCGAAGTGTCGCCCCAGGTGGCGGAGCGCGCGCTGCAACTTGCCATCGCGAACGGCCCTGTCGCGTCGGCGCAATGTACCTTGAGCACGACGCGCATCCTGCGCCAGCTTCCGGGGTTCGAGTCCATCGGCTCGACCTGGTTTCCCAATCGCCTGATGGAGGATTTCGCGAAGCTGCCGGGTGTGCAGACCACCCGCATTTTCGAGGATGATGCCGACGACAAGGCGCTGGCCGTTGCTCAGTTTGAACGGGCCTTGGCGACCCAATGACCGGTGTCAGATCAGCAGGCTGAGCGAGACCAGAACGGTCGCGCCCACGCCCATCGCGGCAAAGACGTTTTTCGTCAGATACCCAACGGCAAAGGTCGCCGCGGCAGCGGCAAGCCGCGTTGCGTCTGGCTCACCTCCTGTCACGGTGGGCCAGAGCACAAGCGGCGCGACCAGCGCAGGGATTACCGCAACCGCCGTATAGCGCAGGTGCCGCAGCAGCCATTCCGGCATCGCACGGTCGCCAACGAGGCCAAGAAACGCGAAGCGCAGCCCGAAACTGCCCAGACCCAGCGCGATGATAACTGTCCAGAGCTCTGTCGTGTCGGTCATGGCCTGATCCCCAATCGGGTTTCCGCCTGAGCGCCCGCGATCATGCCGCCAAGCCCTGCCACCAGAAGGCCCATGTTGAAGGGCAGCCATGCAAAGGCCAGCGCGAGGATCACCGACACCAGCGCCGCGATCCGGTGTGCGGGTGTCCGCAGCATCGGTCCGATCATCGCCAGAAACGCGATGGGCAGGGCAAAATCGAGGCCAAGGCTCGGCGGGATGCGTTCGCCCAGAACCGCGCCGAGGAAGGTGAAGAGATACCAGGGTGGGCAGATCGGCGACATCACCCCGAGGAAATAGGCGAATTTCTGGGACGTGGTCTGATCCGGGTGGCGTTCGTAGTCGAGCACCGATTGCGCATAGGTCTGATCGACGAGGAAATACGCGGCGATCCCGCGTTTCCAGAGCGGGAGCGGCCCCAGATGCGGGGTGATCGACGCTGAATACATCGCCATCCGCAGGTTCACCGCCAGCGCCGAGGCAATGACGACCAATGTAGGCGCGTTTTCGTTCAGCAATTGCAGCGCGGTGAACTGCGCCGCACCTGCGATGACGACGATGGAAAACCCCATGGTTTCATGAACGGCCAGCCCGGCTTCGGTTGCCAAGACGCCGAAAAGCATGGCAAAGGGCCCGACAACGGCCAGAAAGGGCAAGCCGTCCCGGACGCCCCGCCAGTAGCTTGACATTGCGGTGCCTGCCGCCATCACTGTGCCTCGTCTGCTGCGTTTGGACCGGACGTAGCCTTGGACGAAGGGAGATGCAATCAATGCCGGATGACGTGTTCAGGGACTACCTCATCGCGCCCGACCCCGGCGCGCCCCGGCTGACGCGGCGGGTGGTCGGAACCGATCACACCGGGGCCGAGACCGAGATCAGCGTGGTCGAGGAACGGCCATTGACGATTTATCTGAACGCGCAGGAAATCGTCACCGCGATGACGATCGGCGATTATCCCGAATATCTTGCCGTTGGTTTTCTGCGCAATCAGGGCATGCTTCTGGCGGATGACGTCGTGACGCGGGTCGAGTATGACGACGACCTAGAGGTTGTCGTGGTCCGCACCGAACGGCAGACCAGCTACGAAGAGAAGGTCCGGAAAAAGACCCGCACCAGCGGCTGCGCCGTGGGCACTGTTTTTGGGGACATGATGGAGGGGTTGGACAAGGTGGTGCTGCCCCGGACCGAGCTGCGCACATCCTGGCTGTATACGCTGGCGCACAAGATCAACACGACGCCCTCGCTGTATCTCGAGGCGGGGGCCATTCATGGCACGGTTTTGTGCCAGGAGGACCGCCCGCTGGTCTACATGGAAGACGTGGGCCGCCACAACGCGGTGGACAAGATCGCGGGATGGATGTTCCGCGAAGGCGTCGGGCCGGAGGACAAGATCCTCTATACCACCGGGCGGCTGACCTCGGAAATGGTGATCAAGACAGCGCTGATGGGCATTCCGGTGCTGGCCTCGCGGTCGGGTTTTACCGCATGGGGGGTCGAGATCGCACGGCAGGTCGGGCTGACCTGCATCGGGCGGATGCGGGGCAAGCGGTTCGTCTGTCTGGCCGGCGAAGACCGTCTTGTGCGCGACATGGACCCGGACAGCGTGCCGGAAGAAAGCCGCAAAAGCAGCCGGAAGAGCGCGGAATGAGTTTGCCTCTGGGTGTGATCCTTGCGGGAGGTTTGGCCACGCGCATGGGCGGCGGTGACAAGGCGTTGCTCACGGTTGGTGGCAAGACGCTGTTGCAGCGGGTGATCGACCGTTTGCAGCTGCAAGTGGCCGGGATGGCGATCAACGCCAATGGCGATCCGGCGCGGTTCTCTGCCTATGGGCTGCCGGTTCTGCATGACAGCATCGCAGGATTTCCCGGCCCATTGGCGGGGGTGCTTGCGGGACTGGACTGGGCGGCGGAACAGGGGGCAGAGGCCGTCGTGACCGTCGCCGCCGACACGCCGTTCTTTCCTGCCGATCTGGTGGAGGTGTTGCAGCACAAGGCCCAAGGTATGACCCATCCGCTCGTGCTGGCCGCGACGCCAAAGGGCGAGGAGCAGACAAAGTCGATGAGCCGTTCCGGCCTGATCCGTCATCCCACCTTTGGCCTCTGGCCCGTGGCGCTGCGCGACGATCTGCGCGCGGCTGTGGAGGACGGGATCAAGAAGGTGGTGATCTGGACCGAAAAACACGAGGGTCGCGAGGCGGTGTTTGGCACTGAAAAGGACGATCCGTTTTTCAACGTGAACACCCCCGACGACCTGAAAACAGCAGAGGCACTTGCATGAGGATTTACGGCGTCACGGGCTGGAAGAACGCCGGAAAGACCGGGCTGATGGAGCGGTTGGTGACCGAGATCACCGGGCGGGGGATCACCGTTTCTACGGTCAAGCACGCGCATCATACGTTCGATGTGGATCATCCGGGCAAGGACAGCCACCGCCACCGCGTTGCGGGCGCGACCGAGGTGCTTCTGGCGTCGCGCAACCGCTTCGCACTCATGCACGAATTGCGGGACGAAGAGGAACCGACGCTGGACGCGCTGCTGTCCAAGTTGATGCCCGTTGATCTGGTGCTGGTCGAAGGTTACAAGCGCGACCGTCACCCCAAGGTCGAGGCGTTCCGCGCTGAGACCGGAAATGAATTGATCGCACCCGGTGATCCGACCATCCGTGCTGTTGCGAGCGATACGGAGCTTGAGCTGGACCGGCCGGTTTTTGATCTGAACGACACCAAAACGATCGCCGATTTCATCCTGTCCGAGGTGGGGCTTTGACCGGATTCGACACGATTGCGATTGTTGACTGGTCTGCGGGAAAACGTGCGCCCGCGCGCCCGACGAAAGACGCGATCTGGATCGGGGTGACACGCAGCGGCGAAGATCAGGAACCGGTCTATTGCCGGTCGCGGATCGAGGCTGAAGCGTGGTTGACTGCGTTCATCGACGCAGAGGCGGAGGCGGGCAAGCGGGTGTTGATCGGGTTCGATTTTCCCTTTGGTTATCCACGCCGCTTTGTCCGACATGTCACGGGTTCGGACGATCCGCTTGTGTTCTGGGACTGGCTCGAGGCGCGGATCACCGACAGCGCGGCGGGCGAGAACAACCGCTTTGAGGTCGCGTCCGAGATCAATGGCCTGTTCGACGGGCCGGGGCCTTTCTGGGGCAAGCCGAGTGAAAACGGCTATCCGGATGTGCCGTATCGCAAGACCGGGATCAGCTATGACATCTGCGTGGAACGGCGCGCCTGTGATCTGGCGGCGAAGGCGTCGTCGTCCTGTTTTCAACTCTTCTTTAACCCGACTGTGGGAAGTCAGGCCTTGATGGGGCTGCCCATGCTCGCCCGGTTGCGGCAGCGTGCGGGTGTGGCGGTCTGGCCCTTTCAGGACTGGGCAGATGCGCAGACCGTCCTTGTCGAGATTTGGCCGGGGTTGATTGAACCGGCCGTAAAGGATGTGGAGGGCAACGAGATCAGAGATGCCGCGCAGGTGCGGCTTTTGGCGCTGGCCTTGGCGCGTTTGGGCCAGAAACGGTTGAACGCGCTGCTAAAAGATGTCGGCCCCGCCGCACAGGAGGAGGCATGGATTCTTGGAACCGGACACAGTGAAGAACTGATTGCGGCGGCGCGGAGTCAGGTTGCGCTGACGCCGCCACCCCTGCGCAACGATTGTTTCGCTCTGCCCGCCGGAGTGGATTGGACGCCGGTTGATGACGCCCTCGCTTTGCTGCGCGACCGGATGACGCCTGTGGTCGGTGTTGAACGCGTGCCGCTGATGCAGGGGGCCGGGCGGGTTCTGGCCGTGGATCTCGTGGCGAAACGGTCGAACCCGCCGCATCCGAACACGGCGGTGGATGGGTACGGTTTTGCCGGTGCCGCGATAGACGATGGGCCGCAGGTCTTGCCGCTGCTGGATGGCCGTGCAGCTGCGGGTGCGCCCTTTGCCGGGACGGTGCCCGAAGGTCACGCGATCCGCGTTCTGACCGGGGCCGATCTGCCCAATGGTGTGGACACCGTTGTTCTGGATGAAGATGTGCGTGTCGGTAACGGGCATGTCGCCTTTCACGGACCGCTGAAGCGCGGAGCGAACACGCGCAAGGCCGGTGAGGATGTGACGGGTGGTGATGTCGCGCTGACCGCCGGTCGCGTTCTGACACCCGCGGATTTGGCGCTGGCGGCTGCGGTCGGGCAAGGCACGCTGGAGGTGCGCAAGCGGCTGCGCGTGGCGGTTCTGTCCACCGGGGACGAGATCGTGGAGCCGGGAAGCGATGCTGCGGACGGGCAGATTTACGACGCCAACCGACCTATGCTTTTGAGCCTCTGCGCGCGTTTCGGGTTCGAAATTGTCGATATGGGCCGTGCGCGGGATGATCGGGATGGGGTGCGTAGCGCGCTTGATGCCGCGGCGGCACGGGCCGATGTGATCCTGACTTCGGGCGGCGCGTCTGCGGGGGACGAAGACCATATTTCGGCGCTCTTGCGCGAGACCGGCGCGATGCAGGAATGGCGCATCGCCTTGAAACCGGGACGGCCGCTGGCACTGGCTTTGTGGCAGGGCGTGCCGGTCTTTGGCCTGCCGGGCAACCCCGTAGCGGCGCTGGTCTGCACGCTGATCTTCGCGCGACCGGCGATGGGCGCTCTGTCGGGTGCGGGGTGGTTCGAGCCGCAGGGATTCACGCTGCCCGCCGCGTTCGAGAAGCGCAAGAAACCGGGGCGGCGCGAATACCTGCGCGCGCGCATTCGCGATGGTCAGGCGGAGGTGTTCAAATCCGAAGGCTCCGGGCGGATCAGCGGGCTGAGCTGGGCCGAGGGGCTGGTCGAATTGCCGGACGGCGCAATGCATGTACAACCGGGTGACCCGGTGCGCTATATCCCGTTTTCGTCTTTCGGATAGATGCCACGCTGAGATTTTTCGTACGAAAAATCTAAGGGCCTTCCCAATAAATACTGGGAAATCATTAACAAACCCACTTAATCGAACGTTCCCGTGACGCGACCGAGCAGCATGAACGCCCGCGCGGTGCGCGTGCCGGCCAGATCGGAAATCTCGGCATCACTCGCGGTGCTTTCGAACCGGGCAAAGCCCTTGTCGAACAGGCGCAGGAAATGATGCGCCGCATCGCGAAAAATCGGGTCCTGCTTCATCCGTCCCGCCGTCAGCGCCAGTGACGACCGGTCCCTCACACCGCCCAGCGCCGCAATTGTCCGACCGCGTTCGCCCTTGGCAAAACGCCGCCACATTTCCGGCCGTGCCATGTCGGGCCGCAGATCATCCATGTAAATGCCGTCTTGGCTCAGCAGGGTCAGGACGTCCTGGGCAGCCTGCACCAATTGCGCCGAAGGTCGATCCTTCAGCGCGCGGCGCAGGGCAGCGAAGCCTTCCTGATCATCGGCAGTTTCAGGGAAATGCAGCGCGCGGATGAAATCGGGATTGGACAGGGGTGGATGCAGCGCTTCGGCCGGAGTGCCAAGGGCCAGCGTCGGTTGATCCCCGGTCTCGAGGTCCGGCGCACCGGCCTGCACGGCGATCTGCGCGGCGCGGGTCGATGTGAACATCGCCAGCGTGGTCTCGGCCTTTTTCTGCAGATCGGCGATTTCCTCGAGCTTCTTGACGATCGATGGGTGCGGCGGCTGATCGCGGCCGCCCGCCTGGCTCTGGGTGATGTAGGCGTGTCGGATCGCGTCGATTGCGGTCTGCAGGCGGGCGCTTTCCTCGCGCATGATGCGGGAGGACCGAGCGCCGACGGCGGCGACCCAGATCATGCCGACGGGAAAGAAAATCACCATCATCGTCAGCAGGAACCGCAGTCCATCCGCTCCGTCATTGCCGGAAAAAAGGAAAAACGCGGCCGAAATGACAAGCCAGATCACGCTGAGCCCAGCGGCGGTCAGTTCGATCCCGCTGAGCCCGCGCGTGGTTTCGCCGGGCCGGGACTGGATCGCGCTGGGGATCGGGCGGGCGTCTTTTGGCTGTGTCATGGCGGGGGACCGACCCATCAGATGTATTCGATTTTCAGCACTTCATAGGATTTGTCACCGCCCGGCGTGCGCACTTCGACGCTGTCGCCTTCGTCCTTGCCGATCAAAGCGCGGGCGATAGGTGACTTGATGTTGAGCAAGCCTTTTTCGATGTTGGCCTCGTGTTCACCCACGATCTGCCAAGTTTTTTCTTCGTCCGTGTCCTCGTCCACCAGCGTGACCGTGGCCCCGAACTTGATCGGACCGGACAGCTTGGTGGGGTCGATCACCTCGACAAGGCTCAGCACACCCTCGAGTTCCTTGATCCGACCCTCGATAAAGCCCTGCTTTTCGCGTGCGGAGTGGTATTCCGCGTTTTCCTTCAGGTCGCCCAGTTCGCGCGCCTCGGCAATCGCCTGGATCACGGCGGGGCGCTCGGAGGATTTGAGCGTTTTCAATTCGGCTTCCAGCGCGGCGTGTCCCGCGCGGGTCATCGGTAGCTTTTCCATGGGACGGTTCCCTCTTGGTCGGCAGAGCAAAAAACTCTGGCGCCTGTTCACTTTGGCGCGGTCTAAACATGTCACTAGCGTTGGTGCAACAGTGCCCCGACCTGTTGGAGAAACGCAAGAGCCCTTGCATCTTCTCGGCAGGGGCCGGCGCATGAAAAGGCGGCAATTCCCCCGTCAGCCGGGGTGTAACGCGGTGTCGCAATTGACCAGGGCAGAGCGGCGGGTTACGTCACCGTGCAGATTTTCGACAGGTGACTTTCAGGAAAGAGCCCGACATGAGCGAACACATGCGCGAAGCGATGGAATACGACGTTGTCATCGTCGGCGCAGGCCCTGCAGGCCTGTCCGCCGCGATCCGGTTGAAACAGTTGGACGCAGACCTGAACGTTGTGGTTCTTGAAAAGGGCTCCGAGGTTGGCGCGCATATTTTGTCGGGCGCGGTGCTTGATCCCTCCGGTCTCGATGCGCTGATCCCCGATTGGAAGGACAAGGGCGCGCCGCTCAACGTGCCGGTGACCGAGGACCGGTTCTACCTGCTGGGCGAGGCGGGCAAGGTCCGCATCCCCAACTGGCCGATGCCGCCGCTGATGAACAACCACGGCAATTACATCGTGTCGATGGGCAATGTCTGCCGCTGGATGGCCGAACAGGCCGAGGAATTGGGCGTCGAGGTTTTTCCGGGCATGTCCTGCACCGAGATCGTCTACGGCGACAATGGCGAAGTCAAAGGTGTGGTCGCGGGCGAATTCGGTCGCCAGTCCGATGGCACGCCGGGTCCCGGGTATGAGCCGGGGATGGAGCTGCTGGGAAAGTACGTGTTCCTGAGCGAAGGCGTGCGCGGAAACCTTGCCAAGGAAGTCATCGAGAAATTCGATCTTTCGAAAGGCAAGGAACCGCAGAAATTCGGCCTTGGCATGAAGGAAATCTGGGAGATCGACCCCGAGAAGCACAAGGCCGGGTCTGTCACCCACACGATGGGCTGGCCGCTTGGCAGCAACGCAGGCGGCGGGTCGTTCATTTACCACCTCGACAACAATCAGGTTTATGTCGGCTTTGTCGTGCACCTGAACTACGAAAACCCGCATCTTTATCCCTACATGGAATTCCAGCGCTTCAAGCACCACCCGATGGTGGCCGAGCTGCTCAAGGGCGGCAAGCGCGTGGCTTACGGAGCGCGGGCGATTTCGGAAGGCGGGTATCAGTCGATGCCCAAGATGGTGGCGCCCGGTGTGGCGCTGCTGGGCTGTTCGGTGGGCATGGTCAACGTGCCCCGCATCAAGGGCAATCACAATGCGATGCTGTCGGGCAAGGCTGCGGCCGAAGCCGCCTATGCCGCCATTCAGGACGGGCGCGCGTCGGACGAGCTGACTGCCTACGAAACCGAAGTACGCGAGGGCGCGATTGGCACCGACCTCAAGAAGGTGCGCAACGTCAAACCGCTTTGGTCCAAGCGCGGGCTTCTGGCCTCGCTGACCGTCGGTGGTTTCGACATGTGGACCAACACGCTGGGCTTTTCGCTGCTGGGCACGTTGGGCCACGGCAAGACCGACGCCGAAGCCACGGGTGAGGCGAAGAACTTCAAGCCGATCGACTACCCCAAGCCGGATGGCAAGCTGTCTTTCGATCGCCTGACCAACGTGTCATTTGCGGCGACGAACCATGAGGAAAGTCAGCCGCCGCATCTCAAGCTTAAGGACCCGTCGATTCCCGTGGCAGTTAATCTGCCGAAATATGGCGGGCCCTCAGCGCGGTATTGCCCCGCGGGTGTCTATGAATTCATCAAAGATGAAAATGGCGATGACAAGTTCGTCATCAATTTCCAGAACTGCGTTCACTGCAAAACCTGCGATATCAAGGACCCGAGCCAGAATATCAACTGGACAGTGCCGCAGGGCGGGGACGGTCCGAACTACCCCAACATGTAAAGCGGCAAGGCCGGGCCAGTGCCCGGCCTTCTGCGTCGGTTGCGTGCGGTCCAGCGGCGCGCTACGCTTTGCAAAATTCACCTTTCTCAAGGAGAAGGAAATGGCGCAGTCGAGCATGAAGCGGCTTTTGGGATCGGCAGCGGTGGCGCTTTGCCTGCTGTCACCGGGTGGTGCGATCGCCAGCAGCCTGTCGGGGAATTACCTGGCCGGGCGGCAAGCCAGCATTGACGGTGACATTCAGGCGGCGGCGACCTATTACGGACAGGCGGTCATGCGAGATCCGCAAAATCCGTCGATCCTCGAACGTGCGGCGCTCGCTGAGATTTCTCTGGGCGACGTGGACCGTGCTGCAGCCCTTGCCACCAAGCTGGTGAATGACGGGCATCGCAGTCAGGTCGCGCATATGGCGATTGTCGCACAGCTGGCGGCCGCCGAGGAATACGCCGACCTCATTGCCCGGATCGACGATGACCGTGGTATTGGCCCTCTTGTGGATGGCCTGTTGGCCGCATGGTCGCAACTTGGCTTGGGTGACATGTCAGCGGCGCTTGTGCAGTTCGATGAACTGGCCACGGAACAGGGTCTGCGCAACTTTGCACTCTATCACAAGGCCCTCGCGCTGGCGTCGGTAGGCGATTTCGAAGGCGCTGCCAGTATTCTCGAAGATGCGGGCACAGGCGGGATGCAACTGACGCGGCGGGGTGTGATGGCCCATGCTGTGGTTCTGAGCCAGCTGAACCGTACCGCCGATGCGCTGACCCTGATCGAGACCGCCTTTGGCAGTGACCTTGACCCCGGCCTGACCCAAATGCGCGACGCGCTCACGGCGGGCGAGGCGATTCCCTTTACCCATATCCGCAGCCCGCGCGATGGTCTGGCCGAGGTGTTCTACACCTTGGCCGCAGCGCTTGCGAGCGAGGCCAATGACGAATTCACGCTGCTCTACACGCGCATTGCGGAACATTTGCGGCCCGGCCACATCGACGCAATTCTTCTGACGGCCAGCCTTCTGGACGAAATGGGCCAGTCCGATCTGGCGGTCAAAGCCTATGCCGAGGTGCCGCAGGACGATCCGGCCTTCCACGCCGCCGAGCTGGGTCGTGCCGCCGCGTTGCGCGATAGCGACAAGGTCGATGCCGCCGTCGAGGTTCTGCAACGTCTGGCCAAGACCCATGGGGATCAGCCCATCGTGCATTCGACGCTGGGCGACACGATGCGCCAGCTGGAACGCTACGAAGAGGCGATCACCGCTTACACCCAAGCGCTGAGCCTGTTCGAGGTGGAAACGCAGCGGCAGTGGTTCCTGCATTACGCGCGCGCCATCTGCTATGAACGGCTTGACCGCTGGGAGGAGGCCGAAGCTGATTTCCGTGCAGCCTTGGACCTGAACCCGGAGCAGCCGCAGGTGCTCAACTATCTGGGCTATTCGCTGGTCGAAAAGCAGATCAAGCTGGACGAAGCGCTGGACATGATCGAACGCGCCGCCGCGGCCCGCCCCGACAGTGGCTATATCATCGACAGCCTCGGCTGGGTTCTGTACCGGCTTGGCCGCTATGACGAAGCGGTGGTGCACATGGAACGCGCGGCTGAACTGATGCCGGTCGATCCCATCGTGAACGACCATCTGGGCGACGTCTACTGGGCCGTTGGCCGCAAGACCGAGGCGCGGTTCCAGTGGCGTCGGGCGCTGTCCTTTGTGGTCTATGGCACGACCGCCGAAGATGTGGACGCCGACCGTATCCGTGCCAAACTGGAGGTCGGTCTGGATCAGGTGCTGGCCGAAGAAGGCGCGCCGCCATTGCAAGTGGCCAATGACAGCAGCGACTGAATTCGCACCGGCCAAGATCAACTTGGCCCTGCATGTCACCGGTCAGCAGGCAAACGGGTATCACCTGTTGGATTCGCTTGTGGTTTTTGCGGATGTGGGCGACGTTCTGTCGATCACTCCGGCAGACAGTATGTCCCTGACAGTGGACGGAACCTTCGCGACCGGTGTCCCCAAGGACGCGCGCAACCTTGTCTGGAAAGCGCTGGAGCAGGCGGGCAGCACCGCGCGGATCACCTTGACTAAGAACCTGCCGCATGGGGCGGGGATCGGCGGTGGATCGTCTGATGCCGCAGCTGCGCTGCGTGCGGTCACGCGTCCTGATCTGGCTTTGGGTCTGGGGGCCGATGTGCCCGTGTGCCTGAACTCGCGTCCTCAGCGGATGCAGGGGGTCGGCGATGTCCTGAGCGATGTGCCGGACTGTCCGGCCTTCTGGCTGGTGCTGGTCAATCCCAAGGCGCATGTGCCGACGGTGGACGTGTTCAAGGCGCTGGCGACCAAGGACAATCCCGCGATGCAGCCTTTTCCGTCGGATGGGAATTGGCTGGCTTGGCTGGCCGCGCAACGCAACGATCTGCAATCTCCTGCCGTGCACTTTGCCCCGGTGATCGCCGAGGCGCTGAGCGCGCTGGAGGATGCACTGCTGACGCGGATGTCGGGGTCAGGATCGACCTGTTTCGGAATTTATCCGGATCACGACGCCGCTCATGCCGCCGTGGCGCGGATAGCGAACGCAAACGCGGACTGGTGGGTCGTCGCGACACGAACCGGTGGTGCCGCCCCTAGTTGACCCGCGCCACCACGTAATCGGCCAGATCATCCAGCATGTCGCGGATCGGATGTTCGGGAAGGGTGGCCAATGCCGAACGCGCCTTGGCAATCCAGTCATTCGCCTGGGCCCGTGTCGCCTCGAGCGTGCCGTGCTTGTTCAGAAGCGCAATCGCGTGGTCGAGATCGCCGTCTTCCTGCCGTCCCTTTTCGATGGTGCGCTTCCAGAACGCGCGTTCCTCGTCGTCACCCAAAGCCACCGCTTTGATCACCGGCAGTGTCAGCTTGCGCTCGCGGAAATCGTCGCCCACGTTCTTGCCCGTGGCGTCCGAGCCCCAGTAATCCAGAAGATCGTCAACGATCTGGAACGCGATCCCCAAAGCATCGCCATAGTCGAACAGCGCCTTGATCTGCGCCTCGTCCATATCGGCAATCACGCCGCCCACTTCGGTGGCTGCCGAAAACAGCGCCGCTGTCTTGCCACGCACCACTTGCAGGTAGATGTCTTCGGTTGTGCGCAAATCCTGCGCCGCCGTCATCTGCAACACTTCGCCTTCGGCAATGGTCGCGGCGGCGTCGGACAGGATGCGCAAGACGCGGATGTTGTTGGTCTCGGTCATCAACTGGAACGACCGCGCGAACAGGTAGTCGCCCACCAGAACGCTCGACTTGTTGTCCCAGAGCAGGTTCGCCGTGGGCCGCCCGCGTCGTTTTTCGCTCTCATCGACCACGTCGTCATGCAGCAGCGTCGCGGTGTGGATGAATTCGACCGTTGCGGCCAGCTTGACGTGGTTGTCGCCCTCGTAGCCACACATGCGCGCTGCAGCCAGCGTCAGCATCGGTCGCAAGCGCTTGCCCCCCGCTTCGACCAGATGCGCGGTCACCTCGGGAATGCGCGGCGCGTGTTTCGACGCCATCCGCGTGCGGATCAGCGCGTTTACGTGCGCCATGTCATCCGACAGGATTTCTGCCAGCCGGTCATGCGGTTTTTGACTTGGTTTATCCAACATCATCACCATTCCTTCAGGAAGGCTCGACAAATCGGGCCGGGTGTTCCTACATCATCGTCATGGAAGAGCTTTTGCGCACCAATGACATCACATTGATACCGCTCGCCCGAGCCGTGCTTGAGGACGAGGGTATAGACAGCTTTGAATTGGACGTAAACATGAGCGTCCTCGAAGGCTCGATCGGAATACTGCCGCGCCGACTTATGGTGCGCAGCGACGAACTTGACGATGCAAGACGTGTTCTGCGCGAATACGGTGTCAAGTTTGAGGATTGAGCCGTTTGCGGCAGACGAACTGACCCGCAATGATTTCCTGGGCGGTGCGGTGCGGTTGTGGCAACCCAAGGATGGCTATCGCGCCGGGGTCGATCCTGTCTTGCTTGCGGCGTCAATCCCGGCAGAGACTGGCGAAACCGTGCTTGAACTGGGCTGTGGAGGTGGGGCGGCGCTGGCCTGTCTGGCAACGCGGGTGCCCGGCGTCACCTGCGCTGGGGTGGAAATGCAACCGGCCTATGCCGATCTCGCGCAGCGCAACCTCGAGGACAATGGCCTGACGGGCACGGTGCATTGCGCGGACCTTGCGGCCTTGCCCGAGGCCGTCAAATCCCAGCGCTTTGATCATGTGATCGCGAATCCCCCGTATTTCGAGGATTTTCGGGCTGTTGCCCCCCGGTCGCAGGACCGCGCAGTGTCTCGTTCCGGGGCGCTGCCGTTGGAAACATGGGTCAGCGTCGCCTCCAGACGACTCAAGCCCGGAGGCATGGCCACCTTCATTCAGCGCGCCGATCGGTTGCCCGAATTGATGAGCGCGTTTTTCGCCTGTCTTGGTGCGCTGGAGCTGTGGCCGATCCATCCGCGCAGTGCACGACCGGCGCGGCTTGTCCTGTTGCGTGGGCGCAAGGAACGACGCGCAGCGTTTCTGGCACATCCGCCGCTTGTGCTGCATTGCGGCGAAAGCCACGAAAAGGATGGTGATTCGTACACCGAAACAGTGTCACGGGTCCTCAGGTCGCCCAAGCCGTTGCCGTTTCCTGAGCAAATGCCTCAAGTTAACCGCAAGGCTCGGCGATAATTTACCAACTGTGCGGGTGCAGCGTGACAGAATTGTAAAACTGTGATCGACTGAAGATCTAATCAGTCACAGGAGGACTTCATGAGCTTGACTTCACATCTTCAGGAACTGAAGCGAAAGCACAAATCCCTCTCTGAAGAGGTCGAACAGGCCCAACGCGCGCCAGGCATTGACGACCTGACCGTTGCTTCGATGAAGAAGCAGAAACTCCGTCTCAAGGAAGAGATTGAACGCCTCTCCTGAACAGCATCGGCCCGGGTCTCCCCCCGGGCCTTTTCATTTCCGGAACTTCTGAACAGCAACCACTTCGGATTGCACCAATTCGTGCCCGCCCGGATGCCAGTGCACCGTCACTTCGGCATTCTGCGAGCGCAGGTAAGCCAGCAGTGATTTTGTCAAAGGTGCCGGGCAGATTGGATCGCGTTCTCCGGCCGTGACAAGCCAGCGTGTCTGCGCCAGCCCCGCTTGCGGTGCTGGTGTCCACGGGATCAAAGGATGCATCGCGATCACATCGGTGAAGAGGTCCGGTTGGTCAAAGGTCATCGCCGCTGTGATATTCGCGCCGTTGGAATAACCAAGGGCGATCACCCGCGTCGCGCTGGTTTCGATCACCCGTGAGCGGACGAAATCGGCCATAGTATCCCGCCGTTTGGCCAAATCCTCCATGTCATAGACGCCTTCCCCGGTGCGCCGGAAATAGCGTGCCATGCCATGTTCAGACACGTCCCCACGCGGCGACACCACGTGTGCGCCCGGCCAAAGCTGTTCTGCCAGCCCATGGAACTGATGCTCGTCACCGCCGGTGCCATGAAAGGTGAACACCAAGGGCGCGCCCGGCATGCCCTTGGTTTCGCGCAGGATGTAGTCAGTCAACGATCGGCTCCAGGTACTTTTCTTCGAGCACTTGGCGCAAATGTTCATGCTGCGACGGCAATTTCAGCGCTTCGCCAAGATGCGCGGTGTCCTCGTCGCGGTCAAAGCCCGGCTCGTTGGTTGCCACTTCGAACAGAACGCCACCCGGTGTGCGGAAATAGATCGCGTAGAAATAATCGCGGTCGATCACCGGGGTGACCTGGTACCCGGTGTCCATAAGCGCGCGGCGCACTTCAAGCTGCTTCTCGCGGTTGTCCACGGCAAACGCGATGTGGTGCACCGACCCCGCGCCCTGATCCGCGCCCGTGCCACTGACCTCGGTGATGTCGATCACATTCGCCTCGTTGCCGCCGGGTACGTGGAAGCGGGTGACATTATCCTGATGGTCCAGCTTTTCATAACCCATGAAGCGCAGCAACTCCGCGCTGGCGCCCGCGTCGCGCAGGCGCATGTCGGCGCTGTGAAAGCCCCGGATCGCGCTGTCGGCCGGAACGCCGTTTTCGGTCCAGGGTGCGCGGGCATCGCCGTCGGCTTCCACAAGCACAAACCCATCGCCATCCGGCCCGTCAAAGCGCAGGCGGTTTTCGCCGAAGGTCGCCTCAGATTTGATGTTTCTCACGTCGAAGGTTGCAAGCCGATCTTGCCAATAGGGCAGGCTGCCCTTTGGCACTGAAAATCCGGTGATCCCAACCTCACCCGTGCCGGGAGTGCCGCGGCGTGCGTTCGGGAACGGAAAATAGGTCATGACAGTGCCGGGCGTTCCCGCCTCGTCGCCATAATAGAGATGATATACCTCGGGTGCGTCGAAGTTGACGGTCTTCTTGATGCGGCGCAGTCCAAGCGTCTTGGTGAAGAAATCGTTGTTTGATTGCGCACCGCTGGCGATCGAGGTCACGTGGTGCAGTCCGTTGATCTGGTTGATCATGTCAGGTCTCCCAAAAATCCAAATTTGCTGTTGGACGACTAACTATCTGTAATTTTACGCACATAAATACCGGTTTACGCGCCTATTTTGTGCATTTTCGCACTCAGAGGCGGCGTGACGCAAGCGCAGCTATGCCTGCGCCCACGGTAATCAGCACGGCTGCAGCGACGAGCTGCCACGATGCCTGTGCAAATCCCGCAACGATCAGAACCACTGTCGACAACAGCGGCGCGGCATAGCTTGCCACACCCAAGAGCTGGATGTCACCGCGCTTCACACCGATGTCCCAAACGTAAAACGCAAGCCCCACGGGACCAAGCCCGAGAGCCACCACCGAAATCCATCCGAATCCGCTGTTCGGCCAGACCGTTGTTTCGAAGGCCAAATGCGCAGGTACGGACAAGAGCGCCGTGAGCACGCAAAACACCGCAACCGCTTCGGTCGGCGTCGTGCCAAGACGACGTGACAGAACGGAATAGCTGCTCCATGTCAGGGCACAAAATCCGGCAAGGATCAGACCGGGTGTGGCGGATGCCTCAAAGCTGAACCCATTGCGCAACACGATCAGTGCAGCCCCTGCAAACGACACGAGAGCCCCAAGAATATGCCCAGCCCTTAACCGTTCACCCGGCAAAAGCCCGGAAAACAGGACTATGAACAAGGGCCAGAGATAGGCGATCAGCCCTGCCTCGGCTGGTGGGGCAAGGCGTAGGGCAGAATAGTACAACGCATGATAGCCGAACAAACCGGCGGTTCCGAACGCGTAAACCGTCCACGGGATCGATAGCAGCACCGATACCCGACCACGCACCGACAGCCAGACAATGCCTACCGCCCCCCCGATCGCAAAGGTCAATGCGTTCAGTTGAAACGGCGGAACGGGGGCTGATCCCGCAGTGAACAGCGCGAGCAGCGCCCAAAGCAGAACGGCGACAAATCCGATGCTGGTGGCGGCGTTGCGGGTCATATACCCCGCTAATCCGGGTCATCGAAAAAGAAAAGACCCGCCGAACGGGCGGGCCTTCCATGTGCCGGGAATTGCGGCTCAGACGAAGAACTGCGCTCCGTTTGCCGAAATGGTCGATCCGTTGATGAAGCCCGACTGCTCGGACGCCAAAAACACCACGCAGCGCGCGATCTCATCGGGCTCGCCCAATCGGCCCGCCGGGATACCGGCCACGATCTTGCCGCGCACCTCTTCGGGGATCGACATGACCATTTCCGTCGCGATGTAGCCGGGGCAGATCGCGTTTGCGGTGATACCCGCGCGCGCGCCTTCCTGCGCCAGTGATTTCACGATGCCCAGATCGCCCGCCTTGGTCGCGGCATAGTTCACTTGGCCGAACTGGCCTTTCTGACCGTTGATCGACGAAATCACGATCACGCGGCCGAACTTGCGCTCGCGCATGCCCGGCCAGACCGGGTGTACGGTGTTGAACACGCCGGTGAGGTTGGTGTCGATCACCTCTTTCCAGGCCTCGGGGGTCATCTTGTGAAACGGAGCGTCGCGGGTGATCCCCGCGTTGGCGACCACCACGTCGATCGGACCGAGATCGGCCTCGACCTGTTCGATCCCGGCTTTGGACGCGTCGTAATCGGCGACGTTCCACTTGTAGGTTTTGATGCCGGTCGCTTCGGTGAATTGCGCCGCTTTCTCGTCGTTGCCAGCGTAAGTCGCGGCAACATCATAGCCTTCGGCCTTGAGCGCTTTGGAAATGGCTTCGCCGATACCGCGGCTGCCGCCGGTGACGAGTGCTACACGTGCCATAGGGGGTTCTCCTCTCGGGTGGTCTATACAAGTAAGGTTGTTATATTTTTGCTTTCCCGTGCGCAACATTATTGCGCGGCGAAAGAGCAAAAATGATATTGGGTCAGATATGGAAAGGGGCGCACTGTGGCGCCCCCGATATGCAGTCGATCCGGTCGGGGTCAGCCCCGCTCCACGCAGAGCGCGACGCCCATGCCGCCGCCGATGCAGAGCGTGGCAAGACCCTTCTTGGCATCACGGCGCTGCATTTCGAACAGCAGCGTGTTCAGAACGCGCGCGCCCGAAGCGCCGATCGGGTGGCCGATCGCAATTGCGCCGCCGTTCACGTTCACGATCTCCGGGTCCCAGCCCATGTCCTTGTTGACGGCGCAGGCCTGCGCGGCGAAGGCTTCGTTGGCTTCGACGAGGTCGAGATCACCGACCGACCAGCCCGCCTTTTCCAGCGCCTTGCGCGATGCGTGGATCGGGCCGACACCCATGATTGCGGGGTCCAGACCGGCGGTCGCATAGGATGCGATTCGGGCCATCGGTGTGATGCCGCGCTTGGACGCATTTTCTTCGCTCATCAGCAGGACGCCTGCGGCACCGTCGTTCAGACCGGATGCGTTGGCCGCCGTGACCGACCCGTCCTTGGCGAAGGCGGGGCGCAGTTTCTGCATGCTTTCGAGCGTCGCGCCGTGACGGATGTATTCATCCTTGTCGACGACGATGTCGCCTTTGCGGGTCTTGATGGTGAACGCGATCACCTCGTCATCGAACTTGCCCGCCTTTTGCGCCGCTTCGGCCTTGTTCTGGCTGGCCAGTGCAAAGGCGTCCTGCATCTCGCGGCTGATCTGCCACTTTTCAGCGACGTTCTCGGCGGTCTGGCCCATGTGATAGCCATTGAACGCGTCCCACAAACCGTCACGGATCATCGTGTCGATGTATTGCATGTCACCCATCTTGTGACCCTGCCGCAGGTTCGCGGCATGGGGCGACATCGACATGTTTTCCTGACCACCGGCGCAGATGACATCGGCATCGCCAAGCATGATGTGCTGTGCGCCAAGGGCAACGGCGCGAAGGCCCGAGCCACAGACCTGGTTGATGCCCCATGCCGCGCTTTCCTGCGGCAGACCGGCGTTGATATGCGCCTGACGCGCCGGGTTTTGGCCCTGCGCCGCAGTCAGGACCTGGCCGAGGATCGTTTCCGACACGGCTTCCTTTTCGATGCCCGCGCGCTCGACCAGCGCGTTCAGAACGGCTGTGCCCAGATCATGTGCGGGTGTGTTTGCGAAAGAGCCGCCGAACGAGCCAACGGCCGTCCGTGCGGCGGATGCGATAACGACGTTGGTCATATGTCCCTCCACCAAAGTCATGGTCCAAGTGTGATTCCACAGGGATTATTGCGCAAAAGCGCGTGCGGCCCCAGACCCATTCCGGCGCTGTCGTAACGTAATGGTAGACATTCGCATACCGGACAGGGTGTCTCAGGGTCTCTGCGCATGGCGGGGTTGACGTTGCGGCATGGCGGCAGAGCCACAGTGTCAATGGACCACGCGCGTCGGGGTGATTGGCTGCCAAGGTGGATCGACGCTGGGTGCGCCGAAATAGTAGCCCTGAAGGAAATCGATCCCAAGCTCGGCCAGCATCTGCGCGTCGGGTGCGGTTTCAACAAATTCGGCCACGGTAAACATGTCGAATTGCTGCGCAATCGCGAGGATCGCGCGGGTCAGCACCTGGTTGTCGGGGTCTGTCGCGATGCCCCGAATGAACTGCCCGTCGATCTTGAGGATATCGAACTGGAACTCCCGCAGATACCTGAGCGCTGTATAGCCTGCGCCGAAATCATCCAGCGCAAAACTGATGCCCTGCCGTTGCAGGTCGCGCATTGCCTGCACCACCAGTTCGGGCACCAGCATGGCCGACACTTCGGTGATTTCGAGGATCAGCCGTTCCGCGACGGACGGATCGCGCGAGATGCCGCGTTCCAGGACCTTGCGCCATTTCGGATAGCCGATGGACCGCGCCGACAGGTTGATCGCAAGACGGATTCCGGGGTTCTGCGCCAGAACCCGCAAGCCGTGTTCGAGCGCAAGGCAATCCAGAATCCGCCCGCTTTCCCGTTCCTCGATGCTTTCGATGAACTGGGCGGCGGGAATGATGCGGCCGGTAGGGTCGGTGACACGGATCAGCCCTTCGTAAAATGCGACCTGTGTTTGGTGTTGCGCCTGCACCACCGGTTGAAAGGCCAGCCTGACCTCCCGGTGGTGCACCGCGTCTTCGACGATCCTCAGGATATCCTGATCACGTTTCTGCGCGGCGGCATCCAGTGGTGATGGCTCAAGTGTCTTGCGTGAGGCGCGGTACGGCATGGAATCCCCTCTTGATTTCTGGGGGCAGTGTCCGCCAAAGGCCTTAAACAAGGCTTAAAGCGCATGGGCTCGGCCTTGCCGAATTTCGTTTGTTGACTCTGGAGGGCACCGCCGTATAACCGCGGCTTAGTTGGTGTTGGTGGCTCCCGCAAGGGAATGCCTGTCATGGGCCTCAAGCCCAAGAGGACAACGCCCTTCATAGTCGCCCGTCAGGGCGTCGTTCCAAGAAGGAGATCAGCCGTGACAAAACGCACGTCTGCCAAGTACAAAATTGACCGCCGCATGGGTGAAAACATCTGGGGTCGTCCGAAATCCCCCGTCAACCGTCGTGAATACGGCCCCGGCCAGCACGGTCAGCGCCGCAAGGGCAAAATGTCCGACTTCGGTCTGCAGCTGCGCGCCAAGCAGAAGCTAAAAGGCTATTACGGCGACCTGACGGAAAAGCAGTTCCGCCGCATCTTTGCCGAGGCAGAGCGTCTGCGCGGTGACACCGGCGAACAGCTGATCGGCCTGCTCGAGCGCCGTCTGGACGCGGTTGTTTACCGGGCCAAGTTCGTCGCAACGATCTTTGCCGCGCGCCAGTTCGTCAACCACGGCCACGTTCTGGTCAATGGCCAGCGCGTCAACATCCCGTCCTACCGGGTCAAGGAAGGCGACGTGATCGAAGTTCGCGAAAAGTCGCGCCAGATCACCGTTGTTCTCGAAGCGGTACAGCTGCCCGAGCGGGATGTGCCTGACTATATCGAGGCCGACCATTCCAAGATGACGGCAACCTTCGTGCGCACTCCGGGTCTCAGCGATGTGCCCTACCCGGTGATGATGGAACCGAACCTGGTTATCGAATACTACGCTCAGAACTGATCTGGGGCGGCGCGCGGGGTCACCCGTGCGCTGCGACCATACGATCCGCCCGGCTCAGAGCCGTCCCATCGGGGCGGCTTTTTCGTCTTCGGATGCCACCAAAAGAAAAAGGCCGCGCGATCAGCGCAGCCTTTTTTCCCGATCAGCTTATGTGAAATGTTGCATTACAACCAGAACACATCCCGAAAGACGTGCCGCACGATATCTTCGCGCTTGACGCCACGAGCTGCAAGCGCCTCGTCGGACATCGCCTGAAACCGCTCGACTTCGCTGATCCGCGAATTTGCTTCCGTGACTTGCTCCAGGCTGTGAACGAGGCCGGAGAAGAGTCGGGACAGGATCCCGGGCTTTTGGTCGTGGTACGACTGTGTGAGTGCCATGATATGCCTCTGCATTGCTCAAAAATTACTCATGACTATCTAAGTCGTTGAAAACAGGCTGAGTACCTCTGGATTGGAATACCCGCCACGCTCTGGATGCATAACGCCGCAGTGCAGCATCAATCAAAAAACGCTCCGCAAAAATTTTACCAGTTGATAAAATTTTGGACCCGTGAGAGCGTTCGACATCTGTTCAAGCTGACTTCGGAGACTGAAGATGGACGCCAGAGCATTGAAAGAAGGCATTGTTTCGGGCCGATTGGATGCCGACGCGCTGAGCGCAAGCTTCTCGGACCTGCACGCCCCCCTGAGCGGTCACGAAGCGTTGGTGGCGGCCGATCGCTGCTATTTCTGCCACGATGCGCCCTGCATCACCGCGTGCCCCACGGATATCGACATCCCGCTTTTCATCCGCCAGATCGCAACCGGCACACCCGAAGCGGCGGCCAAGACGATCCTGACGCAGAATATCTTGGGCGGCATGTGCGCCCGGGTCTGCCCGACCGAAACCCTGTGCGAAGAAGTCTGCGTGCGTGAAGTCGCCGAGGGCGAACCGGTGCAGATCGGGCGACTTCAGCGCTACGCGACCGATACATTGATGGCGCAGGGAGTGCATCCTTTCTCCCGGGCGGCTCCGACCGGCAAGAGAATAGCCGTCGTCGGGGCCGGTCCGGCAGGTCTGGCCTGTGCGCACCGATTGGCGATGTACGGGCATGATGTCGTGGTGTTCGACGCGCGGCCCAAGCCGGGTGGACTGAACGAATACGGCATTGCCGCCTACAAGAGCACCGAGGATTTCGCCGCGCGCGAGGTCGATTGGCTGTTGCAGATCGGCGGGATCGAGATCCGAACAGGCATGGCGCTGGGCCGGGACGTTACGATGGATGACTTGCAAGGCGCGTATGACGCTGTGTTTCTGGGTATGGGTCTGGGAGGCGTGAACGCCCTGACCGCGCCGGGGGCCGACAAGGATGGTGTCCTAGATGCCGTGGATTTCATTGCCGACCTGCGGCAGGCTACCGACCTGAGCACCTTGCCCGTAGGACGCGACGTCGTCGTGATCGGTGGTGGCATGACAGCCGTGGATGCAGCGGTGCAGTCCAAGCTGCTCGGTGCGCTGAACGTCACGATGGTGTACAGGCGTGGACGTGACCGGATGAACGCCTCGGTCTGGGAACAGGATCTGGCCTCAGCCAAAGGTGTGCGGATCATTACCAACGCCGCGCCGATTGCGGTGCATGGCAATGGCAGTGTGCGCGAGATCGAGTTCGAATTCACCGATGACGATCTGAACCCCACGGGCCAGACGTTTCGGCTTGCCGCCGATCAGGTGTTCAAGGCCATAGGCCAGACGCTGAGCGGCGCGGATCTGCCCGATCTGGACGGGCGCAAGATCGCTGTGAGCGGACCAGGCCGCACTTCGGTCAAGGGTGTCTGGGCCGGCGGGGATTGCGCCTCCGGGGGCGATGACCTGACAGTGACGGCAGTGGCCGAGGGGCGCGATGCCGCCGAAGATATTCATGCCGCGCTGACGCGCGCCTGATCCGGGAGGATTGAGAATGGCTGATCTGACGACTGATTTCGTGGGCATCAAGAGCCCCAACCCGTTCTGGCTCGCCTCGGCGCCGCCGACGGACAAGGAATACAACGTCCGCCGCGCCTTTGAGGCCGGGTGGGGAGGTGTGGTCTGGAAGACGTTGGGCGAAGCGGGGCCACCTGTGGTGAACGTCAACGGGCCGCGCTATGGCGCGATCTGGGGGGCGGATCGGCGTCTTTTGGGCTTGAACAATATCGAACTGATCACCGATCGCCCGCTTGAGGTGAACCTGCGCGAGATCAAGGCGGTCAAGCGCGACTATCCCGACCGCGCGATGGTCGTGTCGCTGATGGTGCCGTGTGAGGAACAGGCATGGAAGGCGATCCTGCCCTTGGTCGAAGAAACCGGAGCGGATGGGGTGGAGCTCAATTTCGGGTGTCCGCACGGCATGTCTGAACGCGGGATGGGCAGTGCGGTGGGGCAGGTGCCTGAATACATCGAGATGGTCACACGATGGGTGAAGCAGAACACGCGCATGCCCTGCATCGTCAAGCTGACGCCCAACATCACGGACATCCGCAAACCCGCGACGGCGGCCCATTCTGGTGGGGCCGATGCGGTGAGCCTGATCAACACCATCAATTCGATCACCTCGGTCAATCTGGACCTGTTTGCGCCGGAGCCGACGATTGACGCCAAGGGTGCGCATGGCGGCTATTGCGGACCCGCGGTCAAACCGATCGCGCTCAATATGGTGGCCGAGATCGCGCGTTCACCCGAGATGCGAGGACTGCCGATCTCCGGCATTGGGGGTGTGACGACGTGGAAAGATGCAGCCGAGTTCATGGCGCTGGGCGCGGGCAATGTGCAGGTCTGTACCGCGGCCATGACCTATGGGTTCAAGATCGTGCAGGAAATGATCTCGGGTCTGTCGCAGTATCTTGACGAAAAGGGCATGGAGTCGACCGCCGACCTGGTTGGGCGGGCGGTGCCAAATATCAGCGACTGGCAGAACCTGAACCTGAACTATGTCACAAAGGCGCGGATCAATCAGGATTTGTGCATTTCCTGCGGCCGGTGTTTCGCGGCCTGCGAGGATACCTCGCACCAGGCGATCGCCATGTCCGAGGATCGCGTATTCACCGTCAAGGACGACGAATGCGTGGCGTGCAACCTCTGTGTGAACGTGTGCCCGGTCGAAGCCTGCATCACGATGGAAGAGCTTGATACCGGTGTCGTCGATGAGCGGACAGGTCGACCCGTTGCCGCAGAACATGGGGATTGGACGACCCACCCGAACAACCCGGCCGTGGCGCAGGCGGCCGAATAAGGAAGGGGCGACCTTTCCGCACGCGCTTAACAGAATTTTATGGGGAGCCATGAGAATCTTCGTACGAAGATTCTCGGCGGTGACCATAAAATTCTGGGAATGATAGAAATTGCTGACCCTTTATCCAAGCGCTACGCTGCTCGGGTGGACTCGGTGTAGAGAATGAGGAAAATCGTATCGGATGTGAAGTGGTTAGCCGATCCAGGTGATGGGCCTCGAATGACACACGATCAGGTAGTCCGTGCCCACATCAAAAAGCTGGAACCCCCGCGCCTGCACCTCTGCCCGCAAAAGGGTCAGCCCAACCTCGCGGTGAATCGCCCGTTTCTTGCGACGGACAACGCCCTGACGGCGCACGGCATCCGCGCTGAACAACTGATCCCGCCAGCCTGGGTTGTAGGCAGTGGGCGACTCGAAGGGGTGATACATCAGCATGCCCACAGTTTTGACGAAGATGATTAAGCGCGGGTAAACACCGTTACGGCGCCAGGACTTTCCGGAACATCATCTCGACGAATTCATCCGCGCCCCGTGCCCGCTTGTCATCGCCGGGCAACAGGACCGCGATCTGCGCCTCGAAATCGGCGTAGTGCTGGGTGACCGCCCAGATCGAAAAGATGAGATGCGCCGGGTGCATCCGCGCAAGTTTGCCCGCATCCATCCATCGGGTGATGATCCCGATCTGCCGGTTGAAAAGCGGTTTCAGCGTGCTTTCCAGATGTGGCAACATGCGCGGGGCACCCTGCACGATCTCATTGGCGAAAAGACGGGATTCGCGTGGGTACAATCGGCTCATTTCCATCTTGCGGCGGATATAGCCCAGCATTTCCTCAAGCGGCTCACCGTCAGGGTCCATCGCATTCAGCGGGCTGAGCCACTCCTCCATCAGCATGTTCAGAAGGTCGATATGGATCGCTTCCTTGCTTTCGAAATAGTAAATCAGGTTCGGCTTGTGCATGCCGCATGCCTCGGCGATCTGATCGAGCGTGGTGCCGCGGAACCCGTATGTGGCAAACAACCCAAGTGCCGCATCCCGGATGCGCTGGCGGTTTTCGGTCTGGATGCGGCTGGGCTTACGGGCAGGACTGGTCACTGGCGATGTCTTTCATGCGTTATAATCAGGCGCGGACGGCGCGCAGCGCAACTCTTCATTTGAGAACATACCTTGACAGCTTGGGGGCACGTTGCAATCGTAACTTTACCAAATGGTAAAAAACCTGCGGGTGTCGCACGGGCATTTCGCAGGAGGCACCAGCGGCGAGGGGAAAGACATGGCAGCAGCCGGAGAAAACCTGCGGATCAACGGCGACCGCCTTTGGGACAGTCTCATGGAAATGGCCCAGATCGGGCCTGGCATCGCGGGCGGCAACAATCGTCAGACCCTGACCGACGAAGACGCTGAAGGCCGCGCGTTGTTCCAGAAGTGGTGCGAGGACGCGGGCTGCACAATGGGTGTTGACGAGATCGGCAACATGTTTGCGCGGCGTGAAGGCACCGATCCGGACGCGTTGCCAGTCTATGTGGGCTCGCATCTCGACACACAGCCGACGGGCGGCAAATATGATGGCGTTCTGGGCGTGCTGGGCGGTTTGGAAATTCTGCGGTCGTTGAATGATCTCGGGATCAAGACGAAACATCCAATCGTTGTGACCAACTGGACCAACGAAGAAGGTACGCGGTTCGCGCCTGCTATGTTGGCCTCGGGTGTGTTCGCCGGTAAGCATGACCTTCAGTGGGCCTACGATCGGACCGATGCCAAGGGCAAGACATTCGGCGACGAGCTGGAGCGGATTGGCTGGAAAGGCAGCGAACCGGTCGGAGATCGCAAGATGCACGCCTTTTTCGAGCTGCATATCGAACAGGGCCCGATCCTTGAAGCCGAAGGCAAGGATATCGGGGTGGTCACCCACGGGCAGGGGCTGCGCTGGATCGAATGCACGGTGACCGGTAAGGAAAGCCATACCGGATCGACACCGATGCACATGCGCAAGAACGCGGGCCGCGGCCTCGCGCTGATCACCGAGTTGGTGCACGAGATCGCGATGAAGAACCAACCCAACGCGGTGGGGGCCATCGGCCATATCGACGTCTACCCCAACAGCCGGAACATCATTCCGGGCAAGGTTGTCTTTACCGTCGATCTGCGGACGCATCTTCTGGACAAGCTGAATGCGATGGTCGACGAGTTCATGGAGCGTGCGCCCACGCTTTGCGAAGAGATTGGCGTCAGTTTCGACGCGCATATCGTTGGCCAGTTCGATCCGCCCGCCTTTGACGAGACCTGCGTGAAGGCGATCCGGGATGCGGCCGAACGCTTGGGCTACAGCCATATGGATATCGTCTCGGGTGCGGGGCATGACGCCTGCTGGATCAACGACGTGGCACCGACCGCGATGGTGATGTGTCCCTGCGTTGACGGCCTGTCGCATAATGAGGCCGAGGAGATTTCCAAGGACTGGGCGGCAGCGGGAACGGATGTCCTGTTTCATGCGGTCGTCGAGACGGCGGAAATCGTCAGCTAGTTGGGGGCTCTGCCCCCGTCGCGCAAAGCGCGACTCCCCCGAGATATTTTTGAACCAGAGAACTCAGGACCACGGAGCACACCATGACCACAGTGATCAAGAACGGAACGGTTGTCACAGCGGACCTGACCTACGACGCGGATGTCGCGATCGAGAACGGGGTCATCACCGCAATCGGTCCGAACCTGAAGGGCGACACCGAATTGGACGCGACCGGGTGTTACGTCATGCCCGGTGGCATCGACCCGCATACCCATCTCGAGATGCCCTTCATGGGCACCTATTCGTCCGATGACTTCGAGTCTGGAACGCGCGCGGCGCTGTCGGGGGGGACCACGATGGTGGTGGATTTCGCCCTGCCGGCGCCGGGGCAGGGGCTGCATGACGCGCTGCAGATGTGGGACAACAAGTCGACGCGGGCGAATTGTGACTACTCGTTTCACATGGCCGTCACCTGGTGGGGCGAGCAGGTGTTCAACGAGATGGAGAGCGTGATCAAGGATCGCGGGATCAACACGTTCAAGCATTTCATGGCCTACAAGGGCGCGCTCATGGTCAATGACGACGAGCTTTACGCGTCCTTCAACAGGCTTGCGGAACTGGGCGGGATCGCCATGGTCCATGCGGAGAACGGCGATGTGGTGGCGGAGCTGACGGCAAAGCTGCTGGCAGCGGGCAATACCGGGCCTGAGGGGCACGCGTATTCACGACCAACGCAAGTGGAGGGCGAAGCGACCAACCGCGCCATCATGATCGCGGACATGGCGGGAGTGCCTTTGTACGTCGTGCACACCTCCTGCGAAGAGGCGCACGAGGCGATCCGGCGGGCCAAGATGCAGGGCAAGCGCGTTTGGGGCGAACCGTTGATCCAGCATCTGACATTGGATGAAAGCGAGTATTTCAACCAGGATTGGGACCATGCGGCGCGGCGGGTCATGTCGCCGCCGTTCCGCAACAAGCAGCATCAGGACAGCCTTTGGGCTGGGCTGCAATCGGGGTCGCTGTCCGTGGTGGCGACGGACCATTGTGCCTTCACGACGGAACAAAAGCGGTTTGGTGTCGGTGATTTCTCGAAGATCCCCAATGGAACGGGCGGGCTTGAGGACCGGATGCCGATGCTCTGGACACATGGTGTGACGACAGGGCGGCTGACATTGAACGAGTTTGTGGCCGTGACCTCGACCAATATTGCCAAGATCCTGAACTGCTATCCGAAGAAAGGCGCGGTTCTGGTGGGGGCAGATGCCGATCTGGTGGTGTGGGATCCGGAGAAGGAAAAGACCATTTCCGCCAGTACGCAGCAGTCCGCCATCGATTACAACGTGTTCGAGGGCAAGCACGTCAAGGGCCTGCCGCGGTTCACGCTGACCCGCGGTCATGTGGCAATCCATGACGGCGAGGTGCGCACGCAGGAAGGGCATGGCCAGTTCGTGAAACGCCCCGGCAACGGCACGGTGAACCGGGCGCTGTCGACCTGGAAAGAGCTGACCGCGCCGCGCCCGGTTGAGCGTACAGGCATCCCGGCAACGGGTGTTTGATGCAAGACACGGCAGAGGCTCCGGTCATTTCCGCAACATCGCTGGACCTGACCTTTCAGACCAATGATGGACCGGTGCATGCGCTGTCCGGTGTCGATCTGAACATCGGCAAGGGCGAATTCGTCAGCTTCATCGGGCCTTCGGGCTGTGGGAAAACCACGTTTCTGCGCTGCATCGCGGCGCTTGAAGCGCCGACGGGTGGAACGCTGACGGTCAATGGCATGAGCGCCGACGACGCACGGCGGGAGCGGGCCTATGGCTATGTGTTTCAGGCGGCGGGGCTCTATCCATGGCGCAGCATCGAGAAGAACATCGCACTGCCGCTTGAAATCATGGGGTACTCCAAGGCCGAACAGGCCGACCGGATCGCGCGGGTTCTGGACCTTGTGGAGCTTTCGGGTTTCGGCAAGAAATACCCGTGGCAACTCTCTGGAGGCATGCAGCAGCGCGCATCGATTGCGCGCGCGCTGGCCTTTGACGCCGATATCCTGCTCATGGACGAGCCGTTTGGGGCTTTGGACGAGATCGTACGGGATCACCTGAACGAGCAGTTGCTGGAGCTTTGGGCGCGGACGGAAAAGACGATTGCCTTCGTGACCCATTCGATCCCGGAGGCGGTGTACCTGTCGACCAAGATCGTCGTGATGAGCCCGCGACCCGGGCGGATCACGGATGTCATCGACAGCCCCCTGCCGAGGGAACGCCCCCTAGACATTCGCGATACGCCGGAGTTTCTGGCAATTGCACACCGGGTCCGCGATGGGCTGCGGGCGGGGCATGCCTATGACGATTGACGCGCCATGAGAGGCCTGTTGCCCATCCTGACCGTGCTCGCCGCGATAGTGGCGATCTGGTACGCGGCGGTCGCCCCGATGAACATCCGCGGCGCTCTGGATGTGGCGGAGCGCGCCGGGGCCGAGGTCGTGCCCGCCGAATCCCTTGCCCGGTTCGAGCGTCCGGTCTGGCGGCTGATGATCGACAACCCACAGTATATTTCAGTGGGATACAGCCTTGATCGGCCGCGCCTTCCAACGCCGGTTCAGGTCGGGTCGGAGCTTTGGAAAACCACTGGAGAGATGGCACTGAACGGGCGGGCATTTTCGAAACGGTCGTTGATCTATCATGCCTGGATCACGCTGCATTCGACGCTCTGGGGATTTGCGCTGG
Organism: Pelagibaca sp.; assembly: GCA_041725935.1. Lineage (GTDB taxonomy): Bacteria > Pseudomonadota > Alphaproteobacteria > Rhodobacterales > Rhodobacteraceae > Marivita. The sequence goes on from JBGRQD010000011.1 coordinate 122,541, forward strand.
GCACCGTTCTGGGCATGGCGGGCGCGATTGCCATCGTTTACAGCCGCGTGGCCGACATGAGCCTGATGCCTTGGGCGATCATCAGCCAGACGGTGCCCATCGTGGCGCTGGCACCGATGATCATCGTGCTGTCCAGCCAGATAGGGATCGAAGGGCGCACCGTGCCCAAGGCGATTATATCGGCCTACCTGTGTTATTTCCCGGTGCTCGTTGGCATGGTCAAGGGCTTGCGGTCGCCGGGTGCGGCGCAGTTGGACTTGCTGTGGACCTATTCGGCCTCGGGGGTGCAGGCGTTTCTGAAACTGCGCCTGCCCGCATCGATGCCGTACCTCTTCACCTCTCTCAAGATCGGGATCGCGGCGGCACTGGTGGGGACAATCGTTGGCGAATTGCCGACAGGGGCGATTTCGGGACTGGGCGCGCGTATCCTGATAGGCGACCAGTTCGGCACGCCTCTGGCGATCTGGGCCGCCTTGTTTGCAGCAGCGATCCTTGCGGGTGTTCTGGTGACCTTGCTTGACCTGATGCAGCGCGCGACCCTCAAACGGATGGGGATGCAGGCATGAGCTGGCTGGTCTTTGCCTTGGCGTTTTGGATCGGTGCCTGGGCGCTGAACACGTACCTCGCCAATTCACGTTGGCGCGGGTCATTGTTGGTGCGGGTCCTTGTTCCGGTGCTGTTCGGCGTCACCCTGATCGTGCTTTGGGAAGGGATCGTCCGGGGGCTGGGCGTGTCGCCGGTGATCCTGCCCGCGCCATCCATCGTTGCGCAGACCTTTGCCGCGTCGACCGACATCCTGTGGGAGGATTTCCGCCAGACCGTGCTGAAAGGCGCGCTGTCGGGCTTTGTGATCGGAGTGCTGGCGGCCTTTGCCACGGCGATCCTGATCGACCGGTCCGACTTTCTGACCCAAGGCCTGCTGCCCATCGGCAATTTCGTTGCGGCGTTGCCCATCGTGGGGATCGCGCCAATCCTGGTCAGCTGGTTCGGCTTTGACTGGCAATCCAAGGCTGCGGTTGTGGTGGTCATGGTCTTCTTTCCCGTCCTCGTGAACACGGTGCAGGGCTTGCGCGAAACCGACGCGATGCAGCGCGACCTGATGCGCACCTATGCTGCAACTTATTTCGACACCTTGCTCAAGCTGCGCCTGCCCGCTGCGCTGCCTTTCGTGTTCAACGGGCTGAAGATCGCGACAACACTTGCATTGATCGGTGCCATCGTGGCTGAATATTTCGGATCCCCCACACGCGGGATGGGGTTCCGGATCTCCACCGGGGTCGGCAGCCTGTCAATTGACCTCGTCTGGGCCGAGATCGCGGTTGCGGCGATGGCGGGCACAGCGTTTTACGGCTTGGTGGCATGGGCCGAAAAGCGCGTGACATTCTGGCATCCGTCGCATCGAAGAAACTAAAAAACGAAGCATAACAAGGAGGTAATACCATGACTACGAAACTACTTGGCGCATTGGCCGCGTTTGGTCTTGCAGCACCTGCATGGGCGGCAGACGACGTCACGCTTCAGTTGAAATGGGTCACGCAGGCCCAGTTCGCGGGCTACTACGTCGCGCTCGAGAACGGCTACTACGATGAGGCCGACCTGAACGTCACGATCAAACCCGGTGGCCCGGATATCGCGCCGACGCAGGTGATCGCGGGTGGCGGTGCGGATGTGATCGTCGAATGGATGCCCGCTGCCCTGGCCGCACGCGAAAAGGGCCTGCCGCTGGTCAATATTGCGCAGCCCTACAAAAGCTCGGGCATGATGCTGACCTGCTGGAAAGATGCCGGGATCGAAACGCCGGACGACCTCAAGAACCGCACGCTTGGCGTCTGGTTCTTTGGCAACGAGTTCCCGTTCATGTCTTGGATGAGCTCGATGGGCGTTTCCACCGATGGCAAGAGCGAGAACGGTGTCGAGGTTCTCAAGCAGGGTTTCAACGTCGATCCTCTGCTGCAGCGTCAGGCAGACTGTATTTCGACCATGACTTACAACGAATATTGGCAGGTGATCGACGCTGGTGTCAGCCCGGATGACCTCGTGACCTTCAAGTACGAGGATCAGGGCGTGGCGACGCTCGAAGACGGGCTGTATGTTCTCGAGGACAGTCTGCAAGACCCCGCCTTTGTCGAGAAGATGCAGCGCTTTGTCGCCGCGTCGATGCAGGGCTGGAAATGGGCCGAGGAAAATCCCGAAGAGGCGGCCATGATCGTTCTTGACTATGATGAGACCGGCGCGCAGTCCGAGACCCACCAGAAGCGGATGATGGGTGAAGTGGCCAAGTTGACTGCCGGGTCGAACGGAGCGCTTGATCCAGCCGATTTCGAACGCACGGTGCAGACGCTGCTGGCCGGAGGATCGGACCCCGTGATCACCGTGCATCCAGGTGATGCCGCGTGGACTCATGCGGTGTCTGACGCACTGAACTGAGGCGACATCTGACATGATCCAAGGAAAAGGGCCGTTCGCGGCCCTTTTTCATCGCCTGAGCGTATCGCCGTAGCTGATCTTGGGGGTCAATTCGACCACTTTGGGCGTATCGGCATCGGACGCGTTAACCCGTTCCGAAATGATTTCTGCCGCCTTGCGTCCGATTTCCTCGCGACAGGCATCCATCGTGGCCAGTTGCCGGGGCAATCCTTCCAAGAGCTCCACACCATTAAAGCCCGCCAGCCCGATCTGATTGGGAATATCAATCCCTTTTTCAAGCAGTGTCAGTAGCCCGCCCGCCGCGATCATATCGTTCGAATAATAGAGGAAATCCAGATCAGGGTCGCGCGCCAGCATCGCTTCGGTCATTTCGCGCCCCTTGGCGAGCGCCGATCCGCCCGAATAGAATTGCTGGTCTGCCACCTCGACGCCGCCCTTCGCCAATGCGCCGGTAAAGCCTTCAAAGCGTTTGCGCGCACGGTGGTCCAGCGGCATCTTGGTGCCAAGGAATCCAATTCGCTGATACCCGGCTTTCAGAATGGCCTCCGCGATCTTTCGGCCTGCGCGTCGATGCGAAATGCCGACCATGGCATCGATCGGGGTGCCGTCCACGTCCATGATCTCGACCACCGGAATGCCGCTGGCTTTGAGCATCGCACGCGAGGCGTCGGTGTGTTCCAGCCCGGCGATGATCACACCCGACGGACGCCATGACAGCATCTCATAAAGGACCCGCTCTTCCTTTTCCGGAAGATAATCCGTGACGCCAACGACGGGCTGCAATTCGGTCTCTTCGAGAACAGCGCTGATCCCTGACATGACTTCGGGAAAGACCATGTTGCGCAGGCTGGGGATGATCACTGCAACAAGATTGACACGCTGGCTCGCCAAGGCGCCCGCAATCTTGTTCGGCACGTATCCCAGCGATTTCGCCGCCGTCAACACGCGTTCGCGGGTGGCTGTCGAAACGTCGCCCCGATTGCGCAACACACGGCTGACTGTCATTTCAGAAACACCGGACGCTTCTGAAACGTCGCGCAGCGTGAGAGGGCGGGTATCGTCACTGGCCAAAAGCGTCATCCTGTTTTGTTGTCCCATTGTTACCGCAATCTCTTGCGCTCCAGCAAGCGATAGCGGTCCTTGGGAAAGAATGACTGGAGTGATGACAAACAGCGATTGGATCAGTATGCGTGTGAGGCGTGGTCCCGTGGCTCAACTGGATAGAGCAGCCCCCTCCTAAGGGGCAGGTTGCAGGTTCGAATCCTGCCGGGGTCACCAAAAACACCCGACTGTGCCAAAAAAAAAGGATGTCTGCGCAAAAGAAAGCAATAGTCTGCGCAAAACGTTGTCCAAAACGCATGTGCGACGGGATAAAGTATTTTATATCAAGTGTTTATGGTGGCGATGCAAGATTTTGTTGTCTCGCAATGCTGGGGTGGCTCTGTAATGTCGTGATTGGCTGACCAACTTTCGCTGCTTCACTGTTGTCAGAGCTATGGAACATCCCGCGCTACATCGACCAGAAAACCTGACTCAGCTTTACATAGCCAGGTGGCTGGTACCACGCCTTCCAACGACTCATCGGTTTTTCTTGAAACAGCCAAGTGCGAGATTAGAAGCACAATTTTCCTGCAGGTTGGGCGGAAAGCTGCAATTCTCCGCATGTGCGAAATCAGTGGGCGAAAACCCCAAAAGCAGACATTGAGAAAATTTCGGCCTATTTTCCGTTAGTTATGCGGCCATAGACCGAAGCCTGCTCATCCCCGAGCCCACTCCGCCAACTTGCGTAGGGCGAACTCATAGCCGCGGATGCCGAAGCCTTCGATTTTGGCTGACGCGGCTTTTGACGGGTAGCTGAGGTGTCGGAATTCGTCTCGCCGGAACAACGGCGAGATATGCACCTCGATGATCGGCCGGTCATAGATGAGCAACGCGTCGAGAATCGCGATGGAGGTCGAGGTGAACCCTGCAGGGTTCAGGATCATGCCCGCAGACGTTCCGCGGCCCTTCTTGATCCACCCCATGATCTCGGCCTCGCTGTCGCTTTGGCGGAAATCAATCGCGCAGTTCTCGTCCTCGGCGGTGCGTTGGCACAGAGCTTCGACATCTGCGAGTGTATCATAGCCGTAGACCTCCGGCTGGCGCGTGCCAAGCATGTCGAGGTTGGGGCCGTTGATGATGAGGATGGTCACCATCTGGGTCTCCGATCTTTATCCGCCATAGCCATAGAGCCGTGGGAGCCAGAGCACGAGGTCCGGCATGAAGGTAATGATTGCCAATCCAAGGATCATGATGGCGAGGAAGGGCAGCAAGTGGCGGATCGTGTCGCGGATCGGTGAGCGCGTTATCGACGAGACGACAAACAGAAGCAGACCGTAGGGTGGCGTCGCCAATCCGATCATAGTGTTGACGACGGTAATCCTCCCCAATCTTAAGGGGATGCGGAAGTAGAATTTTCTCGGCAGTATGAACGAGGAGATTCCGATGAAGA
>JBGRQD010000012.1:0-123100 GCA_041725935.1 Pelagibaca sp.
AACCCAGAAGACAAACAACCAGACCAGTGCGCCCTAAACTGCCGGCGCGCCCGCCCTGATATACCCCTGAATTATCCACCTCGTCTGCGACCAGTCTTCCAACCAACCGCCCCGTCTGGCGTCCCAACCGCGCCTCAACGCCGCCGGTGAAGGGGTATTTAGAGTTGGTGGCGCAGGACCGCAAGAGGAAAAAACGGGAAATCATGAATTTCGTCATATTTCCGTCATGTCATTGATTTTTATGTAATTTTCTACTTAACAAATCTCGATCTGCTTCTCCAACTCCCTAGAAAAGCATGTCCTAAGACGCAGCTGCGGCATTATCCACAGGCTTACCCACACCTGCCCCTGCGTCACCTCTGAGACTCGATGCGATTCACCGCCCCTTCCAGACCGGATCGCGCTTTTCGGCAAAGGCACGGGCGCCCTCGATCTGGTCTTCCGACGCATAAAGCACGTCCACCGTTGCCAATTGGCGCTTGGTGATGCGGTTCATCATGTCCTGAAAAGAGGTGTCTTCGGCCTCGCGCACGATGTCCTTGATCGCCGCATAGACCAGCGGCGGGCCCGACGCCAAAAGTGCCGCCATCTTGCGCACCTCTGCCATGAGGTCGGCGGCGGGATAAACATGATTCACGAATCCCCAACGTGCCGCCTCATCGACATCGAGCCAGCGTCCGGTCAGCAGCATCTCCATTGCGATATGGTAAGGAATGCGCTTGGGCAGCTTTACCGATGCCGCATCCGCCACCGTGCCGGACCGGATTTCTGGTAAGGCGAAACTCGCGTGATCGGCGGCAAGGATGATGTCCGCGCTCAGCGCCAGTTCCAGACCTCCTCCGCAACAGATGCCGTTCACGGCGGCGATCACCGGCTTGTTGAGGTCGCGCAGTTCCTGCAGCCCGCCAAAGCCACCCACACCGTAATCACCATCGACGGCGTCGCCATCCGCTGCCGCCTTGAGATCCCAGCCCGGACAGAAGAACTTGTCCCCTGCCCCGGTCAGTATGGCAACGCGCAAGCCGGGGTCATCGCGGAAGTCCCGGAACACCTCGCCCATCGCGCGGCTGGTTTGCAGATCAATGGCGTTCGCCTTGGGCCGGTTCAGCACCACTTCGAGCACGTGGCCATCCCGTGTCACGTTTAAAGGACTGTCCATCATCGCTCCTCCCGGATCAGCGAATCCGCCACCACCGCGCGGGTCGGGGTGACGATCAGCGGGTTGATCTCAATTTCGGCCACACGCCCGCCTTGTGCAACCACGTAGTCCTGCACCTTCAGCACGGCTGCAATCAACGCAGCCCGGTTGACCACAGAATTCCCTCTGTACCCGTCGAGCAGCGGCGCGATGCGCAGGCTGTCCAGTGCGGATGCAATCTCGGACTCAGTGGCGGCTACCAGCAGATGGCAAGTGTCCTGCCACAGTTCGGTCAACACCCCCCCTGCCCCGAGGGTGAGAACGTAGCCATGGGCCGGATCGGCGACGATGCCCAGCAACACCTCGGCAACGCCATCCGCGATCATCTCTTCTATATAGAAGCGGTCGCACCCCATGGCGGTGGCCGCATCGACCACCTCTGCTGCGCTCTGCAACCCGATTACGACACCGCCGCTGTCGGATTTATGCGCCAGCCCCCGCGCCTTGAGCACCACGGGCAGGAGCGCTTGTGCCGCTTGCCCGGCCTCCTCGGGGCTGGTCGCCCCAGCATGGCACGGCACATCGAGACCACATCGCGCCAGAATGGCCTTCGCCTCGGCCTCATCGCGCAGGACGGTTTCCGTGTGCGGACGCGGCAGCGGGATCGGGCGATCTGAGTCACTCGGGACGCGCGGGCCGTAGATCACCGCCAGCGCATCGAGCGCTGCATCCAACCCGTGCAGCGGCAGGATACCGACCTGCATCAGACGCGCTGCCATATCCTCGGGCAGCGACTCCAACAGCGAAGACAGGAGCGCAATGGGCTTGCCGGTTTGCCGACGCGCCATGATCGCGGCCGTTTCCACGCAATCCCATGCGTCGGTCTGGCAGCGGTCGGGACGCGGGAAATCCACCACGATCAAGGTTAGCGCCGCAGGACCGGACGCCATGATCGCATAGACCTCGGCCATCCTCGGCACGTCGTTCCAGATGAAGGTGTGGTAATCGAGCGGATTGGCGCGGGTGACCAGCGGGCCAAGCACTGACTCGAGTGCGGTGTCCTGTGCTGCGGTCAAGGGCGCAAAGGCCAGCCCCCGCGCCTCACCACCATCCGCCATCAGGCTCGCCTCTCCACCCGAACAGGACAGCGACGCGATGCGACCGGGGGCCACCGGGCCATACAGATGCGCGTGCTTGAGCGCCTCGATCAGCGCATCGAGCGACCGGACCCGAAGGATGCCCAATCGGTCAAACAGCGCGCTGGCTCCGGCATCGGACCCGGCCAAGGATGCCGTGTGCGACAGAGCGGCGGTCTGCGCCGCCTCGGACCGGCCGGATTTCAGCGCGATCACCGGTTTGCCGAGGCGATGCGCCTCTTGCATCAGCGCCTGCAACGCGGCGATGTCACCGACCCCTTCGATATGCAGGCCAAGCGCCGTGATCCTTGGGTCGCGGACTAGGTGCAGACCGATCTCGCTCAGCCCGGTCTGCGCCTGGTTGCCCGCCGTACCAAGAAAGCCGATGGGCAGGCCGCGCCTCTGCATCGACAGGTTCAGCGCGATGTTGGAGCTTTGCGTCAGGATCGCCACGCCTGCGGGCACCGGTATCAGACCATGCACGTCCGGCCAAAGCGCGACGGCGTCCAGGGCATTCACGAAGCCGTAGCAATTTGGCCCGACGATCGCCATGTCCCCGGCGGCAGCCAGCAGGGCCGCGTTCAGTGCGCCGCCGTCGCCGGTTTCGGCAAAACCGCTGGCAAAACAGACAGCCCCTCCTGCCCCCTTGCTAGACAGGTCGCGCAGGCAGTCCACGGTGGCGCTGCGGTTCACACCGATGAAGCAGGCATCGGGTGCGGCTGGTAATTCCGAAATGCTACGGATCGCACCTTCGGCAGTTGGATGCACATGCCAGACGGGACCGTTGAACCCGCTCCGCGCCAGCGACGCGATCACCGACCGACACCACGCGCCGCCGCCGATCACCGCGACCGAGGACGGTCGGAACAGGCGGTTGAGGTTGCCCGTCACGATGCGTCAACGCATCGCAGCGTTTCCGTTGACGGAAACGGCTGGGGCTCTGGCCCAGACCGCGAGGTATTTTTCAACCAGAGAAGCCGCATGTCACGCTCCCAGAGGCCGCAGCAGATCACGGCTGATGATGTGGCGCTGGATTTCGCTGGTGCCATCCCAGATCCGTTCGACACGCGCATCACGCCAGAAGCGTTCGATGGGATAGTCGTCCATCAACCCCATGCCGCCGTGAATTTGCAGCGTTGCATCGGTCACGCGGGCCAGCATTTCGCTGGCATAGAGTTTCGCGCTCGCGATTTCACGGTTCGCGGGCAGGCCCTGATCCAGACGCCATGCCGCCGACAGAGTCAGCCAGTCGGCGGCGTCGATCTCGGTGATCATGTCGGCGATCTGGAAACTGACGCCCTGGAACTTGCCGATCTGCTGGCCGAATTGTTTGCGCTCGGCGGCATAGCTCAGGGCATGGTCAAACACGCGCCGCGCGCGGCCGACGCTCATCGTGGCAACGGTGATCCGCGTGGCATAAAGCCAGGTGTTCATCACCTCGAACCCGCCATCGACCGCGCCCAGAACCTGCGCGTCACTCAAGCGGCAATCATTGAATTCGAGGATGCAGTTTTTGTAGCCGCGGTGGCTGACGGATCTGTAGCCGTCGCGCACGGCAAAGCCGGGGTGGCCGCGATCCACTAGAAAACAGGTAATGCGTTTTTTCGGTCCCTTGGGCGTGTCATCAACCCCGGTGGCGACAAAGACGATAAAGAAATCCGCGTGATCGGCGCCAGAGATAAAATGCTTGGTCCCGTTGACGACCCAATCACCGCCCTGCCGCCTAGCGGTGCAGGCCATGCCGCGCACATCCGATCCGGCTTCGGGTTCGGTCATCGCAAGGGCATCCATCCGTTCGCCGCGCACCGCGGGCAGCAGATACCGGTCGCGCTGGTCGCCGTCGCAGGCCATCAGGATGTTCTGCGGCCGGCCAAAGAAATGCGTGAGCGCCATGGACCCGCGCCCCAACTCGCGTTCCACCAGCGCGAAATCGAGGTGGCTCAACCCCGCACCGCCTACCTCTTCTGGGAAGTTGCAGGCGTAGAAGCCCAGATCGATCACCTTGCGCTTGATGTCCTGCGCCACCTCTGCCGGAACCTCACCCGAGCGTTCGACCTCGGCCTCGTGCGGGTAGATCTCGCGTTCGACAAAATCCCGCACGGTGGAGACGATCATCTCCTGTTCATCGCTCAGCCCGAAATTCATGCCGCCACCTCTGCATGTGCTGCCGCAAGACGCTCCAGCGCCTCCGCCAAATGCGGCAGCGGTGGACAGGACCTGCGGGTTTCGAGCGACACGTGCAGCAGAAACTGGTCACAGGTCGCGAGCAATGCGTCATCGGCCGCGCGGTGCATCTGGTGCCAGAGCTTGAGCTTCTTGCCCTCACCCAGTGTCACGCGAGTGGTGACGCGGATGTCCTCTCCGGCATGGGTTTCGGCGAGATACCTGATGCTGGTCTCAGCGGTGAAATAGCTGTGCCCGGCCGCGATGTACTCCCGGTCCGCACCGATATGGGTCATCAACTCCTCCGAGGCATCGCTGAAGAGCTGGCCGTAGCGGCCTTCGTTCATGTGACCGTTGATGTCAGTCCAATCCACCGGCACCACGCGGCGCACGGTGATCAGCGGGATCTCGTCACCCAGAGGCGCACGCAGAGCTGTGTCGTGATCGAGGATCAGCTTGCCCGCCGCAGCGCCCTGCTGTTTCAGCGCGCGCAGGATGGCGACGAGGTTGTTGTCGCGCAGACGTTCCAGATCGCGAATGCCCATGTGGCCGGACTGCGCATCGGATTGCCCCGCGATCAGGTCCACCAACTCATCTGTAAACTCGGGTACATCGGTCAACTTGGTCCAGGGCCACTGCAGGCAAGGACCGAACTGCGCCATGAAGTGCCGCATGCCCGCCTCGCCGCCTGCGACGCGGTAGGTCTCGAAGAGGCCCATCTGCGCCCAGCGAAGGCCAAAGCCGTAGCGGATCGCGTTGTCGATCTCTTCGGTGGTGGCGATGCCGTCCTTGACCAGCCACAGCGCCTCGCGCCAGACGGCCTCCAGAAAACGGTCCGCGATATGGGCATCGATCTCGGCGCGCACATGCAGGGGATACATGCCGATCCCGGTCAGGTTCTCCTTGGCGCGCGTCATGATTGCGGAGTCTGACGCAGCACTGGGCACCAGTTCGATCAGGGGCAGAAGGTAGACGGGATTGAACGGGTGCGCGACCATGATCTGGCCGGGACGTGCAGCACCCTCCTGCAATTCGGACGGTTTGAAGCCGGAGGTCGAGGAGGCCAGAACCGCCGCTTCAGAACAGGCCGCCTGTATCTCGGCAATGACCTTGTGCTTGATGTCGAGCCGTTCCGGCACGCTTTCCTGTATCCAGTCGGCGCCGCTGACGGCCTCGGCCACGCTGCCGACATAGGTGATTGCGCCCCGTGTCGGCATCGGTGCCTCGTAGAGCATCGGAAGAACCCGCGCCGCGTTGGCCATGACCTCGCTGATCTTGCGCTCGGCTTCGGGGTCGGGATCGAAAATCCGAACCTCCCATCCCATCAGGGCAAACCGCGCGGCCCAGCCGCCACCGATCACGCCGCCGCCGATGATCGCTGCAATGCCTGTCATGGTGTCAATGTCTCCGTATGTCCGTCGATGGCCAGGATCTGGCCCGATATCCGTTTCGCTTGCGGTGAGGCGAGCCACGACACCGTGTCCGCCACATCCTCTGCCGTGACCCAAGTGCGCAGGGAAACACCCTTGACGTAAAGCGCGCGCACCTCGTCCTCGGTCTTGCCCGACGCTGCGGCTTCCATCGCGACGACACGGTCCATCCTGTCACCCTCGACCGCGCCGGGGCAGATCGCGTTCACCCGAACGCCCGAGGGTCCAAGCTCCATCGCGAGGGTCTTGGTCAATCCGACGATGCCCCATTTCGCCGTCGCATAGGGGGATCGCAGGGGATAGCCGAACTGCCCGGCCGTGGAGGAGGTCAGCACGATCAACCCCTGCCCAGCCGCCCGCATGACCCGCGCCGCCCAGCGACAGGTCAGGAACGCGCCGGACAGGTTCACCTCGATGCAGCGGTTCCAATCGGCCTGAGACAGGTCTTCGATCCGTCCCGCAGGACCCCCCGTTCCGGCATTGGCGCAGACCACATCGACAGCAGGCCACGCGACTTCGATCCTGTCGAAGAACGCCTGCATCTGTGCCTCGATCGTGACATCGGTAGCCTCTGCGATATGGCCGGGATGGGTGTTGGCAAAAGCGGCAACGGCGTCCGGATCGGCGTCACAGATCGCGACGCGGTCACCTTCGGTGATGAACCGCTCCGCCATCGCGCGGCCAAGCCCGGAGGCACCGCCGGTGATGACCACATGCCTCACAGCCGCGCGCCCGCAGCTTTGGCCATTGCGGCGCCCAAAGCGTGATGCGCGCTGGCCTCCCAATGCACACCGTCTTGGGGCGATGGCGACGCCACTGATCCGGCGTCGAAAAAGCCACAGCCCTGACGCTCTGCCGCAGCCCTGATATGATCCGCGAGCCCCTGCTGCCGCGCCTCAGCCCCGGCGAACACGTCCGTGAGAATGCCCGATTCCAACACCGGTGCGGGTGCGACCAGCAAAATGTCCTTCACCACGTTTTCACTGCGCGTGACCAGCACCAGCCGCTCCAGCGACCGCGCGATTTCGAACGCGGTCACCGAGAAGCGGTGCTTGAGGTCATTGGTCCCCAGCATAAGGATCATCAGGTCGATCGGCGTGTGGCTGTGCAGGATCGCGGGCAACACCGTCAGCCCGTTGCGCATGCCGCCTTCGACCGAATCGTCATGCACCGTGGTCCGCCCCGGCAAACCTTCCGAGATGACCTGATGGTCCGCCCCCAGCGCCTTGGCCATCACGTCGGGCCAGCGGTCCCCGGGCGCATGACGGGCGAATTTCCCCAATTGTTCCAACGGCAAAGTGCCGTGGGTGTTGCTGTCACCGTAGCACAGGACCACTGCCATCGCTCAGCCCTTCGGCGCTTGCTTGGTCAGGCCCAGCTTGGTCCGAACCTCGGCAGGTCTCATGATCCGTGCGCCCATGCCCTCGATGATGCCGACGGCGCGTTCGACCAGTTGCGCATTGGTGGCGAGCACGCCCTTTTCCAGCCAGAGGTTGTCTTCGAGGCCCACACGCACGTGGCCCCCCGCCAGTACGGCTGCAGCGACATAGGCCATCTGGTTGCGCCCGAGTGAAAATGCACTGAAGGTCCAGTGATCTGGCACGTTATTGACCATTGCCATCACGGTGTTGAGGTCGTTCGGCGCGCCCCAGGGCACACCCATGCACAGCTGCACCAGAGCCGGGTCATCAAGGACGCCCTCTTTGACCAACTCCTTGGCAAACCACAGATGTCCGGTGTCGAACGCCTCGATCTCGGGCTTCACGCCCAGGTCGGTCATCATCCGGCCCATCGCGCGGAGCATGCCGGGGGTATTGGTCATGACGTAATCGGCTTCGGCGAAATTCATCGTGCCACAATCAAGCGTGCAAATCTCGGGCAGGCATTCCGCGATATGGGCAACACGCTCTGTCGCGCCTGCCATATCGGTGCCTTGAGCATTCACCGGCAGCGGATGTTCTGTCGATCCGAAGGTGATATCGCCGCCCATGCCGGCGGTCAGGTTCAGGACCACGTCCACCTCCGCATCGCGGATGCGGTCCGTAACCTCCCGATAATATTCAACTTTCCGCGATGGCGCGCCGGTCTCCGGGTCGCGGACATGGCAATGCACGATGGCGGCACCAGCTTTGGCGGCGGCGATGGCGCTGTCGGCGATCTGTTTTGGGGATCTGGGGACGTGGGGGCTGCGGTCCTGGGTGCCACCGGATCCGGTGACGGCGCAGGTGATGAAGACCTCCTGGGTCATGGCAAGCGGCATGTCTGTCCTCCCTCGGCTTTGCGCAGAGACTGCGGGGGAATGCGACGGGCTGCAATGGGGATTGCGACATGGCGTGCCGGTTTTTGCTGCAATACCGCCACAATTCGGACCAAAAAACATCGGAATTTCAACGGACAAGCACAGAACTGCCATATCGCCTGGGGAGGCATCATGCGCCATTATCCGGACCTGCAAACCGCAGGTCACACCGATCCGCGTCGGGTCAAGCTGTTCGAATTGCACCGGCAGGAGCAGGTCCAGACCGGCTCCGGACGTGCCTATGCGGGACCCGAGATGCAGCGACCGGACATCGCCCTGACACTTCGGGAGCGCGCGAACCGGTCGTTTCGTACGCCTGAACCGTACAAGTCAACCGTACGATAGAGGCCCTTTCGTACGGTTCAGCCGGACAGGACCGGCCTAGTCGGCACTGTCTTCGACCAGCGCCCCGCGAAACCCGGTTGCGACGACGAATTTCTCGGAACTGTCGGAACGCGAAGCCGGTGGTTTGACGTTCACCACCTTGTCGAAACGCCGCTTGAGCAGCTTCTGCAACTCGCCCTCCGCGCCGCCCGCCAGCACCTTGGCCACGAAGGTGCCACCTTCTTCGAGCACGTCGAAGGCGAATTGCGCGGCGGTCTCGCAGAGGTGGATGATGCGCATATGGTCAGTCTGCTTGTGGCCCGAACTGGACGCGGCCATATCGGACATCACCACGTCGGCCGCGCCGCCCAGCCATGCCTTGACCTGATCATCCGCACCCTCATCAAGGAAATCGAGCTGGTGGATCTCGGCCCCGGCGATGGGTTCGACCTCTTGCAGGTCAATGCCCAGAACGGTGCCGATCTTCTTGCCGGATCGTTCACCCAGAGCGTTCACCCGCTTGACCGCGACCTGGCACCAGCCACCGGGGGCGCAGCCCAGATCGACCACCCGCGCACCGGGCACGAGGAAGCGGTATCTTTCGTCCAGTTCAAGGATCTTGTAGGCCGCGCGGCCCCGGTAGCCCTCGGCCTGCGCGCGCTTGACATAGGGGTCGTTCAACTGCCGCTGCAACCAGCGCGTCGAGGACAGCTTGCGGCCCCGGGCGGACTTGACCTTGACCTTGAGGTCCCGCTGTCCGCGCCCGGAGGTGTTCTTGCCGTCTGGGGTCTTGCCGGTCGGAGTCTTGGCCATGGGGGTGCCCTTTGGTGGTGGTTTGACGGGCGGTGTAGCATGGGTTTGGGGGAAGGTCATGGGGGGATGGGTCAAAGACGAGCACATGTGGGAGCTAAAGGTCAATGAACAAAAGAAAGCAAAACACATTCCTTTCCCGCGAGAGGAAGATTTGATAAAAAGTGGCTTGAACAAATGGGAAACACACAACTACAGTAGTTAAAAACATAACATTTTGGAAGCCCAATGGACCGTGTCGACTATCAATCCCTGATCATTCAAGATTTATTGAATGACTCTAAAGAAAAAAAGTTGAATCTAAACCCTTGGTATCAAAGACGGTCTGTATGGTCCCGGCCACAAAAATCCTACCTTTTGAACACTCTGTTTGAGCGAAAGCCGATACCGGCAATATACATTCGGCACAGCATTGACCTACGGGAAGAACGCAGCATCAAGGAAGTAGTTGATGGCCAACAAAGATGCCGTGCAATTATTGAATATCGAAATGATAGCTTTTCTGCACGAGTAACAGAAGGAGGGAAGCGAAAGAAGTTCAGTGAACTTAGCTCAAGGGAACGTGAGCAATTTTTACTTACTCCACTACCGATCGGATATCTCTTGGGAGCAAATGATGCTGACGTCATTGATATTTTTGCACGCATCAACTCAATAAGCAAATCACTTAATGCACAAGAAAAGAGAAATGCTAGATTTAGCGGTGAGTTTAAGCAGTTTGCGCTTAGCTTTGCGACAAAGAACCTAGCCCTTTGGCGAACAACAGAAATTTTTTCCGCAAATGACATTGCCAGAATGAATGAGGTGCTATTCATTTCAGATGTGATCTATAATATGATTCACGGCTTGTCTGACTTCCGCCCCGCTGGAATAGATAAGCTGTACCAAGATAATGAAGAAGATTTTCCAGAGTCTCAAGACATTCAGAAACGGTTGGATCGTGTATTCAGCGCATTTTTTAATATCAAACCTTCCGCATTTAAAGATACCATATTTAGTCGCCAACCAATATTCTTTTCTTTAGTGGTTTGCCTTGATAAAAAACAAGAGCTACCAACTGATCTTGAGGAGCGCTTATTTCAAATAGATGCCGAGTTTATGGATGACCAAAACAATGGAAAAGCTATAGTTGATTTCCGCGAAGCCGTATCAGCCTCAACACAAAGGATAGCATCTCGGCGTATTCGCCAAGATTTTCTTGACGCCAAACTATAATGCCACTTCCAACTTTATCTCGAACACGTGACCACTTTATGGCCGAGGTGAATAAACTCGACTCCATCGTAAATGGTGTGAGCACCATACCAACCAAGACACAATACCTAGTCTCAGAGATCACACTAATTCGGCTGGCTGCTCTTTTGGAGCATGCGCTAGCAGAGGTTGCCTTCAAAATATCTTCCGGCGCACCGTACTTGGATGGAACAAGACCAGTGCTAATCCATCGCTGCGCCTCCATGTCAGCGGCACGCACAGCAATGCTTACACTTTCAAGGAACAGGCCGCAGTCGAACCTTAAGTGGACGAGAACGAGATTTATCCGCGATTCTGTTCAGCACGTTATTGATGCCTCAGACAACTATCAAGTCGTGTGCACTCAATTTGGCAGTCAGATAGCTGAGATTTTCAAAGTGAGAAATTTTGCAGCACACCGAAATCAATCAAGCAGAAATGACTTTAAGGTAGTTATTCAATCAATTTACGGAAGAGGTCGCCCAATACAGCTAGGATACTTCCTTCTTTCACCAGACTTCGTACCAACGCCGAATCTGCGAAGATATATTATTGAAGCAAAGGTCTTAGTTAACGACTTAACGAAACATAGAAATTAAATGCATTAGGCAATTGTTTTGCATTTCTGCGGTATCTTCTATCTGGAATTATAAAGAAAACTATTCGCGTTGATGAGTATAAGCGATATCAACAGTATTTTTGTCCGCAAAGCAGACGGACGCTAACCCGTTCCGCTCTGGGGATGACCTCTTATGGGGGCGCGCGCCGGGCTTAAGCCCGGCCTACGGGGGGTGGCGGGCGTTTCCGTTAACGGAAAGGCGAACATGCGTCAACGCATGTTCGCGACAGAAAAAAGCCCCGGTCGGGAAACCGGGGCTTAGGATTGGTCCGTGTCGGAGCCGGATCAGATCGCGGCGGCGACGGCGCGTTTGGTCATGACACCCACGAGATGGGCGCGGTAGGCGCCGGAGCCGTGCAGGTCCGAGATCATGCCGTCGCCGGAGACCGACAGGCCCTCCACCGCCTCGGGGGCGAAGTTGGACGACAGCGCCTCTTCCGCCTCGGTCCAGCGGAAGACACCCTCTTCGGAGGCACCGGTGACCGCGACGCGCACGCCGTCGGCGTATTTGGCGACGAACACACCAACCAGCGCAAAGCGCGACGCGGGCTGTTCGAACTTCATGTAGGCGCTTTTCTCAGGCACCGGGAAACGGACCTCAGTGACGATCTCACCCTCGTCGAGCGCGGTGGCGAACATGCCCTGGAAGTAGTCATCCGCCGCGATGGAGCGATTGTTGGTGATGACCGTCGCCCCGGACGCAAGGACCGCCGCCGGATAACAGGCGGATGGGTCGTTGTTGGCCACGCTGCCGCCAATGGTGCCGCGGTTGCGGACCGCCGGATCCCCGATCTTGGCGGCAAGTGCTGCCAGACCCGGATAGGATGTGGCCTCGCGGGCGACGGTGGCGTGGTTGGTGCCGCCGCCGATGCAGAGCGCGCCGTCGTCATTGGTGCAGACGCCCTTCATCTCGGCGATGCCGGACAGGCTGACCAGCACGGACGGGGCCGAGAGGCGCTGTTTCAGGGTCGGGATCAGTGTCTGCCCCCCACCCAGCGGCAGGGCTTCTTCGGTGCCCAATGCGGCCACCGCGTCGGCAACCGATGTGGGCCTTTGAATGTCAAAGCTATACATGTCCGAAGCCCTCCTTAGTGGCTGTTCATGGCGGCCCAGACGCGCGAGGGCGTCACGGGCATGTCGATATGGGACACATGTTTGTGGCCCCCCGAGTGCAGCGCGTCGATCACCGCGTTCACCACCGTGGGCGGTGAGCCGATGGCCCCGGCCTCGCCGCAGCCTTTGACGCCCAACGGGTTGTGGGTGCAGGGTGTCTGGCAGGAATGATCGACCACGTAATTCGCCATATGCGGGATATCGTCCGCACGGGGCATGGCGTAATCCATGTAGGACGCGCTCAGAAGCTGGCCGTTCTCGTCATAGGCGCAGTTTTCCAGAAGCGCCTGACCGATGCCCTGGGCGATGCCGCCATGGACCTGGCCTTCGACGATCATCGGGTTGACCACGTTGCCGAAATCATCCGCCGAGACGAATTTTTCGATGGTCACCTTGCCGGTCTCCGGGTCGACCTCGACCTCGCAGGCATAGGCGCCCGCCGGGTAGGTGAAGTTGGCCGGATCGTAGAAGGCGGTCTCCTCGAGCCCCGGCTCGATCTCTTCCAGCGGGTAGTTGTGCGGCACGTAGGCGGCCAGTGTCACGTCGCCCCAGGCAACCGACTTGTCGGTGCCTGCAACGCTGAACATGCCGTCCTTAAGCTCGATATCGCTGTCGGAGGCCTCGAGAAGGTGGCCTGCGATCTTCTTGGCCTTGTTGATGATTTTCTCGGTGGCGCGGACCATCGCCGATCCGCAAACCGCCAGCGAACGCGAGCCGTAGGTGCCCATGCCGAAGGGGATCTTGGAGGTGTCGCCGTGGACGATGTCGATCATGCTCTCGTCGATGCCGAGCATTTCGGCCACGACCTGCGGGAACACGGTTTCGTGCCCCTGCCCGTGGCTGTGTGCGCCGACCATCACAGAGATGGAGCCGGTGGCGTTCACGCGGACGGTTGCCGCGTCATAGAGACCGGCACGTGCGCCGAGCTGACCCACGAGGTTCGATGGTGCGATACCGCAGGCCTCGATGAAGCAGTTGACGCCGAGACCACGGAGCATGCCCTTGGCTTCGGATGCCTTGCGACGCGCCGCAAAGCCGCCGATGTCCATCAGCTCTTCCATCTTGGCCATCGTCGCTTCGTAGTCACCGGTGTCATATTCGACGGCGACGGGCGTGGCATAGGGGAATTGCGTGATGAAGTTCTGACGGCGCAGCGCAATCGGATCGACGCCCAGTTCGCGAGCGGCCATGTCGATGACACGTTCCAGCTGGAACGTCGCTTCGGGGCGACCGGCACCGCGATAGGCGTCAACCGGCACGGTGTTGGTGAACACCGCCTTGACGTTCACCTGAACGGCGGGCGTCTTGTAGTTGCCCGCCATCAGCGTGCCGTGCAGCCATGTCGGGACCGAAGACGAGAATGTGGACAGGTACGCGCCCATGTTCGCCTTGGTGTCGGTGCGCACGGCAAGGAAGTTGTTGTCCTTGTCGAGCGCCAGTTCGATCTTCGTCACGTGGTCGCGGCCATGGGCATCGGACATGAAGGCCTCGGAACGAGTCGAGGTCCATTTGACCGGGCGGTTGCAGGCCTTGGCGGCGAAGGTACAGAACGCCTCTTCCGCGTAGTGGAAGATCTTGGTGCCGAAACCGCCGCCTACATCCGGGGCCACGACGCGCAGCTTGTGCTCGGGGATACCCAGAACAAACGCGCCCATCAGCAGGCGGATCACGTGCGGGTTCTGCGAGGTGGTGTAGAGTGTGTAATCGTCCCCGGCGCGGGAATATTGCCCAACGGCGACGCGCGGCTCCATCGGGTTGGCGACGAGGCGGTTGTTCACCAGTTCCAGCGTCGTCACATGCGCCGCGTTCTTGAACGCCGCATCGGTGGTTTCTGTGTCGGTGCCGAATTGCCAGTCGTAGCAGAGGTTGTCGGACAGGTCGTCATGCACCTTGGTGGCGCCCGCTTCGAGCGCCTTGTTCATGTCGACGACGGCGGGCAGTTCCTCGATGTCCAGAACGATGGCCTCGGCGGCGGTGCGCGCCTGTTCGAGGCTGTCGGCGACAACGGCGGCGACGGGATCACCGACGTGACGGACCTTGCCCTGCGCCAGAACCGGGTGGCCCGGCTCTTTCATGGGATCGCCGTGCTTGTCGGTCACCTGCCAGCCGCAGGGCAGACCGCCAACGCCTTCGAAATCCTTGCCGGTGAAGATGCGGACAACGCCCGGCATCGCTTCGGCGGCGCTGGTGTCGATGCCGTTGATCTTGCCATGCGCCACGTCGGAGCGCAGGAAATGCACATAGGCCTGGCCATGTACGTTGATGTCGTCGGTGTAATTGCCGGCGCCGGTCAGAAAGCGGACGTCCTCACGCCGCTTCGGGCTTGCGCCAATGCCATGATCTTTCGGCATAGTGGTGTTCTCCTCCATGTTGCGAGGCGCTTATCAAGCCCGTGCCGGGCTTTCTTCGCGAAGACATCCCGACCGGGATGGATGAGCGCTGCGAGTGATGACTTATTCCGCGGCGACGGCAGGTACGTCCTGACCGCTTGCTGCCATGATGGCGCGCACGATGTTGTGGTACCCGGTGCAGCGACAGATATTGCCTTCGAGGTAATCCCGCACTTCTGCCTCGGACGGCTTGGGGTTGTCCTTGAGCAGCGCCGCCGCCGACATCACCATGCCCGGTGTGCAGAAGCCGCACTGAAGACCGTGATAGTCCTGGAACGCCTGCTGGATCACGTTGAGCGAGCCATCCGCGTTTGCCATGCCTTCGATCGTCTTGATCTCGGCACCGTCGGCTTCGGCTGCGAACATGGTGCAGGATTTCACCGCTTCTCCGTTCACATGCACCACGCAGGCACCGCATTGCGACGTGTCGCAGCCGACATGGGTACCGGTCAGGCGCAGGTCGTCGCGCAGGAATTCAGTCAAGAGCGTGTTGCCCTTCACGTCGCCGGAAACGGATTTCCCGTTCACCGTCATCGTTACATTCGTCATCAAATCCTCCCGTCGGAATTCGTTATCATGTGTTGAGCAAGACCCACGTGCCGATCAGGACACGAGTTTCTTGAACCAGCCTTTTTTCGCCTCGCCGCCTTCGGCTTGCGGTGCGTCCGCGTCCGCCTCATCGGCCGGTTTCGGGCCTTCGACTGCGTCCTGGAAATTGCTGAAGAACTGATCCGCCATCTTTTTGGCGAAGCCGTCGATGATACGGCTGCCCAGCTGTGCCAGCTTGCCGCCCACCTTAGCGTCCACGTCGTACTGCAGCTCTGTTCCGCCTTCGACCGGAACCAGCTTCACATCCGCGCCGCCCTTGGCAAACCCGGCAGCCCCGCCCTTGCCTTCGCCCGTGAGCGTCAGCGACTGGCCCGGCACCATCTCCGACAGCACCACAGTGCCCTTGAACGTCGCCTTCACTGGCCCGACCTTCTGAACCACAGTGGCCTCGAAGCCCTCTTCGGCAGAGCCGCTCATTTCAGTGCAGCCGGGCACGCATTGTTTGAGAACTTCGGGATCGAGAATCGCCGCCCAAACTGTTTCGGGGCTCGCGGCAATCGTGCGGGAATCGGTCATGTGCATTGGTGTCGTCCTTCTTTGTCGGTCAGCCTAGGGGGTCGAACCGCCGAGGCATATAAGACCAATGGCTTAAGACATGCCGGCACCCTAGCGGTCGCAAGGCGCGCATGTCAGCCCATATTTTTCAAAACCTTCGTGAACCGCCTGTTCCGTCGGGCGGTTTCCTGTGCGGCGACTGCGCGCTGTGACTTAATGCACCTCGCCGCGCCAAGCAGGATGTCGCCCGGCCGACAAGGGCCAAGCGCCAGGACCTGAAAACCCGCGCGGATCAGCCCTTGTTCTTGCCGAGATGTTTTTTCAGCGCGCCCGCATTGCGTTCGCGGCGGCCCTTGTAGGGGTTCTTGTCGCCCTGCCCGCGCAACGTCAGGCGGATCGGTGTGCCCGGCATGTCGAAATCGTCGCGAAGCCCGTTGACGAGGTAGCGCTTATAGCTTTCAGGCATTTTTTCGGGATGCGAGCACATCACGATGAAACCCGGCGGACGGGTCTTGGCCTGTGTCATGTACCGCAGCTTGATCCGCTTGCCTTGCGGAGCGGGAGGCGGATGCTGGTCCAGCATCACCGCGAGCCAGCGGTTCAGCTGCGCTGTGGTCACGCGGCGGTTCCAGACGGTGTGGGCCTTGACGATGGCCGCTTGCAGGCGGTCGAGACCGCGCCCTGTCTTGGCTGACACCGTGACAAGCGGCGCGCCGCGGAGCTGGGGCAAAAGCCGTTCGAACTCTTCCTTGAGGGCACGCAGCTTGTCCTGCTTTTCGTCCTCGATATCCCACTTGTTGACAGCGATGACCACGGCACGGCCTTCGCGTTCGGCCAGATCGGCGATGCGCAGATCCTGCGACTCAAACGGGATCGCGGCGTCCAGCAGGACCACGACAACTTCGGCGAATTTGACCGCGCGCAGCCCGTCGGAGACGGATAGCTTTTCCAGCTTTTCCTGCACCTTGGCCTTTTTGCGCATGCCTGCGGTGTCGAAGATGCGCATGTGCACGCCATCCCATTCGGTCTGGACGGAGATGGCATCGCGGGTGATTCCCGCCTCGGGGCCGGTCAGAAGCCGGTCTTCGCCGAGGATCTTGTTGATCAGGGTAGACTTGCCCGCGTTGGGCCGACCCACAACCGCGATCTGGAGCGGTTTGCTGGCCGTGATCGCGCGCGGCGCGTCGGGGTCGTCGTCTTCGACATCGACCTCGGTTTCGGGAGCGTCAGCGGCGGCCCGTTCATCGAAGGCATCGGCCAGCGGTTGCAGCATCGCGTAGAGGTCGGGCATGCCTTCGCCATGTTCGGCAGAGATGCGCAGCGGCTCCCCCAGCCCCAGAGCGTAGGCTTCAAGTACACCCGCCTCCGCGGCGTTGCCTTCTGCCTTGTTGGCGCCAAGGATCACGTGAGCGGCGCGTTTGCGCAGGATCTCGGCCAACACTTCGTCGGCGGGTGTCACGCCGACACGGGCGTCGATCAGGAACAGGCAGATGTCGGCCATGTCCACCGCGCGTTCGGTCAGCTTGCGCATCCGGCCCGGCAGGCTTTCGTCAGTGGCTTCTTCCAGACCGGCAGTGTCGATCACCGTAAAGCGCAGGTCACCCAAACGAGCCGCGCCCTCGCGCAGGTCGCGCGTCACGCCGGGCTGGTCGTCCACCAGGGCAAGCCGTTTGCCGACCAGCCGGTTGAACAGAGTCGATTTGCCGACATTGGGGCGACCGACGATGGCGAGGGAGAAAGACATGGGCGCACAGGACTCCGGTTCAGATCAAGCCGCCCGCCTAGCCTATTTCCCGCGCCTGCGAAAGGGGTCAGCGATAGGCGTGCAGAACACCGTTCGTGGACACCACGTAAAGCGTCCCGTTGGCCACCACCGGACGGGTCGTCGCACCGCCGCGGATTTCCGTCTGGCTGACCAATTCGCCCGACGCCGGATCGAATGCCCGGATGAACCCGTCCGAGGAGGCCACGATCAGACGCCCCCCGGCCATGATCGGCCCGTGGTTGACGAAGGCGGCATCGCGGCGGCGTTGCGGGCGGCGGACCGGCTCGTATCCCGGCAGGTCAACGGCCCAGATGCGCGATCCGTCATTAGCATCAAGACGCACAAGCTCGTTCAGGTCGGACACCACGTAGACGGAATTGCCCGCAGGCCAGACGGGGTCGAGCGCGCCGTGCTGGGCGGTCCAGAGGCGTTCGCCGGAATTGACGTTCAGCGCGACGACGCGGCCGGAATGGTTGCCCGCATATACGGTGTTGCCATCGATCACCGGATAGCCGGTGATGTCATCGACCCGTGCGATGGC
Source organism: Pelagibaca sp. (assembly GCA_041725935.1). Taxonomy (GTDB): domain Bacteria; phylum Pseudomonadota; class Alphaproteobacteria; order Rhodobacterales; family Rhodobacteraceae; genus Marivita. The sequence goes on from JBGRQD010000012.1 coordinate 18,066, forward strand.
GAAGCCGCGCCGGGCTCCGACAATATCCGCACTCCAGAGGCGCAGACCGCCCTGCCGGAAAGCGCCCTGCACGGCACCGCTGCCAAAGGAAAAGACCACATGGGAGTCGTTTACTGCAGGTGGCGCGGCACCGGCCACGTTGCCGATGTCACCCAGACCGTCGGACTGCCAGCGGACCCGGCCATCCTCGGCCTCGATCGCCCATGCAGTGCTGTCGCCCGCGACGACATAGACCAGACCGCCGAACACGGTGGGCGCGCCGGTGGCCGCAGCCTCGAGCCGCTGTGTCCAGATTTCACGCCCGGTTGCAGCATCAAGAGACGTCAGCGTGCCGAAGCCGGAGGTCACGTAGAGACGCCCATTGTCGACCGCCAATCCCCCCGCCAGTGCCTGTGACGCGTCATCGCGCATCGGGACGATGCTGTAGGACCAGAGCGCTGACCCGCTGGTGGAGGTGGCCGAGACCCGACCGGCGCTGTCGACGGTGAAGATGCGGCCATCCGTGACCACCGGATCAGTGATGATACGCGCGCGGCGTTTGTCGCCTTCGCCGATGGACGTGGCCCAGACTGGGGTCAGGTTGCCCGACAGCGCCGCGTTGGTGGTTCGCACCGAGGGGCTTACATGACTTTGCGGCCAAGCGGCGTTGTTGACAGCCGCAGGCACGGTGGCTGCAACGGTCGCGTTTGGTGATGCATCATCCGCGCCCGAGCCGTCCTGAAGGATCTCGCGGACACCCAGACGATCGCCCGGCAGAATGATTTCGCGATCCGCGCAGCCCGCCAAGACGCCGGTTGCGATCACGCTGGCCAAAATGAATTTCACTTGCACTGCCCTGCCCTCGTCTTTTTGTCGTGTCGGACCCGTTCAGCCCTGCGATCAGGACGCCGCGATCTCGCCCCCCAGCGCCACAATCAACTGAGACGCGCGTCGGCGCAAGCCTGCAGTCAGTTCCGAATCCGCCAGAAGCGCATTCAGACGCGAGAGCGCGGCATCGGTGTCACCTGCCTCGATCTCGATCAGGGCCAGTTGTTCCTCGGCCAGAAGCCGCAAAGGCGCGCCGGGGCTGGCCATTGCCTCGAACGCGACGCGGCGTTCCTCAAGGCTGAGCGGGCTTTCTGGACGGGTCAGGGCCTTGAAGCTGGCAATCTGGCGGTAGATCTCGGGCAGATCGCCATTGGTCGCGGTGGCATTCAGCCGTTCGGCGGCGGCGGTGCCATTGCCGTCCACCGCCTCTTCCGCGGCGATCAGCATGTCGAGGACGGCCTCGCTTTCGGCGGTGGGTGCTGCGATCTGGTCAAGCGCCGCGACGCGGTCGGAGGCGGCATCGTTTTCCAGCGCAGCGAGGATCGCATCACCAAAGGCCTGCGCTTCGGCAGCCTGCGAGGCGCGGGTATATTCGCGATAGGCCGTGCCGCCCACCAGCACGAGGACGGCCAATACGGCGATCCAGCCATAGCGCCGCATCAGAACGAAAAGCCTGTCGCGGCGGACCTCTTCTGTCACTTCGTCGATAAAGCTGTCTGTGTCGCTCACCCTCAAGCCCCCTGTGACCTGCGCCTTTTGGCCCGGATTGACCCGGACGCGCGTGGATTTTGCCCCTCATACCGTGATGCGGCTCAGGTGCCAAGCCGGGGTTTTGCGCGACAAAACCGCAACACCCGGCGACGGTTTGAGGCGTTTCGCCCGAATCCTCGGCACGGTTTGCCAGAGAAGGCGCGCAAAAGGCTAAACCGTTCGGCGCAGCTTGAAAAAAGATGGCCGCAGGTTTAATCTGAACCGATCAGTTTACCGTATAAGGATTGTCTGTGGAATAAACCGCGACGAGATCGGGTACGGCGCCATGGTTCGGGTGGTCTTCACCCGCTTAACGATAGAAGTGCAGGCACAAGGTTCGTCTGATGCGCATAGTCCCCCTTATCACCGCTTGTCTTGTCGCGGTCATCCTTTTTGGCATCGTGATCGAACGCGAGCGGTTCTTTGCCCTGCTGTCCGACCTGAGCCCGCGTGTCGAGGTTGCAGAACCGGCCGAAGTCACTGCAGAAGCCCCCGCCCCCGAGGCGACGGCACCCGAAGAGCCGGTTGCGGACAGCGTCGTGCGCGTCATGGCCAAACGGTCGGTGGCGGAAGAGATCGGCACGCAGGTGCGGCTGCGCGGCGAGACCGAAGCGGCGCGGCAGGTGTCCGTCGTGTCGGAAGTGAGCGGCAAGATCGTGTCATCGCCACTGCGCAAGGGTGCGTTTGTCGAAGAGGGTCAGTTGCTCTGCTCGGTCGATCCGGGAACCCGCGCACAGGCACTGGCCGAAGCACGCGCCCGGCTGATCGAGGCCACGTCGCGCCGCCCGGAGGTCGAGGCCCGCATTCCCGAGGCACAGGCCCGCGTCGCAGAGGCGAAAGCGCGGCTCGAAGAAGCGCGGATCAACGCCACCGCCGCCGACCGTCTGAGCGAGGGTGGGTTCGCCAGCCAGACCCGGGTCGCCAATACCGAAGCCGCCGTCCAGAGCGCGATGGCCGCGATCACCACCGCAGAGGCGGGACTGAAGGCCGCTGAAGCGGGGTTGGACGGGTTGCAGGCCGGCATCGAAACCGCGCAGGCCGCCGTGGACCGGGCCGAGACAGAGATTGACCGTCTGGAAATTACAGCCCCCTTCGCAGGTGTGCTGGAAACCGACACGGCGGAACTGGGCAGCCTCATGCAGCCGGGCGGGCTTTGTGCCACCGTGATCCAGCTTGATCCGATCAAGGTGGTGGGGTTCGTGCCGGAAACCGAAATCAACCGCGTCGAAGTGGGCGCGATGGCCGGAGCGCGGCTCAACCAGGGTCCGGATGTGCAGGCGCAAGTGTCTTTCCTGTCGCGCTCGGCTGATCCGACAACGCGGACGTTTCGGGTTGAACTGACTGTGCCGAATTCCGATTTTGCCATCCGCGACGGTCAGACCGCTGAAATCCTGATCCAGTCACAGGGCGTGATGGCGCATTTGCTGGCCGCGTCGTCGCTGACGCTCAACGACGAAGGCACGCTGGGCGTGCGGATCATCGACGCCGACAGTGCAGCGCAGTTCCTTCCGGTGACGGTGCTCCGGGACACGCCGAGCGGTGTCTACGTGACCGGCCTGCCCGATCAGGTGGACGTCATCACCGTAGGGCAGGAATTCGTCACGGATGGTGTAGTTGTCGCCCCCAGCTTTGAAGAGGTCATCCAATGACCGGGATCGTCGATTGGGCCGCCGAACGCGCCCGCATGGTGCTGGCGTTCATCGCGCTGTCGCTGGCCATCGGCACCTATGCCTATGTCGGCCTGCCCAAGGAGGGTGAGCCGGATATCGAGATCCCGGCGCTGTTCGTGTCGACCGTGTTTCCGGGCATCTCGGCCGCCGACAGCGAAACGCTTCTGGTCAAGCCGATGGAGACCGAGCTGGCCGATCTGGACGGGCTGAAATCCATGTCCGGCACCGCCGCCGAAGGCTATGCCGGTGTCGCGCTGGAATTCGAATTTGGCTGGGAGAAGACGCAAGTCATGGCCGATGTGCGCGACGCGATGAACAAGGCGCAGTCGCAGTTCCCCGCGGGCGCCGAGCAATATTCGATCACCGAGATCAACTTTTCCGAATTCCCCATCGTCATCGTCAACCTGACCGGCCCAGTGCCCGAACGCACCATGGCGCGGGTTGCCAAGGATTTGCAGGACCGGCTGGAATCGCTGGATTCCGTGCTGGAAGCCGGGATCGCGGGCAACCGGGACGAGATGCTGGAAGTCGTGATCGACCCGCTGAAGCTCGAGAGTTACAACGTCACGGCAAGCGAATTGATCAATGTTGTCCAGAACAACAACCAGCTGATCGCGGCGGGCGAGTTGCGCAGCGAACAGGGCAGTTTCGCGGTCAAGATCCCGTCGAGCTTTGACGATCAGCGCGATGTCTACAACCTGCCGGTCAAGGTAAATGGCGACCGTGTGGTTACGCTCGGCGATCTGGCGACGATCAACCTGACATTCGAAGACCGGATGGGCACGGCGCGGTTCAACGGGGAAAAGACGCTGGCGCTTCAGGTGGTCAAGCGCAAGGGGTTCAACCTGATCGACACGGCGGATGCGGTGAAGGCCGAAGTGGCCGCTGCCGAAGCCAACTGGCCGCCCGAGTTGCAGGCCGCGGTCACCGTGGGCACGTCGAACGACCAGTCCCGCATCGTCGACAGCATGGTCAAGCAGCTGGAAGGGTCGGTCCTGACCGCCATCGCGCTGGTGATGATCGTGGTGCTTGCGTCGCTGGGCCTGCGCGCGGCGCTTCTGGTGGGCTTTGCCATTCCGACCTCGTTCCTGCTGTGCTTTGTCTTCCTGTCGATCATGGGGGTCAGCATTTCGAACATCGTGATGTTCGGTCTGATCCTTGCCGTGGGCATGCTGGTCGACGGCGCCATCGTGGTGGTCGAATATGCCGACAAGCGCATCAAGGAAGGCACCGGCCCGATGCACGCCTATGTCGAGGCGGCCAAGCGGATGTTCTGGCCGGTGGTCAGTTCCACCGCGACGACACTCTGCGCCTTCCTGCCGATGTTGTTCTGGCCCGGCGTTCCGGGCGAGTTCATGGGCATGTTGCCGGTCACTCTGATCTTCGTGCTGTCGGCCTCGCTGGTGGTGGCGCTGGTTTACCTGCCGGTCATGGGCGGTGTCACAGGCCGGTTCTCACGGATGCTGGACCGCGCCTCCGAAGGGTTGCGGGCGCGCACATCGTGGCTGCTGCGCGCGGCGCTGGTGCCCGTTGTGCTGGGCCTGTTGTTTGTCGGAGCGCTGCTGCTTCTGGACCCCGGTTTCCTGTTCCCGCCAGTTGCGGACGGGATCGCGGGTCATCTGCCGGGGGTCGTGCTGTTTCTCGTTGGCGCGATCCTTGCGTCGATCGTGCTGGACGCCGCGTCGATCCGCTGGACCCGCAAGCGCGTGGATGGCAGCCGTCGCCGGACGCTGTTCGGATATTTCATCAAGTTCATCGCGGGAAATCCGATCATGCCCATCGTCGCGGCTGCCGGTGTTCTGGCTTTCGTGTTCAGTGTGTTCACCTATTTTGGCGAGAACAACAACGGCGTCGAATTCTTTGTCGAATCCGAACCCGAGCAGGCGATTGTCTATGTGCGCGCACGCGGCAACCTGAGTCTGCCGGAAAAGGACGCGCTGGTGATGCGCGCCGAAGAGATCGTGCTGGCCCATCCGGGTGTCCGGAACGCGTTTTCCTTTGCAGGTGAAGGCGGGTTGAACACCGATGCCAGCGGTGCGTCGGTGCCGAAAGACACCATCGGTCAGGTGCAGCTAGAGACCATCCCTTGGGAAGACCGCGCCGACCGTCCCGATCTGGACGGCGATCTGGTGATCGAGGAACTGGCCGAACAGTTGCAAGCCCTCCCCGGAGTAGAGATCGAGATCCTGTCGCAGAACCGGGGGCCGGCCAGCGGCAAGCCTGTGCATCTGCGGCTCAAGGCAGACGATTGGGACACGTTGCTGGCCTCGACCGCGACCGCACGCGACAAGTTCGAGGCAACGCCGGGGCTTACCCTGATCGAAGACACCCTGCCCCTGCCCGGCATCGACTGGCAGATCGACGTCGATGTCGAAAAGGCGGGTCGCTACGGGGCCAATGTCGCCGTTGTCGGCGCGATGGTGCAGTTGGTTACACGGGGCATCCTGCTTGACACGATGCGTGTCGACAGTTCGGACGAAGAGATCGAGATCCGCGTCCGCCTCCCCGAGGAAGACCGGTTCCTGTCCACGCTCGACACGCTGCGGGTGCGCACCGATGACGGGCTTGTGCCGCTGTCGAACTTCATCACTCGCCAGCCGGTGGCCAAGCTGTCCGAGATCACCCGCGTCGATCAGAAGCGGTATTTCGACGTAAAAGCCGATGTGCTGCCCGGATTGTCCAAGGTGGTCTTCGACGGCCCGGATGGCGGCACGACGCTGGCCACGCTTCAGGAGCGTGAGGGTGGCGCGATCACGGGACCGAATGGCAACACGTATACGCTGCTCGGCACGGAGACAGTCGTGGCATCCGAGGTCATGGCGGCACTGGAGGATGGCGCGCGCATCGTGCCGGTCAATGCCAACGAACGCATCGCCGAACTGACGACATGGCTCGAGACCGACCCGCTGCCCGGCATCGACTGGGAATGGACCGGCGATCAGGAAGAACAAGCCGAAAGCCAGGCCTTCCTCGGCAAGGCCTTCGGTGCCGCGCTGGGGCTGATGTTCATCATCCTGCTGGCGCAGTTCAACAGCTTCTACAATGCGACGCTGGTGCTGCTGGCGGTCGTGCTGTCGACGGCTGGCGTGCTGATCGGGATGCTGGTCATGGACCAGACCTTCAGCATCATCATGACCGGCACCGGGATCGTCGCTTTGGCCGGGATCGTGGTGAACAACAACATTGTCCTGATCGACACTTATCAGGAATACAGCCGCTACATGCCGCGGATCGAGGCCATCGTGCGCACCGCAGAAGACCGCATCCGCCCGGTTCTGCTGACCACGATCACCACGATGGCAGGGCTTGCGCCGATGATGTTCGGCCTCAGTCTCGATTTCTTTGGTGGCGGCTATTCGATCGACAGTCCGACCGCGCTTTGGTGGAAACAATTGGCCACGGCGGTTGTGTTCGGTCTTGGCATTGCGACGGTGCTGACGCTTGTGTTCACGCCCTCGATGCTGGCGGCGCGGGTCTGGTTCAGCACCTATGCGCTCTGGACCCTGCGCTTGCTGGCTCGTCTGGGTGGCGGTCGTGCCAGCCGTGACTGGGCGTTGCAGCGGGCCGCACGACAGGTGAAATCCCCGACAATCCTTTGGGAAGACGACGATGCCCGGTTCGATACCGAGTATGAAGAAGGGCCGTCGGGAGCACCGGCGTTGGAAGATCTCAAACGGGTCCTCCAGCGGTCGCAGGCCAATGATGGCACGCCCCCTGTCCGGGCTGCCGAATAATTGGGCAGCATTGTTGAAGGGCTTTCGGCTATTTTAGCAAGAATTGATGATTGTTGCGCATTTGTGAACGCATGCCGCCTCAAGCTTGGAGATTGAGACTTTTTTGTGTAGCAAAGAATCTCTGCTATGTAGGAGGTAATTATGTGGTGGGATAGTTGGCGTATCTTTTTCAGCGGAGGAAGCACACCTGGTGGAACCACACCAACTGTGTCTTCCTCGGTTCCGGAAATTGACGCAAGCAGCGGCGCACTTGCGCTTGCTGTCGTTGCCGCAGCGATGCTGTTGGCTTGGGAAGTGCGTCGCCGCAATCGCGCGTGATGGACTCTCTAGATTGAGAGGCATTCGGCGGTTGCGTCGGATGCCTTTTTTATGCCTTGCGCCGAAGGCGCCCGATCAGATCAGTGACCACTGACCCGTGGCAAGTGCTGCTGCCGCGATCAGCCCATTGGCGACAGCGTGGGCCACAATGGCGTCGAACACCCTGCCCCGCCTGAGCAGCACAAGCGCAAAGATCACGCCTGCAATGGCTGCGGCCATCGGTCGGGAGTGCAGTGCAGCGAACCCGGCGGTGGTGATCACGATGGCCAGCACCCGGCGCAGCACACTGCCATCGTCGATCAGGCTGAAAAGATAGCCCCTGAAGAACAGCTCTTCGACGACCGGCACGAGAATTGCTGTGCCTATCACCCGCAGCACGACCCAAACCGTGAGCGCCAGTGCGCCGAATTCGGCCAGTGAGGCGTAAGGCTCGGCAGGTTCGGCGGTGACGATCCAGCCGATGCCGATGAGAAGTCCCGCCCCGACGGCCACGAGATCGAAATCGCGCGTCAGTGCCAGCACCGGTTTGCGGAAAACCCATAAGGCCAGCGCCATCGCCGCGACCTGAACGCCGTACCAGATCTCGGGCGTCTGCGAGAACGTGTGAACCACGAGCGCCGAGAGCATGAAGGCCAGGAACGGCACGATGAAGGCCGCCGACCTGTCTTGAGTCAGGGGCGGATGGTCGGTTTTGGACGCTGCTTTGGGCGTCTTGCTGAGACCGGGCAGGATATTGACGATGGTCAGGATCAGCAACGCCAGGAGTGTGAAGGACAGCCAACCTGCAAAGCTGTGAAAGCCGTTCACAGCCAGTTCAGGCGACACATAGGCACCGATCAGGATCAGCACGGTGATGCGCACGACATTCAGGATGAAGCTCAGGACAAGCGCCGCCGGCCAGACGATCAGCCAGAATCGCCCCATCCGCAGGTCATCCTTCATCATCAGCGCGTAGATCGCCATGAAGGCCGTGGTCAGGGCCAGACCCTCGATCCCGGAACAGGATTCGGCCACCTCGACGAAAAAGTCGACGATCCCGATGGTTTCGCGTTCAAGATTGACGAACACGTCGTTGCCGAGGATCGCGAGCATCACCGCGACGCTGTAGAAGGTGGCAAGCTGGAGCGTGTCCGACCAGTTCCACACAAGCCCGATGGCCCATGCCAGCGACGGGATCAGCAGCGTGATGAAGATGGTCGGCAGCAACAGTTTCGCGTGTTCGCGATAAAGATCGCGCCATGCCGACGCGGGCATCAGCCAGAGCGCGCCGCCGATCAACGCAGCGATCCCACCGACGGCCAGCGCCAACAGAAACGGCAGCGCATAAACGACCATCTCGCCATCAGCGAGGACCACGTTCGGCGCGGCGACCAGCATCAGCCCGGCGACATGGACAGCCGCCCAGAGGCCTGACCGATCGCTGCCCTTCGCGGATTTGGCCACAAGACCCTCGCGCAAGGAAGGCTGGAAGAGCAGCAAGATCGCAAAGCCCGCCGCAAGGCACAGGCCCATCACCATCACCAGACGTATCCCGCGGCAGAACAGGAACAAATCCGTCTGGCGGCACTCAAAGTTGCTGAACACCTGGTACAAGGCGACGATGGCAACAGCTTCGATGAGCAAGAAGGCTTGTGACAGGATCAGTCTGGACATCATTCAACCTTGCTCGTCACCTTGATAACGGCGCAAACGATGAGTGTTTGAGCGGGCCATTTTGTGACCCTAAGGTGATCATTCGCAGCCTGTTTTTTGTCAGGCTGCCTCATCCTCTTGCATTTGCCGGTTCCACAGCGTGGCATAGCGGCCTTGATTGGCCAGCAAACCCTCATGTGATCCTTCCTCGACCACCTCTCCGTTTTCCAGCACCACGATCCTGTCGGCATCCGAAATGGTGGACAGGCGGTGCGCGATGGTGATGACAGTGCGCCCTTCACCGGCCAGCCGGAGCGCGCCCTGGATGGATGCCTCGGTTTCGGAATCGAGCGCCGATGTTGCCTCATCGAGGATCAGGATCGGCGGGTTCTTGAGCAGCGTGCGCGCAATTCCCACACGCTGTTTTTCGCCCCCCGAAAGCTTGAGCCCGCGTTCGCCTACCATCGTGTCATAGCCTTCGGGCAGCGACAGGATGAAATCGTGGATCTGTGCAGCGCGAGCGGCCGCGATGATGTCCTCTTCGCTGGCATTGGCGCGGCCATAGGCGATGTTGTAGCGGATGCTGTCATTGAACAGCACCGTGTCCTGCGGAACGACGCCAATCGCGTCGTGCAGGCTGTCCTGCGTCACGTCGCGAACGTCCTGCCCGTCGATCCGAACGGCGCCATCGACCACGTCATAGAAGCGAAACAGCAACCGCCCGATGGTGGATTTGCCCGACCCGGACGGCCCGACAAGGGCGACATTCTCGCCAGAGCGGACCTTGAGCGACACACCCTTTAGGATGGGGCGTGTGGGATCGTAGCCGAATTTCACGTTGTCGAATGCGACCGCACCCTCCGTTACATTCAGATCGGGCGCGCCGGGTTTGTCCGACACTTCCTGCGGCTGTTCCAGCAGGTCGAACATCTCTCCCATATCGACCAGCGACTGCCGGATCTCGCGGTACACGGTACCAAGGAAATTGAGCGGCATGGTGATCTGGATCATGTAGGCGTTGACCATGACAAACTCGCCCACAGTGATCGTGCCCGCCTGCACGCCAAGCGCTGCCATAACCATGACAGCGACAAGCCCCGCGGTGATGATGACGCTTTGCCCGAAGTTCAGCAGCGCCAGCGATGTGGCTGTCTTGATCGCGGCACCCTCATACGCCTCCATCGACTGGTCATAGCGCCCGGCTTCGCGGGATTCGGCGCCAAAATATTTGACAGTCTCAAAGTTGAGCAGGCTGTCGATGGCCTTCTGGTTGGCGTCGGTATCCTGTTCGTTCATCTCGCGGCGCAGGCGGACGCGCCATTCGGTGACCTTGAAGGTGAACCAGACATAGAAGCCGATGGTGATGAGAACGACCGCCATGTAGCGCACATCGAGCAGCCACAGCAGGACAAGGCAGATCAGCAGCAATTCGAGGATCAGCGGTCCGACGCTGAACAGCATGAAGCGCAACAGGAAGTCGACGCCCTTGACCCCACGTTCGATGATGCGGCTCAACCCGCCGGTCTTGCGGGTTATGTGATAGCGCATCGACAGGCGGTGGATATGGGTGAAGGTTTCCAATGCCAGCATCCGCAACGCGCGTTGGCCGACGCGGGCAAACACCCCGTCCCGCAATTGCTGGAAGCCCACGTTCATCAGACGGGCCACGCCGTAGGCCAGTGTCAGCCCGACGCCGCCCAGAACGAGGTCGGACGCCTGCCCCGACAGCGCATCGACCGCGCGCCCGAACAGCAGCGGCGCGAGCATGTTCACGATCTTGGCGAGGACAAGGCTGACAATCGCGATCACCACGCGGCGCTTCACCCACGGCTTGTCATCGGGCCAGAGATACGGCCCGACCTTGCGGATGGTGCGCAAGCCAGAGCGGCGTTCGTCAGCGGCCAGTTGGGCGTCGGTCGTGATATCGGCGGGCATGTCCTGTCTCTCGTCTTGTTAGACGCCCTGACTTAGCCCGCCTGCGCCCAAAGGGCCAGTGGTCAGCGGGCCTTGAACAGCCCGCCCAGGATGCCGCGCACGATCCGACGCCCCGTTGTGCCCTTGAGTTCCTTGACGACCACGCTGGCAATGGCTTCGCCGATGCTTTCATGTCTGCGACTGCTGCGGGTCGTGCGGGCCGGCTGCGAGGTGGAGCGTCCTACGCGAGTGCCTGTGTAGCGCCGTCCAGCGGTATATTCGCGCATCGCCGCGTCCAGTTCCGCCTCTTTCTGTTCCGCCTGTTCGGCGGCGGCGGCGGCGGCCTCGGTTGTGCGCTGCGCCAAGATCTCGTAGGCCGATTGCCGGTCGAGCCGCTGGGCGTATTTGCCGCCCAGATCGCTGGCTCCCATGATGCCGCCGCGTTCGTCGGGCGTGATCGGGCCAAGCTGCGACGACGGTGGACGGATCAGCGTGCGCTCGACCATACCCGGGATACCTTTGCGCTCCAGCATCGAGGTCACGGCCTCACCAACGCCGACTTCGCGGATCGCCTGTTCCGTGTCGAACGCCGGGTTCTCGCGGTAGGTCTCAGCCGCCATGCGCAGCGCCTTGCGGTCGCGGGCGGTGAAGGCCCGCAGCGCGTGCTGCACACGGTTGCCCAGCTGGCCGAGGATTTCTTCGGGGATGTCATCGGGGTTCTGGGTGATGAAATAGACCCCCACCCCCTTGGAGCGGATCAGGCGTGCCACCTGTTCGACCTTGTCCACCAGCGCCTTTGGGGCATCGTCAAAGAGAAGATGCGCCTCGTCGAAAAAGAACACCAGCTTGGGTTTTTCTGGGTCGCCCACCTCGGGCAGCTCCTCGAACAACTCGGACAGGAGCCACAGGAGGAACGTCGCATAGAGCCGGGGCGAGCCCATCAGCTTGTCGGCGGCAAGGATGTTGACCTGCCCCCGACCCTCGGCATCGGTGCGCATCAGGTCACGCAGTTCAAGAGCCGGCTCACCAAAGAAATCCGCACCGCCCTGGTTTTCAAGCACCAATAGCCGACGTTGGATCGCACCAATGGATTGAACCGCGATATTGCCATAGCGCAGGGACACGCTGTCACGGTTCTCGCCCAGCCAGACCAGCATGGATTGCAGGTCTTTGAGATCGAGAAGCGGCAGGCCTTCTTCGTCGGCGACGCGGAAGGCGATGTTCAGGATGCCTTCCTGCGCCTCGGACAGCTCCAGCAGGCGCGAGATCAGCAGCGGGCCCATCTCTGCAACGGTGGTGCGGATCGGGTGGCCCTGATCGCCGAAGAGGTCCCAGAACGTGACGGGGAAGGCGCGGTAGGCGTAATCGTCGAACCCGATGGTCCGTGCGCGGTCGGTAAAGGGCTGGTGCAGCTTGAAATCGGGACTGCCCGGTTTGGCAAGACCCGACAGGTCGCCCTTGACGTCGGACATGAACACCGGAACGCCCTGGGCGGACAATCCTTCAGCAAGGATTTGCAGCGTCACGGTCTTGCCGGTGCCCGTGGCCCCGGCGACAAGGCCGTGCCGGTTGGCGTAGTCGAGCCGCAACCATTGCGCGACGCTGTAATCCTGACCGCCACCACCAACAAAGACACCGTTTTCCATATTTTAGCCCCAACACAAAATTTCAAAAACAGAACATACAAATTTAACATATTGCCGCCAGTGTGTTCTCGTTCCGGATCGAATTATCCCCCCTCGATCCGGGCGATCCTCCCTGTTGGACTGGCCACGCTGCAAAGCGTGGCCTTTTTTTTGTGATTTCACGATTGGATTTTGCCTGTTGACGCTTTTGATTTCATTTCGTAGCGTTCGGTCAATAATAGTCGGCCGGTCCGACAGGGAGCATGAGAGGGAAGGCACTCCACTGTGTCTTCCCTTTTATTTTCAAATATCTGCCTGCCAGCTTTCGCCCATCACATGAAGCCGGACCACCCGTGGGTCACACAGCAGCAAGCGCAAGATTCCGCCGCCGCGCCGATCACGTTTTTGCCTTTTGGCCTGACAGCGCGCAGCGCCCGTGATAACGCACGGACGAACATGACCGACGCTTCAAAGAGGACTTCATGACCAAATCGCTTTTGCTTCTGACCACGATTGCCAGCTTTGCCCTTGGCGCTGCCGCATGGGCGCAGGAGACCGCCGCACCCGAAGCCACCGAAGCCCCGGCAGCAGACGCCCCTGAAGCCCCGGCAGCCGTTGCAGACCCGTTGGGGCTGGACACCGGCGAAGCTGTGATCGAGCCGAACGCAGACAACAACACCTATGTGAAGAACACCCACGGCGACTGGGCCATCCAGTGCCTGCGCGTTCAGGAAGGGCCGGAGCCCTGCCAGATGTACCAGCTTTTGAAGGATCCGAACGGCGGCAACGTGGCCGAGGTCAGCATCTTCGGGCTGCCAAGCGGTGGACAGGTCGCAGCGGGTGGTACGTTCATCGTGCCGCTGGAAACGCTCCTGACCGAAAAACTGAACATCCGCGTCGATTCAGGTCAGGCCAAGCGTTATGACTATTCGTTCTGCACCACCATCGGCTGCTATGCCCGCGTCGGCTTCACCGCCGAGGACGTTGCCGCATTCCGCCGGGGCAGCGTGGCGAACATCACCATCGTGCCTGCACTTGCACCGGACCAGCTTGTGACCGTGGCGATGTCGCTCTCGGGCTTCACGGCCGCGTATGAAGAAATTACGGCTGCGCAACAGTAACGCCAAAGGATCATTCTTGCGGATAAACGGGGGCGGATCAGCGGATCGCGCCCCCGTTTTCATTCAGACCGTCCAGAACCGCGAGGGCGGCGCGTTCACCGGGGGGCAAGCCCCCCCTGCCCAGCCGCTCCATCGTCAGGTCCATCGCTGCGCGTTGCTGTTCCGGCGCCTCCAGCAGGGCTGACACGGCCTTGGCAATCGGAAGCGGCTGACAGGCCGCACCGATGAATTCCGGCACCACGCGTGTCTCGGACACGAGGTTCACAAGAGTGACCGTGTCCACCAACAGCATCCGCCCAATGATCTGCCGCGATAGCCAGTTCATGTCATAGGCGATGACCATCGGCGTACCCGACGCCGCAAGCTCGAGCGATACGGTCCCCGACGCCGCCACCGCCACGTCTGCCGCCGCGAAGGCTGCGTGCTTTGTGGCCATGCCGTCAGTTCCGGGGTTGATGAGGATCGGCTTGACCGGCCATCGGTTCACCGCCTCTGCGACCCGCGCCGCCACGTTGGGGGCTGCAGGCAGCACAAAGCGAAGATTGGGGCGTTTCGCGTGCAGCTCGGCCACCACATCGGCAAAGATCGGCAAGAGGCGCGACACCTCGCTGCGGCGCGACCCCGGCAGTATCAGGGCCAGAGCTGCGTCACCGATGCCATGATCGGCGCGAAACGCCGCCACCTCGTCGGCTGTGGCCACAGGATCGGTGACCACCGGATGCCCAACGAAATCGCAGCGCATGCCTGCGGCTTCCATATAAGGCGGCTCGAACGGCAAAAGCGCCAGCACTTGGTCGATATGGGGGGCCATCTTTTTTGCCCGACCCGGTCGCCATGCCCAGACAGTCGGTGCCACGTAGTGAACGGTTCGGATGTCGCTGCGCGCCTTGACCAGCTTGGCCACACGCAAGCCGAATTCCGGCAGGTCGATCGTGATGAGCACATCCGGTTTGGCTGCAATCACCGCATCGGCCGTCTGGCGGATGCGTGCCTTGAGTGCGCGATATTGCGACAGGATCTCGGTGATGCCCATGATCGAAATCTCGTCCATGGGAAACAGGCTCTTCAACCCTTCGGCGATCATGCGGTCGCCGCCGATGCCGTCGAACGTGACCTCGGGACGGTGTGTGCGCAGCCCGGCCATGAGCGCCGCACCCAGCTTGTCACCCGAGGCTTCTCCTGCGACGACGAAGACGCGCATCAGACGCCCTTGTCCCGCACCCAGAGGAAGAGGCCTAACGCGTCGCAGCGCGCCACGGTTTTCGCGCGGTCGAGGATCATCACGCCGCCCGCTTCGATCACGATGCCCGACAGGCCAGCCGCCGCCACTGCGTCGGGTGTGCTGGCCCCGATCACCGGCAAATCCGCGCGGCGGTCCTGTCCGGGTTTGGGGGCCTTGAACAGGATACCACCTTCCGACACAGACGTGCCACCGGTCAACCAGTCGGTCGCATCCCCGAGCAACCCGCCGAACATGTCGCTGGCGGTGTTGATCGGATTGGTCAGGAAATCGCCGCTGCCCGCCGCGCGGTCGCGCGCCAGTCGGGTCAGCATCGCATCGGTTCCGGCGGCATCCTCGCGGGCCAGCACAGAATCGCCACGCACCACGCAAGCTTGGCCGGCATCGCGCACCCCCATCGCAGCAACGGTGCGTTCCCCCAACCGCGCCTCGACGGTGTTCTGGGGCGTGTATGTCTTGACCGTCAGCACACCCGCGGACGGGATCAGGCCGGGCACGAGGTCATCCACGGCTGCAACGCTCAGTCCCGCTTCCTGAAACAACTCCATCACGATGCGCAGCGCGCCGTCATCACCCGATGTGAGCGCGGTTTGCAGGCGCGGCACCAGTGGGACCGTTTTTTCATCAAGGCGTGCCGGATCGATCAGCGGGCGACGGATGGCACCACAGAGACACACCTGCGTCACGCCGCGCGATGTGAGCGTGTCAAGCAGCGTGCCCAGCGTTTCGAGGTGGAAGGTCAGATCGGCGGTCAGCTCATCGGGTTCAAACCCGTTGAGCACACAGACCAGCGGGCGCGCGGCCTGCGCCTCCGCGACGATGCGCGGCAAACGCCCCTGCCCGCAGATCAGCGCCAGCGTCATCGCTCAGCCCGGTGTCAGGAACGACCGGTCGGTGTCGCCCAGGATGAAATCGACAATGTGATGAACGTAGTCGCTGTCGGTCTCTTCGCCAAGGCGCCGCGCCCGTTCCTGAAACGCGCCCTCGCCCTGCGCCAGCATCTGGAACGCGGCGCGCAGCGCGGTGATGTCAGCACGGCTCACGCCCTTGCGCTTCAGCCCGACTAGGTTCAAACCGTCCAGACGTCCGCGGTCGGCCTGCACGAGGCCATAGGGGATCACGTCATTGGTCACCATCGTAACCGCGCCGATGATGGCGCCACGTCCGATCCGCACGAACTGATGAACGCCCGACAGGCCGCCGACGATCACGTCATCCTCGAGCACGCAATGCCCGGCCAAAGCGGCGCTGTTGACCACGATCACCCGGTTGCCGACCTGCACGTCATGCGCCACGTGACAGCCCGCCATGAACAGGTTGTCATCCCCCACGCGCGTCACGCCACCGCCGCCCTTGGTGCCTGTGTTCATGGTCACGTGTTCGCGGATGCGGTTCCGTGCACCGATGACAAGGCTGGTTTTTTCGCCATCAAACTTGAGATCCTGCGGGATCTCGCCAATCACCGCAAAGGAAAACACCTCGGACCCCGCACCGATCGAGGTCTGACCCGTCACGACTACATGGCTTTTCAGAACCACGTTTTTAGCCAGCGTCACTTCGGGACCGACATGGCAGAACGGGCCGATCACGCAGCCGTCACCGATCTGCGCGCCCTCTTCGATCACGGCGCTGGGATGAATGCGGGCTGTCACTTGGGCAGGTCCATCATGGCCGAGAACTCGCACTCCGCCGCCATTTCACCGTCAACTGTCGCCACGCCGCCAAATTTCCAGACCTTGCCGCCCGGCTTGCCGCGCAGCGTCGTCAGGCGCATCTGAAGCTGGTCGCCGGGGATCACCTTGCGGCGGAACTTGCAATTGTCGATGGCCATGAAATAGATCAGCATTTCCTTGTCCGCGAGATCCAGCGCCGTGCCCACCATGACGGCGGCGGTCTGGGCCATCGCCTCGATGATGGTGACGCCGGGCATAATCGGCGTGCCGGGGAAATGGCCCTGAAAATGCGGCTCGTTCATCGTCACGTTCTTGATGCCAAGAGCGGATTGCGTGCCGTCGATCTCTTCCACGCGGTCCACGAGCAGGAACGGGTAGCGGTGCGGCAGGATGCGCTGGATCAGCTGGATGTCGGCGCGAAGAAGCGTGTCGCTCATGGGGCGTCCTTTTGTGGTACTGTGGACCTGTGAGTAGCAATCCCGATGCCGGGGGGCAAGGTTTCAGGGGCGCAGTGGCAGGATCGCCGCCCCGGCACCGAATTCGGCATTGACCCGCTGGATGGCCTCATCGGTGATGTCGACGGACTCGACGCTGAGCAGGACACCGCGCCGATCCAGCACCGCAACCGCGCCGCTTTCGATCATGAGTTGCAGCAGGATCGGCTGGGCGGCCGTCAGAAGCGCGCGGCGGGCCTCGTCGTTGCGCTGACCAACGGCGCGGGCCTTTTCGTCCTGTTCGCTGCGCAGGCGCTGCACCTTTTCATCGAACGCCGAAGCTCGGGCGCGAAAGTCAGCCGGGGCCAGGCTGTCGCGCAGTTCTGTCAGCTCACGTTCCTCTGCGGTCAGCTCGGCTTCAATGCGCCGGTTCTCGGCGGCGATCTCGACGCTTTCGGCTTCGATCTCGCGGACGATCCGCTGGCCAAAATCGCTTTGCGCATAAAGCGCATCGGGCGCGACGGTCAGGATCAGGCTTTGCACAACCCCCAGATTGGACAGCCCGCCATCCTGTTGCGCCTGCACAGGAAGTGCGACGCAAAGGAGCGCTCCGAAGAGCGCTCCCAAACCTGTTCGACCACGAAGTGTCATTAGAACTGCGTGGAAATCGTCAGATCGAAGGTCTGTTCCTCGTCGAACGTTTCCTTGCTGAGGGCTTCGGAGAAGTTGAAGCGCAGCGGACCCAGCGGCGTGGTCCAGAAGACCGATATTCCGATCACGTGACGGGCGGTGAAGTCGTCATAGAACACGTTGGAATTTGTCTCTTCGAGACCCCAAAGGCTGCCGACATCGTAGAAGACCCCGCCGGAGATCCCGTATTCCTCGGGCAAGGGCAGAGGAAATTCCGCCTCGAACCGCGCAACAGCGAAATAGTTGCCGCCCAGCGGATCGTTTACGTCACCCGGCCCAACTTCGCGCGGGCCGATACCGCCACCTTCGAAGCCGCGCATCAGGCTGGAGCCCAGCGAGAAGCGGTCGGTCACGCGCGACGAGCCTTCGGAATAGCTGAGCGCGCCAGCCTGAAGCGTTGCCCGCAGCGTGATGTCGTCGTTGAACACCCGCGTTTGAGCAACCGCCCGCAGCGTGGATTCGATGTACGTGCTGTCGCCTCCCAGACCGCCAAAATCCTGACCGAATTCCAGCAGCACACCCGCATTCGGGTTTAGGCCCGTGCGGCGCGTGTCAAAGCTGTAGCGATACCCGACAAAGCTGTCCCAGACCTGACCCTGGTCCGCTTCGGCACGAATGATCGAGCCAACCGAGTCGTTGAGGTTGGTGATCTCGGAATAGCGCGCGCCATAACGCAGGTTCAGGCGCCCATTCTCGGACACCGGGAACGAGAAGCCGGTCGAGAAGTTGCCGATCGCGGTATCGAATTCTGCCGCGAGGTTGTCGGTCTCGAGATAATTGACACTGAAGTTGTAAGCGACATCGCGGCCAAGGAACGCCGGTTCGGTGAAGCTGAAGCTGTAGTTGGACGAATCCAGACCGGTGGTCACGCCCAGAGACAGCTGTTGGCCCCGCCCCAGGAAGTTGCGTTCGCTGAAGGTGATCGCCGCGCCGAAACCGCCATCGGTCGAATAGGAGCCCCCAAAGCTCAGCGAGCCTGTGGGACGTTCCTCGACATCGACGTCGATCACGACCTGCTGCGGGGTGGATCCTTCGCGCGCCTCGACCTGCGCATCGCCGAAGAAGCCAAGCGCACGGACGCGTTCGGCGCTTTCGCGGATTTCGCGCGGGTTGAACGGATCACCCTCGACGATGCGGAACTGACGCCGCACGACCCGGTCGAGCGTGGTGGTGTTGCCTTCGATGTCGATGCGTTCGACAAAGACGCGTTCGCCGCGTGTGAGCAGGAATTCCACGTCCAGTGTCAGATCACGGTCATTGCGCGTGACGCGCGGTTCCACACGGACAAAGTTGAGACCCTCGCGGATCGCCAGACGTTCCAGCCGTGCGATTTCGGTTTCCACCGCAGTCGGCGAATAGGTGCTTCCGGAGCGCAGGCGAATGGCCTGCTGAAACACGTCAGGATCGACCTCGGCCAAATCCGATGAGGCGGTGACCTCGCCGAAATTGAACTGCTGGCCCTCCTCCACGTTGAAGGTAACGAAAAACGCGTCGCGCTCGTCGCTCAGTTCGGCATTCACGCTGGTGGTGCGGAAATCGACATAGCCGCGCGACTGGTAGAAATCGCGCAGGACCTGACGATCGAATTCGATCCGGTCCTCGATGAAGGTGTCTGAGCGGATGAGCGCGCGGAAAATACCCGCCTGCTTGGTTTCCAGAACCCGACGCAGACGGCTGTCGCTGAACACCTGATTGCCGGCAAAACCAATGCGTTCGATCTCGGACACTCCGCCCTCGAACACTTCGAACACCAGATCGACGCGGTTGTCGGACCGGCGGATGACCTTGGGCTGGACACGGGCAGCGATCCGGCCCTGCTGGGAATAGGCTTCGATGATGCGTGCAGCGTCGGCCTCGGCATCGGAGGGGCTGAAGACGCGGCGCGACTGCGTCTGGACAATCGCGGCCAGCGCCTCGTCGTCGATGCGTTGGTTGCCCTCGAACGTGATACGGTTCACGGTCGGAAATTCGACCACCCGGACAACCAGCGTGTTGCCGCGCGGTTCGATCTCGACGCTTTCGAAAAGGCCGGAGGCCAGAACCCGCTGATAGCCATCGTTCAGTTCGGCCGCCGAGATGGCCTCACCGCGTGCGACACCCAGGAAGCTGGCAATGGTGCCTGCTTCGATCCGCTGGTTCCCCTCGACCGAAATCGCGTTGAAGCGGAAATCCTGCGCCAGTGCCATGTCCGGCGTGGCCAGAACACCAACGCCCAAGGCAACAGATGCCGCAAGGAGAAATGGACGGACCGTTGTTTTGCGCGCTGAATGCCGCGCGACCCGCTCGCCTGTTTTATGTGTCATTGTTGGCAACCTACTCCGACATCCCTTTTCGGACGTGAGTACCCAGATTGCCTTGGCTTGTCAAAAGCGCAGAGGCCGCTTTGGTCAATAGCCGACGGGGTGTGTCATCGCGTCGATCATCAGTGTCCCGAGATAGGCGCCCAGGAACAGCGACGCCGCGATCGCGAACACGTAAAGCAACCGATCCCAGTTGATCGAGAGAAGAAGGCTGAACGACCGGTAGCCGTCTTGGATCGTTTGCATGGCGCACCTCGGATATTTGGTTCCAGAAGGGTGAATGCCGGGCAAATGTGTCAGCAATCTGGCGCAAAACGGGACGATTCTGTGAAATCGTCCCGATTCAGGGCTGGTTTACGGGCAGAACAGGTCGTTCGACAGCGCGAACACCATCAGCGACAAAAGCATGGTCAGACCAACGCCCATGAGGACGCGCAGCGCCTTGTCGCTTGGTGGGCGACCGGTCACGGCCTCGTAGGCGTGAAAGACCAGATGTCCCCCGTCGAGGACGGGAATCGGGAATAGGTTCAACAGGCCCACCGCCGTGCTCAGCACCGCGATGAACCAGATGAAGCTGGCGGTGCCCTGCGACGCCATGGACCCAGAAGTTTCAGCGATTCCAATCGGGCCGGACAGGTTGCAGGTGCTGATCGCACCGGTGATCATGTACCACAGACCAGACAGAGACCCTTCGATGATGCGACCGGTTTGCTGCACGCCCGCCATGAAGGCGCTTCCCAGGCCGCTCATTTCGGTGGCCGGTTCAAAGAACATGCCGCCGACGATGCCAATGCGATACGCGGTCCTGAACGTGCCGTCGTTCTGCGGCTCGTCGGTGCGGCGTGGTGTCATTTCCAGCACGCGGGTTTCGCCATCGCGCCAGACTTCGAGCGTCAATGTCTCGCCTTCAGACCCTTCGACCGCGTCGCGCAATTGATCGAAGGCGTAGATCGGCTCCCCACCGATCGACGTGATGATGTCGCCGGCGCGGAAGCCTGCATCATCCGCCGCAGAGCGCGGAATGATCTGTGTCGCCACCGGCGGATAGACATAAGGCCCCTGCACTTCGAGCGTGTCATCGCCACGCTGAACGGTGTACTGCAGATGCTCCTGCTGAGGCAGATCCTCGAGGAACGATTGGAAGCTGGAGGATTCGCTGAAGGACGGCAGATCGACGCCTTCGATTTCCAGCAGCACATCACCGACCTGAAGTTCGTTCTGGGCCGGAACGGCGCGCAGTTCGCCGACCTTGACCGGATCAGTGACATCGCCGCGCAGCATCAGCACGCCGGTGAAAATGAGGATCGACAGGGCAAAGTTGAACGCCGGACCTGCGGCGACCGTGGCTGCGCGCGCCCAGAGCGGTGCGCCGTTCATCGTCCGCCGTCGTTCGGCCTGAGTCAGGACGGCCATCGCCTCGTCGTCCTTGCCGCCTGAGGCGTTGCTGTCGCCCTTGAATTTCACATATCCGCCAAGCGGCAGCAGCGCGAACTGCCATTTCGTGCCGCGTTTGTCGACGCGCGAGAACAGCACCGGGCCGAAGCCGAGCGAGAACACGTCGGCGTCAATCCCCGACCAGCGGCCCACGATGTAATGTCCATATTCATGAATGGCCACGATGATCGAAAGCGCGATCACAAAGGCCAGGAGGGTCCAAATCAAACTACCAAACTGCGGCAGCAACGCTGCAATATCCAAGGCTCAACCCTCTAATTCGTTCATGATTTCATCTGCCCGTTGACGAGCGAGATGGTCTAGTTCGATGACGTTATCAAGGGTGATGGCGGCATCAATATGACCCGGATGGGCCGAAACTCGGGACAAGACTTCTTCGACGACCACCGCAATCTGTTGAAATCCAATGCGTTTCGCGATGAACCCGTCCAGTGCGCGTTCCTTGGCCGCGTTGAACACCGCCCCGGCCAATCCACCCGCCGCCATGACTTCTCGCGCGAGGCGCAGCGCAGGCCAGCGGGTCTCGTCGGCAGGCCGAAAGGTCAGCTGTCCCAGCTTGACCAGATCAAGCCGTTCCACCGGCAGGGATTTCCGTTCGGGATAGTGCAGCGCAAAGCCGATGGCGTGCCGCATGTCCGGCGGGCCGACATGGGCCATAAGCGCACCGTCATTGAAGCCCACCAGCGCATGGATCATGGACTCAGGATGCACCACAGCCTCGATCCGGGACGGATCGATTTGAAAGAATTCTTTTGTTTCAATCAGTTCCAGCGCCTTGTTGAACATGGACGCACTGTCGATGGTGATGCGCTGGCCCATGTCCCAATTGGGATGCGTGGCGGCCTGTTCAGGTGTTGCACCGGCGAGTGCCTCGAGCGGCCAGTCGCGGAACGCGCCGCCCGATGCGGTGATGATCACCCGCTCGACCGCGCTCAGGTCTTCGCCGATCAGCGCCTGGAACACGGCGGAATGTTCGCTGTCCACCGGCAGGATCGTGGCGTCATGCGCCTTTGCCGTCGACAGCATCAAAGACCCGGCGCAGACCATGCTTTCCTTGTTGGCCAGCGCAAGGCTCGCCCCCTGTTCCAACGCACGGAGCCCCGGTGCCAGCCCGGCAGAGCCCACGATGGCCGACATCACCCAATCCGCCGGTCGGCTCGCCGCCTCGACCAGTGCCGTGGGTCCAGCGGCGGCTTCGATCCCGGTGCCGTCCAGTGCGGCGCGCAGGTCGTCCAGACGCGAGGGGTCCGCCGTGATCGCAATCTCGGCGTCAAACGCGATGGCGTCCCCGGCCAGCTGCGCGATGTTCCGGTCGCCGGTCAGCGCTACCACCTTGTAGGCGTCGCGATCCCGTCCGATCAAATCCAGTGTGTTCTGCCCGATAGAGCCGGTGGCCCCGAAAATAGTGATGCGCCTCATTGGGCCCCCGGTGGGAAACCGACAAGCTGTCCGGCAATCACGATGAACAGCGCCGCGCCCAGCATTCCGTCGAACCGGTCCAGCAGCCCGCCATGACCTGGGATGAGACGCGAGCTGTCCTTGACCCCTGCCCGGCGCTTGATCGCGCTTTCGGCAATGTCGCCGATCTGGCTGGCCATGCTGACCGCGATGCTGATCCCGATGAGGCCGACCCCGGCGCGGGTCGCGCTGATGAAGAATGCCGCCACCAGCGCCGATCCGGCCCAGCCGGCCACTGTGCCGGACCATGTTTTCTTGGGGCTGACACGCGGCCAGAGCTTGGGTCCGCCGATCAGTCGTCCCGCAAAGTACCCGGCGATGTCGGTGACCACGACCACGAGCAGGAGCCAAACCATCCAAGTCAGGCCAAAATCGTCGCGCAGGGTCATCAACCCGTAGCCTGCCAGCAGGATGAAGGCCGTGAACACCGCGTAGGTCACGCCGCCCTTTTCCATCCGCCCAAGGCCCAGCATCGACGGCATGAGCAGCAACGGAAGCGCGAAGGCGGGCGGGATTTCGACTGCGACCAGAGAGACGAGTGCGGAAACACTGGCAAGGATCAAGGGAGACTTGCTGCGCGCGCTGTCGAGCATGGTCACCAGTTCCCAGACCATCAGCCCGACAATGATCGCGATCAGACCGTGGAACCAGAGACCGCCCAGCCAGACACCCAGCGCACCGATGCCCACCATCGCCACGGCTGAGAACAGCCGCGGGGCAAGGTCGTCCCACTTGCCTGCGGTCATGCCACGACGGCTCCGAACCTGCGTTCGCGGGTTCCGAAGCCACCTACCACCGACCGGAACTCTTCGGCCGTGAAATCCGGCCAGAGCGTGTCGATGAATTCATATTCCGAATAGGCCGATTGCCAGAGCAGGAAGTTGGAAATCCGCGCCTCGCCACTGGTTCGGATCACAAGGTCCGGATCGGGCAAAACGCAGGTATCCAAATACTTTGGCAGCGTTTCTTCATTCACTGCATCAGGATCAAGCTTGCCGTCGGCGACATCCCGAGCCAGACGCTTGGTGGCACGGGCGACCTCGTCGCGGCCGCCGTAGTTGATGGCAATCGTCAGGTTGACGGTCCGGCAATTGGCCGTCAGCGCCTCAAGTTCGTCCATCATCGAAACCAGCTTCTTGTCCAGCCGGACGCGATCCCCGATGAACCGCACGCAGACATCGTTTGCCTTGAGGGACTTGGCCTCGCGGGTGATATAGCGGCGGAACAGGCTCATCAGCCCGGCCACTTCGGACTGGGTGCGTTTCCAGTTCTCGGTCGAGAAGGCAAAGACCGTGAGATAATTGACCCCAAGTTCCGGGCAGGCCTCTACGATCTCGCGCACGCGGCGGGCACCCGCCTGGTGACCGAACAGTCGTGGACGGCCGCGCTGGGTGGCCCAGCGGCCATTGCCGTCCATGATGATCGCCACATGACGCGGTCCATCATCTTTGCCGTCGGTCAAGCACAAAGCCATCTGACACAGTCCTTTTGCTGCGGTCCTCAGACCTGCATGATCTCTTCCTGCTTTGTCTCCAGAGCAGCGTCGACCTTTTTGATGTAGGCGTCAGTCAGTTCCTGCACCTCGGCTTCCCAGAACTTCTGGTCATCCTCGGACAGGCCATCCGCTTTGGCCTTCTTGATCTGGTCCATGCCGTCGCGGCGGATGTTTCGGATCGACACTCGGGCATGTTCGGCATAGGTGCCTGCCACTTTGGTCAGATCACGGCGGCGTTCTTCGTTGAGTTCGGGAATCGGCAGCATGATGATCGTGCCATTGAGCTGCGGATTGATGCCCAGACCGCTTTCGCGGATCGCCTTTTCGACCTTGCCGACAAGTCCCTTGTCCCAGACGTTGATGGTGACCATGCGCGGTTCGGGCACGTTGACGGTGCCGACCTGGTTGATCGGTGTCATGCTGCCATAGGCGTCCACCATAACCGGCTCCAGCATGGAGGCGCTGGCCCGCCCGGTGCGCAGCGATGCGAATTCGGTGCGCAGGTTTGCCATCGCGCCATCCATACGGCGCGTCAAAGCGTCGGTGTCGAGAATGAAGTCATCTGCCATGTGGCCCTCAAGAACGGTTTTTGTGCTTTGTTTCAGGTTCTAGGGGACACGTGCCCAAAAGTATAGCGCCTTGCAACACTCTGGTTACTTCGGGTGTCACCCTGTGACGGATTGGTCAGGCCGCCTCGCCCGCGCCGGATTTCGTGGTGCCGCCATGAACCTTGGTATAGGTGCCCTCACCCGCGAGGATGCCACGAAACCCGCCCGGTTCATCCAGCGGGAAAACGATGATCGGCAGGCTGTTGTCCCGCGCGAGCGCGATGGCCGATGCATCCATCACCTTGAGGTTTTTCTGCAAGACCTCGTCATAGGTCACGCTGTCATAGCGCTTTGCGTCGGCATGGACCTTGGGGTCCTTGTCGTAAATGCCGTCAACGCCGTTCTTGCCCATAAAGATCGCTTCGCAGTTCATCTCGTTGGCGCGCAGAGCGGCGGCGGTGTCGGTCGTAAAATACGGGTTGCCTGTGCCGCCCGCAAAGACGCAGACGCGCTTTTTCTCGAGATGGCGCACGGCCCGGCGGCGAATATAGGGCTCTGCCACCTCGTCCATGCGGATCGCGGAAATCACGCGGGTGAACACGCTCAATTCCTCGAGCGCCGATTGCATCGCCAGCGCGTTCATCACCGTGGCGAGCATGCCCATGTAATCCGCTGTTGTCCGCTCCATCCCCTGCGCGCTGCCCTGCAGGCCGCGGAACACGTTGCCGCCGCCAATCACCATGCAGATCTCGACACCCAGATCATGCACCGATTTGACCTCTTGGGCGATGCGCTGAACCGTGGGCGGGTGCAGGCCGTAGCCCTGATCGCCCATCAGAGCCTCGCCCGAGATCTTGAGCATCACACGTTTGTATTTCGGATGGGGGGTGTGCGTGTCAGCCATGTTGCGCTCCGTTCGACCGAGAGTCTAAAGTCGCCCGCAACCTGTCGGAAAACAGGCCTAGGGGCAAGGCGTTGTCGGGCTTCAAGACGGCGATACTGAACATAAATGAGGCATCCCACGTGACGCAGAGCGTTTCAGACCGGATTGGCGCAATCGATCCGGCCAAACCGGTGCTGATTGCCGGTCCCACCGCCAGTGGCAAATCCGAACTGGCGCTGCGCATTGCAGAAACCCAGGGCGGTGTTGTGATCAATGCCGATGCGATTCAGGTTTATGCCGATTGGCGGGTGCTGACCGCGCGCCCGTCGGTGGCTGATGAGGCCCGCGCGCCCCACGCGCTGTATGGTCATATCGCCGGGGATGTGCCCTATTCCGTGGGCGACTGGCTGCGCGACCTCGAGCCATATCTGCAGGCTGACCCGCGCCCGATCATCGTTGGAGGCACGGGGCTTTACTTTACCGCGCTGACCGAAGGGCTGGCGCAGATCCCCGCAACACCTGAAAGCGTCCGCCAGACCGCAATGGCAAGGATCGACACCGAGGGGCATGACGCACTGGTTCAGGAGCTGGACCCCAAAACCCGAAGCCGGATCGACACCGCCAATCCGATGCGGGTTCAACGCGCTTGGGAAGTTCTGACCAGTACAGGCACCGGGCTTGCCGACTGGCAGGATGCGACCGATCCACCGCGCCTGCCGCTGGGAGATGTCACTCCGCTGGTCGTGAATGCAGACAAGGACTGGCTGACCCCGAGAATCGAAGCACGGTTCGACCACATGCTCGAGACCGGCGCGCTGGACGAGGCACGGGCCAACCACCCGACATGGTCTCCAGTCCTACCTTCTGCAAAGGCCATTGGTGCGACAGAGCTGATGGCAGTGATCGACGGCACCATGACATTGGCCGACGCGCGGGAGCGGTCCACCATCCTGACACGGCAATTCGCAAAGCGGCAGCGCACATGGTTCCGGGCGCGGATGCGCGACTGGCTCTCGATTGACGCAAGGACACTTTAAACGGGAAATGCGAGTGGCCGATGTCGCGACCGAGACAAATGTCGCAATAAGACATGCGAAGTGTCGCAATCAGTCCTCAAAAGGTCTAGTCTGGCAATTGACGGGGCCTCGGCGATGGGGCGCTATGACTGGAAAAGACTGAACGCCGAAACGGGCTCGAAAAGGCCCGCCAAAATTATCGGCGAAGAAAACAACGTGTCACAGGGAGATACAGATGACGCAAACCACCCAGACCGAAACACTGCACCCAGCGGCCAAGCTCTATGCCGACGAATTCAAGGCCGGTTTCATGGACCGCCGCGAATTCCTGACGCGGGCCACTGGACTTGGTGTCAGCGCGGCCGCCGCATACGGCTTGATCGGCCTGTCGCAGCCTGCTCAGGCGCAGACAGCCGATATCCAGCAAGGAGGCACGCTGCGGATTCAGACATTGGTCAAGGCGATGAAAGACCCGCGCGCCTATGACTGGTCCGAGATCGGCAACCAGTCGCGCGGCTTCCTAGAATATCTCGTGGAATACCAGAACGACGGATCGTTCCGCGGCATGCTTCTGGAAAGCTGGGAGGTCAGCGACGACGCGAAGACCTACACGCTCAACGTCCGGCCGGGTGTCACCTGGAACAATGGCGACGCCTTCACCGCCGAAGACGTTGCGCGCAACATCACCGGCTGGTGCGATTCAGCGATGGAGGGCAACTCCATGTCCGCGCGCATGGGCGGGCTGATCGACGCAGACACCGGCCAGGCCCGCGATGGGGCTATCGAAGTAGTGGACGATCTGACCGTGCGGCTGAACCTGTCGGCACCGGATATCGCGATTGTTGCCAACATGTCGGATTATCCCGCCGCTATCGTCCACGCCAGCTATGATGGCGGCGATGTCTATGCGCATGGCATCGGCACCGGCCCTTTCCGCCCCGTCTCCATGGAAGTCGGTGTGAAAGCGGTCATCGAACGCGCCACTGATCACACGTGGTGGGGCACCGAGGTTCTGGGTGGGCCTTACCTCGACCGGATCGAATTCATCGACTACGGCACCGACCCGGCCTCGTGGCTGGCGGCGGCTGAATCGGGCGAAGTCGACCTGCTTTATGAATCGGTCGGTGACTTCATCGACATCCTCGATGCGATCGGCTGGTCCAAGACCGAAACCGTCACGGCGGCCACTCTTGTCCACCGCTTCAACCAGCAGACCGAAGTTGACGGCCGTGTGCCTTACGCCGACCGCAACGTGCGCGTCGCGCTGGCAATGATGGTCGATAACGCGGTCTGCCTGGAGCTGGGCTACAATGGTCGCGGTCAGGTTGCCGAAAACCACCATGTCTGCCCGATCCATCCGGCCTATGCGGATATCGGCCCGGCACCGTTTGATCCGGCAGCGGGCAAGGCGATGCTCGACGGAACCGATTTCGCGGATTACGAGCACGAGCTGATCACGCTGGACGACGATTGGGAGCGCAACACCGGCGCGTCCGTGCGGGCGCAGATCGCGGATGCCGGCGTGAACATCAAGCACACGGTTCTGCCCGGATCGACCTTCTGGAACGACTGGACGAAATTCCCGTTCAGCGCGACCACATGGAACCACCGTCCGCTGGATGTACAGGTCCTGTCACTGGCCTACCGGTCCGGCGAGGCTTGGAACGAAAGCGGCTATGCCAACCCCGAGTTTGACGCGCTGATGGCGGACGCCCTGTCCATCGCCGATGCAGACAAGCGGCGCGAGGTGATGGCCAAGGTCGAACAGACCCTGCGGGATGACGGTGTGATGATCCAGCCGTTCTGGCGCTCGCTCTACAACCATCACAACGGCAACGTGGTGAACGCAGAGAAGCACCCGTCTCACGAGTTCCACCTCTACAAGTTCGGGTTCGCCGCCTGATCCCACGCTCTTGGCGCCCGCCCTCCTGTGATGCAGGGGAGCGGGCTGCCACTGAGAAGACCCTACGCTCTGCGCGGCCAAGCCGCCCGGACATGATGAGGGAGACCTTTCTGACATGGCTTTGTTTCTGTTCCGACGTATCGGAACCATGATTTTGACAGCCCTTTGTTTGACGTTCATCGTTTTCTGGCTCACCAACCTCGCGCCCAACCTCGAAAAACTTGCCAAGAACCAAGGCAATGTCCGCATGACGGATGAACAGGTGGACAGCTTTCTGCAGGATCGTGGCTATTCCCAACCGCTGCCGCTCAAATATGCGCAATGGCTTGGCGTTGCCCCCGGATGGGTGATCGAAGGCCGCGACGGCACGATAAGATCCCGCTGCAATGGTGTGCTTGAAAACGGTGTTGCCCCCGACGGCGCCCGCAGCTTCTGCGGTGTGCTTCAGGGGGATTGGGGCTATTCGACCGTGTTCCAGGACGGGGTCGGATCGATCATCGCCACGCGGCTTGGCCTGACGGGCAAGCTGATGTTCTGGGTCATGGTGGTGATGGTGCCCGGAGCGCTGATCATCGGTGTGATGGCCGGGATGCGCGAGGGCAGCCGCACCGACCGGTCGCTGTCCACGGTCTCCATCATCACAACCGCGACACCGGAATACGTGTCCGGCGTTGTGTTCATCGCCGTCTTCGCCTCGACAGCGTTCGGGCTCAGGTGGTTCAACGGGTCGGCCACCAGCGCGATGGAAGATGCCACCTTTGCCAACTTTACCCTGCCGGTGATGACCATCGCGTTGTACGGGATGGGCTATATCGCCCGCATGACCCGCGCCTCGATGGCCGAGGTGATGACCGCGCAATATATCCGCACAGCGCGCCTGAAGGGTGTCAGCTTTCCCAACATCGTACTCAAACACGCGCTCCGCAACGCGCTGATTGCGCCGTTCACGGTGATCATGCTGCAATTCCCGTGGCTTCTGAACGGCGTCGTGATCGTCGAGACTCTCTTCAACTACAAGGGCTTCGGCTGGACGCTGGTGCAGGCGGCGGGCAACAATGACATCGAACTGCTGCTGGGCGTGTCGGTCGTGTCGGTCT
Organism: Pelagibaca sp.; assembly: GCA_041725935.1. Classification (GTDB taxonomy): domain Bacteria; phylum Pseudomonadota; class Alphaproteobacteria; order Rhodobacterales; family Rhodobacteraceae; genus Marivita. The sequence goes on from JBGRQD010000012.1 coordinate 47,829, forward strand.
TCGTGGTGCTGGTCACCCAGCTGATTTCGGACATCGGCTACGTGTATCTCAACCCGCGCATCAGCGTGTCCTGAGCGGAAGGAATAGCAACATGGAACCGCTCAGCTGGTTTGAAATCATCACCCGAGTCCTGATCCAGTTCCTGCCGGTCTGGATCTGCCTCTTCGTCCTGTTCAGCGCCTCATTCGTCTACAAACGGCGACTGGGCCTCTATGGCAAGCTGTTCGACAGCACGATCGGCATGATCGGCTTTGCATTGGTGATGTTCTGGGTCTTCACCGGCGTTTTTGGCGCGATGGACCTGATCGTCACCCATGATCCGCTGTCCCAAGTGTCGAGCATGAAGAACAAGCCGCCCGGCACGCCGATCATGGGCGCGGAAGAGGGCCAGTACCCCTATTACCTCTTTGGTGGCGACAACCTTGCCCGCGACGTGTTCAGCCGCATGGTCAAGGGCGCGTGGGTCGTGGTGCAGATCGCACCTCTGGCCACGCTTTTCGCCTTCATGGTCGGCATCACTCTGGGCCTGCCTGCGGGTTATTACGGCGGACGGCTCGATACGTTTCTCAGCTTTCTGGCGAACCTCATCCTCGCCTTCCCGGTGATCCTGCTGTTCTACCTGCTGGTCACGCCGGAAATCGTGGACACGGGCATCCCGAACTACATGGCGATGGTGTTGTTCATCTTCCCCATCATCTTTGTCGGCGTGCTGCTCAACTCGCGCTATCGCACACAGCCTAAGGTCCGCACGCCGCTGCTGATCGGAGTGCTGGGTGTGATGGGCTGGCTTTACCTGTCGCTGATCTCGCAACCGGGCACGGCGCTGACGGTGCTGCCGGATGCCATCGACCTCTTCAACCTGCAGGGCGGCATCCTCGTGGTGTTCGTGTCGGTGGTCTTCGTGAACTCGCCCACCGTCTTCCGGATTGTCCGGGGGCTGGCCATGGACATCAAGACCCGCGACTACGTCGCCGCCGCCCAGACACGCGGCGAGCGGCCATGGTACATCATGCTGTGGGAGATCCTGCCCAATGCGCGCGGCCCGCTGATCGTCGATTTCTGCCTGCGAATCGGCTACACGACAATCCTGCTGGGCACGCTTGGCTTTTTCGGTCTGGGCCTGCCACCGGAAAGCCCGGACTGGGGAACCACCATCAATGACGGGCGGCGGTTGTTGCAGATCTACCTGCACCCCGCCATGGTCCCTGCCTTTGCGCTTCTGAGCATGGTTCTGGGGTTGAATCTGCTGGCCGATGGCCTGCGGGAAGAAAGCCTGCGCGATTGACGACATCAGGACTGGGGGGCCAGCCCCCCAGACCCCCCGAGATATTTGAAAACCAGAGAAGCAGGGGACCTGCCCTGCCACCCCAAGCGGGAGAGACACGATGACAGACAGTTATGACGGTCCGATCCTCGAGATCGACACGCTTTCAATCTCCTTTTTCACGCGGCTGCGCGAAATCCCGGCTGTGATGGATTTCTCGGTCAAGGTGATGCCGGGCGAAGCGGTTGGTCTGGTCGGCGAATCCGGCTGCGGCAAATCCACGGTGGCATTGGGCGTGATGCAGGATCTGGGCAAGAACGGGCGCATCGTCGGTGGGTCGATCAAGTTCAAAGGCCGTGATCTGGGCGCAATGGGCCAGGACGAGCTGCGCAAAATCCGCGGGTCGGAAATTGCGATGATCTACCAGGAGCCGATGGCGTCCCTGAACCCGGCAATGAAGATCGGACGACAGTTGATGGAAGTGCCGATGATCCATCGCGGATCGTCGGAAAAAGAGGCCTATGACCGCGCGTTGCAAGTGGTCACGGATGTGAAGCTGCCCGACCCCAAGCGTATTCTGGACGCCTATCCGCACCAGCTTTCGGGCGGCCAGCAACAGCGCATCGTGATCGCCATGGCGCTGATGGCCGAGCCGTCGCTTCTGATCCTGGACGAGCCGACAACCGCTTTGGACGTGACGGTCGAGGCGGCGGTGGTCGAGCTGGTCAAGGAGCTTGGCAAGAAATACGGCACCTCGATGCTGTTCATCAGCCACAACCTTGGTTTGGTGCTGGAGACCTGCGACCGCATCTGCGTGATGTATTCCGGCGAGGCGGTGGAGCGCGGGTCGATCACGGACGTGTTTGACGAGATGCAGCACCCCTACACGCAGGCGCTGTTCCGGTCGATCCCGTTGCCGGGGGCTGACAAGAACGCGCGGCCCTTGCGCGCCATCCCCGGTAACTTCCCCCTGCCCCATGAGCGCCCGCCGGGCTGCAATTTCGGGCCGCGCTGCGATTACTTCGAGGCCGGGCGCTGCGATGCGCAGGATATCAAGATGTTCGACGTGCCGGGCAATGAGCGTCACGCCACGCGATGCCTGCGGTTCAAAGAGATCGATTGGCAAGCCCCGATGGAAGCCGGCGACACGACGCAGAAATCCGAACCCGGCCGGGTCATTCTCAAGATGGACGATCTCAAGAAGCATTACGAGGTCGCGGCCAACGCACTTTTCGGGAAACGGGGCGACACCAAGGTGGTCAAGGCCAACGAGACCCTGAGTTTCGAGGCGCGCGAATCCGAGACCTTGGCCATTGTCGGCGAATCCGGTTGCGGCAAATCCACCTTCGCCAAGGTTCTGATGGGTCTGGAGACCGCGACGGACGGCCAGATCCTGCTCGACAACCGCAATATCGAGTCGACGCCGATCGAGAAGCGCGACACGCAGACCATCGCGGATGTGCAGATGGTGTTCCAGAACCCGTTTGACACGCTCAACCCGTCAATGACCGTGGGGCGGCAGATCATCCGCGCGCTCGAAGTGTTCGGGATCGGCACCAATGATGCCGAGCGGCGTGAGCGCATGTTGCAACTGCTCGATCTGGTCAAACTGCCGCGTGAATTCGGCGACCGGATGCCGCGCCAGTTGTCAGGCGGTCAAAAGCAGCGCGTCGGCATCGCGCGGGCCTTTGCCGGGAATGCGCGTATCGTCGTGGCGGATGAGCCGGTCTCGGCGCTCGACGTGTCGGTGCAGGCGGCGGTGACGGACCTGCTGATGGAGATCCAGCGCGAACAGAAGACGACGCTTCTGTTCATCAGCCACGACCTGAGCATCGTGCGCTATTTGTCAGACCGCGTCATGGTGATGTATCTGGGCCACGTGGTGGAACTGGGCACCACCGATCAGGTGTTCTCGCCACCCTATCACCCCTACACAGAGGCACTTCTGTCTGCAGTGCCGATTGCAGATACGCGGGTGACCAAGAAGCATATCGTGTTGGAGGGGGATATTCCGTCCGCGATGAATCCGCCGCCCGGCTGCCCGTTCCAGACACGGTGTCGCTGGAAATCGCAGGTGCCCGGCAATCTGTGCGAGATCGAAGTCCCACCGATGCGGCAGTTCGGAGACGGGCATCAGGTGAAATGTCACCTAAGCGATGCGGATTTCGACAGCATGGAACCGGTCATCCAGATCGCGGCGGAATGAACCACCGCGACTGTTGATGAGGCTCTGGCCAAACTCAGTTGGTCAGGAAGTCCTGGGCCGTCAGTACAGCAGCACCCGTCGCCGTGGTCACCTCTTGGGTATTGTCCGCGAGTGCGGCATATGTCAGCACCGCCATGCCCACAACTGCGGCGGTCAGCACCACCCAATCAACGGTCACAGCGCCAGACTCGTCTGCAGTAAAGCTTTTGAATACCTTGATCATGCCACTCTCCAATATCCGGGCCTGGGTCACCTTGTCCCACGTCGGGATCGGGATGGTGGCAGGCTCGGGTACAACTCCACGGTTTCTGACGTTGTTCTGCATCCGGAATGGGGCAGGAGTTTGACCGGAATAAAGCAGTTTTGGAATCAAACGTGGGCAGATATTGGCAGGTGAGGTCTTCCAGACGTCACTGTTGAACCAGGGCGACAACGCGCTTCAAGTCATTGAAGCAAAAGATTTACCGTCCCCAGATGACTTTCACGTAATTGCGGGTTTCGCGAAACGGTGGGATGCCCTTGTGCTTGATCACCGCACCCGGGCCGGCATTGTAGGCCGCAAGCGCAAGCGGCCACTGGCCGAACCTGGCGTATTGTTCCTTGAGATAGCGCGCACCGCCGTCAAGATTCTGGGCCGGGTCGTTGGGATCGACCCGCAGGTCCGCCGCAGTGCCCGGCATCAGCTGCGCCAGACCGATTGCGCCTTTGTGGGAACGGGCGTTGGGGTTGAAGTTGCTTTCCTGCTGGACCAGCCGCAGGAACAGGTCTTCCGGGATCCCGTGGCGCCGCGCCGCATCGCGTGCCATGCCGGCATAAACTCCGGAGTACCGGCCGCGGTATTGAGGAACCGGCCCCTCTTCGCCAGCGTCGCCCCATTTGGACGGGGTGACCACCTTGGGTGGCTGCAAACGGACCGAACTCTTGTATTGCTGCGCAGCGCGCGAATCCAACACCTTGGTTTTGCTCGAAAAGAGCGCGACACGGCTCTTGGTGGAGACCACCTCGGCACTGACAGCGCCTGCACTCATCATCGCGACCACACACACAGCCGCAATAAATCCCTGTCTTGATGTTCGCATGAACGCTCATGTCCCAGATTGAGATTTTGCGGATGTATACCCCGGAATTCGTATTCACACCAGCCTTGGTTGGTCATCATTTCTTAACCACAACCTGATGGTATTTGCCCGGCGCGCTGATGTAGGGTTGTGCAAACGGCGCGACGCGTCGCAGATTCGAACTCAAGATGGGGGAAACATGGCCGGTTCAGTCAACAAGGTCATCATCGTCGGCAACCTCGGCCGCGATCCGGAAATGCGTACATTCCAGAATGGGGGCAAGGTCTGCAACCTGCGGATCGCCACGTCCGAGAACTGGAAAGACCGCAACACCGGCGAACGCAAGGAGCGCACCGAGTGGCACAGCGTGGCGATTTTTTCCGAACCGCTGGCGCGCATCGCCGAACAATATCTGAAGAAGGGCTCCAAGGTGTATATCGAGGGACAGCTGGAAACCCGCAAATGGCAGGACCAGTCCGGTCAGGATCGCTACTCGACCGAAGTTGTGCTGCGTCCCTATCGCGGTGAACTGACCCTGCTCGACAGCCGCGATGGCGGTGGTGGCGGATATGGCGGCAGCAGCGGCGGCAATGACGGTGGTTACGACCGCGATTACGGTGGTGGCGGAGATTACGGCGGCTCCAGCGGTGGCGGCGGTGGCCCTGCCCGCGCACCGTCCCGCGACATCGACGACGAAATCCCGTTCTGACGAAAAGGCACCCGGTGAGGCCAGCCCCTGACGCTAAATGTTGGCGCGAGCGGTTTTGGAGGTAGGTGAGTCATTCCTATCTCCTGACCATCAGAGGTCGCATCAAGCTGCGCTCAATGACTGCTCAAGACCACTGCGGCGGAAGCGTCGCAGAACCAACCACTGGAGAAGATTCAGTCTTCAAAAGAAGAAGGGCGCTACCGCGGGAACGGTAGCGCCCTTTGTCATCTGTCTTTAAGGGACATCAGACGGTGGCTTGCCTGCATCAAAACGACGACGTGCATCACGCCGCGAATGATGTCGACCAGCATCAGTAGGTCTTCCATCACGCACTCCTTTCCGCAGGCTCAGGCACGAGATTCGAGGAACTCACCTCTCGTCTTCGGCCCCTCGCCTCAAAGGACAGAGTTGCATCGACAGAATCGACACGGATCGATCTCGGCGAGTTTGAGCCCGCTGAGTCCCCGACTGCTCGAAGGGGTGTTGGGGATATGCGTCCATCGAGGAGTTCTAAAAAATCCTCAAAGCAGATCCCGCTCATAGACCCGACCTCGCGCCAGCCCAATCCGCATCGCCGGCGTCTTTCGATCGACACCTGGCTCCATCCAGTTGTGGTAGAAACGATAGATCTCGACAAGCTTCGACAGCACGACGGGGTCGTAGAGGTGATGCCTGGCCCAGACACGGCCGTGGCCGTTCGTCGTGATCTGCGGTCGGCTGGCGAAGTGCACATTCGAGCGGAAGCGGTGGAAGGAGCTGTCGACGCTGCGAAGCGTGGCCAGACGCATCAGCTTGGCCTTCTCCCTTGCTCCCAGGCCCGGGTGGTCCGTCAGCAACAGGACGCGCTTGTTGGGCTCACTCTTCCTCGGGAACGGATACTGGAACCAGGTGCCGACTGGCTCGCCGACGAGACGGACAGCCACCTCTTCATCCACGATCTGGCAGAAGAACTCGGACGGGATGCGGCTCAATTCGGCGTGGGTCAGCCCCGTCGCGGCGCAGAGGTCAGTTCGACCGTCGGCGACCACACTCATGCGCGCGTCGTTGGTCATTGCCTTCTCGAAGTCGATGACGGCGAGGTGCGCGCGCCCGGCCGATACTTCGGGCTGAAAAACAGTCGCGAACGATTGCTTGAGCCCGGCGTCCCCGTCCATCACGAAGATCAGCGGGGCGTCCGTCTGGCCGATGTGATCGCGGAGCCGCATCGCGTGGGCGAACTGCATTACATCGTAGCGCAGCATCGAGCCGGTGGCAGGCAACCCGAATTCCTCCACCTGCGGCAGCCCCGCGGCCTTTGCGAGTCGGGTGAGATAGGCGTCGAACTCGGTCTTCGTCCAGATGCGGGCGTGGCGCCGGAAGGCCGTCGAGACCTGATCCTCATTGGCCGCGAGGGCTTGCGCTTCCGCCTCCTCCGGCGAGATCGCCGGGTCGAGCTGGAACGAGGCCTCCATGATGAAGCCCGAGCGCGCGTGTGCCGTGCAAAGATGCTGGAACACCACTGGGAAGCGACGCTTCCGGCTGGGCCAGTTGATGGTCAGCGCCTGACTGTCGGTGGCGAAACGAGAACCCATTGCGGCGAAGTCGATCCGGGAGAAGTCCTCCCGGCGCGACACGAAGCTCCTGACCTGATCGTGGTAGAACCCGATCCGCCGGTATATGTCGCGGTATGAAAGCCCGGAAATCTTCGCGGTCTTTGCCAGCGAAAGGTCGTTGCACAGCATATCGAGGACCAGACGGTTCTTGTCAGAGCGCTTGTGTCGGCGGGCCGGTCTGCCGGTCGAGAAGGTCTTCGCGCAGGCCTTGCATCGCCACCTCGGGTCGCCGCCCTCAGTCTTCCCGAAGCTCTGGTAGAGACCCGGATGCTCGCTGACGGGGAGATCCTGGTTCGCACAGCCCGCGGTGCGGCAGGCCGGTGCGCAGGGGTCAATGTCGCGCAGCCGGCGCACCCGCTCGTGCTCCTCCACGACCGCACGGTTGTTCTTCACCCGGGAGGTTGTGCCGCAAGCGGAACACTTGTAGAACTCTTTGTGCTTGCCTCCCGGAACTGCTCCGCGTGGCACGCCGGCCGGTGCAGGGGGAGACCCCTGCGGCCGCTTGAATGGATCAGGCAGCACTCCATAGTGGGCGCACGCTGGATTGCGGCAGAAGTTGAGATCGACACCCGCCACGGGCGCGGGCAGTCTTCGGACCAGTGGGGCGACCACTGCCCCCGAAGATATCTTCGAGACGCTCGACACCTTTTTTCTCCATTCGGATGACGGTCAAGTATGGTGCCGAAGAGAATGTTGGCCGCATTGCGGCCAACCGAAGTATTTTTTCAACATTTAGTGTCAGGGGCTGGCCCGGTGAGGCGCCTTTTTCATCTCTCGGACAACGCGTCCTGCAGCAGCTTCAGCACCGTATCGGGCGGCACTTCCGAGGTCACAAAGGCCTCGCCAATGCCGCGCGCAAGGATGAACCGCAGCTGACCGTCGACCACCTTCTTGTCCTGCCCCATCAGGTCAAGCAGCCTGTGCGCATCGGGCAGATCGCCGTCGATATCGGCCAGCGTGACCTTCATCCCCATGGTGCTCAGCATCTCGCGCACGCGGCTGGGCTCCTCCTGCGCGCAGAGGCCAAGGCGCGAGGACAGCTCGAATGCCAGTGCACAGCCGATGGCCACACCCTCGCCATGCAGCAGGCGGTCGGAATAGCCGGTCGCGGCTTCAAGCGCGTGGCAGAACGTGTGACCAAGGTTGAGAAGAGCGCGGTCGCCCTGTTCGGTCTCGTCACGTACCACGATCTCGGCCTTCATCTCGACCGAGCGTTTGACCGCATAGGCCAGCGCCTCAGGGTCGCGCGCGGCGATGCGGGCGGCGTTCTGATCCTGCCAGTTGAAAAACGCGGCGTCTCCCAAAAGCCCGTATTTCACCACCTCGCCGTACCCGGCAAGGAAATCGCGATCAGGCAACGTCTGCAGCACCGAGATATCGGCCAGCACCAGCGCAGGCTGGTGGAACGCGCCGATCAGGTTCTTGCCCTGCGGCGCGTTGATGCCGGTCTTGCCGCCCACCGAACTGTCCACCTGCGCCAGAAGCGAAGTCGGGATCTGCACAAACCGCACCCCCCTTCGCAGTACGGCTGCGGCAAAGCCCACGAGGTCACCGATGACCCCTCCGCCAAGCGCGATCACCACGTCGCGGCGTTCGATCTTCTGCTCCAGCAACCATTCCACGGTGCGTTCGAATTGCGGCCAGCTTTTGGTGCTTTCGCCGGCAGGCAGGGTCAGGCTGACGGACGCGATCCCGTCGGCGGCCAGCGCCGCTTCCAGCGTCGCCAGATGCAGCGCCGCGACATGGGCATCCGTGACGATCGCCACGCGCGAACGCTTGAGCAGCGGCGCGATCTCGGCCCCGGCGCGGGACAGCAGGTCGGGCCCGATGCGCACATCATAGGCGCGGCCCTCAAGCGGGACATGAACCCTTTCGATCATTGCAGAATCTCCAGCACATCCGGGCGCGCCCGCAGCGCCACGATCACGCGCGCCGCCATGTCATCGATCGACAGGCCGGGTTCCGACACCACGGTCAGGTCTGCCGTGGCGTAGATCGGCACCCGGTCTTCATAGAGTTTCTTCAGCGCGCCGAACGGATCAGGGACACGCAGCAAGGGTCGGGAATCCTTGTGTTTCACGCGTGCCCAAAGCAGGTCGAGATCGGCGTTCAGCCAGACCGCCACACCCTGCCGCGATATGATCTCGCGGTTCTCGGGGGCCATGTAGGCGCCGCCACCTGTAGACAGCACGCCCTTTTCCCGCTCGAGCAGGCGCGAGATCACCTGCCGTTCCTTCACCCGAAAAAACGGCTCTCCGTCGCGTTGGAAAATCTCTGGGATGGTCATGTTGGCCGCCTTTTCGATCTCGGCGTCCGAATCAAGGAAAGGCGCGTGCAGCAGGGTGGCCAACGCCTTGCCCACGGCGGTTTTTCCTGCACCCATCATGCCGACAAGGACAACCGTTTTCTTCAGTCTTGCCTGCATTGTTTCCGACCGACCCCTTGTATCTCGGCCAAGTGCCGCCAATTTTTCGAATTCCGCCGCTGAATGACGTGATCTTGGGCAAAAGGCCAGTTATAACTTGGAAAAAATCATTGTGGCAGGGCAAGGGTCAACATGGGGCGCATCATAAAATGGCTGGTCTATCTGGCGATCGTCGGCGCGGTCGCGCTTGTGGCGTACGCCTATGTCGGGCCGTTCTTCGGGGCGGATTTCTCGCCGCCGCAAACGGAAGTCAGAAAACCCGTGGCGCTGGATGCAGACTAGGCTCGCCCTTCTGATCCTGGCCTGTGTCGCCTGGCCTGCCACGGCGCAGGAACAACCCTTGTCGGCCATCGACTGGCTGGCCGTGCAACGCAATGCACCGCCAGTCGTTGTTGTGCCGGATACCACGCCCTCCAGACCCGTTGCCGAAAGCGCGACAGTGCCGGATGTGGAGGTACAATCGCTGGATGCGCCGGGCGTTGGCGGTGTGGGGCTCCTGCCGGGTTCGGTCACCGGACTGCCGCAAACCCTCTGGCAGGGCAGCGCAGAGGCCGATCTGATCGCGATGCTTGACCGGATGCAGACGCGCCGCCCTCCGGTGCCCGCGCTGACCGGGTTGCTGCACATCCTGATGCTCGCCGAAGCCGATCCGCCCGCCACGGCGCAGGGCGACGGGATGCTGAAAGCGCGCGTGGACCTTTTGTATCATCACGGGCTGGTCCCACCTGCTGAAGCACTGATGGAGCGGGTGGGAACACTGACACCGCAGCTTTTCGCGCTGGCCTTCGAGCTTGCGCTGCTGACCGGAACGGACGAGTCGCTCTGCGCTGTTCTGAACGACACCCCCAGCCTGAGCACCGATCTGCCCACGCGCATCTGGTGCGCCACCCGCAGCGGTGATTTCGCCCATGCGATGACGATCTACCAGACCGGCGATGCGCTGGGTCAGATGTCCGACCTCGATGCCGAACTGTTGCTGCGGTTCCTCGATCCCGAATATGCCGAGGACAGCGCCCCGATGCAGGCACCGGTGCGCCCGACCCCTCTTCAATTCCGGCTGTTCGAGGCGATCGGTGAAGCCTTGCCGACCACACCTCTTCCGTTGCCGTTCGCAGTGGTGGAACTCTCGGGCGATTCAGGCTGGCGCGCACAATTGCAGGCCGCCGAACGGTTGGCCCGTGTTGGTGCGATCGACGGCAACCAGCTTTTGGGTGTCTACACCGCACAGCGACGCGCCGCATCCGGCGGCATCTGGGACCGGGTCGAGTCGCTGCAACGGTTTGAGACCGCGCTGAGCGCGGGCGATCCCGCTGAAATCTCCACCGCGCTAGAACAGGTCTGGCCGCAGATGCGCGCGGCGGGGCTTCTGGTGCCGTTTTCCAACCTCTTTGGCGCGCAACTTCAGGACGTGCCGCTGTCGGGCCGCGCGCAGGACATCGCCGGACTTTCGGGCCTGTTGTCCGACAGCTATGAAGAGACTGCCCGCGCCCTGAGCGAAACTGGCGATGCACGGCTGGCCTTTCTCGCAGCACTGGCGCAGGGGCAGCGCCCCCAAAGCACCCCGTCGAACCTGCCACATGCAGCAGCGCTGTCCGCCGCATGGGATGAGTCGGCGCAGCCCCCCGCAGATATTGCCCCCCTGCCCGCGCAGAACCGACTGGGCGAGGCTTTGCTGAGGGCGATGCAGAAATTCGACACAGGCGCCGCCGGAAGCGATGCAGACCTGACCGACGCACTGCGCACCCTGCGCGCTTTCGGACTGGAAGACACCGCGCGCCGCGCCGCCTTGCAACTGGCAATCCTCGATATGGAAGGCGCGCGTCGATGAGCGACCGGCACTGGATCGCGGCTTTTCTGGATGCGCAGGCCGCCGAACGTGGCGCTGCGACCAACACGCAACTGGCCTATGCCCGCGATCTTGCGGATTTCACCGACTGGCTGGCCGGGCGTGGATCGTCACTCACGCAGGCGCAGAAATCGGATGTGGAAAACTATCTCGTGCATTGCGATGCACAGGGTTTGGCGAAATCCACCCGCGCGCGCCGACTGTCCGCGATCAAGCAGCTTTACCGGTTCTGTTTCGAGGAGGGGTTCCGCACCGACAACCCGGCGGTTCAAATCAGCGGACCGGGCCGCGACAAGCGCCTGCCCAAGACGCTGTCCACCCAAGAGGTCGATCAACTATTGGATGCCGCCGCAGCGCATGGACGCAGCCCGGCAGACCGCGAACGCAACACCTGCCTGATGCACCTGCTCTACGCGACCGGCATGCGGGTCAGCGAGTTGGTGTCGCTGCCACTGTCCTCGGCCAAGGGGGATCCGCGCATGCTGCTGATCCGTGGCAAGGGTGGCAAGGAACGCATGGTGCCGCTGTCTCCGCCCGCCCGCGTCGCGCTGCGCGACTGGCTGACCACCCGCCTGTCGATGGAAGACACCGCCCGCGCCGAAGGCAAACCGGCCTCGACCTTCCTGTTCCCGTCGCGCGGCAAATCCGGCCACCTGACCCGGCACGCGTTCTACGTGCTGATCAAGGATCTGGCTGTGGTCGGTGGGGTGTCACCGGCCAAGGTCACGCCCCACACGCTGCGCCACGCATTCGCAACACATCTGTTGGCCAACGGCGCTGACCTGCGCGCGATCCAGACCTTTCTGGGCCATGCCGATGTGTCGACCACCGAGATCTACACCCATGTTCTGGAGGAACGGCTCAAGGAGCTGGTGCTGGATCACCACCCGATGGCCCGCGACTGAGCCGCGCCTCTTGAACGCGCGCGGCCCTGCCCCCATAACCTGCACAAAATTCTGGAACGTTGGACCTCATGGATAGCGCACTTCCCGCGGCAGATGCCGCTTTCTGGATCACCTCGGCCGCGATCATCGGACTGCTGGTGCTGTCGGCTTTTTTCAGTGGCTCGGAAACCGCCCTGACCGCTGCATCACGCGGCAAGCTGCGGTCCATGTCCGACAAGGGCTCAAAGGGCGCGGACCGGGCGCTGGCCATCACCGAGGACAACGAACGCCTGATCGGGTCCGTCCTTCTGGGCAACAACATGGTCAACATCCTGGCCACGTCGCTGGCCACGGCACTGTTCACCAGCATGTTCGGCGAGTCGGGCGTGGCGCTGGCGACTTTGGTGATGACGGTGCTGGTGCTGGTCTTTGCCGAGGTGTTGCCCAAGACCTACGCCATCACCAATCCCGAAACCGCCGCCAGCCGCGTGTCGCCGATCATCGCGCTGGTGATCACCGTCTTTTCGCCCGTCGTGGCGGCGGTGCGGATGCTCGTGCGCGGGGTTCTGAGCGTCTTCGGCGTCAAGACCGACCCCGACAGCCATATCCTTGCCGTGCGCGAGGAAATCGCCGGTGCGCTGCAACTGGGCCATTCCGAAGGTGTTGTGGAAAAGGAAGACCGCGACCGCATCCTCGGCGCGCTGGACCTGAGCGAACGCACGGTCGAAGAGATCATGCTCCACCGCTCGGGGATCGAGATGATCGACGCCGACAACGACCCGCAGACGATCCTGAAGCAATGCCTGGAATCCAACCATACGCGGCTTCCGGTGTTCCGCGGCGAACCCGAGAACATCATCGGCGTTGTGCATGCCAAGGATCTCTTCCGCGCGATGTATCAGTTCATGCAGGAGGGCGACAAACCCGCAGACGCGATGAACAGCTTCAAATTCGCGGATGTCGCGATGAAACCCTATTTCATCCCTGACAGCACCTCGCTCGACGACCAGATGCGCCAGTTCTTGCGCCGCCGCACGCATTTCGCGCTGGTGGTCGATGAATACGGCGCGCTTCAGGGACTGATCACGCTTGAGGACATTCTCGAAGAAATCGTGGGCGAGATCACCGACGAGTTCGATCCCGATGGCGATGTCGCCATCACGCCCGGCGAGGATGGCAGCTACTGGATCGACGGGTCCATGACGATCCGCGACCTGAACCGCGCGCTGGACTGGACGCTGCCGGATGACGAGGCCAACACCGTGGCGGGTCTGGTCATTCACGAGGCGCAGATGATCCCGACCATGGGCCAGTGCTTCAGCTTCCACGGGTTCCGGTTCGAAGTCATGGCGCGCGACAACAACCGCATCACCGCTCTCAAGATCCGGCCTCTGGCGGCGGAATAGTCACGGGCAGGCCAGACTGCGTCGACGCAGTCTGGCGTTTCCGTTGACGGAAACGTCGGGGGTCGTCCATTGGTTCAAGCCCAACGGACGACCCCCCCCCCCCGAGGTATTTGGAAACCAGAGACGTTCAGGCGCGGAGCCTTTTGCCTTCGGGGTCGAAAGGCGGCTGATCAAGGATCACCGCGCGGTGCGGGCGGCCAAGCACCATCACCTCGACCTGATCGCCCGGTTCGGCACCTTTGACGTAGCCAAGGGCAAGCGACTGGCCCACATGGTAGCCATAGGCGCCAGAGCTGACGCGGCCGATGCCGACACCGTCTTTGAAGATCGGCTCACCTCCGGTGGCATCGGCGTTCGACGCATCGGTGTCTTCGGCGTTCAGCGCCAACAGCACCATGTGCTCACGGGCGGGCTTGGCCATGTTGGCCAGCGCCGCGTCGCGGTTCAGGTAGGGTTTGTCGCTTCGGCACAGCCGGTCCAGCCCGCATTCCTGCGGCCAGTATTCCGGGCTGTATTCGCGGCCCCATGATCCGTAGGCCTTTTCCATCCGAAGGCTCATCAGCGCCCGGCTGCCCACGGGGATCGCGCCCACCTCATGTCCCGCCTCGATCAGCGCGGCGTAGAGCGTGGCCTGATCCGCAGCGCGGCAATGCAGTTCCCAGCCCAGATCGCCGGTGAAGGACACCCGCAGAGCCATCACTTCCACACCCGCGATCTCGAGCATGGCGGAGCGCATGAAGGGCCAGTCGGCGGTGTCGAGGGACGTGTTGATCAGACGTTGCAGCAGGGCGCGGGATTGGGGACCTGCCACGTTGAACCCGCACCAGTCGTTTGTCAGGGACTCGAAACTCGTGCCTTCCGGCAACGGCACCGCGTCGTAGAGCCGTTTCTGATAGCGCTCGGCCATGCCGGAGCTGACGATCCAGAACTCGTCCTCGGCCAGCCGCGTGACTGTCGCATCCCCCGCGATGCCACCACGTTTGCCGATCAGCGGTGTCAGACAGGATCGGCCCACCGTTTGCGGCATGCGATTGGCAAAGACCGCGTTCAGCCAGTCCTCGGCCCCCGGCCCCGTGACGCGGTACTTGGCGAAGTTGGAGATGTCGATGATCCCGGCTTTGTCACGCAGCGTTCGGGCCTCTTGGTCCACTACATCCCACCACGGTTGGCGGGTGAAGCCCGCGCTGTCGGGGATGTCCTTTGAGAAATAAAGCGGATGCTCCCAGCCGTAATTCAAACCAAACACCGCGCCCATGTCTTTCTGCATCTCGTAGGCCGGGCGCGTCCGAACCGGACGGCCGGCGTCCCGTTCCTCATTGGGGAAGTGGATCTTGAAGCGGTGCGCATATTGATCGCCGACCCGCGCCTTGGTGAATGTGGCATCGGCCCAGTCGCCGAACCGCGCCAGGTCCCAGGCGAACATGTCATACTGCATCTCGCCTTCGATGATCCATTGCGCCACCATCAGGCCCATGCCGCCCGATTGCGAAAAGCCGGGGATGATGCCGTTGCAGCAGAAATAGCCCTGTTTTTCCGGCACTGGCCCCAGCAGGACATTGCTGTCCGGCGACCAGATCATCGGGCCGTTGATCACCCGCTTGATCCCTGCCTCACCGACAGCGGGCACGCGGTCAATCGCGCGCATCATGTTGTCCTCGATGCGTTCAAGATCGTCGGCGAACAACTCGTGACCAAAGCCCTGCGGTGTGCCGTCTTCGGCCCAGAAGCGCACGTCTTTCTCATAGGCACCGACCAGCAGGCCCTTGCCCTCCTGACGCAGGTAATATTCGCCGTCCCGGTCCGCGACCGATGGCAAACGCCGGTCCATCGCGGCGATCTCGGCGATGGTTTCGGTCACGAAATACTGGTGCTCTGTGGGCAGCAGCGGCAGCTTGATCCCGGCCAGCGCCGCCACTTCGCGGCCCCAGAGGCCTGCGGCGTTGACCACCCAAGGCGTGTGGATGTCACCCTTGGGCGTGCGCACGATCCATGTGCCGTCGGGCTGGGGGTCGGTGGCGGTGACGGGCGTAAAGCGATGAATTTCCGCGCCTTTTTGCCGGGCACCTGCCGCATAGGCTGCGGTTACACCGGACGGGTCGACATTGCCGCCGTCGGGTTCATACATGATGCAGCGGATGCCATCGAAATTCACCAGCGGGTGCAGCGCTTCGGCTTCGGTGCGGCTGACCTCGTGGAAGTTCATGCCGTAGAGTTTCGCCTTGGCCGCCTGCAGGCGCAGCTGGTGTTCGCGCGCTGCGGTCTGGGCAAGGTAGAGCGATCCAGGCTGGAACACGCCACAACTTTGGCCAGTCTCGGCCTCGAGCTGGTTGTAGAGGTTCATGGTATAATGCTGGATGCGGCTGATATTGGTGCTGTCATGCAGCCCGTGGATGTTGGCGGCGGCATGCCATGTCGACCCGCTGGTCAGCTCGTCGCGTTCAAGCAGCACAACATCGGTCCAGCCCAATTTCGCGAGATGGTACAGAATCGAACAGCCGATGACGCCGCCCCCGATGACGACTGCCTGAGCGTGGGTTTTCATCCTGTGCGCCTCCGTGCATGTTGGCCCCACCCTTTCGATCCGAGGACGAATGCGGTTGCCACAAGCCGACACGGGATGTCGTTTTCCGGCAGGACGCAAGAGGAAAGCCCGCCACATGGTCGGCGCATAGGGTCAGGGAGAATTGGCATGAAGACGCAGGCACGTGTGGTGGTGATCGGTGGAGGAGTTGTGGGCGTGTCGGTCCTCTATCACCTGACCAAGCTGGGTTGGTCCGACGTCATGCTGGTGGAACGTTCGGAACTCACCAGCGGATCGACATGGCACGCGGCCGGCGGATTTCATACGCTGAACGGCGACACCAACATGGCCGCGCTTCAGGGCTACACGATCCGGCTCTACAAGGAACTCGAAGAGATCACCGGCATGTCCTGCGGGCTGCACCATGTGGGCGGCATCACGCTGGCCGATAACCGCGACCGGTTTGACATGCTGCTCGCCGAGCGGGCCAAGCATCGGTACATGGGGCTTGAGACCGAGATCGTCGGGCCCGAAGAAATCGCGAAGATCGCGCCGATCACCAATCTCGATGGCATCCTTGGCGCTTTGTACGATCCGTTGGACGGGCACCTCGATCCCTCGGGTACCACCCATGCCTATGCCAAAGCGGCGCGAATGGGCGGGGCCACAATCGAGACCCATGTGATGGTCAACGAGACCACACAGCGCCCGGACGGGACGTGGAATGTCGTGACCGACAAGGGCACGATCCATGCCGAACACGTAGTCAATGCGGGTGGTCTCTGGGCGCGCGAAGTGGGGGCGATGGCGGGCGTCTACCTGCCGCTGCACCCGATGGAGCATCAATACATCGTCACGGATGAAACGCCCGAGATTTACCAGCGCGAGACCGAGCATCCGCATGTGATGGACCCGGCAGGCGAATCCTATCTGCGGCAGGAAGGGCGCGGGCTGTGCATCGGGTTCTACGAGCAGCCTTGTCGGCCGTGGGCGGTTGGTGGCACGCCGTGGAACTTCGGCCATGAACTCTTGCCAGATGACTTTGACAAGATCGAGGAAAGCATTGAATTTGCTTACAAACGCTTCCCGGTGCTTGAGCGTGCAGGCGTCAAGTCCGTCATTCACGGCCCCTTCACCTTTGCCCCGGATGGCAACCCGCTGGTGGGACCTGTGCCGGGGCTGCGCAACTACTGGTCGGCCTGTGGCGTGATGGCCGGGTTCAGCCAAGGCGGTGGCGTCGGCCTCATGCTGGCGCAATGGATGATCGAAGGCGAATGCGAACGCGACGTGTCGGCGATGGATGTCGCGCGTTTCGGCGACTGGATCAGTCCGGGTTATACCCTGCCCAAGGTGATCGAGAACTACCAGAAACGCTTTTCCGTCAGCTACCCCAACGAGGAACTGCCCGCCGCACGTCCCAACCGCACGACGATGATGTACGACATCTTCGACGGGATGGGAGCGGTCTGGGGTGCGCAGTTCGGGTTGGAGGTGGTCAACTACTTCGCGGAGGGTGACGAGGCGCGGTACGAAACCCCGTCGTTTCGCCGTTCCAACGCTTGGGACGCCACCGCGCGCGAGGTGAAGACCGTGCGCGAAGCTGTTGGAATCAATGAAGTTCAGAACTTCGGCAAGTACGAGGTAACGGGGCGGAACGCGCGCGACTGGCTCGACCGCGTGATGGCGGGTCGGGTGCCGAAGCCGGGTCGGCTGTCGCTTACACCGATGCTGTCACACAAGGGGCGGTTGATCGGGGATTTCACCATCTCGTGCCTGTCGGAGACGCATTTCCAACTCACCGCCAGCTACGGATCGCAAGCCTATCACATGCGCTGGTTCGAACAGAACGCGGCCGAGGGTGTGACGGTGCGCAACGTGTCGGACCAGTTGACCGGATTCCAGATCGCCGGACCGAATGCGCGCAAGGTTCTGGACGCGGTGACGCGCGACGCCACCGATCTGAAGTTCATGGATGTGCGCCCCATGACCATCGGCATGACACCCTGCCTTGTGCAGCGGGTCAGCTATACTGGCGGTCTAGGCTACGAGATTTACTGTGAACCGGTGGCGCAGCGACAGCTTTGGCACACGCTCTGGACTGCCGGGCAGGATCACGGGATGCGGCCTTTCGGGATGCGGGCGATGATGTCGCTCAGGCTCGACAAGTTCTTCGGCTCCTGGCTGTCGGAGTTTTCGCCCGATTACACCCCGGCGGAAACCGGGATGGACCGCTTTATCGCGTGGTCGAAGAATGTCGCTTTCATCGGACGGGCTGCCGCAGAGGCCGAACGCGCCACGCCGCCCGACCGGGTGCTCTGCGCCTTCGAGGTGGCGGTGAACGACGCCGATGTGAATGCCTATGAACCGATCTGGATCAATGGCGAAGTAAGGGGCTTCTGCACCTCGGGCGGCTATTCGCACCATGCGGGCAAATCCATTGCGCTTGGCCTGATCCCGCGCGGGCATGCGACCGAAGGTCAAACCGCGCAGATCGAGATCCTGGGCGAGATGTGTGATGCCACGCTCATCACCACCCCACTTTACGACCCTGACGGGGCGCAGATGCGCGGCTAGACTGGTCGCATGACACGGATAACACTCGTGATTCCCGCCGCCGGGGCCAGCCGTCGCATGGGCGACCGCGACAAGCTGTTGGAACAGGTGGACGGAATGCCGCTCTTGCGCGGTGTGGCGCTGCGGGCGCTGGCGGTGAGTGGTGACGTGATCGTCACCCTGCCCGATCTGTCTCATCCCCGAGCCGATGCGCTGCACGGTCTGGGCGTGACTCAGATCGCGGTGCCCGATGCGCACGACGGGATGTCCGCCTCAATGCGGCGCGCGGCGCAGGCTGTTCCTGACGGAACCGAGGGACTGATGATCCTGCCTGCCGACATGCCGGACCTGACGGAAGACGATCTGCGCAAGGTCATGCAGGCTTTTGAGGATGCGAGCGGCGCGTTTCTCGTGCAGGCGACCGGTGCGAACGAGAAACCCGGCCATCCGGTGATCTTTCCCGCCGACCTGATCCCGGAGTTCCAGTCCCTGACCGGCGATGAAGGCGCGCGCGCCATTCTTCAGGCGAACCGCACACGGCTCATCCGGGTCGCCCTGCCGGCTGAAAATGCGCTGACCGATCTCGACACACCGGACGCCTGGACGCTGTGGCGGGCGAACAATCCTGACAGGTAGAATGTGGACAAGTCTGCGGACAAAAAAATAGGGCGGCTCTCCCCAACCGCCCTATTCTCTTCGATCGCTGCCTCTTTCGGGCGCAATCGGTTGGAAAAGTGCCTCGACTTTCGTCGGTAGCGGTGACCCTACTCAAGAATTCCTTCAACGCAAGACAAAAATGTCAGTTTTGTGAACCGCTCACGGGTCTTTGTGGATTACGTGACCCTAGGGAACCCACCACTCCCCGATCCAGCCGTCGCGCGCCCTGAAAACAGCGCGTCTGTGTGGATCGACCAGCTGCATCAGCTCAATCGATTCGATGTGGCAGGTCAGAACGGTGAACCAGTCGCGGCTGGCCAGCTTGGCGTAAGCATCAGCGTCCGGGATCACTGTACCGGGTGTCGGAGACGCGCCATAGGCCATGCGAGAACCGTCGGGCACGTTCTGCCAGCGGTCCGCCACCTCGTCGCCCTGACGGATCGTGACGCTTGTGGACAACCGGATTTGCAGCTTGGGCTTTTCGTCCCAGATCATAAGCTGTGCGTTCGGATTGGCCTTCAACGATGCGATCTTGTCCGATCCGCCATCGGTATGCACCTCTAACGTGCCATCGCTGCGGCTGGCCCCGCGCAGCACAACGGTGCGGGCCTCGGGCAAACCTTCCGGCGATACGGTGGCAAAAGCCGGGTGCCGCGCTGCTGCGCGCCGGTCGGCAACGCCCCGTGTCAGCCGTTGCCAGCCCAGATCGAGAAAGGCGGCAAGGTCGTTGTGATCACTCATATCCCGTCATCTCCAGATAACCGCGCCCCTCATGCGTGCCTTCGACCGTGACCGGGCCTTCCCAATAGGGAATCGACAGCGCCATCCACGCATCGGGGTTGAGCGCCTGAACCGTTACGTCGATACCCTTGTCGGGCAATTGCACCGACCATGTGGTCGGAACATCTCGGCCCGCGACCTCGTGCCAATCCAACGGCTGCGCGCGGAACGCGCCATCGGGATAGGCGGTGGTCGTGCCATCGGGCGCGATCCACGTGGCAGAGGTGAACGCACCACCATCCTCTTCGCGCAACAGAAACCCCATCAGCTTGTCGCCGGATGCAAAGGACAGGGAAAACCAGTCCCAGCCCGATTGCGTCTCGGCCAACGGCTGCGACGACCATTCGCGATCAAGCCATGCTGTGCCCGTCACAGGCACATCGCCATCCGGCAGAGTCAAAGTGCCCGTCACCTCATAATAGGGTTGCGAGTAATAGTAACTTGCCTGCCCCTGCGCCGATTTGACGGAAAACCCGCCTTCGCCGTGAAAGACCAGCGGACCTTTGGCCTGCAAGCCCAGATCATAGGCAAACGCATCGCCCCGCGCGGTCAGCGTCAGGTCATCAAAGGATGGGCCCACCATCCGCCAATCGTCGATCCAGGCGTCGAAGGGATCTACCGTCACACCCGCCTGCCCGATCCCGCCCCGCGCGATGCGTTCGGCCACCAGATGGCGGTCCGGCGTGGTAACGGCGGCATGGGCAAACCAGACCTGCGGATCGGACCAGCCTTCGCGGGTTTCCGGTGCCAGCGCCGAGCGGAACAGCGTCCATTGCACGCCGTAAGCCGTGCCGTCCGGCCCTTGCAGGTTTGCAGTCAGGTACCACCATTCGATGCGGTACTCGGGATGTGCGCCGTGGTCCTGCGGGAAGTCGAAGGCAGGGTTCGGGGTCGGCACAGCAAAGCCCTCAGCATCGGTGCCAAGCCCGGCAAAGCCTTGGGCGGTCGCCTGAAGGGGCAGCCAGAACAGCAGAGCGATGACCCTAACGATCATTGGCAAACACCTTGAGCAAGTCCGATGGCGGCGTGCGCGCCAGCCGGATCGCGGGCCAGAGCGCAGCCAATGCCGCCGCCAGCAGAGCGAAAAGCGTCAGCAGCGCGTAATGGCCGGGGAACAGGTACATCGGAAGTTTCCACCCGAACGCCTCCACGTTGACATAGGACAGAAGCACCCACGCCAGCAGCAAGCCCAGCGGGATCGCCAGCACCGTGGTCACCATCGCAAGCACCACCGCGCGCAGCAGTTCCAACTGCCCCAGCCTGCGCCGCGTCAGCCCAAGCGCCCAGGCGGGCGCAAGTTGCGGCACCCGGATCGACGCGAGGGTCAGCAGGCTCATCAGGATGGCAAAGGCCGCAACCGCCAGCGTCAGCACGTTGAGCGCGCCGGTGACGGTGAACGTGCGCTCGAACACCTCGATCGAGAACGCCTTGATCCGCGACTGGTCGGTGATCGCCGCTTCGGGCAGGCCGTAATCTTCGGTCAGGCGATTGCGCAAGGTGGCGGGATCATCGCTGCGCACGCCGAACGCAAGCGGTATCGTGTCAGGATACAGATCGAGGAAAAGCGGCTCGGCGATCAGCGCCTGTCCCAGCGGATTGCCGTAATCCGCCACGATCGCGGCGATGGGCAGTGTGAGGTCTTGCGCGATGGTCACGCGGTCTCCCGTCCACAATCCCGCGCGCCGGGCAAGCTGTTCGCTGACCACGGTCGCTTCGCCCCGCGCGACCCGGTCCCAGACATTCGGGGTTTCATCCAGAAACAGCCAGTTCTCCCGATAGGTCGGACCGACCCGCACACCGAAAAGGTCCGTGGGCACGTCCGCAATCTCGGTCTCGACCGACAGAAGCGGCAGCACTTCGCGCGCGTATTCGACCATATAAGCTTCAAGATCAGGGCTTTGCGCGGCGTCGTCAATGCGGATGAACAGCTCTGGCGCCAGCCGTTGATCGAGAAAGTCGACGAAGGTGACGCGAAAGCTCGACACCATCGTGGACACGCCGACATTGGCCGCTGTCGCCAGCAAGAGCGCCATCAGCGCAAGGCTCATACCCGGCACCTGCTGGCGCGTGTCGGCCCAGAACCATTGCCACATCGCGCTTTGCGCCAGCCCGTCGGCCAGCGTCACCGCACCGCGCAGGATCAGCGGCAGGATCAGCGCCGCCCCGATCAGCAGGCACGCCAGAAGCGCAAAGCCAAGGGTCAGCCCATTTCCCCAGATCGCGATCCCCGCGCCGATGAGGAACAGCAACCCCGCCACCAGACCCAGATTTCGCGCTGTTCCGCCGGAGGCCACCGCCCAGGCCCGCGGGCGTGCGCTGGACAAAAGCGGCATCTGCGCGATCTTCCACAGCGCGCCCGACGCGGCCAATCCGGTGCCCAGAACGGCGATCGCCAGACCCGACAGCCACCATTCCGGGCGCAGTTGCAGCGTTCCTGCAACAGTGGCACCGTAAAGCCCCTGTAGCGTCGCGGCCACATTGGGCAACAGCACCGCCGCGATCACGTACCCGAGTGCCACACCGATCCCGCCCGCCACCAGCGCAAACAGCACCAGTTCCGCAATCATCAACGAGATCAACATGTTGAGCGGCACTCCTAACGCACGGAGAGTCCGAACCATGCTGCGCCGCTGCTCGAAGGCCAGGCTGATGGTGCCGTGCACGATGAAGATGCCCACTGCAAAGCTGAGCAGGCCGAAGGCGGTCAGGTTCAGGTGAAAACTATCGGTCAACCGGTTCGCGCCCGCATCCTGCGCGGGCTGGCGGACAAGACCCGGCGCAATCGTGGAAATCTCCGGCAGGCCAATCGGCTGCACTTGCGCGACGATCAGACGGCTTAGCTGTCCCTCGGCATCGAGCAATCCTTGCGCGACGCCGATATCGGTCAGCGCAACACCGGGCGCGACCGATGGATCCGGGATCACCCGTTGCGACACCGCAGGCTCCAGCGCCTCGGCCACGTCCGGCGCAGCGAAGAGAACGCCACGGGTCAGGAAATCGCCGAGATTGGCACCCTCCTGCATCCCGACAGGAGCAATCGCACCGGGGGCTGTGAGCGGATCAAGCCCGACGATCCGCACGCGGTCATCCTCGGTCCTCAA
Organism: Pelagibaca sp.; assembly: GCA_041725935.1. GTDB lineage: Bacteria > Pseudomonadota > Alphaproteobacteria > Rhodobacterales > Rhodobacteraceae > Marivita. The sequence goes on from JBGRQD010000012.1 coordinate 70,831, forward strand.
CCGTCCTTCGAGCACCGGCGACACCTGCCACCCGGCGCGGCGCAGCGCGATATAGGTGGCTTGGTCCATCCGATCCCCGGCGCGCGGCAACAGCTGGTCGAACTGACCTTCGCCCAACGTGGCCGCCGCCGCGTCATAGCTGGCCCGCGCCTCGGCATTGATCGCCTGCACCCCGGACCAAAGCGCCGTGGCCAGTGCAAGCCCGGCAATCATTGCAAAAAACTGCAACCGGTTGCTGCGCCAGTGCGACACGAGGGCTGTGAGCGCAGTGAAGGTCACACCACGTGTCCTTGGCTCAGATGCACATGCCGGCCCATCCGGCGCGCGACGCTGTGCGAGTGCGTCACCATCAAAAGTGCCGCTCCGGTTTCGCGCACAAGGCGCAGCATCTGGTCGAGCACCTCGGACGCCGTGGCCTCGTCAAGGTTGCCGGTCGGTTCATCGGCCAGCACCAGTTTAGGTCGTGCCGTCAGGGTGCGCGCGATTGCGACCCGTTGCTGCTGCCCGCCGGACAGGGCTTCTGGATATTTGGACAGATGATCGCCCAGCCCAAGCGCCTTGGACAGCCGTGCCGCGTGATCGGCGTCGAACGCCCCACCCAGTCGTGCCTGAAAGGCAATGTTCGCCTCGACCGTCAGCGAAGGGATCAGGTTGAACTGCTGAAAGATCACCCCGACCTCGGTGCGCCGCAACGCCGCACGGTCGCTGTCGTTCATGCTGGTGATCTCACGCCCGGCGACGGTGATCGACCCGTCATCGACCTTGTCCAAACCGCCGATCAGGTGCAGCAGCGTGCTTTTGCCCGACCCCGATTCCCCGGTCAGCGCAAGCGTTTCACCGCGCTCCAGCGACAGGGACACGCCGCGCAGGACAGGCACGTCGCCATCCGCGCCGGGAAAGGATTTCATCACGTTTTGAACGGTCAACACCATCAGCCTGAGCTATCACGCCCAACGGAAAGGAAAAGGCCGCCTTTGCAAAAAGCGCCCTCGCACTTTGCCGCGTGGGCGCGCGACGCTACTTCCGACGGCATGAGCATGTTCATTCTGTCCCCGGAAACGGTTTGGAACCCCAAGGCGCTGGAAACCGGTTCGGTTCCCCGCAAGGTGCTGCACCGCATCGCGTTCCTGCCCAAAGGCGGCGGGGCTGCGATGGTCGCGCGGGTGATCTTCGAAAACGAACCGTTGCGCTACTTCATTGCGCTGTCGCCGTTCGTGGCGGCCATGTTCATCTGGCGCGATCTGGCCCTGCCAATCTCGCAGGCGCCCGTGGCGATGATCATCGTGATCGGGTTCTTCGAGATGAAGGTGCTGCGCCTCTCGCCCGACAAGCGCAAGGCGCTGATGACCGAGGATGACGCGGCGCGGGTTCTCGACACACTCAACTACCGGGCGCGACGGGTGCTGACCCGACTTGCTGCGCATCGGGGGCAGACAAGCGGTGAAATGATGCTGGTGGTCGAACAATCTGAACTTGCGCATATCACGCCGCTGACCTTGGTGTCGGTACAGACCCGCGAGGGCAAGCCGCGCATCCTACCGCTGGCTGACGCAGAACGGGGGTTGATCGCGGACGGGCTGTTCGATGCGGATTTCACCGAACATGACCTGCACGCCGCCAACCTGCGCGAGGATGTGTATCTGCGCTCCGTGACCTTCGACGCGCGCGGCGTGTCGGGCCATGCACAGCTTGCGGCCCTGCTGGATGCGCCCGCACGGCAAGAGGCCACGGCATGAGCGTCAACGCGCAGACAGTCTCTGCCGGGGATGCGCTGGAGGTGCTGCGCGCCGCGTGGGACGCCCAGAGCACCGGTGCGCTGATGACAAGCTGGATGCTGCACGGACGCCCAGGCGTTGGGAAAACCCAGCTTGTTCAGACGCTTGCGACCGGGATCGGCGCAGAGCTTTACGACATCCGCCTGACGACGATCGAGCCTCAGGATCTGCGCGGACTGCCATATTACGACCACGAGACTCGCAAAACGCTCTGGTATCCGCCCGAGGATCTGCCGGACCGGCCCGACACGCCCGCCGTGCTGTTCCTTGACGAACTCACCGCCGCCTCGCCCTACCTGCAACCCACGGTCTACGGGCTTTTGCAGGAACGCCGCATCGGGCGGCACAGCTTGCCCGACAGTGTCTTCATCGTGGCCGCTGGCAACACGGTCGAAGATGGCGCGGTGGCCTACGAGATGGGAACCGCGCTGTCGGACCGGTTGGTGCATCTGCATGTGATCGCCAACGCCAAGGACTGGCTGGAGCGCTATGCCGTGGACCAGTCGCTACACCCGGCGGTAACGGCGTTCCTGCGCTCGCGCCCCGATCTGCTGGACAGCACCGAAGACAGTCTGCGACGCGGCGAGATGATCGCCTGTACGCCCCGGTCCTGGGAACGAGTGAGCCAGATCATGCGCGCGGTGCCGGACCGGCGCATCCGCGACACGATGGTGGCGGGCACCATCGGTGTGGCCCCTGCTGCCGAGTTTGCACGGGTGGCGGATGAACTGGATGCGATGGTCACGGTACAGGACCTGATCGCCACACCGCGCGCGCAGCGGGTGGATCTTTATCCCGACAGCCTGAACGGTCTGGTCGGGCTGATCTACGGGCTGGTCGCGCAGACCGATGCCGACACGATCGAGGGCGTGATCGAGGTGATGGCGGATATGCGGACGCTCAAATCCGACCGGCTGCAATCGCTGCCCCTGGGCGAATTGTCCAGCTTTGGCTTTGAATTGCTGATCCGCAAGGCGCTGGCGCAAGATCTGCAAGAGGCGTTTCGCACCTCTTCAGCCTATGCGGAATATGCGCAGGACCGGGCCAAGTCCGGGGCGTTGTAGCCATGTCCAGCCAGCACAGCCTACGCGCCCGTGCCGCGCTGGCGCAGATGGGCGATGCGGACCCGGCAATTGCAGCACTGGCATTGTGGTGCAGCCACCGTGACCACGACGGAAACACAGAAACCGCCGGAGACACAATCCTTTACGGGCCGTCCTTCACGCAGCTTTCACTACCCGAACAGATCGGTCTTGCCGCGCATCACGTGCTCCACGTGGCGCTGCGCCACTCTGCACGACAGGCCGAGATGGCAACGCGTCTTGGGCGCGGGTTCAAGCCGACGCTTTACACGCTGGCCGCCGATGCCATCGTCAACGAGGCGCTGCTGGCCGGTGGTCACGCGCTGCCCCGGCCTGCGGTACGCGCGAAAGAGCTGATCGACCTGCTGCCCGGTACGGACACCATGGCTCCGAACATCCTTGGCGATTGGGACACCGACCGGCTGTACCATGCGCTCGCAGCGCCGCTTGAAGGAGATCCGTCCAAGAGCAATCCGGATGTTGAAGAGTATATGCGCAAACGGCGGTTCGCACCCGACCTGACCAGCAAGGGCGCGTTCGAGACCCAAAGCGATGTCTGGGCCAGCCGCATCGATCAGGCGCTGGAGCTGGGCCGCTCTGCCGGTTTGGGGATCGGTCCGGCGATGCTGCGTTTCGGCGATCTGCCCGACTCGACCGTGCCGTGGGAGCGGCATCTGCGGCGCTTGCTGCTCAAGGCGGTGAGCGAGGTGCCGCGCCTGTCGCACAAACGCCCTGCCGCGCGCTGGGTGGCGCAAGAGGCAAGCGCCCGCGCGTCCGGCACGCCGGCACCCGCGTTCCAGCCCGGTCTGTCCCGCGATTTGACGCGACCGCGCATCGTGATCGCCCTGGACACCTCGAGTTCCGTGACCGACACGCAGCTTGATCTCTTCGCAGCGGAAATCCTCGGCATTCAACGGCGCAGCGCGGCGGAGCTGCACCTGCTGGGCTTTGACACGGACCTGCACAGCCAGACCCGGATGGAGAGCGCCGAGGCGTTGAACCGGCTGGCGCTGCGGCGCGGAGGGGGGACGGATTTCACGCCCGTGTTCGATGCCTGCCAGCGGCTCGATCCGTCGCTGTTGATCGTGCTGACCGATCTGGACGCGCCCCTGCCCGCCGCGCCACGCCATCCGGTGATCTGGGCCGTGCCGGGGCTGGTGCCCCGTCCCCCGCCCTTTGGCACCGTCCTTGTCATGGCGCGCTAAGGCAGGGCAGTCGCCAAATCCTTTGCCGGACGGAGCAAAAGGGCGTAGCATGTTCCAAAGCCACGGAAACGACCGGAGGGGATCATGAGCAATAAGTGTTTGTGCCTTGGGGTTTCCATCGCCCTCACGGGCCTGGCCAGCATGGCGATGGCGCAGGAGGGCAACATCACCATGGGTCGGCAGATCGCCGAGGAATATTGTGTGGCCTGCCACAATGTCGATCCCGGCGGCGCGTTCAAGCAGGAGCCTCCCAGCTTTGCCGCCATCGCGATCTACCGGTCGCCGCAGCAGATTCGCGAGCGGATCGTCACTCCGATCCATGCCGCCATGCCCCGCTACACCGAGTACATGATCGGCGGAAATATCGACGATATGGTCGCCTATATCGCGTCGCTCGAGGAATGAGTCCCGGCACACCGGCTCTGGCAGGTCGGAATGGATTTTTCAGTTGAAAAGCTGGTGCCCAAGGTCCGACTCGAACCGACTAGACCGTTGGCACCTTCACTCCCATTGGAAATCCAGCAAACCGCGTTGATGGTTCTCCCGACTGATTGATGCGACCGCCGGACATGCAGTCTTATGCAGGAAATGACGGTTACCGCTGATGCTGGGCCATTCGTCCGATCAAACCTAAAGCTTCAAGGCAATTGGCACGATGATGATCAGGGCGAATATCCGGGCAAAGTGGTGAACGGCAACGTAAGTTGGATCGTAACCCAGAGACAGGCCAATCGCGGCCATCGCCTCGACTCCTCCCGGCGCGTAGGCGATCCAGATTTGGCCAAACGACAAGTCGGTGAGTGCGCGCGCGAACAAAGCAAAGATCAGAGACACGACGATTGCGGTCGCGACTGTGGCAAGCCCAGCAATCGCATAGCGTCGGATCTGTCCAAGGCTTATGCGGCTCATCCTCGATCCAAGGACCGCACCAGTGATCGTAAAGGCGGCGAAAATAACCCAAGGCGGTGTGGGGCCGTGGACCAGCCCCCATGCATGGGCGGCGGAGCTCACGATCATGCCCGCAAGAAGACTGGCGGCGGGCACACCAAACCGGCTCCCCACGATTCCGAGCATCAGTGCGGCTGCCAGCAGTCCGACGAGAGACGCAAGATTCATGTGGGTGTAAATGGGCGTGACCATCAAATCGGACGTATCGAAGACGACAGCCAGCGGCGGCACCAGGATCAACAGTCCTATAAGGCGCATCAGTTGGAGAAACATCACAGCCGTTGCATCGCCACCGCCATCAACAGCGATAGCAACGGCGTTCGACATCGTGCCTGGAGAACTGGAAAGAGTTGCGGTTTGGCGATCGAACCCGAAACCGCGCGTCAGGATCAGTCGGCCGGTCAGGATTGTGGCAACAAGGGATATGACGAGGATCGAAAGACTGATCCCCCATGTGCCGATCTGGTCCAGCAACCGTTCGTCGACGCCCGATCCAAGCGAAACCCCGATCGCGGCGAACGCGACATCACGTAACCGGTCCGGCAGACCGACCGGCAGGCCAAATGCAGCAACACCTGCAACTGCAAGTGTGCTGCCGATCAACGCGCCGGCCGGAATGTTCGCGAGGGCACCCAAGGCCGCCCCCGCGATTCCTGCTGTCAGAGTGACAATGAAGGTTCTGGCACTGGTTCTCACGCCGTCAGCCCTCTTTGGATATGGTGTCGCCTTCCATTTTGCGTGCTCGGATGCCAAGCCAGATTGGCGCAACCACTACGAGAAGGGCCAACACGTAAAGAACGATGCTCTTGTAGTCTGCGATGAGGATCGACCAATCTCCGCCCGAGATTGACAACGCCCGGCGCAGGTTGTTCTCGAACAGGCCCCCGAGCACGAAGCCGAGGATCACCGGTGCAAGCGAGAAGTCGAGCTTTCGCAAGAACCAGCCGAAGACACCCAGGCCGGTGATCAACAGCAGATCGAACGGGTTGCCGACGATTGTGTAGATACCGATGAAGGCCAGGATCGCGATCAGCGGCGTCAGGTAGTGCTGCGGGATCGTCAACAATCGGGCGAACAGTCCCACCATTGGCAGGTTGATGACCAGAAGGGCCACGTTGCCAATATACATCGATGCAATCAGGCCCCACGCCACTTCGGGACGCTGCGTGAACATCATCGGGCCAGGCTGGATGTTGAACATCAAAAGCGCGCCGAGAAGGATCGCAGTGGTCCCGGAGCCGGGAATGCCCAGCGTCAACATCGGCACCATCGCACCGCCCGCAGCCGCGTTGTTCGCGGCCTCGGGCGCGGCAAGGCCGCGGATATCGCCTGTGCCAAACGTCTTTTCCCTGTCAGAGATGCGCTTTTCTGTCCCGTAGGCGACCGCAGAGGCCACCGAGGCACCGGTGCCGGGCAGGATGCCGATGAAGAAGCCGATGATCGAAGACCGGATGATCGTGCCCCGGCACTTCACCAGATCCGCCATGCGCACGAAGCTCTTGTCGAGCGGCAGCGATTTCAATTTGCCGGAGACCTGCTGTTCAACAAGTGTCAGAAGTTCGGCCATGCCGAAAAGGCCCACGACAACGATCAGGAAGTCGATACCTGCCAGAATGTCGGGAATGCCGAAGGTGTAGCGCGGCACGCCGGTGTTGGCATCAATGCCGATCGTGGCCAGCATCAGACCGATGACCGCGCCCAAGAGCGTCTTGACCGTGCTCTTGCCCACCAGTGAGGCCAGCGAGGCGAATGCAAACACCATCAGGGCAACATAGTCTGCGGGCGAGAAAGTAACGGCGAAGCTGGCGATCAATGGCGCGAAAAACGACATCAGGATGACCGCGAAAGTGCCGCCGACGAAGGACGCAATTGCTGATAGCGACAGCGCCCGGCCGGCCTGACCTGCGCGCGCCATCGGGTTGCCGTCGAGCGTGGTCATCACCGCGCTGGCATCGCCAGGCACATTGAGCAGGATTGACGATATCCGCCCGCCGTATTCCGCACCGTAATAGATTCCTGCCAAAAGGATCAGTGCGGATTCCGGGCCGAAGCCCAACCCGTAAGCGATGGGCAATAAGATCGCGACGCCGTTGATCGGGCCGAGGCCAGGTAGAGCGCCGATGAGTGTGCCGGCGAAACAGCCTGCGAGGACGAGAAAGAGATTGAAAGGGTCTAACGCGACGCCGAAGCCGGTCGCAAGGCCAGAGAACACGGCTTCCATCATGAAGCTCCTTCTTGGACGGTAGGCTCGAAGAGTGTCTCGATCAGCTCACCCTCGGGCAGATTCAGATCGAGAAGCGTCGCGCACAGCAAATAGCCGATGACACCAGTGGATACCCCGAAGATCGAAGCGCGCAGGATGCCGGCGCCCAGCATGGCGCTCAGGGCTGTGCCGAACAGGATGGTCGACAAAATGAACCCAAGTGGTTCGTAAAGTTCGGCATAGGCGCCAAGCAGGATGATCGTGGCCGCCAGGCGAAACCACGTTTTGGCCGCCACCCCCATCTCGGCAGTATCGGGCCTCCACATCACCACCAGCAAACAGGCAATCGCGACAAGCGACAGGATTTGGGGCCAGCTTTCGGGGCCGAGCGGATCGTATTGGAAGGGCGCACTGATGGCAGTGAAGGCGATGACCGCGTAGGCCAGCGTCACGATCAGAAGCACCCCGGCAAAAATGCGGTCGACCATCACGGTCTCCTCGTATTCAGGGGGGAAGTCGGATTGGAAACGGCCCGCTCTCGAGCGAGTGCGGGCCGCGGTCAGGGGGCCAGATCAGTTGATCAGGCCAGCCTCAATCGCGATTTCGCGCAGGTTTTGCACCCGGGTCTCGATCGAGGCTTGAAGCTCCTCGCCCGCCAGATTGAGCGGCAGCAGACCCCGCTCGGCTTGAACCGCGGCGAACTCCGGGGTGGCGTAAGCTGCCTCGAAAGCATCGACCCACGCCTGGTAATCCTGATCAGAGACATCGCCGCCCATGTAGAAGCCGCGCAAGATCGTCCATTCGACGTCAAAGCCCTCTTCGATGGCAGTCGGGATCTCGGCGAAAGGTGCGTCCAGTCGCTCGGGCGACATCACTGCCAGAATACGCATCTGGCCGGCGTCGACATGCGGAACCATCTCGCCAACGTCACCCGTGTAGACCTCGATGGAGCCGCCCAGCAGGGCCGCGATCGCGTCGCCACCGCCGTCAAAGGCAACATAGCGCATGTCCATCGGCGAGGCATCCGCTTCGCGCAGCAACAACGCACCTTTCATCCAGTCCTGCGAGCCGACGGAGCCGCCGGCACCCACGACAACCGAAGCCGGATCGGCCGCGAAGTCTGCCATCAGTTGCGACAGGGTTTGGTATTCGCTGTCTGCGCGCACGACGACGGCACCAAAATCGGCACCTGCGGTGCCGACCCAGCGGACATCCTGTTCTGTGAAGGCGCCATATTTGCCCGTGACAATGTTCAGCAGCGAGCCGGTCGAGAACGCCACGATGGCCGAGCCGTCATCGGTGCGGGTCGTGTTGAAAAGGTTGTAGGCCACGGCACCGATGCCGCCCGGCATGAATGTCACCTGGATCGGCGCGTCGACATGCGGATCGAGCCCTGATTGGACGATACGGCAGGTCAGGTCGAAACCGCCGCCGGGATTTGCCGGCGCAACACACTCCGGATCGTCGATCTGGCTTTGTGCAAAGGCGGGTGCGGCAAGAGTGGCAGCGGCGACAAGGGTCGCGCCAAGGCGTGCGAAAGTCATAATCAGTTCCTCCCAGAACGTTGCTTGACCGGGTCCTCCCCCGGATAACACCTTGTCGCAGACCTTCCTGTTCCCTTCCTGACCCGAAACTGACGGGACGCTGACTCGCGATCGACAGCCACGGTTCCCTGCTTCCCTTGCCGAACACGCCGGGATACATTTCGCCGATGCGGATGCTTCTGGTGGAAGACAATGACGAACTGGCCGAGACGATCGTGGATCGCCTTCGGGCCGAAGGGCATTCCGTTGACCGCGAACGCGACGGCAACGAGGCAAACAACCTGTTGCGCCACATCAAATTCGACATCGTGCTGCTGGACGTGAACCTTCCTGGCCGCAGCGGCTACGAGGTTCTGAGGTCCATCCGTGCGCGTTCCGACGAAACTCCGGTCATTATCCTGACTGCGCGCAGCCAGATCGACGACCGGGTGATCGGGCTTGATGCCGGGGCTGACGACTACATGGTCAAACCGGTGGATTTTCGGGAGTTGTCGGCACGCTGCCGGGTCCTCGCACGGCGTCGCGCAGGCAGCGCCAGCAATCTCTTCACCGTCGGACCGCTGACATTCGACCGTGCGGCCAAACGCGCGACGATCAACGGCGTGGATACCCAGATGCGCGCACGCGAGGTCCAGCTTCTCGAGATCATGATCGACAACCTCGGCCGGATGTTGACCAAGGAGGAGGTTGCTGATCGTCTCTACACCTTCGAGGAAACGCCCAGCCTGAACGCGGTCGAGCAACTTGTCACCAGACTGAGGAAAAAGCTGGACGGCACCCCTCTTGTCGTCAAGACCGCGAGGGGGCTCGGATACCTGGCTTATATAGCTGATGACGACTAATTGGCAGGGCCATTCACTCCAGCACCGCCTTCTGATCACCATGGCGACCGGCTTTGCCATCCTGCTGGTCCTGATCTCGATCCTCCTGTGGACATTCGCGCGCAGCGCCGCCAATCGCCCTCATGATCTCCTGCTCGCCGGGGCCGCCCTTTCAATACTTGAACGAACATCCATCGGGCCGGATGGAGCAACTGTCGAATTACCAACCTCGGCGTTGGAAATCCTGTCTCTCAATCCAGTAGACCGCGTCCAATATCGCGTCTTCGTGCCCGGAAAGGCAGAAATAACCGGCACCACCGACCTGCCCTTTCCAGCGAACTACGTCCTGTCCACAGACCCGACGTTTTACGACGCGCCTTACAAGGGCGCAGATTTTCGCTTCGTGGTGCAAGCACGCCGTCTGAACGCGCCATCCGGGGCCGAATGGATCGCGGTTCAGGTCGGTCAGACAGTCGAGGAGCGGGCCTTGCAGCATTGGTCCTTTTTTCTCAGTGGTCTGGCCGGCCTCGCGGTGGTGTCGCTGATTGGCCTTGGTTTTGTCTGGGTCGCAATACGCACGTCACTTGGCCCTTTGCGCGAAATCGCGAGTAATCTTCGAAGACGCGCGCCGAATGATCTATCACCGGTGGCCGGAGCGCCTCCACGCGAGATCAGAGGCCTGTTCGATGCGATCAATGGCTTTATCACCCGGCTTGACCAGAGCCGCACCCTGACAGAGACCTTCATAGCCGATGTCGCGCACCAGACCCGGACATCGCTCTCCGCGCTACAGGGGCATTTGTCGCTTGCAGCCGATGCCGAGGATTTTGACCGCATGCGCACCCGTATCGTCAAAGCCGACCGGCAGGCCGAACGCACAGTGCGCCTGACCAACCAGCTGCTTGCGCATGCCATGGTGATCCATCGATCGGATGAATCGAGCCTGCGACCTGTTGCGCTGAAACCGCTGATCCGAGACGTCCTGGCGGAAAGCCTCAGAGACAGCCGAATGCGCCATATCGCTCTGTCTTTCGATGGTGAGGGCATTGCCAGCGGCCATGACCTTGTTGCGGCAGACGAACTGTCGATCCGTGAAGCGCTGCGCAATCTCATCGAGAACGCGGTCCGGCATGGTCCTTCAGACAATACGATCGCGATCTCTCTTGAAGAAACGGGCGACAAGGTACGCCTGAGTGTCGAGGACGGGGGACCAGGTATTGCCGAGGCAGATTTTTCAAGGGCGACTGAACGATTCACCTCTCTCTCCGACGAGACCAGAGGCTCGGGGCTGGGTCTCTCGATCGTCAGGGCGGTTGCCGAGGGGCACGACGCAGACCTTCGGCTAAGCCGTTCTTCTCTGGGAGGTCTGAACGTGACACTTACCTTCCGTCGGCTTGCTGCTGTGTTGGTCCTTCTCGTCTCACTATGCGGCGTCGGTCGGAGCGCCTTGGCTCAAACGCTCGTGCTTTACAGCGCTACGGACCCTCCGGCGATGCAGCCGCTCATTGACGCATTCGAAGCGACATCTCCGGGCATCGAAGTGGACTACGTTGAATTCCAGACGCTCGGTCTATACCAGCGCATGCTGGAGACGGATGCCTCGTCAGTCCCAGACGTCGTCATCTCCTCGGCGATGGACCTCCAGGTAGATTTGGTCAACATGGGTCAGGCACAACGCGTCTCCTTACCTGACGAAAGTATGCCGCCTGAGTGGGCAGTCTGGCGCTCGGAGCTCTTTGGCTTCACGTTCGAACCAGCCGCCGTGGTTTTTGACCGGCGGGCCATTTCTGGTGGGACGTTCCCCGCAAACCATCGCGAACTGGCTACCTTCGTGCGCGAGAACGAAGCCCGGCTGCGCGGTCGCATCGGCGGCTACAACTTGCGGAAATCCGGCATAGGATATCTCTTTGCAACACAGGACAGCTTGCAGGGGCCGCAAGCGCAAAGGCTGATCGAGGTTCTGGGTCGCGCCGATCTTCGCACCTTTTGCTGCACATCGGAGATGATCGAGGCGACGGCCAGAGGAGATTTGGCATTTGCGATAAATACGATCGGCCCTTATGCCAGCCAGCTCGTCGAAGATATCCCACATCTCGGCCTGCATTTTTTCGACGATTACAATCTCGTCATGACGCGGACAGCGTTTATTCCGAAGGGAGCTATCCATCCGGAACTGGCAACGCGCTTCATAGCATTCATCCTCTCTGACGAAGGTCAGAGAGTGATCGCGGAACAGACACCTCTGATACCGATCCGGCCGATTGCGCCACCTGGCTCACCGATCGAAAAACTGATTTATGAACAGCGCGGAACGTTTCTGCCGATCCGACTTTCGCCAGCCTTGCTGACTTTTCTCGATGACCTGAAAAAAGAGGATTTTCTGTCAGCCTGGGAAACCTCTGTCGGAACGGACCCGTAGCTGGGCTCTGTCAAAAATCCCTTGACCGATTCATCCCGTGAATCCAACGTGGAGAGTAGTGGCACTGGAATTCGATAATTGTACCGGAAACCATGCGTTCGCAAAAAATAGACGCCCTGTCCCGCAGACCGACGAACAAGCCATGAAAATGCTGCAAGATGACCGAACGGCTGGTCTGATAAAGCTGCACCGTGGCAAAGGTTTCACTTGTGGACGGCAGCTCAGGGCCGTGCGTACCGCGCAGCAACGTTCGACGGAGCAACATGCTGGTGGCCAGCTCTGGAAAAACGTGATGCGGCGATCCTCCTTTCGAAAGTAAATGCACCCGCCGATCCACGAGTTCCGGGGGTGGTGCCTCACGGGGGGCGACGTGACCAGGGATCATGCATACTGGGGCGCTGAAGCTGACTTTCGGATCAGCGAAGCCAGTGTCCACTCTGTCCCGGTCCGGCTTGGCAGCCGAACGGCACACGTGAATGCTGCGCACTGAACCAATGTCGGCTATGCGCCGGTCATGTCCAATCCGCTTGATCGCAACCGCGAAAATTTTTGGTCATCCCCGTCCAGGTGCCGCGCGGAAAAACCCCCGGCATCGTCGAGGACCGCGGCGCCACCCCTCGGACTGAGATCAAGCTGAGGCGTGCGGGGGCGGTAAAAGCCCACGATGGCGCTGTTCAGGCACCATCCCGTGACCGAGACACAGCTGGCACGTTTTGACCGATATCGACGCCCGTTCCTTGCCATCATCTTTAGCCGGAATTCCGATTGCGGTGTGGTTCGACTTGGTCGAAGTTCAGGGAATGATCACTCTGACCCCGTCAACCTGACCCGCCTGAAACCGCGGCTGGACCGGCTTTGTCCCGACGCACCGACACATGTCCCGCCATTCGGTTTGTCGGGTTCTGTGCTCATTGTTTCAGCGACCAAGAGAAACTGGAGATACCATGACCGACTTTCCCGTCTTTGACGGCCATAATGACTTGATCCTTCGCATGCTGCGAGGGGACGTGACCGCTGACGCCGTGGCCACCGGACTTTCGGACGGGCATATCGATAAGCCACGTGCGCAGAAAGGTGGGTTCGGTGGCGGTATGTTCGCGATTTTCGTGCCCAGCCCCGGCGACAAGGCCGTGCGGCATGACGAGATGCGCAATCCGCCCTACGACATCGCCCTGCCAGATCAGGTCTCCGAGGGAGAAGCGACAAACTGGACCGAGCGGGGGTTCGACGCGATGGACGAACTGGAGGAGGCCGGAGCAATCCGCATTTGCCGGACCGCAGTTGAGGTCGCGGCCGCCCTGCCCGCCGAAGAAATGGCCGGCGTCATCCACATCGAAGGTGCCGAGGCGATAGACCGCGAATTTGCCAAGCTGAACACATGGCACGCGCGCGGATTGCGGTCGCTTGGCCCGGTCTGGAGCCGCGACACGATCTGGGGGCATGGCGTACCCTTCCGCTACCCCTCCGATCCGGATACGGGGCCGGGTTTGACGGACGCGGGCAAGGCGTTGATCCGCGAATGCAACCGGCTGAAAATTCTGGTCGACCTGTCCCACCTAAATGCCAAGGGGGTCGAGGATGTGGCCCGGATCACCGACGCGCCGCTGGTTGCGACTCACTCTAATGCCTGGGCGGTGTGCCCGCATTCGCGCAACCTCACGGATCGGCAATTGGCGATGATCCGCGAAAGCGATGGAATGGTCGGCATCAACTTCGCCAGCGCCTTCCTCCGGCCCGACGGGCGGATGGACTCCGAGTTTGAGCTTGACATCATGCTCCGACACTTCGACCATCTGGTCAGTAACATTGGTGAAGATCGGGTCGGCCTTGGGTCCGATTTTGACGGGGCACTTGTCCCGGATCTGATCGGCGATTGTGCGGGCTTGCCCAAACTAATCACCGCTTTGCGTTCTCATGGGGTGGACGATGGTCTTTTGGCCAAGGTCACACATGGGAACTGGTTACGTGTCCTGCGGCAAACGTGGGGCGACTAATAAAACCTGAACGGGGACTGAACACCATGAAAACACCATTCGTTGCAGCTGCGGTTGCGTCACTTCTTGCCGTTGGGATCGCCGCACCCGGCGCTGCGCAAACACCGCCCAACATGCTGGTCATCGCAAACCGGATCGACGACATCAAGACATTCGATCCGGCCGAAAGCTTTGAATTCGCAGGCGCCGATGTCAGCCGGAACGTCTATGAGAAGCTGGTGAATTTCGATCCGCTTGACCTTGATGCGGGTTTTCAGCCGCAGCTGGCCGAAAGCTGGGAAATCTCCGAGGACGGCATGACCATCACCTTCACGATGGCCCAGGGGCACACCTTCGCGTCGGGCAACGCGGTGACGGCGCAAGACGTCGAATTCTCGTTGCGCCGCGCTGTGCAGCTGAACAAGACACCGTCCTTTATCCTGACGCAGTTTGGCTTCACGCCCGAAAACGTCGAACAGACCATCGTGGCCACGGATGACAGCACGCTGGTGCTGACGCTGGACAAACCCTATGCGTTGTCGTTCGTGCTCAACTGCCTGACCGCGACCATCGGCGGGGTCGTCGACATGGAAACCGTCATGGCCAACGCTGTCGATGGTGACATGGGCAACGCATGGCTGCGCACCAACACCGCGGGCTCCGGTCCCTACAAGGTTGTCGAATGGAGGCCGAGCGAAAGCGTCCTGATGGATCTCAACCCCAACTATGGTGGTGAAACCCCGGCGATGGAGCGGGTGATCGTCCAGCACATCCAGGAAAGCGCGACCCAGCGCCTTCAGTTGGAACGCGGGGATATCGACGTCGCGCGCAACCTGTCACCCGAAGACGTGGCGGGCCTGTCGGATGTCGACAGCGTCAAGATCGTCGACGAACTGCGCGGCCGCCTGATGTATTTCTCGGCCAACCAGAAGAACGAGATGCTGTCCGATCCAAAGGTCATCGAGGCGCTGAAATACGCTGCGGATTACGAAGGCATGTCAAACTCGTTCCTCAAGGGACAGTACACCGTGCACCAGGCCTTCCTGCCGCGCACCTTTCTTGGCGCACTGGGAGAAACGCCGTTCACCTACGACATGGACGCGGCACAGGCCGCGCTGGCGGAATCGGGCTATCCCGACTGCGGCCCGATCAAGATCTCGGTCCGCGATGCGCAGGAACGTATGGACATTGCCCAGTCGCTTCAGAACACTTGGGGTCAGCTTGGCTGTGACATCGAACTGATCGTCGGCACGGGAGCGCAGACGCTTGACCGTTATCGTGCGCGTGAACACGACATCTATCTTGGCGCATGGGGCCCGGATTACCCCGACCCCAACACCAATGCGGGCACATTCGCCTTCAACCCCGACAATTCGGACGAAGCGGGTGCCACCGGCCTTCTGGCATGGCGCAACGCGTGGGCCATTCCCGAAATGAGCGAAGAGACCCTTGCCGCCGTGGTGGAAAACGACACCGAGACCCGGGCCGAGATGTACCGCGAACTTCAGCGCGAGCATCAGCAGACCAGCCCGTTCGGCGTGATGTTCCAGCAGATCGAACAGAACGGCATGCAATCGAGTGTCGAGAATTTCGTGGCCGGTGGCGCGACAACAGCTGTCTCCTACTGGGTCATCACCAAGTAAATGGCGGATCAAAACGTCAACCAGACAGGCGGGCGGCTCGGGCCGCCCGTCCCCATTTGGGTCAGGAAGACCTTGGCTACGGTAGCGACCGTGGCCGCCACCCTCCTTGGTCTGCTGTTCGTGACCTTCATGATCGGTCGCGTGATGCCGATCGATCCGGTTCTGGCGGTCATCGGCGAACGCGCGACACAGGCACAATACGATCAGACTTTCATCGATCTTGGCCTGGACCAGCCGTTGCTGGTGCAATTCTGGATCTATGTCACCGACGTGCTCCAAGGCGATTTCGGCAGATCAATCCGCACCGGACAAGAGGTCACGACAGACATCGCCCGCGTGTTTCCCGCGACACTGGAACTGGCCACGCTGGGCACCCTGTTCGGTGTCGTTCTTGGCGTGCCACTTGGCGTGATCGCCGCCGTTCGGCAAGGCAGCTGGATCGATCAGCTGGCGCGGTTCGTCGGTCTGATCGGCTATTCCATGCCGATTTTCTGGCTCGGGCTCGTGGGCCTGCTGATCTTCTACGGCATCCTTGGCTGGGTCGCCGGTCCAGGCCGCTTGGGCATTTTTTATCAAGGTATCGTGGAGCCCATCACCGGCATGATCCTGATCGACAGCGCGCTGCGCGGCGAATGGGCCGTGTTCCGCAACGCCTTCTCGCATATCATCTTGCCCGCATCGCTGCTGGGCTATTACAGCCTTGCCTATATCAGCCGCATGACCCGGTCCTTCATGCTGGAACAGCTTGGGTCGGAATACGTCACAACCGCGCGGGTCAAGGGGCTGAGTGAATGGCAGGTGGTCTGGGGCCACGCGTTCCGAAATATCCGCATCCAGCTGGTGACGGTGATCGCGCTGGCCTATGCCAACCTGCTCGAAGGGTCCGTCCTGACCGAGATCATCTTTGCGTGGCCCGGTCTGGGCCAATACATCACCACCTCCCTTCTGGCGAATGACATGAATTCGGTTCTGGGCGGCACCATCGTGATCGGCACGATCTTTGTCGGCATCAACATCTTTTCCGACCTGCTTTACCGTTTCTTCGATCCGAGGTCCAAATGAGCACATCGCAAGGCTTGCGCGACTGGCTCCTTAGTGAAGAGCCGACCTCCCGCCGACAGGCAAAATACGCGGCTTGGTACAAGGGATGGCTGACCCTGCGGTCGAACACGCTGGCAATGCTGGGCCTGTTCGTGCTGGCATTCTTGATCCTCTGCGCCATCTTTGCGCCGTTTCTCGCAACGCATGATCCGTTTGCGCAGGACCTCGGGAACCGTCTTCTGGCGCCGGGTCAGGGCGGGCACCTCTTTGGCACCGACAGCCTTGGGCGGGACATCTATTCCCGGCTGCTCTATGGCGCGCGGATCTCGATCTACATCGTGCTGCTGGTCGTGATGGTCGCGCCTCTTGTGGGGCTGATCGTGGGCACGGTCTCGGGCTATGCGGGCGGCTGGATCGACATTGTGCTGATGCGGATCACCGACATCTTCCTGGCCTTCCCGCGCCTGATCCTCGCGCTGGCCTTCGTGGCAGCGCTTGGTGCGGGGATCGAAAACGCGGTGCTTGCGATCTCGCTCACCGCGTGGCCGCCTTATGCGCGGATTGCGCGAGCCGAAACCCTCACCATCCGCAATTCTGACTACATCCACGCGATCAAGCTTCAGGGCGCGGGGCCATTCCGCATCGTCACAAAACATATCTGGCCGCTCTGCATCTCGTCACTGGTGATCCGCGTGACGCTGGATATGGCGGGCATTATCCTGACGGCGGCGGGGCTGGGCTTTCTGGGCCTTGGCGCTCAGCCGCCCAGCCCG
Organism: Pelagibaca sp.; assembly: GCA_041725935.1. GTDB lineage: Bacteria > Pseudomonadota > Alphaproteobacteria > Rhodobacterales > Rhodobacteraceae > Marivita. Next base: position 88,258 of record JBGRQD010000012.1, read on the forward strand.
GAATGGGGAGCGATGATCTCGGACGGGCGTCAATACATCCTTGATCACTGGTGGGTCGCCACCATCCCCGGCATCGCGATCTTTGCCATCAGCTTGGCCTTTAACTTGCTGGGCGACGGGATGCGCGACGTGCTTGACCCGAAAGAGGACAATTCATGACCGACGCGCCGCTTCTGGATGTGGAGAACCTCTGGGTGAAGTTCCGCACGCGCAGCGGTGTCTTTGACGCAGTGCGCGGGATTTCGTTTACTTTGGGCAAGGAACGGCTTGGCATCGTGGGCGAAAGCGGGTCCGGCAAATCGATGACAGGCCGCGCCGTGCTTCGGCTGATCCGGCCACCGGGAAGTATCGAGGCAGACAGGCTGAACGTGCATGGCGAAGACATCCTGTCGCTGCCGGAAAAACGCATGCGCAAGCTGCGCGGCGGACGGGTGTCTATGATCATGCAGGACCCCAAATTCTCGCTCAACCCGGTGATGACGGTAGGCCAGCAGCTTGTCGAAGCCCTGCGCGCCCATGAAAACGTGTCGCGCAGCGAGGCAAAAAAACGGGCGTTGGAGGTTCTGGACGAGGTGGCGATCCGTGATCCGAAACGGGTCTTCGACCTGTATCCGCACGAAGTGTCGGGCGGCATGGGGCAGCGCATCATGATCGCCATGATGCTGTTGCCCAACCCCGAAATCCTGATTGCAGATGAACCCACTTCGGCGCTGGATGTATCGGTGCAGCTTCAGGTGCTGGACATCATCGACAAGTTGGTGCGCGACCGGGGCATGGGGCTGATGTTCATCAGCCACGATTTGAACCTCGTGGCAAAGTTCTGCGACCGCATCGTAATCATGTATGCCGGCCGTATCGTCGAAACCTGCAAGGCCAGCGAGCTTCGCAACGCGCAACACCCCTACACACTGGGCCTGCTCAATTCGGTGCCCGACCTTGAACACCCGCGCGACCACCTCGAGGTGCTCAAACGCGACCCAGCCTGGCGCGAGGCCCCGTCCGTGAGTGCGCGGCAATGAGCGCGGTCACGATCAACGACCTGAATGTCTGGTTCGGCGCAGGCGCGGATCGCTCCTACGCGGTGCGCGATGTCAATTTCAACGTAGCCGATGGCGAAAGCTTCGGTCTTGTCGGCGAAAGCGGATCGGGCAAGTCAACGATCCTGCGCGCCATCGCCGGGCTGGTCCCGACTTGGTCTGGCGAAATGACGGTTGCGGGTGAAACCCTTGGCCCGAAGCGCAGCAAGTCCTTCTACAGCAAGGTGCAGATGGTCTTTCAGGACCCCTACGCGTCGCTACACCCGCGCCAGACGGTGGACCGTGTGTTGTCCGAAGCGATGAGCCTGCACGGTGTTCAGAACGTCGACACCCGCATCGGGCAATTGCTGGATGACGTGGGCCTTGGCACCGGCTTCCGGTTTCGCTATCCGCACCAGCTTTCGGGTGGTCAACGCCAACGCGTCGCCATTGCCCGGTCACTGGCCTGCGATCCGTCGATCCTGCTGCTGGACGAGCCGACCTCGGCGCTGGACGTGTCGGTGCAGGCGGAGATCCTGAACCTGCTGGTCGATCTGCGCCGCGAACACAAGCTGACATATATCATGGTGTCGCATGACCTGGGCGTCGTTGGTCACTTGTGCGAACGCATCGGCGTGATGAAGGAAGGCCGCTTCGAAGAAGTCCTGACCGTCGAGGACATGCGCCGTTCCAAAGCGGAATCGCCCTACACGCGACACCTTCTGGAAAGCTCGATCAATTCGATCCGGTGAACCAGAAAATAACAATCCGCGCCCCCTCCATTCGGCACTGGATTGGAAAAGCCCGCTCGCTTTCGAACGGAGGGTGGACGGCAAGAAAACTGGGACAGCACGAAAACGCGACAGGTCCAGGTCAGAGTGATGAGGAGGCCTGTCGCACTCAACAGGATTGTGGCAAGACCCTTTCGACCGAGCAAAACGGACAACAGCAACGACATGGCCCAGAACAGGTGCGACGATGAGGCGGCCGCGACCGCTTTCTTTGATCCGGATCGAAATTGCTGGCGCGTGAGGCAGGCAGAGCGCCTGACATTGGTCGTCGATGGTGAGAATTACTTTGCCGCATTGCGGCAGGTAATTCGCCAGGCCCGGCGCGAGTTGCTTCTGATCGGTTGGGATTTCGATTTCGAGATCGAGATGCTGCCCGGTCAGAGCGACTCCAACGGCAACGCACCTGACGGCCTGCCCAACCAGGTGGGTCCCTTTCTGGAGGCGGTGGTCGAGCAATCGCCGGACCTGCACGTCTATATTCTCAAATGGAACGGCGCGGTCGTCGTGGCGCCCGGGCGCCTGCTGTCCTCAGTCGCAGTTTATGTCTCCAGCAGCGAGCGCGTCCATTTCGCGCTGGACGGGCATCACCCGTTCGGTGCTTGCCATCACCAGAAGATCATCGTTGCCGATAACACCTTTGCGTTCTGCGGCGGCATCGACGTGACGGAAAATCGCTGGGACACGTCGGCCCATATTCCAGACGACCCACGCCGGGTCGGCAAGGACGGATCAACGCTGGGCCCGTGGCATGATGCAACCACCGCGCTGACCGGCCCCGTTGCCGAAGCGCTCGGCGCGCTTGCCCGCAGGCGGTGGTCCCGCGCCACGGGCGAAACCCTGACACCGCCCGACCTTGCCGCAGGGGACATCTGGCCCGAGTGTCTGACGGTCGAGGCAACGCAGGTCGAGGTTGCGATCGCACGCACTGAACCGCCCTACGACGGCGAGCCGCTGATCAACGAGATCGAGTGCCTGTTTTTGGACAGCATCCGCCTGGCGCGCGACACGATCTACATCGAGTCGCAATACCTGACGGCCAAGACGGTCTGTGATGCGCTGTCCGACCGGCTGTCCGCTGACGATCCGCCCGAGGTCATTATCATAAACCCCGAAGCGGCCCTTTCCGAATTCGAGGATCAGTCAATGCACGTGCTGCGCGCGCGCGTCATCAATCGCCTTCGTATGGCCGATCATTCGGACAGGTTCCGCATTTTCAATCCCGTAAACAGCGCAGGCGAGCCGATCTATGTCCACGCCAAGATCATGATCGTGGACGACGCAATTCTTCACATCGGCTCGAGCAATCTTGATGACAGGTCCATGGGGTTCGATACCGAATGTGACGTCGCCATCCACGGCCATGCCGACCTGATCGCCGGTTACCGCGAAAGGTTACTGTCAGAACATCTCGGCGTAACACCGCTGGATTTCGCTGAAACGCTGGGGCGGGAAGGCTCGTTCATCGCGGCAATCGAAAAGTTGAACGCACCACAAGGGCGCGGACTGAGGCCGATCGTGGCATTGCCCGAAAGTCGGATAGGGACGTTTCTTGCCGATACCCGTCTGATGGACCAGCGCTATGATGTCCGCGACAAAAGCACTTCGGGAAAGGGTCTTCGGCCCCGTCATCTTGCGATGGCCGCAGCGGGAGTCGCGGCCGGTTACCTTGTGGTCAAACTGTGGAGGAATTGGCTCCGTAAATAACCCTGGGGTTGTCCTCGACCGTACTACGGGCCTGTCCGCTGGCTCCGGCAAAGGTCCGGTTCGCGACAAGATTTCTGTCAGTCACCCTGACCTTGGTGAGGCAATCCGCGAAGCTTCTTGAAAAACGTCATGATCTCTTCAGGCGTCGAGCGATCCACAGCGCCCCCGGCAATTTGTTGCATGGACCAGATCCATGACGCCGCAGGATCGTGCAGCATCGCCCACTCTGAAAACATCCGCTCCGGCACGGATTCTGCGATATGGAGCGTGACTTCCAGATGGCGATCATCTCGCTTGATGCGCTCCAGCGTTCGCATCACAGGTTCTTCCGGACCTTCCAGCAGCTGAAGATAGATATCTGCCCTGCAAATCAGAGCACCCGTGATATCATCACGGGTATTTAGGCGCCGCGCATCGAGAAGGATGCCGCTCAGAATTGCCGTATCAAATCCGAACGGTCGTGAGGAGTAGACAACCCGATGGACACTCATGGATGGGACGTCTCCTGTTAAGATATGTCTGGTGGACTGTTGCCTCATGCCTTGGCAACAGTCGTAAGAAAGTAGAATGCAATCACCCGCGCCATACCATATCCGAATGCGGGGCGTTAGCCAGTAGAGTGGACCGGTCGCGCTTCATGCCACATATTGACGGCCACAGGACACAGCCATGATATGCCGCCCCTCAGGGCATAACCACATGGCGTGCTTCCGTCATAATGACAGAGTGGGAGTCAAGCTGACCTCCAACCCCAACGACTCAAGCCCAGACCGGGCAAGCTGTTGAAATCATTGGTACCCAAGGTCGGACTCGAACCGACAAGGCCGTTAAGCCGGGGGATTTTGAATCCAGCCGACTTACTGAAAAATCAACCGATTGACCCGCTTTGAGTCACAGGGACATAACAGAAACGAATCGTGAAACTGTGACTCGCACAAATTTGAAGGCAAGCATGGCCAATCAATGCTGAGCACTGCGGTGCCTCAAAAATTTGCAGTACATTTGAACTTTTTTTGTGTATCAACACACACAAAACATATTGCGTCAGCTCTTGGTAATGTGTATCAGTGCACACAAGAAAAGGGGGCAATATGGAACGCAATAGCCGCGCACTGATCAAGATGCTTGAGAAAGACGGCTGGCAGCATGTGGCCACCAAAGGCGACCATTTCCAGTTTAAGCACCCAAGCAAGCCGGGCCGTGTAACGGTCCCGCACCCGAACAAAGACATAAAGAAAGGCACCGTCATGTCGATCTACCGACAGGCGGGCTGGCGATAAGGAGGCCGCTATGCACTATATTGCGTTTATCCACACCGATGACACCGCTGGCTTTGGTGTCAGCTTTCCCGACTTCCCTGGGTGCGTGACTCAGGGCGATACCTTTGATGATGCGCTGCGCCTGGCCCGCGAAGCACTGGCTTTCCATGTCGAAGGAATGTCAGAGGATGGTGAGGCTGTTCCCTCCCCGCGAAACGCTCAGCAGATCGAGGCCGATCCGGACCTTGCTGAATGGCGAGAGGGCGCGACCTTGGCCTATGTGCCTTTGATATTTGATTTGGGCTCGCCGAAGCGCGTCAACATCTCGATCGACCCAGGACTGCTCAAGGCTATTGACGATGCCGCCAAGTCGAGGGGGATGAATCGCTCTGCCTTCTTGGCAAGCGCAGCTCGTAAAGAGATCGCGGGCAGCTGGTAGCACCCAAAAACGCAAAAAACGCCCCGCCCGGCACGAAGCCGAGGCGGGGCGTTTCCCAAGATATTGAAGCGCGGCGACCGCCGGGTGGCATGCCTGCCCCCACACAGCCAGCGACCGGCGGCCGCGCGCTATCCCCGCGAGGGGATCACTTGCCAGCCCCTGCCCGCTTTCGCCGAAAAAGGGCCATAGGGACAGGGCTCGCGGCGATTGAGTTAAGAGACCAACCTTGCCGTCGGTGGTATCAGCTTCGCCAGCTTCGAAAGCCCCTTCGGCGTCACCCGCACCTGTTCCGTGATCTTTTCTGAACCGTCTGCGCGCAGGACCGTGGTGGACTTGTGCCAAAGAAGGCCTTGGTCGCATTTTGTCTGGTAGCCCAGCCAGTTGGCCGCGCCGGGGCGGCGGTAGATCCAGCCATTCTGAGAAAGCCAGTCGAAAAGGCTCTTGGGGCGAACACCGAGCGCCTTGGCGGCTTCGGTGACGTTCAAGCTGCCTTCGGCCTTGGTTAGACGGTCGTGCGCCTCGACATCTTCGCGCATGTCCACGATTTGTGCCGCTTGCTGGTCGTTCCGTTCGACCTGATCCGCCCAAGCCCGCGCCGCCTCGGCCGGGTTGGTGAAGTCCGGCAGTGCCGATGCCTTCTCTTCGAGCTCCTGCCAGCGGTCGACGAGGCGGGCCGTGAACTCAGGTGAGAGCTGCGCCACCACCACGTAGCTGTCACGCTTTTGGAGGTGGTAGACCTGCGTGATGTAGGTCCGGCTGTTTCCGCCGGTTTCGGGCACATCCTCCATTGGAGGACGTGCGATTACGCCCTTGTCGGCCAGTCGCTCGACGGTGCGCTTGACGTTGTCGTGCCGCACCTCCAGCAGTTCCGCAATCTCGCGGCTGGACATGGTGATTGGGCCTTGGTTCGGCATCATCGTTTGAATGTTCATGTGCTTACCCTCCCTCAGAACCGGCCAACGACGGGCGACCAGTGACCCATGCTTTTTTCAATCCAATGACCACCGGACTTGAGGTGATCATCTTCCCGCCAAGCAAGGCCCAATGCCCGCGCCTCGACATTCACTGCGCCCGTGCTGCTTATCGGCCCCCAGTTGGAGTTGATCGTGACGGCTATTGCGGTTGCTTCATCGGGGAACTCAGACCGGATCAGGTCAAACAGGGCTTCTGCATGGCGCTGGATGCGCTCCCGCTTGGTTTGCGCCGTTACGTCTGCCACCACAGGGGCAGCAACAGCCATGCCTGCAAGGGGCATAGCCGCAAGCAAACTACGGCGGGTAAGCCCTTTCTGAGGGCGGGGTGCAGTGATAGGTTTGGCCACAGCCATTGTGCGATCTCCTTTGCGGATCGTGTTTTGGTTAGGGCCGGGGTGGAACTTGCACTTCCATCCGGCCTGTTAATGTGCTACTACATTACACAACAAATAACAACGAAAATGTTGGAGAATGTTGTAATGGCAAAAGGCGCACCGATTGGATTCCGCATCGACGCTGAAATAAAGAGTGCATTGGAGAGGGCCGCGAAGGACGATAACCGTTCGCTATCGTCGCTGGTCACAATTATTCTGATGGATTGGCTCAAGGACCGAGGATATTTACCCAAGTGACGCATGCCCCACCCGCATCAGGGCCACGCAGCTTAACCAATGTAGGCTATGTGGCTGTTGCGTTGCTTTGGCTGTGAACGGATTTGGTTTCTTCAGTAACCCGCTGGACTCAGAGGTATTTAGGTTTTTGGCGGGCAGCGCGGCAGATTGTCAAAAACAGTTTGATAAGTCCTTGCGTGACCGGACATATTGTCCTATATTCGAAGCATGGGCAGTGAAGCCCGCCACGAAAGGAAAAACGATATGACACAAGACCAGCAAACAATCGCAGACGACAAGGTTCGGGCGGAAATTGCCAAGTTGGTTGCCGAAACCGCCAAGATCAACAAAGAAAACCAGTGGTATGTTGCAATCGTAGCATCTACCGCGACATTGGCGATTGTCGCGGTCGTGAAGCTGTTTCTGTGATGACTGCCGCGGACTTCAAGCAGGCCCGGAGCAATCTGGGCCTTTCTCAACGCCAGCTTGCAGAGGTTTGGAGTATGGGCCGCAACGGAGAGCGGACCATTCGCCGATGGGAGCAAGGCGACGTCCCGGTCAATCCCATAGCCGCATACTGCATCGCGCTGATGCTAGGGAAAAACCCGACTTATCGCGCAACACTTGACAACCACCCACAAGCGGAATGTTCGCCTAGATCAGTTCGTAAATCGTAACGCTGATCGTCTCGGACTGACTCGACGCAGGAAGGCCCCAGGCATCAAGCACGAACCCGGCGAGACGATTGCCGTCTACAGCCCTTAGCCCGAATCCTGCCCCCAGTGCTGCTGCTGCCACTTATTCGCGATCACCGCGACGGTGAAGGCGAGCGCCTGCCACCGATGAACTCCGTCCTCCTGCAGAGAGGTCGCGAACGGGGCGGCCGCAGACACTCGGTCCCATCGCAGCACGTGCACTGCGTAGTCATGCAGGCAGGCTGCGCGCAGGTATCGTCGGTCCAGCGGAGACCACAGCCACTGCAGAGGGCGCGGGATCGAGGCTTGGAAGCGGAACTCCGGGGGGACGGTGGGCATCCAGACCCCTGACCCTTGTCGACCTATCTCCCAATGGACGGGCTCAGTGGTCTCGAAGTCGATGCCGCCCACCGGACGACACCAGCTCAGCGCCCGGGCGTCAGGGGCGCTCTTGCTCATGGGCTCCAGCCGCATAGGCGCTCCCCGATTTCGTTATGAATGACGATCTGCGCCAGCGTGCCCTCAGTCAGCACGTCGGCGCGCGAGGGGCGGATAGGCTCCGCCCAATCGCAGGTTTCTCGATATTGCCCGGGGTCAATCGCGCATCCAGCGGTCAGCGCGAGCGCCAAGCTCAGAGCGATCCAAACTCTCCACATCGCGCCTGATCTCCTTTTCGGTCTGGATGGCTCGCACCCGGGCATCAGCCTTGCGAACCGCGAGCTCGGCCTCTGCGTCACGGCGGCCGCGCTGGATCAAGACCAGCGCCGCAGCGGCGACCGCCGCCACTATCGCCCCGGCAAAGGCGAGCCAGCGGCCCGCCCGCCCGAACAGCGCCATCACATCGTCCGCCCGGTCTGGTGGTCTTCGATCCGGGCACTGCGGGCCTTGAAGGCGTAGACCACGACGCCCACGAACATCACCGCTCCGAGCCATGGGCTGACCGTCGCCAGCCAGCCGTCCAGCCCCACGGCCGCGAGAGCACGCTGCACCGTGTCGCGCGCCTGCTCAAGCTCGGCCACTACCGGCGCGAGCTGCGACCCGACAGTGCCAACGGCTCCGAAGACCCCAAGGCCGATCTGCGCGTTCGCCGCGTTCACGATGCGGCTGTGCTCAGGCTTGCCCGTTTCCCGGGCTGGCGACACCTCACGCGCGATGGCATGATCGAGAGCCTCCGCCAGCGCCACGTCGATCACCGGCACGCGCGGCAAGTCGTTGTCGTCCCGGAACGCCAAGATCGCCCCCCGCGTGCGGGAGCCCATGATGCCGTCGGCGACACCGACCTCATGATACCCAAGTGTCCGCAGGCGCTTCTGGACCTCAAGCACGGTCAAGGGCGCTGAGGGGGCCACATTGCCCGCGCGACGGACGCCGAGCAGACGCGACTTGGAATAGCGACGCACGTTGACCGCGTCTGCCTGATTGCCGCCGAGCACTTCAATCGAATTGCCAGACACCCCCTTGTAGAACCCGACATGGCCCTGCCAACCGTTCGGGTTGCCACGGGTGAAGACGACAATGTCGCCCTCGCGTGCGTCCGCCAGATCGACCGGCACGCCCCAATCCATATAGGACCGGGCGTTGAGCTTGCGGGTGGAGCGCAGCCCTGCGCGCTCAAGGCAATGGCCCACGAAGGCCGCGCACCATGCGACGCTGTCATGCTCCACCCAATCGTGACCGACCGTGGAATACATTTCGACGATCACCGGATTGTTCTCGGGACCGGGTGCCTCGATGGTGCCGAGGTAAGAAACTGCGATTGCATAGGGGGTCATGCGTGTCTCCATGCGCCGCACAGCACCCGTGGGGCGCGGTGGGGCTCTTGTTGGGGTTGGTTAAGGATTGTGGCTCGCCGAGAGCTTGGCGGGTCGTTTTAGGCCCGCTCCGGCGCTCTCAGCGACGGCGCTCGGGCGGACCTTCAGAAAAACGGTCCAGCATGAATTCGATCAGGCGGTCGATCTTGCCCTCGAGGCCATCGAACCGCTTGACGATTGCAGGCTGGTCGATCTTGGCTACCTCGATTTCGAGAGCAGCAACCCGGCCGCGAATGTCGTGCACGTCGTCGCGGATGGTTTCAATGTCGCGCTCCGTGGTGTCCGGACGTGGCCGGATGGTCTGCCAGAGCTTAATGATGGCAAGGATCGCGCCTGCGACCCCTCCGAGCCCAATGATGAAGTAAATCACGGTAGGAATGTCCGAGACCCAATCCTGCTCCATAAAGTTGTCCTGTTCGCTTACTGAGGCCCGGTCACGTCCGGGTCGAATGTTGGTGGTGTGCTGGTCGCGGCAGGGGCCACGGGCTGCGTTGCGGTCTCCCGGGCGTCCGTTCCTGCGCCTCCGCCGGGCTGCTTGAGGTCCAGTGAAGTGACGAACCCGCCACCCCGGTTGAGCGTGTGGGTCACGGCCTCGATCCGGTAAGCCCCGTCCACGCCCGGTCGGGTGCCCGACACGATGCACAGGCCATCTGGGATCGCTGCGGTGTTGCCCTCGATCACGACGGAGCCTTCGCCCGCGTCGCGCTCGGCGGTAGCCGCATCGCTGTCTGTCTGCTGCGTGGCCTCAGTCGGCCCCGGCAGCGAGAGGCGGCCGGAGTGGATGGCACGGACGTCGAGCCCGGTGGCGCGCTCCACGATCTGCCACCCGGTGTTCGCCACGTCATACCAACGTGCCCGGACGCCGCTGAACTGCGGCCTCCCGAGCTGAGGGGCAATGTCCCAGCTATGCAGGTTCTCGCCACACGCCGCTCGGACCGCGGTCTCGTAATCCGCGTTTCGCTTGGACAGCACGACCGTGTCGTCCATGATCCGAAAGTTTGCCCCAATCTCGCGCGCCAGCCGCTCGCCCATCGCGGCGAAGCTCTCGTCGCGCATCTCGAAATAGGTGCGGGACAGGCCGCGCAGCGCCGGGTCAATCTGGACGTTCGGCACCCCGGCGAACTCGGCTGCGTCGCGCAGGATCGCCTCCACCGTGGCCTCGTCCCAATGGCGCTGCTGACCCTCCTTGGCCGGTCCGGTGGTGTCCATGCCCTTCGCGGTGATCCGCAACCGCCGGCCTGAGCTGCGATTGCCCGAGGATTTCACCTCGTCCACCGTGCCGCGAAAGACCTCGCGCATGCCCTCGCTTTGCCAGCCAAGGCTGATCGAGACCTTCGCCCCCTTGCGGGGCAGCACGATGCGCGCCTCGGTGTCGTCAATCTCAAGATCAGCGCTGTCCGTATGGGTGCCCACCTTGTCCGAGACCCGCAGGCTTAGCAGGACAGGCAGCAAAGCCGTCGTGATGTTCGTCCCGGCGACCGTGACATTGAAGGCTGCGCGCATGGTCCGCTCCGATGCTACCAGAGCCGGATCGGCTCCAAGACCTGTTCTTGCTCAGGGGGCGGGATAGGCAGTCGGAAAGTCGTGCCCACCGGCAACGTCTCGCCGAGCTCCGCAAGCCCCGGGTTGAGCCTGTAAATCTGTTCGACAAGCCCCGGCATAGGCTGCCGGAACCGTCGCCAAACGATCAGCGAGACCGTGAGGCCATCGCCCTCGACCGTCACGCTCTCTGCCGTGTCTGTCATGTGAACCCCTGCAAAAACACGCGCGCCATCAGCCCAAAAAAGCTGGCGGGCTTGGGTGTGGAGCTGCGCGAGACCGCAATGTCCACCTCAATGACCCGGCCGACGCCGCCCGCGTCCAGATAGGTCGATCGCTCGGTGACGCTCCGGATCACCACCCACCCCATCACGGCACCGTCGCCGCGCATCAGATACTGAGGCTCGCCGGATGCCCGGGCGCTGTAGAGCGCCCCGAGCTCGTCCAGCCCCCCGAACTTCTCGGGAAAGAGCTTCGCCTTGATGGTCCAGCTCTCGGCCCCGTCCCCCACGAACTCAAGCGGGGGACGGGCTCCGAGTACCGGCTTTTCAGCGAACCCGGCTGCGTGGCTGTGATCGTAGCTTCCCGCGTTGAACGGGACGACCTCGAACCGAACCGGCCCTAGCATCATCAGCATCACGCCATCCTCATGCCTGTATCAGCGAACACGCCCCGGAAGACCTCCCGGACCTGCTCGCGCATTTGTTGCCCGACCTCCTGCGAAAGCTGCGCAGGATCGACACGCTCCGTGGTGTGGATGGTCGGGGACACGACAATATCGCCCACCGCCACCGTGATTGATGGAGGCGCGGACGCAGCCCCCGCCGGGGGAGCCATCGGCCCCTCACCGCTCGGGTGAACGTAGCCGTTGCGCGTCGCGGTGATCAGCTCAGGACCTTCCTCGCCGACGAGGTATGACCCGCCCCGGCTGATAGGTCCGCCCTTGGCTCGCTGGCCATCGACGTCAGGAGCCTCGGGCTCGTCGCCGGCACCGGTCAGCCGGTTCCACCACGCCGGGGGAGAGGGCCAATCAATCATGCTCGACAGGTCGATCCTGCCGATTGCCGCGATGATTTGCCCGGGGATGCCCGAGACCCAGCTCAGGAAATCTTCGAGCTGCTGGACAGCCCCGTCCTTCAGGCTTTGGATCAGGTTGACCCCCGCCTCGAACACCTCGTCCGGTATCTCCCCGAACAGGCCGCGCAGAAGGCCCAAAGTGAAGTCAGAGTAAGCCCCCCAAGCCGCGCCGATGCCATCGAAGATCGCACCGACGAGAGCGCTTGCCGCTCCGCCCCAATCCACGCCCGGTCCATCGCTGGCAAGCCAGCTTGCCACGCCGGACCATATCTCGGTGAACGTCTCGTAGAGGAAGCCACCCACCGCGCCGACCAAGCGGCCGACGCCCGAGCCGATGGACTGGCCCACCGCACCCCAATCAATCGAGACCGTGGACGCCCAATCGTGGACCGCACTATAGGCGCCAGCCATTGCCTGCACCAATGCGGAGCCGAGGCCGTAGGCTATAGCGGGAACGCCCAGGATAATGTTCGCCGCGACCTGCGACCAGTCGATGTCCAGCCCACTGACGAAGGTGGAGACCGTCGTCCAGTATCCGCTGATTGACGCAATCGCCAGCTCACCAACGCCGCTCCAAACGGATAGCACCCCACTTACGACGTCTGCGCCGACACTGGCCCAATCCAATTCGCCAGCATAGGACGTGATTGAAGCCCACCCCGAGCTGAGCGCTGCAATCGCCGCGTTCGCCACGTCAGCACCCAAGGAGCCGAGCGACGCGCCTGCGCTGTTCGCCAGACTGCTGAGGTTCAGATCGAGGCCGCCAATCCAGCTGGATACAAGCGTCCAGCCGTCACTGAGCCCGTCGAGAACGCCCTGCGCGATGGCGCGACCGCCCTGAACTGCGCGCAACGCCGCCGCAGCCGGGTCGAGCACAAGCTCGCGCCCGAACTCAACCGCTCCCGCAGCCGCTCGGGACAAGGCCGAGACCACATCGGCCGCAGCCGAACCCGCAGCCGCGCCCCACCCCTGCCACAGCGCCGGATCGATCGGCCCGGTGATAGCCTCAAACCACCCGAACAAGTCGCGAGCCGCGTCCGAGACCGACTGGATCACGGGACCGGCCTCGCCCATCCCGGCGGCAAAGGCGTCGCGGAACGACTGGACGCCGAGCGTGATGCCGTCCCAATTCTGGCGCAGGAACGACAACGCCGCCCCCACCGCAAGCAGGGGACCGGCACGCGCGACAAGGCTGATGCCCCGCAGGCCGCCAGCGATCAACGACAACGCCCCGTTCGCGCCGAGCAGCCCGGCAAAGCGCAGGCCAGCCATCGCTCCTCCGAATGCAACAAAGGCGGCCGCCGCCCCGACCACAGCCGTCGTGACCTGAGGATAGGCAGCGACCAGCTCCGTCAGCCGGGTGATCATTGGCGTCAGCGCATCCGCCAGCCCGGAAATGGCCGGAAGCAGCGCGTCACCGACGGCAATAGCCAGCGCAGTCAGCACGTTCTTGAAGCGCTGCATATTGGCGAGGAACGTGTCGTTCCGCGCCATGAATTCCTTGAAAGCCGAGCCCGCATATTGCGACCGGTCCGCGATCATGCCGAGCGTCTCGTCGACCAGATCGAGGTTCGTGAGCAAAGGGCCAAGAGCCCGGGCTTCGCTCCCAAAGATCTGCGACGAGATAGCCGCCTGCTGTTCGGCAGGGAGCTGAGCGATCCGGCGCAGCACGTCGGTCGTGGTTCCGACTGCGTCCTCCTGCATGCGGCGAGCGACCTCGGTGGCCTCAAGCCCGAGGGCGGAGAACGCCGTGCGCTGCGACTTCGTTGCCGCCTCGCCCTTCGTGAGCGCCGCGCCCATGTTCCGGAAGGACGTCGCCGCCACATCGGACTGCGCGCCCGCCGCTACCATCGCCGACGCGAAGGCGGCCGTCTGTTCAGCCGTGAAGCCAAACATAGTGGCTTGCGCACCGACGCGCTGCACCACGTCCAAAATCTCGGCCGCGCTTGATGCCTGATTGTTCGACAGATGGTTCATCGCGTCAGCGAGGAGCACCGTCTCGTCGATGGTCAGCCCGAGGGCGGTCATGAGGTTCGCCATCGAACCGCCGGCCTGATCCGCGCCAATGTCGAACGCGACACCGATCTTGGACGCCGCCTCCGTGAACCGGATCAGGTCGTCACCGGCAATGCCCGCCTGACCAGCCGCCGCCGCGATTTCCGCCAGACCGTTCACGGCCGTCGGGATTTCACGGGAGAGGGCCATCAGGTCCGAACGGAAGGCGTCGAACGCCTCAGGGGTGGGGAAGTCCACCACCTTGCGCACGTCAGCCATCGCACTTTCGAACTCGGCCGCCGCCATGACCGGGCCGCCGATAGCCTCGCGCAATGCGTAGAAGCTGCCCACCGCGTCCACCACGCCCGCCCGGGCGCTGTCCAGCGAGCGACGATTGCTCGCCAGCGCCCCGTCCAGCCGGTCCGAGAAGGCTACCGGAAGGCGGTTTGCCTCACCGATTGTGCGGGTGATGCCGCCAAGCGCCCCCGCCGCAGCGCGAGCCGGAGCAGAGACCCGGTCGATCAGGGAAATGATCAGCTGCGACGTGAGCGTTGCCATGTGTCACCTGCGCTTTGCCCCAGCCAATCGCCGGGCTTCATTGTGCCAGAGGACGACCTCTGACCATGTCATGTCGTCGAAGGCTGTGATGGGGGTGTTGAGCCAATGGGCAGTCTCGGCAACAACGGAGCGCCATTGCCGGGGGCCTTGGCCTGCGGGAAAAAACCCGCCACCTCCTCCGAGAGCTTAGTGAAGTCCTCAGCGTCCAGATCCTCCACCGTGTCGTGCGACAGCCCGGTCAGGACCGACACCATGATGATGCCCTGATCGAGCTTGTCTTTGATGCCATCCAGCGCCGCGTCCATCGCCTTGAGGTCCTTGACCTTGGGGCGGGTGATCGTGACCGAGGAAACCTCGCGGCCCTCCACCGTGACAGGGTATTGCAGCCGAAGTGTTTTAGTTTTGGGGGCAGTCATGGTTCACCTCACAGGCCGCCGGGGATGCGCAGGATAGACCGCTCATCCGCGTTTTGGGACACGCCATTGACGCGCCAGTCAGACGTGAAGAAGTCCCAATAGAGCTTCTCCGCGCCCTCGAAAAACAGCTCGTAGTGCATGATTTCCGAGATCGAATAGTCGAAGCCCTGCACCTCGCCGCGCGTGAACGCCTCGGGGCTGGCCGAGCCGAGGCGGCCCTCAAGCACCGCCTTGGCCTCGATCGCTTCACCGCTGCGCTTGTTGCGGATCACGCCGTAGGCTGTGAACTTCTTGCGGGCGGTGGCCCCGAGACCGAACTGCGCCAGCAGGTCGGGGTCCCAGCCTGCGAGCTTGAAGCTGGCCTCGAGCTTCTGGATGCCGACAGCGACCTCGATCCCGACGCGCGAGCCGCCGGGCTGATAGTCCTGAAAGCTCTCCTGCAAATTCGGGAGCTGCAGCTCGCTCAGGGTCAAGTGCTTGGACCCGGTGGGGTCGTCGTCGCCGCAAAACAGGTTCGCGGCCTCCATCAGATAGATATTGCTCATGCGAGCGTCTCCTTGTGTGGCTGGCGGTTAGCCGGTGATCGTGCCGACCTGCGAGAGCAGCTCGTCGAGCATGGCGTCCAGCGCCGGGCGATAGCGCGCGGACTGGATGCCGAGATAGCGCAGGACCGGAGCCTCCTCGGCCGCGAAGTTGACCGTGAAGCGACCCTGACGGAGCTCCTCGGGGCTGTTCTGCGCAGGCAGGAACTTGACCTCGAAGCCGAGAATGTCGCCATCGGCCTTGAGGTCGCGCAGCGCCGTTTCCATCGTGTTCAGGACCGCTTGGATGGTCTGCCCGGTGATGTTGAAGCGGCCGAGGTAGAACCGCAGCGTGCGCAGCAGCATCAGATGGATGTAATCCCGGCCCCGCGTCACGTTGTAGAACCGCCAGAGGTCGTCCTCGCCTGCGTTGTCGGTGCCGACGAAGATGAAGCCGCCCTGACCGATGGAACTCTCGACGCCCATCTCGCCGCGCAGCAGCACGCCGATATTCGCCGCGAGCAAGGTCTGGCCCTCGGTGGCTCCGTCAGTGAGCGAGAAGTTGATCGGGCGCGAGGGACCGACGATGCCCTGAACCGGCTGGTTCGCCCAGCTATGGAAGGGGCGGCCTTGGAACTCATGGTCGCGTCGCACGCCCACACCAATGACCGCCGGGGAAAGCGGCTGCACAACCGTTTCGGTGCCCGAGAGCACGCGCACCGCAGGGTCCACCGGGATCAGGCGGTAATGAGACAGGGTCTCGCGCCAGTCGAGCGCGTCCTGCGGAGTGGTGGCGGGGCCATCGACGACCGCGTGAGCCAGCAGCTTCTCGCAGATCGCCGGGAGCGCCGCGCAGACCGGGTTGGCGTCCGGTGCGGTGCGCTGGCTGGTAAAGCCCGGTGCACACAGCAGGCGCGGGATCACGCCCAGCTCAGCGCCAGCGTTCAGGAACGCGCTCAGGCCGGTGGAGATACCATCGCCGACCACGTTCGAGATGGTCTCGTCGATGGCCTGCGCGCCCTCGCCATCGGCGACGCGCACAACCACGACCTTGGCCGCCACTTGGAACGCGCCGAGCTGGCTATTGAGCAGCGTGATCGCGTCGCGCAGCGTGCCAGCCGCGCCGAGGGCAGTCAGCTTCGCCGCGTCGTCCGAATACAGGAAAACGGGAGTGTTCAGCGGGAACGCGGAGGCGTCCGCGTCTGCGGCTGTCCCGATGATGCCGACGACCGACATATCGCTTGCGACCGGGGGCCGGGGCTCATTGTCGATACGCTGGATCGACAGCCCAAAGGTGGGTTCACTCATTTGAGGGTCCTCCGAGGAGATAGGGTTAAAAAAACCGCCACGGAAACCGTGACGGGCGCAAGTCCAGCCAATGCGGAGGACGCTTAGGTCAGAACGTCAGCTCCGGTGTTTTCAGCTCGATAGCGGCGCGATCCGCGCCGCGCAGCAGGAGCTCAAACACCGGGGGGCCGTCCGCGCCATCCGGCGCTCCGTAGACCCGCACAGCCCGGACAAAGCCGGAGCCATCGGCCACGATTTCGGTCACTCGTACCAAGGAAACCTCAGTCGCCTCGACGGTGTGCCGCTTGGATAAAATCTCGCTCGCCATCAGGTGTCCTCCGGCCATCCTTGGTAAATGTTGATTGCGTCCAGCGCCGCGTGGTCTGGCGCTGCGCCGATTGCATCATGCAACGCGCGAGCGTGCGAGAAACAGGCTTGCACATGCCGCCCGATCCGGACGCCCATCATGCGCACCGTGTCCCGGTCAACGCTGGTCCAGACACCCGGCTGTGCCTCCCAATCGACAGCGGCGAGGCTTGGGTCCAATTCAAAGAGCAGGTTCGCCCCTTGGATTTTGGCCTGAGACGTCTCCCCGCTCTGGACGATCACGCCACCGATGTTGACGCCGCTCGTCTCTACCTGCCACCGCTGCGCCCGGACAGCCTCACGCATTTCAGCCTTTCGGGCTTCCAGCAGCTCAGCGACCTGCGCCGGGTCGAGGTCCGTGACCTTCCATCGCTGGACCAGATCGTCCCCGATCCACTCGGGCAGCACCTCATGGCAGGCCTGCGTCAGCGGATCAAAGCTCGGGCGCTCGGTAAGCTGAACCGGCGCAGCATTCCGCCGCGCCAGCGTCTCTCGTGAGGGCTCGTCCGAAATGCTGAGGGTCGGGTGATCCTGCCGAAGCTGGCTCAGGAAGTAGGGATATTGCGTGATTTCACGCCCGTTGATCTTTGCGAGCAGCATCCTGAACTTTCCTATTCTGAGGGCCCGACATTGAGGCTCGGGAATTGTCTCTTGCGGCCGGGCCAAACAAGCCGGACCGCGCCATTGCCGCCGACCTTGACCGGGTAAATCACGCCGGGGAGGACCGTTATGTCGTTAGACCAGCCAAGACCGCCACCGCCTCGGCCATCGCCGGGAAAGCCAGAGCCGCCAGAGCCGCCACCATAAAGGCCGGGCGTGCCTGTTCTCGCAGGGACCTCGGGTGTGCCACTGGACCCTCCTTGCCCTTGAAGGCCGGTGGTCCGGGTCGTGGTGTTCGTGCCGCCCTCACCGCCGCCGCCGCCGCCGCCAAACGGGGCATTGCCCGAGGCAATGCCGCCGATGCCAGAAGAACCTTGGCCGAACATCCCGACCCCGCCGCCGCCGCCTCCGCTTCTGTAGCTTGAGCCGCTTGTGGTGGCGCTGCCCCCACCACCAGCGCCGCCGTCACCCGAGTAACCACCGGCACCGCCGCCGCCGCCACCGGCTACAGCCACGCCGCTGGCATTCCGGTCCGCGCCTCCATATCCGCCGGAGCCGCCGAACATGCCAACAAAGCCGCCACCGTCGCGACCGACGCTACCGAAGCCCACGACTTCGCTGTTGAAGTGGCTGTTGCCAGAAGCAGTCAGATCGGGACCGCCATCCACATTGCCTGCGCCGACAGCCACGGCTGAGACCGATCGCACGCGTCGGGGAGGGACAAACAGGTGCTCCCCTGCCACGTCGTAAATCACCTCCCCCTGCGGAGGGCGCAGAGGGACCACGGGAAGAAAGCTCATGGATTATGCCTCCAAGATCGGGAACGCGAGCAACCGAGGCCGCAGTTGAGTGGACGGCACATCCGCGACGAGCGCCGGTTCTGGATACTGACGATTGACGCCCCACACGATACGAACCGCACCCGTGCCACCGTTACCGTGGGTCCCGGCTGTCAAGGTTTGGTCAGCGCCGCCACCGCCGCCGCCATACAAACCGCCATATCCAAGCGTGTCGCCCCCGCCTTGTGCACCATCCGTGCCGCCGGAGCCGCTACCGCCGCCTAAGCCGCCGGGGTTGCCAGATTGGCCCAAGCCGCCAAGGCCGGATGCGCCCTCACCAAAGAGGCCCACACCACCGCCGCCGCCACCTCGGCCCAAGGTGTTGGAGCCCGAAGCCCCGCCGCCGCCGCCCGCACCGCCTTGACCGTCGCCACCGGGGACCGTCTCGCCGCCCCCACCACCGATACCGCCTTCGCCCGAGTAACCACCCGCGCCGCCGCCGCCACCCGTCAGGGCAGTGGAACCGGTAGGGATGATGGTGCCACCATTCCCGCCGCCGATGCCCGCAGCCAAATCAATTGGAGTGCTGGTGCCGTTTCGCGCGCCCGGCAAATTGGAGCTCGTGCTGCCCGCGCCGCCACCGCTGGCAGATAGCAAGACCGTCCCGTCCGGCCGGAAGATGCGCGTCTCGCCGCCAGCAGTCACGGAGCTTCCGCCCTGACCACCTTCGCCGACCGCGACCACCAAGGTCTCGCCGGGTGTGACCGGGATGGACGCTGCCCAGCGAAGGTCTCCACCTTCGCCGCCACCGCCGCCGCTGGTCGTCCCTCGGCCACCGCCGCCGCCACCGACCGCTACAGCCGAAAGCTCCGTGACGCCGAGCGGCACCGAAAACGTGGACACCCCCGGGCTGTCAAAAAGCTCCTGCCCCTCAGCCGCAAGGCTTGTGCGCGCGAAGGGCGTGGCAACCATCTGCACCACCGCCAGATCGTTGAAAATCGGCGGGCCTTCAGGGAATGTGATCTGGTCCGACCAATCCACGCTGCCGCTGTCATATTCCAGCATCATGATCGCGCTGCGGCCGCGCCCCGTGAAGTTGGTGACATTGATCGTGATGTCTGAATTGACCACCAGCCGGAACACATTGCTCGCATTGAAGTCGAGCGTGACCACCCCGTCCACCGGGGTCAAGGTCAGGGCTTCCAGCGACACGCCGTTCTTAAGCTGAAAGAGGCCGCTGATGACGTTGGGCGACTTCCAGACCGCCTCAAGATTGGCGTTGAGGACAAGCGATTTTTCTTCGTCTCCCGGCTCAGCCGTAGGGATGCCCGACGAGGTCGCCGCCTGCACCGCGCTGAGAGCTGCGGCCTCGGCCTGCTGCTGCGCGAGAGTGACCTGCGCTTCGCCATTGCTGGTTGCGAGGGCCGCCTGCTCTGCTGCGAGCTGCACCTGCGCTTGCCCATTGGACGTGGCGAGGGCGGCCTGCTCGGCTGCAAGCGCCACCTGCTGGGCCGAGAGGTCAGCCTGAGCCTTGGCCCGGTCCGCCTCGGTTTTGGCGCGGTTCGCCTCCGAGCTGGCGGTGTTACGAGCGACCTGCGCGTCATTGCGGTGTGCAAGTGCCGTGTCGCGTGCCGCCTCGGCGCCGGACTTGGCAGCATCCGCCGCTTGGCGCTCAGCCGTCGCCGCATCGCGGGCGTCCTGCGCAGCCTGACGTTGAGAGGACGCCTCGTCGATCAGCAAGCGGATCGCGTCATATCCCCCGGGAAGAACCGAAAGATGCACCCCGGACAAGGGGCCAGAGGCCGCTTGCAGCGCTGGCGAGCGGGACACAATGTCAATCGCCAGTGCGCCCGTCTCGCGGACATACTCCAAGGTCCGGGCGACAGCGTAGAGCTCCGGGTCCGTATCAAACTGCACCGCGAGGAAAGGCCCCGGCCGGAACAGCTGGCGCACCGTCTCGTCCACGAGCAGGGTCGTTTCGCCGAGCTCTATAGAGAGGGGGCCATCGTCGGCAATGGTGGCGGTCAGGAAGCCGATTTCAGCCACATCGCTGATCTGCTGCACCGCAGGGGCGAGGAACTCGTCGATCCGGCGCAAGCCAAAACGGTTGAGCTCGGCAACGGCTTGCAGCCAGTCTTTTTCGATCTCCTCTTGCGCATGGATGCGCAGGTCAAGATCCCGAAAGACCGGGTTGAAAAAGGTCTCCCCGAGCGGGGTGGTCCCGTCCTTCATCCGATAATTGGTCTCGAACCTGCGCGCCATGTCATGCTCCGATCTTTGAAAGGACCGCCACCTTCGGCCCTGCCTCTACAACGGCAGCCCCGAGCAGGGTTGCCTTCTGACCGGGCCGCAATTTGAGCAGCCCGATCTGATGTTTCTCAACGACCCGGACCTCGTACTGAGCCCCCGGGTCAATCGCTTCTGATTTTGCCATTCGGTCGATCCTTTAGACTGCCACGTCGGTGCGCTCGATCACCCGGAACGGCTCCGCGTCCGTAGACCGGGTGCCCGAGTATTCGATCTTGTATTCCGACACCGCAGACCCGAGGGCGAAGGTGGCGCGGATGCGCGTGATGCCCGTGCCCTCGTCGTCTCCGGTGCCCTCCGGCACGTCCACCTCAGCAACGATTGCCGACGGGAGCGCCAGCTCCGTGTCGTCTGCATTGAGCAGCCGAGCCGCGAAGGTGTGCGCCGCGTCGTCGTATCCCGCCACAAAGAACGTCACCGTGACGCTCGACGTGGTCGCGCCGCCCGGCAGGGACCGGAGCGTCGAGACATGCTGGACGGTCGACTTCGGCCGAGATGCCAGCAGCCGTCCGGCCCCAAGCTGGAAGCCGGGGGCCGCATCGCGGGTGCCAAGCACGATAGCGCGCAGCGGCAGAATGTCTGGCTGCGTCGCCAGCAGGTTAGCCGTCTCGAACGGATACCAGCGCCCGGCCACCTGCGCCTCATACGACAGAGAGCAGCCGTCCGGCACCACCGCCTCGGTCTCGATGGCAATGTCGGTGATCCCGCCCGCGAGCGACACGTTGCCGAGGACGATTTCGGTGCGGGGCTGCTCGAACACCGCCCCGTTCGCCGAGAACATCAGGTTCCGCGTCATGTCACCGGTGAAGAAGTCGCCGTCGTTGCCGTAGAAGAACGTGCCCTGCGTATAGGCATTGCCGGAGGCCATCGCCACGCGATGCGCGCCCTCGGTAACGATCATCACCGCATAGCGTTTGCCTGCGTCCAGCCAGATCGCCGGGACCCTTGCGCGGGTTGCGTTTGGATAGCGGACGAGGTCGGACTGGTTGACCGTCACCCGGGCCAGCGTCTTTTCCAGCACCGGCTTGCCATACTCGGTCTCGCAGATCAGGACCTGAACGTCGCCAGATGGCCCCACCTGCGTCAGGAACAGATCAATGCTGGTCAGCCAGAACGCGCTTGGGGTCAGGAAGGTCTGACCGACGATTGTGCCGTTGAAGGTGCCCGTGACACCCGCCGCCGGGTTGTAGGGATAGGGCACATGATAGCGCCACGCCCACCGACGCCAGCTCGAGACGGAATACTGCCGGAAGTAGCGCCAGCCATGCAAACGCCACCAAGAGCGGCTGCGGCCCCAATACCAGCCATAATACCAATGCCACCGGTTCCAGCCGTACCAGAGATAGGGGTGGGACCCGACGAGGAACTGCGAGACCGACAGGTCGCCGGAGAAGCCGGTGACGGTGATCTTCGCCTCCTCCGAGTATTTCGGCAGCACCCAATCGGTCGCCGAGCGCACGATCCGGTCGTCCACCGGATTGAACAGCGCGAGCGGGGCCTGAGTGCTGGCGGCAAACGGAAACAGCGCGCCCTGCTCGACGCGGGCATCATAGCCCGCAGCAGCGGCATCGGTCTCGGCGTCGTCAAAGAAGGCGTCCGAGCCGAACAGGCTGTAATCATCAGGCAGGCCGACAGCCTCCCGCAGCCGGGCAAGGTCGCCGACCGCTTCGATGAATTGAACCCGGTCAACCTTGCCGTCGGTCTTTTCCTCAAGCGCTGCGATGTTGGTCTGCACCGCTTCGATCTGCGGACCGATCCGGCTGCGCCAGCTTTGCAGCTCTGAAATATCGCGCTGATTGTCCTTTGTGTTCGGCAGTTGGTTGCCGAACTGGAACTGAATGTCAGACACGCCGGTCGTGTCCAGCACGATCAGCGCCACGATCACGGTGTTGTCCGGCACGGCAGGCGCGACAGGGTCGGCGCTCTCCACGCCCGCGACCACGTTGATCTGGACGGCTTGGCGCTCCTCCATTGCCACGGCTTGGGGCTCGGTTGCGCCCGTGGTCAGGTCGATCAGGAAGTCCCGGGGTTCGACCGCTGCCTCATTGGTCTGCCCCCAGACGACAAGTGCCAGCACGCGCTTCGTGGCGACGGGCAGATATGTGAACAGCGAGAAGTCTGTTGCTTCCTTGCGGGCGTAGACTTGGCCCTCGGAATAGAGGCGGCCGGCCTCGACGGTAATGTCCGTGGCGCTGCTCGACGACACGCCGAAGCCTGTGAAGCGCCGCTCGTCGGTCAAGCCATCGTTCACGACGGCCTTGATCGTGTCCGCCGCGAAGGCTTGCGCATTGTTCAGGTCTTTGGCCTGAATTTCCTGACGGTCGCGGAAAATGACCTTTTCCTGCATTAGATTGCCTCCTGCAAACTTCCTGCGAGCAGAGTGCCCGCGATAAGGTGAGAGCCCGCTCGGGCTGGTATGACGGTTCGCGTGGAGACCAGCACCCGGTCCCGCGCGCTCTGCGCCCAAGACAGCGCCCGCAAGGCGTCGTCCAAGGGGGCGGGGTCACGCGCGACAAAGGCCCCGAACACGAAGCGGGATTGTGTCGCGAGCACGCGCTTGCCCCGCATCCGCAAAGTGATTTCTGCGGTGTAGGCTGGCATCCCGAGCCGCGCCCCTCCGAGGTGCGTGGACCGCCCCCGCCGCTCAAGTGGCAGGGCGGGGTCGAACAGCCGCAAACTGGAATAGAGCCGCGCCTCAGCCCCGCTCGGCACGCTATATGCCCGCGAGGCGAAACTGCCTCCGGCATGCGTGCCCCGCCGCTGGCCACGTTGAGCCACGGGCTGCGCCTCATATCCGAGCGTGTCCAGCCCGGGCTTCACGGTGGTGAAGGCGATGCGGTCCGCCCGGGCCTCGTACCGTTGCGCGACCCTAACCCGATAGATGCGGCTCGCGGCCCCGTGGGCCACCGCGTAGGGGCGGCCGCGCAGGGCACCCGCGAAAAGACCACGCGCAGCACCCGGCACCCGAGCCTCGACGTAATCGACCGCGAGGCTGCTTGAGACCTCGCTGTATCGCGTCACCGTGCGCAGGGGCGTCTCCACCCCATCGCGCACGACAAACGACTGATCCCCATAGCGCGCCGCCGCGCCGAGGTTGACCGGAAACCGCAGCGCCCGCGACCCGGGCTCCGCCGCGCTGTCCGAGGCGAAGGCATTGTATCCGGGCGCAAGACCGAAGCCGATTGCTGAGCCCGACCGGAACTTGAACACGCGCAGCTCAGGGTATCTGAGCAGGAACTCCTCACGCTCGTCAGCGGTTAGCGATGGTGCCGCGAATGTTCGGCTGCGCGGATCGACCACCTGCACGATCTGTCCGCCGGTGATGCGCGCCGCATTGCGCAGGCCGGTGATCGTGCCCTTGGCCTGATGATAGCGCAGCGCACCACGCGCCACAGAGCGACGGACGTCCTCGGGCCATGCGTCTGACCATGCGTCGACGCTGAGGCCCCATGCCAGCCACGGCAGGCGCTCGACCGCGATGGCCTCGGGGTTGCTGCTGCGCGCCACCTCGTCCGCGAGCCCCGCAAAGCGGCTGAGCTCCAAGGCTCGCGTGGCCGGGCCAGCGTTGTCGGGCAGCAGGCTATTCGTCTCGTCCATCGACCGTGACCTTGATTGCTTCGCAGAACGCGACCTGCTGCGGGGAGACGACCAGCGGGAGCTCCGCAGGCGTCGTGACTGTTACACGCTGGACGCCCTGCTGATGCAGCGCGGAATGCAGCCCTGACAGCGTAATGTCCTGACCGAGCATGTGGCGCGCTTTGGCATAGGCGCTGGCGGCCGCCAGAGCGTTTTGACGGATCGGTTCCGCGTCAGGCCCCGGGTAGAGGGACAGCCTTGCATCGATGCGATAGCGCAAGACCTGCGCAGGTCGGACAGACACCACATCGGTCAGCGGTCGCACCTCCTCAGCGTCGAGGGCTGTCAACACGCGGGACACAATCTCGGGCGCGACAGAACCGTCCCCAGAGCCAGACAAAAGCGTGACCAGCACCTGCCCCGGGGCGGGGCTCAAGACCGACACGTCCTTGAGCGAAGGGTCCACCGAAAGCGCAAAGAAGCGATACGCCCCCGCCGGGCCGCCAGTCGCCAGCGCCTCGGGCGCAAGGCCGATGCGCGCGCGAAACGTGGCGTCAGTTTCACCGGCCATGCGCTCGATGCCATAGAAGGCCGCCAGATTGTCCAGCCCCGTGCCCGTTGCATAAGCCAGCATCCCCGCCTTGGCAGCGTCGTTGACGCGCTGGCGGACCATCATTTCTCGATAGGCGTAGGCCTCGATCAAGGCGCGGGTCGGCTCACTCGGCAGGTCAATCACGCCCACCAGAGCGGGGAACCGCGCGACCACGAAGTCGCGCATCTCCCTTACGATCCGCTCGAAGTCCACCTCCTCCACCGCGTTCGGGATAGAGACCTGAGACAGGTCGAGCTTCCTGAAAGTCCGCATCAGACCTCGCCCCCATAAACCGCGACGGGGCTTCCGTCGGCGTTGTAATTCACAAAGACCGTTCGCTGGCCGCCATCCACCGATTGATCGCCGAACATGGCGCGCGGCAGATACGCCCCTTGGATCGTCAGCCGGATCGAGCCGTCGCGCCGAGGGTCGGAAAAGAAGATGCGCGTCACCCGGAAACGCGGCTCCCACTGCTCGATTGAGCTCGTGATTGCCGCCAGAAAGCGCGTCAGCTCGGCGCTGTTCATGTTCGACCCGAGCAGCTCAGGCACGAACGAGCCGTAGAACTCGCGCATGACGCGGGAGCCGAACCGCGTCGTGAACACGTTTTGCAGGGATTGCAGCACATGCGACCATCCCTGCAGGACGGCCCCGGTCGTCTCGTCAAGACCGACCGATGGGCTTGTGTAAATCTGGTCCATCGGTCGGCCCTTCGGTTACTTCTTCGCGCCCTTGGGGGCCGCCTGCTTCGGGGTCTTGTCCGGCTCGCCATCGGTCGGCTCGGTCGGCGCCTTGAGCTCGTCCGGGGCTTGCTTCGGCTCCTCGGTCGGCTCGGTCGGCTCAGGCCTCGGCCCGTCCAGCGGCTCAAGCGTTCCAAGGCGGACCTCATGCTCGGCCTGCTTTTCGGTCAGGGTCAGCACCGTGCCCACGCCTGTATTGTTGGTTCCGGCGACAAAGCGTCCGGCCTTCTCGGTGATCGCGTAGCGTGGCATGCTGCCCTCCTTCATCCTGCGAAAACGTCCGGCGAGCCGCCGGTGATTGCACCCTTGTCGATGGCGTCACCGACCCGGGCGATTGAAATTCCGTTGACGAACACGCTGCCGCTCCCCCCGGTGATAGGGACCGTGTGCGGGATGCAGAGCTTGCCCACCAAGCGCGTGTGCGATGCCGAGGGATCACCCCGCCGGGAAACGCTGATGCCGTTTGCAAAGACGTTTCCGCTGCCTCCGGCAATGGTGCTCGACCCCTCGCAAGCGTGTCCCGTTGCGAAGGGGTCTCCGATCCGCGCGACCGCTGGCATTATTTCTGCGAAAGCGGGGGCTTGGTTGCCGCCTTAACCGCCCACATCGCCGCGCTTTCAATTTCGGTTTGAGCCAGCGCTCTGAGGCGATACTTCTCACCGGCCTCAGCATCGGAGGACGGGGTGCAATCGATGCTCTCCATCAGGTCAATTAGGTCCGCAGCCTTGCGCTTGATCTGGCCCACCAGATCGTCACCGGACGGGTTGAAATTGATGCCTACGCGATATTCGCCTTTGGTCTGCATATCTTTTCCTTCGTGGGGTTCAGTTGAGGTCGATGCGCGCGCCCTTGATCGTGACACCCGCGTCGGTCATTTCGATGCTGCTGCCGCCCGTGGATAGCGTGACCTTCGCCGAGGTCAGCTCGAACAGCGTGCCGCCCACATCGACCCGCACCAGATCGTCCGCCAGCGTCATGCGCACGTTGCCATAGGTCACGACGTTCTCGTCCCCGGCCACTGAGGGGCTCGGGTTGCCGGTGTGATGGGTCAGGGGCAAGGCCACCGCCTGCTGGAAGTCCCCGCTCGGGGACATGGCTGTGAGCTGCTGGCCCACGGTCGGCGGGGTGTGGACGCGCAGAGCGCCCGAGAACTGAGCATAGGGCACCCAAGGCGACAGGAACCGCCCTTCGCCCCCGTGGGCTGGCCCCATATCCAAGCGCACGCGCTGGCGCTCCGGGTCCACCTCGGCGACCGTGCCGTGGCGCATCACCCCGGCGAAGCGTCGCTCAAGCTCAGCCACCCGGGAGACCAGCTCCACCAATTCACGCACCGCCATCGGGGTCGTCCTCCGTGACTGTGATGGGTGCGGCACCGCCGGTAATGATGGCCCCGGTCAACGGAGCCGGGTCGCTTGCCAAATCTCCCGCGGGGCCAATGCCAAGCGCGTCAGCCACTTCCAGCGGCAAGCCCAGCTCCTCAGCCGCGCGACGCCACTCAGCGACGAGCTCGCCCTCTATCTCGGCACGGATCAGGCTGGCCAGCCCGGCCACTGCCGGGTCCGCCTCCATCAGTCCGAGGAACTCAGCCCATGCCCCCAAGGGGGGCAGGACCGCCCCGCCGACAGGGGCGTCAATCAAATCGCAGGTCAGCACCAGTTGACGCGCCGCGAAGCGCACCCCGTTTTCAGCGGAGGCCCCGCGTCGCGAAATCTGCCGTGTGATGCGCGGGACCAGCTTCATCCACACCCGGCTCCACGGGTTGTCGTCCCGCGTCAGCGCCGAGACCACCTGATGCTCGATCAGGTCCAGCGTCAGCTCCATCCCCTCGTCAGTGTGCGGGATGGAAATGGTGATCTTCCCCCCTTGGCCATCATCGGCGGGGACCTCGATCCTCGCGGCAATGGCAAGCTCGATCACCAGCTCGCAGCGATGCGCGCCGCTCCGCATGTCGCGCCCCTCGACCTCGAGCTCGTGCTCGTCGGTGGTCAGGACGAGCAGCGGCTGCCGCTGCTCGGCGATGGTCTGGTCGATGGGGTCCACCGCGCTATCGAACACGCGGTCCCCCGCCAGCGTGCGGCCGCGAAGGGCACGCGCAGCCGCGAGGCGCATTGCGAGGCGGGTCAGGCTCATGTCGTCG
Organism: Pelagibaca sp.; assembly: GCA_041725935.1. Classification (GTDB taxonomy): domain Bacteria; phylum Pseudomonadota; class Alphaproteobacteria; order Rhodobacterales; family Rhodobacteraceae; genus Marivita. The sequence continues at coordinate 116,048 of JBGRQD010000012.1, forward strand.
CGTCCTCCCGGACGAGGATCAGGTTCAGATCGCCCATATCGGACGGCTGGACCTGTGAAATCGAATAGACCGGCGCACCATCGCGCCCGGTCAGGGTCAGCGCGTCGCCCTTGACGGGTCGCGCGACGAGCGCCTGCACCTGCTCCGCCGGGAGCCAGAACTCCGCGCTCTGCGAGGCGAGCCGCGTGCGGCCGGTGAGCTCGGTCCCCATTGTCCTCAGTTGCTCGTCCGATGTGCCGGCGGAAAACACTCCGGCCACGGTGGCAATCGGGCGGGTCGGGTCGTCTGCCCGCTCCACATACTGCGAGGACAGGCGAGGCCGCAGAACTGCGACCTCCCCGAATGCGTCGCCAATCGCGCCCGAGATAAGCGCGTCAAGATCGTCAAACGGAGAGGCCATTTTCTATCCTTTCGGAGCGCGACCGATTAGGTGCGCTTGCCCGGGATCAGCACGCGCGGGCGTGTGCAGTATTGGAGGGCGTTCATCTGGAACTCGAGGTTCACGCCCTTGCCGTTCTGCATCTCGTATTGCTTGCCGTAGAGGCGCTGACCCTGCGTGTTGACCGTCTCGATATAGTCCGCCGGAGCGTAGACGGTGCGGAACAGGCCGGGGACACCCAACGGAAACAGATGACACTTGTTGGTGTCGATGCCGATGGAGCCGCCGCCGCGATAATTCTCAAACGTGATGCCGCCGAACTCGAAAACACCGAATGTGTTCTGCTGACCGTTGGCGCTGGCATAAGCCGAGCGCAGCGTGGAAGCGTCTGCAAAGCCCTTGTAGGTCTCGCGGACCTCAGGATGCGACACCAGATCGTCGAAGAAGTTGTCCCCGCAGAATGCGTGAATGCCAGTGTACGGCAGCCCGTCGAGGATCGCCGCCGTCTGCCGGACCACGCCCACACACTTCTTGCGCAGCGCGCCCTCCGCCGGGTTGGCATTGTCCAAATCGAAGTCGATTTCCGCCGGAGCCGTTTCGCCAAACTCGTTGAAATAGTCGAACATCACTTGGTCGTCTGCATCAAGGAGCTTGCCGCTCTTGATGATGTTCAGGCGGTGGAACTCCTCAGTCAGCGCGAAGAACTGGCTGGCCTCGGCTGCACGGTTGGCGATCTTCTGCTGCAAGCGCTCGACCGAAACCTCGGAGCCAAAAGCGCGCACCTGCTGGACCTCATCGGCCATGATGGCATCGTCCACTTGGAAGTGCGGCACGCGCAGCGTCCGCATCGAGCGGCCGTTCTTGCCGAATGTCTGGCCCGGGCCACCGCGCGGGGTCGAACCGATAATGATCTGGTTCTGCTCGCGGTCTTTCTCGATGGCAATGTCCAGCGTGTCGATGCTGGTGGTGGCGAACAGGCCGAGCTGCCCGATGCGGGACGGCACATACTTGATTTCACGAAGCGCGTCCGTGAGACGCATGACGCTGAATGCGTCCTGATTGAATACGTTGAGGACCGACATTTTGTTTGTTCCTTTGGTCTGAGCCGCGATCAGCGGACGATGATGCCCACAGCCGCGAGGGCCGCGTTTGCGGCTGCCTTCTCGGCAGGCTGGTCGCGGTCCGCATGGTAGGTGAGGACGGAGCCGTTCACCTCTGCGTCGCGCACGATGGCCGCGATGGCCGCTTCGGCGGACGTGGCGTCACAGCCGTAGAGGGCCACGGCGACCGCCGCCTCGCTGCCGTCAGTGGCGCCAGCCGCGCTCGCCACATATTTGCCCGAGGCTGCCACCTTGCCGAGCACTGTGCCGGGGGCGATGATGCCTGCGCCGCTTGCGACGGTGATATTGTCCCGCGAGCGCTGGCGGTTTGCCTCGCTCATGAGGAACTCGCCGGGATGCCGGCCTTCGGTCAGAACTGTCATGTTCTATTCTCCTGTGATGCGGTGGCTTAGCCGAACCGCGCGTTTGCGTTTGCGACGGCTGCGGTCCAGCCGCTTGCCACTTTCTCACCGGTCGCGCCCAAGGCACCGGAAGCATCGTCGCCACCGAACTCGGCCGCTCCGGCGAGACGCTGCTCGATGGAGCCAAGCGGGCTGCCCTTGGGCGTGGTGCCCAGAACTTTGATCGCCGCGTCGGGGCTCAGGTCGGTGTCGAACGCCAGCGACATAGCCGTCGCCTCTCGGCCTTTGGCCTCGTCGCTGGTCAGGATCGACTTGATCCGAGCCGTTGCCTCGGTGGCCCCTTCGTCCTTTCCCTCGACGCGAGCTGCGTCCACCGCTGCGCCCATCTGCGCCTCAGTGATGCCCGCGATGTCAGCCTGCGGGGCTCCGGCTTGGGTGATCTTGCTCATGGCAAATCCCTCTCCTGTATTGGCCCCGAGGGCCGTGGTTGATTGAAACTCGGCGAGGACCGCGTCCAGCGTGGCGATGCGGTCAGCAAGGCCACGGTCGATGGCAGCCTGCCCGATGAAGGTACGGGCCTCGGTGGCGCGGATTGCCTCCTCGCCCATGCCGCCCCGACCGCGCGCCACCAGCCCGACGAACTGGTCGTAGAACTGCATGACCTCGCCTTGCAGGTCAGCTTGCACCGCGTCAGACAACGGCCCAAACGGGTTGCCGTCGACTTTGTGCCTACCAGCGTAGATGAGGGTCGCTTTCACGCCCTTCTGCTCAAGCTCGCCGGAGCGATCGAGGTGCGTGAGGACGACACCGATGGAGCCCACTATGGATGTGGGGGAGACGACAATCTCCGTCGCTGCGCTGGCGATGCCATAGGCGGCCGAAGCCGCCATGTCGTTGACAAAGGCTGTGACCGGCTTTTGAGCCGCCAGCGCCCGGACCTGCTCGGCGACGGTGAACATGCCGGTCGCCTCGCCGCCCGGGCTGTCAATGTCGAGCACCACCGCAGAGACCTCTGGGTCCGCCGCCGCGTCGCGCAGTTGCGCCGCGATGCCCTCATAAGAGACCATCCCGGAATAAGCGCCGATCCAAGCGCCCCGGTTGACCAGCGAGCCGACAATCGGGATCGTCGCGACCCCGTTTGCGACCGCGTATTTCCGCCGCCGCCCGTCCTCGCCTATCGCGGAGCCGAGAAAGCGGTTCGCGTCAGGCCGCAGCCCCTCGACCGTGGACACGTCCATCGGGAGCCGCCCCTGAAGGACCTGCAGGACGATTTCCGCCTTGGTCGGGTGGAGCAGAAGCGGCCGGTTGAGCACCCGCGACGCGATCTGCGTCAGGGAGGGCCCCTCGGGCGCTTGCTGCGTTTGTTCTGTGTCGATCATCGGACACCTCCTGTCCCAATCGCGAAGCGCGTGGGCCTGCGCCCCTGCGACTGCGCGCACCGGGCCTCATACTCGCGGACCAGCATCAGAAGCCGGTCGGGATGGGCTTTGTGGAATGTGACCGACCGCTCAACGCCAGAGGCTCCGGCCTTGAAGGTCACGATCATCGAGGCTTGCCCGGCAACGAGCTGCGCATAGGCCCCGCGCAGCGCCACAGCGGCCGCGCAGGGGTCGTTCTCGTCAATCGTCAGCGCCATCGGCGTCCGCCTCCTCTGGGTCGTCCTCAGCGGCCGCCGGAGCGCCGCCCTGCGCGCCCATCATCTGCGGCTCGGGTATGCCGTACTCGGCGCGCATCGCCTTCTCTTGCGCGAGCTGCTGGTAAACATCGTCCACATCAGCACCGAGGTCGTTGCAAATCATCGCGTCCGACATGACGCCCAGCCGCTTCCACACCTCATGAGCCTTGGCCTTCTTGAGGTCGTCGGCTGTGGGCCTTGGAGCCCCCCGCCACTCGGCGCGACAGGCTGCCGTGCGGTTGGCGATGAAGCCGTCGTAGCCACCGGGGAACGGGATGCCGCCGCTGGCGATTTCTTCCTCAAGCCACGCTTCATAGATCGGCTGGCAGAACGGGACGACGATGTTCTCGCGCCGCGCCTTCGTGATCGCGAAGATCTCCGTCGTTGCCGCTTGTAGCGAGGAATAGGTCGCGCCCACGTTGTCGCCGGTGGCGCTTTCGTAGGTCAGCCCGAGACACCGCGCCAGCTCGCGCAGCAGGTGGTTCGAGAAGTCTTTGTAATCCGACGAGGGGTGGTTCGAAGTGTGGAAGTTGAGCTCCTGCCCCGGGAACAGGTGCGACAGCCGCCCATTGATCCCAACATTGAGCGAGCCGCCTTCATAGTAGCCCGCGACCATGTCCATGTAAGCCTCCATCGGCGTCACCCCGTCGGCCATCATTCGCGCCTGCTCCTGTGGTGTCAGCAGCCCGGCGAGCACCTGCTCGGTCGGCTCGTCCGAGGTGATTGTCACCGCAAAGAGCGTTTGAACGATTGCCGCCATCAGCGTTGCATCCGCCAGCTGGTCGAACTGCCGTGCCACCTGCAATGCAGGGGCCATCGGGGAGATACCGCGATGCGTGCCAGGCAGTCCCTCGAACACATGGATCACCTTCGGCCGCCCAGCCCGGTCCCGCGCCCGCACGTCATATTCCACGTCGTGCTTGAACAGGTCCTTGCGGATGGCCCGGTAGCCGATGGGCATGCCGTCGGGGTTGGTATAGACCCCGTTGATCAGCCTTTTCATGCTCTCCGTCTTACGCGACAGGCGGTGCGGAGGCAGCAAGCGCACCTTCGTGCCGTAGCGGTTCCACGGGTGGCGCTTGAAAGGCAGCTCCGCGAGGATTTCGCCGGTCACCAGCCACGACCGGAAAGCCGCCGACTGCATCTGACCAAACGTCCGCAGGCCTTGAATGTCGCACTCGTCTTTGCTGCGCGCCCAGAGCTCGAACCGCCGCTCGACCATCTTCGCCCAATCGGATGCCTCGGCCGAGGACATGCCGAAGGTCTCGCTCTCCGGCAGGCACTTGAGCCGCAGCCCGTTGCCGACCGTGTTGGCGACAGCCTGATCGACCGCGCCTGAGAGCCAGCCGTTATTGTGCAGCAGGTCAGAGACCCGAGCCGCTGCGTCGTCCCAAGCGTCGGCAATGTCGTCCTGCTGCTCGCGCAGCGCCGGACGCCATCCGGCAAAAGTCACGCCCCGGCCGCCGCGCATGTATTGGCTGCCCGGACGGTCCACACGCCCGCCGCCCTCGGACGGAGCAGGCAGGGAGCCGCCAGATAGAGCGTCACGGACGCGCGAGAAGATCGACATGCTGTCACCTGTTCAGTCTGCTGCCGATGCCGGCAAAGCGTTTACGAGACCCACCTGCGCCACCGCCCCCGGGGGGAGGTGGGGGCGGCGACGGGGGATCACCCTCGGACGGCTCGCCGGGGTCGGCCGGAAGCTCCGCCGTCCGGCGCTCGACGCCCTCGGGGATACGCTGGACGTTCAGCGCGTAGCCAATGGCTGCGCAGAGCGCCTCGCAATCAAGGAAGTGGTTGTGGCGCGAGCGTTTGACCCACACCGGCTTGCCCTCGACGACCACGCGGGCCTCCGAAGTCAGCTGCTTGCAATAGTCCTCCGACACGTCCTCATGAACGAAGAACGCCCCCGCCACCTCCATCGGGGTGCGGACCCGCGAGATCACCAGCGACTTGAAGAAGTCGGTGGATAGCGTCACGAGGTCGATCGAATAGAGCGCCTTCTTCCCGTCGGGTTTCACCTCGATCTTCGAGACCCGGTAGGGCGGACTTTGCACCGCTCGGCCCTTGGTCGGCGAGCAGAGCCAGCTATAGCGCCGACAGAACTCGTAGACCTTGTGCTCGTTGCCCTGCTCCGGCTTGTCAGGCCGGAAGCCGCTGTCGATAAAGACCTTCTCGATCTGCATGCCGCCAATCGGCGCCAGCATCAGGTCCGCCAGAGCTGACCAGACCTCGTCGTCGTCGGTCGGCCCGTAGAGCTGGCCATTGTCGACCAGCCACGACGAGCCACGCGCACCGAATGCCCGGATCACATAGACGAGGCTGAACTTCTGGACGTCCACCCCCATGACGAGCCGCAGACCGCCAGCCGGGATGGTGCCCGATTTATAGGGCAGCCGCCGCTCCATGATTTCCTGCCACTCCGGGACGTCGCCCGAGGCGGTCATGGAATAGCACTCGCCGAAGCTGGCGTTCATTGCGGTCTGCATCCGGTCATGGTCGCCGGATTGCAGGGCCGTCAGATAGGTCTCTGCTCGCTGGCCCCAAGTTACGAACGGGGAGCACAGGCCCGACGTCCACATCGACAGCGTCGGACTTTCCTCAGGAGCGCCCGTCACACGAGGGGCATCGTCGCGCAGCTCCACCGCTTGCCCGGGTGCGACCATTGCCCCGCGCTCATTCATCCACGATTTATCGTCGTCAGTGTGGACCCCCCCGCAGCGGGGGCAGCTCAGATAGGCCGCCCGCTTGGCCTGCGCTGGCGTGGCGTTCTTAGGCCAGTGCAGCTGCTTGAAGCGGGGGATGAAGTATTCAGAGCAATGCCGACAGGGCCATGCCCAATGATGCCGCGTGCCCTCCTGAAACAGCTTCCAGATCGGGCTTTCCAGATCCTCAGGCTCCGACACCGACCAGAACTCGAGCCCGGTTCCCTCGTCCAATTCAATCTCCACGAGGCCCCTCGCCGGTGTGCTGGTGATTGCCGTCACGAAGTCCGCGTAGGTTTCGCCGCGCGCCTCCACCAGCCCGAGCACGTCGCCCTGACCCTTCACGTTCGCCATCATTTCGTCGAACTCGTCGATCAGCGCGAGCGCCGCTGGGTCCGACTTGAGCGCCGAGGACGATCCCGCGTGCGCAAGGCGCACCCGAACGCCGGCGACATTTTTCAGGGTCTTTTTCATCCGGCGGCCGCGCACGACCTTGTTTTTCAATGTCTCAGCCTCGTCGAGCAGCCCCATCAGGCGTGGCTCGAACTGGTCAGTGAGAAATTCCTTTGTCGGCCCAACGTAAATGATCGGTGCCGGGCGCTGGTCAAGCCGCGCACCTATGACGTCCAGCATGCCGTCCGTCTTGCCCGACTGCGCCGAAGTGACCGCCACGACCCGGCGGTATCCCCCGCGATGCGCCGCAGAAGACCACGGGATCATGTATGGTGTTATCCACGGGTCACGCGGACCCGGAATGGACCTGTCCCGCTTTTGTGCCGCCCCAAGTGCTCGTTTAAGCCACCTTCCGTTCGAAGGCGACTGGGCTTTTCCA
>JBGRQD010000013.1:0-121740 GCA_041725935.1 Pelagibaca sp.
ATCTCACCCTCGTCGGGCTTTTCCAAACCCGCCATCATCTTGACCAGCGTCGTCTTGCCGGTGCCGTTGGGTGCCAGGATGCCCAGCGACTGCCCCAGTTCGACACGGAACGACGCCCGGTCCAGGATCACCTTGCGGTGCGATCCCGTCCAGAACGATTTGCTCACGTTGTCGAATTCAAGCATCGAAACCCCAAGTCGCCTCCGTACAGGCATTGCACGGGCTGGTTTCCAAAGGGTGTAGATGCCGAGTTTGACTGGATTGTGGCTAATCCACAGCAAAAACCGGGTATTGTTCTCGGAAGACGGTTCGTCGTCCGTCATCCGCATTCGAGCGCGCGCGTCCAAGGCGGACCGACGACGCATGCAACCGGACTGCAGCCGCAGGTTGTTCAGCGGATCGCCGCCGCCTGTAATTCAATCCGGGTGATACAATCGATACATAAAGCGTCGCGAATCGCCATCCGCAAATCGCGGGAGTCTGGCTTGTTTGGAATCTCAGAAGCGTGTTTCGCATGGAACGGAGCGGACTTGATCAAAACAGCCTTAGGCAATCGACCCGAGTTTCTTTGTTGCGCAGGCGTTTTTCCCGGCTGTGCTCAAGTAAACTGCTCAAATGTCCCGCAAACGCCAATACTGGCGCGAAACTCGGGCGACCATGTTGCAATGCGACACGCAACGCGATTTATTTCATCCAGACAAGCGGAAGCAATCCGTGGACCAAACAGGGAGTTCGTTTTTGCCCGACACGTCAAACAGTGACGCGTTCGTCGAATTTGAACGAGTGCAAAAGAGCTACGACGGCGTACAGCTTGTCGTAAAAGACCTTAACCTGACCATGCCGAAGGGCGAGTTTCTCACGATGCTCGGGCCGTCGGGATCGGGCAAGACAACCTGCCTCATGATGCTTGCCGGTTTCGAAACCGCGACCCACGGTGAGATCAAGCTGGATGGCAAGCCGATCAACAACATCCCGCCGCACAAGCGTGGGATTGGCATGGTTTTCCAGAACTATGCGCTGTTTCCGCACATGACGATCGCCGAGAACCTCAGTTTTCCGCTCGAAGTGCGCAAGGTCGGCAAGTCCGACCGTGAAGCCAAGGTAAAGCGGGCGCTGGACATGGTCGAGATGGGGGCCTTTGGAGGCCGTCGTCCGGCACAATTGTCCGGCGGTCAGCAGCAGCGGATCGCATTGGCGCGGGCACTGGTGTTCGAGCCGGAGCTGGTTCTGATGGATGAACCGCTGGGCGCGCTGGACAAGCAGCTGCGCGAAAAGATGCAGTTCGAGATCACCGATCTGGCGCACCGTCTGGGCATCACCGTGGTCTACGTGACGCACGACCAGACCGAGGCGCTGACCATGTCCGACCGGGTTGCCGTGTTCGACGATGGCCGCATTCAACAGCTGGCCGCTCCGGACGAATTGTATGAAAAGCCGCAGAACAGCTTTGTGGCGCAGTTCATCGGCGAGAACAACACGCTCGAGGGCGTCATCCGCGAGATCAAGGGCGAAACCTGTGTCGTGCAGCTTGACGATGGCGGGCTAATCGATGCGGTACCGGTCAATGTCACCAAGGTAGGTGAACGCACACGGGTTTCGATCCGGCCGGAACGGGTCGAGATCAACAAGGACCGCTTGCAGGAAGGGGCACATACGCTCAAGGCGGAAGTGCTCGAATTCGTCTACATGGGCGACATCTTCCGCACGCGGCTCAAGGTTGCGGGCAATGACGAGTTCGTCATCAAGACGCGGAACGCACCCGACCAGGTACGGCTTGAGCCGGGCACGCAGATCGACATCGGGTGGTTGCCCGACGATTGCCGCGCTTTGGACGCGCCCAGCAAGTAAGAATTGTCGCGGGAACGGAAGATCGTTCACGTGTCATCACAGGCGTTGGTTGGTCGGTCCGACAACCATGGCCATATGTCATAACCGGACCGAAACGGGAGAATATGAATGAAACTGTCTAAAACACTTATGGCGACCAGCGCTCTGACGGTTGCTGCTGCCGCAGGTGCGGCTTCGGCTCAGGACATGGCGGATAGCATGACATTGGTCAGCTGGGGTGGCGCATACCAGGCGTCGCAACAGAATGCCTATGTCGCCCCCTACCTCGAAATGAACCCGGACGTCAGCGCGTCCTGGGACGAAAGCTCGGCTGAAGCCGTGGCCAAACTGCGCGCCATGAACGAAGCCGGCAACATCACCTGGGACCTCGTTGACGTGGTTGCGGCTGACGCGATTCGCCTGTGCGACGAAGGTCTGGCGATGGAAATCGACCACGATGAACTGTTGGAACCCGCACCGGATGGCACACCGGCCTCCGAGGATTTCGGCGACCTGATCGTGTCCGATTGCTACATCCCGCAGATCGTCTACTCGACCACGTTCGGCTATCGCACGGATATGGTGCCGGAAGGCGTGGAAGCGCCGAACGACATCTGTGACGTGTTCGACCTGGAGACATATCCGGGCAAGCGTGCGCTCGAGCAGCGCCCGATCAACAACATGGAATGGGCGTTGCTCTGTGACGGTGTTGCCAAGGAAGATGTCTATGACGTTCTGGAAACACCCGAAGGTCAGGACCAGGCTCTTGCCAAGCTGGGCACCATCAAGGACGAAGTGATCTGGTGGTCTGCCGGTGCGGACACGCCGCAGCTTCTGGCGGATGGCGAAGTCTTCATGGGTTCGACCTATAACGGTCGCCTCTTCTCGGCCATCGTCGAGCAGGATCAGCCCATCGGCATGATGTGGGACGCTCAGGTGTTCGATCTTGACGGCTGGATCATTCCGACCGGCCTGTCCGAAGAGCGTCTTGCCCGCGTCAAGGACTTCGTCCGTTTCGCGACAGACACGCAGCGTCTTGCAGATCAGGCCAAGTACATCTCGTACGGCCCGGCACGTGCATCCTCGGCACCGCTGGTGTCCACACACGCCGAGCTCGGTATCGAGATGGCGCCGCACATGCCGACCGATCCGAACAATGCGGAGAACACGTTCCTCTACAACTACGAGTTCTGGGCTGACTATCGCGACGATATCGACGCGAAGTTCCAGGCGTGGCTGGCCCGTAACTGATACTCCCCTTTGGGGTGTATGAGATAAGCGATGGGCGGACTCCGCCCGTCGCACAGGGACCGAGGTGGGCATGCGTGCCCGCCTCAACTGGAAGGACTTGACCATGCCCAAAGGCTACATCATCGGCCATATCACGGTGAACGACCCCGAGGCCTACAAGGAATATATCGAGCGCGACACGCCGATCCTTGAAAGCTTTGGCGCCAAGTTCGTTGTCCGGGGCGGACAGTCCGAAACGATGGAAGGCGAGACCCAGAACCGCCACGTCGTCATCGAATTCGAAGATTACGAGACCGCGAAGCGCGCGTATCACGACCCCGCCTATCAGGAGGTCGCTGAAATTCGTCGCCGCACCGCGACAAGCACAATCATTTTGGTCGAGGGCACCTGAGCCATGACGGACGCAGCTACCGAACCCGACAAGATCACAGGTCCGACACCGGACAACGCCCTGCGCGCCGCCGACAAGTCGGAGAACGGGGTGGTTTTGGCCGCGGATGGACGACCGCTCAAGCAGTCCTTGAACCGAGCGCTGAGGGCGCAGAAAATCCGGGCGCTGGCGCTGATTGCGCCGCTTCTGCTGTTCGTGATGGTCAGCTTTATCGCTCCGATCGGGGACATGCTGTTCCGGTCTGTCGAAAACCAGATCGTCGAAGACACGATGCCGCGCACCGTTCAGGTCATCTCGCGCTGGGATCCGGCCACCGACGAAACGCCGAACGAGATGGTTTATCAGGCTGCCTATTTCGACCTGTTCTTCGCCGCCGAGGCCCGTCGCCACACGCGGCTCGGGCAGCGTCTGAACTACGAATCCACTGGCATGTCGTCGATGTTCCGCAGCATTGGCCGCGACCTCGATGAATTCGGCGAGCCTTACCAGGACGCGATCGAAGCATCCGATCCGCGCTGGGAAGAGGCGGGGTTCTGGTACGAGCTGATGTCGGGCGAAGGGGCGAATGACCTGCTCGAAAGCCGCCGCGACTCGTATATGCGGCTCATGGGGCGGAGCGAACGGACGGTGTTCGGCAATATCTCGTGCGGCATCAGTGGCCTGTTCGGCAACACCTGCGACGTAGCGCTTGAAGACATTCCGCTTGAGTTCTCGCTGTCCAACGACATCACGGAATTCCTGCCGCTGACCGCCGAAGCCTATTCCGATTTCACCGTGTTCACGGTTCTGGACGACGGCGATGTCGTCGCCGAGGAAGAGCCGTGGGAAGCGGTGTTTACCGCTTTGGGAATAGACCTAAAGGCAAAGTCGCAAGCCGAGATCGACGCGTATGGTGGCACGGGGGCGGATGTCCTGCAGGCTGCTTATGCCGCCTTGTCCGAGGTCGAGGAGATCTCGTTCCGCGACCAATTCGTCGATGCGGACTCGGATTGGGGTGAACAACAACCGTGGCAGGTTCTTCAGACCTATTCCGCCGCGTACACGCCCGGATACTTCCTGAATTCGGTGGACATGCAGAAATCCCCGGAAGGCTGGGAATTGCGCCCGGAAAACCAGCGCATCTACGGCCTGCTGTTCCAGCGAACCCTGTTTATGAGCCTTGTCATCACGTTCAGCTGTATCCTGTTGGGCTATCCGATCGCCTACCTGCTGTCGAACCTGCCGGCGCGCAAGGCCAACCTGCTGATGATCCTCGTGCTCTTGCCGTTCTGGACATCCCTGCTGGTGCGGACCTCTGCATGGAAGGTGATGCTGCAGCAACAGGGCGTGATCAACGACGTACTTGTCTGGCTGGGTATGGTGGCCGACGACGGGCGATTGGTGATGATCAACAATCAGTTTGGCACGATTGTCGCCATGACGCATATCCTGCTGCCGTTCATGATCCTGCCGATGTATTCGGTGATGTCGACGATCCCACAATCCTACGTGCGCGCGGCGAAATCTCTGGGCGCAACCAACTGGACGACGTTCTGGAGAGTCTATTTCCCGCAATCGGTGCCGGGCATCGGCGCGGGTTCGATCCTCGTGTTCATCCTGTCGATCGGCTACTACATCACGCCGGAAATCGTGGGTGGCACATCGGGCATCTTCATCTCTAACCGGATCGCCTATCACATTTCCAGCTCGCTCAACTGGGGCCTTGCCGCCGCTTTGGGAACAATCCTGCTGGTCGTGGTTCTGGCGCTCTACTGGGCCTACGACCGGATCGTCGGCATCGACAACGTGAAACTGGGGGGCTGATCCATGTCGGAAGCCATTCTCACACCGATCAAGAAACAGCCCATCGGGTTCACCACGGGCGTTGTCGCGGCCGCGGGTGCCGTAGCGGGCCTGTTTCTGGGCACCGCCCAGGATTCGGCCTTGTTGGGCATCATCATCGCAGCTGCGCTGATGGCAGGCCTCGCGTTTGTCGCCATGCAGGTGCTGGACGAACCGATGGAGAAACCGGTGCGCTGGGGACTGATCGGCGTTGGCCTCGTTGCCGGGTTCCTGTTCAACGGCGCCCCGGGACTTGTTATGGGCGGATTGTTCGGCTGGTTCTTCGGCTGGTTCATCTATTGGATCGGAATGGGCCGCTACCGCGCGCATCTGGTGCCGTACCTGACCGGCGGCCAAGTGCTGTGGCATTATTCATTCCGCGTGATCTGCGGGGCGATCTTCATCTTCCTTATCACGCCGATCATCGTGGTGATGCCGCTGTCCTTCAACGCGGAGAATTTCTTTACCTTCACACCGGAGATGCTGCGTTTCGATCCTGCTGGCTATTCACTGAAGCACTACCGTGACTTTCTGACAAACCCCGAATGGACCAGCGCGGTGAAGAACTCGCTGATGGTCGCGCCGGTTGCGACGTTCATCTCGGTTTCCCTTGGCACCCTGGCCGCCATTGGCCTGAGCCAGAGCCACGTGCCGGGCAAACGCGCGATCATGGCCATCCTGATTTCGCCGATGATCGTGCCGCTGATCATCTCGGCCACGGGGATGTATTTCTTCTATTCCAAGATCGGCCTGGTCGGCACCTACTGGGGTATCGTTCTGGCGCATGCGGTTCTGGGCATTCCCTTTGTCATCATCACGGTCACAGCGACGCTTGTAGGCTTTGACCGGTCCCTTACGCGGGCGGCGGCGAATATGGGCGCCAACCCGGTGACCACCTTCTTCAAGGTGCAGATGCCGCTGATCCTGCCCGGTGTGATCTCGGGTGGTCTTTTCGCCTTCATCACGTCGTTTGACGAAGTGGTTGTGGTTCTGTTCATCGGTTCCGCCGAGTTGCAGACCCTGCCATGGCAGATGTTCACCGGTCTGCGCGAGCAGATTTCGCCGACGATCCTTGCCGCGGCGACGATCCTCGTGGCGATCTCGATCTGCCTGCTGACAGCGGTGGAAATCCTGCGCCGCCGGTCGGAAAAGCTCCGGGGTATGTCGCCGGGTTAAGGGCGCATAGCCGCGTCGACGCGGCTTGGGTCTCAAAAAAAGGCCCTGCGCGGTGGTGCAGGGCCTTTTGCTTTTGAATGGAGCCGGATCAGCTGCGGACGAGTGTTTCGTAGCTCTCCGCGATCTCGCGGGTCAGCGCGCCGACCTCGAAATTGTAATCACCGATCTGGCCGACTGGCGTCACCTCGGCTGCCGTGCCGGTCAGCCAGCACTGCTCGAAGCCCTCAAGCTCTTCCGGCATGATGTGACGCTCGTGGACCGTGACCTGACGATCCTTGAGCATCCCGATCACCGTCTGACGGGTGAGACCGTTGAGGAAGCAGTCAGGTGTCGGCGTGTGCACTTCGCCATCCTTGACGAAGAAGATGTTGGCCCCGGTCGCCTCGGCCACGTAGCCGCGATAGTCGAACATCATCGCATCCGAGCAACCCTTGGCCTCGGCGGCGTGTTTGGACATGGTGCAGATCATGTAGAGACCGGCCGCCTTGGCGTGGCACGGGATGGTTTCGGGCGACGGGCGCTTCCACTTGGAGATGTCGAGCTTGGCGCCTTTCATCTTGGCGTCCCCGTAATAGGCGCCCCATTCCCAGCTTGCGATCGCCATGCGGACCGGGTTGCGCGCGGATGCGACACCCATATCCTCACCCACGCCGCGCCATGCAACCGCGCGCACATAGGCGTCGGACTTGCCGTTGGCTTCGAGCACGGCTTTCTTGGCCGCTTCGATCTCGTCCACCGTGTAGGGGATTTCGAAGTCGATCATTTCGGCAGACCGCTTGAGCCGTTCGGAATGCTCGCGCGATTTGAAGATCTTGCCGTTATAGGCACGCTCGCCCTCGAAGACCGAGCTTGCATAATGCATCGCGTGGGTCAGGATGTGGACATTCGCGTCGCGCCAGTCGATGAGCTGGCCATCCATCCAGATCTTTCCGTCGCGGTCATCATAACTTCCGGCCATTTCAATTCTCCTCGCCCGGCTTTTCATTAATTGCGCAAATTAGGTCCGATCCGGACATGATATTGCGCCAAAACTGAGATTCGCTACCATTTGAGCCTTGGAATGTCAACAAGACTGACGTATTTTCAACTGCAACAAAAAGACGGATTGGACGGCAGATCATGGCGGAAGGACATTCGCAAAACATCTCGAGCGGACAGGCCTTGCTGTATCTCACGGATGAGCAGCTTCGGCAGGGCATAGAGGCGATGTTCTTTGCCTATCGCGGCTTTACCGCTGACCCTGACCGCATCCTCGAAGGGCTTTCTTACGGGCGGGCGCATCACCGGGCGATCCACTTCATTCATTGTGCGCCGGGTACAACGGTCAACAATCTTCTTGCGATCCTAGGGGTCACCAAGCAATCTCTGAACCGTGTGTTGCGGACCCTGATCGAAGATGGTCTGGTCAAAAGCCATGTGGGACGGATCGACAAAAGAGAACGGCATTTGACCCTGACCGAAGCGGGAGAGGCTCTTGAACAGCAATTGTCCGATGCGCAACGCGCGCGCATGCGCGATGCCTACCGCAAGGCCGGACCCGAGGCGGTTGCCGGCTTCAAGACCGTATTGGAAGCGATGATGGATGACGACATGAAACGCGCCTATGTCGCGCTCAGGGACGGGCGCTGATATGGCCGAGCCTGACGCGCATCTCCTGATTGTCGATGATGACGAACGCATCCGAGGGTTGCTGCAGAAGTTCCTTATCCGCAATGGGTTCCTTGTCACTGCCGCGCGCGACGCCGCCCATGCGCGGCGCATCCTGTCGGGGCTGGATTTCGACCTGATCGTTCTTGATGTGATGATGCCGGGCGAGGATGGAATCAGCCTCACCCGGGGCATTCGGGAAGGATCGTCGACGCCGATCCTTCTTTTGACTGCGCGGGCCGAAACAGAAGACCGCATCGCGGGTCTCGAGGCGGGTGCGGATGATTACCTTGCCAAGCCGTTCGAGCCGAAAGAGCTGCTTTTGCGGATCAACGCGATCCTGCGCCGGATGCCGGAACAGAGCGTCACCGGCAGCGCGCCGAAATATCTCAATCTCGGACCGATCCGCTATGACACCGAACGGGCCGAGCTTTGGCGGGGCGAAGACCTTGTGCGCCTGACCTCGACCGAGATTCAGCTGATGAAAATCTTTTCGGCCAAGCCGGGTCTGGCGTTGAGCCGCACGCAGCTTGTCGAGGAATTGGGCCGCGACCGGGGCCAGAGTCAGGAGCGTGCGGTGGACGTGCAGATCACCCGTCTGCGCCGCAAGCTCGAGGACAACCCGAAACAACCGCGCTACCTGCAAACGGTGCGGGGCGCAGGGTATATGCTTGCACCCGACTGACGGGTTTGGTTTTTGCGTATTTGAAAAAAGAAGAAGCAGGGGGACGCGCCCATGGCGACGGCATTGATCACTCACGCAGATTGTCTGGAGCATGTGACGCCAGACGGCCACCCCGAACGCGTGGCGCGTTTGGAGCATGTGTTGCATGCGTTGCAGGGGCTGGACCTACGGCGCGAAAGCGCGCCGTTGGCGGAGATGGCGCATCTGGCCTATGTGCATCCGCAGGCGCATATCGAGGCGATCCTCGCCGCTGAACCTGCCGAAGGGGTGATCCAGCTTGACGCTGACACCTGGATGTCGCCCGGCAGCGTGAACGCCGCGCTGCGGGCTGCGGGTGCCGTGGTCAAAGCCGTGGACATGGTGCTGGATGACGAGGTCGGCAACGCGTTTTGTGCAACGCGGCCTCCGGGGCATCATGCCGAAACCGCGACGCCGATGGGGTTCTGCCTGTTCGGCAATGCCGCCATTGGCGCGAAACACGCGCTCGAGGCGCATGGTCTGAGCCGGGTCGCGGTGGTGGATTTCGACGTGCATCACGGCAATGGCACGCAGGATCTTTTGTGGAACGAAGCCCGCGCGCTGACCATCACCAGCCAGCAGATGCCGCTTTGGCCCGGCACCGGCGAACAAACGGAACGTGGCGCGCATGACAACGTGCTGAACGTCCCGCTTGCGCCGCGCACCGGGGGTGCCGAAATGCGTGCCGCTTACGAATCCAAGGTCTTCCCGCGCCTGCGCGACTTCAAACCGGAGTTGATCCTCATCTCCGCCGGGTTCGATGCGCATCAGGATGATCCCTTGGCAGAATTGCTTTGGTCGACCGAAGATTTCCGCTGGCTGACGCGCGAGCTTTGTGCGCTGGCGGCAGAGCTGTGCGAGGGGCGGGTCGTCTCGACTTTGGAAGGCGGGTATGATTTGTCTGCCCTCGCGATCAGTGCGCGCGCGCATGTGGAAATATTGATGGAGGCCGCGGCATGAGCCAGACACCCGTGGAAGAGATGAGCTTCGAGGCGGCCATGGCCGAGCTTGAAAAGGTGGTGGGCCAGCTTGAGCGTGGCGACGTGGCGCTGGACGAATCCATCTCGCTTTACGAACGCGGGGCGGCGCTCAAGAAACGCTGCGAGGCCAAGCTGAACGAGGCGCAGGAAAAGGTGGCGGCGATCACGCTGGATGCCGACGGCAAGCCCACGGGCACCGCGCCGTTCGATCCCGAGTAAGCCACGCGATGTTCTCGGATGCGCTGCGCCGCGATGCTGCCCGGATCGGCGCGCATCTGGACAAGGTTCTGGGGGGCGGTCCCGATCTGCCGGTGACCCAGGGTATGCGCTATGCGGTGGCCGGGGGCAAACGGCTGCGCGGGTTTCTGGTGCTGGAAAGCGCGCGTTTGCACGGTGTCGATGAGGCACAGGCGATCTGGCCTGCGGCGGCAATCGAGGCGATCCATGCCTACAGCCTTGTGCATGACGATCTGCCCTGCATGGACGATGACGACCTGCGCCGGGGCCTGCCAACCGTGCATCGCAAATGGGATGACGGGACGGCGGTTCTGGTGGGCGACGCGCTCCAGACGCTGGGGTTCGAACTGGTTCTGGACCCGGCCTGTCATGCCAATGCCGCCGTGCGCGCCGATCTGGCGTTGAGCCTAGCGCGTGCCTCGGGGCGGGGGGGGATGGTTCTGGGGCAAGCGCTCGATATGGCGGCGGAAACGGCGGATGTGCCTCTGAGTCTGGAGCAGATCACCGAATTGCAGGCGGGCAAGACCGGTGCGCTGATCATCTGGTCGGCAGAGGCCGGCGCGCGGCTGGCGCAGGCCGACCCCAAGCCTCTGACCGATTATGCCACGGCGCTCGGCCTCGCGTTCCAGATCGCGGACGATATTCTGGACGTCGAGGGAGATGAGACTACCGTTGGGAAGGCGGTGGGCAAAGACGCGGATCGGGGCAAGGCCACGTTTGTGTCCCTGCTGGGGCTGGACGGCGCGAAAAAACGCGCGTCCGAACTGGTGGACGCTGCGTGTGATGCCTTGTCGCCCTACGGGACGCGGGCGCAAACCTTGAATGAGGCGGCGCAGTTCGTTATCTCGCGCGACACCTGATGCGACCCGGAGGCGCGGCACATGTCCTTTTCCACAGAGACCCCGCTTTTGGACAGCGTATCGTCCCCGGCTGATCTCAAACGGTTTTCCGATGCGCAGCTTGAACAGCTGGCCGATGAACTGCGCCGCGACACGATCGCGGCCGTGTCCCGTACCGGCGGGCATCTGGGTGCCGGGCTGGGCGTGATCGAATTGACCGTGGCGCTGCACGCGATTTTTGATGCACCGCGCGACAAGATCATCTGGGACGTGTCGCATCAGTGTTATCCGCACAAGATCCTGACCGGGCGGCGCGACCGCATGGGCACGCTGCGGCAGGAAAACGGGCTTTCGGGTTTCACCAAGCGGTCAGAATCCCCGTATGATCCGTTCGGGGCCGCGCACAGTTCAACCTCGATTTCCGCGGCGTTGGGCTTTGCGGTGGCGCGGGATCTGGGGGGCAATTGCGACACCGGGCATGGCGATGCGATTGCCGTGATCGGCGATGGCGCGATGAGCGCGGGCATGGCCTACGAGGCGATGAACAACGCGGGGCATCTGAAAAAGCGCCTGATCGTCATACTAAACGACAACGAGATGAGCATTGCACCACCCGTGGGTGCGATGTCGTCCTACCTGTCGCAGCTTTATGCCGGTGCGCCGTTCCACGATCTGAAGGAAGTCGCCAAGGGCGCTGTCAGCTTCCTGCCGGAACCTTTCCGCGAGGGGGCCAAGCGGGCCAAGGATTTGCTCAAGGGCATGGCGGTTGGTGGCACGCTGTTCGAGGCGTTGGGGTTCTCCTATCTTGGTCCGATTGACGGGCATGACCTTGACCAGCTTTTGCCGGTGTTGCGGACGGTCAAGGACCGCGCTGACGGGCCGATCCTGATCCATGTGCTGACCAAGAAGGGCAAGGGCTATGGTCCGGCGGAGGAGTCCGCCGATCGCGGGCATGCGCGGGCCAAGTTCGACGTGGTCACCGGCGTTCAGAAGAAATCGCCGTCAAACGCGCCCGCCTATACCAAGGTCTTTGCGGACGCGCTGATGCAGGAAGCGGCGGATGATCCGATGATCTGTGCCGTAACCGCCGCGATGCCCGATGGCACGGGGCTGGACCTGTTCGCGGAACGCTACCCGTCGCGGACATTTGATGTGGGCATTGCCGAACAGCATGGCGTGACCTTTTGTGCAGGTCTGGCAGCAGGGGGGCTCAAGCCGTTTTGCGCGATGTATTCGACGTTCCTACAGCGTGGGTATGACCAAGTGGTGCATGATGTCGCCATCCAGCGTCTTCCGGTGCGTTTTGCCATCGACCGCGCGGGGCTTGTCGGCGCCGATGGCGCGACCCATGCGGGCAGCTATGATGTGGCCTATCTTGCCAACCTGCCGGGCTTTGTCGTCATGGCAGCGGCGGACGAGGCCGAGTTGAAGCATATGGTGGCCACCGCCGTTGCGCATAATGACGGACCCATCGCGTTTCGCTATCCGCGTGGCGAGGGCCGGGGCGTCGAGATGCCCGAGCGGGGCGAAGTTTTACCAATCGGTAAAGGACGGATGGTCCGCGAGGGCAGCAAGGTTGCGATCCTGTCCTTCGGCACACGGCTTGGCACGGTCTTGACCGCCTGCGAGGCGCTGGAGGCAAAGGGGATCACCCCCACCGTTGCCGACGCCCGGTTCGCCAAGCCGCTTGACCGCGACCTGATCCTGAAACTGGCGGCGGATCACGAAGCGCTGATCACCATCGAGGAAGGCGCGATCGGTGGGTTCGGCAGCCATGTGGCGCAATTGCTTGCCGAAGAAGAAGTGTTCGACCACGGGTTGAAATTCCGCTCCATGGTCCTGCCCGACATCTTCATCGATCAGGCCAGCCCCGAGGCAATGTATGACGTGGCGGGACTGAATGCCGAGCATATCGAAAAGAAGGTGCTGGATGTTCTGGGTGTCGCCGCCATTGGCAAGCGGGCCTAGAAAATCCCGCTGATCAGGGCGAACACGACCGAAAGCGACAGGCCGAGCACCGCGTAACCCGCGATCAGGACATAGCCGTCGCGCACCATGAGGGAGAAGGCGACCATTGCGACGCCCCCCGCGCTGACCGAGGTGAACATCGGCAGCAGTTCGAGGAACGGCCAGGTCACCGCGACCATCATCACAGCGAGCACCGCGAGGCGGTCCATCGGCGGGGCCGACAAAAAGCGCAGCCGGTCCCGGCTGTTCCTGTCGAGCCACGCTGCCGGCCTGCGCAGATAGCTGACCGCGCGTTTCAATTGCGACTCGTTGAGCCTCTGGTTTGCAAGGAATCTTGGCAACCAGAGATGGTCGCGGCCCAAAAACGCCTGTGCCGAGATCGTCAGAATGATCAGCCCCCCGATTGTCGGCATCAATGGGATAATCGACAGGGGCGACACGAGGATCAACGACGGCACCAACAGGGCCGCCCCGAAGGAGCGCGCGCCGACGCGGTCGAGCATGGCCTGAATGGTCAGGCCGTTATGCGCGTCATGTGCGCGGGTTTCGGCGCCGGTGGCCGGGCTGCTGGGGTCCAGCGTATCAAGAAGGCTGGTCAACGATCGGGGCGCGACCTTGTTGGGTGTCACTGTTTGGCCCGCTCTTCTGCAAGAATGGCAGCCAGTCCGGCCTTGTAGTCGGGGTATTTCAGCGCGACGCCAAGATCGGCTTTGATCCGGTCGTTTCGGACACGCTTGCTCTCGGCATAGAAACTGCGCGCCATCGGCGAGAGTTCGGCGGATTCGAACGGCAGTTCGGGCGGTGCGTCGACACCCAGCAGGGTTGCTGCATGCAGGATCACGTCCTGTGGCGGCGCTGGGTCGTCGTCGCACAGGTTGTAGACCATTCCGGGTTTCGGATGTGTCATGGACGCTTCTAGCGCTTGTGCGATGTCCTCGACATGGATGCGGCTGAACACTTGTCCGGGTTTGATGATCCGGCGTGCCGTGCCATCGCGGACCTTGGAGAATGGCCCGCGTCCCGGTCCGTAGATGCCTGCAAGGCGGAAGATGTGCAGCGGCAGGCCGGGAATGGACGCCCAGGCCGCCTCTGCCCGGACCCTGCGACGGCCGCGCTCGGTCGCCGGTGTCAGCGGAGCGCTTTCGTCGACCCAATCGCCCTCTGCATCGCCATAGACCCCCGTGGTGGAGAGGTAGCCAACCCAGTCGAGCCGGTTTGCCTGTGCCGCGATATCCGATTTGAGCAGGGCCAGCGTCGGATCGCCGTCTTCGGTCGGTGCGGCGGACACAAGAACGTGGCTGGCGTTCTCCAGCCAGGGCAGGATCGCATCCCGGTCCCACAGCAGCGGAGTGATGCCCTGCGCATGAAAGCCCTCGAACTTGTCGGGATCTCGCGTCGTTCCAGCGATTTTCCAGCCTTTGGGCAGAAGCTTACGAGCAAGAAAGGTCGCACTGTACCCGTGGCCTAGAGAGAGTAATGTGTGTTTCATGATACGAAATTGGTGCTACAAAATTGAAAACCAAGTGGTCCGGATCGGGACCCACAACTTTGTTAACGTTCAGGCAGCGTAATCGGATCCCTCTGAATCCAATATTTTTTTCAATTCGGCCAGATGGCGTGCGTCCTGTTCGGGGTAGCCTTCAAGCTCCTGTGCGGTTTTTTCGGCAATCTCGTCCGACAGCACGCGGAGCGGCTGGCCAGTCTGCAAGGCGCGGATATAGGTCTCTGCCGCGCGTTCGAAATAATAGAGCCTGTTGAACGTATCGGCCACGCTGTCCCCGATCACCATGACGCCATGGTTGCCCATGATCATCACCTTCTGTTTCGGGTCTGTGAAAAGTTGCGCACAGCGTTCGCCCTCTTCCTCAAAGGCAAGTCCGCCATAATGGCTTTCGATGACATAGCGGTTGAAGAACGTTGCGCAGTTCTGGTCGATCGGAGGCAGGCGCGGGTCTTGCAGACAGGCCAGAACGGTGGCGTGGATCGAATGGACATGCATCGCGCAACGCGCATGCTGGCAATGCCGATGCAATCCGCCATGCAAACCCCAAGCGGTCGGGTCCGGCGCGTTCGGACCGCCGAGAGTTTCCGGATCATTGGCATCGACAAGGATCAGGTCGCTCGCCTTGATGCGCGAGAAATGCACCTGGTTCGGATTCATCAGGAACCGTGTGCCATCGTCATTGATCGACAAGCTGAAATGATTGGCCACGCCTTCGTGCATGTTCAGCCGCGCAGTCCAGCGAAACGCCGCTGCAAGATCAACGCGTTCCTGCCAATATTCCATGTTTGGGACCAGTTGCGTGACGGACATGGGCATCTCCTTTGTTATCCGTACAAGCAAGTGTTTCCGCGACCAAAGTCAAGCTGCGTCGAATTTCAGCAGATGCAGAAGCTGTGCCTCCGTGCGGCGTAGCCCGACAATGTCGGGGGCAGTGTCGCGCAGAGCCAATCGCGTTTCGTCGGTTGCGGTCTTCAGCTCGAGGATAGCCGGGTAGATATAAGACGACCGCGAAATGGCAGGTGTGTTGTTCAGGCGGTCCGCTGCCGCTTCGGACATGGCCTTGATCGTCGGTGGTCCGTCCTGCAGCGCGACCCGCAATGCTGCGGCTGAGCCATTCCACGTGCGAAAGGTCTTGGCGGTCAGTGCGTCATCTTTGAAGAAGCTCGTCAGATAGTCATTCACGTCGCCAGAGGTAACCGCCCGGGCCGTGCCGCTATCGTCCAGCCAGGACATCAGTTCCGGACCCGGCAGATCGTCCAGCCGTGACAGGACCCTGTTTAGGGTACGATCGCGCAGGGTCTTCTCGATTTTTGTGCCGCCCTTGCCGTGATAGTCGAGCTGCAAAAGGCCGTCATTGATATGAAGGTGGCGACTGCGCAGCGTCGTGGCTCCGAAAGTATGGTTCCTGCGGACGTTATCCTGTGCCCCGACGCGCAGGCTGGCCCGGTCGATCAGGGCGATCACGGCGGCAATCGCGAAGTTCTGATCTCCTGCATCCGCCTTCCGCAAATCGCGCAGGACGCGACGGCGCATACCGGGAAGCTTGTCGCCGAAGTCCGCGAGATGCGCGAATTTGCGCTGGGCGCGAAAGGTGCTCCACTCCGGATGATAGCGGTATTGCTTGCGGGATTTGATGTCGCGCCCGGTGGCTTGCAGATGGCCCCTGTCCAATGGGCAGATCCAGACATCTTCCCAAGCCGGGGGAACAGCCAGATCGCTCAGTCGCTTGCGGACTGAAGGATTCTCGATACGGGTGCCATCTGGAGCGAGATAGGAAAAGCCGGAACCGCGGCGTTTGCGCCGAATGCCCGGGCGGCTGTCCGGGTAGTATTCTAGGTCGGGAAGCATTGGCATGCCGACCGAACGCGCGATGCCGGTGGCGGTTCCGCCTTAGAGTGGTCGCGAGGGCACCCAAGCGTATCCATCGCTGCACAGAAGATAACATTCGCGCAGCCCGTGGGGTTTATCCGTCGGTGCCTGCAACACGGAGAAACCTTCATCTTCGGCCAGAGCGAAGGCGCTGTCCGGGTCGGTGTCGTAAAGACGGATTTCCAGCCCTGCACCACGCGGCGGCGTTTCGGGGGTCACGCCCAGAAGGGGATTCTGGGAATAGGTGCCGTCGGAGTGCAGCTGAAACAGCTGATTGCCGCAAGCCATGATCGCGAAATCGTCCGACAACCGGTGCGCCGTCATGCCGAACACACGGTCAAGCTGCCTTGCCATGCGCCTCACATCCCGGGTCAGCAAGTTGAGGCCGATGCCACGCAGGCTTGCCCCGAACTCCTTGGGCGACACGGTTTCGTAATCCATCACGGCACAAACGCTCCGGGCAATTGCGGTCAGCTTGATCCCGTGCCATTGACCTGTCAACCTGCGGAAGAGGCAGGCTGGACGCAGGAAGGCAAGGAATGCAGAACCGTTCCATCAATCTCGATGTCATCTCGCCGGAGACCCCGGTGCCCGAGCGGTTCGACGATGCGACCGCAGCGGTTGACCGGCTGTGTGCGCTTTATGATCTGTCGACACGGTTCCTCTGCGACAATTTTCAAGCCGCAATGCTGCAGGGCCACCCCGGTGTGCGGTACCGTGCGTTTTATCCCGAGGTGCGGATCACCACGACGAGCTTTGCCAAGGTGGACAGTCGCCTGAGTTTCGGCCACGTGGCACATCCCGGCACCCATGCTGCGACGATCACGCGGCCCGACCTGTTCCGGCACTACCTTGAGCAGCAGCTGTCGCTCTTGATGGAAAACCACGGTGTTCCGGTCGAGGTCGGGGTTTCGGACACGCCGATGCCGGTGCATTTCGCTGTTGCCAATGACCCCACGATCACGGTGCCGCAGGAGGGTGCCGCCGATTTCATTCTGCGCGACGTGTTCGATGTGCCGGATCTTGCGACGACGAACGATGATATCGTCAATGGCGTGGCCAAGCCCGCGCCGGACGGAACCGAACCGCTGGCGCCTTTCACGGCGCAGCGGGTGGATTATTCGCTTGCGCGCCTGTCGCACTATACCGCGACCGATGCGCATCATTTCCAGAACCACGTTCTGTTCACCAACTACCAGTTCTATGTGGCAGAGTTCGAAGCCTATGCCCGTGCGCAGCTTGCCAACCCCGAAAGCGGCTACACGAGCTTTGTCAGCACTGGCAATGCCGAGATTTTCGAGGCAGATGCGCCGCTGCCGCTGGTCGAAAAGATGCCGCAGATGCCGACCTACCACCTCAAGCGCAAGGGCGGGTCAGGGATCACTCTGGTGAATATCGGTGTGGGGCCGTCCAATGCGAAAACCGCCACGGACCATATCGCGGTCCTGCGCCCGCATGCGTGGTTGATGGTGGGGCACTGCGCCGGCCTGCGCAATTCGCAGAGCCTTGGGGATTTCGTGCTGGCCCATGCCTATCTGCGCGAAGACCGGGTGCTGGACGATGACCTGCCGGTCTGGGTGCCGATCCCGGCGCTGGCCGAGATCCAGATCGCGCTGGAACGCGCGGTGGCGTCGGAAACGCAACTCGAAGGCTATGACCTCAAGCGGATCATGCGAACGGGCACGGTGGCCAGTGTCGACAACCGCAACTGGGAACTACGCGATCAGCGTGGCCCAGTGCAGCGCCTCAGCCAGAGCCGCGCGATTGCGCTGGACATGGAAAGCGCGACCATTGCCGCCAACGGGTTCCGGTTCCGGGTGCCTTACGGAACGCTTCTCTGTGTCAGCGACAAGCCGCTGCACGGCGAATTGAAGCTGCCGGGCATGGCGTCGGATTTCTACAAGACGCAGGTCGCGCGGCACCTGATGATCGGCATTCACGCGATGGAGCATCTGCGCGAAATGCCGCTCGAACGCATTCACAGCCGCAAGCTGCGCAGCTTCGAGGAAACCGCGTTCCTGTAGGCGATTCCCGCATTTTCATGCTGATTGACCGTTTGGCGCAGAGACATATGTGACAAAGCTGTGGAAAACCGCTTAAAATCGGTAAAAACGCGAGGGAAGCGCCTACCAACCGTTGTGTTTCCCCGCAATATACGGTTAGTTTTTCCGCACGAGGCCCAAGATCGGGCAGATAAGGAGACCACGAAATGGCGAAACCAATGACCAAGACCCAGCTTGTGGCCGCTCTGGCCGAAGAAATGGGCAGCGACAAGAAAACCGCCGGAGCAGCACTTGACGCAGTGACCAACATCATCACCAAGGAAGTGTCCGAAGGTGGCGCTGTGACCCTGCCAGGTGTCGGCAAGATCTATTGCCGCGAGCGCCCGGAGCGCATGGTGCGCAACCCGGCCACCGGCGAGCAGTTCAAGAAGGAAGCCGACAAGGTGGTCAAGATGACCATTGCGAAGGCCCTCAAGGACAGCGTCAACGGCTGATCCAGACTCCTCGACTTACCTGAAAGGCCGCTCGATCGAGCGGCCTTTTGCGTTCATGACTTGTTGCCGGCCTGCGGGACGTCGTGCTCGGCCATCAGCCTCTCTTCCACTTCGTTTTGTGGAACGTCCTCGTGTTTCCATAACGGCACGCCGGTGGAAACGACGGATCGTCCCATCATGTGCGCGCCGATGGGGGCTGTCAGCAGGATGAACAGCACAATCGCAACCGCCCGGATCACGATGTCAGGGTCGCCGAAGACCACGGCACATCCGGCGAGGATGAGGCCCGTCGACAGCGTGCCGATCTTGGTCGAGGCATGCATCCGGATTAGCACGTCCGGCATTCTGAGAAGGCCCAATCCCCCGATCACGGCGAAGACGCCGCCGAGGATAATAAGCCCGCCTGCGATGATCTCACTCATCATGGCTCTCCTTTCTGTTGCGCACGGTGCTGCGTTCGGCAAAGCGCGCCAGTGCCACGGTGGCCAGAAAGCCGACCAGCGCCAGCACGAGCCCGACGTCAAGAAACGCCGGTGTTGCGTAGCGAACAGCCGCCAACCCGCAAAAGGCGACGATGGCGACCGTCATGAAGTCCAGCGCGACAACCCTGTCCTGAAGGCTTGGTCCTTTGATCAGCCTCACAAAGGCCAGAACCACCGATCCGACGACACACAGAAAGCCGATCTCGAGGCTGAGTTCCAGAAATCCGTTCATCGTGAACCCTCCACCGCGTCGATCACCCAGCGCTCCATTCCATCCTTGAGACTCTTGCGCAGGGCGTCGGGATCATCGGCAAACATCGCGTGCACCAGCAGCGTCTTTCGGTCCTCGCTCACGTCTATGCTGAGCGTGCCCGGCGTCAGCGAAATGAGGTTGGTCACCAGCAGGATGCCCGTGTCCGTCTTCACATCGAGCGGCACCTCGATCAGCGCAGGACGGGCGCGGTGCCGCGGTGTCAGGATGTCGAAGGCGACCTCGAGGCTGGAGACGATCAGCTCGTAATGGAACATGATGATCAGCTTGATCCACGCCGTCACCCGCCGGAAATAGCTGCTGGTTCCGATCAGAGGCTGAATCAGCCACAGAGCGCCATAGCCGATGACAAAGCCGGTGATGAGGCCGGTCAACGAGACGCTGCCGGTGAAGCCGACCCACGCGACAGCGAGAATGATGTTCAGTCCAAAGGCGTTCATGGCTGATCCCCCAGCACTGCCGCGATATAGGCCGACGGATCAAGCAGCTGTTCGGCCGACGCACGCGCGAATTCCACAAACGGGTCGGGCATCACGCCGATGAAGACTGTCAAAACGGCCAGTCCCGCAATCGGTACCAGCATCGCGGCGCGGTCGCGGCTGGACAGGGTCGACAGCTTCGGCTCCACCCCGTCCGGATGCGGTTCCCAGAATGCCTGCGCCCAGATCTTGGTCATGGAGTAGATCGTCAGAAGACCCACGGCGAGCGCGATCCCTGCGATGATCCAGCCCTCTATGTCGAGCGCCGCCTTGACCAGCAGGAACTTGGCCCAGAACCCCGACAGCGGCGGGAAGCCGGCAAGTGAGAAGGCAGGAACGAGGAACAGGACCGCCAGAAACGGTGCGGATTTGTAGAGCCCGCCGATGCGCGCCAGTTCGGTGCTGCCCGTGATCCTTTGCGCGACGCCCGCGATCAGGAACAAGTTTGCTTTAACGATGATATGGTGCACGAGGTAGAACACGGCCCCGAGGATGGCGAGCGGAGTCAGAAGTGCAAGACCCAGGATCATGTAGCCGATCTGGCTGACGATGTGGAACGACAGGATCTTGCGCATGTCGGTCTGCGCCGCGGCCCCCAGAACGCCGACCACCATGGTCAGCCCCGCAACCCACAGCAGGATCGTGTGGGTGAATACGGTGTCGTGGTCAAAGATCAGCGTGAAGGTCCGCAACAGCGCGTAAACCCCCACCTTGGTCAGCAGCCCGGCAAAGACAGCCGAGACCGCGAAAGCCGGTGTGTGATACGACGCGGGCAGCCAGAAAAACAGCGGGAACACCGCCGCCTTGACCCCGAAGGCGATCATGAAGAGCACCGCGATGACCGTCAGCAATCGCTGGTCCGCGTTGTCCACGGCGCTGGCAAGATCGGCCATGTTGAGCGTGCCGGTCATGCCGTACAGAAGGCCGATGCCCGTGAGGAACATGATCGTCGACACGAGGTTGAGCGCCACGTATTTCACGCCGCCGTCGATCTGCTCGGGCCGTCCGCCCAGAACCAGCAGACCGAAGGACGCGATCAGCATCACCTCGAACCAGACGTAAAGATTGAACAGGTCACCCGTGATGAACGCACCGACCACACCCGCGATCAGCATGTTGAAGAGCGCGTGATAGCCCAACGCTTCCATGCCCTCATCGACATCCGCGATGGCGTAGATTGCAACGGCGAGAGCAACGATGGCGGTGATCAACACCATGACCGCCGACAGCAGGTCAGCCACCAGCGTAATGCCGAAGGGCGCGGGCCACTGGCCCATCTGGCCCGCGATGACGCCCTCGCGAAGAACGACGTTCATCAGCGCGATGGAAGCCGCCAGAAGGACGATCGACCCGACAACGGAGATCCAGCGTCCTCGTGGGGAGGCCCGAAAGAGGAAGGCCAGAACCGCTGTAACGAACGGGACGACGATAGGTAGTGCAAGAAGCCAGCTCACTTATGCGCCTCTTCAGGTTCGGCCAGGCGCATCTCGTCCGGCGTCAGGGAATTCAGGGAGGTCCAGGCACGGAAGACCAGAACAATGGCAAAGGCGAAAAGGCCAAAGCCGATCACGATGGCGGTCAGTACCAGCGCCTGCGGCAGTGCGTTGGCGATGTCTCCCAACGGGGCATCCGCACCTTCGGGGATCAGCGGCGGCGCGCCATCGGTCAGGCGACCGGCGACAAAAATCGTCAGGTTGGCTGCGTTCGAGATCAGAACCAGTCCGAAGATGAACCGCAGCAGGTGGTTGGACAACATCAGGTAGACCGACGCCGCGACCAGAACTCCAATTGTGACGGCAAACAGGAACTCCATCAGATTTCCTCCTCCATCGCGAAGACAAGCGTGAGGATCGACCCGAACACCACGAGATAGACGCCGATATCAAAGACCAGCACCGAGGACAGAGGCAGGCCCTTGTCATCTTCAGTCGCCCCGATGAACAGCCATTGCCCGGTGAAGAGCGCGTCACCGAACAGGGCGGCGAACAGCCCGGCCGCCAAAGCGATGCCCAGGCCCCAGATCGCGATGGTCTGCGGCAATATACGCAGGGCCGCGCGGGCATCGTCCGTTCCGCAGGCAATGGCATACAGCAC
Organism: Pelagibaca sp.; assembly: GCA_041725935.1. Lineage (GTDB taxonomy): Bacteria > Pseudomonadota > Alphaproteobacteria > Rhodobacterales > Rhodobacteraceae > Marivita. Next base: position 22,037 of record JBGRQD010000013.1, read on the forward strand.
AAAGCCGGTGGCCCCCGTCAGCCCGCCGATAAACCCGCCGCCGGGTTCGTTGTGACCGCGCAGCATCATGTAGAAGGAAAAGACCAGCAGCAGACCTGCCAGGTAACGCGTGCCGACATGCAGGATGACGGAATTCATGACTGGTCTCCTTTGCGTGTCGTGCGCAAGAGCGCGTAGGCCGAGAGGGCCGCGATAACGACCACGGCGATCTCTCCGAACGTGTCGAGTGCGCGGAAATCGACGAGGATCACGTTGACGATGTTGCGGCCAAAGGCCTCGGGCCAGCTTGTCGCCTCGAAATAGTCGGTCAGGCGCAGGTCAAGCGGGCTGGAGACCACGGCGATCAGGGTCAGCGACACCGCGACGCCCATGGCGACCGACAAGGCCGCGTGGCCCAGCCGGAACTCCGCCTTGGGCAGCGACGGCAGGCGAAGCATGACGACCGACACCAGAACGACGATCAGCGTCTCGACCAAAAGCTGCGTGATTGCCACGTCGGGCGCGCTGAACACGATGAAGATCAGAGCGATGCCGATGCCGACCACGCCAAGCGCTGCGATTCCGGCAATCCGTGAATTGGTGAACAATGCGAGGATCGCCCCCGAGATCGTCAGAAGCGCGATGGACGCGTGTTTCCACTCCACATCCGACAGGTCCACATCGATGAAAGGCATCCCGGTATAGACCAGCGTCAGCAGGATACCCGCCGCAATCGTGAGGAACGTGGCGAAGAGGTAGCTGGAGAGTTTGCCGTTTTGTACAAACGCGGTTTGCAGTTTTGCAAATTGCTTGAACCCGTCGAGAAAGCCGTCCCAGCCATTGTCGAGGTTCGGCAGCGCCGCAAAGATCCGCGCCAGCAAAGCACGCAACTGGACATGGCGCGCATAGATCAGCAGGCCCAGAACAAAGGTCGCAATGCTGAGGATCAGCGGGACGTTGAACCCGGCCCAGAGCTTGAGTTCCTTCGCGTCGCCGGCGTTGCCTTCGAGGGATACGACCATCGGATTGATCAAGGTGGTCTGCAAGAGGTCGGGATAAATGCCGAACAGCGCACCAAAGCTGGCAAGAATGATCGGACCGGCCCACATCTGCCAGGGTGCCTCGCGCGGCGACTGTCCCGAGGGCACCGTTCCGCGCCAGAACGGGCGGAACGCGACGACACCCGCAACGGCCAGCATCAGGGAATTCGACAGCAGCGCCGCTCCTGCAACGAGAACCGGTTCGGATGCGACGGCAAGCGCTCCGGCGTATTTCAGTTCCTTGCCGATGAAGCCAAGGAAAGGCGGAAAGCCTGCCATGGACAAGGCGGCAAGGGCGGCTGCAACTGCCGTGATCGGCATGAGCCGGCCCAGCCCAGCCAGTTGATCTGTCTCGCGGGTGCCGGTGGACAGGTCGATGCAGCCGACCACTAGAAATAAGGACGCCTTGTAGAGCGAATGCACGATGAGGAAGGTTGCAAAGGCCGTCATCGCGTAGCCCGACTCCTGCCCGAGAAACAGCGTCAGCGTTCCCAGCGCCATCAGCGTGGTATAGGCCAGCGCCTGCTTGAGGTCGGTCTGCCGCAGCGCCAGCAGGCTTGCAAAGATCGCTGTGAGCGCGCCGAAAATCGTCAGCGTCCAGAGCCAGACATCGGTGCCGGACATCGCCGGGTGCATCCGGGCCATGACGTAGATGCCCGCCTTGACCATCGTGGCAGAGTGCAGGAAAGCGCTGACCGGGGTGGGGGCGGCCATGGCGTTCGGCAACCAGAAATGGAACGGGATCTGCGCCGATTTGGTGAACGTGCCCGCCAGCAACAGGATCAGGATCGGCAGGTACATCGCGTGTTCCTTGAGCGCGCTGCCCTGGCCGATGATGCCCGAGATGCTGGTCGTGCCCGAAATGGCCGCCAGCAAGATCAGGCCTGCCAGAAACGCGAGGCCGCCAGCGCCGGTGACGAAGAGCGCCTGCAACGCGTTGCGTCGGCTTTTCTCCGTCTCGTGCGAGAAGCCGATCAGCATGTAGGAGGTGATCGTCGTCAACTCCCAGAACACGAAAAGCAGGATCAGATCATCCGCCAGCACGAGGCCCAGCATCGACACCATGAAGGCGGTCAGGAAGAGCGCGAACCGTGCATATTGCGGGTGCCCGGCAAGGTAGGTGTTGGAATACAGCAACACCAACGTGCCGATGCCCGAAATCAGCAGCGAAAACGTCAGACTCAACCCGTCCACGAGGAACGCAAACTCGATGCCCAAAGACGGAACCCACGGGATCGACACCCGGATGATTTCGGTGGCGGCGATGGTGGGGACCATCGACACGAAATAGGCAAACAGGGCTGCCGCGAACAGGATCGGGACCGTCCCGGTCAGGCCGTTGCCGCGCGTCTCGGTGGGAAATCCGCCTGCCATCAGTTGATACCTCCTGCGGGTGCCGTGCCAATCGGGGTCACGAAGCCGGACGCTTTCGCGGTCAGAACCGAGCAACTGACATGGTTGAGAATGGTCTCGGCGGTATCGCCGATGAACAGCCCTGCAACACCCGTGCGGGTCAGCGTTCCCATGATGAGGGTGTCGATGCCCTCGGCCATGACATGTTCGGGGATGACATCACCCGCGACACCCTTGATGTGAAGAACCCGCATGATGTCGTCGTACTCCGAAAAACCGGACACGAGGTCCTGCAACAGTGATTTGCTGTCGTTTTGTGCTCTGGCGACAAGACGGTCAATATCCGCTTCGGGAATGTTTGCCAGACCATGCCGCAAGGTGGACTCTTCCTGAAGCCGCCAGACATGCATCACATCCAGCTTTGCCTCATCCTTACGCGCAAGCGATGTTGCAAGTTCCATGATCGTCCGGTTCAGGCTGTTTCGGTTGGGATCGTTCGCATCTGGGTCGACGGCGACAAGAATGCGCTGCGATCTGGGTTCGGCTGCTGAATTCAGCACCCAGATCGGACAGGGACATTTCCGCAACAGGTGCATATCGGCACCGGGAAAGAAGCGGCGCCCGGCAGTGCGATGGGCGCCCTTGATCACGATGTCATGGCCGCCCTGCAACACCTGGCGGATGATCTCGATGAAGGGGGTGCCGACAAGCAGCTTTGTTTCCACAGGGATGCCCCTCTCGCGGAGCGGCTGTGCGCGGTCGTTCAGCTTTGCCCGGTGCACGGCGGTCACCGTTTCGCCGATCTCTTCGCTGCCAAGGCCCGGGATCATCGAAAAAAGGCTTGATACGTCCTGAGCGCCACCGCTGTCGATGGTTGTTACCATCGTGACCCGCGCGCCATTGGCGCTGGCAAGCCAGATCACGCGCTCAAGCGCCAATTCGAATGCGCTTTGCTCGTCGCACACGAAAAGAATGTTCCTGAATCGTTGCACGCGACACGCTCCTCCACCTGCGGCCTAAGATAAGGTGGAAAATCCATTGACCAAATCGAAAATAATCGTAATTTTGATAGATAGAATCTATTAAAGGCGAACAAGTGCCAAGCCTGCAACAACTTCGATACCTTGTCGCCGTCGCGGATCAGCTCCATTTCCGGCGTGCGGCAGAGCTGTGCAACGTGACGCAACCCACTCTCAGTGCGCAGATCAAGGAACTGGAACTGCGGCTGGGCACCAGCCTCGTCGAGCGTGGTCGCTCCAAGGTGATGATGACCCCGACGGGCAAGGAGATCGCAGAGCGTGGGCGGCGCATTCTGCGTGAGGTTGCTGAAATTCACACTATCGCCAAGGCCGGGCAAAGCGTGCTGAGCTCGGTCATCCGGATCGGGGTGGTGCAGACGGTGGGATCGTATTTCCTGCCCCTCGTGATCCCCGACCTGCACCGGGAGTATCCCAAGCTGGGTCTTTATATCCGCGAAGCGCTGCCGGACCTGTTGCTGCGCAGTCTCGAAGAGGGCGCATTGGACCTGCTGTTCTTTCCCCTGCCGGTGAACCGCGTCGAGCTGGAATCGCAATCGCTGTTCCGCGAACCGATCCAGGTGGTGATGCCCGCCGATCACCGGCTTGCGTCAGAGCCCGAAATCGACCCGGTGATGCTGCGGGGCGAGACCATCCTGTCGCTGGAACCGGGGCACAGGCTACATGAACTGGTGCGCAAGATCTCCGAGGACTACGGAGTCGAGCTGTCGCATGATTACGAAGGCACAAGCCTTGATACGCTGCGGCAGATGGTGGCCACGGGGATGGGCCTTTCGCTGATGCCCGCGCTTTACGTGAAATCCGAGGTGGCGCATCAGGACATCGTCGTGGCGCGCCCGTTTCGCGGCACGGCACCGTCGCGCACCATCGGCATGGTCTGGCGCAAGGGCACGTCCCGCGAAGCGGAATTCCGGCTGTTGTCGACGCTTGTCTGCGCATCCCTGAGCGCACGCGCGACCGAGATCACCGTGCTGGGAAATGTGTCACGGTAGGATTTGCAGCGTGAGTTGGTGTCGCCCGATCACCGGGGGCGGACCTGTGAAGGTCCAACAGTCACACTCGTATTCTGGGAATTTTGGTGGAGCCTAGGGGGATCGAACCCCTGACCTCTTGCATGCCATGCAAGCGCTCTCCCAGCTGAGCTAAGGCCCCGTTAATGCGCGTCAATTACGCAAAGCCGGGGGCGGGATCAAGCGTGATTCCGCCCCTTTCGTAGAATTAATCGTCGTCGTCGCCTGCAACGTCCGCGATGTCGTCCAGCGAGACGTTGTCGTCGTCGTCATCGTCTTCCAGAACGTCATCGTCTTCGAGATCGACATCGACATCATCGTCTTCCAGAACATCCGACTCTTCTGAGTCGTCAGTCTTGGCCTTGCTCTGGCGGTCTTCGGCGTCTGCCGCGATCATGCGGGTCTTGCCTGTTTCAATCTCGACCACTTCGCCGGTGTACGGGCTGATGATCGGATTGGCATTCAGGTCATAAAAGCGCTTGCCGGTCGTCGGGCAAACGCGTTTGACGCCCCATTCTTCCTTGGACATGGGTCATACCCTTTATTTCGTGGTCATATCGACAATCTGCGCCAACTGCCATAACACCGAACCGGTGTCAAAGGCTTTAGGGCCCAGATTTCATCGAGCGGCATATGGGCGTCAGAACCTTTCCCGGCAACCCCGAAATTCCGTTGAAACTGCGGAAAAACGCGCGTGCCCGCCGCATGACGCTGCGCATCTCGCGTGTCGACGGGGCGGTGACCCTAACGGTGCCGCGCGGCGTGTCAGAACGAGAGGCGCTGAACTTCGCGGCGGAAAAAAGCGACTGGGTCATCGGTCACCTGTCACAGCAAGCCAGACCCGAGCGGGTCGGGCCGGGACACAGTCTGGACGTCGGCGGCCGGCCGTTCCGGATCATGCAGGGCGAGGCCAAGAAGCTTCTGGTGCAGGAGGGTCACATCCTGCTGCCCGCGCCCGAAGAAAAGGGCCGCGTTCATCTGTTGGCCTGGCTCAAGGAACAGGCGCGGATCGAGCTGACCTGCGCTTCGGATCATTACGCCGAACGGCTTGGGCGACAGTATGCGCGCCTGAGCCTGCGGGACACGCGGTCGCGCTGGGGGTCGTGTTCGTCCGCCGGTGCGCTGATGTATTCGTGGCGGTTGATTCTCGCGCCGAAACCCGTGCTCGATTATGTCGCGGCGCATGAGGTCGCGCATTTGCAGGAAATGAACCATTCCGCTGATTTCTGGCGCGTTGTGCACCGGCTTTACGGGCCGCACGAAGAGGCGCGGGCTTGGCTGAGGCACGAAGGTCCGAAGCTGCATCGTTTTCGGTTTGATGCTTGACGCTTTATACCGGTGTGATCACAATTCAGCATGAGTGTCCTGACCCGCCCCACCGAACCAACCCTGTCCGCGCATGACCGTGTTTATCGCGGTCTTCGCAACCGGATCATGTTCGGCCAGATGTCGCCCGGACACCAGCTGACGCTGCGCGGGGTTGCGCGGGAATTCGATGTGTCGATGACGCCCGCCCGCGAGGCATTTCAGCGCCTGGTCGCGGAAGGCGCATTGTCCATGTCGGCATCCGGGCGCGTTTCGACGCCTGAATTGTCGAATGACCGGATCGAGGAACTGGCCGCCTTGCGCGCCTTGATCGAGGTCGAACTGGCCAGCCGTGCCCTGCCGCGCGCGCATCTGGCGCTGATCGATCGTCTGCAGATGATCAACGGCACCATTGCCGATGCGGTCTCGAACCGGGATGCGGTCGGGTATATCCGCACGAACCTTGATTTTCACCGGACATTGTACCTGCGCGCCCAAGCGCCTGCGATGCTGGCCATGGCCGAGACCGTCTGGTTGCAGCTGGGTCCAACCATGGGCGCGTTGTACGGACGGCTGCGGCGGACCGAAGCGCCGCAATTCCACCGTTTGATCATCGCTGCGCTGAAGGCCGGGGATGAACCCGGCCTTCGGTTGGCTGTCCGGTCCGACGTGACGCAAGGGTTGCGCCTGCTGACCGGGTAAGACGACTCAGGTGGCGTCAATGCGCCATGAAAACCGGCACTTCGCAGGTTTCGAGCATGTTGCGGGTCGCCCCGCCAAGGATCGCCTCACGGAAGCGCGAATGGCCGTAAGCGCCCATCACCACCATGTCGGCATTGATGTCGGTGACATGGCGGCGCATCACGTCGGACACGCGCGGCATCGTCTTGGCCAGCACGTCGATTTCGACCTTCACACCATGCCGGGCGAGGTATTGTGACAATTGTCCACCCGGATCCGAGCGCGTCGGGCCATGCTTGGGTGGGTCGATCACCACGATATGAGCGGATTTCGCCGTGCTCAGAAAGGGCAAGGCGCTGCGCACGGCGCGCAGGGCCTCGGCGCTCTCGTTCCAGCCAATGGCGATTTTTCCGGGCAGTTTGAGTTCTGGCCCCGCGTCGGGCAGCACGATCACCGGGGACTGTCCTTCGAACAGCGCACCCTCGACCACCGGTTCCAGTTCAATGCCGCGGCCATCGCCATAGGGGCGCGGCACGATCGCCAGATCCGCGAACCGGGAATGCGACGCGACGAACCGCGACACGTCGGCCAATTGGCAGACCGCCTCGGTCACACCCCAGCGTAAACCGGAATTATCAAGCTGGGTCTTGGCGGCAGAGGCAAGTTCAGATGCGTCCTCGCGCGCGTGATGCAGCGTTTCCTGAAGAACGGCGGCATTCATACCGGCATAATAATAGCCGGTCTGTGTTCGATCGACGCCGATGCAGAGCACATCAAGATGGGCATCAAGCGCGCTGGCCATGGCAGCGGCCTGCGTAACTGTCTCGGTCAATTGGGCCTGATCAGTAATGACGGCCAGAATCGTTTTGAAAGACATGGTTGGCTCCCTTCAGGTGTATTTCCATTGTTCCCACCATCGCCGGGAGTCGTCCGAGGCGCTTTGACACCCGTCAAACAAGTCCTGCAATTTAATTGATGCAGATCAAGGATAGGTTTGGCCAAGTTTCGCATTAAGGGCCCAGTCTGAAAACCGCCCGCGCGGCAGCCGAATCGCGCAGGTACGACGAAGGGACAAAAAATGTTGAACTATATCAAGTTGATCGCGCTTGGTTTGATCACGCTCTTTGCGATGATCGCTGCAAGCTATGCGCGCGATTTGGCCTATCAGGTTCATGCCATTCTTATCATGGTAATATCTGCCGGGCTTTTCCTCTGGACGCTGCGGAACACCGATGAACCGGTGCCGGCGGCTGTTCTCGAAACGAGTTACATGGACGGGGTGATCCGCTACGGCGTGATTGCAACGGCCTTCTGGGGTGTTGTCGGGTTCCTTGCCGGAACCTTCATCGCGTTCCAGCTGGCCTTTCCGGGGCTCAATTTCGACTGGTCTGAGGGCTATGCGAATTTCGGGCGGCTGCGGCCGCTGCACACGTCCGCGGTGATTTTCGCCTTCGGCGGCAACGCCTTGATCGCGACATCCTTCTACGTGGTGCAGCGCACAAGTGCCGCGCGCCTCTGGGGTGGCAACACGGCGTGGTTCGTGTTCTGGGGCTACAACCTGTTCATCGTGCTGGCCGCGACGGGCTACCTGCTGGGCGCGACCCAGTCCAAGGAATACGCCGAACCGGAATGGTATATCGATCTTTGGCTGACCGTCGTGTGGCTGGCCTATCTCGCGGTTTTCCTCGGCACAATCATCAAGCGTAAAGAGCCGCATATCTATGTGGCCAACTGGTTCTTCCTGTCCTTCATCGTCACCGTCGCGATGCTGCATGTGTTCAACAACCTGAGCATCCCCGTTTCGATCTTCGGGTCCAAATCCGTGCAGGTCTTTGCCGGTGTGCAGGATGCGATGGTGCAGTGGTGGTACGGCCACAACGCGGTGGGCTTCTTCCTGACCGCAGGCTTTCTCGGCATGATGTACTACTTCATTCCCAAGCAGGCGGAACGTCCGGTTTTCAGCTATAAACTGTCGATCATCCACTTCTGGGCGCTGATCTTTCTCTATATCTGGGCCGGTCCGCACCACCTGCACTACACAGCTCTGCCGGATTGGGCCTCGACCCTTGGCATGGTGTTTTCGATCGTGCTGTGGATGCCCAGCTGGGGTGGCATGATCAACGGTCTGATGACGCTGTCTGGCGCATGGGACAAGCTGCGCACCGATCCGGTGATCCGGATGATGGTGATCTCGCTTGGCTTCTACGGCATGTCGACCTTTGAAGGCCCGATGATGTCGATCCGTGCTGTCAACTCGTTGTCACACTATACGGACTGGACCATCGGTCACGTTCATTCCGGCGCACTTGGCTGGAACGGCATGATCACCTTCGGAGCGCTCTACTTCCTGGTGCCCAAGCTCTGGAACCGTCAGCGGCTCTATAGCCTGAGCATGGTCAGCTGGCACTTCTGGCTCGCCACCATCGGTATCATTCTCTACGCGGCCTCGATGTGGGTCACGGGGATCATGGAAGGCCTAATGTGGCGTGAAGTCGATGCAAACGGATTCCTTGTGAACAGCTTTGCCGACACCGTGAGCGCGAAGTTCCCGATGTACGTGGTGCGTGCTCTGGGTGGGGTCATGTACCTCGCTGGTGCGCTGATCATGTGCTACAACCTCTGGATGACTGTCAGACGGAGCCCGGCAAAAGATGCCGCGGCCAGTTCTGCAGCTGTCGCAGCCGAATAAGGAGGCTTGGACAATGGGTATTCTTGACAAGCACAAGGTCATCGAAACCAACGCGACACTGTTGCTGGTCCTCAGCTTCCTTGTCGTGACCATCGGCGGGCTGGTGCAGATCGTGCCGCTCTTCTATCTCGAAAACACCATCGAAGAGGTGGATGGGATGCGTCCCTATACACCGCTCGAATTGGCCGGTCGGGACATCTATGTGCGCGAAGGCTGCTATGTCTGCCACAGCCAGATGATCCGCCCGATGCGGGACGAGGTCGAACGCTACGGGCACTACAGCCTTGCTGCGGAATCGATGTACGACCACCCTTTCCAGTGGGGATCAAAGCGGACCGGGCCTGACCTTGCCCGCGTTGGTGGCCGCTATTCGGACGACTGGCATGTCGATCACCTGCGTGACCCGCAATCGGTCGTGCCGGAATCGGTGATGCCGAAATACGATTATCTCGAACGCAAACTGATTGATGGCCAGCATGTCGGCGATCTGTTGGCGACCCATGCCTTTGTCGGCGTGCCCTACAGCGACGAGATGATCGAAGCGGCGCGGTCGGATTTCCGGGCGCAGGCCGATCCGGACAGCGATGTCGACGGGTTGTTCGAGCGCTACGGCGAAAACGTGAACATCCGCAACTTCGACGGGCAGCCGGGCGTTTCCGAAGCGGATGCCCTGATCGCCTACCTGCAGATGCTGGGCACGCTGGTCGATTTCTCGACCTTCACACCTGACGCAAGCCGCTGAGGAGGAAAACCGATGGAAACCTATACATTTCTCCGGGCATTTGCCGACAGCTGGATGCTGCTTGTGCTGTTCCTGTTCTTTGTCGGGGTGGTCTTCTGGGCCTTCCGACCGGGCAGCAGAAGCACCCATGACGATACCGCCAACATCCCGTTCCGGCATGAAGACAAACCCGCCACATCCAAGGAGGCGAGGCAATGAGCAAGAAGCAAGACGACGATCTTGATTATGAAACCACCGGCCACGAGTGGGACGGGATCAAGGAATACAACAAACCCCTGCCGCGCTGGTGGCTGTGGACCTTCTACGCGACGATTGTCTGGGCTGTCCTGTACACCATCGCCTATCCCGCTTGGCCGGGCATAAGAGAAGCGACACCGGGTTTGCTGGGTTATTCGACACGGGGCGAGGTGGCTGAGGAAATCACCCGGTTCGAGCAGGCCAACGAGGCGATCAACGTCCAGCTGGCCTCGGTCGAACTGACAGAGATCGCGCAGGACCCGGACCTGAACCAGTATGCCCAGAACGCGGGCGCTGCGGTGTTCCGGACATGGTGCGCCCAGTGTCACGGATCGGGTGCCGCCGGTGTTCAGGCCGCAGGCTATCCGAACCTGCTGGACGATGACTGGCTCTGGGGCGGCGATATCGAAGCGATCCATGCCACCATCGCGCATGGCATCCGCAACGAGGAAGACCCGGACGCCCGTTGGTCGCAGATGCCTGCGTTCGGTGAAATGCTTGAAGCCGAGGAAATCAGCCAGGTGGTCAACTACGTGATGTCCCTGTCCGAAGAACCGAATGATGCGTCCAAGGTGGCGGCCGGCGAGACCGTGTATCTCGACAATTGCGCGGCCTGTCACATGGATGACGGCACCGGAGACCGTTGGCAGGGAGCACCGAACCTGACCGATGCGATCTGGCTCTATGGTGGGGATTACGAGACCCTGACCGAGACAGTGACCTATTCGCGCTTTGGCGTGATGCCGTCCTGGGCAGACCGTCTGAGCGAGTCGGAGATTCGCGCCGTTGCGACCTATGTGCACGGTCTTGGTGGGGGTGAAGCACCGCCCGAATGACCGCTGATCCGAGACACCTTGTGGCCCTGAGGCCACAAGGCAAGGCGCTGGTGCTTCTTTCTGTTCGCGCGTTTCGAAGCACCGGCGCCGATTTTTGGACTAAAGCCCTTTCCGACCGCGCCGCGCCCAAAGTGCGGCGCGGTCTTTTTGTGCCGGATCATGCCAGATTCGGGGCGGCAGGATGACGATGGGATCGATCATTTCCAATCCTCCCAGCGCTTGGGCTTCGTGGTGGTGCGCAGGTCTTCGCGGTACCACGAGTGCGTGTTGTCTGTCTCGTGCCGGGTCAGGGAAACGCCGCTGGCGCGGAAGAAGCTTTGTGCAAGTGCAGTGAACATATCCATCTCCTTGGATCGCGATGTGATGGGCCCATACTTGCGTTTTAAGCGTCGAAATGCGACTCAAGGATAAATTCACTATGTAAGTTGAGATTACATGATTGATTGGGCTCGCCTGCCGTCGCTCTCCGCCTTGCGGGCGTTTTGCGCCTTTGTGCAAAGGGGGTCCGTCACGGACGCGGGTGTCGCGCTGAATGTGAGCCACGCTGCCATCTCGCAACAATTGCGCAGCCTCGAGGCGCATCTGGGCACACCGCTGTTCGACCGGACCAGCCGGGCGCTTGAACTCACCGCGGATGGGCGCGATCTGGCCCGCGCGCTGGAGGATGGGTTCGCGCGTATCGCCAATGGGATCGAAGCGTTGACGCAGGCCGACACGCAACGCCCGCTGAACGTGGCCTGCACACCCACATTCGCTAGCGCGTGGCTCATGCCGCGACTGGCTGCGTTTCAGGTCGAATTTCCGGGCATCGACATGATCGTCACACCCAGCCCCCTGCTGACCGACCCGTCTCCCGGCGCCATCGACGTGGCGATCCGTTATGGAAATGGCAGCTGGGCGGGATTGGAGAGCGAGCCGCTGATGGCCTCGCCGCTGGTCGTTGTGGGCGCACCGTCCTTGTTCAAGGGTCAAATCCCCGAGGACCCCAAGGAGCTGATCGAATACCCTTGGCTGGAAGAGCTGGGCACAACGGAATCGACATCGTGGCTCGCGACACGGGGGCTGGCCAACGCGCGCCTCAAGTCGCGCACCGAGGTGCCGGGCAACCTCATGCTGGACGGGGCGCGCAACGGGCAGGGGGTCGCGGTATCCACACGAATCGCGGTGGCCGAGGATCTGGCGGCGGGTCGGTTGATCGCCGTGTTCGAGGACAGGCTGGATGCGGGCTATCATCTTGTGACCCGACCGGGGGTGCACCGCGCACCACTCAAGGCGTTCATGCGCTGGATCCGTCAAGCCGCGGTAAAAACCTGAATTAAAGATACAGTATTTGATGCAAGTCAAAGCCCGACTCTGCGCCGCCTGAGAAAAGACGATCAAGCCAATCCGTCTTTGGGAGCCAATTCTCTCGTGTCTCAAGCAGAAAACACCACACCACCGAAGCTTTACGCTCCGCGCGAACCGATCTTCCCCAAGCGCGTCAAAGGGAATTTCCGCAGCTTCAAGTGGATCATCATGATCGTCACGCTGGGCATTTACTATGTCACGCCCTGGATCCGTTGGGATCGGGGGCCGCAATTGCCTGATCAGGCGGTGTTGATCGACCTTGCCAATCGGCGCTTCTTTTTCTTCTGGATCGAGATCTGGCCGCATGAATTCTATTTCGTGGCGGGCCTTCTGATCATGGCCGGTCTGGGCCTGTTCCTTTTCACCTCGGCGCTGGGCCGGGTCTGGTGCGGCTATGCCTGCCCGCAGACCGTCTGGACCGACCTGTTCATCCTTGTGGAACGCTGGATCGAAGGCGACCGCAACGCGCGGTTGCGTTTGCACCGGCAGGAAAAGCTTGATTTCCGCAAGGCGCGACTGCGTGCGACCAAGTGGGTGACGTGGTTCTTCATTGGCCTTGCGACCGGTGGCGCGTGGATCTTCTATTTCGCGGATGCGCCGACCCTGATGCGAGATCTGGTGACCGGGCAGGCGCATCCGGTGGCCTACACCACCATGCTGATTCTGACCGCGACGACCTTTTTCTTTGGTGGGTTTGCCCGCGAACAGATCTGCAACTACGCCTGCCCCTGGCCGCGCATTCAGGCCGCGATGATGGACGAGGACACGCTGACCGTCGCTTACCGCGAGTGGCGCGGAGAGCCGCGCGGCAAACATCGCAAGGCCGAAGGGTCCGAACAGCTGGGCGATTGCATTGACTGCATGGCCTGCGTCAACGTCTGTCCGGCGGGGATCGATATCCGCGACGGCCAGCAGATGGAGTGTATCACCTGCGGCCTGTGCATCGACGCCTGCGACGAGATCATGGAGAAAGTCGGCAAGCCGCGCGGCCTGATCGACTATCTGGCCCTGTCGGACGAACCGCGTGAACGCGCCGGCGAAAAGCCACGTTCGGCATGGTTCCACATCTTCCGCCTTCGCACGATGATGTACACGACCCTCTGGGCGCTTGTCGGGATCGGCCTTGTCTTCGCGCTGTTCATCCGCCCCGAGATCGACATGACCGTGGCTCCGGTGCGCAACCCGACCTTTGTGACCCTGTCCGACGGGTCGATCCGCAACACCTATGACGTGCGCCTGCTGAACAAGCACGGCGAGGATCGCCCCTTCCGCGTCTCTGTGACCGGTCATCCGGCGCTGCGCGTGCAGCTTGAGGGCACACCTTACGAAACCGTCGATGTGCCTGCGAACCAGACCTACCTTCAGCGGGTCTATGTCGTGGCGGCACCCGGCTCTGACCCTGCGCAGGACGAACGCAGCGAGATCCGGTTCTGGGTCGAAGACCTCACCAATGGCGACCGCGCCTATAGCGACACCATCTTCAATGGGAGAAGCAACTGATGACACGTGAACGCACATTCACCGGCTGGCACATGCTGGCCGTATTCGGCGGCTGTTTTGCCGTGATCATTTCGGTCAATCTGGCTCTTGCCTATTCGGCGGTGAAGACCTTTCCCGGTCTTGAAACCAAGAATTCCTATGTCGCCTCGCAGAGCTTTGACGCGCGGCGGGCCGAGCAGCAATCGCTGGGCTGGGACGTTTATGCAGAGGCGCGGGGCGGGTTGCTGATCCTGAGCATCAAGGACAGCGAAGGCCGGCCGGTTCAGGCCGGATCGCTGGACGCCGTGCTGGGTCGGGCGACCCATGTGCAGGATGACCGCAGCCCGGAGTTTTCGTTCGATGGCCGGGCCTATGTCGCGCGCGAAACACTGGCGCCGGGCAATTGGAACATCCGGATGAAGGCCACATCGCTGGATGGCGTGGCCTTTGAACAGCGCGTTGTGCTGCACGTCGAAAGCTGATCCATGACCCTCGCCATGCACCCTCCTGCCTCGGCTTGCCCTGCCTGTTCCGCCGCACCTGCGGCCGAGGCGCTGGCCGAAGCGGCCTTGCCCAAACAGGTCGATATCGTCCTGTCGCTGCCGTCGATCCATTGCGCTGCGTGCATTTCAGGGGTGGAGCGTATTCTTGCGGCCACCGACGGGGTCAAGGGCGCACGCGTAAACCTGACGCTGAAGCGGGCGCAGATCGAGGCATCGCCTGATCTGACCGCTGACGATCTTGTCCGGGTGCTCGAAAAGGCCGGATACGAGGCGCATGAGCTCGACAATACCGCGCTGCGGGCGACGGATACGGACAAGGCGGGGCGCGATCTGCTGATGCGGCTGGCCGTGTCGGGTTTTGCCGCGATGAACGTCATGCTGTTGTCGGTGGCGGTCTGGTCGGGTGCAGACGGCCCGACGCGCGACATGTTCCACTGGATCTCGGCCGCCATCGCGCTGCCGACCATCGCGTTCTCGGCGCAGCCGTTCTTCAAACACGCATGGACCGCGCTCAGGGCAGGGCGGCTCAACATGGATGTGCCGATTTCGTTGGCCATTGCGCTGGCCGTGGCCACATCGCTTTGGGAAACCTCGCTGTCCGGCAAACACGCTTATTTCGACGCGGCGATCACGCTCACGTTCTTTCTGCTGGCGGGGCGTTACCTGGACCACCGCACCCGCGCCGCCGCCCGATCCGCCGCCGAAGAACTGGCCGCGCTCGAAGTGCCGCGTGTGTGGCGGGTGACCGACGCGGGCGAGGAACAGGTCGCGATGTCCGAACTGGCCGTGGGTGACCTGATTCGCGTGCGCCCCGGTGGCAGGATGCCAGTGGACGGTGAGATCATCGAGGGCCAGTCCGAACTGGACCGGTCGCTGCTGACCGGCGAAACCCGCCCGATCTATGCGGGTCCGGGTGCCCCTGTGAGTGCGGGCGAAGTCAACCTGACCGGGCCCCTGACAATCCGCGCATCCACCGTGGGGCGCGAAACCTCGCTGCACCGCATGGCCGATCTGGTGGCCATCGCCGAATCCGGGCGTTCGCGCTACACCTCGCTGGCGGACAAGGCGGCCAAGCTGTACGCGCCGGGGGTGCATATCCTGTCGGCCTTGGCCTTCCTTGGCTGGTATCTCTACACCTTCGATCTGCGCACCGCGTTGAACATCGCGGCAGCTGTCCTGATCATCACCTGCCCCTGCGCGCTGGGCCTTGCGGTGCCTGCCGTGACCACGGCGGCATCGGGCAAGCTGTTCCGCAAGGGGCTGTTGATCAAGGACGCAACCGCGCTGGAGCGGATGGCGCAGGTCGACACGGTCGTATTCGACAAGACCGGCACCCTCACGGCCGGTACACCTGAAGTGATAAACCTTGGCGACCATTCGCGCCGCGATCTGGGCATCACTCTCGCGCTTGCCGACGGCTCATCGCACCCGCTGTCGCAATCACTCGCCAAGGCCATTCGTGACGCAGGCATTGCCCCGGCCAAGGTCACGAACATCTCCGAGATCCCGGGCCATGGCACGGAAGGGATGTGGATGGGGCAGGCCGTGCGCCTTGGGCGGGCAAGCTGGGTCGGCGGTGGTGACAGCGCCGAGACGTGCGCGTGGCTGCGGGTGGGCGATACCGTCGCCGATCCATTCCGCTTCGCCGATCAGATCCGCGACGGGGCCGAAGCGCTGGTCACGAAACTGGCGGCTGAAGGCTACGAAGTCATTCTGATGTCCGGCGACACCACCCCGGCCGTCGAGGCCTTTGCGACCCGCATGGGCATCTCCAAATGGATCGCCGAAGCGCTGCCCGAGGACAAGGCGGCCAAGGTGACCGAGCTTACCGAACAGGGCAGACATGTGCTCATGGTCGGCGACGGTCTGAACGACACGGCAGCACTGGCCGGTGCCCATGCGTCGATTTCCCCGGCAAGCGCGCTGGACGCCGCCCGCGTGGCGTCGGACGTGGTTCTGCTTGGGAAATCGCTCGAACCGATTGCCGATGCGCTGGCGACATCGCGAGTGGCAACCAAGCGCATCCGCCAGAATTTCACCATCGCGACATGGTACAACATCATCGCTGTGCCGTTGGCTGTTGCGGGGCTCTGCTCGCCCTTGATCGCCGCCTTGGCGATGTCCACGTCTTCGATTACGGTGTCGCTGAACGCCCTGCGCCTGAGATAACCCGGAGGTTTCGATGAACGTTCTGGCCTACCTCATTCCCGTATCACTGATCCTTGGCGGGATCGGGCTCGTGGCTTTCGTGTTCACGGTGAAGTCACGGCAATACGAAGACCCTGACGGGGCCGCGCAGCGTATCCTGTCGGATGATTACGACGATCACCCCAAACCCTGACCCTAAGCGTCAGCTTGGTCCGATCATGAAGCAGGTGACCTGACGTGCCTGCAGCCTGCGGCAGGCAAGATCGGCAGCCTCGCGGCTCAGGCCCATGAAGTTCGCATCGAACCCGCGCGACCCGTTCACCACCTTGCGCAACGATCCGTCGAGCGTCGCCATCTCGGCCAGAGCGGTGGTCAGCAGCGCCTTTTCAGCGGCGTGTCGGCTTGAGAAACGTCCGACATTGATACCCCAGTGACGCCCGCCCGAGGTTGAGATCCGTGTGACGACTTCGGCCTCGCGCGGTTGAACCGGTTGTGGGGCTGCGTCGGTTGGGGTTTTTGCAGAGGCCAGAACCAATGTGCGTGGGCGCACCACTGGTTTGACCGATGCGCTGGGCGCGGTCTGATCTTCGGAGATCGCCGCTTCGACCACAGCCTCGGGGATTGCAGCAGCCACAGCCACCTTGGCCGAAGTTTCCGCAATCTGCTGGATTTCGGCGGTTTGGACCTGTTCAAGAACCGACTGGATGTCCTGCTTCAATTCCGCGACCAGAGCATCCGGTAAGGCGGGTTCTGCCACGGGGCGCGCGACCGGGCGCAAGCTGGCCTTTACGGCCGCCGGGACAACGCGAATGGATTTGGCGCGCGTGTTGGTCGCCGGAACCTGGCTTTGAGCAATGATCGTTTCTGTGGGCGCCGATGTGTCCGGCCCGAGATAAGGCGGTCTGCTCGGTGTGCGTAGCGCAACCCGGCTGGGGGCCTTGCTGAACCCGAGGTCCATTAGTTTGGCCACTTGGGCATTGCGCGAAGCGGTCGAGTTGCCGCCGAACACCGTCACGATGATCCGTTCACCACCGCGTTCTGCGGATGCAGTCAGGTTGAAGCCTGCAGCGCGCGTGTAACCTGTCTTGATCCCGTCGGCACCGGAATAGCTGTCCAGGAAACGACGGTTGGTATGGGCGACCCGGGCGATCCCAGCGCTGTCGCTGCGCCGTGAAAAGAGGTTGTAGTATTGCGGATAGTCATAAAGCACGTGGCGCCCGAGAATGGTCATGTCGCGGGCCGTGGACATGTGGCCACTCTCGGTCAGGCCGTGTGCGTTTTTGAAGTTGGTCCGGGTCATACCAAGCGCTTTGGCGGTGCGGTTCATCCGGCGCGCAAACGCGGCTTCCGACCCGGAGATGGCCTCGGCCAGAGCGGTGGCCGCGTCGTTGGCCGATTTGATGGCGGCCGCGCGTACAAGGTAGCGTAGTTGGATTGTCGACCCGGAGCGGAGGCCCAGCTTCGACGGGGGTTCGGACGCCGCTTTTTGAGAAATCCGGACCTTGGTGTCCATGCTGATCTCGCCGTTCTGCACGGCTTCGAACACGACATAAAGCGTCATCATCTTGGTGAGCGAAGCTGGATGAAGCGGGGTGTCTGCATTGTCCGAATGGATCACCTCGCCATTGCGGGCATCCATCACCAACGCTGCATATGGTGCTGCCATCGCACTGATGGGCAAAAGGACTGCCAACCAGATTGCAGTGATCACGTACAGGCCTACACGGCCCGGCATTTTACGCCGTCCTGTCACGATATCCGCCTTCTCTGCCTCAAGCCGCCGAATTGTTCCGGTCGACATTTTTATTGCTCCTAAGGTACCATATGAGAGGCGACCGATAAAGCCTTTAACTCAATATCTTTTTTCCAAAGGTGGCGCGTTCTTGCTCAAGATGTTGGGGTGGTTTCAGCCGCGCTTACTAGGTCGGCCATTGTGGCAGGAATGTGGCAATCAGGCTTAACCGATACTCGCCACCAATGCGGGCAAATCACCCAGATCCGCGATTGCCTGGTAGCGCGGGTTCTTGGGGGCTTCGGCCTTCTCGAGATCCCATTCGAGGTCGTGCGGAACAAACACGCCCCACGCCCCAGCCTCGACGGCGGGCACAACGTCCGAACGCATGGAATTGCCCACCATCATGGCGGCCTCGGACCCACCCGGCAGAGGCTCAAAGATGGACCGATAGGTTTTCACGGTCTTGTCCGACACGATGGAAACATCGTCGAACAGATCACCAAGCCCCGATTGTGCCAGTTTGCGTTCCTGATGCAGAAGATCCCCCTTGGTGATCAGGACAAGCCGATGGCTTTCAGCCAATGTTTCGACCGCCATTCGGGCGTGCGGCAGCAATTCGATCGGATGTGCCAGCATATCCTGCCCCGCATCGAGGATCTTGCGGATGACATGACCGGGCACCGCGCCATCGGTGACGTCGATCGCGGTTTCGATCATCGACAGCACAAAGCCTTTCACCCCGAAGCCATAGTGGCCGATATTGCGCTTTTCCGCTGCGATCAGCCTGTCATGAAGCTGCGATGCGTCGGAATACTCGGACAGCAATTCCTCGAACCTGTCCTGTGTGAGTTTGAAAAACCGCTCGTTGTGCCAGAGCGTGTAGTCCGCATCGAACCCGATTGTTTGCAGCTTTCGCGTCATGGCAGGGCTTGCCCCTCTTTTCTCGCAGTCAGGACAGGTTATATAGAGCCATCAAGGATATGGAACCCGAGGTACCTACCCAAGCATGAGACACCTGTCGGCCAACACACCGTCGTCCCCACCTGCAGGCGGACCACCGTCGAACGAAGACAACGATACCGGTGTCGTCGTCGAGACTCGTACCAAGACGAAACGTCCGCCGCTCTACAAGGTGATGTTGCTGAACGACGACTACACCCCGATGGAATTCGTGGTGCATGTGCTTGAACGGTTCTTTGGCATGACCCATGCCCAAGCCTTTGAAATCATGTTGACCGTCCACAAGAAGGGCGTCGCGGTCGTGGGTGTGTTCAGCCATGAAATCGCGGAAACCAAGGTCGGACAGGTGATGGATTTCGCCCGCCGGCACCAGCATCCGCTGCAATGTACCATGGAAAAGGAATAACCGGGGCGCTGTCCCGGAACTCCTATGACGTTAGCCAGATTAGCCCACGCGCTCGAGACAGGCGCCCTGACCCTGTCCGAAAACGCACGTCTTGTTCTGTTTGAACCGAATCCCGAGGCGGACCTCGGCGTTCTGGACGGGCACGACATCACTGTTCAGCAGAATTTCAAACCCGCCTTCGATTTGTTTCAAGCAATGGGAAGCGACGTTACGACCGAAGTGACCGGCCCCGCAGATGTCGTGCATGTCACTCTGCCCCGCAGCAGGGAACTGGCGCGCGGTCTCGTGGCGCAAGCGGAAATGATTGCTGCCGGTGGTCTGGTGATTGTCGACGGGGCCAAGACTGACGGGATCGACCCAGTACTCAAGTCGGTCAGGGAACGGGTCGCGATCGACGGTCGTATGTCCAAGGCGCATGGCAAGATTTCCTGGTTCAATGCGGGCACCGTTTTTCAGGATTGGGCCCTGCCTGACCCGGCCCCTGTCGCGTCGGGGTGGATCACGCAACCGGGCGTGTTTTCGGCGGATGGCCCAGATGCAGGGTCCGAGGCTCTTGTCTCCGCATTGCCCAAGACGCTCAAGGGGCGCGGAGCGGATCTTGGCGGTGGCTGGGGCTTCCTGACCCGTCACCTGCTGGCACTCCCCGGCGTCACACATGTCGATCTGGTCGAGGCGGATCGCCGCGCGCTGGCCTGCGCCGAACAGAACCTGTCGGACGACCGCGTTTCCCTGCATTGGGCCGATGCGACCACTTGGGGTAGCCCTGCCAGCCTTGACTGGGTTGTCATGAACCCGCCGTTCCACACCAGCCGGACACCTGATGCGGCGCTTGGTCAGGCATTCATTCGATCTGCCGCGCGGCTGCTCAGACCCAAGGGCAGGCTTGTCATGGTGGCGAACTGGCATTTGCCCTACGAGACAACGCTGGCTAATTCATTTGCCGAAATACAGGAACTGGACGGCGACAGCCGCTTCAAGATATTGCAGGCGGACCAACCAAGAGCCTCCGACAAACCCGGCCGCGCAAAACGGCGCTGAGGGAGAAACGCCATGTCATTCTCTATCGAAGGCAAGACCGCCATTGTCACCGGTGCGGCCAATGGCGTCGGACTCGCCATTGCGCGGCACTTTGTCGATCAGGGCGCGAACGTCATGTTCGCCGATATCGACGAGGCGCGGCTTGCGCATGAATGCGGCGCGATCACCGAAGACAGCGGAAACATCCGCTACTTCGCGGGCGATCTGCGCGAAAGGCTGACGCTGGCGAACCTGTTGTCCGCGACGATCGACTCCTTCGATAGGGTGGACATTCTGATCAATGGCAGTCGGCAGGTGCTGCCCTCCGATCCGCTGGACCTCGACGACACCACGCTTGAAGCGTTGGTGCTGCAGAACGTGACCAACACGTTCCGCCTGTCACAGATGGTTGCCAAGCGCATGATCAAGCAATCCGCCGACAAGCAGGAGGGGCAGGCCGGTGCGATCGTGAACCTGTCTTCCATCGCAGCGCGCGTGACGCAGCCGGAATTGCTGGGCTTTTCGGTGTCGATGGCGGCGCTGGACCAGTTGACACGGTCGCTTGCTGTGTCCCTTGCCGAGTACCGCATCCGGGTGAATTCCGTCGCTCTGGGGTCGGTCATGTCGGCCAGCCTCAAACAGGCGCTCAAGGATCACGACGGCTACCGCGAAGAGATCGAAGAAAACACGCCTTTGGCACGCATCGCCAGCCCGGCAGAGCTTGCTCAGGCGGCGCAATTCCTTGCCTCGGAAAGTGCGGGATTCATCACCGGGCAGATCATGACGATCGATGGCGGGCGAACGCTTCTCGATCCTGTGAACGCCCCCGCGCACTAGGCGCTTTCATCGCGCCACCAAGCCTTTGGAGCGACTTGTGATTCCCGCGTCGCGTTGTACTGTCCCGTCAGAAAAATAGGACAGTGACATGACGGAAGAATTTGACACCGAAAAAGCCCGCGCCTCGGAATGGTTCCGCGAATTGCGCGACCAGATCGTTGCAGCGTTCGAAGGGCTCGAAGACAGCCATGACAGCGGACCGTTGCACGACGCAGCGCCCGGCCGTTTTGAAGTGACCGAGACAAAGCGCACATCCGAAGACGGATCGGACGCGGGTGGTGGCCTCATGAGCGTGATGCGCGGTGGCCGCGTGTTCGAAAAGATCGGTGTCAATGTCTCTACCGTGTACGGCACCCTCGGCGAGCGTGCCCAGAACGCGATGGCCGCGCGTAAGGGCATTCCCGGCATGAAGGCCGATCCCCGCTTCTGGGCCTCCGGCATCAGCCTTGTCGCGCATATGCAGAACCCGCATTGTCCGGCGGTCCATATGAACACGCGCATGTTCTGGACGCCGCATGCCTGGTGGTTCGGCGGCGGGTCCGACCTCAACCCCTGTATCGAATATGCCGAGGACACCCAGCATTTCCACGACACGCAGAAGCAGCATCTCGATCCGCATGGCGAGGCCCATTATTCCCGGCTCAAGGAATGGGCGGATGAGTATTTCTATATTCCGCACCGGGGCCGGGCGCGGGGCGTCGGCGGGATTTTCATGGACGACCACAACACCGGCGACTGGGATCAGGATTTTTCCCTGACGCAGGACATTGGCCGTGCCTTCCTGCCCGCCTTTGTGCCACTCGTCGAAAAGCGCCGCGTGCAGGACTGGTCGGCTGCCGACAAGGACACGCAGCTTGTGCATCGCGGGCTCTATGCCGAATACAACCTTGTCTATGACCGCGGCACCAAGTTCGGTCTTGAGACCGGGCATGACGCTAATGCCGTGCTGATGAGCCTGCCACCCTTGGCCAAGTGGGTCTGACGCCTAGGCGTCCCGCCATGTGCCGGGCGCGATTCCGTCCAGGGACCACTCGCCCACGGACCACCGCACCAGCCGCAGGCAGGGCAGGCCGACATGGGCGGTCATCCGCCGCACCTGCCGATTGCGCCCTTCGGTGATCGTCAGCCGCAGCCATGCATCGGGCACGGTCTTGCGGAACCGCACCGGAGGATCGCGCGGCCAGAGGTCGGGCTGCGCGATCTCTTCGACTGTGGCGGGGCGGGTTGGACCGTCTTTCAGAACCACACCCCGCCGTAGCTGGTCCAGTTGTTCATCGGATGGAATGCCTTCGACCAGCGCGAGATAGGTCTTGGGCGAGCGAAATTTCGGATCGCTGATCTTGGCCTGCAATTTTCCGTTGTCGGTCAGAACCATCAGCCCTTCGCTGTCGCGGTCCAGTCGCCCGGCGGGATAGACGCCGGGCACGTCGATGAACTCGGACAGGGTGCGCCGCGCCGTACCCTCGGTGCCGCTGTCGGTGAATTGGGACAGCACGTCGAAAGGCTTGTTGAATAGGATCACCCGCGTCATGCGCGCTCTCCCCGTTTGGCGGCAAAGAAATCGACCAGAAGCTGCTCTGCCTCGGTTGCGCTGACCCCGTCATAGACGTCGGGCACGTGATGGCATTGCGGATGCGCGAACACCCGTGCGCCGTTTGTCACGCCACCGGACTTGGCATCCTGCGCGCCAAAATACAGCCGCCGGATGCGGGCATTTGCAATCGCGCCTGCGCACATCGGGCAGGGCTCCAAAGTCACGTAAAGATCGTGCTCTGTCAGGCGTTCGACGCCAAGGATGGCGCAGGCATCGCGAATCGCGAGAATTTCGGCATGGGCGGTCGGGTCGTTCGATTCCCGCGTCCTGTTTCCCGCCGCGGCCACAACCGTGCCGTCCGCAGAGACCACCACCGCGCCCACCGGCACCTCGCCGCGCGCGGCGGCTTCGCGCGCTTCGTCCAGCGCAAGCGACATATTGGAACGGAACACCATGCGCCCCTCATAGACCGCGCAATCGGCTTTCCCAAGGGGCTGAATTGGACTAAGCCGCTCGACATGACACAGAACCCGCCCCCCGGTGATCGCATCGCCAAAGTCATCGCCCGTGCCGGGCTTGCCAGCCGCCGCGAAGCCGAACAGCTGATCGTTCAGGGCCGCGTGTCCGTGAATGGCAAGACGATCGACAGCCCGGCGCTGAACGTCACGCCATCGGACAAGGTCGTGGTGAATGGCAAGGTTGTCGGTACCCCGGATGAGCCACGCCTGTGGCTTTATCACAAGCCGGTTGGCCTTGTGACCACCACGAAGGATGAACAGGGCCGACCGACCATCTTCGACAAGCTTCCCGAAGAGATGCCGCGCGTGATGAGCGTGGGACGGCTCGACCTCAATTCCGAGGGGTTGCTGTTGCTGACCAACGATGGCGGGATCAAGCGCAAGCTTGAACTGCCCTCGACCGGCTGGCTGCGCAAGTACCGCGTGCGGGTCAAGGGACAGCCCAAGGATGAGAGTTTCGAGCCGCTGCGCAAGGGCATGGTCATCGATGGAGAGCGGTTCCAGCCGATGATCGTGACGCTGGACAGGCAGCAGGGCGCGAATGCCTGGCTGACCATCGGCCTGCGCGAAGGCAAGAATCGCGAGATTCGCCGCGCCCTTGCAGATATCGGTCTTACGGTGAATCGCCTGATCCGGGTGTCCTACGGCCCGTTCCAGTTGGGCGAGCTCAAGGCAGGTGCGGTTGAGGAGCTGCGGCGCAAGGTCGTGAGGGACCAGTTGGGCCTTGAGGCGCCTGTCGAGCAGAAGCCTGCCAAGCCCATGAAAAAGCGAAGAAATATTGTCGAGCGCAAACCGCGTCCAAGCAGGCCGGGAAAGACTCCCTGATCTTTCCCTTTTAACGCCCATTTTCCGCCTGTTTTGGTGACGACAGTCACCCCATGCTGATCACGTTTTTCACCTCTGCTGTGCTTGTGACCTCTGTGCTGCTGGTTCTGTCAAACCTCGGCACGGTGGCCGACGACACATCCAAGGCCCTCCGGGGTGCGATGCACCGCATCCGCACGCATGGCGCGATGGCCTCGTGGGTGGCATTCGCGATCCTCTGGCTCACCATTTTCGCGATTGGGCTGCTGTGATGCGGCGTTGGCTCACAAGCGCGCTGGACGGCCGTGGAAGCGCCGCGCTGGGCAATGTCGCCCCCGTCGAAGACGTCCCGGTCGGCTTCATGGTTCTGGCGACCTGTCCCCTGATTCTGTGGCTGCTGGATGGCACGGTAGCGGGCTTTGCGTCTGCCCTCCTGATCATCGCGCTGTTCGGAGTGGGTCTGCTGTGTCTTTCCATCGGGCAAAAGGCGCACATCGCCTATGATTCACAAGAAATCGCCGCGCGGCCGAAAATCCCGTTCAAGATGATTGGCAGCACCATCGTGGCCTTGGTTGTCGGTCTTCTGGCGACGACAAAGATCGCGGCGCCCGCCGTGCCGGTGGTCATTGCGATGTCGACCTTCATCCTGTGCCTGATCTCGTTCGGCCTCGATCCGATGCGCGACAAGGGCATGGACAATCCGGTCACCAAGCTGCGCCTCATAAACACCCACCTGTATCAGGATTTTGATGATCGCTGTGAAGAGATGCTCTTGAAACTGGCGCGTCTCCAGGACGATGACCTGTACGAACGCACACGCGTGACGGTGAACACGGTGATGGGCCTTTTGAGCACCATCGACGTGACAACACCCACCCTGCAACGCATTGCGCCATCGGTCACAAAGCTGATCGACAAGATGCAGGCCGAGGTCACAGCTCTGGTCGAAGCGCCCAGAGGCAGCGTGACCTCGTTCCAGCGACGCAAGTTTCTCATCAAGATTCAGACGCTTGTCGATACGTTCGAATCCCGCGCCCGCAAAAGCGGTATAGGCAAGGGTCGGGACAATTTCGAACTTCAAACAGACCTTCTGTTCAACCGCATGCAGCGTCATCACGCGGCATGAGCCGACTTGCGGCGACTTCCCCCTAGTAAGCCCTAAGCACATAACTTAAGTTTTGTGCAACACTTGGGAAAGGGGGTCTCATGACCGGTACCGGCCTGCAAAAAGTCAGCTACGCGCTGCTGCTTGTCCTGCTGTTCGGGATAGCCACCGGCTGGCTCGGGGGGCTGTAGACATGGCCCAACGCTTTGGTGGCAAATACAGCCCGGATGGGACGACATCGCAGCCGACGAAAAGCGCTGCTTCGCGCTCTTTCAAAGGCGCGACGGTCGATCCGGTCGGTGCGCGTTCCAATATCCTGTTCATCCCGCCGATCATTCTGGCCTTCACCTCGATCAACGAAGGCGCGATCGGCATGGGGCTCGGGCTGGTTGGTGCGGGTGCGCTGTTGCTGGGCGCTTGGCTGTTGCGCGGCGGCCTGACGGCAGAAGCGGCCTATCATGCCCGCAAGGTGTCGCGTCGTCCCGCCTTTCCCCGCAAGATCGCGGCGGCTGTGTTGGCGGGCGTTGGTGTCGGGATCGCCGCCTTCGCCAATGAACCCGGCCTGATCGCGCCTGTCATCTACGGTGTGGCTGCGGCTGTCCTGCATGTCGGCGCGTTTGGCATTGATCCGCTCAGTGACAAGGGGATGGAGGGGATCGACACATTCCAGCAGGACCGCGTCGCGCGCGCCGTCGACGAGGCCGAAGCCCATCTTGCCGCGATGCGCGATGCCATCCGGCGCTCCGGAGACCGCAGCATGATCGCCCGTGTCGAACGGTTTGAAACAACTGCCAAGGATCTGTTTCGCACCGTCGAGGAAGACCCGCGGGATCTGACCTCTGCGCGAAAGTATCTGGGCGTCTACCTGATGGGCGCGCGGGATGCGACGATCAAGTTCTCGGATGTCTTTGCCCGAACACATGATCCGCAGGCGCGCACCGATTACGAGGCGCTCCTGGATGACCTTGAACAGAATTTTGCGGCCCGCACCCGCAAGATGCTTTTGGACGACCGGTCTGACCTGACGGTCGAGATCGACGTGCTCCGTGACCGCTTGCAGCGCGAAGGTGTGCGAATTGATCGTGATGTGAAATAGAGTAGAAATGTTTTGTAGAGGAAACCTCGATGTCTGAAACAATCCGCGCGAAAGCCCAGGACACGCTTGCCTTGGTGGAAGAAGTGAACGCCGTCATCCTGCCAGAACCCAAGGCGGCAGACGCTATTGTGCCGCTGGGACAGGCCGATCCCGCCCTGAGCGAGGAAATCAGATCCCGCATGGCCGAGATCGACATGACCGACACCCAGTCCATCGTGTCTTTCGGCTCCAACGCGCAGGCAGAATTGCAGGAAATCTCGCAGGCGATGCTGGCGGATGTCCGCAACAAGGATGTCGGACCAGCCGGCGACAGCCTGCGCGGCATCGTCAGCACCATCCGGGGGTTTTCGGTGTCCGAACTGGACGTGCGCCGCGAACGCAGCTGGTGGGAAAAGTTGCTGGGCCGCACCGCACCTTTCGCCAAATTCACCGCGCAATTCGAAAAGGTGCAGGGCCAGATCGACAGGATCACCGACGACCTTCTCAAGCACGAGCACACTCTGCTCAAGGACATCAAGTCGCTTGATCTGCTCTACGACAAGACCCTGCAATTCTACGACGAGCTGGCGCTTTACATCGCCGCCGGTGAGGAAAAGCTGCAGTCGATCGACAGCACCGACATCCCGGCCAAGGAAGCCGAGGTTCAGGCCGCGCCCGAAAACGATCAGGTGATGAAGGCGCAGGAACTTCGGGACCTGCGCGCCGCCCGCGACGATCTGGAACGCCGGGTGCACGACCTGAAACTGACGCGGCAGGTGACGATGCAATCGCTGCCGTCGATCCGTCTGGTGCAGGAAAACGACAAGTCGTTGGTCACCAAGATCAACTCGACGCTCGTCAACACCGTGCCGCTCTGGGAAACCCAGCTGGCGCAGGCGGTGACCATCCAACGCTCTGCCGAAGCGGCGGCGGCCGTGCGCGATGCCAATGACCTGACCAACGAACTGCTCACCTCGAACGCCAAGAACCTGCGCGACAGCAACAAGCTGATCCGCGAGGAAATGGAACGCGGCGTGTTCGATATCGAAGCGGTCAAGCAGGCCAATGCCGACCTGATCGGCACGATCCAGGAAAGCCTCCAGATTGCGGATGAAGGCAAGGCCAAGCGCGCCGCTGCCGAAGTCGAGCTCAAGAAGATGGAAGCTGACCTGCGCGACACCCTTGCTTCGGCAAAGGCACGCAAGGATGGGATTGGATCGACCACGGCCGCCTCCATGCCGGACGAGTAGGCGCGTGTTGCGGCGCGGGTTTCATATCCTTTGGTCCTGCGCCGCCCTCGCGGCCCTGTCTGCATGCGATGCGCTCATGATGGACAACCCGCCTGCGGACACCAAACCGCAGGCGCGCCCTGAACGCCCAGTTGAAGCCGAGCCGCCTGCGCCCCAAATGCCATCGGCGCAGGCGCTTGAATTGCGCCGATACTATGCGCGGGTCGAGGAAGACCTGCTGGGGCAGGGCTTGTTGCGGTTGGATGGCGGCGGGGTGGACACGCCCTTTACCGACGAAATGCTTATCCGCAATTTCGAACGCATCGCCCTTGCCGAGGAATACACACGCGGCGCCGGGCTTCAGCCCTCAAGCGGCGACTTGGGTGAAATCAAGAAATGGACGATCCCGGTGCGGGTCGGTGTTACGTTCGGCGAAAGCCATTTAGCCGAGAATCAGGCGACAGACCGCGCGATCCTGTCCCGCTACACCCGCCGTCTGTCCGATGTGTCCGGCCACCCGATTTCGCTTGTGAACACGCAGCCCAATTTTCACGTCCTCTTCATGGGGGAAGACGACAAGGCGGAATTGCGCGAAACGCTCGATCGCATCGCTCCGGGGATGGAGGCGTCGAGCCGCGCGATTTTCCTGAACCTGCCGCGCTCCATTCATTGCCTTGTCGTGGCCTTTGCCGACAGCCGGTCGAGCAGCGCGTACAGGCAGGCAGTCGCTTTGGTGCGGACCGAACACCCCGACCTGTCCCGCCGCGCATGCATCCATGAAGAACTGGCGCAGGGACTTGGCCTTGCCAATGACGACCCGAACGCGCGCCCCTCGATCTTCAACGACGATGAGGAATTTGCGCTGCTGACCCGCCACGACGAACTGTTGCTGAAAATCCTCTACGACCCCCGGTTGACCCCGGGCATGCCCGCCGACGAGGCTCGCCCGATCGTGCGCATCATCGCCCAGGAACTGACCGGCGGCGGACCCAGCTGATTTAACGGAGACCCATATGCCCATTTTCGATTTCCTGAGCGGCCAGTTCATTGATGTCATCCAATGGACTGACAACACCCGCGACACGATGGTCTGGCGCTTTGAGCGCGAGGGCCACGAGATCAAGTACGGGGCTAAGCTGACCGTGCGCGAAGGTCAGGCGGCGGTGTTCATCCACGAAGGCCAGTTGGCCGACGTGTTCACGCCCGGTCTCTACATGCTCGAGACCAACAACATGCCGATCATGACCAGCCTTCAGCACTGGGATCATGGCTTCAAGTCGCCCTTCAAGTCAGAAATTTACTACGTCAACACGACCCGGTTCCAGGATCTCAAATGGGGGACGAAGAACCCGATCATCTGCCGCGATCCCGAATTCGGCCCGGTGCGTCTGCGGGCCTTCGGCACCTATTCGGTGCGCGTGACGGACCCGGCGAAATTCCTCATCGAAATCGTCGGCACCGATGGTGAATTCACCATGGACGAGATCAGCTTTCAGATCCGCAATATCATCGTGCAGGAGTTTTCCCGCACCATCGCACGCGCGGGCATCCCGGTGCTCGACATGGCGGCGAACACCCGCGAGTTGGGCAAGCTGCTGGCAAAGGAAATCGCGCCGACGCTGGCGGAATACGGGCTTGAGCTGCCTGAGCTTTACATCGAGAATATCTCGCTCCCACCTGCCGTCGAAGCCGTGCTGGACAAGCGCTCATCGATGGGCGTGATCGGCAACCTGAACGAATACATGCAGTTCCAGGCCGCAGAGGCGCTGGGCAATGAAGGCGCAGGAGCTGCCGCCATTCAGGCGGGTCTTGGAGCCGGCCTGGGCATGCAGATCGGGCAGGCGGCCGCGCAAGCCGGTCCGTGGGGTGCCGCGCCACAACAATTGCAAGGAGCCGCACCCGTTTCGCGCCAGATGCCGCCACCGCCTCCCGTCGAGCATGTGTGGCACGTGGCCGAAAACGGCGAAACCAAGGGGCCGTTTTCCAAGGCATCCATGGGCCGGATGGCCAGCGATGGTGCCCTGACCCGCGACAGCTATGTCTGGACCGCAGGTCAGGACGGCTGGAAAAAGGCCGAAGAGGTGATGGAACTGGCGCAGCTTTTCACCGTCCTGCCGCCCCCCCCGCCCGGGTCGTAACTGTCTGAGACTCCAACGACATCTCGAAAAGCCACCAAACAGGCGCAGATCCCTTGTCAGAAGACACGCTTACCGCACCGATGCAAGAACACCGGTTCCCCTGCGACCAATGCGGCGCGGATTTCCGATTCGATCCGGGTCGCGGGCAACTGCTGTGCGATCACTGCGGCAACACGAACGAGATCGTGGGATCCGGTCCCTGGGCCAGTGGCGGCATTAAAGAGGTCGACTTTCAGTCCGCGATCAATGACCGCCTACCGTCGCAGGAGATGGAAGAGACACGGGTTTCTCAATGTCCGAATTGTGCAGCGCAGGTGGAGTTTGATCCCGGTGTACACGCCGCGGAATGCCCGTTCTGTGCCACCCCCGTCGTCACCGACACCGGCAGCAACCGGCATATCAAGCCCAAGGGCCTGCTTCCGTTTGCGCTAGACGAAACCGCAGCGCGAAGCGCCATGACCGCATGGCTGGGTGGTCTTTGGTTCGCACCCAACGGGTTGCAGGACTATGCGCGCAAGGGCCGCAAGATGACGGGGATCTACGTGCCCTACTGGACCTTCGATGCCGACACACAGTCGTCATATCGGGGTGAACACGGCACGGTCTACTACGAGACCCGGCGCGTCGTGCGGAACGGCAAATCCGAAACCGTGCGCGTGGCCAAGGTGCGCTGGCGCCCTGCATCGGGTCGTGTGTCGCGGTTCTTTGACGATGTGCTTGTTCTGGCCTCACGATCCCTGCCAAAGCGCTACACCGACGCGCTGGAGCCTTGGGATCTGGCAGGGCTGGAGCCCTATCATCCGGAATACCTCGCTGGCTTCCGCGCCGAGGCTTACGGTGTAGAGCTTCAGGACGGGTATACCGAAGCCCGGCATCACATGGACCGTATCATCATGCGAGATGTGAAGTTCGATATCGGCGGAGACCGCCAGCGCGTGCACAACATCGACACGCGCATCTCGGCGGTGACGTTCAAGCATATCCTGCTGCCGGTCTGGCTGGCCGCCTATAAGTACCGGGGAAAAAGCTACCGCTTTGTCGTCAACGGGCGAACCGGGGCGGTGCAGGGTGAACGGCCTTGGTCCGCATGGAAAATCACGTTTGCGGTGATCTTCGGCCTGATCCTTGCGGCGGGCGTCGGATATGTCGTGGCGCTGAACCAGTAGGCGTCAGACCAGCATCCCGCCATCCGTGTCGTCACCGGCCTCTTCCAGAAGCAGGGTCATGTCCGGCACAGTTACATGACGCTTGCCTTCAAGCGTGATGATCCCGTCCTTCTTCAAGGCCGACACCTGTCGCGACACGGTCTCAAGCGTCAGCCCGAGGTAATCGGCCATCGCCTCGCGGGTCAGGGGCAGATCGAACGTCACCGGGCCATCAAGCCGCCCCATATTCAGAGTCGCATCGCGGCGGGCGATGATCGACAGGAGCGACGCAATTTTCTCGCGGGCGGTCTTGCGACCCAGAACCAGCATCCATTCGCGTGCGGCGTCCAGTTCGTCCAGCGTCATCTGCAGCAAGCGTTGGGCGATATGCGGTGTGCGCTCCATCAGGTCTTCGAACGGAGCCTTGCGGAAACAGCACATCACCATGTCGGTGGTCGCAACCACATCATAGGCCGCAGTAGAACGCCCCGGGCGTCCCACGAAATCACTGGGCAGCAAAAGCCCCACCATCTGCGTGCGCCCGTCTTCCATCGTCTGGGTCAGCGTCGCGATTCCCGACACGACCGAGCCGACGAAATCCATGCGGTCACCCGACCAGATCACCGTCTGCCCCGCCTCGAAGCGACGGTAATACTTGATGTCCTCAAGCCGCTCCAACTCGTTGGTCTCACACCGGGCACAAACAGCGCGATGACGGATCGGGCAATCGTTGCAATCCTGCGTGACGGAGAGATGATCTTCTTTCAACATGGTTCCGGTCTTGATCTGTATCAAAGATGAATTTTGTTCCCTGACCTAATGCTATGCATATGATAGCGAGAACACAACTTTCCCGTTTGGGACTATTCGACGCGAAGGTACCTCGGTATACGAGCTACCCGACCTCCCCTCACTTCAAAAATGACGTGAAACCGGGGGATTTTTCCCGCTGGATCGAAGCGATCCCGGAAAATTCGGATATATCGCTTTATCTGCATGTGCCGTTTTGTCGCCGCCTGTGCTGGTTCTGTGCCTGTCGAACACAGGGCACGGCAAGCGGAGAGCCGGTTGCAGCCTATGTCGAAACGCTGAAGGAAGAGTTGAAGCTGCTCAAACGGCATCTGCCGCGCGGCGTTCACCTGTCGCGGTTGCACTGGGGGGGCGGGACGCCGACATTGCTGTCGCCCGATCACATGCGCGATCTGGCCGCATCTGTGCGGGCCGTCGCTGATTTCGCGGAAAATTACGAATTCTCGGTCGAGATCGACCCGAACGAGATCGATGCGGCGCGTCTTGATGCCCTGTTCGAAAGCGGGATGAACCGCGCCTCCATCGGTGTGCAGGATTTCGACCCCGAGATACAAAAGACCATCGGTCGCGAACAAAGCTTCGACACCACGAAACACGCCGTCGACATGATCCGTGACCGCGGTATCCAAAGCCTGAATGCCGATATCCTCTACGGCCTGCCGGACCAGACCCGCAGCAAGATCGTCGATTCGGTGCAGAAACTCCTGTCGCTGTCACCCGACCGGGTGGCGCTCTATGGCTATGCGCATGTGCCGTGGATGGCCAAGCGGCAACAGATGATTCCAGCCGACGCCCTGCCGCGCCCGGATGACCGGCTCAACCTGTTCGAGACCGCGCGCAAGCTGTTTGTCTGGGACAATTACGACGAGATCGGCATCGACCATTTCGCCACCAAGCAGGATGGGCTATCCATTGCCGCCCGCAACGGCAAACTAAGGCGCAATTTTCAGGGCTATACCGACGACACGTCCAATGTGCTGGTGGGTCTTGGCGCGTCCTCGATCTCGAGGTTTCCGCAGGGCTATGCCCAGAACGCCCCCGCCACGTCGGCCTATACCAAGGCGATCCGGGCCCACGAATTTTCGACTGTGCGCGGCCACAGCTTTACCCAAGACGACAAACTGCGTGCGCGGATGATCGAGATGCTGATGTGCGATTTCCGCATCGCTACTGCTGAACTGGTACGTGACTATGACACGACCGAAGCAGAGGTGACCGCGATGTTCAGGCGCGCCAACGCGGAATTCGAGGACATGCTGGTCATCGACGAAAAAGGCCTGTTCGTTCCGCCTGATGCCCGGCCCTTGACGCGGATCATCGCGCGCAGCTTCGACGCCTACGACCTGTCCTCAGCGGGGCACAGCTCGGCGATCTAACTCGCCAGATCGAACGCGGCGGCCATCAGTGTCTTGGTATACTCCGTTTGCGGGTTGGTGAACACGTCCGAGGCTGATCCGTATTCCACCACATCCCCGGCCTTCATCACGATCACCTTGTGCGACATCGCCCGCACCACCTTGAGGTCGTGGCTGATGAAGAGATAGGCCAGATCGTATTTCCGCTGCAGGTCGCGCAGCAGGTTCACGATCTGCACCTGCACCGTCATATCGAGCGCCGATGTCGGCTCGTCCAGCACCACAAGCTTGGGGCGCAGCACCATGGCCCGCGCAATCGCGATGCGCTGCCTCTGACCGCCGGAAAACTCGTGGGGGTAGCGATGCATCGTTGCCGGATCAAGACCGACTTCAGTCATCACCTCGGTGACCAATTCGCGGTCCGACCGCCCGTCGGGGGATCCGTGTACGCCCAGACCTTCGGCAATGATCTGTTCGCAGGTCATGCGCGGGCTAAGGCTCCCGTAAGGGTCCTGGAACACGATCTGCATCTCGCTGCGCAACCGCCGCAATTCCCGTGTCGACCAGTCGCGCACGTTCTGCCCGCGATAGGTGATCCCCCCTTCCGACTGGATCAGCCGCATGATCGCCAGCGCAAGCGTCGTCTTGCCGGAGCCCGACTCCCCAACGATGCCCACGGTTTCACCTGCCCGCACCGCGATGGTCGCGTCATTCACGGCCTTCACATAGCCGACCGTGCGCTTGAGAAACCCCTTCTGGATCGGGAACCAGATCTTGAGGTTGTCAGTCCGCGCGATCTCTTCGGCATCTTCCTTGACCGGATCGGGCGACCCGGTGGATTCGGCACTCAGAAGCATCTGCGTATAGGGATGCTGCGGATTGGCGAAAATCTCGCGCGTCGGTCCGGTCTCGACAATCTCGCCATCCTTCATGACGCAGACCCGGTCCGCGATCTTGCGCACGATGGCAAGGTCATGGGTGATGAACAGCAGGCTCATGTCCTCGGCCTGTTTGAGGTCGGCGAGCAATTGCAGGATCTGCGCTTGAATGGTCACGTCCAGCGCGGTCGTCGGTTCGTCCGCGATCAACAATTCCGGCCCGTTCGCCAGCGCCATCGCTATCATCACGCGCTGACGCTGCCCACCCGACAATTGGTGCGGATAGGCGCCCATTCGGCTTTCGGGATCCCGAATGCCCACCTTGGTCAGCAACTCGAGAATCCGGTCCCGCGCGGCAGAGCCGGTCAGGCCCTGATGCAGCGCGATGGATTCCGCCAATTGCTTTTCCAGCGTGTGCAGGGGGTTGAGCGACGTCATCGGCTCTTGAAAGATAAAGCTGATGTCATTGCCGCGGATGCGCCGCAACTGCGCATCATCCGCGCCGACCATCTCTTCGCCGTTGTACAGCACAGACCCCGCCACCCGCGCGGAATCGCCCAAGAGGGATACGGTGGAGAGTGCCGTGACTGATTTGCCCGACCCGGATTCGCCCACCAGCGCGACGGTCTCGCCGCGTTCGATGTGAAAGGACACGTCCCGCACCGCAGCCACCGTTTCACCATCCTGCCGGAACCCGACACTCAGGTTGCTGACCTCGAGGATCTTGCTCATGTAAACGTCTTTCTCGGGTCAAACGCGTCGCGCACGCCTTCGAAGATGAACACCAGCAGCGACAGCATCAACGCGAACACGAAGAACGCGGTAAAGCCCAGCCATGGCGCCTGAAGGTTCTGTTTTGCCTGAAGCGTCAATTCGCCCAGCGACGGAGCCGATGACGGCAGGCCGAAGCCAAGGAAATCAAGGCCCGCCAATGTGCTGATCGTGCCGGTCACGATGAAGGGCAGCATCGTCAGCGTCGCCACCATCGCGTTGGGCAGCATGTGCCGGAACATGATCGTCGTGTTGCTGACGCCCAGTGCCTTGGCCGCACGCACATATTCAAGGTTCCGCGCCCGCAGGAATTCCGCGCGGACAACGCCCACCAAGGCGGTCCAGCCGAACAGCACTGTAAGGAATACAAGCAGCCAGAAACTGCGCCCCAAGATCGCGAAGAGGATGATGATGATGTAGAGCGAAGGGGTCGATGACCAGATCTCGATGATCCGCTGGAAGATCAGGTCAAGCCAGCCGCCGAAATACCCTTGCAACGCGCCAGCCACGATCCCGACGACGCTGGCCGCAACCGTCACGATCAGCGTGAACAGGATGGACAGACGGAAGCCGTAGATCACCCGCGCCATCACATCGCGCTTGGTGTCGTCGGTGCCCAGCCAGTTCTGTTCCGAAGGGGGCAGGGGGGCGGCACCGGGTCGGTCCACGGGCGTCTGGTAGTCGTAGGGAATGACAGGCCAGATCGACCAGCCCTTGTAGAAATCTCCGTCCAGAACCATGCCCTGATCAACCTGTTCGATCAGGCCCTCGGGATCGTCGAAACACTCTTCCAGACCCCCGGTTCGGATCAGGCATTGCACCTCTGGGTCGCGATAGGCGGCCTCGGTTCGAAAGTCGCCGCCAAAATCCGTCTCGGCGTAGAAGTTGAAGATCGGGGTGTAGAACTCGCCACGGTACTGCACGAGGATCGGTTTGTCGTTCGCGATGAACTCGGCAAAGAGCGACATGCCGAACAAGATGCAGAAAATCCAAAGCGACCAGAACGCGCGCCTGTTGCGCTTGAAGTTGTTCCACCGCCGCTGGTTCAGGGGCGACAGGGCGAACCGCTTGCGCACCGGCGCAACAGGCACAGCCGGGCTGGGTTCGGTCACGATATCGCGGTCACCCGGTTCGGGATTGGCGGCCATCCGTCAGCCCTCCCGCTTTTCGAAGTCGATGCGCGGGTCGACCAGCACATACATCAGGTCCGACAGGATGCCGACCACCAGTCCGATCAGACCGAACACGAAGAGCGTTCCAAAGATCACCGGGTAATCCCGCGCCACCGCTGCCTCGAAGCCAAGCCGCCCCAGACCGTCGAGCGAAAAGATCGTCTCGATGATGAGCGAGCCGGAAAAGAACACGCCGATGAATACCGCCGGAAAGCCCGCGATCACGATCAGCATCGCGTTGCGGAACACATGGCCGTACAGCACCTGCCGTTCGGCCAGCCCCTTGGCCCGCGCGGTGATCACGTATTGCTTCTTGATCTCGTCCAGAAAGCTGTTCTTGGTCAGCAGCGTCAGGGTCGCAAAGGCGGAAATGGTCGAGGCCAGAACCGGTAGGAAGATGTGCCAGAAGTAATCTGCGATCTTGGCGAAGAACGGCAGCTGGTCCCAATTGTCCGATGTCAGACCCCTGAGCGGGAAGATCTGGAAATACGACCCGCCCGCGAACAGCACCAGCAACAGGATCGCGAACAGGAAGCCCGGAATCGCATAGGCCACGATGATGGCGGCTGACGTGTAAGTGTCGAACGGCGTGCCATCCTTGACCGCTTTGCGGATGCCGAGCGGGATCGACACAATATAGGCGATGATCGTGGACCACAGGCCCAGCGAGATCGACACCGGCATCTTTTCCAATACCAGTTCCATCACGCCGATCGACCGGAAATAGCTCTCTCCAAAATCGAGCCGCAGGTAATTCCACATCATCATGCCAAAGCGTTCAACCGCGCCAATGGCCTCTTTCTGGCAGGCCGGATCGTCGAGGTTGGGCTCGCCGGTGAAGCCGTCTTCGCAGACAATGCGGGCAAAGCCGAACTCGATTTCCAACGTTTCGATGAATTCCTTGGGCAGTCCTCGGGCGCCGATATAGTCGCTGTCCGAGCCGAATGTCTCTTCGACATTCTGGTTGCCGCCGCCATCCCCCGAGAACCCGGCGAACACATCGCCCTCGCCCTGAATGCGGGCGAGCGTCTGCTCGATCGGCCCCCCGGGCACGAATTGCGTCAGGGCAAAATTGATGACCATGATCCCGAACAAGGTCGGAATGATCAGCAACAACCGTCTTAGAATATAAGCTCCCAAGGGTCAGTTACCTCAGCGCGCCGGCGGCCCTTAGGGCCTCGTATTTCTCTTCGTTGAACCACCAGAAAT
Organism: Pelagibaca sp.; assembly: GCA_041725935.1. Lineage (GTDB taxonomy): Bacteria > Pseudomonadota > Alphaproteobacteria > Rhodobacterales > Rhodobacteraceae > Marivita. The sequence continues at coordinate 59,121 of JBGRQD010000013.1, forward strand.
CCAGAACGCCAAGCCCGAGCAGGGGCAGGTCTGCGGGACGTTCGAACATGTCGAAATAGGCGATCCAGTATTCTGGCACGTATCCGGCATGGGCAACGATCCGTTCGTATCGAAGAGCGCGGTCCAGCGCGGTCAGCGCGGTTATTTCGTCCTCGCGCGTCTCCGCGTTGAGCGCGGCCTCGATGATCGCATCGACTACCGGGCTGCGCAGCGCAGACGGGTTCCACGACGATACTTCCGCCGTCTCGGACCCGAAAAGCTGTTTCAGCCCCGTGCCGACGGTCGAGAAGGTCTGAACCGACGTCTGGATCATGTCGTAATCCTTGTCGAGGAACCGTTGCTGCCCCTGCGCGGAATCCACCGCGTTGGCGTTCACCTCGATGCCCCAGTTCCGTAGCGTGTTCACATAGGTCTCGATAGTGGCCTGCCGCGTGTCGTCCCATGTGGACAGCACGAGGAAATCGAGCGACATCTGCTCGCCGTTCGCATCGACCATGCGGCCCTGGTCATCGACCGTCCAGCCTTCGTCCGCCAGGATACGCATGGCTGTACGCTGGTTCCTGCGGTCAGACGGGTTGTCCTTGTCAGAACTGTGCGGCATGACCGCCGGTTCGGTCAGCATGTCTTGCGGAACCACGTCGCCCAGCGATTGCAGGAACGCCAGCTCGGCCCCTTCCGGCACGCCTTTGGCTTCCCATTCCTGACCTTCGGCAAAGGAATTGCGCTGTGTGGTCAGGTCGAATTCCAGCGACTCCCGCGTCCATTCGAAATTGAAGGCCAGCGACAGTGCGTGGCGCACATTGCGGTTGTCGACCGGTGCGCGCAACGTGTTAAAGACGACCCCGGAATTGAGCGGCGCGGTCTGGTCCGGCAATTCCTCGCGGACGGCATGACCCTCGTTGATCGCCGGGAAATCATAGCCCGTGGCCCAGCGTTTGCTCGATCCCTCGGACCGGAACGTGTACTCGCCCGCCTTGAACGCCTCGAACTCTGCGGTGGCATCCGCGAAATACTCGATGCGGATGCGGTCGAAATTATGCCGCCCCACGTTCACCGGATGATCCCAGCCCCAGTAGTTGGGGTTGCGTTCGTAGACCACGTAGCGGTTGAATTCGTAATCTCCGACCTGGTACGGGCCGGTCCCCATGGGCGACAGCACCGAGGGTTCGTCCAGCCGCTCGCCGGTTTCCTGATACCACTCCTCGGACAGCACGATCATGCCGCCCACCTGGCTGATCAGCGACCGGCGCGAGATGTCATCGACGAACTTGTACCGCAGCGTGAGATCATCGATCACCTCGACGCCTTCGATCCGTTCGCTGACCGACCGCGAGAATGACCGGATGCCCTGTTCGAGGAACAGGTTGAATGTGAAGGCCGCGTCCTGCGCGCGCATCGGTGCACCGTTGCGGAACACAACGTCATCGCGCAGGTGAAACACGCACCATTCCTTGGAGGCTGGATACTCGATCTCGCGCGCCAAGAGACAATACTGGTCCGTCAGCGAATCCGCCGGAACCGCCGTTCCAAACGCGTCACCCGCCAGAAGCGACTCGCCGACCACGTCCGAATTGGTCTGCGGATTGCCGCGCCAGGCCCAGCGGTTGAACCCGTCGAACGTGCCACGTGCGCTCAGAGTGATCTCCCCGCCCTTGGGCGCATCGGGATTCACGTAATTGAAATGCGAGAAATCCGGCGGATAGAGCAGGTCACCGAAATAGGAATAGCCATGGGACCGGATGATCTCGTCTTCTCCGCCATGGCTGGCCGCGAAGGACAATGTGCCGGAGGCACCCGCACCCGCCGCGACGGCGCTGCCACCCAGCAGTTTCAGCGTTTGACGACGGTTCATGTCTGCAAAGGAGGGCGGGACGCGTCTGTGGGGCATGTTCATGTCTCCGTGGCTCGAGTGTGCATCTCTGCATCACTATGTAAGCTAAAGAACGAACTCGCCCACATTCAAGGCGAGAATGCGTGAGCGTCGGCCAAATGCCGAGGAAAAAACGTGATTGTGAAAAAGAAAAGCCGCCACCCGAGGGCAGCGGCCGGATCTGTCAGAGCGTGATCTGTGGATCAGTCCGAGAATGTCGCGAGGTAGGCGATCAGGTTTGCGCGATCTTCGGAGTCTGCCAACCCGGCAAAGCCCATCGACGTGCCCGGAGCCCAGCCGCGCGGGTTCTCGATGAAGCGGTAGAGGTTTTCCACGGTCCAAACGTCAGCCACTTCGCTCAGGGCACCCGAGTAGTTAAAGCCTTCTGCGATCCCGACGTCACGACCCACGACATTGTAAAGATACGGTCCGGCGCGGTTTTCGCCCGCTTCCAGAACGTGACACGCACGGCACTTGCCCCACTGGCGCTCACCTGCCGATGCGTCGGCTGTTTCAAGAAGCGTGTCGAAGTTGACTTCTGCGACAACCTCTTCGGTGTCGGCCTCGTCCTCACCAGTCTCGATCACATAGACTGCAACCGCTTCACCATGGTCGCCGCCGACATGGTAAAGTGTCTCCGCAGCCCATTTGCCCAGAAGGAAGATCAGAAGCGCGCCACAGAAGCTGCCGACGATCTTGGTGAAGGTCATTGTATCCAACATTGTGTGCGTACCCGTCCGCTAGTGTTTCCTGCATATCGCGCGGGTATCTATTGCTTCCCCTTCGGCAAGGCAAGGTGTAGAAGCCGCGACCAAACGCCCAGTGGGCCAGAATTGTCGGAGTCCGCATGACCAACGCCATCGCTTTCCAGGGGGAATTGGGTGCCTATTCCCACGAGGCCTGCCGCGACGCGCGCCCTGACATGACGCCTCTGCCCTGCCGAACCTTCGAGGATGTGATCGCTGCGGTTCAGACCGGCAAGGCCGATATGGCCATGCTCCCGGTGGAAAACACGATCTATGGCCGTGTGGCCGACATTCACCGCCTGTTGCCCAAAAGCGGTCTCAAGATCGTCGATGAAGCCTTCGTGCGCGTTCACATCAACCTGCTTGCCGTGCCGGGTGCCAAGCTGGAAGACGTGACCGAGGCGCATTCACATCTGGTGCTGCTGCCGCAATGCGCGACCTTCCTGACCAAGCACGGAATACGCGGTCGGGTGAATGCTGACAATGCGCGCGCCGCCCGCGAAATCGCCGAACGTGGCGAGAAACACGCAGCCGCCCTCGCCAGCGAACTGGCAGGCGAGATTTACGGCCTGAACGTGCTGGCCCGCCATATCGAGGACACCGACAGCAACACGACCCGGTTCCTGTTGATGAGCCGCGACGGCGATCAGACCCGCCGCGGCGATCACGGCATGATGACCACCTTCGTCTTCCAGGTCCGCAACATCCCGGCTGCGCTCTACAAGGCGATGGGTGGATTTGCGACCAATGGCGTGAACATGACCAAGCTCGAGTCGTACATGGTTGACGGGTCGTTTACCGCGACGCAGTTCTATGCCGATATCGAAGGCCACCCCGATGATCCTGCCGTGGATCGCGCGCTGGAAGAGCTGGATTACTTCACCGACATGCTGAACATCCTCGGCACCTATCCGCGCGACCCGCGACGGGATTAATGCGGGCAGCGTAGTTCATTACTGCGGACTTTGCTGACCTTGGAACCAACAAACAAAGCCGGGGTAATTCAGCGGAAAGACTCTTCAGGACTCGTCGTCATAAATATCTGTATCGAAATGTGTACTTGAATAAGTTCGAGATCTTCCGTCCGAGTAGGTTACGTCAAGCCATTTATTGTACACTCCCAACCACTCCAGCAGCGGCTTTGTCCGGCCTTCGGTTACTGGATCGTCTGTCGTTTGTAGTGTCGCCCTTGTGAGGGTAAACCCTTCGCCGAAGACCGCCGTCAGGTTGTCGGGGTCTACCGAAACTATGCTTGTCGGGTCCGCCAGATCTCGGAAATAGGCCATCTTTGGCATTTGCTCCGGCGTCAGAACAACAGGGCTGGTCTGCGCCCGCAGAGCATTTTGGCTCTTGAGCTCTGTCCTACCATAAGCAAGGCCCTGATCATACATGACCTCGACCAGCTTTGGCCATTCTGATATGGGCACGAACAGATAGCGCCCTTGCCCGAGGTCGGCGACAAGCGCCTCACCATGTCGGTCCCAATAATTGCCGCCAGTGTTCGCAATATTCAAATAGCTTCTCCACGCGTCACGCTGAATGACAGCACTAGCTTCAATAGGGCCGTTTGGCGTAGAAAATGTCAGGGTCAGTTTCTCAAGATAGCTGAAATTATGCCTGTCGTGTATTCGGTAGGCCCAGAACATCGCTGCCAGCATGAGTGTTACGAGGATAATTCTTTTCATCTGTACGTCACCTGATACGTGGAAATGGCCTTATGGGGAGTTTGAATATAAAGAATGTAAGATACTCAAATGTCTTCATTAATCCAAGCGGCATCTGCCTTGAGCCTTGCCGGAAATGATCGGGGTGTTCCAGACAAAAGCACTTTCTGATCCTTGTTTTGCCAAGCCATGATCCACATCGGTCAGATGGCGACACTCGACACCGTTATGCGCAGCCTGCACGTTTGCCGGATTGCCCATGCTGCACTTTGCATAAATGGCCGGTTCGACCGCAGTGTGACATCGCAGATTATATCGTTCTTGCTGCATTTCCTGTGTCATGAGCGCACGCAGCGAGAAAATCGAATTCACAGTTTTTTGGGCTCCGAGCGGACTTTCAGATTGTCGTGTTAAGTCTATTTTATGATTTGCAAAATCTAATGCGCTGTTAACCCGGTTTGCAAAGTTAGGTCCGCTTCGGGCCTATTGTTTCGCGCGCGAAACATTTTGGTGCAAGAACGGCCGGAACCTAAACCGTAGGGTGCGTGCTTGCACGCACCACCATCAAATCAACAACCCTGCCGCCCCTTCGTGCCGCAGCAGCCACACCTTCGTCTCGACCCCGCCATCGCCGGAATAGCCACCCAGCCCGTTTGACCCAAGCACCCGGTGGCAGGGGATCAGGATCGGAATCGGATTGCCCCCGCAGGCCTGCCCGATCGCCTGCGCCGGAACGCCCAATACTGTTGCAAGATCGCCATAGGTGCGGGTCTCGCCAAACGGAATGGCCGACATCGCGGCGCAGACATTGCGCTGAAAGCCGGAGCAGGTCAGCCGGATCGGCACGGTGAAATCCTGCCGCGTCCCGGCGAAATATTCCGAAAGTTGCACCGCCGCCTGCCGCAGAACCGGCGTGCCATCCTGCCGCCCGTCCCGCCATTCCAGCGCGGTCACTCCAACCGCATCCGCCACCAGCGTCAGCGGGCCGAAGGGTGACGGTACGGACTGTTCAAAGCGGCTCACGGCTTCAGCCCCAACCGGATCGGCCCTCTGGCCTCCACCGGATCGACGGCGTTGCCTTTCTGTGTTGCCACCAGCGGCAGCGTCGCCGCGACGCGCCGCACCTCGGGCATCAGGTCCTGCCAGTCGTCGGACAGCCGGCGTGCCGCCTCTGAGGGGCAGAAGGTCTTGCCGGCCCCGCGCTGATGCGCGAGGTCGAGCAGGGCTTCCGCGATCTCTTTATCCGAGGGCGTCATTGCACCGCTGGCAGGTGCCGGGATGCTGATGCGTCCCGACATCCGGCAGGATCTTCCAGCAGCGCTGGCACTTCTCGCCGTCGGCCTTTTCGAAGACCACACCAACACCCGCAACTTCTGGCAAGCGGAACGCCTCGGCCGGGGCCGGATCGCCGGTCAGGCTGATCGCGGATGTGATGCAGAGGTCGTCGAAATTCACTGATTTCAGCGCCTCCAGCATCTCGGCATCGTCGATATGCACCACCGGTGCCGCTTCGAGAGAGGCACCGATCACCTTGTCGGTACGCTGCACCTCCAGAGCCGCTGTCACAGCCCGACGCGCGCGGCGCACCTTGGCCCATTTCGCAGCAAGCGCCTCGTCTTTCCACGAGGCAGGCGTTTCCGGGATGTCCTGAAGGTGGATCGAGCTGTCCTCGCCGGGGAAGCGGTCGAGCCAGACATCCTCCATCGTGAAGACCAGCACCGGGGCCAGCCACGTGGTCAGGCGGTGGAACAGGATGTCCATCACCGTCCGCGCGGCGCGGCGGCGCGCTGTGTCGCCGTCGCAATACAAAACGTCCTTGCGCACGTCGAAATAGAAGGCCGACAGTTCCACGGTGCAGAAGTTGAACAACTGCTGGAACACCCCCTGGAAGTCGTAGGAGTCGTAGCCATTGCGAACGACCTCATCCAGCTCCGCGAGGCGGTGCAGAACATAGCGCTCCAACTCGGGCATGTCGGCAGGGTCAACCCGATCCGCTTCCTCGAAATGCGACAGCGCGCCCAACAGGAACCGCATCGTGTTGCGCAGGCGACGGTAGCTGTCGGCGACACCTTTCAGGATTTCCGGCCCGATGCGTAGGTCGGCGGTGTAATCCGCCTGTGCCACCCAAAGCCGCAGGATATCGGCTCCGTACTGCTTGGTCACGTCCTCGGGCGCCACGGTGTTGCCCAACGATTTGGACATCTTGTTGCCCTTCTCGTCGAGCGTGAACCCGTGGGTCAGCACGCCGCGATAGGGCGCACGGCCCTGCGTGCCGCAGGACTGGAGCATCGAGGAATGGAACCAGCCCCGGTGCTGGTCGGTGCCTTCGAGATAGAGATCGGCCAGACCGTCCTCGGACCCGTCCTCGCGGTCGCGCAGCACAAAGGCATGGGTCGATCCTGAATCGAACCACACGTCGAGGATGTCGAACACCTGTTCCCATTCACTGGGATCGTAGTCGTTGCCAAGGAACCGCTCCTTGGCGCCGGGCTTGTACCACGCATCAGCGCCTTCGGCCTCGAACGCGTCCAGCACGCGGGCATTCACAGTCTCGTCCCGCAACAGGTAATCGCTGTCTGTGGGCATCGCGCCTTTCTTGACGAAACAGGTCAGGGGTACACCCCATGCACGCTGGCGCGACAGAACCCAGTCGGGCCGCGCTTCGATCATCGAATACAGCCGGTTGCGCCCGGTTTGCGGCGTCCATTTCACGAGTTGGTCGATGGAGGTCAGCGCCCGCTGCCGGATCGTCGTTCCGTAATCATCCTGACCGTCGCCCACGGGCCGGTCGATGGCAGCGAACCATTGCGGCGTGTTGCGGAAGATCACCGGGGCCTTGGAGCGCCAGCTGTGCGGATAGCTGTGCTTGATCTTGCCGCGCGCCAGCAGGCCGCCGGTCTCGATCAGCTTGTTGATCACGGCGGTGTTGGCGTTGCCCTCCTTGCCCTTGCGGTCAAGGATGTAGGTGCCGCCAAAGAAGGGCAGATCGGCCCGGAAGCCGCCATCGTCTATCACGTTGTAGGTGATGACCTGCTCCAGCATGCCGAGGTCGCGGTACAGCTCGTATTCCTCCATCCCGTGCGACGGCGCGCAATGGACAAAGCCGGTGCCTTCGTCTTCGGTCACGAAATCGGCGGCCCGGAAATCGCGCGGGTCGTCCCATTCGCCGTTGCCGCCATCGGCACCGGCCAGCGGATGTGCCAGCGTCATCGCGGCAAGCTGATGCGAGGACACGTCAGACAGGCGGCGATACATGCCCTCGTCCAACCGCGCCCGGCGCATCACCTCGCCAGCCAGCTTGTCGGCAAGGATGTAACGGTCGCCGATGCGCGCCCAGCATTCCTCGGGGCGGCCAGTGATTTCGTAGAGGCCGTAGGAGATGTCATCACCAAACACCACCGCCTTGTTCGAGGGAATGGTCCAGGGCGTTGTCGTCCAGATCACCACGTAAGCGCCCATGAAGGTGCTGCGCATCTTTTCCACCGTGCGGATCACATCGGCGCGTGCATCAACGCTTTCCTCTTCGCCCGCCCGGTCCATGTCCGGCATGTCGAAATCGGTGACGCGGAACTTGACCCAGATCGTGTGGCTTTCCTTGTCGTGGTACTCGACCTCGGCCTCTGCCAGCGCGGTCTTTTCCACCGGCGACCACATCACGGGTTTGGAACCCTGGTACAATGTCCCGGTCATGAGGAACTTCTGGAACTCCTCCGCGATGATCCGCTCTGCGCGGTAATCCATCGTCAGGTAGGGTTTGTCCCATGTGCCGGTGATGCCAAGGCGCTTGAACTCGTCGCGCTGGATGTCGATCCAGCCTTCGGCGAACTTGCGGCATTCCTGACGGAAATCGACGACATCCACTTCGTCCTTGTTCTTGCCCTTGGCGCGATACTGTTCCTCGATCTTCCATTCGATGGGCAGGCCGTGGCAATCCCAGCCGGGGATGTAGCGCGCGTCGCGGCCCATCATCTGCTGGGAGCGCACCACCATGTCCTTGAGGATCTTGTTGAGCGCGTGACCGATATGCAGGTGGCCGTTCGCATAGGGCGGGCCGTCATGGAGTGTGAAGGGCTTGCGACCCTCGGCCTTTTCGCGCAGCCGGTCGTAGATGCCCATCTTCGCCCATTTGTCGAGCCATGCCGGCTCGCGGGTCGGCAGGCCCGCACGCATCGGGAAATCGGTTTTGGGCAGGTTCAGCGTGTCTTTGTATTCAGGTGTTTCGGCGCACATTTGGGGCGTCCTCGGAAATTCGGATCAGGGAGGTGTGAGAGGAGCGGCGCGGGTGTCCCATACGCCTTGTCCCGGCGGCTCGTGTCGTCAGAGCGCCGGGCATGTAATTCGAAGGATGATCGCGATGCGGTGCGTCATGCGGCGCGTTATAGGAGCGACGGGCTGCGACGTCCAGACGGATCACAGGTTGAACAGCGTTCCCACGAAATAGGCAATCGCCGCAGCGGTGCCGCCGATCAGCAGGGTCTCCAAGCCCGACCGCCACCACGGCGCCAGTGACCACCTGGATTTGTATGCCCCGATGCCAAAGAACGTGGCCAGCGTCAGGATTGTCGATATGCGGAACGCGTCCTCAAGTCCCAGCAGGAACGGCAAAAGCGGGATCATACCCGCGGCAAGAAAGGCCGCAAACGTGGCCCATGCCGCCCTGAGCGGGTGCGGATCGACCGAGGCCAGACCGTATTCGCCCTCGAGCATCATCTGCACCCATTGTTCGCGATTCTGCGAGATTTGTTCGACCGCACCATCCAGTGCGTCGCCCGACAGGCCCTTGCGGCGCAGAATCTCGCGCAGCTCGCGCTTTTCGCCCTCGGGGTATTTGCGGATATGGCGTTCTTCGATCTGGCGAAGGCGGTTCGTGTCATCAAGCTCGGCCTTGGTGCCGGAATAATTTCCGGCGGCCATGGAGAAGCCATCTGCCAGCACATTGGCGATGCCAAGCGCGATGATGACCCAAGGGGACAGGCCTGCACCCGCAACGCCTGCGACGATTGCGAAGGTCGTCACCGATCCGTCGATGGCACCATAGACGGTGTCGCGCAGATAACCGCGCCCGGCGGGGGCGTTGATGCGGGTTTCGATTTCAGCCTGGCTGTGGCCGTGATCGCCGGGGTGGTGGTCCATAGTGCGCAGAATGTGGCAGCCCAAGCGCAGCCGCCATGCGCTGGATCAAATAGGGGCTCAGCGGGCTTTGGTGGCGATCAGGCCAGAAAGCGCGGTCTTGACGATGGACCGGACCGACGGGCGTTTGCCAGCGGCAAAGGGCAGGGGGCGGCAGACCTCGATCGCGGCGACGCCCACGCGGGCGGTCAGCGCTCCATTGACGAGCCCCTCGCCAAATCGCCGCGACAGCTTGCCGATGATGCTGCCGCCAAGGATCGGCTCGATCATGTCGTCACCCACCGCCACTGCACCGGTGGCCACCAGATGCGACAGCACAGCACGGGTCAAACGCCAGCTTCCCAGCGTGCCGGAGCGGCCGCCATAGATTTCGGCGATGCGACGGATCATGCGGATGTTCGATCCAAGAGCCGCCACCACATCGGCCAGCGCCAGCGGCACCAACGCGGTGACCGTGGCGACCTGCCGCGCGGCGGCCTCGACCTCGCGCCGGGCTGCGGCATCGAGTGGGCCGAGCAATTCGTGATCTGCCAGCGCGATCAGGGCGGAGGCGTCGAACATGTCCGCCTCTCGGTCCTTCAGGCGGTCACGTCCCCATTTCGTGTCATCGCGGGCGGCGTAGAGCTTGGTCAGGTCTTTCACCACTGTGCGGGCGGCGGTCAGGTCTTCGCCGGCAAGCGCTGCATCGGCGGCGTGCTGGATGCGGTCGATCCGGCCCAGACGGGCAAAGGCCGACAGCTCCTTGACCACGATCATCAGGACAACCAGCAGGAACGCCGCGAACAGCGCTGCAACCGCGTAGCCGAGATAGAGGTTCTGGCTCACCAGATCGGTTACGAAATTCCACGCAGCAACCGAGGCTACGGTGGTGATCAACAGCACCAGAAGTGACCAGAACCAGCGCGCCAGCCGCGAGACCGGGCGCGCGGCGAGGGCGGCTGCGGTCATCATTGCCTGTCCCCGCGGCGCGGGTTCCAGCGTATCGGGCACGGGTGGTGCCTCTGCCGGGGTGGGGGCCGGGGTGTCGTCGTCCAGATCGAACAGGACCGGGCCTTTGGACTTGGTCATGGCTGTGTCCTTTGCCACTGGTAGCGGATGTCTGGCAGGCCTTCGTCATTGCCCGCGCCATCGGTGCGGTCCGCTTCGGTGAAACCGTGCCGTTCGTAAAACGCTTGCGCGCGGGTGTTTGCCTGAAAGGTCCAGAGCGTCAGGTGATCGTGGTGCTGCATCGCGTCGGTCAAAAGGCGCGTTCCGATCCCCTGACCGCGCGCGTCGGGGGCGACGTAAAGCGCGTGAATGTCGTCCTTGTCGCGCGCCAGAAAGCCGGTGATTGTCTCGCTTTCGGAAACAGTGACCCAGCCTCGTTTCACCATCATGTCGGCATGCGCGATGTCCTCGGCGCGGGTGTGAATGCGCGGCATCCACGGGGTCTCGTCGATCCACGCCGACAGGATCGCACCGACGCGGCCCGCATCGAGTGGAGTGGCAGGGCGCAACCGCATCACAACCGATCCCCGATCAGGAACTGTGCCGCGCGATCCAGCCGGATATGCGGCGGGCCTTCTCCGGGTTTCAGGCTGAGTTGTGCGGGAGCGAACCGCATGATCTGGTAGTCCTGATCGAGCCATTTTTCCGCACCGTCGCGGGCTGGACCAAGCAGATGCGATGGGTCCTGCGGCAACTCGCCGGGATAGAAGGCCGCCTGTTTGCCGCTGTCGAGCAAGGTGCCGCGCACGCAGGCCAATTCGCTTCCCTGATGCGGGCGCATCTCTTCGACCGTGGCGCGCAAGGACGCGATAGACATGGCGCTGGTCTTGGCCCCGGCGAATTGTGCGCGGTCGCGGGCATCGCGGGTCAGCGCCTCCATGATCGCGGTCAGGCGAGCGTGCTGCGTGTGGTGCAGGTGGTCGGCCTTGGTCGCTGCGAACAGGATTTTTTCGACCCGTTTCCCCAGGAGAAGCTGGGACAGAAACGCGTTCTGGCCGGGGCGGAAGGCACCCAGAATGTCTGCCATCGCCTGTCGCATGTCCTCGACCGCCTGCGGGCCCGCGTGGATTGCCCCCAGCGCATCGACCAGCACGACCTGACGGTCGATCTTGGCGAAATGATCGCGGAAGAAGGGTTTTACGACCTGAGATTTGTAGGCCTCGAAGCGGCGCTCCATCTCGCGGGCCAGCGATTTGCGCGGCGGGTTCGGCGCTGGCGGCAGGGGCGCAAAAGTGAGGACCGGACTGCCCGCCAGATCACCGGGCAGAAGGAAGCGCCCCGGCGTGCAATCCGAGAACCCGGCCTGCCGCGCGGCGGTCAGGTAGGCGGTGAAGCTTGCCGCGAGTTTCTGCGCACGCGGCTCTTCAAGCTGTGCGGTCGCGTCTTCGGCGCGGGCCTGTTCGAGATAGGTTTGAGCGGTGTCGCGGGTGGCGATCCGCTTAAGGGTTTCTTCAGACCATTGGGCATAGGTTTTCTCGAGTAAGCCAAGATCAAGCAACCACTCACCGGGATAATCAACAATGTCGAGATGTATGGTTCGCGGGCCCTGAAGCCCCGACAAAAGCCCCGCCGGGCGCACCTTGAGCGACAGGCGCAACTCGCTGATCGTTCGGGTGCTGTCGGGCCAGTGCGGCGCACGGGCGGTCAGGTCCCCCAGGTGCGATTCGTAGTCAAAGCGCGGCAGTGTATCGTCGGGCTGTGGCTGCAGGAATGCCGACAGAATGCGACCCTCACCCTGCGCCAGCAGGCCGGGCATCCGCCCGCGATCCATCAGGTTTGCCACCAGAGAAGTGATGAACATCGTCTTGCCAGATCGCGCCAGCCCCGTGACACCAAGCCGGATCACAGGCTCAAAGAACGCCCCCGACACGGTGTCGGAGACGTTCTCGAAGCCACGGGTCAGAGTGTCTGCAATGGTGGAAATGACCAAGAGGGGCCTCGTTTCATTGTGTTGACCCCACAGATAAAGGCGGGGGGCCGCAGATACCAGTGCAGCGCAAGGGGGATTGTTCCGCGCAAATCGTCAGGCTAAGCGGAGCGTATGCCCAGATATGCCCTCAAAGTCGAATATGATGGCGCGCCTTTTGCCGGTTGGCAAAGGCAGGCGGATCAACCGTCCGTGCAAGGCGCGATCGAGGCAGCCTTGGCGCGATTGGAACCCGGTGAGCATACGATTGCCGCCGCGGGACGTACGGATGCGGGAGTTCACGCGCGCGGCCAGGTCTGTCATTGCGACTTGAGCAAGGATTGGTCGCCATTCCGGCTGTCAGAGGCGTTGAATTACCATCTCAAGCCTTTGCCGGTGGCGATTGTGGACGCGGCAGAGGTCGAGGGCGACTGGCACGCACGGTTTTCGGCGACCGAACGGCGGTACCTCTTCCGGCTGGTGTCACGGCGGGCACCCTTGACGCTGGAGGCGGGACAGGTCTGGCAGGTGAAGCACGATCTGGATCTGGCGCCGATGCAGGACGCGGCGCAGCATCTCGTAGGTTTGCACGATTTCACCACGTTCCGGTCGACCATGTGCCAGGCGGCCTCTCCGGTGAAAACGCTGGACGCGCTGCACATCACGCAGGTCGAGACCGATTGGGGCATGGAATATCAATTCCGTCTGCGCGCACGATCCTTCCTGCACAACCAGGTGCGTAGTTTCGTCGGCACGCTGGAGCGGGTGGGTGCGGGCGCATGGAGCGCGGAGGATGTGCGAGATGCGCTCGAGGCGCGTGATCGGGCCGCCTGTGGTCCGGTCAGTCCGCCGCAGGGCTTGTACCTGACGGGTGTCGGATATCCGGACGATCCGTTTGTGGCATGAGAGGATTTGCGCTGCGCCGTGGCGGATGCGCTGATGCATCCGGAGTTTCCGTCGACGGAACCTCCTGGGGCTCGGCACTCAACACAGCGGTTGGTTGATCGTAACGGCGGGATAAGTTCAAACGGGGGAGGCGCACCGGCGGATGAATGAAGGCCACCTCGGATGCGGTCCGGCAGTTGGGAAAATCAGTTGCGTGGTCTGGTACCAAACGGTCCAAACGGGATGTTGGAGTGTCTCCCTTTCCGTAGGCTTCACATAGATTGAAACGCGCATCTGCCGTACGTAGTGACACGACTTAATCCGCGCCAGCCGTCGTACGCCGGAGATTTCTTTTCCTGAGCGAGTTGAGCACCATATTCTGGCGTGAATGATGCTTAACATGTAGCGATTAAATGCCGAAACGAACCTCTCCAGACGACGCACGACACGTCGTGGACGCAAATGATCTTGAGGACATCGTGCAAGACAAACGGGCAGTCTGGCGTGCGACCGGCGCGAAAGCGCGACGCCGGCAGCGGCGATATCAGAAATTGATAATTTCAAATATCGACGTCGATGGATCAGAGGACGACGCCGTTGACCAGGGCACATCGTAACGAATTAGAGCTGTGAAAGAGGGTAGTCATGCGTGCGACAGTAAACCTGCGGGACCTGGTGATCGAAACACAGATTGGAACATATGGGCCGGAGGACGTCGTTCCGCGTGCGCATATTCTTGACATGGTGCTGACGATCGACCCGGCCTTGGTTTTCATCGACCGTGATGGAATGGACCGCGTGTTCGACTACGATCCCCTCCTCCGCGATATCGACGTGCTGGCCCGCGATGAGCACTATCATACTCAGGAGAGGTTGATGACGCGCATTGTACACGCGGCGGCGCGGTACTCGGAAATAACCGAGATTTCCGTCAGCTTATGCAAGACGCCCGTGCTGGATAACCGCGGTTACCTGGGCGTGACCCTGGTTGTGGATGCCGAGGACCTTGCGGTCTTGCGCCAGCAGAAAGTCGCTGCATGAGACCGGTGTTTTTAGCTTTTGCTGCGTTGGCCGCGTTGATGCTGGCGACAAGTGCTTCGGCGCATGTGCGTTGGTTTGTGGACGGTGCTGCCACTGTTGAGGCGTTTCAGCCCTATGGCATCACTGATCCCGAAGTGATCGTCTGGATCGCAATTGCCGTAGGCTTGGTCTGTGCATCAATCGTGCTGGACATGCGATTGCCGACGGTGCGCATCGTAGACAGCAAAACCAGGCACGATTTCATCGAGCTGTTGCGTGTGTTTTCCGGGATGTCGATGTTGTTGACGGCATATGAGGGCGCGATCATCGCACCGCATTTGAGTGCCTTCGGTACCTTTGGCACAGTGTTGCTGTTCACCCAGGCGTTGATCGGCATATTGCTGATTTCGAACCGTTTTGTCCGGCACGCTGCGATTTTGATGATCCTTCTGCACCTTGGGTTGGCGATCAAATTCGGGCTTCTGTCCGCAATGGAATACCTGATCATGCCGGCGATTGCGGTCTTCCTGCTGATCAACAACTTGCCGACCGCGGAACTACGCGAACGGTTCAAACCCTATTCGGTGGACCTGCTGCGTATTCTGACGGGCATCTCTCTGATCACGCTCGGTGTGTCGGAGAAACTCGTGGGTGCGATGATGGCCGAGAGTTTCCTTGTCCTTTACCAATGGAACTTCATGACCTCGCTTGGACTTGAATTCTTTTCGGATCGGCTCTTCGTTTTATCCGCTGGTGTGATCGAGGTGGTTTTCGGTGTCATCATGGTGCTTGGGACGACGACCCGTTTGAATGTGCTCGCATTTTCGGTCGTGCTTTTTGCGTCAAATGTTCTGTTCATCATCCAGGGTGAGAACGAAGCTGCGATGGTCGAGTTTATTGGGCACATGCCCGTGATCGGTGTTGCTTTGATCCTTTTGCTGCTTGGGGCGGGACAACGGCTGAAAGTCACGAACTTTTTGCCGCAACGGCAAAAGAATCCAACAGTCAGAACTGTAAGGGTGCCCAGCGATGCTTAATTTCTCACTCCGTCTACCGTATTTGATATACCTCAGCATCGGCTCCTTGCTTGTTGGCGTGCTCGTCGCTCCCGCTTTTCGCGATATGCCGGAGCCGGAACAACCGCCCTTGTCTATGATGCCCATGGAGATGGAAGAGGGTATGATACATCCGAAGCGTGAAGTCGTTTCGGACACACCTCCGTCGCTGACCATGGCGGTTGAGAAGGACGGGATGGACGGCTGGAACATCACGCTTGCGCCAGAGAATTTTGAATTCACGCCGGACCAGATCGGTGAGGACGGTGTGCCGAATACGGGCCATGCGCATCTTTACATCGACGGGGTCAAGGTGGCTCGCCTGTATGGAGTTCACTATCACGTGCCTGACCTAGCTCCCGGTCAATACGAGTTTGTCGTCGCGCTCAGCAGCAATGACCATGCGTATTATACATTGGATGGAGAGCGGATTGAGGCGCGGGCGACAATTACTCAAGGTGAGGCGACGATGGACATGTCGATTGAGTAACTGTCGCGGTGGATGCGCTTTGTGCTGATGTCGGCGAGGAAGCGTTCGACCAGGTTCATTCAAGCCGCGCTGGTGGGCGTCAAATGCAGCTTGAAGCGTGACCACGTCCATTCCGGCTGAATGTATGGGCTCGGTTGATGGCATGCCGAGATTTCCATCTCAGGCCGCGCTTTGGGTGTCCAATGTCCGCGTGCAATATTGATCCAACACACTGGCCAGCTCGGGATCTTGGGACGCCAAATGTAGGGTCGCTTCCAGCATTCCCGCCTTGGAGCCGCAGTCGAAACGTGTTCCCGAAAATCCGAAGCCTGAGATCGGTCGCCTTGTGGCGTCCCTCGCGATGGCGTCCGTCAACTGGATTTCACCGCCAGCCCCTGGTGTTTGCGTGGCCAGTGCGTCGAAAATATCTTGATCGAGGATGTAGCGGCCGATCACCGCCTTGCGGGATGGCGCATCCTCGGGCGATGGCTTTTCGACCATGCCATGAGCCCACGTGATGCGCCCTTCTTCGGAGATGACATCAAGAACACCGTATTTTGAAACAGCACTCTTCTCGACTGTCATTGTCGCGACCATATGGCCTCCTTCATAGGCCCCCGCCATCTCGGACAGGCAGGAGGCCCCGAGGATCAGATCGTCCGGAAGGATCACCGCAACCGCGCCATCAAGCACATAATCACGGGCACACAGAACGGCATGACCCAAACCCTTGGGTTCGTTTTGTAGCGTGAACAGGACGTCATCGGTCCCGTGGTGCAGTGCAGCTTCTTTCAATTCATCTGCGATGTCGTCTTTGCCGCGCGCTTCCAAAGAGCGGCGCAGATGCAGATCGTCCATGACATGGCGTTCGATTGCAGGTTTGCTTTCGTGGGAGACAAACACTATTCGTTCGATCCCTGCTGCACGGACCTCGTCGATCGCGTATTGGATCAATGGCGTGTCGAGGACGGGCAACAATTCCTTCGGGGTGGCTTTGGTGGCTGGCAAGAAACGTGTGCCAAGACCGGCAACAGGAAAAATTGCAGTGCGGACTGGAAGGGTCATGTAAGTCACCTCTTTAATTTGCTCGAACGGCGAAGCGTTTTTGGGGAAGGAAATCAGGCGACCGCTGGCCGGTCACGCTGTTTGCCAATGGACAGGGTTCCGGGCCGCCAATGGCCGATGTCGTCTGCCACAACGGCTGCCCGAAGGCTTTTCATCCGGCGCTTGCGCTCAAGCGAGGTCATCGACAATGCGCCAACAATTGCGTTGTCCATCGAACGATGGGAAAACGGGTTTGTCGTAACCGCATCGTGCAATTGAACAGACGCCCCTGCGAATTCCGAGAGGACAAGCACGCCGTCTTCGTCGAAGCGTGATGCAACGAATTCCTTGCATACAATGTTCATCCCATCGGCCAATGGGGTGATCCACGCCACATCTGCCGCGCGATAGTAGGCGATCAGTTCTTCAAGCGGCAATGCGCGAGAGATCAGCGTGACAGGTTGCCAATCGAACGTCCCGAACCGGCCGTTGATGCGGCCGGCAGCTGCTTCGATTTCGGACTGGATTTCCGCGTAGGCCGTCATGTTCCGATTGGCCGACACCGAGATGTGCATCAAACGCAGCTTTTCGTCGCGCAGCTTCGGATTGGCCTCGAGCACACGCTCAAAGGATTCCAATTGCTGAACGCCGCCCTTGGTATAATCTGTGCGCCCAACCGAGACCACAAGCTTCGAGCCAGCAAGTTCCTTGCGGATATTTTCAACCTGTTTGTCAGTTTGCTCGGCATGGGCAACCTGATCGAGATAGCTGGTGTTGACCCCAACTGGAGAGACACTCACTGCCGTTGTGTGTTCGCCATAGGTGATGGTATCGCGCAGCGCGCGCTCGGTCAGGGCAGTCGCTTCGCTTACAAAGGCGGGATCAACGGCCCTCCGTGCGCCCAGGTCCACATCAAACAGGCTGCTGACCACAGACAGGAAATTCGCGGCGTAGCGGGGGATATGGAACCCTACATCGTCACAGGCGAGCAGGCTTTTGATGATTTCGTGACGCCATGGCAGGGCGTTGAACATATCCGCCGATGGAAATGGCGTGTGGTGGAAAAATGCAATTTTCACATCCGGGCGCAATTCGCGCAAAAATCCGGGTACGAGCCAAAGGTTATAGTCGTGCACCCAAACCAACGCGCCCTGAGCCGCTTCTTCTGCCGCGGCCTTGGCAAAACGGCGGTTCACATCTCGAAAATTATCCCAATCCACTGGGTCGTAATTATAGCGTTCCTTGAAGGCATGCAGGATTGGCCAAAATGCCTCCTTCGAGGTCACGTGATAGAACTTCGACACCTGATCTTCGGACAGAGGAAGGCGAGAGACCGTGTATCGACCGTATTGATCGTCGATTTCGACCTTCTGATCGAATTCGGATGCCGTCGGATCATCGGCGAGTTTCCAAGCAATCCAGGCTGCTTTGTCCACGGATCCGAAAAAGCTTTTCAGGGTCGGTACAATTCCGTTCGGGCTCTTGTGAGCACGCCGTACGATTTTACCATTCTCCATGACTTCTTCGTAAGGCTCACGATGATATACAATAACGAGATCGGATGACATGAGACGTCTCCTTAGGATGGGGTCTTTGACAAAAGGTCGAATTCAAGGATCGCTTCCGCAATCCCGAGAACGCCAATACCCGTGGCACAATGCACATGGGATTGCCCTTCAAGACGGGTCAGCAGGTCCGGTTCGGACCCACCAACGGCCACCGCAGGGAGGCCAAGTTCCAACATGGAAAGATCATTGAGCGTATCGCCAGCCACCAAGGTGCGCTGGTTCTGGACCCCAAGATACGCCAGCAATCGCAGCAATGATGGGCCCTTGCTGACCCCTTTGGGCAAAACATCGAAAAATCGGTTATCCGAGATCAGGGCGTCCAGCCCCAAATCGGCGACGACAGCCAAGGCGCCCTTGTCAAAGGTGGCCGGGTCCATGTCAAAACTTGCGCGATACCGAAACCCGCTGGATTGCAGGGTCAACCCTTTTGCCCTGTTCAAGGCCGTCACGACCGATTGGCCAGCAACGCCCCAACCGTCGGAAATCTCTGCCTCGAGCTCTTCTATTGGAGCTACGTGCCCATCAGCATCGAACTGCGCAATTGTCGTGCCCACATCCCCGATGACATAATCAGGGGCAGGAAGGCCGTTTTTCACTGCGTTAACAATGTACCCAGGATCACGACCGGTCACAAAAATCAGGCCAATACGATCGCGATTTTTTTCGACAAAGGCGTAGAAAGCTTTGCGATCCTGATCGGTACCCCCAAGGAAAGTGCCGTCGAGGTCGGTTGCAAGCACCATCTCCTTTTTTGAAATATCAGTTGTGGCGAAGGTTTCGTGTCGGGTCATGAGATCCTTTCTGCAAGAGTTGCAATATCTTCGTCGGTTGAGGGGTGCGCGAAGGAAACGTCCATCGCCATGGGTTCGGCTTCAATTGGGCGAGCCCAAAGCGCGGCAAACGCATGCCCGAGGTCTGCGCCTTCGTGCAAAATGGCGCGCACGGTTTCGCAAATGGGCATGTTGATTCCGAGTTTGCGAGCAAGGTCAGTGATAGATTTTGCATTTCCCTCGCCCTCAACGACGACATTTCGCCCATCAAAGCAGTCGTCTCGCGACCTGCCTTGGCCCAACTGCAACCCCAGCGACATGTTCCGTGACGTGGTGCTGTTGCAGGTTAATGTCAGATCGCCGATGCCGGACAGTCCGGTCAGTGTTTCCCGCCGCCCACCAAGCGCGTTGCCCAACAATTTCATTTCATCAAGTCCACGGGTGATCAGCGCTGCGCGGGTGTTGTCCGCAAATCCTGCGCCCGTCAGCATTCCACAGGCCAGCGCAATAACGTTCTTGACGGCACCTCCCACTTCTACGCCGACGAGGTCGTCCGACACGTAAGCGCGGAAATGTTCTGTGGTCAGGGAAACGGCGAGCCGCGCTGCGGGGCTGTTTTCTGGCGACAAGCGATCAAGCGCCGAGAACGGGAACGCGACCGTCGCCGCCGTCGGGTGTTTCAGGATCGTTTCGCGGGCAAAGGTGGGACCAGATACGCAGCCGACTGGATTCTGTTGCAACACCTCTTCAGCGATCTGTGACATCAACAGGCCGGTTTCCGGTTCAATTCCTTTTGCGCAGACTGCCACAGGCGTTCCCGGTGCCAGATTGTCCCGCACCTGTCGCGTGACAGACCGCACCGCACCTGAGGGAACAACAATCAAGACCACGTCGGCATCCTTCAACGCGTCTGACATCTTGTGAATTCCGCGCAGCGAGGGCGGCAGTGGTGCATCGGGCACATAGGCCGCGTTGGTGTGTGATCTGTTGATCTCGTTTATGGCGTTTGTGCTGCGGCCCCAGATGCGAACAGATGTACCGTTGTCTGCGAGCGTTGCGGCCAACGCCGTTCCCCAAGACCCAATGCCGATCACACAAGCGCGCCGGAAAGGTGTGACTTTTGACGGGACCGGGCCCGCCTGAAAGGGCTGATGCTTCATCTTTTCCTCAAAAACTTGAAGCCCTTAGAAGAGCGCGGTCTTGGTTCAAACGCCGCTCCAACGGGATCAAGTATGTCGCATTTGTATAATTTGTGTCGTTAATGATGCATCTGCGTGGTGAAAGATCAATGCTGCGATGCAGAAATAAGTGCTGCAAGACAGGAAACGCTGAAAGATTTGGCAACCTGCACGATATTCATCCAGACGCTAGGACTGTGCTGAATTACACTGAGATCGCGCTCCAATCCGGCGCAAGCACGACGGAGCGAAACGTGGGCTACGGCGCAAGATCCACTTCGGCCTGGACGAAGAAACGCTTGACCAGATCCCCCTGATGTGGAGGTCGGATCGGTCACCGCAGACGGTGTCTACGACACGCGCACGTGCCATCACGCCTTTTGATCAACAAAGCCGCGCCCGACCGACAATGGTCTCGCGGTGCCAGCACAGGTTCTCCAGAGGCGGCGCGTTTGGTTGATCGACGGGGCGCATGGCGTGCTGAGACGCCGGGGATTTCGGTCTCGGCACGCGTGGACCGCTATCGATGCTGCTAAGTCGATAGATCACCAGACCGGTTCGGTCTTGCGCCCTCTTTGCAAGCCAAGCAAAATTCGTGCGGCCTGTATGGCCAGCGCTCGACTTCCGAGGCCTCTGTATACAATCATCGTACAACCGATGGACTGTGGCCCACACCCCGAGATATTTGCGAACCACTGCCAAACGAGGCTTGTTTTGCCGTCGAATTTGGCCGATGAGTGCTTCATGACACAGTTGACCGACATCCGACGAGACATCTGATCTTGCCATTCCGCCCCCCGATTGTGGGCGTTCCGTCACCTTTTGTCCGAATTCACCATCCTTTCCGTTGACTTGGCCCGCGCCGCTTGGCACGGCTTGGGCTTCCTGAAATGAGGTTTGCCATGATCCCCGCTGTTCTGCCCACCTATTCCCGCGCGCCGCTTCACTTCGTGAAGGGCGAAGGCACCTGGCTGATCGAGGCGGATGGGCGACGCTTTCTCGATCTGGGTGCGGGCATCGCGGTGAACGCGCTGGGCCATGCGCATCCGGCGCTGGTGCAGGCGCTGACCGATCAGGCGCAGAACCTGTGGCACGTGTCTAACCTCTACGAGATCCCGCAGCAGCAGGCGCTAGCCGACAAGATGGTCGCGGCGAGTTTCGCGGACACGGTGTTCTTTACCAATTCCGGCACCGAGTCCTGCGAATTGGCCGTCAAGATGGCGCGCAAGTACTGGTACGACAAAGGCCACCCGGAAAAGACGACGATCCTCGCTTTCGAGGGCTCGTTTCATGGCCGGTCCTCGGCGGGCATTGCGGCTGCCGGGTCGGAAAAGATGACCAAAGGCTTCGGGCCGCTCCTGCCGGGGTTCAAGCATGTCGGCTGGGGCGATCACGATGCGATGCATGCGGCGATCGACGACAGCGTTGGCGCGATCCTGATCGAGCCGGTGCAGGGCGAAGGCGGCATACGTCCGCTTCCGGACCAGTGTCTCAAGGGGCTGCGTGCCCTGTGTGACGAGAAGGGCATCCTGCTGATCCTGGACGAGGTGCAATGCGGCGTGTCGCGCACCGGGCGGCTGTTCGCGCATGAATGGGCGGGTGTGACGCCCGACATCATGATGGTTGCCAAGGGCATCGGCGGGGGCTTTCCGCTGGGCGCAGTTCTGGCCACAGAAGAGGCGGCGTCTGGCATGACGGCGGGCACGCATGGGTCGACCTATGGCGGCAACCCGCTTGGGTGCGCGGTTGGCTGCGCGGTGATGGATATCGTCAGCACGCCGGCGTTCCTCGAGACCGTGAACGCGCGGGCCGGGTTCCTGCGGCAAAAGCTGGAAGGTCTGGTTGCGTCGCATCCGGAAGTGTTCGAAGGCGTGCGTGGGCTTGGGCTGATGCTGGGGTTGAAGTGCAAGGTGGCCCCGGTCGATCTGGTCAAGGCCGGCTATGGCTGCGGTGTCATCACGGTGCCTGCGGCGGACAACGTGGTGCGCCTTTTGCCGCCGTTGAACATCAGTGAAGACGAGATTTCCGAGGCGGTGAACCGGCTCGATTTCGCCGCGGACGCGGTTCTCGAGGCGCAGGGCTGAGGCAGGACATGAAGCATTTTCTGGATATTCACAAAACCGACGCCGTTGATCTGCGCGCGGTGATCGACCAGGGCATCGCCATGAAGGGCGCGCGCAACGGGCGTCCCAAGGGCGCGCCGGATGACGAGCAGCCGCTGGCCGGGCGGATGGTGGCGCTGATCTTTGAAAAGCCGTCGACGCGCACGCGGGTGTCGTTCGACGTGGGGGTGCGCCAGATGGGCGGTCAGACCATGGTGCTTTCTGGCTCGGACATGCAGCTGGGGCATGGTGAAACCATTGCCGACACGGCGCGTGTGATGAGCCGCTATGTCGATCTGATCATGATCCGGACCTTCGACGAGGCGGTGCTGGAAGAGATGGCCGAGCACGCGACGGTGCCTGTGATCAACGGGCTGACCAACCGCACGCATCCCTGCCAGATCATGGCGGACGTGATGACCTATGAGGAACATCGCGGACCGATCCGGGGCAAGAAGGTTGTGTGGTGCGGGGACGGCAACAATGTCTGCGCGTCCTTCCTGCATGCCGCCGCACAGTTCGGGTTCGATTTCACCTTCACCGGACCGGTGCAGCTTGATCCCGAGATGGAGTTTGTTGGCCTTGCCCGGAATGCGGGCGTTTCGGTTGCCATCGAGCGGGATCCGTTCAAGGCGGTCGAGGGTGCTGACCTTGTTGTCGCAGACACGTGGGTCTCGATGCACGACGCGCAATCTGCCAAGGAGCGGCGGCACAATATGCTGCGGTCCTATCAGGTGAATGTCGACCTGATGCGCCACGCCAAGCCAGACGCGCTGTTCATGCATTGCCTGCCTGCGCATCGCGGCGAAGAAGTGACGTCCGAGGTCATGGACGGCCCGCAATCTGTGATCTTTGACGAGGCGGAAAACCGGCTGCATGCGCAAAAGGCGATCATGCGCTACTGTCTGGGGGTCTGATCGTCCGCCTTGAGGAATGGTGCGTGACTTGCGGGCGGCTTTGCCCGTAAGCATGTGCATATGAAACACATGCCCAAGAAAACCACCGATGATGCGCTTATTCAGGAGTACCTGAACAAGGGTGGCACCGTCAGCGTGGGCAAGACCAAGCCCCTGCCAAGCGCGTTGGGTCTGAGCAACAACCAGTGGAACAACAAGACCACCAAGAAAGACAAGGCACCGCCCGAGAAGACGTGACATTTCGGCGGCACCGGAAAAAGGAGACCACGCTGTGGTGATCTATGGATTGAGCACGTGTTCGGAGTGTCGAAAGGCGCAGAAGGCGCTGGAGGCAGAAGGCCGGGACGTCAGCTTGCGCGATATTCGGGCAGAACCGCTGAGCGAGGCTGAATTGGCCGAGTTCATCACGGAATTCGGTGACCGTCTGGTCGATCGCTCGACCAATGATTACCGGGCCTTGAGCGCTTGGCAGAAGGCGTCCGAGGTTGACGCTCAGATCGCGGCACAGCCCAAGGTGATGGCCCGCCCGATCATCCGGGACGGGGACAGGCTGTACCTGGGATGGGATGCTGCGATTCAGGCTGCGGTGTTGGCAGGTTCGGCGCGCTGACGTCAGTCCGGCACGTTGTCTATGCCCGAGCTGCCCCAAGGGTGGCAGCGGCCGATGCGGCGCACTGTGAGCCAGCCGCCCTTGATCCCGCCATGTTTGCGCAGCGCTTCGAGCGCGTAGGCCGAGCAGGTCGGGTGGTAGCGGCAATTGTGTCCGACCCAAGGGGAGAAGATCAGGCGATAGGCGCGGACGGGCAGGGCAAGTGTCCAGGCAAGCGGCGTCATGTCGGGGCGTGGATTTTGCGCAGCGCGTAGGTCAGATCGCTTTTGAGCGCCTGGAAGTCGCGGTCGATGGTGACGCCGGGGCGGCCAATCAGCACGTAATCCCAACCGGGTTGCGCACCGGGCAACAAGGCTTCAGCCACAACGGCACGCAGACGACGCTTGGCACGGTTGCGGGCCACGGCATTGCCGATCTTCTTGGAGCAGGTATAGCCGACCCGGATCGTGGGATCGCCGTCATCGCGGTGCCTTGCCTGCAGCAACATGCCATCGGTGCCCCGACGCAGGGCGCGGGCGGCACGCAGGAAATCGGCGCGGTGGCGAAGCACCGTTACAGGGGGACATGACAACACCGCCGGAGGCGTGTTTCCCCTTGTGTCCAAGGAGGCCTCCGGCGGTGTCATGTCAGATTGCCTGCTGTGTCGCGGGCGCTTACGCGCTCAGCGACTTGCGGCCACGTGCGCGGCGCGCGTTCAGGATCTTGCGGCCCGCCTTGGTGGCCATGCGCGCACGGAAACCGTGGCGGCGCTTGCGAACGAGGTTCGAGGGCTGATAGGTGCGTTTCATCGCGTCCAACTCCGTTTGATCGGGCCGGGCCGCGCGGATTCGGCGACCGGTCGTATTTGAAGCCCGTGCTATAGGCAGGTGCCTTTGGGTTGTCAAACGCTGTGTAGGGAATTTCCGCGTTTTCCTGTCGCTTGCCTGAAGTCGGCAATGAAGTCTCGCCGGTTGTTACAACACGTGACGCTGTTTGGAGAATGCAGACACGCCGTCTGTGGCCATTCCTCGGCATGGTTTTCTGAAACACTCTCACACGGCGGCGTGTGGTGCTGTCACAGACTGCAATATTGCCGCTGGCCCCAGCGGCGGAATGTTTCAATCCGGACGCTCAGGGCAACGATTCTCACGTTAACGCGGGGTGTCGATCAAGCAGGCGTGAGGCGGGTGTTGCTGCGTGGCTGCAAGGGGCATCTTTCCCTCAAGCAAACCGCAACAGTTAAAGAGGGGGCCGACTGAGGCCTGTATGACATGAGCGATATGACAGACACACAAGACACCTCGGCGTGGAAGCGCTACGCCCCGTTGATCACCATTGTCGCGGTTGCCATCATTGGCGCCGTGACGCTGCGGGATTACCTGAGTTTCGAGACACTTGCGGCCAACCGCGAGTCGTTGGAAGCATTCCGTGATGCCAACTACCTTGTGACTGCGGGGCTGTTCATGCTGGCCTATGTGGTGATCGTCGGGTTCTCCCTGCCCGGTGCGACCATTGCGACGCTGACGGGCGGGTTCCTGTTCGGAGTGTTCCCCGGCGCGCTGTTCAACGTGCTGGCGGCCACCATCGGCGCAACCCTGATCTTTCTCGCAGCGCGCCACGGGCTGGGCGAAAAGCTGGCAGCCAAGATGCATACCAGCCAGGGGGCGGTCCGCAAGATCAAGGACGGGATCGACGAGAACCAGTGGTCGATGCTGTTCCTGATCCGGCTGGTGCCTGCGGTGCCGTTCTTCGTGGCCAACCTTGTGCCCGCGCTTGTGGGGGTACCGCTTTATCGGTTCTTCGTGTCGACCTTCCTTGGAATCATTCCGGGGGGTGTGGTCTATACGTCCGTCGGTGCCGGTCTGGGCGAGGTCTTTGCCCGTGGTGAGACACCCAACCTCGGGATCATCTTCGAGCCGCATATCCTGCTGCCGATCCTCGGACTGTGTGTGTTGGCGATCCTGCCGGTCATCCTGAAGGCCGTTCGCGGCAAGAAAGGGCTCTGATCATGGAAAAGATCAAGACGGATGTTCTGGTGATCGGGGCCGGTTCCGGCGGGTTGTCGGTGGCAGCAGGTGCGTCGCAGATGGGGGCCAGCGTTGTCCTGCTCGAAAAGCACAAGATGGGAGGCGATTGCCTGAACTATGGCTGCGTGCCGTCAAAGGCGCTGATCGCATCGGGCAAGGTGGCCTATGCGATGTCCCATGCGGACCGCTATGGCCTCGCGTCTGTCACACCGCAGGTGGGCTACGCCGCCGCCAAGGATCATGTCGCCGATGTCATCGGGCAGATCGAACCGATGGACAGCCAGGAACGGTTCGAAGGCATGGGCGTGCGGGTGATCCGTGAACACGGGCACTTTGTGTCACCGACCGAGGTGGAGGCTGGCAACTATCGCATCACCGCACGCAGGGTGGTGATCGCCACCGGGTCGTCGCCCTTTGTGCCGCCGATCCCCGGTCTGGAAAAACTGCCGTACATCACCAACGAAACGCTTTGGGAACTGCGCGAACAGCCGGAGCATCTGCTTGTCATCGGCGGTGGCCCCATCGGCATGGAGATGGCGCAGGCGCATCTGCGGCTTGGCTCGAAGGTCACAGTGATCGAAGGCGCCGTTGCTCTGGGCAAGGACGACCCGGAAATGGCTGCGATCGTTCTGGACGCGCTGCGCGACGAGGGGCTGGAGATTGCGGAAGGCTCGAACGCCAAGGAAGTGCGTGGCACTGCCGGTGCCATCGAGGTCGAGACCGAGGACGGTCGCGTGTTCAAAGGCTCGCATATTCTTGTCGCGGTGGGGCGCAAGGCGAACACCGGGGGCCTTGATCTCGACAAGGCGGGAATCAAGACGACCCGCTTCGGGATCGAGGTTGACGATACCCTGCGCACGTCGAACAAGCGCGTTTATGCGATTGGCGATGTCGCGGGCGGCCTGCAATTCACCCATGTTGCCGGCTATCATGCCGGTGTGATCATCCGGTCGATGCTGTTCGGTCTGCCGTCAAAGGCGACGACGCGGCACATTCCCTGGGCGACTTACACTCAGCCGGAACTGGCACAGGTCGGCCTGACCGAGGCGCAGGCGAAAAAGGAACATGGAACCAAGCTTGAGGTTGTGCGTTTCCACTTCCATCATAATGATCGTGCCATTGCAGAACGCAAGACACGCGGTCTGATCAAGGTTATGGTGGTCAAGGGCCGTCCGGTCGGCGCATCCATTGCCGGCGAACAGGCGGGCGAATTGATCAACCTGTGGGCACTGGTGATCGCCAACAAGATGAAGATGAGCCAGATTGCCAACATGGTCGCGCCGTATCCCACCATTGGAGAGCTTAACAAACGTGCGGCGGGTGCTTACTTTTCGCCGCGACTGTTCGAGAGTGATACCGTTAAGAAAGTTGTCGGATTTGTTCAGAAGTGGCTGCCGTAACATGACGGGCCCCGGAGCGAAGCCGTGTTGAATTCGCTCTCGGGCCGTTTCCTGATCCTCACCACCATCTTCGTGATGCTGGCGGAGGTGATGATCTTCGTGCCGTCGATCGCGCGATATCGCGAGGATTTTTTGCTGAACCGGCTGGAGCGGGCGCAGATCGCCTCGCTTGCTCTGTTGGCGGATGACATGATCGACACCGAACTCGAGGCAGAGCTGTTGCTGAACGCGGGTGTCTTCAACGTGGTGCTGCGTCGGGACGAATTGCGGCAACTTGTGCTGTCCTCCCCCATGCCGAGCGAAGTGGCGCAGACCTTCGATCTGCGCGAGGCGACAGCGCTGACCCTGATCAAGGACGCGATGGCGCGGCTGATCAATCCCGAGGACGAGACGATCCGCGTGATCGGCAACCCCTTCCGCGATGGCGGTCTGCTGATCGAGATCACGCTGGATACCGGCGAATTGCGCATGGCGATGATCGACTACGGCCTGCGCATCCTTGTGCTGTCGGCGGTGATTTCGATTTTTACCGCCAGCCTGTTGTTTCTTGCGGTCCGGGTGCTGCTGGTCAAGCCGATCAAGGGTGTGGTCGGCCATATGCAAAGCTACGCCAAGGCCCCCGAGGATGCGCGGCGGATCATTCAGCCCTCGGCCCGCGTGACCGAATTGCGCGACGCCGAAAAGGCGTTGCAATCGCTGCAGACTCAGCTGACCCAGGCGCTCAAGCAAAAGGAACGGCTGGCACAGCTTGGCGGGGCCGTGGCCCGCGTGAGCCACGACCTGCGCAACATCCTGACCTCGGCGCAGCTGTTTACCGACCGCATCGAGATGAGCGAAGACCCGGCAGTCAAGCGGATGGCCCCAAAGCTGGTCAACTCCATCACCCGCGCTGTGTCTCTTTGTGAAAGCACGCTGGCGTTCGGGCGCGCCGAAGAGCCTGCGCCGACGCTGACGCTGTTCAACCTCGCACAGCTGGTCTCGGACGTGCTGGATAGTGAACGTCTGGCCATCGGCGACTTCGATTTGAGCCTGAGCGTCGATGTGCCCGGCAACCTGATGGTGCGTGCCGATCCCGAACAGCTCTACCGAGTGGTGTCGAACCTCGTGCGCAATGCCCGACAGGCGATCACCGGCACCGGGCAAGCGGGCGAGATCAATGTGGCTGCCAAGATCTGCGATGAGGCGTGGTGCATCGATATTACCGATACAGGTCCCGGCCTGCCGCCAAAGGCGGTTGAGCATCTGTTTCAGCCTTTCCAGGGCGGCGCGCGAAAGGGCGGTTCGGGACTCGGGCTCGCCATCGCCGAGGAACTTGTGCGCGGCCACGGTGGAACCCTGACGCTAGTCAATACCGACAAGACAGGCACCGCGTTCCGTATTCGGTTGCCCATGGGTGGCCTTGGCTAGAAGGCTGCGGACAGGTGCGCCGACAAGGCGCAAAACTTTCTTGGAATTTGCGCTTGCATCGCCCCTGCGCTGGGTCTATCCCACGCCTCGTGGACCGATAGCTCAGCTGGATAGAGTACTTGACTACGAATCAAGGGGTCGGGGGTTCGAATCCTCCTCGGTCCGCCACTTCACCCTAATATAGCGTTGCATGAACAGGTTCCTGTGGAACAGCAAGCTGTCCGTGCCTTTGTCGCTGATTACCCAGAAACCCATGGCCCGATGACCTGACCGCCGGTCAGGCTGCGCTGCGGGGTTTGGCGAAGGTTGGGGATTGGACGATACCCGCGTCGAAAAGTTGCGCGATCTCGGTGCCGGAACAGCGCGCGACATTCGACAGGATCTCTTCCGTGTGTTGCCCCAAGGCAGGGGCCGGGCGCGCG
Source organism: Pelagibaca sp. (assembly GCA_041725935.1). Taxonomy (GTDB): domain Bacteria; phylum Pseudomonadota; class Alphaproteobacteria; order Rhodobacterales; family Rhodobacteraceae; genus Marivita. The sequence goes on from JBGRQD010000013.1 coordinate 88,277, forward strand.
TCAAGGCGCTGCGTTGCTCCGAAAGATGCCGGATGTGACGGGACTCGGAATCGTCCGATCCCCGGCTGCATGACTTCGGAAAAGATCGGGTTCTCTGCGCTCAGGTCCGGGTCCAGTTCGACTGCCTCGCGCACGCTGCGGAATTCGGACCATGTCAGCCCGGCCTCGTTGAACGCGGCCTCGAAATCGGGAACGCGGCGTTGGGCGAACCATGGCTTCAGGATCGCGGTGATGTCGTCGCGGAACCGCCAGCGGTTGCCTTCCTCGGCCAACGACACGCCGAGCCGCTGTTCCAGTGCGGTCATCTCCTCGACCGTGCCCGTCGCCTTGCAGATGCCGCGCCATTGGCGGTCGGTCAGGCCAATCACCATCACGCGGCGGCCATCGGCGCAGACGAAATCCTGACCGTAGGCACCGTAGAGCGCGTTGCCGGACTTGCCGCGATCCTCGGTGTTCAGGGTCACGTCCCCGATCATTCCCAGATGCCCCAGGGTGGCGGCGGCCACATCCTTGAGCGCGATCTCAACCTCCTGCCCACCATGTCCGCGCAGCCGGTGGCGTTCGGCGGCCAAAAGCGCCGAAACACACATATTGCCCGCAATGAGGTCCCACGCGGGCAGCGCATGCGCCACGGGATCGTCGCTGTCCGCGGGGCCGGTCATGTGCGGGATGCCCAAGGCGGGATTGACCGTGTAATCCACCTGCGGTCGCCCGTGCCTGTCGCCGGTCAGCGTGACCATGACAAGATCGGGGCGATGCTGGCTGAGGGTTTCGTGATCCATCCAGCCGCGCACCCGCAGGTTGGTCAGGAAGAGACCCGCATCGTCGCCCGGCGCGGTGATGATCCGAGTGATCAGCTCGCGCCCCTGCGGAGATTTCATGTCCACGGCAATGGATTTCTTGCCCTTGTTCATGCCCGCCCAGAACAGGCTTTCGCCATTCGGCGCAAGTGGCCAGCGCCCGGCATCCAGCCCGCCGCCAAGACGGTCAAAGCGGATCACCTCGGCCCCCATCTGCGCAAGCGTCATGCCCGCAAGGGGCACGGCGACAAACGCCGATCCTTCGACAACGCGCATTCCCTTGAGGATGCCCATCACGCGTCCGCCCAGATGGCTGTGGCCTGCATGCACTGATGCCCGTCCTGCCCGGTCCAGAGGCTCAGCACCGCGTCCTCGGCGGCACAGGCGATGTCGCAGGGCGCGCCCGCGAACATCGGATGAACGCCGCGGAAATCGAAATACTTGGGTGTCCGTCCCCGTTCGCGAATGGCGGCGCGCATCAATAGCGTCGCCTGCAACGGGCCGTGCACGACAAGGCCGGGATATTTCTCGACCTCCTTGGTGTAGGGCAGGTCGTAATGGATGCGGTGCGCGTTGAACGTGACAGCCGAATAGCGGAAGAGCAGCGCCTCGGTCGTATCGATGTGTTCGACCGCCTGGGTCGGCAGCGGCTTTTTCTTGGGCGGCGTGTAGGTGTCGGGGATTTCGAGATAGACGATGTCCTGACGCTCTTCGATGGCCAGTCCTGCGGGGCCATAGATCGCGTGATCAACCGTCACGAACACCATCGGGCCGCTGGAGCCGTCTTTCTCGGTCACCGACCGGATCGAGGACCGGCGTTCGAGCGGATCGCCGATCTTCAATGCGGGTCCATAGAACTTGAGAGCGCCGCCCGCCCACATCCGTCGATCCAGCCGAACCGGCGGCAAGAGATCGGTTTCGCGCGGGTGCCCGTCCTTGCCCAGCTTTTCATTCGGGGTGGACAAAGGAAAGGCGCACCAATGCCAGAGCGGCGGCAGAGGATCACCATGTCCGGGCAAATTGCCCAAGCCGACGGTGGCATGAAGCTGCCGAGCCAGTTCCGGGGTCACACATCCGGCGTCACGGGTGACACGCCCGGTCCAGGCATCGAGATTGAGCATGTCCATGGTCTTCCTCCCCAGAGAGCATTTCGTCTGAATACCCAAAATTTCCAAAAAATCAAATGATTTTAAGTACTTATGGGAATACCACGGTATACCGAACCGTGCCTTTCGCGGGTGCGGCATTTGACTGCAAAGGATATTCCGGGCTTTTCTGCACGTGCAGCGTGTTGCAAAATTTCGCCGGTTAGCCCGTCTGACGACACCGACAGGGGCGGTTCGCCGCAGTACAACACCGCTTTATTGTTGCCCTCTGTCAGGATAGCCTCGGTGAATGAGCACAAGCCGGATCGTTGGAGACCCATCGCGCAGGCATCTTGCGGAGGCACCGACATGAGCGGTGAGGATGCACCCGAGTTTTCCCTCGAGCCTGCGGATGACGGTGGCACGGTTCATCTGTTTGGGGCGTTGACGGTCCGGACCGTGACTGCCGCGCGGGAGAAGTTGCAGGCGCTCGATCCGGAGACCGTCACATGTATCGACCTGTCATCTCTGACGCGGCTCGACACGGCAGGGGCCTGGGCGCTTGTCACGCTGAAACCCGGCGATGGGTCGGAGCGCGGTTTCGAGATCACCGGGGCGAGCGACAAGGCCCGAAGCCTGCTGCGCTCTGTCGAAAAGGCGCTGCCGGAACCGGAAACGCCGCCGCCCCAAGACACCTCGCTCGTTGCCTGGCTCGAACGGTTCGGGCGCAAGGTCCATGCCGGGGGGCTATTCCTTCAGGCTTTGACCGGGTTCCTTGGTATCTTCCTGCACCGGCTTGCGCGCTCGCTGCTGCATCCGAGCAAATTCCGCCTTACCTCGCTCGTGCATCACTGCGAAGAGGTCGGCTACAAGGCAGTGCCGATTGTCGCGCTCATGTCCTTCCTGATCGGCGTTGTCCTTGCCTTTCAGGGCGCGACGCAGCTGAGGCAGTTCGGGGCCGAGGTGTTTGTCGTCGACCTGATCGCCATTTCCATCCTGCGGGAACTGGGCATCCTGCTGACCGCGATCATCGTCGCGGGGCGCACGGCATCGGCCTTTACCGCCGCCATCGGGTCGATGAAGATGCGCGAGGAAATCGACGCGATGCGGACGCTCGGGCTCGATCCCGGGCTGAACCTGTTCGTGCCGCGCATCCTTGCGCTGCTGATCATGCTGCCGATCCTCGGATTGATCGCCAATGTGGCGGGTCTGTTCGGGGGTGCGTTGATGGCGTGGATCGACCTCGACATCTCGCCCGCGATGTTCATGACGCGTCTAATCGAAGGCACCTCGGTCGATCACGTCTTTGTCGGCCTCGTCAAGGCGCCAGTCTTTGCACTGATCATCGGCGTCGTGGGCTGCCATGCCGGGATGCAGGTGCAGGGCAATGCCGAGTCGCTGGGGCGCATGACGTCGAACGCGGTGGTGACGGCGATTTTCGCCGTGATCGTGGCGGATGCGGTATTCTCGATCTTCTTTGCGCGGATCGGCATATGACAGAGCGCGAAGTGGTCATCCGGTTGCGCGGCATTCGCAACCAGTTCGGAAGCCAGGTGGTCCATGAAGACCTGGACCTCGACGTGTATCGTGGCGAAATCCTTGGCGTGGTCGGCGGGTCGGGCAGCGGCAAATCCGTCTTGCTGCGCACCATCACCGGGTTGCAGACGCCGAACGAAGGCTCGGTCGAGGTGCTGGACACCGACCTGCTGTCAGCAGATGACGACACACGCCAAACGCTCGAGAACCGGTGGGGCGTCATGTTTCAGGACGGTGCGCTGTTCTCGTCGCTGACCGTGCGCGAGAATGTCGAGGTGCCGATGCGCGGGATCAAAGGGCTCGATCCGCAGATCCGCCGTAGCTTGGCCGATCTCAAGATCTCGATGGTTGGGCTGCAATACCTTGCGGGGGACAAGTATCCGTCCGAACTCTCGGGCGGGATGCGCAAACGGGCAGGGCTGGCGCGGGCGCTGGCGCTTGATCCCGATATCGTGTTTCTGGACGAACCGACCGCCGGGCTTGACCCGATCGGGGCGACGGGCTTTGACGAGTTGATCCGCAACCTGAGCCAGTCCATGGGCCTGACGGTGTTCCTTGTGACCCATGACCTGGACACGCTGCACGCGACCTGTGACCGCATCGCGGTTCTTGCGGAACGAAAGGTACTGGTGACCGGGACCATGAAGGATATGCTTGAGGTCGATCATCCTTGGGTGCACGAGTATTTCCACGGGCCCCGCGCCCGTGCGGCTGCATCCGACGGATCGGCCAAAGGCGACGGGAAAGGCGACTGACTTGGAAACCAAGGCGAAATTTGTCCTGATCGGCGCGTTCACACTTGCGGGGCTGCTGGGCATCCTCGGGTTTTTCCTGTGGTTCGCGCAGGTCGAGCTGGACCGCCAGTTCGACTATTATGATATCCGCTTCTCGTCGGTGGCGGGTCTGGGCGATGCGTCCGATGTGCGCTTCAGCGGCCTGCCCGTGGGGCAGGTGGTGGATGTCCGGCTGTCGCCCGACCGCGACGGCACCATTCTGGTCCGTGTGGAGGTGGACGCCGCCACGCCGGTGCGCACCGACAGTGTCGCCACGATCGAACCGCAGGGCGTGACCGGGGTGTCCTTCGTGAACATCGGTCCAGGAACACCGAGCGCCGACCTGCTGCAGTCAACCGCAGAGACTCAGGTGCCCGAGATCCCGGCGGGCCGTTCCACCCTCCAGAGCCTGACCGAAGACGCACCCCGCCTGTTGGAAGAGGCGCTGCAGCTTGTGTCAGATCTGGGCCAGCTCCTTGGGACGGAAAACCGCGAGCGGATCAACAGCATCATCGCCAATGTTGAAGCGGCTTCTGCCGATTTCACCGCGACGCTCGAAGGCTTCTCCAACGTGTCTGCCACGGTCGACGACTTTGCTGCACAGATCAACAGGTTCAACGAAACGCTGAACACTCTGACAGGTGATCTGACGAATGTGCTTCAAACCGCGGACACCACACTGGCTTCCATTGGGGAACTGTCGGAACAGGGCAAAACCGTTCTCGACAGCGGCACGCAGACCCTCGACAGCGCTCGATCCGCGATTGCACGGACCGAAGACTACGTGGCCACCGAACTCAGCCAGACCACCGCCGAATTGCGGGCGACTGCAACCGCCCTACAGGACGAAGTCAGCACGTTGGCCAATGACGCCCGCGCGCTGATGGCGACGTTGAACACCACCGGCGAAACCGCCACCGCACGGCTGCAACAGGCGCAATCGACGCTGGAGGCGACCGATGCGCTGATCGCACAGCTTGACGGAACAGCCGTAGTCGTGAGCGAAACTGCAGGCTCGATCGACACGCTGATCCGCGACGAAGGCACGCCGCTGCTGGCCGAGACCCGCGCAATGGTCGCCGAAGCGGATCAGGCCATCGCCTCTGTCGCCACCATCGCCAACGAGGATCTGCCGGTCATCATCGCCGACATCCGCCAGACAGCCGAGACCTTTCGCACAGTTGCGACCGAAGTGGGCGGGAACCTAACCGCGTCGAGCCAGTCTGCCGAGGCAGTGCTACAGACTGCGCGTGTGACGCTCGAGGATGCGCGGGTGACTTTTGCAAATGCCAACGACACCCTGAGCGCCATCAATGGCGCGCTGGACACCGGGACCCGTGCGCTGGGCGCGGCAGAGCGGGCCTTTACCGGCGCGGATCGGGTGATCAACGAGGATCTGGACGGGATCATCTCGGGGCTGGAGGAAACGCTTTCCAGTCTCGATGGCGCGATTGCGCAGGTGTCCGAGGATCTGCCCGGCATGTCGGATGATCTGCGCGCCGCCAGTCAGGCCGCCTCCGACACCTTCGCCGAACTGCGCAGCCTGACCGATGCCGCGGCACCGTCGATCCGTGAGTTTACAACCACCGCTTTGCCGCTCTATTCGCGGCTGGCACAGGAAAGCCGTGCGCTGATTGCGAATCTCGACCGTTTGACCGATCAGATCCAGCGCGACCCGACGCGGTTCTTCCTTGACCAAGAAACACCGGAGTTCAGACGATGACCAACTGGCAGGCTCTGCGTAGGGCAATCGCGGCAACGGCCTTGGCGCTGCTGTCGGGCTGCGCCGCGATTTCAGCAGTGAGCGATGCCGCCACCCCGCTGGATGTGTTCGAACTGCGCGCACCCGACAGCATCGCCACTGTCGCCGGTCGGCCCCTTGCGCGGGATGTGATCGTCGAAATGCCCACCACCAGCGGGGCCTTGTCCACCGACCGCATCCTGATCCGCCCCAACCCGGTTCAGGCCCAATACCTGCCGGATGTCCGGTGGAGCGAACCGACACCGCAGATGGTGCAGACCCTGATGCTCCGCTCGATCGAAGCGACGGGGGCGGTGCGCTATGTCGGACGCACGCCGTTGGGCGTGAGTGGCGATTTTGCCATAGTGACCGAAGTGATCGACTTTCAGGCCGAGGTGGCTCCGGATGGCGACACCGCGAATGTTCAGATCACGCTGCTGGTCCGGGTCGTGCGCGAACGCGATGCCAGCATCGTCGCCACCCGCCGCTTGACCGGCAGCGCGGTTGCGCCGTCGACGGAAACGCTGACCGTGATCGACGCGTTCAATGCAGCATCCGATCAGGTCTTTGCCGATCTGGCGCGCTGGGTGCAAACCGCGCTTTGAACGTGCGAAGTACACCCCGGTTGACCCAAGTCATCTACAGCACGTCGAACAGCACCTAGAATGCAGACACAGGGCGTGCATACCCGCGACCTGGCTCTGACAAGTTGGTGCGATCATGTCGGTTCAAGACAACAAACTGCGCCGCGCGCTCAATGTGCCGCTGCTGACGCTCTACGGCTTGGGCGTAACAGTCGGTGCGGGCATTTACGTTCTGGTCGGTGCAACAGCGGCAGAGGCAGGCGTCTACGCGCCGGTGTCCTTTGTCGTGGCGGCGCTGGTTGTGGCCTTCACCGCCTTTTCCTATGCGGAATTGTCGACCCGTTATCCGGTCAGCGCTGGCGAGGCGGCTTATGTCGAGGCTGGGTTTTCCTCTGGCGCACTGGCCACGGTGGTCGGGCTTGCGGTCGTGCTGTCGGGTTTGGTGTCTGCGGCGGCGGTGTCGCTTGGGGCGGCGTCTTATCTGCACGGGTTGACCGGCGCACCGACCGGGGTTCTGACCGTCACGGTTGTGGCGCTCATGGGAATGATAGCGCTTTGGGGCATCACCCAGTCGGTCACGGTCGCCGCGGTGATTACGGTCATCGAGGTGTCGGGACTACTCTTGGTGATGCTCTGGGGGTTTGGCTTTTCCGAGCCGTCCGGTGTGACGCTGACCGACATCATACCGCCCCTGACCGGTCCGCACTGGGTCGGGATCGGCACGGCGTCGCTGCTCGCGTTCTTCGCGTTTGTCGGGTTCGAGGACATGGCGAATGTTGCGGAAGAGGTGAAAGACCCCCTGCACACCATGCCCCGCGCGATCCTGTGGACGCTTGTTCTGGCGACTGTGCTTTATATTGGAACGACAACCGCGGTTCTCATGGGGGTCCCGCTTGAACCGCTGTCCGCATCGGCGGCACCGCTTTTGCTGGTCTTCGCGGATGCACCCGGTGTGGTGCAACAGGGGTTCAGCCTGGTTGCAATCGTTGCGACTGTGAACGGCGTTCTGATCCAGATGATCATGGCATCGCGCGTGCTTTACGGCCTGGCGGACAGAGGCCATCTGCCAAAAGCCTTGTCCCATGTTGCTCCAAAGACCCAGACCCCGGTGGTGGCCACCCTTGTCGTCGGCGTGATCATCCTGCTGCTGGCGCTCACCTTTCCCATTGACGCGCTGGCCGAACGCACGTCTCAGGTGGTGTTGTTCGTGTTCGTTCTGGTGAACCTTGCGCTGATCCGGATCAAGCTGGCCAACGCGCCCGCAGAGAGGCACTTCCGCGTGCCGGTGGCCGTGCCTTTGCTGGGTGTGGCGACAAGCCTGTTGCTTCTGGCAACGGGCCTGTTGTGACCCGCATCAGGACAACCGCTTGCCCGGTGACAGGAAGTCGGGATCGGCCTTCACCTCGATCAGCTTGACGCCCTTGCGTGACCGCGCCTCTACCAGTGCCGTGACAAAACTGTCACGGTCCGGAGCGGTGGTCGCATAGGCGCCAAAGGACCGGGCGAAGTCGCAGAAATCCGGGTTGGTCAGTGTCGTGCCGGACACCCGGTCCGGATACTCGCGCTCCTGATGCGCGCGGATCGTGCCGTAGCGGGCATTGTCGATGATGATGACGGTCAGGTTCAGATCGTGATGTACGGCGGTGGCCATTTCCTGACAGGTCATCATGAAACATCCGTCACCGGCGATGGCAAAAATCTCGCGTTCAGGTTCACAGATCGCGGCACCGATGGCGGCGGGCAGGCCATAGCCCATGGAGCCCGACGTGGGCGCAAGCTGCGATCCCGGCGCGCGGTACTTGTAGAACCGGTGCAGCCAGCCTGCGTAATTGCCGGCACCATTGCACAGGATCGCGTCGTCCGGCAGCACTTCGGCAAGGTGCGCGAAATAGGGGGCCAGCGGGTCGTCGGGGACGGATGCCGGGTCGCTGAACGAAACGTACGACTGGTGCAGGTCTTTGGTACGGTCAGCAAACCGGTCGGGCGCGATTGCCTCCCAGTCCGCGACGGCGGTGCAGAAGCTTTCGGTGTCGGAAACCAGCGCGATCTCGGGCGCGTACACGCGGCCGATCTCTTCGGGTTCGGGGAACACATGCACCAGCGATTGCTCGGGCACCGGAGGCGACAGCAGCGAGTAGCCCGCCGTGGTCATTTCCCCCAGACGCGGGCCGACGGCGATCAGAAGATCTGTCTCTGCCATGATGTCCCTGAGGTAGGGCGGCGTGCCAACACCGTAATGGCCCACGTAATTCGGGTGGCGGTTGTCGATCAGGCTTTGACAGCGCAGCGACACGGACACCGGCAGGCCCTGCGTTTCCGCAAAGCGCTGCAACGCCGCGATCCCGGTCTTTGTCCAGCTACCGCCCCCCGCCATGATCAGCGGGCACTGTGCCTTGGCGATCCTTGCTTTCAGGGAGTCCATGATTTTATCGGATGGTAAAAAACGCGGCGCCTCGATCCGCGCAGGGGCAGTGGGCTGCGTGATCTCGTCGTAAAGCATGTCTTCGGGCAGGGCGAGTACCACCGGGCCGGGGCGTCCGGACATCGCGGTGTGGAAGGCGCGGCTGACATATTCCTGAAGCCGCGATGCGTCGTCGATCTGCGCCACCCATTTGGCCATTTGTCCGAACATGCGGCGGTAGTCGATTTCCTGGAACGCCTCGCGCTCGACCATGTCACGGGCGACCTGACCCAGAAACAGGATCATCGGGGTCGAGTCCTGATAGGCGACATGCACACCGGCGCTGGCATTGGTCGCACCCGGTCCGCGCGTAGCAAAGCAGATGCCGGGGCGTCCGGTGAGCTTGCCATACGCGTCGGCGGCCATCGCGGCACCGCCCTCCTGACGGCAGGTGACAAAGCGGATGTACGCCTCGCGCCCATAGAACGCGTCCAGCACCGGCAGGTAGCTTTCACCGGGCACGCCAAATGCCGCCTTTGTGCCTTGGGCGACAAGCAGATCGACAAGGTGATCGGCGGCACGGATTCGGGTGTTGGAGCGTGTCATGGGAGGAAAGGCCTTTGGTTGGTTTGGCCAAACGCTAAAGCGGTTCGCGGGGCAGGGCAAACAGATGGTCGTTAGGCGCCTGTTCAGTGTCGGACATGATCTTCCAAGGGGCGGGTTCTGCAGGCATGCTGGTTGGTATGGATATTCTGAACAAAACCGCCGCCTTGTCGGAGACCGTGCTTGCGGCGTTGACCGATGTGCCCTTTCCGAGCGTCGACGCGGACCGCCCTGCCGGTCTGATGACGCGCTGTCCCGCAGCGGGTGTGACACCGCTTCATGACGCCGCTGCCCTCGCGCAGCGTGCAGATGTCGGGCAGGTCCACATCAAGGATGAACGCGGCCGCATGGGGCTTGGCAGTTTCAAGGCGCTGGGCGCGGCCTATGTCATCGCGCGCGATGCAGAGGCGGGATTGGCGCAGGGCCGGACCTATGTGACTGCCAGTGCGGGCAATCATGGCCTGTCCGTTGCCGCAGGCGCGCAGGCCTTTGGCGCGCAGGCCGTGGTGTTCCTTGCCGACACGGTGCCCGAAGGCTTTGCCGACCGGCTGCGTTCCTTCGGGGCTGAGGTTGTCCGGCAGGGCGCGATTTACGAAGAGGCGATGGCCGGGGCGGCGCAGGCCGCGAAGGACAAGAATTGGGCTTTGCTGTCGGACAGTTCGTGGCCCGGTTATTTTGACCGGCCCCACACTCTGATGGAGGGCTATCTGGTGCTGATGCAGGAAGCGGTGGTGCAGATGCCGGAGCCGCCCACGCATATCTTCCTGCAAGCAGGTGTTGGCGGATTGGCTGCCGCCTGTGCAGCCTATGCGCGTCTGGCTTGGGGCGATGTGCCCCGGGTGGTGGTGGTCGAACCGGATGTGGCACCAGCCCTTTATGCATCGATCAAGGCGGGAAATGCTCAGGTCACGACAGGACCGGAATCTGCAATGGGACGGCTTGATTGCAAGGAACCGTCGCTGATCGCCCTCAAAGGTCTGGCACGGGACGCGGATGATTTCATGCTCATCACCGAAGACGAGGGAGCGGCGGGAAGTGCCGCCTGCGCCGATGCGGGCTATCCGACAACGCCTTCGGGTGGTGCCGGGGTTGCCGGGTTGCTGGCGGCACGGTTGCATGCGGACGCGTTGGGCCTGACGCCAGCATCGCGCGTGTTGGTGATCCTGAGCGAGCAGGCGTCATGACACCCCCGCCGCGTGGCTTTCCGGTCGAGGAATTCCGACAGCGGACACGGGCCGCGCAGGCTCTGATGGCGGAGAATGACCTGGCCGCGCTGCTGCTGACGACAGAGCCGGAGATCCGCTACTACACTGGCTTCCTGACACGCTTCTGGGAAAGCCCGACGCGGCCCTGGTTCGTGATCGTCCCGACCTCGGGTGATCCGATTGCGGTGATCCCGTCCATCGGCGAGCACCTGATGGGGCAAAGCTGGATCAGCGACATCCGAACATGGACTGCGCCCGATTACGCGGATGACGGGATCGGTCTGCTGGTCGAGGCGCTGAACGGGATCGTGCCAAAAAACGGCCGGATTGGCATTGCCGACCAGATGGAAAGCCATGTCCGCATGCCGCTGGCCGATCTGCGGCGGCTGGAAGCCGCCCTGTCGCCGCGCGCTTTGGTGGGGGACGCGACGATCACGCGGCGGTTGCTGCTGGTGAAATCCGAGCCTGAGATTGCCAAAATTCGCCACGCCGCCACGATCGCAAATCGCGCCTTTGACCGCGTGCCGGAGAGTATGTCCAAGGGGATGCCCTTGTCGGACGTATTTCGCCGCTTCCAGATGCTGTGTCTCGAAGAAGGCGCGGACTGGGTGCCCTATCTTGCGGGCGCGGCAGGAGCCTCCGGCTATGCCGACGTGATTTCCCCCGCGACGGACGCGGCTTTGGCCGAAGGTCATGTGCTCATGCTGGACACAGGGTTGGTCTGGGATGGCTATTTCTGCGATTTTGATCGGAATTACAGTATCGGCCCTCCTACACCCGAGGTCCGGTCCGCCCACGCGCGCCTGATCGACGCAACGCAGGCCGGGGCAGACATGGCCAAGCCGGGCAACACGATTGCCGATCTGTTCCACGCCATGAAACGCGTGGTGAATCCCTCTGGTGACGTGATGGAAGCCGGGCGGCTGGGGCACGGATTGGGCATGCAGCTGACCGAATGGCCGTCGATCATTCCGCAGGACCACACGCCGCTTGTGCCGGGCATGGTTCTGACGCTGGAGCCGTCAGTGGCGGTCCGCAACGGCACCATCCTTGTGCATGAGGAAAACATCGTAATCCGCGACACGGGCGCCGAGTTCCTGTCGGAGTTGCAATCACTCGACATGCGGCTGATCTGATGGCGCTGCCTTACGTGATCGACACGCATCGCCCGACCCAGATCGGGCTGATCACGCTACAGAGCGACGAAACCATCGAGCGCGATTTCCGGATGTTGCTGCCTTCGGATGTCGAGTGCCTTGTGTCCCGTGTGCCGTCCGGGGCCAGCGTCACGCTGGACAGCCTGTGCGCCATGGAGGACAGTCTGACAGCGTCGGCGCGTCTGTTTCCGGTGGGCGCGGATTTTGCTGCGATCGGCTATGGGTGCACATCGGCAAGCGCAGCGATTGGTCCTGTGCGTGTGGCGGACCTGATCAATGCAGGCGTTCCCACACCGCATGTGTCGGACCCGCTGACCGCGTTGATCGCGGCGTGCAAAGCGGGTGGGATATCACGGATCGGGCTGGTCAGCCCCTACGTGGCCTCGGTCAGCGAACGGTTGATCCACGGGCTGGAGGCAGCAGGGATCGCCGTCACATCTTTTGGCAGTTTCGACGAGCCGATCGAAGAACGTGTGGTGCGGATATCACGGGCATCGGTCCGTGATGCGGCGGTGCATGTGGGCAACAGTGGCCCATGTGACGCAGTGTTTCTGTCCTGCACCAACCTGCGCGCGCTGGACGTGATCGAAGAGATCGAGGTCGCCTTGGGACGTCCCGCCCTGTCCAGCAACCAGATCCTTGCCTGGCATCTGGGCGTGCTGTCCGGCTTTTCCGGGCGCTGCACGCGCATCGGTCGGGTGTTTGATTTCTGCTGACGAAGGGTCAGCATCCGAGCCGTTCCCGACACTTGATTCTTCTCGAACACGTGATGAGGCATCGACCATCTCATCCGGGAGCGCCTCCGAGTTGGCATTTTTTGATGGGAAGGTCTTAGCCTTACAAGCCAGAGTCATATTTCGGATGCTGTAGCATGAAGGCAGTTCGGCATACGTGCTTTTTACCTGAGACATATCCAGCAGCATTGAAGTGATTGCAGCATTTCTCTGGAAAGAAGAGATGACAGGTTTTTGAAAGCATCGAACATGTCCAAGGGTTCGGGCTCCAATCCGTCACATTCAGACCAGCGATGAATATTTGTGTCCTCTTGGCTCAGAAAGCGGCGTTCATGACCAGCCGCTTGCCGCGTTGCAACCCCCATGTTGATGGATCAGTTCGGTTTTGACGGAGGTTCCTCCATTGACGACAAAGCAGCCCAGCTTGGCCCGGTCGGCTGGCGAACAATGGTTGAATCTCGCGTCGCGCATTTTCCCCATCCGCACGCTCGAACCAAAGCCTTTACTCCAAGCCTGGGTCGTTTACAGTCAAGCGATTGATTTTGATGTCGAAAACCAAGTGATGTGGAAAGTGCTCGCGATGACCTTGCCATCAACCCGACTCCGTATTGATTTGGTCGTCGCGCCGACATGGGACGTTACCGAACTGGTCGCTCGTCATTTTGAGATGATGCAGGCGCAAACGCCTTCGGAAAGCTGCCACGTGATGAGCGCCGATGACCTTTTCGCTGCAGGGGTCAACCTCTATGCTCTGCGCGAGCATGATGTGATCCTCGGCATCGCGGCTTTCAAGCTGCTGGAGACAGGGCATTGCGAGTTGAAATCCATGCACACCCGCGCCGAGGCGCGGGGTAAGGGCGTCGGCTCGGCGCTGGTGCAACATATCCTTGCCGAAGCTGCCGGACTCGGTATCTCCCGCGTCAGCCTAGAAACTGGATCGGAAGAGCCGTTTGCACCAGCCCGCAGACTCTACCAACGCCACGGCTTTTCCTATTGCACGCCGTTCTCAGACTACGTCGATGATCCGCTGAGCGTGTTCATGACGCGCCAAATCTAGGCAGCTTTATTCGACCGATTGGACGAATACGCCACAAGCGATGCGTTCCCCGGCGTCTCCGGCCGGTTGGGTTTCGTAGTTGTCGGCGCCTGCGTGCATGACAAAGGCAGATCCATCCTCGTCGAGGATCATGTCCACCATGACCAGATGCGGATTGAAGAACTGCGCATTGATAATGCCGTCATCCTGAACGATCACATTCGGCAAATCGCCCGGATGTGGCCCACCTGCGGCATTGATGCCATGCGGCGCGTCACCGGAAATATGCCCCCCCGCCGATGTAAAATCCTCAGCCGAGCAATCGCCGGTCTCGTGCAGATGTACCGCGTGTTCGCCTTCTGGGATATTATTCAGCGCGATGGTGACCAGCGCGGTGCCGGAGGCGCGGGCGCTCACGGAAACAGTGCCGATCGAGGCGCCTTCGCGATTGACGACATCCGCCGCGGCAATGTCCTGTGCGGCGACGGGCAGGGCGGGCAGCACGGTCGCAGCGGCGATAACAAGGGTGCGTAACATGAGTGTCTCCTGTCGATGAAGTCAGTGTCATCAAAACGCCGCGCCGCGCCCGCCTGTTCCAATCACCCTTTGACGACCCGTGCGACCTGTCGTAATCGGAGACCAGCGGTCCCTTAGCTCAACTGGATAGAGCAGCTGACTTCTAATCAGCAGGTTTGGGGTTCGAGTCCTCAAGGGATCGCCAATCCAGTGCATATTTATCGTCCGACGCCAAGATTGGGGTTTTGCGACAAAAGACCCATTTTTGAAGCTGATCGATTCTTGCCTCTATACTGAGGCTAAATGAACAAAAATGGGCGGCGCCATCGGCACCGCCCCTATGTTCTTCGAATATTGATCGTTCAACTCGGACGTTTTTTGCTCTTCCGGTCGCGTGCGCCTGACCGGAGCCGGTCCATGCTGGTTTTGGGGTCCAGATCACGGTCATCCGGATCATAGAGCTCATCATCAGAATCGATGCGATTGCTGGGGCCTGTCTGGGTACCACCTTCAGTCAACGGATCCGTGTATTCGTCGACACCGACAAACGGTTTTTCGTGCTGGCCTTTACCGAATTCCATCCCATACTTCATGCGATCAATCTCGGCCTGTGTGTAACCAAATATCCCGATATCAGAGGAGCGCATGATCGATCTCGAGTAGTTTTGCCAAAATTCCTTTGCCTCACGGCGGGCGCCGTCTTGTGCCGCTGCTTCCATCTCGGCCTTCATACGTTCCAGCTGGCGCTCGGCCTTCCACTCCCGAAGGGACTTGCCGGCCATCTGGGAGTCAAGGCAACGCACCGTGATTAACTCACCGTGCGCGAGCACGGAAATGCCGCCCAAATCAAACGGATCAACCATGATCTCGAGTTTTGTACCCGGCGGTGCTATCCGATCGGCCAACCGCGCCTTTCGCTCATTCCGGACGAATTGGTTGGAGTAGATGGCTCCAGCGTAACGAATGCCGTCCTTTGTGACTTGCGCTGTCGTGTGAAACCCGCAAGCTTCACGGAACTGGGCAGGACTCGGCATATTGGTCACATCATAGTCTACCCCCTCAGAAAGCTCCTTCCAGACGTTCGCAGGGGTCCGCCAATTCAAACCGCGATGCTGTGAGCTATGGTACTCAGCCACAAATGCGATGTACAACGTCTGGAATTCATCGAAACAAATGCAGGCTTCAGATAGATACTTTCTATCATTTCGTGCCTGCGGATTCCTGCCTGCATATCCTGGCAGATAGCGCGCCCATTTCCGGTCCGACGTCCAGTAGAACCGCTCCATCGCGCCTCGCAGTTCGGAAACTCCTGCGGCACCGTTCATCTGGGTACTGCCCAAAAGTCGTACGGCAGTTGAGAACCGTGCGCCACCAAAGGGTTCTTTACCGAATTCAGAGCCGCTGTCGTTGCTCACCTCATGGGGCGGACACACCATGTTCCAATGGCTTTCTTGAATACCCATCTCGCGCAGCAGATATGTCTTGTCCCGATAGCACATGCGAAGGCACTCAAGAGAAGCATCCTGGTTTGGCGTCCGACTAAACGACAACCCAACGATCGCCCTCGACGTGAAATCTATCGCTGTGGTGACCCAAGGACTGATGAGTTTTACATCCTGCCGGTCTTCCTCGGACATTCCGTTGAACTCATCACGCGTGCAGTCGAGAACTTTCAGGTGAGAACGCCAAGCATCAAAGATGACCAGCTCTCCGAGCGCGGTGGACCGTCTACCGGGTTCGACCGAACCAAATTTGCTGATTGCCACAGAGAGGCCTTCCCTTTGAGCACAAACCTCAAAAGGATCAAGATAGAGGTCGATCCAGCGTTCATATTGCCGCTGTGAAAGGATCTTGATTTCTGCCAAGCCGTTCTGGCGACGTAGAGCGTTTTCCTGCTTCACCTCTTCAATCATGTCAGCGATGACTTCACCTTTTGTGGATTCTGTCATTGTTGCGTATTTTCCTAGGCGCTCCATCACGAAGTAAAAATCAACCGTGCTCTGAATATCGGTGTCAGCAGGCTCACTCTTAACCTGCAGAAAGACATTCATATTGAAGCCGGCCTTGCGATACTTTCTGTATGACCGGAGCAATGTGCTGTTTGACGGCAGAGGATGGAGGCGGTGCGAGGTCGAGGGGCGCTGAGCACTATAGACTTTTCTCGCCTGATAGGCCGCGAAATCGCGCTCCATAGCGCTTCTGTATTCTTCTACGCCTTCGCGAGTCAGTTTCATCCCCATCGCTTGGCTATGCTTCATCAAACGGCACTGAAATTCTATGAGGTCGATCCGGGCTCGCTGAGCAGCATTGGCCCCATTGATCTCGCGCCCGGCATAAAGCTGACGATCACGCATCATGACAGGGGAAAAATGACCACGTTTGATGATCATAACTTCATTCTCGACCAGGTGACGGATTTCTTCGGGACGAAACTTGCGAAGATCGATGCCTCCGTCACCGTTCTTCACCGCCATAGTGTAATGAAGAATGTCTCTTGTGTGCTTATCGAGAGCCGGCGTGATGTTGGACACCTCATGACCCTCGAATGTCACAAGGTCATTTGCGTTGATGCTGTGAAAATAGGTCATGCTGCATCCCTCCAAAGCTGCGTGGTTGCATCCAGTGGAGCCAAGAGCTCTTTCCGAAGATCACCGTCTCCAACAAGTCGCATAACGGCACGGTGGCCGCGCGCGCCAATGCCGGCAGCATCAACCAATTTCTGAAAGCTGAAGCGCTCCCCGAGAGTTTCAGATACCATCAGGACCAGATCGTCAGCTTCGGGATCCCAGCCGTTGCGCGCCTTATTGATCGCCATAGCATTTGCCCGAAAAACCGGATGGAAGGTGTAACGTGAGGCCACAACAAACCGATCTGCGATCTTTTTTGGTGTTTGTCGCGCGATGTGGGCGACATGATCAAGGTATCGTGGCCGGCGCGCCTTCGCATCGTACTTCACGGACACAAGGACCTCATCGCCGCTGCGCATCAGCACATGGATGTCGACACGTGTGTGAGTAGCGCGGCCGGTTTCATCCACAAAATCGACACGAGTTCCCTGTTCTTTGAAGTTAATCACGTCAGGGTGTGCTGCGATATTGCGCATAACCTGAGACTCTTCAAAGGACGCGCACCAAAATTCCTGCTTCACCGCCCGACGATGCAAACGGGTCACCAAAGCTACGCGACACGTCTGGCTGGATTTTCCAATGTCATCTTTGTTCAGGGGGCTGCGGGAGAGCACATTCGGATCATCCGGATCAGCCAATTTGGGGGGTGCAACATTACCCTGCCACAGGTGCGGCAGAGCTGCATGGGGGTGGTTTTCATTCACGTTTAACTTGAAATTCATTGCATAGCTCGTCGTTCACGCCGATGCCTTCGGCATGTGTTTCCAGACGCGCAGCAGGCTGCTGCACGGGTGATTGGGATGCGGGGAACCGTCCCGCTTCGCTTGTGGCGAGCGGATCGACGAGCTGAAGAATTCTCGTAGAGGGCTTGCGCGTGTTTCTCCGGTCAGATACTCACGTCTCGCTACATGACTGTGGTCAGACTGGAAAATCGCGTTGGGACTAGGTTCCTGCGAGTTTTATCAAAATAAATTCTGGGTGGTTCTCTCCTTTTCTGCATACCTTTTGCAATTCCGGGAAATGGCCCGGCCCACTTTTGTTTTTTGGCCAGTTCACATCACCAGAAGCCCCGCTTTCCAGCCTCTGAACGGCTCCAAGCTTGCTGGTCGGAAAATTGACTCCGTTGAAAACTGCACACGCTGATTCCCGCATTTTTCATGCCTACGAAAAACACCGCTCGTGAGTCAATTGCCATTGAAAAACAGTGGCTTGACGGAATTTCATTCTAACTTCGTTTTTCGCATGCGTACCTTCTGCTTCCTTCTCAGATCGCTGTTTCTTCACCCGTCAAGCGTCTGCTCATGGCCGGGACAAATCGTCATTTATGCGCAAAATTTCGAAGCGATAGGATTTTTTTCAAGAAAGGCTAAAAATACTGCAATGAAGGCAAATCGCCAAAAGGCGCTGCAAGATCAACCTTCGCCGACCTTCGTGCCCGATGTTCCAGGCCGGACATAGGATTCCCTCTACCAGCGTGGCGTGTCATGTTGGGCCATGAGATGCGATGGTATCGCCTAAACCTGAGCCTGTACGACCGTGCTGAACTTCAATCTCTGGCTCGGAACCGCAACATGCCGCGCAAGCGGGTCTGGCGGGCCGAGATCATTATGGCCACGGAGGTCCGAAATGGCACGTTCGATATCATGCGGCGGGCGCAGACTTCGAAGCCGAGCGCCTAACGTTTGCAGGAGATGTATCTTGATGAGAGCGTTGCCGGGTTGAAGCGTGACAAGACCTGTCCGTCGTGGCTGCCTCGTTTGCCACGCGAGACAAGGCCCAAAGTGATCGCTAGGACGGTGCAGGAGATTCCACCCAATGCCACCCATTGGAGCCGTTCGCTGATGGCAGAGGCGGTGAGAATTTCGCCCTCGAGAGTGGGTCGGATCTGGGCTGACGCAGGTCTGAATCCGCATCTGTCGGAGAGTTTCAAGGTCTCGAATGACCCGGCTTTTGAGGAGAAAGTCACCGATATCGTGGCACGTTATCTCGATCCGCAAATAGATTTGGAAACACCATAAGATCTAGAGGTTCACCGCAGCGAACCTGTCATGCAAAAGCACAGCATTGGGTCTTGCGAAAAAATAACTTTCAGAATTTCTCATAAAAATATTTAAAAACATGTACTTATGGTGACAATTCATCGTGTCTGAGATATGATGATGACCATGTGCCGGACACTTGATCCGGAGCGAAGCTTCGACGGAGCAAGACATGGATCTCGATTTTTGGGCCAAGCTGGAAACTGCCGACAACATCAGAATTTGTCATCCCGTACACGGCGAGTTTTCTGTCATGATCTCATCGCGTGAAGACTCAAAAAATAATTTGCTTCGAAAACAGACGGTCTTTCATGTGCTGAAAGAAGGTGGGTTCAGTATCGATACGTACATGCCGCAATCAGACTGTGTGTCCTGGATGCCTGATCCGGAGCCAACGATGCCCCTTTTCTTGCCAGAAAACCCCGAGGAATTGGTCCAAGCTGTCAAAGACGACTACCGTGCCCGATTGAACGTGATGCTTGACAGCTTGGCAAATTTGCCAGTGATCGGAGGTAACGAAATCGGATCTGTGCCATATGGATGGCTGATGCTCGCAGAGATCCTTGTTGAGAGCTTTGACAAAGCTCTGGAACTCTTTCCGAACGGGACAATCAAGATCGTTCAAATAAAGGAGAAATTTGGCTCACTTCGCATATACGTAGAAACAAACGGGCCGGACGCATTCCGAGGATTGGTGAATCGGTCAATCAAGTGGGCTACAGCAGCTTCAACGGGGCGGTGTGCAGTAACCGGCCGAAAAGGCCAAATTGTGGATACTGCTTGGCTCTTGTGTCTCTGTTCAGAAGCTCAATTCTGGCGCACAAACTACCCAAAGGCGTTCAACTCTCTCGTTTATCCCTGAAGAAGCGACACACGCGGCCCAGACCTGCCGTTGGTCGAACATCCGGCATGCTGCGCTGCGGCCCGTCGAACCGGCCGTTCGCTGCAACCGAAAGATCCGATGATGGGTGAATTCACACATCGCGGACGAAGCTGCCTTTTGCTCACGCGGTTATTGCCGACGCAGCATCCTTTCGCACATGCGGCGACACTTTTGCTGTAGCATCGCCCAAATCACAGAAGCGGACATGTTTAGCTGGTTTTGATCGACCGGTACAAACCCGCCCTTCTTCTGGATGGCGTTCGGAAAGGGGATACACAGACGTAGCGGCAAGCCACTAGAGATATGGTCAGGCCCTTTTTTCTCGTAGTGTGAACGTCGTGACACGGGTCAATTTGCTGCTTTGAAATCGAAGTGGATAGTGACCTGGCTTTGGACAACGCTGGAAGGTGTTGCATCGCCGATGTTCCAGTCGAACCGGTCAAGGTGTCCGGTCCCTTGTACCTGCACCAATTCGCCTGAGGGTGTCAGGTTGAAAACCAAGACCAACGTAGCTTCAATGCCTTTCAGCGACAGTGTCCCATGGGCAGCGTAGCCGTCTTTTGTGGCAAAAATCCTGTCTGATCTGAACATCGCCACAGGATGCCGTTTGGCATCGAACCACTGTTTGCCAATAAGGTCCGTTTTGAGGGACGCCCGGCTTAAATCAACCGACGGAAGGTCCACGGCAATCTCAATGGACGACCCGGTCAAGTCATCAAAGTCGATGTCTATGGCCGCCGTCCAGTCGGGAAAGCTCCCTTCAAGACCCATCATTTCGTCGCCGTTTGGAACCTCCGTGAGCACGGAAAATGTGAGGCGTTTTCCATGGTCAACGACAATCCAATTTTCCGAAAGCGCAATCTGCGGCCAAAGCAATATCAGCAACCCACCCAGACGGGTGCATGTGCGCCACACCGATTTAATGGTTGTGGCCCGCATGCCGATGTTGCGTCGCCCCTTCCGGCTCGACTTGCGCCATCATGGCCACTTCGCCGGCGTCAAAAATGATGTGGATCTCGAAGTCGTCACGCTCATGCAGGTGTGTTGTCACATCCGTCAGCCGAAAGGCGACGGCGTTCGGGGCAAGCACCAGTTCCGCACCAGCTGCAATCAGCAGCATGGGCAGCGGGGCGTAGCTTGCGACACCATCTTTCGACTGGAAGCCGACGAGGTCCACAGCACCGGCGATGTCCGCCTCAGCCCCCAGAAGCGTGATTGGCGCATCCCCTTCATTGTCGATCTCGACATAGACGAAAACCTCGGACCCTTCTGTTTCTGCAGCCCAGGCATGAAGAAGTGTGACGTCACCCAAAGTCGCTTTGTGTTCGCTTTCCGCATGCTCTTCACCGCCGTGATCTTGTTCATTCGCAACAGCGGCATAGGCAAAGAAGCTGAAGAGGGCGGCAACAAAAAGGCGCATTCTAGTGGTCCCTAGGATCTGAGGTCATCGAGTAACGAGCGTCGGCTGGCACGATATGCCGGGTACAATGACAGAACTGCGACAACGCTGACGAAGCCAGCAACCAAATGCATTTCGGGCCACGCGAGGCGCGCTTGCACAAGGATGTCTGTCAGGGCGGTGATAACCATCGACAGGACCGCCGTTGCAATAACCCCAAAGATCATGCCCAGCACGGCGCCAAGACAGATGAGGACGGTTGCGAAGGTCCATGTCACGGCGAACACAAAGCGGCGTGGTGCGCCAAGTGCGCGCAAGAGCGCCATGCGCCGGGCCAGAATGCGAGACAGCATCGACAGCCCCGCCAGCACAGCGACCGCGACCAGCACCTGCGTCGCCACGGCCAAAACCGACATGACCTGCCGGATGTCTCCCATCAGCGCGTGAAGCTGCGCCAGCACGTTTCCGGGAAAGAAGGCCATCGTCTCGGACGTGTTGAATTCTGATTGCAGCGAGTAATTCGCCCAAAGCTCTTCTGCACGCACCAAGACCGCGGGCGTTCCCGCGAACTGGCTTGGATCAAACGGGCCGCCAAGGGTGCCGTCCCAATCCGGGCCATGGCCCGTCGGCATCGCGTGGATATCCCAGACGCTCTCGACCGCAACAAGGATCGCGTTGTCCCAAGGAGACCCAGTGCGGTTCATCTTTCCCACAATCATGTAGGGGTGTCCATGTTCGCTGAAATCATCGGTGCCATCGCCATGCACCGGCTCGACCACGTCGCCCACTTGAAGCGGCGTATTGGCCCCGGCCACAGCCTCTTCCATCGTTTCAAACACGCGCCCAGCGCGCAGACCTTCGGACAAGTGGTCGACGAAGGGCGGTGTGGTGCCAACAACCGGCACGCCTTCCCAACTATCGCCAAATGCCAAGGGGGCGGCGAGATCGACCAGTGCGTGGCTTTCGATCTTTGCGTAGGTCGCGCCGTCGATCAGCGGCAAGGCGGTGGGCTGCAAATAGACGGCAGCCAGCATGGCCGTAATCTCACTTCCCGGTGCGGCAATGATCAGGTCGAACTTGTCGGCGGCCCGCGCCGTGCCCTCGCGCAGGCCACGTTCTTGGGCGATCAATCCAACACTGATCCCAACCGATGCCGCGATCAGCAGGACAAAGGTGGCGCTAATGGCTTTGTGTTTGCGCAAAAGGCCGGTGATCAGCGGCCACACACGGTAGCCAGACAGGCAAATAATGCCTGTGACGGCAAGCGGGACAAGTAACCCCAGAAAGAACAGCATGTCTTGGACAAGGACAGGCAGGGCGTACCAAAGTGTCTCAAACATGGTCAGTCACGCGACCATCTTCAATCGTCAAGACGCGATCACAGGCTTCGATCAGGG
The DNA here is from genome assembly GCA_041725935.1 of Pelagibaca sp. Taxonomy (GTDB): domain Bacteria; phylum Pseudomonadota; class Alphaproteobacteria; order Rhodobacterales; family Rhodobacteraceae; genus Marivita. The sequence goes on from JBGRQD010000013.1 coordinate 110,793, forward strand.
CGGGGTCATGTGAGACCGCGATCAATGACCGCCCGGCTTGTTTCGCCCCGCCCAACAGGTCGGCGATCAAGGCATCTGCGGTCTTTCGGTCAAGGCTGGCGGTGGGCTCATCGGCAAGTATAACAGGCGGCTCCGTCGCCAAGGCGCGGGCGACGGCAATGCGCTGCCGCTCGCCGCCCGAAAAACTGACAACATTGCGGCGGTCGTCCCATGGTACCTTTAGGTCGGTCAGTATCCGTCTCGCCGCCTGCCCAATGCCCGCGCGGTGCTTGCGTGGTGCGTAGAGTGAGGCAAGCCCCGCGTTGTTTTCGGCGGAGAGTTCCTCAAACAGCAGATGATCCTGAAAGATGATCCCAAAGGTCGCCCCGCGAAAGGTGGTTCGGGCGGTGTCAGCCATGCCGACCAAGTCCGTTTCCCCCCATTTCAGCTGCCCGGTTGTCACCGCGATCAGACCGGCAATAGCGAACAATAGGGTGGACTTTCCTGCGCCGGACGGCCCGCGCACGGCCAAAGACCCGCCAGACGGGACGCTCAGCCTCGGCACATCCAGCAAACGACGCCCGGACGCGCTGTTGATTGCGAGATTCTCAATGGACAGGTCTGGCATGCGTCAGGATCATGCGGTCTCAAACCGCGCATCCTCGATCCGCACCATGCTCAGGAATCCCGTGTCTGGGTCGCGGAAAGCGCCAAGCGACAGGATGCCCGACGTTTCGATCTTGCGGTTGAAGGCCACGACTCGGAACTTGCGCTGCGTGTAGACCGCCATGATGTTATCCGGCCAATCGGCCTCTGTCTCACAGAAGGGGCAGACGGACATTGGCTGCTTTGTCAGCACAAAGAACGTACTGTCCGCCTTAAGCGGGGGGGCCATGAAGCCCTCGACGCGGACCGGTTTCCCTTCAAGCTCCAGTGCGAGCTCGGAGAGGCCGCCCCCGCGCGCGTAGAAATCCCGCAGTCTGATCGCGTCCTCGTTTGCGTGTGCCACATAAGGCACCGCGAGCGCTGCGGCCGAGGTAGCCAAGAATGACCGGCGTTTCATCATCAACTCCTTTGCGGACAGGTTACTGGGGTAGTGTAACACGTCCGTATAACGAGAGTAGAGCGCCCGGCGAAGTCACCGGGCGCTCTCAGTATTGTGAAATGGCGAACGCTTACTCTGCGGTCGCGGCGTAGTTCATCACGTGGAACACAAAGTTCTGCTCGATCGTGCCGTCGAACAGGTGGGCGAACGGGCCCTTTGCGTAAACGGCCACGTCTTCACCGGAATGCGTCTCGGAGGACTTCGGAATCGCTGCCTGCTGCAGGTAATCGATGTCGGTCGCTTCTTCCTGCGTCGCGTTTGGACGCGAACCGAAGTATTCGCCGCCAGGCTGCTCGATCAGGACAGAACCCGGACCGTTCAGATAACCGGCAACGGTGTAGGGCTTGCCGTCAGACGCGATCTCAAGTTCCTCGGAGTGAGCAACGCCGGAACCGTCGATCTTGTAGCACAGGCCCAGGATGTCCGAACCGCGACCGCAATAGCCGTTGAAGGCCAGTGCGTGCTCGTGGTCGGCGGTGACGATGATCAGCGTGTCCGCGTCGTCGGTCAGCTCATCGGCAAGGGCAACAGCGTCAGCCATGGCTTTCTGGTCGCGCACAACGCGCGCCAGGTTGCCGCCGTGGTTCGCGTGGTCAACGCGGCCAGCTTCGACCTGCAGGAAGAACCCGTTCTCGCCACCTTTGGCTTGCAACAGCTGGATTGCGGCGCCTGTCATTTCGGCCAGCGACGGCTCATCGCCGCGATCCGCCTCGTACTGCATGTGCGAGCCGTGGAAGAGACCCAGAACAGGAACCGACCCGTCGAGAGGGGCGGCCGCAAAGGTTTCGTTGTTCCAGGCGTAGTGCGCGCCCAACTCGTCCGTCGCGCGTGCGATCAGGTTTTCACCCTCTGCGCGACGACCAGAGCCACCTTCTTCGCCTTCGATGTCGGAACCGTGGAAGTTACGGCGTCCGCCACCCATGGCGACGTCGATCACGCCTGCTTCCATCGCGTCGATCAGCTGTGTCGCAATGTCAGTCTGGGTGTCGCAGCCTTCTGGCACGGAGGCTTCGTAGTTACGGTCAACCGAGTTCGCATATGCGGATGCAGGTGTCGCGTGCGTGATGCGCGCGGTCGACACGATGCCGGTCGCCTTGCCCATCGCATCCATGATTTCGTTGAACGACAGGACGGTATTGCCTTCGATGGTCGAGCAATCACCGCGGTTGACGTTCTCGTTCACGCCCACGATGCCGGCTTTGGTCTTGATACCCGCCATCATGGCGGTGCCGGTGCCGGCGGAGTCTGGTGTCTGCGCGTTCACGTTGTAGGTCTTGACCAGCGCAAGGTTCGGGAAGGCTTCGTGGGGCTGCACATATTCGTCGCCAAAGCCACCTTCTTGCTGGCCAGCAAACAAGCGCGACGCGTAGTTCGTGCCGACGCCATTGCCGTCCGAGATCATCAGGATGATGTTCAGGGCACGGTTTGTGTTATCAGCCTTCGCCAGCTGTGATTCCAGCTCAGCCTGGCCAGCGGCGTACCAATCATTGCCCGCTTGTGGCAGGTCTTGGGCGTAGGATGTGGTTGCCATGGCGATCGCCAAGCAGGATGAGGTTAGGTATTTCACTGTTAGTCTCCCAGTCCAAGTTTATGAGGGCTCTTTGGACTGTTTCTGTTTCAGCTTTGTGACAGTACCCGATAATGTGTTGATATCTAGGGATTTGCTTTGAGCTCTATCTATTCTAAAAAAAACAATAGCTTAGACACCAAGGCATGCTCTGTCCGGCAATGCGTGAATTCGGCGTCTGAGCTATGCCGCGACCTGTACAAATGGCCGCAAGGTCTGCTGCAAGGCGGCATCGAAGTTTTCGCTTCCGCAGCAATTCCCGTGCTGCGAGCGCGCTTGGCAAGAGAATCGAATTCACAGCTTGGGCTCACTGCTGCCATTAGATCGGTCGCAGCATGTTCATCTCGATCTAAGACACGGACGGCCCCGAGCTGCCGTCCGCTCGGAAGTCGGATGCTGCGGTGCGGCCCGCCAGAGTCGCCATCCGCTGCAACTGCATGATCCTTTGAAAGGCGTAAGTTAGGAACGCAGACAAAACGACCGAACAGTTTCTGAGTTGCCTGCAATGCGCACGTCACGGACCGTTTATGTGTTGACCAGTCGCGTTTTCGATCAGGGTTCTGTCCCGATCTGCCGAAGGGACCTTGCTGCCTTTCGCGACAGAAATGCGACCTACCAACTAAGGCTGTCGCGGAGGGCGCCGCTTGATGCTAGTCGCTTTCGCGACGAGGCGGGACAGAAAACACTGCTGCGTCGCCGCCGCAGTTTTTGCAAAAATGTCACGCGTCCTTCGCAAGCGTGACATTCACCGCTGCTCGGATGAGCAGGGAAACTGTGTACTAGAGCATCATGGACAGACGCGTTGAAATCCTGCGACGGGCAGAACGGGACGGTCGGGTATTTGTCGACACCCTGGCCTCGGCATTGAACGTCTCGGCGCATACGATCCGCCGGGACATCAACGCGCTGTGCGCCGCCGAACGGTTGCGCCGCCTGCATGGCGGAGCGGAATATGTCGAGCCGAAGTGCAACCTGCCCTACGGCGTGCGCTCCGTACTGAACGCATCGGCCAAGCTCGCCATCGCGCGGGCTGTGGCGGGCCTGGTGCCTGATGGCGCAACAGTCTTTCTGTCAGTCGGCACGACGCCTGCTCTTGTTGCGCGCGCACTCTCCGGACATCGGGGATTGACCGCAGTGACCAATAATCTTAATGCGGCGATGGCCTTGTCGGAAGCCGAGGATGTCAGGGTGATCGTTCCTGGCGGACAGCTGCGCCTGCCTGATCTCGACGTGCTGAACGAGCAAGCCATCGCACTCTTTGCGACGTACCGTGCAGACTTCGGAATCTACGGCGTCGGCGGCATCGACGGCGATGGCAGTCTGCTCGATTTCCACGAAGAAGAGGTGCGCGTCCGCGAGTGCATACGTGCCGGGGCGCGCAAATCCATCCTCGTCGCCGATCGTTCCAAATTCGGCCGCCGGACCGCGGCCCTTGGTGGGCGGCTGGAGGACGCCGATCACATCGTACTCGATACCGCTCCAGACGCCCCGTTCGATGCGCTTGTCGAAACGCTCGGGGATCGGATCACGCTGGCTTCCGAGATCGAGGCTAATCATGTCTGATCCTTTTTTGCGCCTGGCGGGGATCACCCGTCAATGGAACGGTGCCGGCGGAGTGCGTGACATCTCCCTGGACGTGGCGCATGGGGCTTTCATCGCCATTCTGGGGCCTTCGGGCTGCGGAAAGTCAACGCTCTTGCGGCTCATTGCCGGGCTGGAGACACCGCAACGGGGCGAGATCGCGCTCGAAGGCCATGACATCACGCATTTGCCCCCGGCGCAACGCGGCCTGTCGATGGTGTTCCAGTCCTACGCGCTCTTTCCGCATCTAGACGTTGCCGAGAACATCGTCTTCGGCATGAAGGCCCGCCGCGTGCCCCGCACGGAGCGCGCTGAGGCGCTGTCGCGCGCCGTCTTCATGACCGGCCTAAAAGGGCTGGAGCGGCGCAAGCCCGCCGAATTGTCCGGCGGCCAACGCCAGCGGGTGGCATTGGCCCGGGCTGTGGTTTCAGGCCAGCCGCTCTGTCTTATGGATGAGCCGCTCTCCAATCTTGATGCAAAACTCCGCCATGCGGTGCGGCGGGACATCAAGGCGCTGCAGACCCGCTTGGGGCTGACGGTGATCTATGTCACCCACGACCAGTCCGAGGCGATGAGCCTGGCCGATACGATCGTACTGATGCGCGATGGCCGCGCGGAACAGGTCGGATCGCCCGAAACGCTGTATCATCGGCCCGCCACGCCCTTTGTCGCACGCTTTGTCGGCGATCCGCCCATGGCGCTCGTGGACGCGGGCGCATTAGGGCACGGTACAGGCCAGGTCGGTATCCGCATCGAGGCCATCGAAAAAGCGGATGCCGCGCCAGATCTGTCGGCCCGCGTGGTCGAGACAGAGTATCTGGGCGCGCGCACGCAGGTTCTGCTGGACCACCCGGCCGCCGAAGGGCTTGCGCTCTTACTGCCCGGTCGCGTGGCGCTGGCACCCGGTGTCGAGATCGGCCTGCGCCTGCCCCAGGAACACCGTGTCCGCTTTGGCGACGACACGTCCCCCGATCACGGCGCGGCCGCTGCGGCCGTGCGTGATGGCCGAATGGCCGCCATTCCCCTCACTGCCAATCCAGAGGACAGACCATGACCCGCATCTTCACTACCGCTGCTCTGCTCGCCGGGACCGCGCTTGCCGCGCCCGTCGCTGCCCAGCAGACCGAACTGACCATGTATTACCCGATTGCCGTCGGTGGCCCGCTGACCCAGGTGGTCGACGGCATCGTCGCCGAATTCGAAGCGCAGAACCCCGAAATCTCGGTTGAGGCGATCTATGCCGGCAACTATGACGACACCCGCATCAAGGCCCTTGCCGCGCTGAACTCGGGCGATCCGGCGCAGCTGGCCGTCATGTTCTCGATCGACGCCTATGACCTGATCGAACAGGACCTGATCGTCCCCTTCGAAGAGGTGATCGAAGGCGAAGAGGAAGCGGCCTGGCTCGACAGCTTCTACCCGGCGCTGATGGCCAACGGCAAAATCGAGGGCCAGACCTGGGGCATCCCGTTCCAGCGTTCGACCATCGTGGCCTATTACAACAAGGACATGTTCCGCGAGGCGGGTCTGGATCCGGAAAAGGCACCGACCACCTGGGACGAACTGGTGGAGATGGGCAAGGCCCTGACCACCGAGGACCGCTTTGGCCTGATGATCCCCTCGACTGGCTATCCCTACTGGATGTTCCAGGCGCTCGCTATCCAGAACGGCAAGGAAGTCATGTCGAATGACGGACTGACCACCTATTTCAATGACCCCGCCGTGGTCGAAACGCTGGAGTTCTGGAAGTCGTTGTCGACCGAGCATGGCATTATGCCCGAAGGCACCGTGGAATGGGGTACCCTGCGCCAGGCTTTCCTGGAAGGCCAGACCGCGATGATGTGGCATTCGACCGGCAACCTGACGGCCGTCAAGAACAATGCCGATTTCGATTTCGGTGTGGCCATGCTGCCTGGCAATGAACGCCTTGGTTCGCCCACCGGCGGCGGTAACTTCTACATCTTCAAGGATGCCTCGGAAGAGGAGCGCCAGGCCGCTCTCGAGCTGATCAAGTTCATGACCGCGCCCGAGCAGGCCGCCAAATGGTCGATCGAAACCGGCTACATGGGCGTGTCGCCCGCCGCCTATGAGACAGACGCGCTGCAGGCCTACACCGCCGAGTTTCCGCCGGCGCTGGTGGCCCGTGACCAGCTGGAGCACGCGGTGGCCGAATTCTCGACCTTCGAGACCGCCCGCGTGCGCGAAGGTCTGAACAACGCCATCCAAGCTGCCCTGACCGGGTCCAAGACCGCCGAAGAGGCACTGGGCGAGGCCCAGGCGGCCGCGGAAAACCTGCTCTCGGCCTATCGCTGAGCCGACCCGGTCCCGGCGCTCGCGCCGGGACCTTTGACCAGAGGTCCCGGGTCTTCGCCCGGGACGGGGACGTCTGAGCGTCAAGGAAAGCACCGCCGCATGACAGACACGACCGCCAGCCTGCACCGAATGGCCCGTCGCCGCCAGGCGATCCACGGCTGGCTGTTGCTGTCGCCGGCATTGATCATGCTGGGCACCTTCGCCTTCTACCCGTCGCTCGCCACGCTCTGGACCTCGCTCTGGTCGCGGGGCACGCGCCGCCGCCCGTCCGAGTTTGTCGGCCTCGAAAACTACGAACGGCTGTTCAGCGATCCCACGTTCCGCGAGGTGGCGGTGAACAACCTGCTCTACGCGGGCGTGACCATCCCCATCTCAATCATCATGGCGCTGACCATGGCGCTTTGGGCCAATGCGAAGATCCCCGCGCGGGCCTTCGTGCGCACCGCCTATTTCACGCCCACGGTCCTGCCGATGATCGCCGCGGCCAATATCTGGCTGTTCTTCTACACGCCCGGTTTCGGCGTTCTGGACCAGATCGGCGGACTTTTCGGCGCGCCGTCGGTCAATTGGCTGGGGCAGCCCGAAACCGCGCTTTGGGCCGTTTGCATCGTGACGATCTGGAAAGAATCCGGTTTTTTCATGATCTTCTACCTCGCCGCGCTGCAGACCATTCCCGAAGACCTGCGCGAGGCTGCGCGCATCGAAGGGGCCAGTCGCTGGACCTACCTGCGGCGGGTGGTGCTGCCGCTGTTGATGCCCACGACGATCTTCGTGCTGGTCAATGCCCTGATCAATTCGGTCAAGCTGATCGACCACCTGTTCATTCTGACCAAGGGCGGGCCGTCAGATGCCTCGAAGCTCATTCTCTACTACATCTGGGAGTCTGCCTTCGCTTTCTTTGACGCTCCCTCGGCGGCGGCGATGACGGTGCTCGTGCTGATTGTTCTGGGTCTCGGAGCGGCGCTGCAGTTCGGAGTTCTCGACCGTAGGACGCACTACCGATGAGCTGGATTGTCGCCCGGATCGAGGCCGCGATGGCACTCTTGCTTGCGGTAATCTGGATCGCGCCGCTGATCTTCGCCTTCTGGGCTGCCTTTCACGATGTATCGGACGCCATCGCGTTCGATCTTGCCGCACCGTGGACACTAGAGAACTTTCGAACAGCATGGGAAGGCGCGCCCTGGCTGCGCTATTTCCTGAACAGCTTCCTGCTGGTCACCAGCGTTCTGATCGGACAATTCGTTCTTTGCACACTGGCGGGCTTCGCTTTTGCGCAGATCGACTTGCCCTACAAGGATACACTGTTTCTGCTGGTCTTGTTGCAGCTCTTCATCCTGCCCGAGGTGCTGATTGTCGAGAATTATGCGATCGCTGCGCGATTGGGGCTCCTAGACACGATTCTCGGGATCGGTGCGCCTTACATGGCCTCCGCTTTCGGCATATTCCTCATGCGTCAGACCTTCAAATCGGTGCCGCGCGAGCTTGATGAAGCAGCGCGGGTTGAGGGCTACGGCACAGTGGGTGTGCTCTGGAGGGTGTATGTTCCGGCCGCACGACCGACCTATCTAGCCTACGCGCTTGTCTCTGTGTCGACGCACTGGAACAACTTTCTATGGCCTTTGATCGTCACCAATTCCGACACGACACGACCTCTGACCGTGGGGCTTTCGATTTTCGCCGCCCCTGAGAACGGTGTCGATATCTCGGTGATCTCGGCGGCAACGATCATGGTGATCGCACCGCTCCTGATTGCCTTTATCATGTTCCAGCGACGCTTTGTTCAGGCCTTCCTGCGGGCAGGCATCAAGTAAGTCCGGGGCCACTTTAAGCAGGTCGGATAGCGAAAAGTTTTCCTTCATGGCCAGTGTCCACTGTTCTGTCTTAGCATTGCATAGCCCGCTAGTGCAGCGAATGCCGGGGCTCGCCCATCCTGCTCAACGTAGCTGTCGGCCCACTCCTGCCATTCACCTGATCATGCCACCGCTGCGGTGCAGTCCGTCAGACCGGACTTTCGCTGCATGTGCAACATCGAGCCGACAGCGAACTCACACTCCGGAGAATTGCGGTCGTTCGCCGGATCACCTCCGGGCCTGGAGGCGTTGCGCCCGATAGTCCTTGCCAGACCACCGAGCCCGTGGAACCCTCTGCCTGAAAACATGGAGTATGTGCCGTGCGCATGGCCTTTACCTTGGATGACCTGCCGGTCTTCCCCCATATGCCGCTGCCGGACGGCGACACGCCGCAGTCCGTTGCCGCCCGTATCATCGCTTCGCTTGATCGGAACGGGGTGTCCGGTGTGTTTGCCCTCGCCAATTCCTGGCCGCTCGACGTTGATCTTGAATATGCGCGCATTCTGGATGACTGGATTGCGGCCGGGCACCACATCGGCAACCATACGCACAGCCATCTCTTGCTGAACGAGACATCTGCCGAGGACTTTAATCAAGATATATCCGTTGCCGATGATTTGCTTGCACCATGGATCAGCAAGGCCCCGCTTCGGGCCTTTCGACATCCGCTCGAACAATGGGGCAATACGGAAGAAAAGCGGGTCGCCGTGAACGCTCATATTGACCGGCTGGCCTATCAAAGTGTGGGCGTCACAAGTTGGTTCTACGAATGGGAATGGGACCGTGCCTGGCGACACTTGCTCCAAACCGGACGCACGGAAGAGGCCGAACGCCTGAAGGCCGAGTTTGTCGATTATGCGGCGGCGCAGGTCGCACATGATGCCGAGACTTGCAGAGCAGTCTTCGGGAATGAGCTGATCGGCATTGGCCTTATCCACCCGGTTGCCTTTTTCACCGAGGTTGCCGATGGGTTCTTCGCCCGGCTGTTCGCCGAAGGCGTCACGTTTGTGCCATTGTCCGAGGCTCTGGATGATCCGGCCTACCTCCGGTCGGGAACGATCGTCACAGACGCGTTCCAAGTTCACCAGATCAAGATTGCCGCTGCGGATGGTCATTCCCTGGACGCGGTTCCGCCAACGCACAAGACCCTCATTGAACGGGTGTTCGAACTGGGAACACCGCTGCGACCTTCCCGTCGTGGGATGCTGGTTCAGAACAGGCGCGCCAAGGCAACCTGAGCGGACCAAAGCCGCCGCCGCGCTCCGTGTGGTTGACCCTTGCCTTGCCTTCATTGGCGAAACGCCCCGGAGGCTTCGCAGGCCTTGATGAGTTGACGGATACTCTCGTGTCTTGCCGAAGGAAGCCCAGCCTCCTCGGCGAGTCGAATGATGGCTCCATTAAGGAAATCGATCTCTGTCTTTCTGCCCGCATTCAAGTCCTGCTGCATGGAAGACCGGTGGCCTTGGGCACGTGGAAAGATGATCTTGCTCAGGATATCGTCAACGTAATGTCGGCCGCTGTCGCCGGGCCGATAGTCGAACGCCTTCGCATAGGCTACCAGTGTTTCTTCTGCCAAACCGACGATAAGCTCTCTTGATGCCGGGTTTTCGAGAAGCTCGCCATAGGTCTGTCCGGTCAAGGCGCCCGTCGGGTTCATACAGCTGTTAAACAGCAACTTGAAAGCGATGGTCTCTCGAATGGACGGGTCGTGTGCCATGGGCACAAAGCCCTGATCGGCGACCCGCAGCATGTCTTCGAGCGGGTCTTCGGTGTCACCAAGGAGGGAACCACAGAGAATGGGACTGGATTGAGCGGTCACCTCAACGCTGGTGGGGGATTGCCGCACCATGCCAATCATCATGGCACTCGAATACAACGGGACGTCTGGGCCAACCACTGCGCGCGCCACCTCCGCCGAGCCCATTCCGTTTTGGAGCAGCAAGATCGGCGGGCAGCGTTGTTTTTCGGCGAATGGTCTCAGCGCCTTTTCCACATCATAGGCTTTCGTCGTCAGAACCAGCATATCGCAGCCCAGCACCTCGTCGGTCGGGGCCGCAGCATCACAAATGGTATAGGCGTCCGCAGCGACGAGGTGATCGCCAAGAAGGCCGGATACGGCTATGGGCTTGCCCGCTACCGTTTCTATGGAAGACTGCCGCAGGAGCAGGAAGACGTGGGCTCCGGCTTTCGCAAAATGAGCCGCAAGACAAAGACCGACGGACCCGCCACCGAAGACTGCAACCGAATATTTGGACATAAGACCTGCTCATTTGTGATGCTGTTCAGGAAGCCAACAACGGAAGCGATCACGCGGCAAGCTCTGAGTGCAACCGTGACGAAAAACAACTACTTCGTAAGGCGGGGATCAGGAAGCCGACGTTTACGCCCGTCATGGCAATCGCAGATTTGGGCTCTCAGCGGTCATGCGACGTCGCGGCGTGCTGGACGACCAGGGAGTGGGTCTGCCCGGCAGAGACGGCCCTCAGGAGACTTTCACCCGACCTTGCCACGCCGCAGTGCAGCTTCACGAGAGCGGTCATCCATGTTTAGCGC
>JBGRQD010000014.1:0-118166 GCA_041725935.1 Pelagibaca sp.
TGCCCGGGGGCGGAATCGAACCACCGACACGAGGATTTTCAATCCACTGCTCTACCCCTGAGCTACCCGGGCACGGGAGAACGACAAACGTTCGGGTGGCGGCGTTCTAGGTCACGGTTTGGGGCGTGTCCAGTGGCTATTGCACCTAAATCGCAAAAACACATGCGCGGCGCGAGACCGGGCGTTGGTTGGTATGCAAACCTGCATGGTGCCTTGCCTTTGCGGGCGGGTTGGTCAAGTTGAGGGCATGGGACCAAGCTTTGATGTTGAAGACGGTTTGCGGCTGCGCGGCGTCATGCGGATCGCCGGGGTGGACGAGGCGGGCAGGGGGCCTTTGGCCGGGCCGGTGGTTGCGGCGGCGGTGATCCTCGATCCCGGGAATGTGCCCGTCGGCCTCAATGATTCCAAAAAGTTGACGGCCAAGAAACGGGATGCGCTGCTGGGTCTTATTCTGGCGCAGGCCGAGGTGGGGGTCGGGCTGGCCAGTGTGGAGGAAATTGACGAGATCAACATTCTGCGCGCCAGTCATCTCGCCATGTGCCGAGCGGTCGCGGAACTCGGCGCATCCCCCGATCACGTGTTGATCGACGGCAATCTCATACCGCGTGATCTGACCCTCTCGGCCACCCCGATCGTGAAGGGAGACAGCCTGTCGCTGAGCATCGCCGCGGCGTCAATTGTGGCGAAAACACGGCGTGATGCGATCATGTGGGATTTGGCGCAACAGTTCCCCGGCTACGGCTGGGAACGAAATCAGGGATACCCGACGAAGTGTCACAAAGAAGCCCTTCGAAATCTTGGTGCAACCCCACACCATAGACGTTCGTTCCGACCGGTGCACAATATCTTGTGACAAGTCAATTTCATAACCACTTGATTCAAAAAAGAAATTGACCGCGAATCGCCTTTGACTCATCTTTCTGGACAACCACAGAGCGCAACAACTGCGCCGGGACGATAGGCAGAGAATGACAAAGATGACCAAGCCGAACAGCGCGGATGCGTTGCCGATCAACACGATCCTTGCAGGTGACTGCGTCGAGATCATGAATGGATTGCCCGCCGCATCGGTTGATCTGATCTTCGCGGACCCGCCCTACAACCTGCAGCTCAAGGGCGATCTGCATCGCCCCGACAATTCCCGCGTCGATGCGGTGGATGACGAGTGGGACCAGTTTTCCAGCTTCAAGGTCTATGATGAGTTCACGCGCGCTTGGCTCAAGGCGGCGCGCCGGCTGCTCAAACCGGACGGGGCGATCTGGGTCATTGGATCGTACCACAACATCTTCCGCGTCGGGTCCGCCCTGCAGGACGAGGGCTACTGGATCCTGAACGATGTGGTCTGGCGCAAGTCCAACCCGATGCCGAACTTCCGGGGCAAGCGCTTTACCAATGCCCATGAGACCATGATCTGGGCGTCGAAATCGGAAGGCGCGAAATACACGTTCAACTACGAAGCGCTCAAGTCACTCAACGAAGGCATCCAGATGCGGTCTGATTGGGTGCTTCCGATTTGCAACGGCGGTGAGCGGCTCAAGGATTCCGCAGGCGACAAGGCGCATCCGACGCAGAAGCCACAGGCGCTTTTGCACCGTGTGCTGGTTGGATCGACCAAGCCGGGTGACATCGTGCTTGACCCGTTCTTCGGCACTGGCACAACCGGTGCCGTGGCCAAGATGCTCGGGCGTGACTGGATCGGCATCGAACGCGAAGCGAAATACCGCGAGGTCGCAGAGCAACGCATCTCCTCGGTGCGTCGTTTGGACAAGGCCGCGCTGGAAACCTCGACCAGCAAGCGCGCCGAACCGCGCGTGCCCTTTGGTCAACTGGTCGAACGCGGCATGTTGCGGCCCGGAGAAGAGCTTCTGAGCATGAACGGACGCCACAAGGCCAAGGTTCGCGCAGATGGCACGTTGATCGGCAATGACATCAAGGGCTCGATCCATCAGGTCGGGGCCCATCTCGAAGGCGCGCCAAGCTGCAATGGCTGGACCTATTGGTGCTTCAAGCGGGATGGCAAGACAGTCCCGATCGACGTGCTGCGTCAGCAGATCCGCTCGGAAATGACCTGAAATTTACCGAACACCGCCGGTGCCTGCGGCCATGATCCGCGCGGCACTACACCTTGCCCCGCCGTTCCTCGGCGGGGTTTTTTCATATGCGGTGCGTGACGTGCTGATGCCTGGCTATGTCGAATTCCGTGGCACCCCCTGACAGGCGACTTATAAGACCCTGAAGCTGCGGTTGTCCGAGACCGCACTGACCAAAAGAACCGGAGGACAGATTATGAAATGGGCCAGGGGAACCGTCGCTGGGAGCGACGCGATGACAGGGGTCATTGAAGACGGAATGTTTCATCCGCGCGCCGGTCTGGGATCGGATACGGCAGCGGGCGATCCCGTGCCGGCTGCCGATCTGACGTTGCTGCCCCCGGTCATTCCGGGCAAATTCATCGGGCTCTGGAACAATTTCAAGGCGGCTGCCGAAAAGGGTGGGCAGGAACACCCAACGCACCCGCTTTGGTTCTTCAAGGCCGACACGTCGCTGTCCGGTCCGGAGGCAGAGGTGGCACTGCCGGACTCGGCGGGTCGCGTGATTTTCGAGGGTGAGCTTGGCATCGTCATCGGACAGACCTGCAAGAATGCGTCGCTCGAAGAGGCACAGCAGGCCATCTTCGGCTATACCTGCATCAACGACATGACCTCGCTCGATATTCTGAACGCCGATCCGTCCTTTCCGCAATGGACCCGCTCCAAAAGCTTTGACGGCTTTGGCGTGGTCGGTCCGGTGATCGAAACGGATCTTGCGTGGCAGGACGTGACCGTCACTGTTCTGGTCAATGGCCGCGAACGGCAATCCTATCCGGCGTCCGACATGATTCTGCCCCCGGCCCGGATCGTCAGCCTGTTGTCGCAGGACATGACCCTTAATCCCGGTGACCTGATCGCCTGCGGCACCTCGCTGGGCGCGCGTCCTGTGAAGGCCGGGATGGAGGTCGAGGTGGTGATCGAAGGCATTGGTGGCCTGAGCGTGATGCTGGTTGCGCCTTAAGAGGCACGATCCCTCTTGGCTGATGACATCTCGGACAGGGGGCGCTGTTGCACAACTGCACAAATGTCTGTGAAAGCGTTAATTTCCATTTGAAACCGGCATGAATTTGGCGGTTTCACTACATAACTTAAACTTTGCATATTACAGAGGCTGCATCTTCGCAGACCCAACACGTTTGAAAGGGTGCCCATGTTCACCAGACGCCAGATGATCGCCACTCTCACCTCGCTGGCTGCGCCCGCCCTTGTCGGACCGGCTTTCGCCGCACCAAATCAATGGGATTCGTGGGATGCGCAGATCACGCCGGCGAATTTCGATCTGGGCAGCACCAATCCATGGGGTCTGCACCCGAGATACCTGCCGCAGCGCGTTCAGGCCAATCCGGGGCTGACGCCTGGTGACATCCATGTCGATGCGGTGGCCCGCTATCTCTACCACATCGAGGCCGGAGGCACCGCGATGCGCTACGGCGTCGCCATCGGTCGTGACGGGCTGTACGAACCGGGCGTGTACACGATCCGGCGCAAGGCAAAATGGCCGAACTGGACACCGACACCCGCGATGATCAAACGTGAGCCGGACGTCTACGAGCGCTGGGCCGAGGGCATGCCTCCCGGACCGGCCAACGCGTTGGGGTCGCGGGCGCTCTATCTCTATGTCGGCAACCGCGACACGTATCTGCGCATCCACGGCACACCGGCACCGCGCTCCATCGGAACGCGCGCAAGTTCGGGCTGCGTACGCATGGTCATGGCGCATATCAACGCGCTTTATGATGAGGTCGACACTGGTGTCACCGCCTATCTCTACCCGACAGACGGTGGCCCTCTCTAACGCAATTGGGCTCAGCTTGCCGGGCGTACACAGATCGGATTGCCGTTGCTGGTACGCAAGGGCAGTTCGGTTGTCTCGACCGGGCCGCGATGCGTGTACCAGTAGCATCCATCGTCTTCCCGAACGCGTGCCGTAGTGAGGTCTTGATGAGTTGCCGCAATGGACGACACCCCCTCGGGCACGGTGACAAGGCCCGGACCACCTGAGGTAGGCACCGGTTCGCAAGCCGCAAGGATCAGCAATGTCAGGGGGGCCGCGAGGAAAGCCTTGGCTCTGGTCATGTCGCACTCATTCATTTGTGGTCAGTTGACTGTGACCGTTACACCAGTCCGGTAGCACCGCAAGCCTGTGCACATGCAAGCAACTTCATTCATGGCAAGGATGCCGCAACTTTGTTGCGCATCTTGCAAAATCGGGGGCCGCCGCCTTGGGTGCGCATGGCGGTATTGCGGTGCAGACATTGCAGTTCCCGCCGCGCGGTGTGTAGATGTGCCACGACACGGCCCCTGACGGCGTCCGCAGCATTCAATCCCCGACCGGAGGACCTTTTGGACATACGCGCAATCCTGATGGGACTGGCTTTTGCCGTCATGTGGTCTTCGGCCTTTACATCCGCCCGCATCATCGTTGCGGATGCACCTCCTTTGATGGCGCTTGCGCTTCGGTTCGCCATTTCGGGGGCGCTTGCGGTCCTGATCGCTCTCTGGATGGGGCAAAGCTGGCGGCTGACGCCACTGCAATGGCGCGCGACGATCATTTTCGGCATTTGCCAGAACGCGCTGTATCTCGGGCTGAACTTTGTCGCCATGCAGAGGATCGAGGCATCCTTGGCCGCCATCATCGCCTCGTCCATGCCGCTGCTCGTGGGGGTTGCGGGTTGGCTTTTCGCGGGACAGCGCATGTCGCCCATCGGCGTGGTCGGTCTGATCGCGGGCTTCTGCGGGGTGGTGATCATCATGGGCGCGCGGCTGGGCGCAGGGGCGGATTTGTTCGGCGTCGGCCTGTGCCTGATCGGTGTGCTGTCCCTGACGGTCGCCACGCTGGCCATGCGCAATGCCAGTTCGGGCGGGAATTTCATGATGATCGTGGGCCTGCAAATGCTCATCGGCAGCGCGGTGCTGTGGCCAGCGGGCCTGTTGCTGGAAACGGTCGAGGTCACAATGTCACCCAAGCTGCTGCTGGCGTTCATCTATACCACGCTGGTACCGGGGCTGGCCGCGACGCTGGTCTGGTTCTGGCTGGTCAACCGCATCGGCGCGGTCAAGGCCGCGACCTTCCACTTTCTCAACCCGTTTCTGGGCGTCGCCATCGCCGCGCTGATCCTGTCCGAAAGCCTCGGAGCAACCGACATCATCGGTGTCGTCATCATCACCTTCGGCATCCTTGCGGTGCAGTTGTCGCGGCAGTCGGTCAAAGCTGAAACAATCGCCACGCCGAAGTGAAAAGACGTCAGATGACATAGTGGCCCGCGCCGGTTTACGAGATGCGAAATGGAATTTGTGTTCGCATATCTGGCCGGCCTTCTGACGCTGATCAACCCGTGTGTGATCCCGGTGTTGCCGATCGTTCTGGCCTCTGCCGTTCAGGCCGACAGGCGCGGACCGCTGGCGCTTGCCGCCGGTATGAGCCTGTCCTTCGTGGTGCTGGGCGTCAGCGTGACAGCCTTCGGTCACCTGATCGGTCTGACCGTCGATACGCTTGCCATGATCGGCGCATGGATGATGATCGCCTTCGGTTTGCTGCTGCTGGTGCCCAAGGGCGCGGCCGTTATGGCAGCGGCAACCGCAGGTCTTTCGGCCTGTGCGGATGCCGGCATCGACGAGCTTGACCGGCAAAGTCTGCGCGGCCAGTTCGCGGGGGGTGCGCTGCTGGGCGCTGTCTGGAGCCCCTGTATCGGCCCGACCCTTGGCGGAGCCATCGCGCTGGCCAGCCAGGGGCAGAGCCTTGGCCATGTCACGCTGATCATGACGGCCTTTGCGATGGGTGTCTCCAGCATCATCCTTGGCCTTGCCTATGGCGCGCGCGGGGCGATAGGACGCAACACCGCGCGCCTTCGTCAGATCGCGATGGCCAGCCGTCCCATTCTTGGCGGAGCGTTCCTGCTGGTGGGTGTCGGGATACTTTTGCGGTGGAACCACGCCATCGAAATCTGGCTGCTCGCCACGCTGCCCCACTGGCTCGTTGATTTATCAGTTCGCTTTTAACCTGAAAGGAAAGCCCCATGGACCGTCGCACCTTCCTCGCTCTGACCGCTGCCTCTGTCGCCCTGCCGATGGCCGCGCAGGCCGAAATCCTTGAATACACCCCCGGCCTTGTTCAGGACCGTCTGGCCAAGGGCGAGACGCTGTTTCTGGATTTCACCGCCACATGGTGCTCGACCTGCCAGTCGCAGGGCCGCACCATCCGGACGCTGAAAAGCGCCAACCCGGCCTATGCTCAGGCGATCACCTTCATCGACATCGATTGGGACAATTACGGAAAATCCGATCTGGCAAAATCGCTCCAGATTCCGCGCCGGTCCACACTTGTCGTTCTGAAAGGCGATCAGGAGCTGGGGCGCATCATCGCCCAGACCGGCGAAGCCGACATCCGGGAGCTCATGGACACCGCGCTGTCTGCCGCAACGTCGTAACCATCGCACGAAACCCGGTCAATCTGGCCTCAAAGAAGGCTCTTGCAACAGAGCCTTCTACCCAATCTTGCCCCGGTTCACTCCCACCTGACCCCGGTGCAGGAGCATATGGTCAAGAATCACGCAAGCCATCATTGCCTCACCCACCGGCACCGCACGAATGCCCACGCATGGGTCGTGACGGCCCTTGGTGATGATCTCGGTCTCCTCACCTGATTTGGTGATCGTCCGCCGGGTCGACAGGATGGACGAGGTCGGTTTGACGGCGAACCGCACAACGATGTCCTGCCCAGTCGAGATCCCGCCCAGAACGCCACCCGCGTGGTTGGAGCTGTATTCCGGCCCGTCCGGTCCCATGAAGATTTCGTCCGCGTTGAGCGTGCCGGTCAACATCGCCGACGACATGCCTTCACCGATCTCCACACCCTTGACCGCGTTGATACTCATCATCGCGGCCGCCAGATCGGTGTCCAGCTTGCCGTAGACGGGCGCACCCAGACCCGCAGGCACACCGCGCGCCACGACCTCGATGATCGCGCCGACGCTTTCGCCCGACTTCCGCAGCCCGTCGAGGTAATCCGCCCAATCCGTTGCCGCCTTGGCATCCGGCACCCAGAACGGATTGTTCTCGATCTCGTCCCAGTCGAACCGGTCCCGGTCGATCTTGTGCGACCCCATCTGGGTCATGTAGCCGGTGATCTGCACACCGGGCATCAAGGCCCGGATCGCCTCGCGCGCAAGGCCACCTGCGGCGACCCGAGACGCGGTTTCCCGAGCCGAGGACCGCCCGCCACCGCGATAATCGCGAATGCCGTATTTCTGCCAATAGGTGATATCCGCGTGGCCGGGGCGGAATTTCTCCATGATGTCGGAATAGTCTTTCGACCTCTGGTCGGTGTTCTCGATCATCAGCTGCACCGGTGTTCCGGTGGTCTGGCCGTCGAAAACACCCGACAGAATCTTGACCTCGTCAGCTTCGCGCCGTTGCGTGGTATACTTGTTTTGCCCCGGTTTGCGCCGGTCTAGCCAATGCTGGATCATGCCCGCATCAATTGGAACACCCGGTGGGCAGCCATCAACCGTCGCCCCTAGGGCTGGCCCGTGGCTTTCGCCCCAAGTGGTCACACGAAACAGATGTCCGAAACTGTTGAGGCTCATGGGTTGGGTCTCCTTGCTTGGTCTGTGTCCTAGGGCAGCAGGCGGTGTGTCTCAAGATGTTTCGAATTGGCTGCGCCAATCCGATCCGTCGGGTCTCTGCCCCGCTGTCCATTCGGCTTGAACCAAGGGCGCCAAATGAACGGCCCCCCGGAGTTTAACCGGCAAGAAGAAGCTGAAGCCGGTTTCGCCTTGAAGTGCCGCCACGCCAAGGCTACCTGTTTCAGCACCTCGGGGTGCCAACAGCTGGCTGAGATGCGTGATGCGAACCCGTTGAACCTGAACCGGTTAACACCGGCGGAGGGAAGGTCTGGATACGCTCCTGCTTTGCCCTCTCGTCGCAAAACAGGAGGATGCCATGAAACCGGCCCTTACATTTGCTGCGGGACTTCTTGCCTCGACCACGATGGTGGTCGCCCAGGACACACCCGTTCTGACTGTCTATGCAGGCGATTACATCGTCTCTGAATGGGGTCCCGGCCCCAAGATCGAAGAGATGTTCGAGGCGCAATGCGCCTGCGACCTGCAGTTCAAGCCGGGCGATCTCTTGCCCCGCATTCTGCTGGAAGGGGATCAGACCGATGCCGATATCGTTTTCGGTCTGAACACCGATGTCACCCAGCGCGCGCGCGAAAGCGGTCTGTTTGCGCCGCACGGACAGGACACCTCACGCCTGACCCTGCCAGTCACGTGGACCGACGACGTGTTCCTGCCCTATAATTACGGGCACACGGCCTTTGTCTATAACCAAGAGCGGATCTCGGATGTGCCCGAAAGCTTCGACGCGCTCTTGAACGCGCCCGATGATCTGAAGATCGTCATTCAGGATCCGCGCTCGTCAATCTCGGGCCTTGCTTTGGTCCTTTGGGTCAAGGCGGTTTACGGCGATCAGGCGGAACAGGCCTGGGAACAGCTTGCACCGAAGATCCTGACCGTGACCAAGGGCTGGTCCGAAAGTTATGGCCTCTTCACCGATGGGGAAGCTGACATGGTGCTGAGCTATACCACGTCTCCGGCTTATCACATCATCGCCGAAGAGGATCGCACCAAGAAGGCGGCTATCTTCCCCGAAGGTCATTACTTCATGGTGGAGTTGTCAGCCAAGGTCGCGGACACCGATGTGCCGGAGCTTGCGGACCAGTTCCTCGAATTCCAGCTGTCCGAAGCGTTTCAGACCATGATCGCCACCGGCAACTGGTCCTTCCCGGCCAAGCTGGACCCGAGCAAGTGGCCGGACGGGTTCAAGGAGCTGAACCTGCCCGAAAAGGTGCTGTTTTACACCGAGGAAGAAGCAGCCGCCTTGCGGGATGAAACGGTCGAGGAATGGCGTCGCGCGCTCTCGCAATAACGCCCGCACTCCTTGCGGGATTGACCGTGGCCGGTCTGGTGATCGGCCCGGTCACGGCGGTGATCCTGCGGGCCGAGGCGTTCAGCGGCTTTCGCCCGGCGGATTGGCAGGCGTTGCGGTTCACGCTGTTGCAGGCCACGCTATCGGCAGCGCTGAGCGTGTTGTTCGCAATCCCCTTGGCGCGGGCGCTGGCACGACGCAGTTTTCTTGGGCGCGGGCTGTTGGTGGCGCTACTGGGCGCGCCGTTCATCCTGCCGGTGATCGTGGCGGTGCTGGGCCTGCTGGCGGTGTTCGGACAATCGGGATTGCTCAACCGCATCCTGTCCCCGCTGGGCCTGCCAGAGCTACAGATTTACGGGTTGCACGGCGTGCTGCTGGCGCATGTGTTCTTTAACCTGCCTTTGGCGACGCGGTTGATCCTGCAAGGCTGGCTGGCCATTCCTGCAGAGCAATTTCGCCTCGCTGCTACGCTGGGGATGGGACGTCGCGCGATGTGGCGGGCGGTTGAAGGGCCGATGCTGATGCGGATCGTGCCCGGAGCCTTTGCCGTAATCTTCGTGATCTGCCTGTCGTCTTTCGCGGTGGCGCTGACCTTGGGCGGCGGGCCGCGCGCGACGACGCTGGAACTGGCGATCTACCAATCCATGCGGTTCGACTTCGATCTTGCCCGCGCCGCGGTTCTGGGTCTGGTACAGTTGGCGCTTGCGCTGACGGCTGGGCTGATTGCACTGCGGGTGACCTCCTTTCCTGTCGCGGCAAAGGGGCTCGACCGGCGCGTGCCGCGCTGGGACCGTACGGGCCGGCTCTCCATCTGTACGGATGCGGCCTGGATTATTCTCGCCGCGCTGTTCCTGCTGACACCGCTTGCGATGGTCACGTGGAACGGCTTGGCCGGGATCACCACACTCGGCATATCGGTCTGGCAGGCGGCCGGGCATTCGGTGATGGTTGCGCTGGGCTCGACTGTGCTCTGCCTGCTCTGGGCGCTGCCGCTGGCAACGCGCTGGGGTGAATGGCTGGGCCTTGCCGGGATTGCCCTGTCGCCGCTGGTGCTGGGCATCGGACTTTTCCTGATCGTGCGCCCCTTCGTCAATCCGTTCGATCTGGCGCTTTACGTTACGGCCACAGTCAATGCCTTCGTCAGCCTGCCCTTTGCCCTGCGTATCCTGCGCCCGGAGGCCGAAACCATCCGTGCCGACTACAGCCGCCTGCGGCAGGCGCTGGGGCTGTCGGGTTGGGCGTGGTTGCGCTGGGTTCTGGTGCCGCGTCTGCGACGGCCCCTTGGGTTCGCGGCAGGGCTGACCGCGGCGCTGTCGATGGGGGACCTTGGGGTGATCGCGTTGTTCGCCGATCCGGACCATGCGACCCTCCCGCTCAAGGTGTATCAACTGATGGGTGCCTATCGCATGGAGCAGGCTGCGGGTGGCGCGTTGTTGCTGCTTCTGCTGAGTCTGGGCCTGTTCTGGATGTTTGACCGGGGAGGGCGCGTTGGCTCTGCAGCTTGACCATGTGCACGCCCGATCCGGGACGTTTGACCTGACCGCAGACCTGACGGTCGAGACAGGGCAACGGGTTGCGATCATCGGTGCCTCGGGATCGGGCAAGTCGACGCTGCTGGACGTGATCGCTGGGTTTCTCGTGCCGCTGTCCGGAACCGTGCGCTGGGGGGTTGAGGACATCACGCGGCGGTCGCCATCGGACCGGCCGATCAGCATCCTGTTTCAGGACACCAACCTGTTTCCGCACCTGACGATTGCGCAAAACCTTGCGCTAGCGCTCAATCCGGTGACCGGACGTCTGCGCCCCGATGACAAGGCACGGATCGATGCTGATCTGACCCGGGTGGGTCTGAGCGGGTTTGCCGATCGCCGTCTGTCCGAAATGTCCGGTGGCCAACAAAGCCGTGCGGCGCTTGCTCGGGTGTTGGTGCAGGCACGACCGGTGCTCTTGCTGGACGAGCCTTTTGCGGCGCTTGGTCCGGCCTTGAAGGATGAGATGCTCGATCTGGTGGCCGAGGTGGCCGAGACAGAAAGACTGACGGTCCTGCTGGTCTCGCACGATCCCAAGGATGCCCGCAGGTTTGCGCGCCAGAGTATCCTTGTCGAGGCCGGGCAGGTTTCGCCGCCGCAGGACACGCAGGCATTGCTGGACGATCCGCCGCCCGCGTTGCGCGCTTACCTCGGAGGCGGGTAAGCGACGCCGCACCCGCCGACTCCAACAAAAAAGCCCCGCCGGATTGGCGGGGCTTTTCATTGTCTCGAACGCGAAGGTTACTCTTTCGCGCGGGATTTGACTGGCGCCCAAAGGCGCTTGTTGGTCAGGTAGAGTAGAACCGACAAGATCGTCAGGAACACCACACCGACAAAGCCGGCCTGCTTGCGGGCCATCAGCTTGGGTTCCGCCGCCCACATCAGGAACGCAGCCACGTCCTGGGACTGCTGTTCGATGGTGGCTTCGGTGCCGTCTGCAAAATCCACGTCGTCCCCGTAGAAGACTGGAGCCATCGAGATCCATCCGCCTGGGAACGCCTTGTTCTCGTACAGGATGGTGCCCGCTTCCTCTTTCTCTTCACCGGTGTAGCCCGACAGCATCGACGCGATGTATTCCGGACCGCCCATGCCTTTGAAGAACTGGTTGATACCAAGACCATACGGGCCGTGGAAACCGGCGCGGGCCTTTGCCATCATGCTCAGGTCAGGTGCGCCGACAGCATTGTTTGCAGGGAAGTTGTCAGTCGGGCGCGCTGGTCGGAAGTCTTCCAGCTCGTCGTCATAGACCTCGAAGAACTGCTCCGCATAGGCGCGGACCTGATCTTCGGGCATGCCCGGACCGTCTTCGGCAGACAACGTGCGCAGGGGCACATATTGCATCCCGTGACAGGCCGAACAGACCTGAGTGTAGATTTGGAGACCACGCTGAAGTTGCGCCTGGTCAAAGGTGCCGAACGGGCCTTCGAACGTGAAGTCGAAGTTGGTCACTTCGCCCGATGCTCCGGCGGCAAACGCGCCGGAGACTGGGGTCAGGGCCAATGTGACCGCGAGGGCAAGTTTCTTAAGCATTGTACGCTTGTCCTTTCTTACTCGGCCGGGGTCGCTGCAGGAGCGCCCGCATTGGTCGAGGACTTGCCATAGTTCGCTTGGAAATCGTCCTCGATCGTATCCGGCTGCGGCAGCGGCTTTTCAAGCACGCCAAGCAACGGAAGGATCACGAGGAAATAAGCGAACCAGTAGGTGGAGCCGATGAGGGCAATGTAGGGATAGATACCTTCAGCCGGCATCGCGCCCACCCACATCAGAACGAAGAAGTTGACCACGAAGAGCCAGAACCACCACTTGAACATCGGACGATACCGACCCGAGCGCACCGACGACGTGTCCAGCCAGGGGGCCAGCGCCATCACGGCAATCGAACCGAACATCGCCAGAACACCAAAGAATTTCGCGTCAATGATGCCGCCTGTCACGAAGCTTGTCGCGATCACCAGCCATACGTCACCGTCAAAAGCACGCAGGATGGCGTAAAACGGCAAGAAGTACCATTCAGGCACGATGTGTGCAGGTGTGACCAGCGGGTTCGCCTCGATGTAGTTGTCCGGGTGACCGAGGTAGTTCGGCATGAAGCCAACGACGGCAAAGAACACGACAAGGATAACTGCCAGTGCGAACAGGTCCTTGATCACGAAATACGGCCAGAAGGGCAGTGTGTCTTTCTCTGCATCCGACTTCGAGGTGCGACGGACTTCGACGCCGGTCGGGTTGTTGTTGCCCGTGGTGTGGAAGGCCCAGATGTGCACGATCACGAGACCCGCAATGACGAACGGCAGCAGGTAGTGCAGCGAGAAGAAGCGGTTCAGCGTCGCGTTGTCCACGGCAGGTCCGCCCAGCAGCCATGTCTGGATCGATTCACCGACAAACGGGATCGCGCCAAACAGGCCAGTGATCACGGTCGCACCCCAGAAGGACATCTGACCCCAGGGAAGAACATAGCCCATGAAGGCTGTGCCCATCATCAGAAGGTAGATCAGCATGCCGATGATCCACGTGATCTCGCGCGGGGCCTTGTACGACCCGTAGTAGAGACCGCGGAAGATGTGCGCGTAGACCGCCACAAAGAACAGCGACGCGCCGTTCATGTGCAGGTACCGCAGCATTGCGCCGCCGTTGACGTTGCGCATGATGTGCTCGACGCTGGCGAAAGCCATTTCGACATGTGGTGTATAGTGCATTGCCAGAACGATACCGGTGATGATCTGCAGCACCAGGCAGAACGCCAGAACGATACCCCAGATCCACATCCAGTTCAGGTTCTTGGGTGTCGGGATCGTCAGCGTATCGTACATCAAGCCGACGATTGGCAGCCGCTTGTACAGCCACTTTTCGCCGTTGCTTGACGGTTCGTAATGATCGTGTGGAATTCCAGACATTCGCGCGTCTCCTTATCCCAGCAGGATGGTTGTTTCGTCGACGAATTCAGCCGGTGGGACCGGCAGGTTCTCGGGGGCCGGTCCTCTGCGGATACGGCCAGACGTGTCGTAGTGCGACCCGTGGCAGGGGCAGAACCAACCGCCCACACCGCCTTCGGCCACAAAATCGCCCGCATTGCCCAGCGGAACGCAGCCCAGGTGCGTACACACACCCATCTGGACCAGCCATTCGCCGGTCTCATCCAGGGCGCGGTTTTCGTCGGTCGCGTCAGCGCTCTCTTCGATATTCGCGTTACGAGCGACCTGGTCAGGCAGGTCGGACAGGTCGACGCTGCGGGCCGCTTCGATCTCGACCGGCGTGCGGCGGCGGATAAAGACCGGCTTGCCGAGCCATTTGACCGTGATCTGAGAGCCTTCTGCTACGCCCGCCACGTCCACTCGGATCGAGGACAATGCCAGGACATCGGCCGACGGGTTCATCTGATTGACCAGAGGCCAGACTGCGGCACCGGTCGCAACCGCGCCTGCGCCGGCTGTTGCGTAGTACAGGAAGTCCCTCCGGGTGCCTTCGTGGTGTTCTGCGTTGGACACGAGGTTATCTCCAATTAACGGCCGATCGTTTGGCCACAATACGGTTTGGGTCGCAATGAGCGACGTTCCGAACGGCTATTTAGCGGGCTACCCCCTAGTCGTCCACCTCCAGAACACCTAGGTTAGGAATAAGCGCCGAAGTGTCGCGGTAAATGTCACTGACCTTGCAAGTTTGCCGTGTTAATCACGCGAAATATTCGAATTGGACGGCTCCTCATGCAGAAAACGATTCTGTCAGGTATACTTACACTTAGCTCTCTGACCATCGCCTCTCCCGCGCTGGCCGAGATGGACCTGTCGATCTATTCCGGGTGGCAAACGTCGCCCCACAGCCGTGTCTATGGCGATTATCCCGGTACCGGGGCCGACATCGACGCGCTGATCGGCTGGGAAGGCCGGTCTTTTGAAATGCCGCCCTATTACGGTGTGCGCGGCACATGGTGGAAAAACGAGCAGCTTGGCTTCGGGCTCGAATTCACTCACACCAAAGTGTACGCACCGGATGATGAAAAGGCGGCCATCGGCTTTTCCGATCTGGAATTCACCGATGGTCTGAACATCCTGACCGTCAACGCTTACCGCCGGTGGCCCGGCCTCTGGGCCGAAGGTGCCGTGACGCCTTACGTGGGGGGTGGTGTTGGCATCGCCGTGCCGCACGTGGATGTGGACACCACAACGGGCATCGAGGAATACGGGTTTCAATACACAGGACCGGCAGCGCGTCTGACGGCAGGTGTCAGTTACGACCTGAACGATCGTTTTGCTGTCTTCGGCGAATACCAGTTCACCTATTCCAGCAATTCGGTCGATTTGCCGGAAGGCGGATCGCTAGAGACCGACATCAAGACCAATGCCCTGAACGTGGGCCTTACACTCAAGTTCTAATCGGGAGCTCGGGTGTCGTCTGTCTTGGTCTGCGCGAGGGCGCGGCGCGATGCCGGCAGCATCCAGACCACGGCGCAGATATAGGTGATGCTCAAAACCACCAGCGCGACCCATGTATAGATTGCCAATGCTGCGCCGATCGCAGCAAAGCCGACGAGGAACATCTTGACCCGGCGTTGGCTGATCCGCGTGGTCTTGAACGACCAGACCGGGAAGCGCCCGATCATCAGCATCCCGACCAGCGCGATATAGATCGCTAGCAGTACATCCGGAAGGATCTGCGGGCTCTTGAAGGCAAAGGACGCGTACATTGGCAGCATCACCAGAATCGCGCCCGCAGGCGACGGGATACCGATGAAATAGGCGTTCTCCGCCGATCCGTTCTCGGCCTTTCGGGCCACGTTGAACCGGGCAAGCCGGGTGACAGCACAGACCGCATAAACCAGCACCGCAAGCCAGCCCAGCTGCCGCGTGTCCTGCAACGCCCACACGTACAACAGAACGCCAGGCGCTACCCCGAAATTCAGGAAATCCGCGAGCGAGTCCAATTCCGCTCCCATCTTGCTGTCGCCTCCGAGCGCGCGGGCCAGTCGCCCGTCGAGACCGTCAAGGATCGCAGCCAGCAGGATCAACTGCACGGCCAGTTCATAATTTCCCTGTAGCCCGAACCGGATCGCCGTCATGCCCGCACAGATGGCAGTGACGGTCAGCATGTTCGGCAAAAGCTGAACCAGCGTCAGTTTTTCACTATTGCGGTCACCAGTCATGCTGTCATGTCCGCGATTACCGTTTCACCCGGCACAATCGTCTGACCGGCCAGCGCCATTGGCTTCACCGCCTCGGGCAGGCAGATGGCAAGCCGCGAGCCAAAGCCGTCTCGCCCGAACCGATCCGCCCGGTTCGGTTCCGCGCCTTCCTGTGTGAAGCTGCGGATCCGCCCCGCAACCATCCCGACGAGTTGTGTCACGGTCAGGAGGCGATCACCCGGTCTGCGCATTACAAGCGGGTTGCGCCTGTTGTCCTGCTCCGGCTTGTCCAGCGACGCGTTCAGGAATTTGCCCGGACGATAGGTGATCTTCTTGGCCAATGACGTGCGGTTCACATGGCTGCTGAGCACCGACATGAAGACGCTGACCCGCGTGACCCTTTCGGGATCGCGGAAAAAGCAGGAGCACCAGACCGTCAAGCCGACGCCGACCCAGCCCAGCACGTCCTCCATCGCGAACAGGACGACCGTGATCGCGGCAAAGATCGTGACGAACGTGCGTCCCTCGGGATGCATCGGCTTGATGAATGTGTCGGTCATCCGCATCGCGGCAGATTCCTTTCAAAGCGTTGCGTGTCGGTAAACCCGCGACACGCAACGTGCAAGGCATCCCGTGGTGACGTGCCGTCGCGGGTCACGGCTCGGGATGGGTCGCCACCATGCTGTCCCGCTTAGCAAAATCCTCGAACCACGCGGCCAGACCATCGCGCCCGGTCCGCCAGGACCGCGCGTCATGGCGCAGATCCAGGTAGCCCAGCGCACAGGCAACGGCGATGTGGCCCATATCCATGCGCCCGTTCAGATGGCTCATCCAGCGCGTGTTCAACGCGTCGAGCGCGCGCGAGACCTTGCCCCACTGGCCCTCGACCCACTCCATCATGACCTTTTCCTCAGGCCGAAAGCGCGTCTCGTAGACCATCAGCACCGACGCATCGAGAATACCATCCGCTGTCGCCTCGAGCGTCAGAGTGTCCCAAATCCGGGATTCGGGATAAAGCCCGGCATCCGCCCGCGCGTCCAGAAACCGGCAGATCACCCGGCTGTCATAGAGCGTCGGCCCATCCGGACGCACCAGAGCCGGGATCTTGCCCACGGGGTTGGCGGCTACCAGCTTTGAATCCGGAACAAGCGGCGATGTGGCGACATCCACCTGTTCGACATCGTCGTACTGGCCGGTTTCGTGCAACGTCACGACAACCTTGCGGACAAATGGTGATGGACCGGTGCGCAGAAGCTGCATGTCTGACCTCCCTCTTGGCGACGCCTCACGCTAAGGCAGCGCCGGCCGAATGCAAAGATGCTAAAGAACCGGAGGATCAGTCATCAACGCGGCCAGCGCAGCCAACTCGGCCCCAATGCCGCCGGGAAGATGCGCCGCAGCACGTTCCCGCACCGCGTCATCCTTGTTCTGGCCCAGCTTCCATGTCGCCGCGATATCCCCGACCCGCATCCGGCAAGGCACGATCATGCGCATCATTCGCTCCAGCACATCGGGTGTCATCTTGTCGCTGGTCCAGGGCGTCTTGGGTGCAAGACGGGTCTCGTAATGCGCAGACTGGGTATCCAGGATTTCGCGCATGTCCCCATGTGGCAAAAGCTCCAGAACACCCGTGATCTGCACCGCCACGTAGTTCCAGGTCGGCACCTGATCCGCGATCCCGTACCAGTCCGGAGAGACATAGCCATCCGGCCCCATCACCGTGATCCGCGCGGGCTGCGGCGCAGTCAGCGCCCGCACGATCGGGTTCGACCGCACCAGGTGGATCAGCACATCGCGCCCGTCCTCGGACAACAGGATCGGCACATGCGCCACCAACGGCACCGGATCACCGTTCATCATCAGCGTGCCAAAGCCACGGTCCCGGACAAAGGCGATGTCCTTGACATGGTCGTGGCTGTGAAAGGTCGGGTTCGGATGCATGGCAAAACCTCAAGGCACTGGAACTGGTCAAGCAGTTGCATGATCCTTGCGGAAAATCCCCTGTTTCATTGTATCCGAAACAATCACCCCGCCTTGGGATGCGTCGCCTCGTAGACCTTCATCAGGTGGACCGTATCGACCGAGGTGTAGGCCTGCGTCGTCGACAGGGACGCGTGGCCCAGCAATTCCTGGATCGCCCGCAGATCGCCCCCGGCTGACAGCAGATGCGTTGCAAAGCTGTGTCGCATCGCATGCGGCGTGGCCGTGGCGGGCAGGCCCAGTTGCAGCCGCGCCTGTTCGGTCACCTTCTGCACAAGCCGCGCGTTCAGCAGACCGCCGCGCGCGCCCCGAAACACCGGCGCGTTCGGCTCCATGTCGAACGGACACAGTTTGACATAGGTGGCCACCGCCTGCCGTGCGATGGGCAGGACAGGCACAACCCGTTCCTTGCCACCCTTGCCGATGATGCGCATCGCGTCGCCCAAGGGCAGGTCGTGGCCCATCAGGCCAAGCGCTTCGGAAATGCGCAATCCGCAACCATAAAGCAGTGTCACCACCGCCATGTCCCGCGCTCCGACCCAGTGCTTTTGCGATTGCAGACCAACCGTGTCGATCATCGCCCGCGCCGCGTCCTCGTTCAGGGGGCGGGGCAGTTTCTTTTGGAACTTGGGCGCACGGGTCGACAGCACGGCGGTCGGCTCGAACCCTTCACGCTCTGCAAGCCAGCGGTAAAAGGATTTGACCGCCGACAGCTTGCGCGCCAGCGACCGTGCGCTGGCCCCGCCGCCGCGGGTATGTGCCATCCAGGCCCGCATGTCGGGCACCGAAATCCGCGCAAGAGGCGCCAGCCCCTGCGCCTCGCCTTTGTATTCCGTCAGGAACGCGATGAAATCGACCACGTCGCCCCGATAGGCGGTCAGCGTGTTCTCGGCAGTGCCGTTCAGCGCGCGGCTGCTGGCCAGCCATCCCTCCAGCGCGTCCCGCGCCGCCGGAGAGATCATCAGCGTCACGACAGCCAGCGCCGCATCTGGCGCTCGAACACACCGGTGAAAAAGGTCAGCAGGTCGCTGCCTTGTTGCGGTGTGAACTGATGCGGGTCTTCTGCGCCCATCACCAGCAGGCCAGGCAATCGACCGGGGCCGAAATCCAGCTTGAGGCACGCCTCGGAGCGAATCCAGTCAGCTTTGTCGCCATAAATCTCGGGTGTTCCCGTCTCGACCTGCCGCAAGGTGACCTGCCGTGGCGGCGCGTTGCGCCCCGCGCTCAGATAGGCATCGATAAAGCCGGGTGCCGCAACCGAAAGAACGGACCCCAGCCGCTTGATCGCCGGGTCTTCGTCGTTCTGGACCGATTCCAGCACAAGCTTGATCACGTCGACGCGCAGGATCTCGGCCACGTCACCACCCAGATCGCGCAGGAAGGATTCGAACTCCACCGGATCCAGCATCCGCAGGATCGCGCGATGCACCTGGTTGGTCCCGGCAAGGTTTTCATAGGCCGCCGCGATGACAGAGCGGTGCGTGTCCTCGAGCCGGTCAAGACGCGCCTCGAGCCGGTCCATCGCGATGCCGCGCAGATCCACGATATTGCCACCCATCGCGCGTTCATTCGCAGCGATCAGGGCGCGCATCAGGTCCTGATCCTCGAGAATCACATCAGGGCGCGTCATGATGGTTTCGCGCAAATCGTCATCGATCCGGGGGCTGTTCATGCCGTCCTCGTGGTGAAGTATTTTTGGGGGACCCTATCAGTCACATCAAAAAGATGCCCGCATTTTTTCAATAAAATGCGGGCGATGTGCTGGACTGTGGCAGAACGGACTGTCGCCGGGCCTCAGATAATCTTGATTTTCGCGTCCGCTGCGTCCTTGACGAACTGGTCCAGACCCTTGTCGGTCAGGATGTGGTTCGCCATCGCCTTGATCACGGCGGGCGGGGCGGTCGCGACATCTGCGCCGATCTTGGCGCATTCGCTCATGTGGTTGGCAGTCCGGATCGACGCGGCGAGGATGTTCGTTTCGAACCCGTAATTGTCATAGATCTCGCGGATATCCGCGATCAGGTCGAGCCCGTCCATGTTCAGGTCGTCCAGACGGCCGATAAAGGGCGAAATGAACGTCGCACCGGCCTTGGCGGCCAACAGCGCCTGATTGGCCGAAAAGCACAGCGTGACGTTGACCATCTTGCCCTCGTCCGTCAGCACCTTGCACGCCTTCAACCCGTCCCATGTCAGCGGCACCTTGACCGCGATGTTATCGGCGATCTCGGCCAGCTTGCGACCTTCGGCGATCATGTCTTCGGCCTTGAGCGCGACCACCTCGGCCGAGACGGGGCCATCGACCATGTCACAAATCTCCTTGGTCACTTCGAGGATATCGCGACCGGATTTCTTGATCAGCGAGGGGTTCGTGGTCACGCCATCGACCATACCCAGATCATTGAGTTCCGCGATGGCGTCGATTTCGGCTGTGTCGACAAAGAATTTCATGGCTGTCGCTCCTGTGATGGGTTGGCCTTTGCTACCGCTGGCTTTACCCCATGACAATGACGACGGAAACCCCGAAGCGATGGCGCTAACACCCAGCTATTTCGATGCCGGCACGCTGATCGGCGTGCTCACCACCCAGCCCTTGGACCGGGTGCTCGATTATCGTGCGCCGGAAGGTGGCTGTCACCTTGGTGCCTTTGTCGAAGTGCCGCTCGGTCCGCGCAAGGTACTCGGCGTGGTCTGGGGGGCAGGGCAGGGCGATTACGATATCTCCAAGGTGCGGTCGGTGATCCGCGTTCTGGATGCCGCACCGATGCGCGAAGAGCTGATGACCTTCCTGACCCGTGCTGGCGACTACACGCTCACGCCCATGCCCGCGATGCTGCGGCTGGCCACCCGCGCGCCGGGGCTGGGCGATCCTCCGTCGATGCGCAAGATCTACCGGCTGGGCGACACCACCCCCGACCGCATGACCGACGCCCGCAACCGCGTTCTGGAGGTGCTGCGCGACATGGGCGGTCTGTCCCTGACCCTCAAGGAGTTGGCCGAGGCGGCGGGTGTGACCACGTCAGTCGTCAAGGGACTCGCCAAGCAGGGGGCCGTGCGCGAGGAAGACAGCCCGCGTGACACGCCCTTCCCGACGCTTGACCCGACCTATGCGGGCAAGGCGCTGACCGACGACCAGAGCACAGCCTCCGCCACCCTGCGCGCCGCCGTCGCCACCCGCAGCTATGGCACCACGCTGCTCAAGGGCGTCACCGGATCGGGCAAGACCGAGGTCTATCTCGAAGCGGTGGCCGAATGTCTGGCCCAAGGCCGTCAGGCGCTGGTGCTCTTGCCGGAAATCGCGCTCACTTCGGAATTCATCACCCGCGTCGATGCCCGCTTTGGCGCGAAACCTGCCGAATGGCACTCCGGCGTGACCATCACCGACCGCCGCCGCGTCTGGAAGATGGTAGCACAGGGCGGCGCGCAACTGGTCGTGGGTGCGCGCTCATCCCTGTTCCTGCCGTTCCGCGATCTGGGGCTGATCGTGGTCGATGAGGAACACGATACCTCCTACAAACAAGAAGACGGCGTGCTCTACAACGCCCGCGACATGGCTGTCCTGCGTGCCTCGATCTGCGGCGCGCAGGTGGTCCTCGCCTCCGCCACGCCCAGCCTTGAATCCTGGGCCAATGCCGACGCGGGCAAATACGCCAAAATCGAACTGACCTCGCGCTTTGGCGCTGCTGTCATGCCCGACATGCGCGCCATCGACATGCGGACCGAGGATCTGCCGGGGTCAAGCTGGATCAGTCCAACCCTGCGCCGCGCGGTGCAGCAGCGGCTCGACAACAGCGAACAGGCGCTCTTGTTCATCAACCGGCGCGGCTATGCCCCCGTTACCATCTGCCGCGCCTGTGGGCACCAGATCGGCTGCGACCACTGCGATGCGCGCATGGTCGAACACCGCTTCCTCAAACGGCTTGTCTGCCACCAATGCGGCGAGACCAAACCTCTGCCCAACGTCTGCCCGCATTGCGAGGCCGAAGACAAGCTGGCCGCGGTCGGACCAGGTGTTGAACGTTTGGCTGAAGAAGCGCAGGCGCTGTTCCCCGACGCCCGCCTTGCCGTGTTGTCGTCGGACATGTTCGGCTCGGCCCGCGCGATCAAGGCCGAGATCGAGACCATCGCCAGCGGTGGCGCGGATCTCATCATCGGCACGCAACTAGTCGCCAAGGGGCACAACTTTCCGCTCCTGACGCTGGTGGGGGTGATCGACGCGGATCTGGGCCTGCAAGGGTCGGACCTGCGCGCCGCCGAACGCACGTTCCAGCTGATGCGTCAGGTCGCGGGTCGGGCAGGACGCGCGGACAAACCCGGTCAGGCGCTGATGCAGACCTACCAGCCCGAACACCCGGTGATCCGTGCGATCCTGTCCGGCGACGAACAGGATTTCTGGAGCGCCGAGGCAGGAGAACGCCGCGCCGCCGGTGTGCCGCCTTATGGCCGTCTGGCCGGGATCATCCTGTCCTCGACCGACGTGCAGGAAGTGTTCGACCTCGGCAACGCGCTGGCCCGCAATGACGGCCCGCTGCGGCGTGTGGGCGCGCAGGTGTTCGGCCCCGCTCCGGCGCCCATCGCCCGCGTCAGGGGGCGGCACCGCGTGCGCCTTCTGGTCAAGGCGCCCAAGGGCACGGCGCTGCAACCGGCGCTGGCGGAATGGGTCGCGCCGTTCAAGCTGCGGGGCGAGTTGCGCATGGCCATCGACATCGACCCGCAGAGTTTTTACTGACATTTGCCACCCGTTGCCGTTTCGGTTGACCGAAACATATGGATGCGTTGACGCATCCATCGCCGTGCCAGCCGACACCGCGCTGTCCCGGCATGGATGTGTTAACAAATGGTAAAAGGGTCCGGTTCGGCCCCAATGTTTCGCGCGCGAAACAATGGGTCAGCCTTGGTTCCGATGACTGGCGCGTCCCCGGATCCACAGGCTGGCCATATTTAACCCCATGCCTTGTATGCCCCGCACCCACATTCTACATCACCCGCATGAAGCGCTTTATACCATTCATGAAATCCGACCCCACGGTCGCAGTGGTCCGGATGCAAGGCACGATTGCGGCAGGGTCACGCGGCACCCTGAGCGACGCAAGCCTCCGGTCCTTGCTGGAAAAGGCGTTTCGCAAGGGGAAGCCCTCTGCCGTTGCGCTCGAGATCAATTCGCCCGGCGGCTCTCCGGTGCAAAGCTCGCTGATCGGTGCACGCATCCGCCGCCTGTCTGACGAGACCGAGGTTCCTGTCTACGCCTTTGTCGAGGACGTGGCCGCCTCGGGCGGCTACTGGATCGCCAGCGCCGCCGACGAGATCTACACCGACCCCGCATCGATCCTCGGCTCCATCGGCGTCATCTCCGCCGGGTTCGGCGCGCATGTCTTCCTGCAGCGGCAGGGAATCGAACGGCGCGTCTACACGGCGGGGAAGTCGAAATCCATGCTGGACCCGTTCCGCCCCGAAAACGAAGAGGATGTCGCGCGTCTCAACCGGCTGCTTGGCCAATTGCACGAGACCTTCATCAGCCAGATCAAGAAAAGCCGCGGCGACAAGCTGGCCGACAATCCAGACCTGTTCACGGGTGAGATCTGGGTTGGGCAGGGCGCGGTCGATGTCGGGCTGGCCGATCATGTCGGGCATCTGGTTCCTGCGATGAAGGATCGCTTTGGCGACAAGGTCAAGTTCCGCCGCTACGAACAGCGCCGCCCCTTCCTCAGCCGTTTTGGCGCGGCACTCACCAGCGATGCGCTCAGCGCAATCGAAGAACGCGCCGAGTTCGCGCGGTACGGACTCTGATGTGATCAGCAAGATCGTTCTTCTCTTCCTGGTGTTCATTGCCGTGCTCGCTATGTTTGGCAAGCTGCGCATCCCCGGTGCAAAGCGTCTGGCCAGTGCGAAATGCAAGAATTGTGGCCGCTACCGGATCGGCAAGGGGCCGTGCCCCTGCAACGGAAAGGCAAGCTGATATGGTGATGATTTGGGGAGGCGTCATCATCGGTCTGGTGATCCTGCTGCTGGCAGGGGACGCGCTGGTCAAGGGCGCGGTAAACCTGTCGCTGCGTGTTGGCATCCCGGCCCTGATCGTCAGCCTGACCATCGTGGCCTTCGGCACCTCGGCACCTGAATTGCTGATCTCGGTCAACGCCGCGCTGGACAACGTGCCGGGCATCGCGCTGGGTAACGTGGTCGGATCGAATACCGCCAACATCCTGCTTGTGTTGGGTATTCCTGCACTGCTGGCCGTCATGCACACCAGCGAATGCGACACGCGCAAAAGCTATGTGATCATGCTCGGCGGATCGGTGTTGTTCATCGCTCTGGCGTTCCGGGGTGTGTTCGACCCTTTGGCGGGGTTCGTCCTTTTGGCAGCTCTTGTCCTGATCCTTGGGGACTCCTTTCGAGAGGCGCTGGCGCATCGGCGTGCCGGGCAGGCCGCCCCGGAAGAGGAAGAGCCCGAAGGCGCTGATCCCGATATGCCGTGGTGGAAGATCATTCTCTATCTCGCCCTAGGCCTGATCGGTCTGCCGATCGGTGCGGACATGCTGGTCGACAGTTCTGTCGAACTCGCCACCATCTTTGGCGTCAGCGACACGGTGATCGGTCTGACGCTGGTGGCGCTGGGCACGTCACTGCCCGAGCTGGCAACCACCGTGATGGCCGCGTTGCGGCGTCAGGCGGATGTGGCGCTGGGCAATGTCATCGGGTCGAACATGTTCAACCTGCTGGCCATCATCGGGATCGCTTCGTTGATCGCGCCGATCCCTGTCGATCCGGAATTCCTGCGCTTTGACCTTTGGGTGATGCTGGGCGCGTCGCTGCTGATTTTCCCGTTGGTTTTCATGGGCCGCGACCTGACACGCATCTGGGGTGTGGTCTTGTCGGCGCTGTATCTGGGCTACATTGCGCTTGTCATCCTATAAGCGCGAGGCATTCCGATGAGCAGGGCATTGATCACAGGCGCGGGCAAACGGCTGGGGCGCGCGTTGGCGCTTTACCTGGCGGACCGTGGCTATGACGTGGCGGTCCATTACGCCAGTTCCGCAGACGCCGCCGAGGAGGTGGCTGACCTGATTCGTTCCAAGGGCCGGACCGCCTGCACCGTGCAGGCCGATCTGTTGAACGAGGACGAAACCCAAGGTCTGGTCGAAGCGGCGGTTGCCGGGATCGGTGGACCGCTGACCGTTCTGATCAACAACGCGTCGATTTTCGAGTATGACAACATAGCAAGCGCCACCCGCGAAAGCTGGGACCGGCATCTGGAAAGCAACCTGCGCGCGCCCTTTGTGCTGACCCAGCATTTCGCAGCGCAATTGCCCGAGCCTGAACGTGATGACAGGGACGAACCCGTCGCGTCGGGCTTGGTCATCAACATGATCGACCAGCGCGTGCGCAAGCTGACGCCCGAATTCATGACCTACACGATCGCCAAGATGGGGCTTTGGGCCTTTACGCAAACCGCGGCACAGGCGCTTGCCCCCAAGTGTCGCGTGAATGCCATTGGCCCCGGACCGACCCTGCGCGGCGGCCGTCAGAGCGAAACGCATTTCGCAAAGCAGCGCGCGGCCACCATCCTAGAACGCGGTGCCAACACGGACGATATCACTGGGGCTCTGGGCTATTTTCTGGACGCTCCGGGGGTCACCGGGCACCTTCTTTGCGTGGATGGCGGGCAGCATCTTGGATGGCAGACCCCGGACGTCATCGGCGTCGAATGACGCAGGTTGCAACGAGTTTTGCACCGGTCACGGATGCGTTACAAAATCGTTAACAAAGTGCTAAAGAT
Source organism: Pelagibaca sp. (assembly GCA_041725935.1). Taxonomy (GTDB): domain Bacteria; phylum Pseudomonadota; class Alphaproteobacteria; order Rhodobacterales; family Rhodobacteraceae; genus Marivita. The sequence continues at coordinate 25,417 of JBGRQD010000014.1, forward strand.
ATCAATGGCTTGTATCTAAGTGCAGAAATAATAAAATAAAATCAGTTAGTTATTAGATTGATTAAATTTTAGGCAAATCAGGGAACCTACCGAAACTCAAAGGAAAAAACTGGATGTCTATATTTTTTCCGCAGACTTATCCACAGAAACAGTGGATGCCTTAACACTTGCATCGGCAGGCCTGATCAGGCAGCGAATTTCCAGAATCGAAGACGCAGCGAAGGTTTCAAAACAGACTGACATGGTCGAGCAAACCAACACCGAAACCCTGACAGGCTACGCCTGTATCCAGAGCTATCTCAAGACGCTCGACGCAAGCCCCGGTGTCTACAGGATGCTCGATGCGCAGGCGCGGGTGCTCTATGTCGGCAAGGCGCGCAACCTCAAGGCGCGGGTGTCGAACTATTCGCGGCCTTCGCCGCAGCATTCCGGCCGCATCGCGCGGATGATCTCGGAAACCGCGTCGATGATGTTCCTGACAACGCGCACCGAAACCGAAGCGCTGCTGCTCGAACAGAACCTCATCAAGCAGCTCAAGCCGCGCTACAACGTGCTGCTGCGGGACGATAAATCCTTTCCGAACATCCATGTCACCAACCATGCCTACCCGATGATCCACAAGCATCGCGGCGCGAAAAAGGACAAGGGGGCTTATTACGGTCCCTTTGCCAGCGCGGGTGCGGTGAACCGGACGCTCAACCAGTTGCAGCGGGTTTTCTTGTTGCGCAACTGCACCGATGCAATGTTCGACAGCCGAACACGGCCCTGCCTGCTGCACCAGATCAAGCGTTGCTCCGCGCCCTGTGTCGGCAAGATTTCCGAAAAGGACTATGCCGAGAGCGTGCGTGATGCCGAACGGTTCCTGTCAGGCAAATCGACCAACATTCAGGAAACGCTGGCCAAGGAGATGGCTCAGGCGTCCGAAGATATGGAGTTCGAACGCGCCGCCGCCCTGCGCGACCGGATTCGTGCACTGACTCAGGTGCAGACGGCGCAGGGGATCAACCCGCGCGGCGTGGCCGAAGCGGATGTTGTCGCGTTGCATCTGGAAAAGGGGCAGGCCTGTGTGCAGGTGTTCTTCATCCGCGCGAACCAGAACTGGGGCAACCGCGATTTCTATCCGCGAGTTGGCCCAGATGTCGAAGAGGCCGAGGTGCTGGAAGCCTTTCTCGGCCAGTTCTACGACACCAAGGAACCGCCTCGTCTGATCCTGTTGTCACACGCGATCGAGAACGAAGACCTGATGACCGAAGCGTTGTCGGACAAGCTGGGCCGCAAGGTCGAGATCGCGGTGCCGCTTCGCGGGGAAAAGTCGGAACTGTTGGACGGCGCGCTGCGCAATGCGCGGGAATCTCTGGCCCGTCGGATGGCGGAAACCGCGACGCAGACAAAGCTGCTGCGCGGTCTGGCCGAGGCGTTCGATCTGGACACGCCACCCCAGCGGATCGAGGTCTATGACAACAGCCACATTCAGGGCACCAATGCCGTGGGTGCGATGATCGTGGCAGGGCCGGACGGATTTCTCAAGAGCCAGTACCGCAAGTTCAACATCAGGGGGGATGAGCTGACCCCCGGTGACGATTTCGGCATGATGAAAGAGGTTCTGACCCGCCGCTTCAAGCGGTTGCTCAAGGAAGACCCGGACCGCGACAAGGGGCTGTGGCCCGATCTGCTGCTGATCGACGGCGGTGCGGGTCAGGTGTCTGCCGTGCGCGAGATCATGAAAGAACACGGGGTCGAGGACGTTCCGATGGTCGGGGTCGCCAAGGGTCTGGACCGCGACGCGGGCAAGGAAGAATTCCACCGGACCGGAGCCAGACCCTTTGCGCTGCGTCACAATGATCCCGTCCTCTACTTCGTGCAGCGCCTGCGCGACGAGGCGCACCGCTTTGCCATCGGCACCCACAGGGCCAAACGGGCGAAATCGCAGATGGCCAACCCGCTGGACGAGATCGCCGGGGTTGGCGGCGCGCGCAAGCGGGCGCTTCTGGCGCATTTCGGCTCGGCCAAGGCGGTGAGCCGTGCCAATCTGGCCGACCTCAAGGCGGTTGACGGCGTCAGCGAGGCGCTGGCCGAACGAATCTACGCGTTTTTTCACGAGAAGGGCTGACATCGCGTTCGGTGCCAGCCTTATCAATCATTGTTTACTGGATCGACAGGTCGATGTTGAAGCTGCTGGTTTTGCCCGTGTCTTCGTCATTGCCCATGTGATAGACGCGGATCGCGTAGGTCCCGGTTTCGGGCAGCTCGATTGTGGTGGTGTTGCCATCCATAGATCCGACATAAAGCGCGACGGCATCCTTGTCTGGGGACAGAACGTTGAAGTAGACGGTGCCGTTGCCGGTGCTTTCGGTGACCGTCAAATCCACGAACATTTCCTGACCGGCTTGTGCCTCCAGAAGGTAGTCGGTGTAGTCCTGCCCGGTGATCGAGCCGGACACCATGGTGCCGAAATTGCCGGGTGCAAAAGTGACCGGCGACATGGTTTGCGCGGTCGCGCCCGTGGCAAGCGCAAGCACGGCCAGTGTTGCGATCGTGCGGATTGATGCGAAAGGCATGGGGACTCTCCTGACCTGTTAAGGATAAGGATACCGCGTCCACGCTGCGCGTCAAAGTTGGTTCTTGTTCAGATCTTCAGGTCTTCGAGGACAGGTCGCACGCTCTGAGGCAACGGCGCGGGCCGGCCATCCTTGCCCACATGCACCTGCGTAAAGAACCCTTCGGCCCCGGCGATATCGCTGTCGCCTGCGAAGAGCGCGATCTCGTAGCGGAACGACGAAGATCCGATATGGGCGATGCGGATGCCGGCGGTCAGGATGTCGGGAAAACCCAGTTCTGCATGATACCGGCAGCCGCTTTCTACGACGAGGAACCGGATCGCGTCAGCGCCGCGGATCTCGATCCCTTGCTCCATCTGCCAGAGGCTGACCGCAGTGTCGAACAGAGCGTAGTAGGTCGCGTTGTTCAGGTGGCCATATTCGTCATTGTCCTGCCAGCGCGTGGGCAGGGTGCGGAAGGCGCGGTAGTCGGCGCGGGTTCCGGGTGGTGTGCGCGGCATCAGCCGGACCGGATCAGACGGAACGCAGCAGACGCACCCCACCCCGCAAAGATCGCTATGGCCAGCGACAGCAGGCCATAGACCAGCGGTTGCTGGCGGGACAGGTTGAACAGCCAGCGCTCGATGCCAACCTTGCGCACGTCGATGCTGGTCTCGTAGATCGACACCACCCTGCCGCCCCGGGTAAGGAAAACGCGTGTGGCGTATTCCCCCTCGGTCAGGTTTGCGGGCATATGGATCGCGGCATTGAACAGCGTGGATTCGCGCAGGTCGATCGCGCCTTCGTCCAGCACGTACAGCCCGTTGTTCTTGCGGATACGCACAAGCGCGTCGATGAACTCCTGAGGCTTGGCAACTTGTGACCACGCCCCGATGGACCGGATCGCCTTTGGAATGGAGATCGTGTGCCTGAGGTCGTCAGCCTCGCTGATGACCTCGTCCCAAGGGGCGGAGGTGGCAATAGCGTAAAAGCTGGGAGCTGCGGACACTTCGAGCGCATCGGTGTTTACCCAGATGCCAAGGACGCGGTCCTTGCGCCAGACAGTGATCGGTTCCTGCGGGCCTGCGATGGTGACGATGACTTGCAGGGGCTCGTCTTGCGGAATGGGCGTTTCGCGTTTGATCCCGCCATAGATGATGATCTCGGACCCGTCGAAATTGGTCGAGATCGACACCTGATCCTGGCTGAGGCCAAGCACCACTTCCTCGGCCCGTAAAGGCGCGGCGAGAAGCATGAGGATCAGCAGGAGCCCGCGCATCAGTGATTCCCCGGCGTGCCGACCGAGAACAGCTCGGCGGGTTGGATCAGCAGGTCGAGCGCCAGCTTGCCGCAGACAGCAAGCACCATGATGGCCAGCAGGATGCGCAGCTGTTCGGCCTTGAGCCGCGCTCCGATCACCGTGCCGATCTGTGCGCCGACGACACCGCCGATCAGCAGCAGAACGGCCAGCACCATGTCCACGGTGTAGTTCGTGGTCGCGTGCAACAGCGTCGTGAAACCGGTGACGAAGATGATCTGAAAGAGCGACGTGCCGACAACCACCTTGGTCGGCATGCCCAGCAGGTAGATCATCGCGGGCACCATAATGAACCCGCCGCCGACCCCCATGATGGCGGCCAGAATGCCGACAAGAACTCCGACGATCACAGGGGGGATAACCGAGATATAGAGCCCTGAGGTCCGGAAGCGCATCTTGAAGGGCAGGCCGTGAATCCAGTTATGCTTTCTGCGCTTGGGCTTCGCGCCGGAGCGGGTCTTGCGGATTGCGTTCAGGCTTTCGACAAACATCAGTGAGCCGATGATCCCGAGGAACAGGACATAGCAGAGTTTGACCAGCAGATCGACCTGACCCAAACTCTTGAGGTAGTTGAAGACCGCAACGCCCAAAGCGGCACCGATCAAACCGCCGATAAGCAGTACCGTCCCCATCCTGAGATCGACGGTTTTTCGCCTGAGATGCGCAAGCACACCGGAAAAGGAAGAGGCGACGATCTGGTTCGCTTCGGTCGCCACGGCAACTGCCGGCGGGATGCCGATGAAGAACAGAAGCGGCGTCATCAGGAAGCCGCCACCCACACCGAACATCCCCGAAAGCACGCCCACCATCCCGCCAAGACCCAGCAAGAGGTAGGCATTGACCGATACTTCGGCGATGGGCAGGTAGATTTGCATGTTTGTGCATAGACCCAACCTTCGCCCCGTTTCAAGCGGTCCGGTGCCGCAGGTGCAAAAAGGACTTACGGATCGGGGTCAACTGGACCTAGGCCAAGGGAGGTGATGCGTTGACGCATCACCCGGTTTCCGTTGACGGAAACGCCCGCTTAATGTGATCGTCAGCGTTCCTTCACGTAGGGTTCGCCCCCTGCGCGGGGGGGAATCGCCTTGCCAACAAACCCGGCCAGGATCACGACCGTCAGGATGTAGGGCAGAGCGTCCATGACCTGAACCGGCACCACGAAAACGCCAAGGTCGATGTTCTGATACCGCAGCGCCACGGCCTGCAGCAGACCGAAGAGCAGACAGGCGTAAAGCGCGTACCAGGGCCGCCATTTGGCAAAGATCAGCGCCGCCAGCGCGATGAAGCCGCGACCGGCAGTCATGTCCTTGACGAACCCCGCTTGCAGCGCGGTCGCCAGATACGCTCCCGCAAGCCCGCAGAGGACACCGCAGATGCCCACCGCCACAAATCTCAGACCAACCACCGAGACCCCTGCCGTGTCGACGGCCTCTGGCGCTTCACCCACGGCGCGCAGGCGCAGGCCAAAGCGGGTGCGATAGAGCAGCCACCATGTCAGCGGCACCATCGCAAAGGCGACATAGACAAGGATCGAATGGCCCGAGATCAGCTCTGCATAGATCGGACCCAAGAGCGGAACGCCCGCCAACGCCTCGGCCCCCGGCAGTACGATCGGTTCGAACCGTCCCGCGCCGATCAGTGAGGGTGTGCGTCCGCCCTGGCTGAACCAGTCCTGCGCAATTAGCACTGTCAGACCGGCGGCCAGAAAGTTGATGGCGACGCCGGAAATGAGCTGGTTGCCCCGAAAAGTGATCGAGGCCAGTCCGTGCAGAAGGGACAGCGCCAGCGATGCCGCGATTCCCGCGCCCAGACCGATCCACACATCCCCGGTGATTGCTGCGATTGCGGCGGAAAAGAACGCGGCGGCGAGCATCTTGCCTTCGAGGCCGATGTCGAAAATGCCCGCGCGTTCGGAAAAGAGGCCCGCCAGACAGGCGAGCAACAGCGGTGTGGCCAGCCGCACGGTGCTGTCGAGCACCTGCAGCAGAGTTGCGAAATCCATCAGGCTTTCCTCCGGGTCGCGAGGAAGAGCTTTTCGAGCGGCATCCGCACCATGTTGTCGAGCGCGCCGGTGAAGAGGATCACAAGCGCCTGGATCACCACGATCAGTTCACGCGGGATATTCGTCCAGAGCGCCAGTTCCGCACCGCCCTGATACAGAAAGCCGAACAAGAGCGCGGCGAGCAATACGCCCAGAGGGTGTGAGCGGCCCATCAGCGCAACGGCGATCCCGATGAAGCCCGCGCCTTCGGTGGCGTTCATCACCAGTCGTTCCGCCTCGCCCATCGTGGTGTTGAGCGCCATCATTCCCGCCAGACCACCCGAGATCAGCATTGTGACGACGGTGATCTTGACCGGGCTGATGCCTGCATATTTGGCAGCGGATTCGCTTTCGCCAAATGCGCGGATCTCATAGCCCAGCTTGGTGCGCCAGATCAGGACCCAGACGGCAAGGCACATGAACAGCGCAACGAAGAAGGTGACATTGGCAGGCGCGCCACGGAACATCGGCTCCGCTGCGGTCGAAAACATCTCCTGAAAGGTCGGCAGATGGGTCGGTTCGGGGAAGCGTGCCGTTGCCGGGTCCATCGCGCCTTGCGGGCGAAGCAGGTTGACCAGAACGTAGTTCAGAACGGCGGCAGCAATGAAGTTGAACATGATCGTCGTGATCACGATATGGCTGCCGCGCTTGGCTTGCAGATACGCGGGGATCAGCGCCCAGAGCGCGCCGAACAGCGCCGCCGACACCGTCGCCCCGATAAGCGCAACGTACCAGTTCGGCCAGGGGATATAGAGACAGGCCAGCGCCACGCCCAAGCCGCCGATCATCGCCTGACCTTCGCCGCCGATGTTGAACAGGCGGGCGTGAAAGGCGATGGCCACGGCAAGACCGGTGAAGATGAAATTGGTGGCGTAATAGAGCGTATAGCCCCATCCGGACGACCGCATCAGCGCACCTTCGACCATGAGGTTGAAGGCCTCCACCGGGTCTTCCCCGATGCCGATGATCACCAGCGCCGACAGGATCGCCGCGAGGATGAGCGAAATCAGCGGGACAAGGACCGCGTCGGCCCAGCCGGGCATCTTATCCATCTTTGTCGCTCTCCTCGGAGTCTTGTTTTGTCGCCGGCTTGGTAACCGGCTTGGGCTCTGGTGTCTTGGGCCGTTGTGGCGCGGATTGGGTGATTGTCGCGCTCAGGCTGCCAAGGCTGATCGACTCAGTTATCTTTGGCGGCGCTTCGACGCTGACCGGAGCGGTGGACACGTTGATCGAGGGCGCGATGGGTGACTGAGGCGCGTGCTGTGGAGCTTCAAGGGCCTTTTCGGTTGCGATCTCGGTCTTTGTCCCGGATTTGTCTGGAACGTCGAGGGGCTCGGCCTCTGGTACGGGCAACTCAACCACGTCCGCGCTCTCGGCACTCTCCGGGTTTTTGGTTTCCGCGTTGACGGGTGTTTCGTCAGCGGGTGCCATCTCAGTCTCAGTCTCAGTCTCAGTCTCAGTCTCAGTCTCAGTCTCAGTCTCAGTCTCAGTCTCAGCCTCAGCCTCAGCCGCGTTCTGCAACTCGTCTTCGGTCATCGCCATGGGCGAGGCTGGCATGTGGGCATGGGCCGTGTCGGTGATCCCGGCCATCAGCAACCCAAGCTCCTGTTCGCTGGTCTCATTCGGGAGCCGTTCATCCATGATCTGTCCGTCGAACATCACCGCTATACGGTCGGACAGGGAAAAGATCTCGTCGAGTTCAACCGAGACCAGCAGGATCGCTTTGCCCTCGTCACGCAGGCGGATGATCTGCTGGTGGATGAATTCGATCGCACCGATATCGACGCCTCGGGTCGGCTGGCCGATCAGCAGGATATCGGGGTTGCGCTCGATCTCGCGGGCCAGAACGATCTTTTGCTGATTGCCGCCTGAAAAGTTGCGCGCTGCAAGTCTGGGGTTTGGCGGGCGCACGTCGAAGCGCTCCATCTTGGCAGCGGCCTCGGCCTTTATCCCGGCATTGTCCATCAGGGCACCGGACTGGATTTTCGGATCGCGATGATACCCGAAAATGGTGTTTTCCCATGCGCTGAAAGACATGATCAGCCCCTCGCGGTGCCGGTCCTCTGGGACATGGCCGATCCCGCGCGCCCGGCGCGACTGGCCGTCGGACCCTGCACCGCTGAGCGGGAGCGGCTGGCCATTGACCCGAACCGTTCCGGTGCCCTCGGCATAGCCGCCCAGCACTTCGAGCAGTTCGGACTGGCCATTGCCCGCCACTCCGGCAATGCCAAGAATTTCGCCAGCCCGCACCTCAAGCGATATGCCCTTGAGCCGTTCGACACCTTTGTCGTCGGTCAGGCGCAGGTTTTCGACCTCGAGCACGGGTTGCGCGGGTTTGGCCGGTGTCTTGTCGACCTGTAGCAATACCTTGCGGCCTACCATCATCTCGGCCAGCCGTTCGGGGCTGGTTTCCGAGGTCTGGACAGTCGCCGTCATCTCGCCGCGCCGCATCACCGACACGGTGTCGGTCACATCCATAATTTCGCGCAGCTTGTGGGTGATCAGGATGATCGTCTTTCCCTCTTTGCGCAGGTTGTCGAGGATGCGGAACAGGTGATCCGCCTCGGCGGGCGTCAGCACACCGGTGGGTTCGTCGAGGATCAGGATATCCGCCTGCCGGTACAGCGCCTTGAGGATCTCGACACGCTGCTGGTGGCCGACACTCAGGTTCTCGATCACCGCATCGGGATCGACGTTCAATTCGTATTCCTGCGCCAACTGCTTCAACACGCCGCGTGCCTTGTTCAGCGACGGGCGGAGCAGCGGGCCATCCTCGGCACCGAGGATCACGTTTTCGAGGACCGTGAAATTCTGAACCAGCTTGAAATGCTGGAAGACCATGCCGATGCCCGCCTTGATCGCGGCCTGGCTGTCGGGAATCTGGGTTTCTTTGCCGTTGATGAAAATCTGGCCGCTATCGGCTTTGTAAAAGCCGTAGAGGATCGACATCAGGGTCGATTTGCCCGCGCCGTTCTCACCGATGATTCCGTGAATGGTGCCGGGTTTGACGCTGATCGAGATATTCTTGTTCGCCTGAACCGGGCCGAACGCCTTGGAAATGCCCCTGAGCTGAATTGCGGGTGGGCCCGGCGCAAGCAGCGGGTCCGTTTCAGGGGCGGCAACAGCGGTATTCATGAACTATCCCTGCATCAGTCTTCGGGTCTGGTGCCCGATACATGGCGGAGCGGCCGTGACCGGCCGCTCCGTAACTCTACGCGGGTCTCGTGCGGATCAGAAGCTGAGCACCGGGCAGCTGTCGTCGGACATATAATCATGCACCGTCAGCTCACCGCTTGCGATCTTGGCCGACGCGTCGTCAACCGCGGCCTGCATCTCGGCACTGACCAGCTCTGCATTGTTTTCATCAAGTGCATAGCCAACGCCACCGTTCGAGATGCCCATCACGTTGATGCCGGTCTCCAAATCGGTGCCCGAGGACATCGCTTCATAGACCGCGTTGTCCACGCGCTTCATCATCGAGGTCAGAACCTGACCGGGGTGCAGGTAGTTCTGGTTGCTGTCGACACCGATGGACAGGATGCCTTCGTCCGCCGCTGTCTGAAGCACACCAACGCCCGTGCCACCTGCGGCTGCGTAGACCACGTCAGCGCCCTGGCTGATCTGTGCCTTGGTCAGCTCGGAGCCTTTTACAGGGTCGTTCCACGCTGCGGGCGTCGTGCCGGTCATGTTGGCCACAACTGTTGCGTCCGGGTTCACCGCCTTGACGCCCTGGGCATAGCCACAGGCAAACTTGCGAATGAGCGGGATGTCCATGCCGCCGATAAATCCAACCGTGTCGGTCTCGGAAGCCATCGCGGCCATCATGCCGACAAGGTAGCTGCCTTCATGTTCGTTGAACACGACCGAGCGCACGTTGGGCTGGTCGACGACCATGTCGATGATCGCGAACTTGGTGTCCGGGTAATCCGGCGCAACTTCGGACAGCACGTTGCCGAAAGCAAAGCCGGTCATCACGATCGGGTTATTACCGTTCTCGGCAAAGCGGCGCAGCGCCTGTTCGCGCTGGGCTTCGGACTGAAGCTCGATCTCGCGGAACGATTCGCCGGTTTCCTCGGCCCAACGGACCGCACCGTTGAACGCGGCCTCGTTGAAGGACTTGTCGAACTTGCCGCCCAGATCGAAGATCAGGGCCGGTTCGGCAACTGCCGCGCCAGCGGTGAGCGCCAATGCAGCGGCGGCACCGTAAAGTTTGGTCATAAGGGTCATTTGCAGCTCCCAGGTGTTGGACTACGACGGCTTGATTGCGTCGCTTTGAAAGATCGGTTGATCGGTTGCAATTAACGGTTAGGGACGCCAGAGGGTCAACCGCTTTTTGTGCTTGCGCCATGTGACGTTGGCGCAGGATCGGCTTCAACATGCCCAATGGCAAGCGAAAGCAGCAGGGCATCATCCTTTGTGCCGTCGCGCAGGGTGTAATAGGCGGGACGTGTGCCGATCCGGGCGAATCCCCTTGCGTCGTAGAACGACCGGGCCGCGTGGTTCTGGCTGGCCACTTCGAGCAGGATTTGGGAACATCCGGTGGCCTCGGCAAGGCTGACAAGCTCTGCAAGGAGTGCGGAAGCGACCCCCTTGCGTTGCGCGTCCGGGTCGGTGGCGATGGCCAGTATCTCGCATTCACCAGCGACCACCTGCGCGATCAGTCCACCGCTCTCGCGGGTCAGGAAATGCACATGCGGACTGGCGAGCGTATCGGTGATGTCCTGCGCAGACCATGGCCGCATCTGGACATAGGCCCGGTCCATCAGTGTCGCGAAGGCGTCGGGTGTCACGACAGCATCACCGGCGCCGTGTCCCGTGCCGGGGCCGCGTCTGCGGGTTTGATGTAGAGCGGTTTGGGCCGTTCTGCCGTGTCGGCGTCAGCGCGTGCTGCCACTTCGGCCATCGCGCCGATCAGCGCGTGCGGATCATCGGCATAGACCGCTTGGGGCGCATCGCTTGCGGCGATAAGCGCGGGCAGGCTGCCGGGGCTTTGAGCATAGATCATGTCGCGTGGCGCGGTCACGGCGGCAGTCCTGCCGGGATGCAGATGGTGCAGCGCATCCAGTGTCGAGACACCGATGGCCGGAACACCCAGCCCCAGCGCCAGACCGCGCGCGGCAGAGACACAGATGCGAATCCCCGTGAAATTGCCGGGGCCAACGCCGACGCCAATGCGCGTCAGGTCGGCCCATGTCTTGCCGTGTTCCGCCAGAAAGGCCTCTAGCATCGGCATCAGGTGTTCGGCCTGTCCGCGTGCCATGTCATCGACATGGGTGGCGACGACGTGGCTGCCGCAAAACAAAGCGGCTGCGCAATGCGCAGCCGATGTGTCGAAGGCCAGAAGTGTCGTGTCAGACGGCAACCGGGCGCACCTCTGTCACCTCGGGGATATAGTGGCGCAGAAGGTTCTCGATCCCCATCTTGAGCGTCAGGGTCGAGGACGGGCAGCCTGCGCAGGCACCCTGCATGTGCAGGTAGACGACACCGCGATCAAAGCCGTGGAAGGTGATGTCGCCGCCATCCTGAGCCACGGCAGGACGCACGCGGCTGTCCAGCAGTTCCTTGATCTGCCCCACGATTTCACCATCCTCTCCGGAATGTTCGGCATGGCCCGACGGGGCCTTGGCATCGCCTGCCATGACCGGATCACCGGACTGGAAATGCTCCATGATCGCGCCCAGAAGTGCGGGCTTGAGGTGGTCCCAATCGGTGTCGTCTTCCTTGGTCACGGTGACGAAGTCATGTCCGAAGAACACGCCCTTGACGCCCGAGACCGCGAAGAGCCGCGTTGCCAATGGCGAAACGGACGCACCGTCCGCTGTCGGGAAATCGGCCGTGCCCATGTCCAGCACGGTCTGGCCGGGCAGAAACTTGAGGGTGGCGGGGTTGGGCGTTGATTCAGTCTGGATAAACATGGCGGCACCTCCTGATGCGTTGAGCATATATGAGGTGCGAAAGGCGACGCGTCAAGGTTTAGAACCGTTCTAAAACAGAGGAACCGCGTGCCGACCCGGTCAGGTGATCGCTTCGAGCCGTTCCTTGGACAATTCGCCCGGAACGATGGTGATCGGGATCGGCAGGCTGCCCGCGTTTTTCGTCAACGCGGTGACAAGAGGGCCGGGACCTTTCTTGCCGGTATTCGCACCCAGCACGAGCACGCCGATCTCGGGATCGTCCTGCAACTGCGCGATTATCTCGGTCACCGCCTCGCCCTCGCGGATCACCAGTTCTGGGTCAACGCCCTGCTTGTCGCGCATCCACTTGGCGAACACTTCGAAATGCGCGTGAATGCGCTCCCGCGCCTCTTCGCGCATGACTTCGCCGACGCCGATCCAGTGGTTGAATTCGTCGGCCGGGATGATCGACAGCACCTCGACGCCGCCACCTGTATTGGCCGCGCGCATGGCTGCAAAGCGCATGGCGTTGAGGCATTCGCGGCTGTCATCCAGCACCACAAGAAATTTACGCATTGATGTTCTCCCGCAGGGGATCATGACGCAGGAAGCGACCCCGCGCAATAGAACTCGGTGCCATGGGGGCGCCCTGCATCACTGGCTGGACTGCGCCCAATCCCAATACATCTCGCGCACGCGGCGGGTGATCGGGCCGACCTGATACGAGATGTCCTCGAAGCCAACGACGGGTGTGACCTTGTTCATGTTGCCCGACAGAAATACCTCGTCGGCTGCCTCGAAATCGGCAAAGCTGAGCACGGTTTCATGCACCGGTGTGCCATCGGCGCGCAGGTTGGTCATGTGGCGCGAGCGGGTGATCCCGGCAAGGAAGGTGCCATTGGGAATGGGGGTGAACACCTCGCCATCCTTGACCATGAACACATTTGCGGTGGCGCTTTCGGCGACATTGCCCATCGCATCGGTCACCAGCGCATTCTGGAAGCCGCGCGCGCGAACCTCGGCCAGCATGCGGGCGTTGTTCGGATAGAGGCATCCTGCCTTGGCATTGACCACGGCGCTTTCCAGAACGGGACGGCGGAACTGTGTCTTGCCCAGCGACACGCTGGCCGTTGCCGGGGCCATCGGGATTTCCTCGAGACAGATCGCAAAGCCGGTCTTGTCGGCCAGCGGAACGATGGCGGTCAGGTCGCCGTCGATCGCCCAGTACATCGGGCGGATATAGACCGCGCTGTCCTTGGGGTAGGCCTGCAGCCCCTCCCAGACGATCTGAACCATGTCCTCGGCGCTGACGGTTGGCGTCACCATGAGCGCTTCGGCAGAGCGGTTCACGCGCTGGCAATGGGCCAGCAGGTCAGGCGCCACGCCGTTCACGTAGCGCGCGCCGTCGAAAACGCCGCTGCCCAGCCATGCGCCGTGATCGGCGGCGTTGATCACAGGCACATCGCCCTTGTGCCAGGTGCCGTTGAAATACGTGTGAATGTTCTTGCCGGTTGCCATGGCGACCTCCTTTTTGCGGCGCAGGTTAGGGGCGCGCTTGGGGAAGGTCCAGAGCGTGTCGTAGGGAAGGGATGTTCCGGCGTCAGGTTAACTCGCGCAAGAGCGCGTCGAGGTCCAAAGGCGCGTTCACCATGTCCAGCCGACCCTGCGCATCGCGTGACCATTCGGTATCGGGGCGGTCGCGGTAGATCTCGATCCCGTTGCCATCGGGGTCACTGAAATAGATCGCCTCGCTTACACCATGATCGGCGGCACCTTCGACCTCGACAGAGGCGTCCAACACGGACTTGAAAGCCTGTGCCAAGGCGGCGCGGTCGGGAAAGAGAAAGGCGACGTGAAACAGCCCTGCGCTGCGCTGAGGGGCAGGCGGGCCATCCTTGCTGAACCATGTGTTCAGGCCGATATGATGATGATAGCCACCAGCAGACAGGAACGCCGCCTGATCGCCGTAGCGCTGTGTCAGATCAAGCCCCATCACATCGCGGTAAAAGGCGATTGAGCGGTCAAGGTTCGAAACCTTGAGGTGGACATGGCCGATTGTCATGCCGGGATGTGCCTTGGTCATGGCCAGTCCTTTCGACCGTTTTGACCAGGATAGCTCTGCGCGGATGTGCGGAAAAGCCCCGCGGGCGCGCAAGGTCGGTGCGCAAATGTGCGCTTAAGACACCATTCCGATGATCTCGTAGGTCTTCTTGAGGATCGGCGCAGCGACAGCCCGCGCGCGCTCAGCCCCTCTGTTGAGAATAGCGTCGATCTCGTCGGGCTGCTGCATCAGCCGCGCCATTTCCCCCGAGATCGGTGACAGCTTGTCCACCGCCAAGTCCGACAGCATCGGCTTGAATTCCGAGAATGCCTTGCCGCCCACGTCGCGCAGAACGCTATCAACCGACTGTTCGGCCAGCGCAGCGTAAATGTTGACGAGGTTGCGGGCCTCGGGGCGGTCTTCCAATCCTTTGGCCTCGGAGGGCAGGGCGTCAGGGTCGGTCTTGGCCTTGCGGATCTTCTGCGCAATCGTATCGGCATCGTCGGTCATGTTGATGCGGCTGGCATCCGACGGATCGGATTTGGACATCTTCTTCGATCCGTCGCGCAGCGACATGACCCGCGTGGCGGCGCCCTCGATCACCGGTTCGGTGATCGGGAAAAACTCCACGCCGTAGTCATGGTTGAACTTGATCGCGATGTCGCGGGTCAGCTCGAGGTGCTGCTTCTGGTCCTCGCCCACCGGCACATGCGTGGCATGGTAGACAAGGATGTCTGCCGCCATCAGGGCCGGGTAGGCAAATAGCCCCAATGACGCATTCTGCTGGTTCTTGCCCGCCTTGTCTTTCCACTGGGTCATCCGCTGCATCCAGCCCATGCGGGCGACGCAGTTGAAGATCCACGCCAATTGCGCGTGTTCGGGCACCTGGCTCTGGTTGAACAGGATGGACTGTTCGGGGTCGATCCCGGCCGCGATGAACCCGGCGGCGAGTTCGCGGGTCTGTCGGCGCAGCGCCACGGGGTCCTGCCAGACGGTGATCGCGTGCATGTCGACCATGCAGTAGATGGTCTCGAACCCCTGGCCCTGCATCTCGACAAACCGCTTCATGGCGCCAAGATAGTTGCCAAGTGTCAGCCCCCCGGAGGGCTGAATCCCCGAAAAAACCCGGGTCGTGAACGCGGGAGAGGTTTGGACCCCCTCGGTCGGTGCCGCAGTCATGGCAAAACTCCATCTGGCAAAAGTGCTTCCGGTGCCTTACCCATGACCCCAAGTGCCGTCAAGCAAGGGGCCGAGCAGTGAGCCATCCGCACAATGAATCCCCGCTGAACCCACTGCCACCGGTGGTGATTGCGCTGTTTCTCGTCATCGTCGGGCTGGAGGTCGCGTTCACGCTCGGTGCGCGGGGTCTGGTCGGTGGCCCGGAGGCCGTTGGCTGGCGTCTGGGCACGCTGGAGCGGTTTGCCTTTTCGTCCGAGATCTTTGCATGGATGCGCGAGACCGGGCGTTGGCCTGTCGAGCATGTCCTGCGGTTCCTGTCCTACCCGTTTGTTCATGCGAGCTTTACCCACGCGCTGTTCGCCGGGGTCATGTTGCTGGCGCTCGGCAAGATGGTGGGCGAGGCGATGGGCAGCTTCGCGGTGGTCGTGATTTTCTTTGTCTCGGCTGCGGGTGGCGCGTTGGTCTATGCGCTGACCGTGGGTGGCACGCTGCCGTTGATCGGGGCGTTCCCGCCGGTCTACGGGCTAATCGGAGGGTTTACCTACCTGCTCTGGCTGAGGCTGGGACAGCTTGGCGAGAACCAGGTGCGTGCCTTTACCCTGATCGGGTTTCTGTTGGCGATCCAATTGATTTTCGGGCTTCTTTTCGGCGCATCGGCAGAATGGGTGGCGGATATCGGGGGCTTTGCCATCGGGTTCATGCTGTCCACTGTTCTGGTGCCCGGCGGATGGGGCAAGCTGGTTCAGCGGCTCCGCCAGCGCAACTAGCGCCTGCGTCGGAACGCGTCGCGGAACTCGCGCAGTGAGAAGGCGCCTATGGCCTGGCCGATCAGCGCATAGCTGACCATGCCCAATGCGATCAGGGCAACAAGCGCGATGAAGCGGATGCCTGCCATGCCGAGGAACGGCCCCAGCAAAAGCGTGCCTCCCCAGAGCACCACGCCCATGAGGACAGAGGCAAAACACACGCGCCAGATGCGGCGGCGGAACCGGTCGTCGAACCGCGCGACATCACCCAAGCTGCGACCACCCCGCGCCAGCATCCAGACCATGACCCAACCCGCAAGTGTCGTTGCGATGGCAGGGGCGATCCAGCCGATGACAGGGGCCAGTCCGATGGCCACGGCCGCGTTAACCACCATCGCCCAAACGGCAAAGCGGAACGGGGATTTGGTATCCTCTCGGGCAAAAAACAAAGGCTGGAGAACCTTCTGCAGGACGAAGGCGGGAAGCCCCAAACCGTAGATCGCCACCGCCGCCGCAATCGCCGCGGAATCGTCCGACCCCGTGGCGCCGCGTTCAAACAGCACGGACACCAGCGGCAGTGGGATCACGACAAGCGCGACGGCAGCGGGAATGGTCAGCGCCAGCGACAATTCCCCGGCGCGGGAAAACGCGTGTTTGGCGCCGGCATCATCCTGCGCGCCAAGACGTCTGGAGAGGTCCGGCAGGAGCACGATGCCCACGGCGATCCCAACCACGCCAAGCGGCAATTGGTAGAGTCTGTCAGCGGCATAAAGCCAACCCACGGCCTTGTCGAAATGCGATGCAACCTGTTGCCCCACCAGCAAATTGATCTGCATGACCCCACCTGCCAGCGCGGCGGGAATGGCGACGGCGACCAGCCGCTTCATCTCGGGTGTCCAGCGGGGACGTGAGGGCCGCAGCTTGATACCCGCGCGGTCTGCGGCGACCCAGACAAGGGCGAGTTGCGCGACACCTGCGACAGGCACTGTCCAGATCAGCCAACGGATCACCTCGCCACCCGAGAAGGCGGCCCAAGCCATTGAGATACAGACGAAAATATTGAGAAACACCGGTGCGGCGGCAGCGGCGGCAAAGCGGCCCGTGGCGTTCAGCACACCCGAGAACAGCGCCGTCAGCGAGATCAGCAGGATGTAGGGAAAGACGATGCGGCCATAGTCCACGGTCAGACCGAACCGCGCGTCACCGACAAACCCACCGGCTGTCAGCCACACGAGGCCGGGCATGAAGACCATGGCGACTGCGCTCAGGATGAGCAGCGCGAAAGCCAGTCCGGACAGCGCCTGCGTGGCGAAGCCGATAGGGTTGTCATCGGTCTCCAACCGCTTGGAAAACATGGGAACAAACGACGCGTTGAACGCGCCTTCGGCAAAGAAACGGCGGAACATGTTTGGCAGGCGGAACGCGGCGACGAAGGCATCCATCACTGGGCCGGGGCCGATGAAGGCGAGGATCATGACCTCGCGCAGGACACCGAGGATGCGGCTCATCAGGGTCCAGAAACCGACAGTGAGAACACCGGAAATGAGGCGGATGGGTTTCATGCGGGCTCCTTGCGCGTGACCTGTGGCGTAGAGCAGAAATCGACCGGCGAAAAGTGCCTCTTGTCCGGTTCGAGCGTACGACCTGTACGGCTCAAGCGCGAAAAAGTGCCGAATTCGGGGATTTGGGGGCGGTTTTGTGCGGCGATGCGGTCAAGCGTACGGTTCGTACGGCGGAACCTGACGGTTGTGTTGTGTGGGAGGCGCTGAAACGGTCGGTCATTCGCAACGCACAGGGCGCTTACGATTTGTGAACGTTTTGGTGGCAGGGTTGTCGCAAGTCAGACCAAGGGACCGGCGCGTGTACATCTACAACCTGTCAGAAATCCACGACATCAGCACCGACTGGCTGCGCAGCCATCTGCGGCAGGTTCTGGACGAAGTGAGTTTTCATGGCACGCGCTATGCCGTGATGCGACGGGGCAAGCCGATTGCGGGGATCGTGCCTGTCAGCGAGGCGCGAGCGCTTTACGAGGCATCGCGTATGGATCGCAGGTATCGGGACATCGAGCGGGATTTGCGCCGGCAGGATGAAGACCGGTTGCGGCATGCCGTGGCCGAGATGGGAGAGCAGGCCCAGCGCAAACCGGCTGGGCCGCGATGAGCACTGTTTTTGTCCGGCTTTTGCGGCAGATCATAGCCTGGCTTGGTCTAGGCAATCTCGGCAAATGGGGGGTCGATGACGCCCAAGACCGGCATCAACAGATCGGTGCTGCCCGTTTCGGCAGTGGCAAGCGCGTCATCCGACAGCGCTTGGGCGATGGCGAGGCTGCCGGCGCTTCCGTTGAACGCGTCCATCACGCTGTTGGCGGCGTCCAGGTTGTTCTGCCCCTGAATGACCGCGAAATAGAGGCCAAGATCGGTCTTGTTCTCGATATATGCGACATCGGCGGGCGATCCGGTCGCGGCGCGCGCACCGGCCAGCAGATCGAGGATGAAGCCGCTTTCCGTGACGTTGCCATTGGCCAATTGGCCGGTCCAGAAATCGAACCCGTCCTGATCGGGGTTGCGGCCCAGCACGTTGTTGTAAACGGCGGTGACGAAATCGCCATCGCTGAACCCGGAATACAGCGCGACGGTTTCAGGCTGGGTGAAGAAGAGGTCTGCAATCGCTTCGAACGAAAACCCGTTTGTCTGGAAGGCAGTGGCCCAGAAGGACAGGCCCAATGCGTCGGGAGCCCGATCGAAATAGGCAATGTAAAGCTCGGTGAGCGTGGTCAGATCAGCCGCCGAAATCAGACCGATCCCGTGATGTTGGTTGAGGTCGAGCTGGACGCCGCCCGCGGTTTCGATGGTTTCCACCCGCAAGAGCGTGGCGCTGCCTTGAGCAGTCGTACGGTCGGTGACGGTGGTGACCGATCCGTTGAAGGTCAGCGTCATGTCACCCTGCGACGAACTGTCAAAACGGACGAGGTCGCGCCCGTCGCCGCCGTCGATGCTGTCCTCGCCCAAGAGATCAGACAGGAAGAGGTCGTCCCCTTCGTAGAGCCGGACCAGCTGTGCCCCCGCACCGTCTGTAACCCTGTCATTCAGATCGGTCGCAAAGAGCACGGTCAATTCGGGTGTGGTGGTGAAGGTGATGGTTTCGACATTGCCGAACCCGTCATTGGCAACCACGCCGGTTGCGAAATCCAATTCGAGCCCTGTGGTCACATCGCTGAAGAGGAAATCGAGGATCGGCAGGCCCGCGCCGGGATCAACGGTGTAGACATCCGCACCGCGGCCACCGATCAGGGCCGCCACTTGGCCAGTGGTCAGCCGAATGTCATAGGTGTCCGCGCCAGCCGTGCCCTCGAGGCCGAGATAGTGCCCGAGCGCTGCATCGACATTCTGCAGGGTGTCGGTAAAGCCAGCGGACCTGATCGTACCGAAATTGGCGACACCATCGATGTCGAAGGTCACCGGCGCTCCGATCGAATCGTAGTCGAGGAAAAACCCGGGGCCATCCGTGCCCGGCGGCACATCGAAGAGGATCGTGTCATTGCCGGTGCTGCCGACGATGCGGTCCCCGTCTTCGCTGCTGGCGCCGGTGCTGATGGTGTCATTGCCCGAACTGCCTTCGACGGAATCGTCGAACCGCGATCCAACAATGCTGATGGGAGCGGTGATGAGGGGCAGAAACGCCTCCCAGGCTGTTTCCTGGTCGAAGCCGGTCAAAGCGCCGCTGGCATCGATGGAGATTTGCAACGAGTCGTTGAAAAGCGCCGCGAGTGTGGTGAAGTCGGAGTTGTCGCCGATCTCGATCAGTGCGTCCTGAAACGCGTCGGCAGGCCAGTTGATGTCGGTGATCGTCGCCTGTTCGATGTCCAGACCGTTGAAGGTCATAGACGTGATCAAACCCGAAACAGCGTTTCCCTCATCATCTATCGAGAACCCCTGACCGCGCAGAACCACATTGACGTTTGCCTGCGTGAACACCGTGTGGGTCACCACGACCTCGGTTGGCGAAATCGAGGAAAGCGCGATGCTCAGCGCGCCGTTGCCGTCATAAAAGGACTGCTCAAGAAAACGGGAATTGTTGCCGGTAAATGTGAACTGCATGGGTCTTTCCTGGAATGTGATTTTGGGCGTTATTCCTTGGCCCGCGCAGCGCCCTCGGAAATGGCGGTGCGCAGTTTGGTTTCAAGGGCTTTCTGTTTGCTGTCTGAGTGGAATTTGAGGCCGAACATGTCTTTGACGTAGAACGTGTCGACCACCTGTTCGCCATAGGTCGCGATGAGGGCGGAAGCGATGTAGACATTGGCGTTTGCCAGCGTCCGGGTCAGGTCGAACAGAAGCCCCGGGCGGTCGCGGGTGTCGACCTCGATGATGGTGTAGATTTCCGAGCCTTCGTTGTCGAAGGTGATCGAGGTGGGAACCCTGAAGGCGCGCTCGCGCTTTTTGAGCTTGTCGCGCGGTTTCATCGCCTCGCGCGGGACGATGTCACCGCGCAGGGTTTTCGAGATCATGTCGCGCAGGCGTGGGATGCGGACGTCTTCGTAGGGCGATCCGTCGCCGTCCTGGATCCAGAAGGCGGCGGTGGCAAAGCCGTCTTTCGATGTGAAGGTGCGGGCATCCACGACATTGGCACCCACAAGCGCCAATGCGCCGGCGAGGCGCGAAAAGATGCCGGGATGATCGGAGAGTGCAAAGCAGACGCGGGTCGCGTCGCGGTCTTCGTCGGGATGAATGTCGATGCGGATCTCGTTGTTGCCGATGTTGCGCAGAAGCTCGGCAAAAACCTTGTGGGCGGTGACGTGCAGACCCTGCCAATACGGCGGGTAGTGGCGGCTGGTCTCGGTGCGCAGGTCCTTGGCATCCCAGTCGGCAAGCGCGTCGCGCAGGGCTTTCTTGGCCTCGGTGCCGCGATTTTCGCGGTTGAGCGCCTCCATCCCGTCTTCGAGCGCGCGGCGGGTCTGGCGGTAGAGCGCGCGGATCAGCACCGCTTTCCAGTTGTTCCAGGTGCCCGGACCCACGCCGCGGATGTCGCAGACCGTGAGCACGCAAAGCAGATCGAGCCGTTCGCGGGTTTGCACCGCCTTGGCGAAATCGCGCACGGTGCGGGGGTCGGCGATGTCGCGTTTCTGGGCCATGTCGGACATCAGCAGGTGGTAGCGCACCAGCCATTCGACCGTCGCGCATTCCTGCTTGTTCAGACCCAGCCGAGGCGCGACCTTGCGGGCGATCTTGGCGCCGAGGACCGAATGATCCTCGTCCCGACCCTTGCCGATGTCATGCAACAGGAGCGCAATATAGAGCACCTTGCGGTTCACGCCGTTCTTGAGGATGGAACTGGCGACGGGTAGATCTTCTTCGAGATGGCCGTTTTCGATTTCGCTGAGGTGCCAGATGCATTGGATGGTGTGTTCGTCCACCGTGTAGTGGTGGTACATGTTGAACTGCATCATCGCCACGATCGGCTCGAATTCCGGGATGAAGGCGGCGAGCACCCCGAGTTCGTTCATCCGCCGCAGCGCGCGTTCGGGGTTGCCGTGCTTGAGCAGCAGGTCGAGGAAGATGCGCTGGGCTTCTTTCTCTTCGCGCATGTCGCGGTCGATGAGGTGCAGGTTGGCGCTGATCAGGCGCATCGCGTTGGCGTGGATCAGCAGACCGGTGCGCAGGGCTTCCTCGAAAATGCGCAGCAGGTTCATCCTGTCGGACAGGAAGGCCGCGTCGTCGGTGATGGCGAGGCGGTTGTTCACCACCTCGTAGCCGTCCTTGACCTTGGGCACGCGTTTGAACAGCCGCATCAGCAGAGGCGGTTCCTTTTGCTGCGACGCTTCGAGCGAGGTGAGGAAAATGCGGGTCAGGTCGCCGACCGAGGTGGCGTGGCGGAAGAAATCCTGCATGAAGATCTCGACCCCGCGGCGGCCGCCCTTGTCGGCATAGCCCATGCGGTCGGCCACTTCGACCTGCATGTCGAAGGTAAGCTGTTCGGTGGCGCGACCGGAGGCGAGGTGCAGGTGGCAGCGCACGGCCCAGAGAAAGTTCTCGGCCTTCACGAAGGTCTGGAATTCATCGGCACGGAACACCCCGGCGCGGACCAGTTTGCTCAGATCGTCGGTGTGATGGATGTACTTGGCGATCCAGAAAAGCGACTGCAGGTCGCGCAGCCCACCCTTGCCCTCTTTGACATTCGGCTCGACCATGTAGCGCTGGCCCTGCTTGACGTGGCGGGCGTCGCGTTCGGCCAGTTTTGCTTCGACGAATTCGACCTCGGTGCCCTTGAAGAGCGTGTTCCAGAGCTTGCTGTCGAGCTCGTCGGCCAGAGGCTCATAGCCGACCAGAAAGCGGTGTTCGAGCATCGCGGTGCGGATGGTGAAATCATCGGCGCCAAGACGCAGGCAGTCTTTGACGGTGCGCGAGGAATGCCCGACCTTCAGTTTGAGATCCCACAGGATGTAGAGCATGGATTCGATCACGCTCTCGGCCCAGGCGGTGATCTTGTAAGGAGTCAGGAACAGCAGATCGACATCGGAAAACGGGGCCATCTCGCCGCGCCCGTAGCCCCCGACCGCGAGCACGGACAGGCGTTCGCCCTCGGTCGGGTTGGGGTTGCGATGGATGCGTTCGGTGACGGCCTCGAAGGTGAGGTTGATCACCTGGTCGGTGAGCCAGGTGTAGCCGGTGGTCACGGGCAGGGCATTTCGGGGCTGCGCGTCCAACCGGGCCGCCACGGCGTCGCGGCCGGTGATCTGCGCCTCCTTCAGCACCGAGACAACGGCGCTGCGCACATCGCGTTCGTCGCGCATGTCGCCGATGGCCGCCCACATCGCGTCGCGCAGACGCGGCACATCGAGTATGTCGGAAAAGGAGTCGGAGACCACTTGGGTCTCCGACGGGTTGGTCAGGCTCAGGGATTTAGAAGCCTGCGCCGCCGAAGCCGGATGGGGCTGGGTCAAGGATGGTCACCTGGTTGTTGCGCACGGTCGCCACGGCGAGGCCACGCTCATTGGTTCCGTCGGGTCGCAGGCGGAACACGCCGTTCGCCCCCTGAAAACCCGAGCTTTGTGTCAGCGCCCGTGCGCTGAGGGCATCGGACCGGCCCTGGCGCACCAAGGCTCCGATGGCGGCGATCCCGTCGAAGGCAAGACCGGCCAAGGGGTGGGGTTCCTGGCCGAATTGCGCGCGGTAGCGGCTGTTGAACGCCGATTGTGCCGCCGTGTCGGGCAGGGTGAAGTAACCCCCCTGCGCGCCCGGCATGGACAAAATCTGGGTCGGCACGTCCCAGCGGGCAAGGCCCATGTACTGGGTTGCGGACGGGCTGATCCCGGCCTCGGGCAGCAATTGAAGCAGGATCGGCAAGGCGCCGGCTGCGTTGGAGGTCAGGAAGAGAGAGTCCGCGCCGGTGCTGTCGACGGAGGCCCGGATGCGCGGGACAGCCGAGGCCACACCTTCCTGCGAGAAGGCGAAGGATTCGATGGCTGCCACACGCACGCCGCTCTGGGCTGCTGCGGCCTGGATCGCGGCCTTGCCAAATTCACCCTCGACATTCTGCGGGTGCACGATCACGACAGAGTTGCGGCCCTGGCGGGAGGCGTAGCCGAGCAGGCGGCTTGCCGTGTTGCGGAAGGTCGATCCCAGCACGTAGACATTGCCACCGGCGATCGAGGGGTTGTTCGAGAAGCTGAGCACGTTGATGCCGTTGTCTGCCACGGCGACGCCTGCGGCATTTGCGGCCTCTCCGAAAAGCGGGCCGAGGATGATCTGCGCACCGTCGGCAACGGCGGTTTCCGCCTGAACTGCCGCGCGCTGGGCATCGCCTGCGGTGTCGTAGACGCGCAGGTCAATCTGCACGCCGTCCAGTGAGGCCACGGCGAGGCGTGCGGCGTTTTCGAGGCTTGCGGCCACGGCACCTGCGCCGCTGTCGCTGCGCGGGATCAGGAGCGCCACGGGCACGGGGGCGTTGGTGTTGATGTCGGGTCCGGTCCCGCCAGCGGGGGCCGTCATGAGGGCCGGGTCACAGGCCGCAAGACCCATGAAGGCGGCCACCGCCACGACTTTGCGCAACAGCTTGCGGGGGGTGGACAAATCAGCCAACATAATAAGCACTCCCTTGTCGCGCGCGGAACATCCCGGCGCGGCCTTTCGATTGGGGGTGATCATAAACAACGACAAAGGCGGGTCCAGACATGAAATGGCAGACACGCGAGATCGCGCCGGGACTGTACCTCGTGGCGACCCCTTTGGGCAACGCACGCGACATCACGCTGCGCGGGCTTGACCTGCTGGCAGGCGCGGATGTGCTGGCGGCGGAAGACACTCGGTCACTGCGGCGGTTGATGGAGATTCACGGCGTGGCCTTGGGGGACCGTCCGCTGGTGGCCTATCACGATCACAACGGCGAGCGTGCGAGGCCGCGGCTGATGGCGGCGCTGGAGGCGGGGCAGTCGGTGGTCTACGCCTCGGAGGCGGGAACGCCGCTGATTTCCGATCCGGGATTTGACCTGATGCGGGCGGCCTTGCAGGCGGGGGTGCCCTGCACCACGGCACCGGGGCCGACGGCGGTGGTGGCGGCGCTGACCCTGTCAGGCCTGCCGTCGGACCGTTTCCTGTTCGCGGGCTTCCTGCCCAACAGCGCGGGCAAGCGGAAAACGGCACTGGCCGAATTTATAAGTGTGCCCGCGACGCTGATCTTCTACGAATCGCCCAAACGTCTTGGCGCGATGTTGCGCGATGCGGCAGAGGTTCTGGGCGCAGATCGCGAGGCGGTGGTGTGCCGGGAGTTAACCAAGAAATTCGAAGAGCGTTGTGCGGGAAGCTTGGCGGATTTATCCTCGAAATACGCCAAGGAGACCCCGAAAGGCGAGATTGTCGTGCTGATCGATCGCGGTGTCGGGGCGGTGACGGACCAGGCGACGCTGGACGAAGCGTTGCAGGATGCCCTGACGCGGATGTCGGTCAAGGATGCAGCCAGCGAGGTGTCGAAGGTCTTTGGTGTGCCGCGCCGGGAGGCCTATCAAAGGGCGATGGCGTTAGGGGAACGTTAGATGTTTTGCGGGTAGGGTGCTGGGGAAGGGGGATGTGATATGCCATTCGATTTTCAGGGTGACCTTTGCGACGCAAGTGAACCGGGGGTCGTGCGCGATCTGCGTCGGACCAATTATCATGCTGGGCTGAGTGCCGAGCAGGCGGTGGCGCGCCACTACCTCGATCGCGGTGCGCAGCTGCGCGAGACACGCTGGCGCGGCCGCTGCGGAGAGATTGACCTCATCCTGTCCGAAGGGGACAGGGTGGTTTTTGTCGAGGTCAAGAAAAGCCGCACCCATGCTGCGGCGGTGCAGCGTGTCACCGCGAGGCAGCTTGGCCGTATCCTGCGCAGCGCCGAGGATTATCTTGGTCTCTGTCCGAAAGGGGCCTTGACGGAGGCGCGGCTGGACGTGGCGCTGGTGGATGCGCAGGGGGTGATCGAAATCATCCCGAATGCCAGCATGGGCCTCTGACGCCGCGATCTTGCACCGCTGGATGGCTTGCGCCATTAGAAGGGCAGAGGTTGCAAGGGACAGCACATGAAAATCGCGTTTCAGATGGACCCGATCCAGTCGGTCAACATCACTGCCGACAGTTCTTTCCGGCTGGCCGAAGAGGCGCAGGCGCGGGGGCATGAGCTGTTTTTCTACAGCCCGGACAAGCTTTCTTATGACGAGGGGCGCATTCTGGCCATCGGTCAGAGCTTCACGGTGCAGCGGGTGCAGGGCGATCACGTGGCGTTTGGGCCGGAGGAGCAGGTCGATCTGGCGGAGTTCGACGTGGTGTGGCTGCGGCAGGATCCGCCGTTCGACATGCATTACATCACCTCGACGCATCTGCTGGACCGATTGCGCGGCAAGGCGCTTGTGGTGAATGATCCGTTCTGGGTACGGAACTATCCGGAAAAGCTGTTGGTGCTGGATTTCCCGGACCTCACGCCGCCGACCATGATCGCGCGGGATCTGGCGACGATCAAGGCGTTCAAGGCGCGGCACGGCGATGTCATTCTCAAGCCCCTTTACGGCAATGGCGGGGCGGGCGTGTTCCGGCTGGATGCCAATGATCGCAACCTGACGTCGCTGCACGAGCTGTTCACCGGGTTTTCGCGCGAGCCGCTGATCGTGCAGAAATTCCTGCCGGATGTGTCGGCTGGGGACAAGCGG
This sequence comes from Pelagibaca sp., assembly GCA_041725935.1. GTDB lineage: Bacteria > Pseudomonadota > Alphaproteobacteria > Rhodobacterales > Rhodobacteraceae > Marivita. The sequence continues at coordinate 51,344 of JBGRQD010000014.1, forward strand.
GTGATCCTTGTGGATGGCGAGGCGGTGGGCGCGATCAACCGGGTGCCGGCCGAAGGGGAAACCCGGTCGAACATGCATGTGGGCGGGCGGCCCGAGAAGATCGGGCTGACGGAGCGTGATCTGGAAATCTGCGCCCGGATCGGGCCGCTGTTGCGCGAAAAGGGTCAGGTCTTTGTGGGGATCGACGTGATTGGAACCTACCTGACCGAGATCAACGTGACCTCACCCACCGGTATCCAGGAGCTTGAGCGGTTCGACGGGATCAATGTGGCCGAGAAGATCTGGCAGGCGATCGAAGCGAAGCTGTAGGGGCCGGTTCATCGGGCCTTTCAGCCCTCTTCACGGAGTGTTGGCCGGCAGGCGGTAGCTCAGGGCTTCGGCGACATGGTCGCGGGTGATGGCCTCTGCCGCGTCGAGATCGGCAATGCTGCGGGCGACGCGCAGGACCCGGTGATAGCCGCGCGCCGAGAGGCCGAAGCGGTCGGCGGCGCTGGTCAGGAGCGTGCGGGCTGGCGTGTCAAGCGCGGTTGCCCTATCCAGAAGGTCACCTTGAAGGTCGGCGTTCTGACGCATCTCCGGGTGATCGCGAAACCGCGATGTCTGGATACTGCGCGCGGCTGCGACGCGGGTCGCCAGTTCGGCGCTGCTGGCGCCGGCGCTGGGCAGGTCGAGGTCACGGAACGCCACGGGAGGCACATCGACACGCAGGTCGAACCGGTCCATCAGCGGGCCGGAGATGCGGTCCATGTAATCCTCGCCACAATTTGGCGCGCGGGAACAGGCGCGGGCCGGGTCGCTGAGGTAGCCACATTTGCAGGGATTGGCGGCCGCCACCAGCATGAAGCGACAGGGATAGCGGATATGGGCGTTGGCGCGGGCGATCATGACCTCGCCGGTCTCGATTGGTTGGCGCAGGGTTTCCAGCACGGGGCGGGGGAATTCGGGAAATTCGTCCATGAAAAGGACACCGTTATGGGCAAGGCTGATTTCTCCGGGCTTGGCGGTGCGGCCACCGCCGACGATGGCGGGCATGGAGGCGGTGTGATGCGGTTCGCGAAACGGGCGATGCCGCGAGATGCCGCCTGCTTCGATCAGTCCGGACAGCGAATGAACCATCGAGGTTTCCAGCGCCTCGGCGGGGGTGAGCGGCGGCAGGATACCCGGCAGGCGGGCGGCGAGCATCGATTTGCCAGACCCCGGCGTGCCAACCAGAAGAACATGGTGCCGTCCGGCTGCGGCGATTTCGAGCGCGCGCTTGGCGCGCTCCTGGCCTTTGACATCGCGCATGTCGCGGGCATCCAGCGCGTGCGAGACCTCTCCGGGTTCGCAGGGGGCCAGCGGCGTTCGGCCGGTCATGTGCTGGATCACGTCCATCAGACCCTTCGCGCCGATCACCTGGCAGCCGCCGACCCAAGCCGCCTCTGCCCCGGAAGCGGCGGGGCAGATCAAGGTGCGGTTTTCCGCGGCGGCGGCCATGGCGGCGGGCAGCGCGCCGATCACCGGGATCAGCGCGCCATCCAGCGACAGCTCGCCAAGGGCCACGGTGTCAGCCACCGCATCCTTGGGCAGGATCTCCAGTTCGGCCAGCAGCGCCAAAGCGATGGGCAGATCAAAATGTGAGCCTTCCTTGGGCAGGTCGGCGGGCGACAGATTCACGGTGATGCGTTTCGAAGGCAGCGCGATATGCAAGGTCGAGAGCGCGCCGCGCACCCGGTCGCGGGATTCCGACACCGCCTTGTCCGGCAGGCCAACCACGGCAAAGGCAGGCACGCCAGGGGTAACGGCGCATTGGACCTCGACCATGCGGGCATCCACACCTTCGAAGGCGACAGTATAGGCATGCGCAACCATGTGATCCGGTCCTAATGTGCTGTGACCGTGCGGGGATCTTGGTTGCGAAATGGTTAACGCATGCCGGAAATCGTTGTTTTGGACCGGGGGTTTGCTCAGGCCGGTTCTGGCCAGGGTCGCGTGTCGAAGGGTTTGGCGTACCACGGCAGCGTGTCGCCGATGGTCAGCGCCATATCCCGCCATTCGCGGAACCAAGGATCGGCGAGATGCGTGTCGACATAGCGTTGAGCATTGTCCGACAGCGCCACGTCATAACCCGCGAACCGCGCCGCGACCGGGGCAAAGGCGATGTCTGCGATGGAGTAGCGACCCAAAAGCCATGGCCCCAGATCGGCGTGGCGGTCGCGCGCATGGGTCCAGAGGGTTTCGATCCGGGCAATGTCGGCTTTCGTGGCATCGGACAGGGGGACGTCGCGATAGGCGGTGCGCAGGTTCATCGGGCATTCGCTGCGCAGTGCGGTGAAGCCGGAATGCATTTCTGCGGCGAGCGCCCGGCCCAGACCGCGCGCGGCCGGATTATCGGGCCAGACCGCGCCTTCGGGATGACGGCTGTGCAGTTCTTCCGCCATCGCCAGCGAATCCCAGATCACCGTGCCTTCGGGGGTGCGCATCGCGGGGACGGTGCGGGCGGGCGCGATCGCGGCAAGCTGGTCTGCCACGCTGGTCTGGTTGAAATCGACAAGGCGGATGTCCGGCTTGATGTCCAGGGCGCGGAACAGCAGCCAGCCGCGCAGCGACCAGCTGGAATAGGCGTAATCGCCGATGAAAAGCTCATAACTCATGCAGGTGCGTCCCGTGTTGCATTGGTTCTGTGCAACGGTACCGCGGGCCTTGCCGAAAGCCCAATTTCTAATTGTGCGCGACCCCATCACCGGAACGCATGAATGTGTCGGAGCGTTGTGACGGTATTGAAACTTTTTCAATGAATCTTTGATCCATACACGGGTGATCCCCGTAACACCTACAAGAGATAAGATCAGGGGGCACCAATGGCACTGGACTCGTTTAACGACCAAACCCTGTCTCGCCGTGCGATGAAGGCAGAATTGCTGGACGCGGAGACGGAACTCAAGCTGGCCTATGCGTGGCGCGATCAGCGTGACGAAGTGGCACTTCACCGGTTGATCACAGCCTACATGCGACTGGCCATTTCAATGGCGTCGAAGTTCAAACGCTACGGTGCGCCGATGAACGACCTCATCCAGGAGGCGGGTCTGGGCCTGATGAAGGCTGCGGACAAGTTCGACCCCGACCGTGGCGTGCGGTTTTCGACCTATGCGGTGTGGTGGATCAAGGCATCCATTCAGGATTACGTGATGCGCAACTGGTCCATCGTCCGGACCGGGTCGACGTCCTCGCAGAAATCTCTGTTCTTCAATATGCGCCGTGTTCAGGCGCGTCTGGAGCGAGAAGCGGCTGCCGAGGGTAAGGCGCTCGAGGGTCACGAGATGCGCCGGATGATCGCCGAGGAAATCGGTGTGCCGTTGCATGACGTCGAGATGATGGAAGGGCGTTTGTCTGGCTCCGATTATTCGCTGAACGCGACGCAATCGACCGAGGATGAGGGTCGCGAGTGGATCGACGCGCTGGAAGACGAGAGCGCGCAGGCGGATGAGCGGGTCGAGGAAGACTTGGATCTGGCGCAACTGCGTCAGTGGCTGATGATGGCGATGAACCAGCTCAATGAGCGGGAACGGTTTATCGTGCGGGAACGTAAGCTGCGCGAAGATGCGCGGACGCTGGAGAGCCTTGGCAACGAGTTGGGCCTGTCCAAGGAGCGCGTGCGCCAGCTCGAGGCGGCGGCGTTTGCAAAGATCCGCAAATCGCTTGAAGCGCAGAGCCCCGAGGTGCAACACTTCCTTTCATGAAGCATGTGCTTGGTCTCCTGATCGCCGCCCCCACAGCTCTGGCTGCTGGGGGCGTTTTTGATGGGGCCGATGTGGTGTTCCTTGGAGAGTTGCACGACAACCCGGCGCATCACCTGCGTCAGGCGGCCTATGTGACCGATTTAGAACCGGCCGCGCTGGTGTTCGAGATGCTGACGCAGGCGCAGGCGGATTTGGTGACGCCGGACCTTGTTGCGGATGAGGCGGCGCTGGAATCGGCGCTTGGTTGGAACGACAGCGGTTGGCCGGATTTCTCGATCTATTACCCGATCTTTGCGGCGGCACCCGAGGCCGGTTATTTCGGCGCGGCTGTTCCGCGTGACGTGGCGCGGCAGGCGATGGCCGAAGGCATGGCGGAGGCGTTTCGCGGCGATGCGGAGGTGTATGGCTTGACCGCGCCATTGCCGGAGGCGCAGCAGGCCGAGCGCGAGGCGTTGCAACTGGCGGCGCATTGCGATGCGATGCCGGAAGAGATGTTGCCGATCATGGTGAACATCCAGCGGCTGCGCGATGCGGAACTGGCCTATTCGGCTGTGCAGGCGTTCGAGGCGCTGGGTGGGCCGGTGGTGGTGATCACCGGCAACGGACACGCACGGATGGATTGGGGCGCGCCGGTCTATCTGATGGCGGCAGCGCCCGGTCTGCGCGTCGTGGCCTTGGGTCAGGGTGAAGACGGTGCAGCGCCGGCGGGGGTGTTCGATATGGTCGAAACATCGCCCCCCGTTGATCGCGGCGATCCCTGCGCCGCGTTCCGCTGATTGAGTTTTTCCTGGCGGCCCCGTAACAAAGACGCGGAACCCTGTCAGGACTGTGCCTTATGTTGAGCGGCAAACGTATCCTTCTGATCATCGGCGGCGGCATCGCGGCGTATAAATCGCTCGATCTCATCCGACGCCTGCGCGAACGCGGTGCTGCGGTGACGCCGGTCATGACGCGGGCTGCGGCGGAGTTCGTCACGCCCTTGTCGGTATCGGCGCTGGCTGGGGAAAAGGTCTATTCCGACTTGTTCGACCTGACGGACGAGGCCGAGATGGGGCATATCCAGTTGTCCCGCGTCGCGGATCTGGTTCTGGTGGCGCCGGCGACGGCGGATCTCATGGCAAAGATGGCGCAGGGATTGGCGGGCGATCTCGCGACGACGCTTTTGCTCGCCACGGACACGCCGGTGATGATCGCGCCCGCGATGAACGTGCGGATGTGGGATCACCCGGCGACGCAACGCAACCTTGCGGTCCTGCGCGGGGATGGCGTGGCTGTGGTTGGGCCGAACGAGGGCGACATGGCCTGCGGGGAATTTGGCCCCGGTCGGATGGCCGAACCTCTGGAGATTGTTGACGCGGTTGTCGGCGCCTTTGCCGGCGGGCCGCTTAAGGGCAAGCGGATCATTGTCACGTCGGGGCCGACGCATGAGCCGATCGATCCTGTGCGCTACATCGCCAACAGGTCGTCTGGCGCGCAGGGGACTGCGATTGCGGCGGCCTTGCGTGGCTTAGGGGCGGAGGTTGTTTTCGTGACCGGCCCGGCAGCGGTTGCGCCGCCGGGCGGCGTCGACCTTGTACCCGTGGAAACGGCGCGCGAGATGCGGGCGGCGGTGCTTGCGGCTCTTCCAGCCGACGCGGCTGTCTTCGCCGCCGCGGTGGCGGATTGGCGGGTGGTCGGTGCGTCGGACAGCAAGATCAAGAAAGTCGCCGGAGCCTTGCCGACGCTGGAATTCGAAGAAAACCCCGACATCCTCGCCGAGGTGTCGCGGATGACCAAAGGGCGGCCCGGTCTGGTCGTGGGCTTTGCCGCTGAGACCAATGATGTGATCGAGAACGCGACCGCCAAGCGGGCGCGAAAGGGTTGCGACTGGATCGTGGCGAATGACGTGTCTCCGGCAACCGGCATCATGGGTGGATCGGAAAACGCGGTGACGCTGATTTCCGACAGCGGCGCGGAGTCCTGGCCGCGCATGGGCAAGGATGCGGTGGCGCGTCAATTGGCAGCACGGATTGCCGACGCGCTGGTCTGACGGTGCGGTTGGGCCAGTTTGCGTATTTGAAAAGAGAAGAAGGGCAAAACGTGGTCGCGATTGAATTGACGTGGGACGAGGGGGCGGACAGGTCTTTGGGTCTGCCGACCTATGCCAGTGCCGGCGCGGCAGGGGCAGACCTTCGGGCGAACTTTCCCGATCGCGGTGAACTTACTTTGGAGCCGGGAGCGCGGGCACTGGTGCCGACGGGGCTGCGCATGGCGATCCCGGAAGGATACGAAGTGCAGATACGGCCGCGGTCGGGTTTGGCGTTGAAGCACGGAATCACCTTGCCCAACGCGCCGGGGACCATCGACAGCGATTATCGAGGTGTGCTGGGGGTGATCGTGATGAATGCCGGGCAGGAGCCCTTCGGGATCGCCCATGGTGACCGGATCGCGCAGATGGTGGTGGCGCCGGTCCTGCGGGTCGACTTTGTCGAAGTGGATGCCTTGAGCGACACGGCACGGGGTGCTGGCGGCTTTGGATCGACAGGGGTGTCGCAATGATCGTCGTTTTTGCCATGGCAGCCGCCCTTTGGGGGATGGGCGCGTTGATGAAGATGCCCCGCACGGCACGGCTCTACATGATCGGGCTGTTGTATGTGGGCGTTCTGTTTATCCAGATCGCGCTGCCGCTGGGGCATCCGTTGCGCATGGCGACCGGAGAAAGCGCTATGCTCTGGATCCTGCTGGGCGTCTTTGCAGCGCTTGCCGTGCTCTATGGCAAGGTCGTCAAGCGGCTGAAGACCAGGGCTTTGGTGAAGGAACAGGCCGATGCCCCGGTCGTGCAGCGTGGCGAACGGTTTTCGGAGTCTGAACTGGAGCGGTATGCGCGCCATATCGTGCTGCGCGAGATTGGCGGGCCGGGTCAGAAGGCGTTGCGAGACGCGAAGGTTCTGGTGATCGGGGCCGGGGGGCTGGGCGCACCCGCGTTGCAATATCTCGCGGCGGCGGGTGTGGGCACCATCGGGGTGATCGACGATGACGTGGTCGAGAATGCCAACCTGCAGCGGCAGGTGATCCACCGCGATCAGGACATTGGTATGCCCAAGGTGTTTTCCGCGCAATCCGCGATGGTGGCACAGAACCCCTATGTGGAGGTCCGGCCTTACCACCGAAGGCTGACTGACGCGATGGCAGCGGATCTGGTGGCGGACTACGATCTGGTCTTGGACGGGACTGACAATTTCGAGACGCGGTACCTGGCCAATCGCGTGGCTGCGGAGGCGGGCAAGCCCTTGATTTCCGGAGCCTTGTCGCAATGGGAAGGTCAGATATCGGTTTTTGATCCGGCGGCCGGCGCGCCCTGCTACCAGTGCATCTTTCCCGAGGCTCCGGCGGAGGGCCTGGCACCCTCCTGTGCCGAGGCAGGGGTGATCGGGCCTTTGCCCGGTGTGATCGGGTCGATGATGGCGGTCGAGGCGGTCAAGCTAATCACCGGCGCCGGGCAGGCCTTGAGGGGCGAGATGCTGATTTACGATGCGCTTTGGGGGGAAACGCGCAAGATCGCGTTGAAGCCACGTACGGATTGCCCGGTCTGCGGGTCGGGCGCGGTGGCTGCGGCGCGCTGATTGCCTTTGGTCAGGGTGCATGGGCCATTGTTGTTCGGCGCGCGGGGACCTAGGTTTTGATCAAACAAATCTGGAGTGTTCGATGACAAATCCGTTGCTTGAAACCTGGGATACGCCGTTTGGCCTGCCGCCCTTTGACCGGATCGAGGATGCGCATTTCGCGCCCGCAATCGAGGCCGCGATGACCGAAGGGTTGGCCGAGGTCGAATTGGTGGCGACCAATCCGGAGCCGCCCACGTTCGAGAACACCATCGAAGGTCTGATGCGCACGGGGTCCAGTCTGGACCGGGTTCTGGGCGTTTTCTATAACCTTGCCGGGGCCGACAGCACTGATGCGCGCGAAGAGATCATGCGGGAATTTTCGCCCAAGCTCGCGGCGCATTCGGCGGCGATCTATGGCAATCAGGCGCTTTTTTCGCGGATCGAACAGGTGTGGTTGGCGCGCGATGCGCTGGACCTGACACCCGAGCAGGCGCGGGTGCTGATGCTCACTCATCGCGGGTTCGTGCGTGCAGGGGCGGCCCTGACCGGGGATGCGGCGGCGCGGATGAAGGAGATCAAGGGGCGGCTGGCCACCTTGGGCACGCAGTTCGGCCAGAACCTTTTGGCAGATGAGCGGGAGTGGCAGCGGGCGCTGTCCGAGGACGAGCTTGAGGGCTTGCCCGGGTTTGTGGTTAACGCCGTGCGTGCAGCGGGCAAGGAGCGCGGAGCCGATGGGCCGGTGCTGACCCTGTCGCGGTCGGTGATCGTGCCGTTCCTGCAGTTCTGTCCGAACCGCAGTCTGCGCGAAGAGGCATGGCGCGCCTGGGTGGCGCGGGGCGAGAACGGCGGCAAGACGGACAACCGCGATGTGGCAGCGGAGATCCTCAGGCTGCGACATGAGCGGGCGCAGTTGCTCGGGTATGACGATTTCGCGTCCTACAAGCTTGAGACCGAGATGGCGAAAACGCCGGAGGCTGTTCGTTCTTTGTTAATGGAGGTGTGGGAACCTGCAAAGGCGCGGGCTTTGGCGGATGCCGCGCTTCTGGAGGACAGGATGGTTGCAGAAGGTGTGAACGGTCCGTTGCAGGCGTGGGATTGGCGGTATTATTCCGAGGCAAGGCGGCGCGAGGAATTTGCGCTGAACGAGGCGGAGCTGAAGCCGTATCTGCAACTGGATCGCATGATCGAGGCGGCGTTTTCCTGTGCCTCGCGGCTCTTCGGGTTGGCGTTCAAGCCGCTTGATGTGCCACTTTATCACGGGGATGCGCGCGCGTGGGAGGTCACGCGGGACGGCCAGCATGTGGCGGTATTTGTCGGGGATTACTTCGCGCGGGCGTCGAAACGGTCGGGCGCGTGGTGTTCGGCGATGCGGTCGCAGCGCAAGTTCCCGGATGTGCAGGGGCCGATCGTGGTCAATATCTGCAACTTCTCCAAGGGTGATCCGGCGCTGTTGTCCTATGACGATGCGCGGACGCTTTTTCACGAGTTTGGTCATGCGCTGCACCAGATGTTGTCGGATGTGAGCTATGAGATGATCTCGGGCACCTCCGTGGCGCGGGACTTTGTCGAATTGCCGAGCCAGCTCTACGAGCATTGGCTCGAAGTGCCGGAGGTGTTGCAGGAATTCGCGACCCATGCCGAGACCGGAGAGCCGATGCCACGCGAGATGCTGGACAAGGTGCTGGCGGCTGCGACCTATGACATGGGGTTCCAGACGGTGGAGTACGTCGCCTCGGCGCTGGTAGATCTGGCGTTTCACGAAGGCGCGCCGCCTGCTGATCCGATGGCGGAACAGACGCGGGTGCTGACGGAACTGGGTCTGCCTCAGGCGATTGTCATGCGACACGCGACGCCGCATTTCGCGCATGTGTTCACCGGCGATGGCTATTCGTCGGGGTATTACAGCTATATGTGGTCCGAGGTTATGGACGCGGATGCGTTCGAGGCATTCGAGGAAGCGGGCGGCGCCTTTGATGCCGAGATGGCCGGGAAGCTGGAGGAGTTCATCCTGTCGGCGGGCGGCTCCGAAGAGGCGGACGTGCTCTATACCAAGTTCCGGGGGCGCATGCCGGGGGTCGAGGCACTGCTCAAGGGGCGCGGGCTGGCGGCGTAGGCTTAGCGCAACAACCGACCGCTGACCTGTGGGCCGAACTGGGCGATCAGCAGGTCAGCCATCTCGGGTTTTTCACGGACGAGGCTGGCCATTTCGCGGGCGATTGTGCGGCTCGTGGGACCGCGTGAGGTTTTGTACTGCAGGGCGAGGGCATCGAGCAGTTTCTCCTGAACGCCTTGCGACGTGGCACCGGATGAAAGGTAATGGGCAACGATGGCTTCGACCGCAGGTTTGCCTTGCAGTTCGATCAGAGCGGTGACGTATGCGCCGAGGTAGGCTTTGTCTTGCAGCACGGCTTGGTGCAGCGCATTGGCCAGAACAGGCCCGAAGCTGCGATCGTTCGACAGACCCGCGAGAAGGATGCGGATCGGGCGCTGGTCGAGCTCTCCGGCTTCGATGTTTTCGAGCAATCCTCGGATCGGGGGCACGTTTACGCCCTTGAGCGTTGCGTAGGGCAAGCGGTCGAGTTCCTGCAGGGCGAGGCGCTGAATATTCGGGTTGGGGTCGTTCACAAGGGCTGCGAACACTTGGATGCGCCCCGCGTCGCGACCCAGTTGCCAAGCGGACTGGTTCTGTACCACCGTTTGGATGATGCTGCGGAACTGTGGATCAAGCAACGCCACCTCGATCCACGGACCATAAGCGCCGTCTCGCACAAGAAGGGCTGTTGCGGATTTATCGCCCTCCAATTGGGTGCGGAAATGCAGACTGACAGGAACGGGGACTTCACCCAGATCGGGTCCGAGCAGAGCGTCGACAATCTTGTAAGTTCCACGCGATGTCGGGCGGGCGATCACGGCTTGTTCGGTGGCCAGCAGCAGGTCGACCAAAGTGGGGTCGGGCGTGTAGCCGTGAAACTCACAGGCCAGTGCGTCTGGCGTTGGGCCAAGGCTTAGAACCGAAGCAAGCGCCCAGCCAAGATGCTTTTTTGTGGACCAAGATTTCAACATGCGCCGCCTGTGATGCGATGTTCTGTTTAAACATCAGTCTAGTTCAGTCCTCCCGGTCCCGAAAGCCTGGCGTTACTCCGGGGGCGGATAAAGGTTTTCTTTTGCCAGAAAGGCCTCGAACGCATCGAGATTGATCGCCTCGAACTGACCGAAAGCCTGCATCCAGACGCTGGCATCCCTCAGCGCGTCCGGCTCCAGTTTGCACCATTTCACGCGGCCGCGTTTTTCCTGGCTGATGAGGCCCGCATTGGCGAGGATCACGAGATGTTTGGAAATCGCGGCCAGTGACATCTCGAACGGGTCCGCCACGTCGGTGACGGCCATGTCATCTTCGAGCAGCATCGTCAGGATCTGACGGCGTGTCGGGTCTGCCAAAGCGGCGAAGACGGTGTCGAGACTTGGGGCCATGGTGGGCAGTAGACGAAGCTGCGGGAAAAACTCAACCGCAAAGTTGAATATGCCGTTTTGGGCAAATGCAGGAGATCCGGGCCTGTGACCGTTTGGCGGGGTTCCGTGTTGAGCTGACATATGTCATATTTATCAGTGGTTTGACGCGTCAGAAGCCCACCTCAACAGCGCCTTGACTCAGGCCATGCTGCACCGTAGCACAGACCCAACGTTCCAACCGAGGTGGAGTGGTGTCCGAAGACGATCCAAAGCAGCGGCTGAAAGAGCTTGAAGCGCGGATTGCGGCGGCCAAGGGGGCCAGCGAGGACAAGCCACATCAAGAGGAGCATTACAGCCAAGCGCAACACGCGTGGCGCATGGTGATCGAGCTGGTGTCCGGTCTAGGGATCGGATTTGGCATCGGATACGGGTTTGATGCGGTCTTCGGAACGCAACCCTGGTTGATGGTGCTGTTTACATTGTTGGGCTTCGCCGCGGGGGTGAACGTAATGATCCGCACCGCGAAAGAGCTCCAAACCAAGAAGCTGGCCGATCTGGCCGAGACGAACGAGAGGGATCGACATGGCGACGGAAGCTGACGGTCAAAGCGCAGGCGGGCTGGTGTTTCACCCGATGGACCAGTTCATCGTCAAGCCGCTTTTCGGCGACGGTGCAGTGGGCATGTTCACGTTTACCAATGTCGCGCTGTGGCTGCTCTTGGCGGTTGTGGCAATCGCGGCGTTGATGGTGCTGGGCACTTCCAAGCGCGCAACGGTTCCGACGCGGTCGCAATCGGTTGCCGAACTGGCCTACGGTTTTGTCTACAAGATGGTCGAGGATGTGACCGGCAAGGACGGGCTGAAGTATTTCCCGTATATCTTCACGATCTTCCTCTTCATCCTGTTTTCCAACTTTCTTGCGTTGATCCCGACATCGTTCTCGCCGACATCGCATATCGCTGTCACCGCCGTTCTGGGCTTCGGCGTGTTCATCGCGATCACGGCGCTTGGCTTCATCAAGAATGGCGTGTCGTTCCTCGGCCTGTTCTGGGTTACATCTGCGCCGCTGGCCATTCGCCCGGTGCTCGCGGTCATCGAGATCATCTCGTATTTCGTGCGCCCTGTGAGCCACTCCATTCGTCTTGCGGGCAACCTGACTGCTGGTCACGCCGTTCTCAAGGTGTTCGCCGGCTTCGGCCAGATTGCGGCTGTCTCGCCCTTCGCCGTCCTGGGCGTGGTTGCGATCTTCGGTCTCGAAGTGCTCGTGGCGGCCATCCAGGCCTACGTCTTTACCATTCTGACATGCGTCTATCTGAAGGACGCGTTGCACCCACATCACTAAGTCGGACATCCCGGCTTGGTCCTAATCTGAACTTCCAATCGTAAGGAGAATACACTCATGGAAGGTGATATCGGAAACCTCGGTCAATACATCGGCGCTGGTCTTGCTGCTATGGGCTCCGGCCTCGCGGCTCTCGGGGTCGGTAATGTTGCAGGCAACTTCCTTGCCGGCGCGCTGCGCAACCCGTCCGCTGCTGCGTCGCAGACAGCCACGCTGTTCATCGGCATCGCGTTTGCAGAAGCTCTGGGGATCTTCTCGTTCCTCGTCGCTCTTCTGCTGATGTTCGCCGTCTAAGCTTCGGACTTTATATCCTTACGCGCGGGCGGTGCCGTGATCACGCGGCCCGCCCGATGTAACGAAAAGTTCCGACGGAGGACGACATGGCAACCGAAACCACTGGTACAGCCAGCACATGTGTGGGCCCGGATGGCAGCGCCATCGGTATGCCGCAGCTGTGCGTCGACTGGATGCCGAACCAGATTTTCTGGCTTCTGATCGCGCTGGTCGCGATTTACTTTGTCCTGTCCCGGATCGCTCTGCCGCGCATTGCGACGGTTCTGGCGGAACGACAAGGCACGATCACGAACGACCTCGCGGCTGCTGAAGACCTCAAGCAGAAAGCCGTGGAGGCCGAAGAGGCCTATAACAAGGCTCTGGCCGATGCCCGCGCGCAGGCGCAGGAGATCATCGCACAGAACAAGGCCGAAATGCAGGCCGAATTGGACAAAGCGATCGCAAAGGCAGATGCCGAGATCGCGGCCAAATCCGCGGAATCCGAGAAAGCGATTTCAGACATCCGCGCCTCGGCCGTCGAAAGCGTCGAAGCCGTGGCCAAGGATACGGCGGGTGCCATTGTGGCAGCCTTGGGGGGACAGGCGGATGACGCCACTGTCGCCGCTGCCGTTGACGCACAGATCAAGGGGTGAGCGACATGCAGCGTATCATGACCATTGCCGCCGCAACGCTGATGGCCAGCCCGGCGCTGGCCGCAACGGACAAGCCGTTCTTCTCTTTGGCCAATACCGATTTCATCGTCACCATCGGTTTCCTGATTTTCATCGGCGTGCTGGTGTATTTCAAAGTACCGTCGCTGTTGATGGGCATGCTCGACAAGCGCGCCGAAGGCATCCGCAACGATCTGGATGAAGCCAAGGCCCTGCGCGACGAGGCGCAGGCGTTGCTGGCCACGTACGAGCGCCGTCAGCGCGAAGTGCAGGAGCAGGCGGATCGCATCGTGGCGCATGCCAAGGATGAAGCTGTCCTGGCCGGTGAGCAGGCAAAGGCGGATCTGGAGAGATCCATTGCCCGTCGCATCGCCACTGCCGAAGATCAGATTGCGTCCGCTCAGGCCGGTGCAGTCAAAGAGGTGCGCGACCGTGCCATCGCCGTGGCCATCAGTGCCGCCCGCGATGTTGTCGCCAAGCAGATGACCGCCAAGGACGCTGCCAAGAGCATCGACGATGCGATTGCCGAGGTCGGGCAGAAGCTGCACTAGGCCGACGCTGAATATTGAGTTCAAAAGCCCCGGTTTTTCCGGGGTTTTTTGTTTTTTGGGCGTCGATTAACTCGGTTTTGACGAATTGTTCCTGTCTGCGTAGGGTATCGAGGAGCGATGTTGCTATGGCAGATAACGTGACGAATGTTCTGATTCTCGAGCACTTGAAGGCGATCCAATCGAGGATTGGGGCGATCGCGTCCGATTTGACCGACGTCAAGACGGATGTGCGTAGCATGAAGGGCCATATGGCAGCGTTTCTTCAAGCCGAGGTGGCGCAGGACAACGCGATTGCGCAGATGCAAGCCCGGCTTGATCGCATAGAGCAGCGCCTGAATTTGCAGGACGGTTCCTAGGCCTCAGGCGACACACGTGCTCCGAACAGGGCCGATCCGACGCGGATATGAGTGGCCCCGAAGGCAATGGCCTGCTCGAAATCGTCGCTCATGCCCATGGACAGCAGCGACAACCCGTTGCGCGCGGCCATCTTTTGCAGAAGCGCGAAGTGCAGGGACGGAGTTTCGTCTACGGGCGGAATGCACATCAAACCCTGCACAGGCAGATCGAGCGACCGGCATTCCGCGACAAAGGCGTCGATCTCTGCGGGCGTGATGCCAGCCTTCTGCGGCTCTTCGCCGGTGTTCACCTGAATGAACATCCCCGGACAGGAGCCCATTTCCTGCGCCAGCCGGGCAAAGGTCTGCGCCAATTTGGGCCGGTCCAGCGTGTGGATCATATCGAAGAGCTCGAACGCCTGACGGGCCTTGTTGCTTTGCAGCGGGCCGATCAGGTGCAGGTCGATGCCGTCATAGGTCTCTCGGAATGTGGGCCATTTGCCTGCGGCCTCCTGCACACGGTTTTCGCCAAAACAGCGGTGGCCTTCCTTGAGCACCGCCTCGACACGCTCATTCGGTTGCACCTTGGAGACGGCGATGAGGGCAATATCTGACGGTGCACGTTCAGCCGCTTTGGCGGCTTTGGCGATGCGGGTGGTGATGTCGGTCAATCCCATGGTGTGTCTCCCCAGGCGTCGATGAAGGGCTGCAGATCGCTTTCGTAGCGACGCCATGCGGCGGCAGAGCTTTTGTAAATCGGTTGGCGCACTTGATGCAGGCTGAGGGTTTTGACCGTTCCGCCCTTTTCGTGGAAATTAAGGCACTGGTCCTCCCAGTCGAGGCCAGCGGCTGCAATCAGGTGCCTTGACTGTGTTTCAGGATCGGCCACGAGGTCCTCGTAACGCATTTCGACGAACCGGTCCGGCAGGATTGCGCGCCAATGGGCAATGATCCGTCGGAAGGATTTGATCACCTCGGCGATGGCGGCAAGGTCGTTGGCATAGCGATGGGTGCCGCCGTTGAAATGGTTCTTGTAGATCGACAGAGCGATGTCGCGCGGATCTCGATGCACCACGATGAATCGCGCGTTGGGCAGGGTCGCGTGCAGCAGGCCGTAGATCAGGAAGGCCATGATGGATTTGTCGGTGAGAGCCGGCTTTGCAGAGTTTGCAAAAGGGTGCAGCGCCGATGTCAGACGGTTTGCAAACTCGGAAAGGGTGTCCTGCGGTTCCTGTGCAAGGGGTCGCATGTCCGCGCCGGAGCCGAAGAGGGCGTAGGCTGTTCGGAGAGCGGTGGCCATTTCACCACCTGCCTGCACAGTACTGTGGCTTGCGATGATCTGCTCGACCAGCGTGGTGCCAGAGCGTGGCAGGCCAGTCACGAAGACAAGTGCAGGATCGGTGCCGGTGCTGCCCTTGACCGGGCTCAGGCCGTCCTGAGCGGCAACAACGCTCTTCCATTCTCTATTCCGCGCGTCTGCATCGTCGGGCCAGAGCGCAGCTTGCGCCGCGTTGGCCAGACGCAGATGCGGGAACACCTTGGCCGTGGCCTTGGTATCCTCCATCGCCTTGGCGAGCCCGAAGTTGACATGCATACGCCCGGCGGTGGACAGGCGGGGATGATTGGCCAGTCGCCGCATCGCCCCGATCATCGGATCGTTGGGCTGAATGCGGATCGTGGTGGCCAGCATGCGGTAAAGCTCGGCCTCGTGAGGATGTTTTTTCTGAAGCTTGCGCAACAGTTTTTCCGAGGCGTCGAACTGTCCGGCTGTTTGCAGATAGAGCGCTTTTTCCGCCTGCGGTTTGATTGCCGCAGGATCAAGATCGATGAGCCTGTCATAGAGTGACAGCACCGTGTCGTGCCGGGCTGCGGCGGAATGTGCGGCGACCGCTTCGGTCAAGATGGTTGGGTCTGTGGGCCTTAGGTCAACGGCGCGGTCGATGGCTGTCAGGCGCTTGTCCTGATCGCCAAGCAGGGCCGCGATGCGGGCGCGCTGGTAATGGATTTCGGGCAGGTTGGGTGCCTGAAGCGCAAGACCATCAAGCAAGCCTGCCGCTTGCGACAGATCCCCTTGACGGGCCAAGGCCAGAGCCTTGTCATAGGTTGTCTTGATCGCGTGAACCGGGTTGGTCTGCATCTGAGCCTTCGCCTTTTGCCCTTAGCTACTTGGCAGTGGCCCAAAAGAAAAGAGCGGGCACAAGGCCCGCTCTTTCCTTAACCATATCTGGTTATGAGCTATTAGAAGCTCATCGACAGACCGAGGGAGAACGTGTCCTCGTAGTCTGCTGCGCCGTCGATGTCGCCACCGCCGTAACCCAGCTGTGCTTCCAGACCGCCACCCAGATCGTAGTTGGCTGTCAGGCCGTAGCCGCTGGAATCTGCGCCGAATGCGTCGTCAACGTCGTATTCGCCGTAGTTCACGCCGACTGTCAGGGCGTTCATGGTGTAGCCCAGGCCGATTGCGTAGTGGCTGCCATCGTCTGCGCCGCCGCTGGTGTCATCGGACATGTGTGTGTAGTTCACGATGGCGCGGATGCCGTTGGCGAACTGTGTCGATGCGCTCAGGCCAACGCGTGTGTCGTACAGAGCTGCTGCTTCGTCAACCTGCTGGTAGCCGAAGCCGAGACCCAGGTCGAGACCGGCCAGTTCCAGGTTGTAAGATGCACCCAGAGCGAACGCCATGTCGAAGTCGGTTGCGTTGCGGTCGGGGGACACGGAGAGCGAGCCGGTGAATGCGTCGAACGAATAGTCCAGACGGATTTCCTGACCGCCATAGGCTTCGTCCAGGCCGGAGTTGCCGTTGTAACCCGGGTGCACGGTGTGATCGTCGTTGATCGCGCCGCCGATTGCGACTTCGGTCAGACGTGCGTCAAACGCGGAGTCTGTGTCACCAACGGTCAAACGTGCCGGGCCAAATGCCAGGAAGATGAACGAGTCGGGCTGACGTGCGGGGTCGTTGACGTCGCCGTCGTTGAAGCCGTCATCGAATGCTTCGTCCAGGTCGATGGACGCGCCGAACGACAGGCCGTTGTCGGCTTCGCCGGTCATCGCGAATGTGACGTCGATGTCGGAGAAGACGCGGACTTTGCTCAGATCGCCGGACGAGCCATCGCCCGAGCCGTTTTCGTTCTGAAAGATACCCAGTTCAGCGGTACCGATGATTCTGACTTCGGCTGCGGCCAGGCCAGCAGTTGCAACCAGAGCTGTGGAAGCAAGAAGAAGAGTTTTCATGTTTTTCCCTCATGTGTTCGTAAGGCGCGTACCAAACCGGGTGGTCCGGATTAGCTGAAAACTCTATGCTCTTTGGGGGGGCTTGTTTGCAAGCAACGCGACCCGCCCTCTGGCAACTTCACCATCTGTGATGCTGATTTGCCACAAGCCTTTCGCGCGGCCTTTCCCGTTGAAAGATCACGGCCTTACCGCATTGGGATCAAGTTCGGCTTGTCGTGATTGGGATCGGCTTGTATGCACATCGTAAGGCAAACAGGCAATTGAGGGCAGTCTTATATGGACCTTACACGTTTCAGGACCGGAACAGGCATTGTCCTTATGGCCGCGTTTGTTTCAGGATGCGGTTTTTTCGGGGGACGCGCAGATCGCGACCCGGTCGCGACACCGCCCGCCTCTGACATTGTAGAAGAGACTGTTTTCCAGAACCAGAACCGACGCCCTCCGACATCGACGCTGGCGGATTTGTTCCGGTCGCGCGGGGATGCGGGCGAACTGGGTGCGGTCAACAAGTATATCTGGAATGCCGCTCTCGAGACGCTTGATTTCCTGCCGGTCGAGTCGGTCGATCCATTTACGGGTGTGATCACAACAGGTTTTGGCACACCTCCGGGTGGTGGTCAGGCCTACCGCGCGACGATTCTGGTAAACGACCCGGCGCTTGATGCGCGGTCGCTGAACCTTGCGCTGATGACACGCTCGGGTCCGGCCAGCGGGGCAACGGTGCGGGCGGTCGAGGATGCGATCCTCACGCGCGCCCGCCAGTTGCGCCAGCAGGACAGTCGGCTCTGAACTCTGGTTCTCGGAATGAAAGCGGTCAGTCTTTGGGTTGTCTGACCGGATAGGCTGCTGACAAATCGTCCACCCATTTGAGTTGCCGTGGCAGACAGACCCGTTTGAGATCGTAGCGTTCGCGTGCGAATCGACGCGCGTTCGAGCCAAGGAAATCTCGCCGTTCAGGAGAGTCCAGCAGGGCGCAGGTTTCCGCGATCAGTTTGTCCTGATCAAAGAAATCGACCAGCACGCCGGTCTGGCCGCCGATGATTGCCTCGCGCACCGGCGCGGTGTCGGACGCGACGATGGCACATTTCGCGCTCATCGCCTCGATCAAAGACCACGACAGCACGAAAGGGTAGGTCAGGTAGACATGTACCGTGCTGACCTGGATCATCGACAGGAAGGTCGGGTAGGGCACCCGGCCCAGAAAATGCACGCGCGCCCAGTCGGCATCGGGAATCTGGCTGCGCACCTCATCAATGAATATCTGCTTCCATGTCTGGCCTGCGGGGGGCTTTGCGCCATAGCTGGTCTCGTCGCCGCCCAGAAGCACAACCTGCGCATTGGGCCTCCGGCGCAGCAGCTCCGGCAGGGCACGCATGAAACGGTGATAGCCGCGATAGGGCTCCAGGTTGCGATTGATGAAGGTGATCACCTCGTCCTTAAGGGTGAGCGTTCTGCCGTCCGGCAGGGTCAGCGCCGCCTCGGGATTGGTGTTGATCGCGTCGGTGTCGACACCGTCGTGGCAGATCGTGATGCGCGACTGGTAGCTGTCGGGATAGGTGCCGGCCTGAAACTGCGTCGGGCTGATCCCGGCATCCATCACCTCTTCGTGCAGGCGGTTGTTGATGTTCTTCAACCGCAGACGCAGCGGGTCGCGGCCGGGGGTGCGGCTTGGGAATTCCGGATCGAACCCGGTCTCCGCCTTGCCGGAACGGTGGTAGAGTTCGCAATAAAGTCCAAGCCGCGCTTCGGGCCAGACATCCTTGAGAAACAGGCTCTCCCCCCAGCCGTGATGCGCAAGGATCACGTCGGGATCAAAGCGTCGCTCTTTAAGAGCCAGCGCCGCGTCATAACAGCTTGTGCCGCGCAGCAGCTTGGTCTCGAAATCCGCGAGCCACGGGTGGACGCCTTGCGTGGTTGATCCCTTGACGGCATAGGGCAGGATGGTGATGCCTTTCCACTTGGTCGTTTCCTTGACCTTGGGGGTCAGCACCACAACCTGATCGCCACGGTCCGCAAGCGCGGGGCCGAGATGCTTGAATTGTGCGGGAAAGTTCTGGTGGATCAGGAGTATCTTCATCAGCCCGCACGTCTTTACCTTGGTTTTCATGGGTATGACCGCAAAAATCCGGCATCACAATGGCGCAGATGGGGGCAGGACTGGACGATCCTGCGGCATCAGCCTATCACCCTGCCAACACACACTGCACACCCGAAGGAAACATTTCATGTCGCGTTATGACCCCTCTGTCATCGAACCCAAATGGCAGGCCGTCTGGGAAGAGAATGAAACGTTCCGCGCCGTGCGGTCGGACGACAAGCCGAAATACTACGTGCTGGAAATGTTCCCTTACCCGTCGGGGCGCATCCATATCGGCCATGTGCGCAACTACACGATGGGCGACGTGATCGCGCGTTACAAGCTGTCCACCGGGCATAACGTGCTGCACCCGATGGGGTTCGATGCCTTTGGAATGCCAGCGGAAAATGCCGCGATGGCGTCGGGTGGTCACCCCAAGGACTGGACCTATTCCAACATCGACACGATGGTCAGCCAGATGAAGCCGCTGGGGTTCGGGCTTGACTGGTCACGCATGTTCGCGACCTGCGATCCCGAGTATTACGGGCAGCAACAGGCATTGTTTCTCGACATGCTCAAGGCCGGTCTGGTCTACCGCAAGAACGCGGTGGTGAACTGGGATCCGGTCGACATGACCGTTCTGGCGAACGAACAAGTGATCGATGGCAAGGGCTGGCGGTCGGGCGCCGAGGTGGAGCGGCGCGAGCTGACACAGTGGTTCTTCAAGATCTCTGACATGTCAGAAGAACTGCTCGACGCGCTGGACACGCTGGATGACTGGCCCGCTAAGGTAAAGCTGATGCAGGCCAATTGGATCGGCAAGTCGCGCGGTCTGCAATTCGGGTTCTCGACGATTGACGGGCCTGAGGGCCATGACCGGATCGAGGTCTACACAACCCGTCCAGACACGCTGATGGGCGCGTCCTTTGTCGGCATTTCGCCCGACCATCCGCTGGCCCGGCATCTGGAAAAGGACAATGCCGATCTGGCCGCGTTCAACGCCGAGTGTCGCAAGGGAGGCACCACCGAAGAGGCGCTGGAAAAGGCCGAGAAGCGCGGCTATGACACCGGGCTGCGGGTGCGCCATCCGTTTGATACATCATGGGAATTGCCGGTTTACGTGGCCAACTTCATCCTGATGGACTACGGCACGGGCGCCATTTTTGGCTGCCCGGCCCATGACCAGCGCGACCTTGATTTCGCGCGCAAATACGACCTGCCGGTGAAGAGCACCTTTGTCCCCGCGATGGGTGAGGAAGGCACGTTCATCCTGCCCGAAGACGGTGGCCCCGCCTATGTGCCACCCAAGCCGGAAACCGTGCGCTACATCAGCGGGTTCGCCGGAGAAGAAGCGCAGACCGGCAACGACGCGATCGATGCGGCCATCGATTTCTGCGAGACCAACGGTGTCGGCCATGGCGTGACCAAGTTCCGCCTGCGCGACTGGGGTCTGAGCCGCCAGCGCTACTGGGGCTGCCCGATTCCGGTCGTGCATTGCGATGCCTGTGGCGTGGTGCCGGAGAAGAAGGAAAACCTGCCGATTGCGCTGCCCTATGACGAGGACGGCACGGCGATTGATTTCTCAATACCCGGCAACCCGCTGGACCGTCACCCAAGCTGGCGCAATTGCCCGTGCCCATCCTGCGGTCAGCCCGCGACCCGAGAGACCGACACGATGGACACGTTTGTCGACTCAAGCTGGTACTTTGCCCGCTTCACCGCGCCGCGTGCAGACACGCCGACGGATATGGCGGATGCGGAGTACTGGATGAATGTCGACCAGTATATCGGCGGCATCGAACACGCGATCCTGCACCTGCTCTATTCGCGCTTCTTTGCGCGGGCCATGCAGATCACCGGCCATCTTCCGGAGAAGTGCAAGGAGCCTTTCAATGCGCTGTTCACTCAAGGGATGGTGACGCATGCGATTTACCAGACCAAGGGTGAGGATGGTCGTCCGGTTTATCACTACCCCGAGGATGTGGAACTCCGCGACGGCAAGGGTTTCCTGAAAGACGGCGCCGAGGTGCAGATTATTCCGTCGGCCAAGATGTCGAAATCCAAGAACAACGTCGTCGATCCGGTTGCCATCATTCAGCAATACGGCGCCGACACCGCGCGCTGGTTCGTGCTGTCCGATTCGCCTCCCGAGCGGGACGTGGAATGGACAGCAAGCGGCGCAGAGGCGGCAGCACGCCATCTGGGCCGGGTCCACCGCATCGCGGCCGAAGTGGCCGAGGCTGAGGAGTCCCCGAACGGGGACGATGAAGCCCTGCTGCGCGAGATGCACAAGGCGATCCATGACGTGACGCTGGGGGTCGAAAGCTTTGGTTTCAACGCGTCCATTGCCCGGCTTTATGCCTTCACCAACGCGCTCTCGAAATCCAAGGCAGGCTCTGACGCAAAGCGGCAAGCGGCGCGGACATTGGCGCAGCTTATGTCACCGATGACGCCGCATTTGTCCGAGGAGATCTGGGCGCTTCTGGGCGGCGACGGCCTTGTCGCCAACGCGCCCTGGCCGGTGGCCGATCCCGCGATGATGGTCGAGGATACCGTGACCCTGCCGATCCAGGTAAACGGCAAGCGCCGTGACGAGATCACCGTGCCCAAGGACATGGACAAGGCCGAGGTTGAAAAGCTGGCGCTGGCGGCCGAAGGTGTGAAACGGGCGCTGGATGGCGCCGCCCCCAAGAAGGTGATCGTGGTGCCGGGTCGGATCGTGAATGTGGTTGCATAGACGCAGGGCGCTTATCGCGCTGTCAGCGCTCTTCGCGGGCTCGGCCTGCGGGTTCACGCCCGCCTTCGGGCCAGAGGGCGGCGCGTCTGTCTTGCAGGACAACCTGCGGGTTGTGGCACCCGACCGGCGGGATGGGTTCCTCATGGCGCAGCGGTTGGAGGACAGGTTTGGGCGCAATGATGGGGGGCGCTATGTGTTGACGGCGACCCCGACGATTCGGCGGCAGGGGCTAGCCACCTCGGTCGAAGGCACGACGAACCGATTCCAGGTCACGGGTGTTGTCGATTTCGCGCTGCGCGACACTCAGAGCGATACCGTCGTGAGGCAAGGCCGCGTGAACGATTTCACCGGATTTTCTGCGACCGGATCGACAGTTGCGACCCTGGCGGCCGAACGTGATGCCACGGCGCGTCTGATGGTGATTCTGGCGGATCAGATCGTGGACCGGTTGATCATTTCGGCCTCTGGCCTGCCCGCATGAAGCTGTCTCCGCGCGATGCGTCAGGCTATTTCGCCCGGCCGGACCGGGACAGGACCGGCGTCCTGATCTATGGCGAAGACGCGATGCGCGTCGCGCTCAAGCGGCAGGAGCTGATCGCGGCGCTGATCGGCCCCGAAGGCGAGGGCGAGATGCGGCTGACGCGAATCCCCGCCTCTGACCTTCGCAAGGAACCGTCGCTTCTGGGCGATGCGATCAAGGCGGTGGGATTCTTTCCCGGCCCGCGTGTGGCCTTTGTCGAGGATGCAAACGACACGGTGATCAAGCACATCGCAGCGGCGGTCGAGGATTGGCAGCCCGGCGATGCGCAGATCGTCGTCACGGCGGGGCAGCTGCCCGCCAAGTCTGCTCTGCGCAAGCTGTTCGAAGGACATTCCAACGCCTATGCGGCAGCCTTGTACAACGATCCGCCAAGCCGCGCCGAGATCGAGGCGGAACTGACGCGGGCGGGTCTGGCCCGGCCGGACGGTGCGGCGATGGAGATGCTGACAGCGCTGTCGCGCGAGATTGATCCCGGCGATTTCCGCCAGACGCTCGAGAAGATCGCGCTTTACAAGCTGGGGGACGCCGCGCCTCTGACACCGGACGAGGTGACGCTTTGTGCGCCGGGATCAACCGAGGCCGATCTGGATGATGTGCTCAATATCGTGGCCGAGGGCCGTACCTGCGAGATTGGCCCGGTGATGGCGCGGCTGGAGGCGCAGGGCACGGCGGCGGTGACGCTTCTGATCATAGCGACACGGCATTTCCGGGCCTTGCACACGGCGGCGTCCGATCCCGGCGGCGTCGGTCAAGGGATGGGTCGGTTGCGCCCGCCGGTCTTTGGGCCGCGCCGGGATCGGATGTCGCGGCAGGCCTCGGGCTGGGGCATGTACCGGCTGGAGCAGGGGTTGCAGATGTTGCTGGAAACCGACCTGTCTCTGCGGTCGGCCGGGCAGCACGGGCCTGCGCTGGCGATCGTGGAACGGGCATTTATCCGGCTGGCGATGCTGGGGCGAAGATAAAAGGGTGCCGGGCTGAAGCCCGGCCTACGGGAGGACGACCATGTACAGACTGGTGGGAAACCGCGCGACACGCGCGTTTCGGCCCTTGTGGCTGTTGGAAGAACTGGGCGCACCCTACGAGCATGTGCCCGCCGCGCCGCAATCCGACGAGGTGCGCGCGTTCAGCCCGTCCGGCAAGGTGCCGGTGCTCGTGGACGGGGAGGATGTGATTTCCGATTCGACGGCGATCCTGACCTATCTTGCGGACAAGCACGGAGCATTCACGCATCCGGCGGGCAGTGTGGCACGGGCCAAGCAGGACGCGTGGACCTTTCGGGTTCTGGACGAGGTTGATGGGGTCTTGTGGACTGCGGCGCGTCACAGCTTCATTCTTCCCGAAGACCAGCGCGTGCCAGCGGTGAAGGACAGCCTGAAGGCGGAATTCGCGCGGAACCTTGACCGGATTGCCGGTGAAATGACGACGGATTGCCTTGCCGGGGGCGACCCGACCGTGCCGGACTTCGTTCTGGCGCATTGTCTGGGCTGGGCGCGGAACGCCAAGTTCCCCGATGCGCCGGAGGCTTTGGTCGACTATCTGCGCCGCCTGCGGGCCCGTCCTGCGTTCGAGCGGGCAGCGGCGCTTTAGGACAAGCGTGCACCGCCCGTGTCGGAGAGAATTGTTCGCATCGGAAACCGCACAGCCGCAAATCCGCGCCAAACTGTCGGGATTGTTGATCCACGACAGGCCTGAATTGCGGTTAGAGTGACCGCGACAAGGGAGACCGCCATGACTGACACGATCCGCTTTACTCTGGACGGCACAGAGGTTGAGGCCCAGCCGGGCGAGACCATCTGGGAGGTTGCCAACGGCCGTGGTCTGGTCATCCCGCATCTGTGCCACAAGCCCGCGCCGGGCTATCGCCCCGATGGCAACTGCCGCGCCTGCATGGTCGAGGTCGAAGGCGAGCGGACGCTGGTGGCGTCCTGTATCCGCGAACCCGCACCGGGCATGGTTGTCACGACCGACTCTCACCGCGCGACATCCGCGCGTAAGATGGTGGTCGAGATGCTGCTGGCGGATCAGCCCGAGCGCGACGCGGCGCATGACAAATCCTCGCATCTGTGGGACATGGCCGAGCTGAACGGCGTGACGGAAAGCCGTTTGCCGACACTTGAGGCAGAACGCATTCCGCTGCTCGATGACAGTCATGTCGCCATGCGCGTGAACCTCGATGCCTGCATCCAATGCGGCCTGTGCGCGCGCGCCTGCCGCGAGGTGCAGGTGAACGACGTGATCGGCATGGCCGGGCGTGGGCATGACGCCTACCCGGTGTTCGATTTCGACGATCCGATGGGGGCATCGACCTGTGTCGCCTGCGGCGAATGTGTGCAGGCCTGCCCGACCGGCGCGCTGATGCCCGCAACCGTACTGGACGACCAGCAGCAGGGCGACAGCAAGGATTACGACAACGAGGTCGAAAGCGTCTGCCCGTTCTGCGGTGTCGGCTGCCAGGTCTCGCTCAAGGTCAAGAACAACCGCGTCGTCTATGTCGACGGCATCAACGGTCCCGCCAACGAAGGGCGGCTCTGCGTAAAGGGGCGGTTCGGATTCGACTATATCCACCACGATCACCGCCTGACCAAGCCGCTGATCCGCCGCGAGGACGCACCCGCCAAGGGGCTGAACGTCGATCCGAACAACTGGCAGGAAGTGTTTCGCGAGGCGACCTGGGACGAGGCACTGGATGTCGCCGCCAATGGGCTCAAGGGCCGTGGCCGTGAGGTCGCGGGGTTCGGGTCTGCCAAGTGTACCAATGAAGAGGCCTATCTCTTCCAGAAATTTATTCGTCAGGGTTTTGGCCACAACAACGTCGATCACTGCACGCGTCTGTGCCATGCGTCCTCGGTTGCGGCTTTGCTCGAGAACGTCGGGTCGGGTGCCGTCACGGCCACGTTCAATCAGATTGAACATGCCGATGTGGCCATCGTGATCGGGGCCAACCCGGTCGAGAACCATCCTGTCGCCGCGACCTATTTCAAGCAGTTCACCAAGCGCGGCGGCAAGCTGATCGTCATGGACCCGCGCGGTCAGGCGCTCAAGCGGCATGCGACGCATATGCTGCAATTCCGGCCCGGTGCAGATGTGTCGATGCTGAACGCGATCATGCATGTGATCGTTGAAGAGGAACTCTACGACCGTCAGTATATCGAGGCCTATACCGAGAACTGGGAGGCCGAGAAGGCGCATCTGGCGGATTTCGCGCCCGAGAAGATGGCCGATATCTGCGGCATCGACGCCGAGACCCTGCGCGCCGTCGCCCGCGATTTCGCAACCGCGCAGGCGGGGATGATTTTCTGGGGGATGGGGGTCAGCCAGCACATTCACGGCACGGACAATTCGCGCTGCCTGATCTCATTGGCGCTGATGACCGGCCATGTGGGGCGTCCCGGTGCCGGTCTGCACCCGCTGCGTGGACAGAACAACGTTCAGGGCGCGTCGGATGCCGGGCTCGTTCCAATGTTCCTGCCGGATTACCAATCGGTGATGGATGACGGTGTGCGGTCCGCCTTTACCGAGGTCTGGGGGTCCGAGGATTTCTCGAACCAGAAGGGCCTGACCGTGACCGAGATCATGGATGCGGTGCATGACGGTCACATCAAGGCGATGTACATCCTGGGCGAAAACCCGGCCATGTCGGACCCGGATGTCGAACATGCGCGCGATGCGCTGGCCAAGCTGGACATGCTGGTGGTGCAGGACATCTTCCTGACCGAGACCGCGAACTATGCGGACGTGATCCTGCCTGCGAGCGCCTTTGCCGAGAAGTCTGGCACGGTGACGAATACCAACCGCCAGGTGCAGATGGGCCGCCCCGCGGTCACACCTCCGGGCGAGGCGCGCGAGGATTGGGCGATCACGACCGAACTGGCACGCCGCTGCGGCATGGATTGGGGCTATGACAGCCCGGCGGATGTGTTCGCCGAGATGAAGCTGAACATGAGGTCGCTTGCGAATATCACCTGGGACCGGCTGGCGCGCGAAAACGCGGTGACCTATCCGTCGCTGTCGCCCGAAGACCCCGGTCAGCCGATCGTGTTCGGCGATGGATTCCCCCGTCCGCATGGACGTGCGCGCTTCACGCCTGCTTCGGTGATTGCGCCCGATGATGTGCCGGATGCCGAATATCCGATGATCCTGACCACGGGTCGGCAGCTGGAACACTGGCATACGGGGTCGATGACGCGTCGCTCGGCGGTTCTTGATGCGGTCGAGCCGGAGGCGAACTGTTCGCTTCATCCCGCGACTCTGCGCAGGCTGGGTGTGGAGCCGGGCGGCCATGTGCGCCTGACCACGAAGCGCGGATCGGTCGTCGTGATGGCGCGCGCGGATCGCGCTGTGGCGCTCGACATGGTGTTCCTGCCCTTCGCCTATGTCGAGGCGGCGGCGAACATCCTGACCAACTCGGCGCTGGACCCTTACGGCAAGATCCCCGAGTTCAAATTCTCGGCGGTGCGGGTCGAGGCGGCGGATGTTGAGGCTGTGGCGGCCGAGTAGGGACGGAACCGCACCGCGGGTTTGGGTGTTTTCCGAATGAACCATTTGGGAGACACGCCATGACACGACTGATCACATGCGCCGCGCTGCTCTGCGCCGGACCCCTGCTCGCGCAGGATGCCGAGGAGGGTGCAGCTGGGCCGGTCGAGACCCGCGACGCCACGTATCTGCAAACCGTAGAAGATATGGACGTCCGCAATGCCGACGGCGAAAAGATCGGCGAGATCGAGGAGATCCTGATCGACGCCGATGGTGTCCCGGCGGGTTTCCTCTTGGAAATCGGTGGGTTTCTGGACTTGGGCGATTCAGACGTGAGCGTCCCCTTGGAGGCGCTGACATGGACCGGCTCGTATTACGTGAGCAAGATGACCGAGACCCAGCTTGACGCGCTGCAGCCCTTCGACGAATAGACCTTCTTGCCAGCAAACCATTTACATAATGAGCGCGCCCCTTGCGGGACGCGCTCTTTTTTTCTCGGCGTCGGGCTTGCGCCCTTTGGCCGACAGGCGTTTGGTGCGGTGACGCGCAATCGGGTCCCGTGCCTTTGGTAGATGTCGCGTTTGCATATTTGGGAAGAGAAGAAGGACTGAGATCATGCTGCCCATCCGGCCTGACCGCTTTCTGGCGGACCTTCACACGTTGCGGAGCTTTGGCGCTTCAGGCGTCGGCAAAGGCGTGGTGCGCCCGGCTTATTCCGAACCTGATATCGCAGCGCGCGATTGGCTGGCAGGGCAGATGCGGGAGGCGGGGCTGTCGGTGCATGTCGATCCGGTGGGATCGGTATTCGGTCTGGCCGAGGGGCGATCCCTGCTCTTGGGTTCGCATACGGACAGCCAGCCCGAAGGTGGCTGGCTTGACGGCGCATTGGGTGTGATCGCGGCTTTGGAAGTGGCGCGGGCGTCGGTGGAGGCGGGTGGGCCGCCGGTGTCGGTTGTGTCCTTTCAGGACGAGGAAGGCCGGTTCGGCGTGACCACCGGGTCTGCGGTGTGGTCGGGCACTCTGTCGTTGGACGAGGCGGACGGCTTAAGGGATCGGGACGGCGTGCGTTTTGCGGAGGCGCGGGCGCTGATGCCGGGGCGGTCCGAGGAATTTGTCGATCCGGAGCGCTTCAGCGGGTTTCTCGAGATGCACATCGAACAGGGGCCGGTGCTGGACCGCGAAGGCGAGGCCATCGGGGTGGTTGAGGCCATCGTCGGCATCCGGGACATGAAGATCACGTTGGTGGGTGAGCAGAATCACGCGGGCACCACGCCGATGCAGGGGCGGCGCGATGCGTTTCAGGCGCTGTCGCGGTTCAATGCCCTGATCGCGGAGCGGTTCGCCAATGTGGTGACGCCCTCGACCGTCTGGACCATCGGGCATGTGACGCTGCATCCGAACGCGTCGTCCATCGTGCCGGGGCGGGTGACGTTTTCGATGCAATGGCGCGATGGCGATGCGGACCGGCTTGGGCGGATGGAGAATATCATCCGTGAGGCGGCGGAAGAGGTTGCATCCGCTGGCGGGTTCGATCTGAACTTTGGGCCGATGCTGGGGCTGGAGCCTGTGCAGATGGACATGACGCTGCGCGGCGCGCTTGAAGGCGCGGCAGAGGCGGACGTGCCGGGGCGCTGGCGTATAATGCCGTCGGGCGCGCTGCATGACGCGACCAACCTGTCAAAGCTGATGCCGGTGGCGATGCTGTTTGTGCCGTCGATCAATGGGATCAGCCATGCGTTTGGCGAAGACACGGACGAGGCTGATCTGGTGACTGGTCTGAGGGTTCTGGCGGGCGCGGTAGAGGCTTTGGGCTGACCGACGTGCCGTGTTAGGCTGATCCTGACCAACCAAGGGGCGCGGCATGGATATCACGGCGATGGCGTTTTATGCGCTGGTCTGCGGCGGGCTTGGCCTTGTCAGTCCGCGATTCCCGAAACCTTGGGCGCGGTTTGCCGTCGCGGCGCTCGTCGGGGTTGTTGCGGCGGCGATTCTGCCGGTCGTGCGGACTGCGTTGGGCCTGTGACCTAGCTCCAGGTCACTTCGCCCAGAAAGATATAGCCTGCGCCGTAGATCGTCTTGATCAGACGCGGGTTCTTGGGGTCTTCGCGAAGCTTGGTGCGCAAGCGCGAGATGCGCACATCCATCGCTCGGTCGAAACTTTCGCCCGCCGCACCGCCCAGCGTGTCCTGCATGAAATGGCGGGTGATCAGGCGATTGGGGCTTTCGAGGAAGAGCCGCAGCACTTCGCCCTCGGCATGGGAGAAGGGGGTTTCGCTGCCGGTCTCATCCTGCAGCGAATAGCGGTCGAAATGCGCGGTCCACCCGTTGAAGCGCGCGGTCTGTCCGGTGGGTGTGGGGGCCGCGCGGGTGCGCAGGCGGGCACGAACGCGCGCCACCACTTCGGCTGGATCGAAGGGTTTGATGATGTAGTCATCCGCCCCCAGTTCCAGCCCTGTGATCTTGTCCTGAACCTGCGCGCGGCCCGAGATGATGATGACCGTCGCGCCCTGTTCCAGCGCCAGCCGGTGCACGAGGCTCAGCCCGTCTCGGTCGGGCAGACCCAGGTCGACAAGGCAGACATCGGGCGTCGTGCGGCGCAGGGCGGCTTCGAATTCGGCGGCACGGCCAAAGCTCTGGGTGTCGTAGCCCGCGTCTTCGAGCGCCTCGGACAGCATGGTGCGGATCGCGGGTTCATCGTCGAGAATGGTGATCAGGGGTCGGGTCATGGCACTCGGGCCTCGTGGCCCAGAAAGCTGGCAAGATCGGATTTGGTGAAGGGTTTGGGCAGCACCCTCGTTTTCGACGCGGCACTGTGGTGGCGCGGGTCTGAGATGGGCAGGGACGTCATCAGGTAAACGGGTTTCCGAGGCAGAGCGGTCACCAGTTCGGTGCCAAGGGTCGGCCCTTCGAGCGAGATGTCCGAGAGGACAAAGGCGATGTCGGGCACACCTTGGGCCAGCGCCAGAGCTTCGTCGACCGAGGTGGCCTCGATGACGCTGTGGCCAAGGCTGGTGAGCATATCGCGGATCGTGGTGCGCAGATCAGGGCTGTCTTCGACCAGTAGCACCAGTTCGTTGGACAAGTGCTTGGCCGCATGGCGCAGCGGCAGCCGCAGCGTGGCCTTTGCTCCGGTGCCGGTATTGCCGATGCGCAGCTGCCCGCCTGCCAGTTTTGCGGTGTCATAGACCATCGACAGGCCAAGCCCAGAGCCGCCATCGCCTTTGGTGGTGAAGAACGGGTCCAGCGCGTGTTTCAGTGCATCCTCGGAAAACCCCGCGCCGCTGTCCTCGACGGTGAAGTCGATCCAGGTGTCGCGCAATTCGGTCGCGGTCAGCCGGATGGTGCCATGGTCTCCGCAGGCATCGCGGGCGTTCAGGATGAGGTTCAGCAGGCTGTCCTGAAGCTGGCCGGAATCGAGCAGCGCGCGTCGGGTGATGCTGGTGTCTACATCGAGCGTGATTCTGTCGGGCAGCGAAGGCGCAGCCAACGTGTGCAGGTCCGACAGGAATGCCGCAAGATCAAGGGGTTCCGGACGCCATGCCCGGTGCGCGGTTATGTCGGCGATCCGGTTGAGCAGGTCTCCGCCGCGACGGGCGGCTTGCAGCGTCGCGGTGATCAGGGGGTCGGCGCCCTGGGGCAGATCCATCCGCGCCAGTTTGGACTGCATGCCGAGGATGATCGTCAGCAGGTTCGAGAAATCATGTGCGAGGCCGGAGGTCAGCTGGGCCGCCATTTCGCGTCGTCGGGTTTGCTGAAGTGCGGCACGGGCCTGCGTTTCCTCTGTCACGTCCATCGACAGGATGTAGACGCCTTTTTCAGATTCGTCGGGGGTAAAGGCCACGCGGATGCGGCGCGAGCTGTGCACATCGGTGAATTCGAAGGTCGAGGGATCCCCGGCCAGCGCCATTTGGAGATGCGGCAAGACGCGGGCATAGGCGTCGTCGCCCAACGCCTCTGATATGTGCAGGCCGACGATTTTCGACGGACGCCCCGGCATCACATTTGACAGGCGGCGGTTGGAGAAGGTGTAGCACCCGGCGCTGTCGACATGCGCGATATGGGCAGGCATCATTTCGGTGGTGAGACGCGTGCGGGCCTCCATCTCGGTCAATTCGCGCTGCGCTTCCTCGAGCGCGGACACGGTGGCGGCCAGCTTGCGGTTGGTGGCGGCCAGTTCCTCGGATCGGGCCAGCACCTCTTCGGACAGAAGTTCCGAGCGGGTGCGCAAAAGCTGTTCCTGCGATTTGACCGCGGTGATGTCGGTGTAGACCGTGACCCAACCGCCCTGCGGCAGCGGTGCGCCTTCGACGCTGATCGTGCGGCCATTGGCGCGGGTGCGCTCCATGTAATGCGGCTGGAACGCGCTGGCCTGTTCCACCCGGATGGCGATGAAGCTTTCGACATCGTCGATCTCGCCATATTCGCCGCGTTCGACAAGATGGCGGATGGTGTCCTCGAAATCGGCACCCGGCCGGGTCAGGGCCTGGGGCAGGTCGAACATCTCGGCAAAGCGCGCGTTGCACGCAGCAAGCCGCAGGTCGCTGTCATAGATCGACAGCGCCTGTCCGATCAGGTTCAAGCCAGCCTGAATGAGTGCGTCGGTCTGCATGAAGCGCGGTCCCAGAACGGTCTGCCTGTTTCTGGCTAGCACCGGATCGGCGCGGCGCAAAGGCCGCTTGGCCTACTGTTACAATTCGTTGGGATTGAGAAAACTTCAGGAAAAAGTTGACCCCCACCCTACCATCTGTCCAATCTTGAAACAGAGTCGCGCAAAGCGATCAGTTCGGGGAAGACCCGGGCAACGGGAGGAAAAGTTTTGGCACACATGACCAAGGGCGCAGAAGGTCTGCGCTCGGTTCCGGCGCTTTTGGCGCGAAATGTATCGCAATTTGGCAGCTCGCCTGCCTATCGCGAAAAGGAATACGGCATTTGGCAAAGCTGGTCTTGGGCCGAGACGTCCAAGGAGATCGAGGCTTTGGCGCTGGGCCTGTTGAACCTTGGCATGAACGAAGGCGATTTCATCGCGATCATCGGACGCAACCGACCGTATCTCTACTGGTCCATGGTTGCCGCGCAGTCCGTGGGTGCGATCCCCGTACCGCTCTACCAGGACGCTGTTGCCGAAGAGATGGAGTATGTTCTCGATCATTGCGGCGCGCGGTTTGCCATCGTCAGCGATCAGGAACAGGTCGACAAGGTGATCGAGGTGCAGGACCGCCTGCACCAGTTCGAGCACATGATCTACCTCGACCCTCGGGGCTTGCGGAAATACGATCACACCCGGCTTCACGAGTTCAGCCATGTACAGGACCAAGGTCGCGCGGCCCGTGACGAGTTCACCAAGGAACTGCAGGCGCGCACGGCCAAACTGGATTACGACAGTACCTGCGTGATGCTGTACACCTCGGGCACAACAGGCAAACCCAAGGGTGTGGTCCTGTCGAACCGCAACATCATCGAGACCGCCAAGTCATCCTCCGAGTTCGATCATCTCAAGGCTGATGACGAGGTTCTGGCCTATCTGCCGATGGCCTGGGTGGGTGATTTCATCTTTTCGATCGGGCAGGCCTACTGGTCGGGCTTTTGCGTGAACTGCCCCGAAAGCACCGAGACCATGATGACCGACCTGCGCGAGATCGCGCCGTCCTATTATTTCGCCCCGCCGCGCGTGTTCGAAACGCAGCTGACGCAGATCATGATCCGGATGGAAGATGCGGGCGTCTTCAAGAAAAAGACGTTCGACTATTTCATGGCGCATGCCCGCAAGGTCGGTCCTGCGATACTCGATGGTCATGCGGTCGGTGGCTTCGACCGGCTGAAATACCGCGTGGGCGAGATCATGGTCTATGGTCCGCTCAAGAACGCCTTAGGTTTCTCTAATGTGCGGGTCGGCTACACGGCGGGCGAGGCCATCGGGCCCGAGATCTTTGATTTTTACCGCTCGCTCGGGATCAACCTGAAACAGCTTTACGGCCAGACCGAAGCGTCGGTGTTCATCACCCAGCAACCCGATGGCGAGGTCCGGTCAGACACGGTGGGTGTGCCGTCACCCGGTGTGGAGATCCGCATCTCGGACAGCGGCGAGGTGTATTACCGGTCGCCGGGCGTGTTTGTGGAGTACTACAAGAACGCCGACTCGACGGCCGACACCAAGGATGCCGAGGGGTGGGTCGCCACGGGGGACGCGGGCTTCATCGAGGAATCGACCGGCCATCTGCGAATCATCGACCGTGCAAAGGATGTCGGCGCGATGGCGAACGGGGCGATGTTCGCGCCGAAATATGTCGAGAACAAACTGAAGTTCTATCCCAACATCCTTGAGGCTGTGGTGTTCGGCTCCGGGCGCGACCGCTGCTGTGCCTTCATCAATATCGACCTTGCTGCGGTGGGCAACTGGGCGGAACGCAACAACATTGCCTATGCGTCCTACCAGGAACTGGCCGGGCACAAACAGGTGCTCGACACGATCCAGGCACATATCGAAGAGGTCAATGCCAGCATCGCACAGGACGAGATGCTGTCGGGCTGCCAGGTGCATCGCTTCCTTGTGTTGCACAAGGAACTGGATGCGGATGACGGCGAATTGACCCGCACCCGCAAGGTGCGCCGCAAGATCATCGGCGAGAAGTTCGAGGATCTGGTCAACGCGCTCTATGATGGGTCGGACACGGTCTACACGGAAACCGAAGTGACCTACGAAGACGGGCGCAAGGGCAAGATCAAGGCGACGCTGGAGATTCGCGATGCCAAGGTCGTGCCGGTGACCCCGCAGAAGCTGGCAGCGGAATGATGGGAATGGTCATGTCGACAACGCCCCGGATCGCCCCCAGAATTTTATGGGCAGCGCCGAGAATCTTCGTACGAAGATTCTCTCAAACCCTTAAGAAATCATGGAGCCCGGCGGCAATGGCCAAGGGAGCAGTGCAATGAAAGACACCGAAGGATACGTCACCGCAGACGGGCGTCAGATCGGCGGCACTCTGATGGAAATGCGCAACATTACCCTGCGGTTTGGTGGCGTGGTGGCCATCCAGGACATCAGCTTCGACATCCGCGAAGGCGAGGTGCGCGCCATCATCGGCCCGAACGGCGCGGGCAAGTCGTCGATGCTCAACGTCATTTCCGGCTTCTACACGCCTTCCGAGGGCGAGGTCTGGTACCAAGGCGCCAAGCGTCCGCCGATGAAGCCCTACGAGGTCGCCCGGCAGGGCGTCGCGCGAACCTTCCAGAACATCGCGCTTTTCGAAGGGATGACGGTGCTGGACAACGTCATGACCGGACGGCTGACGCATATGAATGCGGGTATCGCCAGCCAGGCGCTCTGGTGGGGCAAGGCGCGCAACGAGGAAATGGAAAACCGCGAAAAGGTCGAGCGGGTGATCGACTTCCTCGAGATCCAGAACATCCGCAAGACACCGGTCGGGCGCTTGCCATATGGTCTTAAAAAGCGCGTCGAACTGGCCCGTGCCTTGGCCGCCGAACCGTCGCTGCTCCTGCTGGACGAACCGATGGCCGGCATGAACGTCGAGGAAAAAGAGGACATGAGCCGCTTTATCCTCGATGTGAATGACGAATTCGGAACGACGATCTGCCTGATCGAACATGACATGGGGGTCGTCATGGACCTCAGCGACCGCGTGGTCGTCATGGATTACGGCAAGAAGATCGGCGATGGCACCCCGAGCGAGGTGCGCAACAATCAGGATGTGATCGACGCCTATCTGGGCGTCCCACATTGAAGGAGCAGCCATGCTGAACGACATCTTCATCGCGCCATTTGTGGACATGGTCGAGGCCCCCGATTTCCTGATGCAGGTGCTGTGGGAGGGTCTGGTTTCGGGCATTCTCTACGCGCTCATCGCGCTCGGGTTCGTGCTGATCTTCCGCTCGTCGCGCATCTTCAACTTTGCCCAAGGCATCATGGTGGTGTTCGCCGCACTGACACTGGTGGGCCTCTTTGCCATGGGTGTGCCGGCATGGCTCAGCGTCGGCTTGACGCTGGTGGTCATGTTCGTGCTCGCGGTGGTGATCGAGCGCGTGGTGCTGCGGCCTCTTGTCGGACAGCCCGACATCATCCTGTTCATGGCGACCATCGGCATCACGCTGTTCCTCATCGGGTTCGGCGAGACCATTTTCGGTGGCGAAAACAAGGTGATGATCACCTCGGAACTGGGCATTCCCACGGGCGACACGGTGCTGGAGCCCTTCGGCGGTCTGCTGATCCTGCAGCATCTGGACATCACCGTGGTGATCGTGGCGACGCTGCTTGTGCTCGCGCTGCTGGCCTTCCTCAACTACACCCAGATGGGCCGGGCGATCCGGGCGCTGGGCGACGATCACCAGGCGGCCCTGTCAGTGGGCATCAGCCTGCAGACGATCTGGGTTCTTGTGTGGTTCATCGCAGGGATCATCGCGCTGGTCACGGGCATCGCCTGGGGTGCGCGCGCTGGCGTCAGCTTTGCGCTCGAGGTGATCGCCTACAAGGCGCTGCCGGTTCTGATGCTGGGCGGGCTTGAGTCGATCACCGGGGCCATTGTCGGCGGGTTGATGATTGGCATCCTCGAAAAGCTGTTCGAGATTTACTGGGGCCAGCCGATACTGGGTGGCAACACGGAAACATGGTTCGCCTTCGTACTGGCGCTGATCGTGCTCTTGTTCCGGCCGCAGGGTCTGTTTGGAGAGCGGATCATCGAAAGGGTCTAGGGCAGCGCGGGGCGCGCTGTTCGCAAGGAATGCCGGGCCATCGCCCGGCCTAAGAAAGATCGAAGGTAAATTCACATGGCCAAACTGATCGCAGTTCTGAACGTCATCGCCTGGTCCGGCTTCTGGGCCTTCGGCTACCTCGCGCTGTCCAGCGGGTCCGAGGCGGGCAACCAGACGGTTGTGGCGATCCTGCTGGCCGCTGCCGGAGCCGCCGCCGGGTTCTGGGCCTATTTCTGGCTCATCCGCCATTCCGAGGCGACCGGCTATGCAAAGCCGCGCAATCGCGCAGCGACAATTGAAGAGGAGACCGCCTGATGCTGTACCGCACGGCTGGCCAGTTCAAGACGAGCTACAACGCCGATCAGGCCCTGTTCCCGGTCCGTCAGGACGCGTTTCTGCTAGGGGTCATCCTGATCCTGGCCTGGATTGTCTTCCCGCTCACCGCGTCGGAATTCACGTTCCAGACAC
Source organism: Pelagibaca sp. (assembly GCA_041725935.1). Lineage (GTDB taxonomy): Bacteria > Pseudomonadota > Alphaproteobacteria > Rhodobacterales > Rhodobacteraceae > Marivita. The sequence continues at coordinate 87,501 of JBGRQD010000014.1, forward strand.
TGTTGATCCCGATCCTGATCTACGCGCTGGCGGCGATGGGCCTCAACATCCTGACTGGGTTCGCGGGGCAGCTCAGCCTTGGAACCGGAGCGTTCATGGGGGTCGGTGCCTATGCGTGCTACAAGATCATCACCATCTTCCCCGAGCTGAACCCGGTCATCGCCATTCTGCTGTCGGGCTTCTTCAGCGCGGGCATCGGGGTCGCATTCGGTATCCCGTCCCTGCGCATCAAGGGCTTCTATCTCGCCATCGCAACGCTGGCGGCGCAGTTCTTCCTCGCATGGCTGTTCGAAAAGTGGTCGTGGCTTTACAATTACAACGCGTCCGGGGCAATTCAGGTGCCGAACTCCGAGGCTTTCGGCATCTTTGTGATGGGTCCGCAGGCGGCCTCCATCACCGAATATTACATCGTTCTCTTCGTCGTGTCGCTGCTGACGGTGCTCTGCATCAACCTGACGCGCGGCAACCTCGGCCGAACCTGGAAGGCCACGCGCGATATGGACATCGCGGCGGAACTCATCGGGATCAACCTGCTCAAGTCCAAGCTGACAGCCTTTGCGGTGTCATCCTATATCGTGGGCGTTGCGGGCGCGCTGTATGTCTTCATGTGGAAGGGCGCTGCGGAACCGAACGTCTTCTACATCCAATTGTCTTTCCAGGTGTTGTTCATCGCGATCATCGGCGGTCTGGGGTCCATCATGGGCAACTACCTCGGCGCGATCCTGATCGTCGGCCTGCCTGTCGTGCTGAACGTGGTGGCTGGCACGCAGGTGTTCGAGATGTCCACAGGATCGGCCATTCTGCTGATCGCGCTGATTGCGGCGGCGACCTTCCTTTTCGGTGTCGCGCGCAACCTCTGGGGCATGGGGGCGGCGATCGGCTTTGGCGCTGTGACGCTGATCTATGGCTATGCACAGTTGCAGGGCTTCCGCATCGAATCCGCGATGATCGAGCACATCAATGTCATGATCATCGGGGCGCTGATCATCTTCTTCCTGATCATCGAGCCGCACGGGTTGAACCAGCTTTGGCGTCTGATCCGTGAAAAACTCATCATCTGGCCCTTCCCGCACTGAGGCGGGGGACGGCCCAAGACCAAGAACCGAAAACACATGAACGTTCCAATGGGAGGACAACCATGAAACACTTTACCAAACTGGCTGTAGCAGCAGCGCTTGGCACCGTGATCGGCACGGCAGCCGTTGCACAGGAGCTGTACACACCGAACCTCGCCTACCGGACCGGGCCCTTTGCGGCCACCGGGATTCCGCTGATGAACGGTCAGGCGGATTACATGACCATGCTCAATCAGCGCGATGGCGGCATTGGTGGCGCAATGATCAACTTCGAGGAATGCGAGACCGGCTATTCCACAGAAAAGGGCGTCGAATGTTATGAAAAGACCAAGGGCCAGGCGATCGTGACGCAGCCCTGGTCCACGGGCATCACGCTTCAGGTTCTGCCCAAGACCAACGTCGACGAGATCCCCATTCTCGCGCCGGGCTATGGTTTCTCGCCGATGGCCGATGGCACCGTGTTCCAGTGGGCGTTCAACATGCCTGCTGGTTATTGGGATGGTGCGGATATGATTGTCCAGTACCTCGAAAGCGAAGGTGGGTCGCTCGAGGGCAAGAAGATCGCGTTCCTGCATCTGGATCACCCCTTCGGCAAGGAACCGATTCCGGTCATGGAAATGCACGCCGAGAACAAGGGCTTTGAATTGCTGCCGATCCCGGTCGGTCTCAACGAAATGCAGAACCAATCCGCTCAGTGGCTGCAAATCCGCCGTGAGCGTCCCGACTATGTCGTGATGTGGGGTTGGGGTGCGATGAACGCCGGTGCCATCACCGAAGCCGTCAAAACCAAATTCCCGATGGAGAACTTCGTCGGCGTCTGGTGGGCCGGTCACGATGCGGACCTGAAGCTCGTCGGTGAAGAGGGCAAGGGCTACAAGTCGATTTCCTGGTCCTTCCCGAACCTCGACGCGCCGCTGATGCAAGAGATCAGGGAGCATGTCATCGACGCGGGTCTGAGCCAGACCAACGAAGAAGAGATGCAGGGCGTGTTCTACGGCCGTGGTCTCGTGATGTCGGCGATCCTCGCCGAAGGCATCAAGAACGCGCAGGAAAATTTCGGCACGGCTGACATCGACGCGACGCAGCTGCGTTGGGGCCTCGAGAACATCAACCTGACCCAGGAACGCATTGTGGAGTTGGGCATGGAAGGCATGGTGCCGCCGTTCTCGACCTCCTGCGCCAACCACACCGGTCACTCGGGTGGCTGGATGCTCGAATGGGACGGTGCCAAGTTCGTCAAGGCATCTGATCTCATCATGCCAAACGTCGATGCCTACGCAGACCTGATCCAGAACGCAGCCGAGGAATATGCGACCTCGAACGCGCCTTGGGACAGAAACGAAGAGTGCTCGGTCAGCAACTAAGACCGCACCTGTTCCCCGGCGGCTTTGACTGTCGCCGGGGGCTTCCCTGAAATTTTATCACTTGGTAAAATCATGCTGGACGCCACACGCACAAGCGAGACCCTGCTTGAGGTCAACAATATCGAGGTGATCTACAATCACGTGATCCTCGTTCTGAAAGGTGTGAGCCTGTCCGTGAAGAAGGGCGGCATCACAGCACTTCTCGGGGGCAATGGCGCGGGCAAGACCACTACGCTCAAGGCCATCTCCAACCTGCTTCATTCCGAACGCGGTGAGGTCACCAAGGGGTCGATCATGTACCAAGGCGAAAGGGTGCAGGACCTGGATCCGGCCGCGCTGGTCAAGCGGGGCGTCATCCAGGTGATGGAAGGCCGCCACTGCTTTGGCCACCTGACGGTCGAGGAAAACCTGCTGACCGGCGCCTATACGCGCAAGGATGGCAAGGCGGCGATCCAGAACGACCTCGAACTGGTCTATTCCTATTTTCCACGGCTCAAGGAACGCCGCAAAAGCCAGGCGGGCTATACCTCGGGCGGTGAACAACAAATGACCGCGATCGGGCGCGCGTTGATGTCGCGGCCCCAGACGATCCTGCTGGACGAGCCGTCGATGGGCCTTGCGCCGCAGCTGGTCGAACAGATTTTCGAGATCGTGAAATCGGTGAACGAGAACGAAGGCGTGTCCTTCCTTCTGGCCGAACAGAACACCAATGTCGCGCTGCGCTATGCCCATCAGGGATACATCCTTGAAAACGGGCGTGTCGTGATGGACGGCCCCGCGTCCGAACTGCGCGAGAACCAGGACGTCAAGGAATTCTATCTGGGCGTGTCCGACGAGGGCCGCAAATCCTTTCGAGACGTGCGCAGCTATCGCCGCCGCAAGCGCTGGCTGGCGTAACGCGCCGTCCCCCTCTGAACCGATCACACAAGGCCGAATGCCATGACTTCCCATTTCGACGATCTGGAAACCCGAAGCGCCGACCAACGCGCGGCAGATCAGCTTGCGGCGCTCAACGCGCTCTTGCCCGCGCATGGCATTGATCCTCTGTCGGACCTGTCGAACCTGTCAACACTGCCGGTGCTGCGCAAATCCGATCTGAGCCAGCGGCAAAAAGACAAGCCGCCGTTCGGCGGGCTGCCGGTGTCGAACCTTGCGCATATCTTCCAGTCGCCGGGACCGATCTATGAACCCGGCGGTGTGACCCGCGACTGGTGGCGCATGGGCCGCTTCCTGCACGCGGCAGGCTTTGGCACCACCGATATCGTGCAGAACTGCTTTGGCTATCACCTGACGCCGGCGGGCATGATCTTCGAGAACGGCGCGCGCACTGTGGGCGCGGTTGTTCTGCCTGCGGGCACCGGCCAGACCGAACTTCAGGTGCAGGCGGCGCATGATGTGGGTGTCACGGCCTATGCGGGCACGCCGGATTACCTCAAGGTGATCCTCGAAAAGGCCGATGAGATGGGTGTCACGCTTGGCATCGTCAAGGCGGCTGTTTCGGGTGGGGCGTTGTTCCCATCGCTGCGCAGTTGGTACATAGATCGCGGAATTTCCTGCCTGCAATGTTATGCGACTGCCGATGTCGGCCACATCGCTTACGAATCTCCTGCGATGGAGGGCATGATCCTCGACGAAGGGGTGATCGTGGAAATCGTCACGCCCGGCACCGGCGATCCGGTTGCGATGGGCGAGGTCGGCGAAGTGCTGGTCACGTCGCTCAACCCCGACTACCCGCTGATCCGCTTTGCCACGGGCGATCTGAGCGCGATGATGCCGGGCCAAAGCCCCTGTGGCCGGACGAATGCCCGGATCAAGGGTTGGATGGGCCGGGCCGACCAGACCACCAAGATCAAGGGCATGTTCGTCCGCCCCGAACAGGTGGCCGCCCTCGTGGCCAAACATGCCGAGATCGACCGCGCCCGCGTCGTGGCCAGCCGCGATGGCGAGATGGACGTGATGACCGTGCGGATCGAAACCGCGACAGACGACGCCGCGCGGTTCGAGCCTAGCATCGTCGAGACACTCAAGCTCAAGGGCCGGGTCGAACTGGTTCCGCCCGGAGCCTTGCCGCGGGACGGTCTGGTGATCGAGGACGCCCGCGTCTACGACTGATTTGCGGGTTATTGGATAACTTTGCCGTTTCGTGCGTTACTCTCCGGAACGACGGAGGAGTCTCATATGAAACGCTTGGCACTGTCTGCAACTATGGCGATGGCTTTGACCGGTCCGGTCTGGGCAAACAGCGATCTGCTGATCATCGGAAACGGCGATCCGGGTCTGTTGCAGCGCCTGACTCGCAACACCGACCTGGCGGATGTGACCGCCGCCTTCGAGGCGCGCGGGGCAGAGGTGAGCATGGCCACCGGGACTGATGCCACCGCAATGCGCGAGGCCTTCCGCAGCTTCTTGGACGGGTTGGACGCGACCACAGATGATGTGGGCATTGTCCTCACGGGGCAAATCGTGTCGACCGTTGCCGGCAGCTATCTCTTGCCCGCTGACCGAACCGGTCCCCTGACCTTGAACACCGTTCTGACCGAGGGTTTCCCACTCGATGCAGTCTATGCCGTGGCGGCGGCCTATCCCGGTCGCGCCCTGATCGTGCTGGGCGAGGTCGAGATCGAAACGGATGTGGCCGCAGGGCTGTCGGTCACGGTGCCGTCAAGTGACATACCCCAAGGCGTCACCGTGGCCATCGGGCCTGCCGAGACCGCCGCGCGCTTTGTGAGCCAACTTTCCGACGCGACCGGGGACGATGTGCTGCCGGTTGCGCGCGCAGCCGGGCTCAGCCTTTTGGGCTTTGTGCCGCGTGAGTTGCCGCTGTTTCAGGGCACCGATGTGGAACTGCCCCAAGTCGACGAGACCCCGGCGACAGATGACAGAAGCGCCGCCGATTCCGCCGCATGGCAAGAGGCCGCGTCGGCCGACACCGAAGCTGCATATGAGACCTACCTCGCAGCCTATCCCGAAGGCCAATTTGCGAGCGAAGCGCGGCAACGTCTGACCAGCATCCGCGCAGAACCGTTCTTCCGCGAGAAACAGGCCGAGGAGGCGCTGTCCCTGTCCCGCGATGCGCGACGCGAGATCCAGCGCGACCTGTCGCTCTTGGGATACAACACGCGGGGCATCGACGGGATCTTCGGCCGTGGAACACGCAGCGCGGTGACGACGTGGCAGACCGAAAACGGCATTCCCGCCTCGGGATACCTCAGTGCGGATCAGATCGCGCGGCTGGATGCGCAGTCCGAGCGCCGTGCCGCAGAGCTTGAGGAAGAGGCCCGCGAACGACAGGCGCAGCTGGAACGGCAGGACCGCACCTTCTGGTCCGAGACCGGCGCACAGGGTGACGAGGCCGGGTTCCGTGCCTATCTCCGACGCTTCCCGGGCGGGATCTATGCCGAAGAGGCGCAGGACCGGCTGGACGCCATCGAAGAGCAGCGCCGCGCTCAGGCCGAGGATCAGGACCGTCGCCGCTGGCAGGAAGCCCGCGAACAGGACACGCAGGCGGGCTACCGCGCCTATCTGGCGGAGCGTCCCAACGGAGCCTTCGTCGAAGAAGCGCGCGCCCGGATCGAGTATTTCAACAACAATTCCGAGCAGATCGCGCTTCAGGAACGGGCAGAGGCCGACGAGGCTGCGCTTGGTCTCAATGACGCGGCCCGCCGACTAGCCGAAGCGCGCTTGGCCGACCTTGGTTTGCAACCGGGCGCGGTGGATGGCACGTTCGACGAGGATGCCCGCCGCGCCATCCGGCGCTATCAGGACGCACGCAATCTCCGGGTCTCGGGCTTTCTCGATCAGGCGACCGTGGTGCGGCTGATGGCGGATGCGATCCTGCGTTGAGGTTCAGTCCAGCTCGGTCCAGGGCCAGGGCTTCACGGAGCTGGCCGCGGTCTGGTAGCGGGCGGCCTTGGCGATCCAGATGCCTAGGTCGGTGCCGAACTCCGCGAGCCGCTCGTTCGGCTGCTTGTTGTTCACCAGCATGATGACGAACTGGATGACCGTCATCACCCCCAGAACCGTCTGTGCCACCGAGATCATGATGGCGATCAGGATCATGTAAAGCAGCCGTTCCAGCAGACTGTCGGTCTTGTCCGGCTCGCCCTGTTCTCCGTTCAGGCGGCCTGAAACCTTGTCTTCGTCAGAAGATGACATGTCGGCCTCCCTGCCGTTGTCCCGCACTTTACGGTGACCATACGGCGTTTTTCACGAATTGGCTAACCGGGTCAACGGTCCGGATCGGACCAATCCGACGCGGGCGCATTGCGGCGGTGCAGTCGGAAGGCCAGACCGAACGCGACACCGACACCAATGGCCACTGTCAGGTCTGCAAAAACCGTCAGACCCATTGTCAAAAACAGCAGGAAAATGTCGGACGTCCTTTCCGCAAGATAGCCGCGCCACTTGTGCGGTTCGCTCATGTTCCAGGCCGTCAGGATCAAGAGCCCGGCCAGTGCAGGCATGGCAAGGTAGCCAACCAGACCTGACGCGGACATCATGATGAAAAGGATCGTCACCGCGTGGATCAAACCGGCGACCGGCGTCTTGCCACCGGCGCGGATATTGGTCGCGGTCCGCGCAATGGCTCCGGTTGCGGGCATCCCGCCGAAGAGAGCAGATCCGATATTGGCGGCGCCTTGCGCCATCAGTTCGGCATTGGGTCGATGATGCCCCGCGATCATGCGGTCTGCCACCATGGCCGACAGCAGGGATTCCACACCCGCGAGAAACGCGATGATGAGAGCGGAGGGCAGGAGTTCGACGACCCGCGAAAAACCGATGTCCGGTAGCGCCGGTCTTGGCAGGCTGTCGGGCAACGCGCCGAACCGGGATTGGATCGTGTCGACCGGCAGATCGGCGAGCATCACCAGGACCGAGGTGCAGGCGACCGCAACAATCAACCCCGGCAGTTTCGGCGCGGCACGGCGAAAGAGCACGATCAGACCCATCGTGACGACACCGACTAGCGCCGACGCCGTCGAAACCGTCGGTAACGCGTCCCAAAGCACGTTGATCTTGGACAGGAACTCGGGCGGCACCTCGTCCACGGTCAACCCCAACAGATCCTTGAGCTGGCTTGTCGCGATGATGATGGCGATGCCGATGGTAAACCCGTTGATGACCGCTTCGGGCACAAGCCGGATGAGGTTTCCGGCTCGGAAAAACCCGGCGACCAGAAGGATCAGCCCCGCCATGAAGGTGGCCATGATCAGACCGTCATAGCCATGTTCGGCGATGATCGTGAACACCACGACGATGAACGCCCCGGTTGGTCCACCGATCTGAACCCGACTGCCTCCCAGAAGCGAGATCAGGAAACCGGCGATGATTGCGGTGACAAGCCCCTTGGCGGGGTCTGCACCCGACGCGATGGCAATCGCAAGACTGAGCGGAAGCGCCACCATCGCAACCGTGACGCCGGCGATCGCGTCCTGAACAAGCAGGTTGCGCGTATATCCGGGCAAAGTCGCAAGGATCTTGGGTGTCATGCGCGGACGTTAGGGCGCTGAGCGCTTATTGTCATTGTGGCATGAATGACCGCACGTCACTCATCCGGTGCCCCAGGCCTGACCCAAACAAAAAAGCCGCCCCAAGGGACGGCTTTTCCGCACTACCTGCAATTTCCGCTCAGCCCTGACGGGCCTTGTACCGGCGCTGCGTCTTGTTGATGACGTAGACGCGGCCTTTACGGCGCACAACGCGGCAGTCGCGATGGCGGTTCTTCAGCGAACGAAGCGAGTTCTTGACCTTCATGTGGTCTCTCCTCTTATCGCGGCGCGCGAGCGCCTTCTTGGTTGCGGATGTCCCGAACAGGAGCCCGAGACGGCGAATTCAATGGTGGGCGATACAAGGTTCGAACTTGTGACCCCTTCGATGTCAACGAAGTGCTCTACCACTGAGCTAATCGCCCTTTGACCCGGTTCGATTCACGTGCCCCAAATAAAAGGGGCGCGTCAAGCCGCGCCGGTGGAGCGGTCTATAAAAGGAGTCGGAACCGGGATCAAGGGCTTTGGTCACAGAAAAAATCAGTCTATGTATGGGACATACGGAGCGCCCATGCCAAAAGTTGCATACCACCTTGTCCAGCCTGAAGCCCACACCTCGCGGGTGGTATTCGCGTCGCCGCATTCCGGCCGCGACTACAGCTGGAACTTCATGCGCTACACCGCTCTGGACGAGGTGACGATCCGGTCTTCCGAGGATGCGTTTGTCGACCGCCTGTTCGATTGCGCCCCGCAATTCGGTGCGCCGTTCATCAAGGCGGGCGCGCCCCGCGCCTATATCGACCTGAACCGCTCTGCCGAAGAACTGGATCCCGCCCTGATCGAAGGCGTGCGCCGCCAGACCCACAACCCGCGCGTTGCGTCAGGATTGGGTGTGGTGCCGCGAGTCGTGGCGAATGGTCGTCCGATCTATCAGGGCAAACTGCCTCTGGCCGAGGCGGAACGCCGGATCGCGCAGTTCTGGCATCCCTATCACAGCCAGTTGCGCAAGCTGATCCAGCAGGCGCATGACCGCTTTGGCGAGGCGGTGCTGGTTGATTGCCACTCCATGCCGCACGAGGCGCTCGACGGTGTTGCCAAGTCCACCGCGCGGCGTCCGCAGATCGTTCTGGGTGACCGCTTTGGTGCGTCTGCCAGCCAGGCGATTGTCGATCAGATCGAGGCCGCCTTCAGTGATGCAGGTCTGATCGTGGCACGCAACACGCCGTTTGCCGGGGCCTATATCACGCAGGCGTACGGGCGTCCGTCGCGCAATCAGCACGCGATCCAGATCGAGATCGACCGGTCGATCTACATGGATGAACGCACGATCCGCCCCAACGCCAATTTTCACAATTTCCGCAAGCTCCTGCGCAGCGTGATCGCCGAGATCGCAGCCACCGGGCAGGCCGAGGACATGCCGCTCGCGGCGGAATGATCCGTCAGTCGAACAGGGCGCGCAGAGCGTCTTTCAGCACGGTGTCATCCGACAGGCTGAGTCGCACAGGCAGGGTCAGAACCTTCGTCCGGTAGCTTTGCGGCAGCCGCACCGCATCCTTTTCCGTGGTGACAAGCTGCGCACGGACGGCCTTTGCGTCTTTTTCCAGCCGCGTCAAAAGCGCGGGGGTCAGCGGCTGGTGATCCTCCAGCGCGCGGGTCTCGACGATCTCGGCCCCGAGGTCGCGCAGCGTGCGAAAGAACTTCTCCGGATGACCGATCCCGGCAAAGGCAAGACAGCGCAGCCCGTCCCAATCCATCCCGGTTTGCAAGGGCAAGAGCTGCCCGGTCAGATGGGGCAGGGCGATATGGTCGCCCCACATGCCGGTGAACTGCACCTGCGCCTCATGCGAACCGATGGACAGCACAAGATCGGCGCGCGCCATGGCCGCGCCCACCGGTTCGCGCAGCGGGCCTGCCGGGATGCACCTGCCATTGCCGAAACCGCGCGCCGCGTCGACCACGATCAGCGACAGATCCTTGGCAAGGCTCGGGTTCTGCAACCCGTCATCCAAGAGAATCGCCTCGGCACACGCCGCCTTGGCCGCCTGTGCGCCCTGCGCCCTGTCCTTGGCGACCCAGACCGTGCCGAACGCCGCCAGAAGCAGCGGCTCGTCCCCGACCTGGTCGGCCGTATGACGGCGGGGATCGACCTGCAGCGGGCCTGCCAGAGACCCGCCATAGCCGCGAGAGACGACATGCGCGGCCTTGCCCATATCCGACAGCATCTGCATCAGCGCGATCACCGTGGGCGTCTTGCCGGTGCCGCCTGCATTTACGTTGCCCACGCAGATGACCGGAATGCCAACGCGCATCGGCATGCCCTGCCGCAGCCGCCGCGCCGTCAGGGCTGCATAGACTGCACCCAGAGGCGACAAGAGCCGCGCCCGCAGACCCGGTGCATCGGGTGGTGCATCCCAGAAGATTGGGGCCCTCATCGCGTGCTCTCCAGCGAATCCAGCCATTCGTTGATCTGGCCAAGCACCAGGTCGGCAGTTTCGGCCCCGGCAGAGACCACGTTCCACCCCGCATGCGCCATTGCCGCCGCGCGGTCCGGGGCGATCAGGTGCGACACCGCGGCGCTGAGCGATTCCATGTCCTTGACGATCCGCGCAGCCCCCGCCGCGACAAGCCGCGAATAGGCTTCCAGATGCCGCCCCACATTCGGCCCGTAGAGAATCGCGGACCCAAGCGCTGCGGCCATCATCGGGGATTGCCCGCCGGTCCTGCCGGCCAATGATCCGCCAAGGAAACACAGCGGCGACACACGGTACCAAAGGCCCAGTTCGCTGTCGTCCCCGGCCAGCAGAACCTGCGTGTTCTCGTCCGGCATCTCGCCATTCTCCCAGCGCGCCAGCCGCAACCCGATCTCGAGGCATTGCTCCGCGATGAATGCCTCGTCTTCGGGGTCGGCGGGGACGATCACCAGCAGCAGGCGATGCGCCAGCCGGGCCGCCCGCCGGTGCGCACGCAGAATAGCATCTGCCTCGTCCCGCTGGACATAGGCGCCCAGCCAGACCGGTCGTCCGGCAAGAATGGCGCTCAGCTCTTCGTGCAGGCCATTATGACTCGACAGGGGAAAGACCTCGGGTTCGAGCGGCGAGGCGACCTCGATCCGGTCATCCGGCACACCGAGCCGTCGCATGCGGATTGCGGATTTCTTGTCCTGTGCGAGGATCAGGTGAAACAGGCTCAGCGCACCCGCCGAAGCATCGGGCAGAAACCGGCTGGACGGCTGCCGCCACGGCGCATCGGCGGCATCGGCCAAAAGCAGATGTGTGCCCGCCATTGCGGCCTCGTGGATCAGCGCGGGCCGCAAACCGTTGCCCGCCCAGACAAGAATGTCGGGGCGCCAATGATCCAGGAACCGGCTCACATCGCTCAGGGTTTCGGCAGGCGGTGCGCTGACTTTGTGACCATCGACCTCCAGCCCGTCGGACGGGATCGAATCGCAGGTCAGCAACAACGCGAAGTCGTCGCGCTGACCCCTCAGGCGTTTGATGAGTGTCAGTAGGGTCTCGATCCGTGCCCGCGTGTCGCCATGCAGCCACAGGATCGGCCCCAAGGGGCGCGCAGGCCATTGCGTCGCCTCGGCGGTCAGGCGGTCAGAGCCCCGTGCCAGCGCCAGATAGGCGGTCAGACTGAAGGGCCTGCGCACCAAATGGTCAGTCCTGCGCTTCCGGGTCCGGCGTGCTCGCATCCATCAGCTGCTGCAAATCTCCCACGAAATAGCGCATATGCGCGTTGTCCACAGTGCGCTGTGCCTCGGTCTTCCAGGCGTCATAGGCGGATTTGCGATCCGGGAAGATCCCGACGATATGGATGTTCTTGGGGTCCTTGAACACGTTCTCCGAGGGCGTCACCAGTTCTCCGCCAAAGACGATGTGCAGATTCTGGGCCATGGGGCGCTCCTTCCTTGCTGCGGTGCGGCCAACCTAAGAAGCCACGGGGTCTGGTCAAGGTGATTAGGGCAAACTCTGCGCAATCAGCCCCTTGATGGCGCGGGTGTGCTCTGCCGTTGCGCCGCAGACATTTTCGGTCAGTGCTTTTGCCCGGACCATCAGGTCGTCGGGTCCCACAACCTCGTCGATCAGCCCCCACGTCAGCGCCACCTCGGTTTCGATCTTCTGCCCCGCCATCAGGATCATCTTGGCGCGAGACGGCCCGACAAGGGCCTGCAAGCGCGCGGCGTCCGACGGTTGCGGCAGAAAGCCCAGCTTCATCACCGGGTAAAACGCCTTTGTGCCCGGCACCGCGATGCGCAGGTCGCAGGCCAGCACCATGCCCATCGCACCTCCGGCTGCTGTCCCGTTCAGGGCGGCGATGGTCAGGCCGGGATGCCGCGCGATGGCACCGGACAACCGTTCCCAGAGCGGGCTGGTCGCCAGCCCCGCCCGCGCCGCCTCGAGATCGGCTCCGGCGGAAAACACCTTGCCCCGGCCGGTCAGGATCAGAGCCCGCGCGCCGCGCGCCTCCTCGACACCGACGCACAGCGCTTCGAGCATGTCGGCGGTCAGCGAATTGGCCTTGTCCGTCCGGTCGATGGTCAGCACGCAGAGCGCGCCGTCGTATTGAACCTCAATCACAGCAGGCCCACCTTCTGGCGGATCGCCTCGTCCCTGAGCGAGATTTCCTCGCCCAGATGGCCATCCGCCTCGGGGCCGCACATCCACAGCAGCGCCTTGGCGGGCCAGTCGGCGGGGATGTGATCGGACCAGTCGAGCTGGCTCACCGGGTTGATCCCGCTTGCCTTGATCTCGCGCTGCATCTGGGTGGCGACGGTGCCGGGCGACAGACCCATCGCGCGGATGCCCTTGTCGGCCATTTCCTTGTGCAGGCACTTTGTCAGCATCGCCGCCCCGGCCTTGGACGCGCAGTAATGCGACCACGCCTCGACCGGGCCATGCGCCGCACCCGAACTGACGGTCAGGATCGTGCCACCGCCCGCATCTTCCATCACCGGAAGTGCTGCGCGCATGCCGTGGAACACGCCTTTGAGGTTGATGTCGATCACCTGACCCCAGCCATCGGGATCGGCCTCCTCCATCCGGGCGATGGGTTCGATCACACCCGCATTGTTGATCAGGATATCCAGCCCACCGAACGCGGTGACGCAATTCTCGACCGCCTGCGCCATTTCCCAGTAGCGGCTGATGTCACAGGGAATGGCCACCGCCCGTTCCCCGATCTCGCCCGCGAGATCCGCGATGCCGTCCGCCGTGCGCGCGATCAGCGCGACATTCGCCCCGGCATCGGCGAAAACCCGCGCGGCCTCTGCGCCGATGCCACGGCTGGCGCCAGTGATGAGAACGGTACGTCCAGATAGATCGGTCATGCGATGCCCTCCGTTATGTTCACAGCAGTGCTACTTCGGACATGACGCGGGGTCCACCCACTTGACCCTGCCGGACAGGAGGTTGAAGCTGGGAGTGGGAATTTGACCTTAAGGATATAATCATGCGCCGCATTTCACGTCTGTCATCCTGTTCCGCGCTCGCCCTTGCACTGGCCGGCGGACCCGCCTTTGCCGATCTCACCGCCCAGCAGGTCTGGGACGGTCTTGAATCCGCCATGCAGGGCTTTGGCTATTCCGTCACAGCGACCGAAACCGCGACCAGTGGCGGTCTGGATGTGACCGATGTGGTGCTGCGGATCGTCGCGCCCGAAGAGAATTCGACGGTCGAAGTGACGATGGACACCATCGCCCTTGCCGAAAGGGATGACGGGTCTGTGTCCATGAGCTTCCCCGCGACCGTGCCGATCACCATCGACGCCGCGCCCGAAGGGGAAGAAGCGGTCAACATGGCCCTGACCTATACCAATGACAGCCTCGAAGTGGTCGTGTCCGGTGACCCGGGCAACATGACCTATGCCTACAACGCCAACCAGCTGGCCATCTCGCTGGCCGCGCTGACGGTCGACGGAACGGTGATTGGCCGTGAAGAGGCGCGGTTCGATTTCGTGATGGACGATGTGACCGGCACAACGGTCACCGCTACGGCCCAAGGCACGCAGATCACCCAGAACGTTCAGGCGGCTGCGGCCAGTTATGACATGGCGTTCAACGATCCCGATACCGATGAAGCGGGGCTGGTGTCGGGCGGGATGTCAGGGCTCTTTGTCTCCAGCGCGGCCAACCTGCCCGAGGGGTTCGACCCGAACGATCCGCAGAGCCTTGCCGCGGGCGGATTTTCGGCCACCGGTGCGATGGGCTACGACGGCGGGGAAATGCAGTTTGCCGTCACCGACAGCGCGGGCACCTCGTCAGGCACCACCCAAAGCGGAACGGTGCGACTCGAATTCGCGATGGATGGCAACGCGCTGCGCTATGACGTGGCGGCGACCGATCAGGCGTTCAGCCTGTCGGGGCCAGAGGTGCCCCTTCCGATCAATTTGAGCATGGCCGAAAGCGCGTTCAACGTGACCGCTCCGATTTCCCAATCCGACGCGCCCCAGGACATGGCACTGGGCCTGACCCTGCGCGGGTTCGAAATGTCCGACCTTCTGTGGAACGTCTTTGATCCCGGTGCCGCGCTTCCACGCGATCCCGCAACGATCGCGCTGGACCTTACGGGGCAGGTGACACCGTTCGTCAACCTCTTTGACCCCGAAGCCATTGCCCGCGTCGATGCCACCGGGCAGACGCCCGGCGAATTGAATGCTCTCACGCTCCGGAACCTGACGGTCGAGGCGGCGGGCGCCAAGCTTGGCGGCACCGGGTCGTTCACCTTTGACAATGACGATCTGCAGACCTTCGGTGGCTTCCCGCGTCCGAATGGCGAGGTGAACCTGACGCTGGAGGGCGCAAATGCGCTGATCGACAAGCTGATCGCGATGGGTCTGCTGACCAGCGAAGACGCGATGGGTGCCCGCATGATGATGAGCATGTTCGCCGTGCCGGGGGACAGCCCGGACAGCCTCAAATCCTCGCTCACGATCAACGAGCAGGGGCATGTGCTGGCCAACGGGATGCGGATTCAGTGACGTGACCGTCATCCTCGGGCTCGTCCCGAGGATCTCTGACCGTAGAGGTCACCGGGTCAGGCCCGGTGATGACGGTTGTTTTTCCAGCGTCATCCTCGGGCTTGACCCGAGGATCTCCGACCACCAAGACCACCCGCAAAGACGCCGGGAACCTATCCCGCCATCAAGTCTGGCAACTCTCCGTTCAGCCCGGCCGCTTCACGGATGAAGGTCCGTCGCGCGGCCGGAACCGCATTGAGCACCGCCATTCCAAGGTCGCGCCCTGCCCGCAGGATCGGGTTGTCGTTCGAAAACAGCCGGTTGAACGTATCCGTCGCCGTCAACAGCGTGGCCGTGTCGAACCGCCGCCATTGCTCGTAGCGGGCCAGAACCAGCGGACTTGCGAAATCCTCACCGCGCCGCACCGCGTGGCCAATCACATGCGCGAGTGCCGCAACATCGCGCAGGCCGGCGTTCAGCCCTTGCCCGGCAATCGGGTGCATTCCGTGCGCCGCATCGCCCACCAGTGCCGTCCGATCCGCGATAAAGCGATTCGCCATGGTCAGGCCCAGCGGATAGGTGAACCGTTCACCCGCCAGTGAAATCTCGCCCAGGAAATCCCCGAAACGGGGCCGCAGCACGGCTAGGTATTCGTCCTCGGGCAGGGCGTTGATCTCTTCGGCCAGCCCCTTGCGCTCGCTCCAGACAATCGACGACCGATTGCCCGTCAGCGGCAGGATCGCCAGCGGACCTGCAGGCATGAACAACTGATGCGCCACGCCGCCATGCGGTTTTTCGTGCGCAATCGCACAGACCAGCGCGGTTTGCGGGTAATCCCACGCAGTGCGGCGGATGCCCGCGCGCTGGCCAGTGCCGCTTTGCCGTCCATCCGCTCCGACGATCAACCGCCCGGTCAGCATATCGCCAGACGCCAGCGTGACGTGTGCACCGGTCGCGGTCACGTTCTGATCCACGACGGTTTCACCCGCCAGATGCGTCACCAGAGGCTCCGCCGTCATCGCCTCCAGCAGCGCCCGGCGCAGATAGCGGTCTTCGAGCATATGGCCCATAGGCCCTTCCTCGATCTCGGCGCTGTTGAAATGCAGGCCGAGAAACACCTCGGCATCGCCCGCGCGCCCGTCGCTGACCTTGATCTCGTTCATCGGCTGCGCGTTTGCCTTGAGCCCGTCCCACAGCCCCAAAGCGGTCAGCATCCGTACGGAGGCCAGTGCCAAAGCGTACGACCGCCCGTCGAAATTGTCGCTGCGCCGCGCGCCTTCGGGGCGGGCGTCGATCACGGTGCTGGACAGGCCCGCGCGGGCGGCGGCAAGGGCCAGCATCGGGCCGTTCAGCCCCCCGCCGACGATCAGGATATCAGATGATGTGTTCATGGACCGAAATATGGAATTGCATGCGGGATTGTCCATGCGCTTCTGTGCCGCTACCGTCCGGCAAAACGACAGTGCAGGGAGACAGCACATGAGCGACTGGCAGGGCATGACAGCCGCAGATCTGGGGCGCGTTATCGACACGGGCGAGATTGATCCGGTCGACCTGACGCAGGTCTTCCTGGATGCGGTCGAAGCGCATGAGCACGGCGCCCGCATCTATGCCCGCATGACGCCGGATCGCGCGATTGCCGAAGCCACCGCCGCGCAGGAACGTGCCCGTCTCAAGCTGCGCCGCTCACCGCTCGACGGTGTGCCGATCAGCTGGAAAGACCTGTTCGACACCGCCGGCATTGCCACGGAAAGCGGATCAAAGCTGCTGGAGGGCCGCACGCCCGATACGGATGCCGAAGTGCTGCAAGCGGCCACGCATCAGGGGCTGGTTTGCCTCGGCAAGACGCATCAAAGCGAACTGGCCTTTTCGGGCCTCGGCCTGAACCCCAAAACCGCCACGCCGCCCAATGTCCACAACCCCGACAACGCGCCGGGTGGGTCATCCTCCGGTGCGGCGGCCTCGGTTGCCTTTGGTCTCGCCCCGGCGGCAATCGGCTCGGACACAGGCGGGTCCGTGCGCGTGCCGTCCGGGTGGAACGATCTGGTCGGTCTCAAGACCACCACAGGTGTGCTCAGCCTTGCAGGAACAGTGCCGCTGGCCGCGAAATTCGACACAATTGGCCCGCTGTGCCGGTCGGTCGAGGATGCCGCGCTGCTGTTCGCGATCATGAAGGGCGAACCGGCCATCGACCTTGCACCGTCATCGATGCGCGGCACGCGGCTTGCCGTGCTGACCACAGTGGCGCTGGACGATCTGCGCGACGAGCCGCGCAGGGCGTTCGACCATGCTGTGCAGCGCTTCCGCGAAGCTGGCGCCGAGATCGTGGACATCGCCATCCCCGAAGTGGAACAGGCCATCGCGCTGGCCCCCATCCTCTACAGCTCCGAAGCCTATGGCACCTGGAAGGACGAGATCGAGGCCAATCCCGACGCCATGTTCGCCGAGATCCTCGCGCGGTTCAGGTCGGGCAAGGATTTCACCGCCGCCGATTACGTCGCCGCGTGGCACAAGCTGGACGCGTACCGCGCCACATATCTGCGCGCGACCGCCGGGTTTGACGCGGTGCTGTGTCCGACCTGTCCGATCCTGCCGCCGAATGTGGATCGGTTGATGACGGATAGTGACTATTATGTCACAGAAAACCTGCTGACTTTGCGCAACACCCGGATCGGAAACATGATGGGGCTGTGCGCCCTGACGCTGCCAACCGGCGTTCCCGCCTGCGGTGTGTCGCTCATGGCGGCCCCGCACGACGAAAAACGGCTGTTGCGGCTGGGTCTCGCGGCCGAAGAGGCGCTGTCCTGAGCATTGGCCCGAAAGCCACAACGCTCTGAACTCTACGCTGTTTTTCTGGACGCGCCGCCCCTGCCTATGTAATTTGAACGCAATGAGGGCGCGAACGACCCTCCATCTGAGGCAGTATTGGCATGTTTCCCGAGCGGTTCTCGAACCTTCCGGCTTATGCGTTCCCGCGTCTGCGCGCCCTGTTGGACGTGCACGAACCGGGTGGCCCGGTCATTCACATGACGATCGGAGAGCCGAAACATGCGTTTCCCGCATGGATTTCCGAGATCCTCACGCAAAACATGGCTGGCTTCAACAAGTACCCGCCAAACGAAGGCACACCCGAACTGCGCGGCGCGATCCGCGACTGGGTGCAGCGGCGCTACGGTGTCGCCCTCGATACCGACACGCAGATCATGGCGCTGAACGGCACGCGCGAGGGCCTTTACAACGTCGGCATGGCCCTGTGCCCCGAGACCAAGAACGGCGCGAAACCTGCCGTTCTGATGCCCAACCCCTTCTATCAGGTCTACCTGATCTCGGCGATTTCGGTCGCGGCGGACCCCGTCTTCGTGAACGCCACCGAACAGACCGGGCATCTGCCGGATTTCGAAGGTCTTTCCGAAGACGTGCTGAACCGCACCGCGCTGGCCTATATTTGTTCGCCCGCCAATCCGCAGGGCGCCGTGGCTGACCGCGACTATTGGGAACGCCTGATCGCGCTGGCCGAAAAGCACGATTTCCAGATCCTCGCCGATGAATGTTATTCCGAGATCTACCGCGACACGCCGCCCGTCGGCGCGTTGCAGGTGGCGCATGAGATGGGCGCTGACCCCGAACGCGTGGTGATTTTCCATTCGCTCTCCAAACGCTCGAACCTGCCGGGGCTTCGGTCTGGCTTCGTGGCCGGTGGACCGGCTTCGATGAAACGCATCCTGCAACTGCGCAACTACGCGGGCACGCCGCTGCCCCTGCCGCTGCAAGCCGTGGCCGAGGCGGT
The DNA here is from genome assembly GCA_041725935.1 of Pelagibaca sp. Classification (GTDB taxonomy): domain Bacteria; phylum Pseudomonadota; class Alphaproteobacteria; order Rhodobacterales; family Rhodobacteraceae; genus Marivita. The sequence goes on from JBGRQD010000014.1 coordinate 106,171, forward strand.
CTGGAACGACGAGGCGCATGTCGAGGAAAACCGCGCGCTTTATGCAGAGAAATACGCACTGGCCGACCGAATCCTTGGTAATGTGCCCGGCTACAGGTCGCCAGAGGCTGGCTTCTTCCTGTGGCTTCCGGTCGAGGACGGCGAAGCGGCGGCACTGAAGCTCTGGAAAGAAACCGGTGTGCGGGTGCTGCCGGGGGCGTACCTGTCGCAAGACACTGGCGCGGGCAATCCCGGCAAAACCTATATCCGGGTCGCCATGGTGGCCCCGAAAGACGAAACAGAACAGGGCCTGACGCAGATCAGGGACTGCCTTTATGGCAGTGAAGACCAATAAAGAGGCGAAGGATGGCATATCAGGCGCGGGGGCGTGACCCCCTATTCGACAGCAACATGCAGGCTGCACTCGAGAAGCGGGGCAAGGAGCTTGGTGGCTTCGTGCTCATGGCGCTGGGGGCGATGGCCGCCGCGATGATCTATTCCTACTCGCCGCAAGACCCAAGCTGGCTGTCCGCCACCGATGCCCCCGTTCAGAACTGGCTGGGCCGGGCAGGGGCGTCGATTGCCGCACCTCTCTTTATGATCGTCGGCTGGGCAAGCTGGGGTCTGGCGCTGGTGCTCTTGGTCTGGGGCGCACGTCTGGCGCTGCACCGGGGCGAAGAACGCGCGCTGTCCTGTCTGATCTTCGCGCCGATCTGGGTGGCGCTGGCCGCCATCTATGCCGCAGGCGTGCCCGAAACCTCCGCATGGACCCACAGCTTTGGTCTTGGCGGCCTGTTCGGGGACATGATGATGGGGTCGGTCCTGACGATCCTGCCGCTGGGCACCACCTTCGGGCTCAAGCTGATGATGCTGCTTTTGGGGGGCGTCGTTCTGCTCATGGGCACCTTCGTTCTGGGCTTCACAAAAGTGGAACTGAAACGCCTTGCGCGGTTCCTGATCGTTGGCGTGATCATGGTCTATGCCACGCTGCTGTCGCTTCTGGGCAAGGGTGCGTCCGGCGCACTGCTCGCGGCCCGTGATCTGCAGTCGAGGACTGCCGAACGCCGCGCCCTGCGCGCGCAGGAAGAGGCCGAGGCCGCCGAGTGGGCTGCCGCACAGGAAGCCGTTAAGGCCGAACCGCGCGTGACCCGTGTGACCCCCAAGGCCCCGCCCGCCTATCACGACGAAGACAGCCTTTTCGACGATCCCTACACCGCGCCCGCACCCGCGCCGCAGAAGACCGGCTTCCTCTCCAAGATGCCGTCGCTCATGCGCCGCGCCGATCCCGAGCCCGAACTGGTCGAGACCTTTCCACAGGGCGATCTGCCCGACGCGCTGCCCGGCGATGACCGCGTGCGCGCCAAGATCGCGGACGCTATCAAGTCCCGCGTCCGGCAGAACCCCGCCGTGACATCGGCCCTCGCCGCACCGCTGACCAAGGGCCGTGGCCGTGGCCCCGATCCGCTGATCTTCAAGCCGACAGCCGCGCTGCCACCGGAACCACCCGTCACCGCCCGCGCCGCCGCTCCGCTGCGCGCAGAGCCGCCGGTCACCGCACCCAAGCCCGTCGCCTACCAACCGCAGCCGCAGGTCCAGCCGCTTGCGCAGGAACCGGCCTACGAGGATGATCCCGATAACATCTTCGACGACATGACCGATTGGGACGATTACGGCGACGCGGCGCAGGCCTATGCGCCCACGCCATCCGCATCGATCCCCGTCCCCGAAGCCCGCAAGGTCGTGCAGCAACCGCAGCGCAAGCCGATCCAGCCCTCCAAGCGCGCGCAGCAGGAAGCGCAGCCGCAGCTGCAATTCGAGGACAAGCAGGTCGATTACGACCTGCCGCCGCTCGGCCTGCTCATGGACCCCGCCAATATCGAACGCCACCACCTGAGCGACGAGGCGCTGGAAGAGAACGCCCGCATGCTCGAAGCGGTGCTGGATGATTACGGCGTCAAGGGCGAGATCGTGTCGGTCCGGCCCGGCCCCGTCGTCACCATGTACGAACTCGAACCGGCGCCGGGCCTCAAGGCGTCCCGCGTGATCGGTCTGGCCGATGACATCGCTCGGTCGATGTCCGCACTCTCCGCGCGTGTCTCCACCGTGCCCGGGCGTAGCGTGATCGGCATCGAACTACCGAATGAAAACCGCGAGATGGTCTCCTTCCGCGAGATCCTCTCGACCCGCGACTACGGCGACGGCACGCAGAAACTTCCGCTGGCGCTGGGCAAGGACATCGGCGGCGATCCCGTTGTCGCCAACCTTGCCAAGATGCCGCACCTGCTGATCGCGGGAACCACCGGGTCCGGTAAATCCGTCGCGATCAACACGATGATCCTGTCGCTGCTCTACAAGCTGACGCCTGCCGATCTGCGTCTGGTGATGATCGACCCCAAGATGCTGGAACTGTCGGTCTATGACGGCATTCCGCATCTGCTGTCGCCCGTTGTGACCGACCCCAAGAAGGCAGTTGTTGCCCTCAAGTGGGTCGTGGGCGAGATGGAAGACCGCTACCGCAAGATGTCCAAGATGGGCGTGCGCAACATCGACGGCTATAACGGCCGCGTCGCCGATGCGCTCTCGCGTGGCGAGATGTTCGAACGTACCGTGCAGACCGGCTTTGACGATGAAACCGGCGAGCCGATCTTCGAATCCGAGGAACTGCAGCCGGTCAAGATGCCCTATATCGTCGTCATCGTCGACGAGATGGCCGACCTGATGATGGTCGCCGGCAAGGAAATCGAAGCCTGCATTCAGCGTCTCGCCCAGATGGCCCGTGCCTCTGGCATTCACCTGATCATGGCCACCCAGCGCCCCTCGGTGGATGTCATCACCGGCACGATCAAGGCGAACTTCCCGACCCGCATCAGTTTCCAGGTCACATCGAAAATCGACAGCCGCACCATTCTGGGCGAAATGGGGGCCGAACAACTGCTGGGGCAGGGCGACATGCTCTACATGGCGGGCGGGTCCAAGATCATCCGCTGCCACGGCCCGTTCGTGTCGGATGAAGAGGTCGAGGAAATCGTCACCCATCTCAAGGCATACGGCCCGCCCGAATATGTCGGCGGTGTCGTGCAGGGCCCGGATGACGAAAAGGCCGACAATATCGACGCCGTGCTGGGCCTGAACACCGGCGGTAACACCGACGGCGAAGACGCGCTGTACGATCAGGCCGTCGGCATCGTCGTGCGCGACCGCAAATGCTCGACCTCCTACATCCAGCGCAAGCTGGCCATCGGCTACAACAAGGCCGCGCGGCTCGTGGAGCAGATGGAAGAGGAAGGCGTCGTCAGCGCCGCCAACCATGTCGGCAAGCGCGAAATTCTGGTGCCGGAGCAATAGGGCTGGACGTGTGCCGGGCGTCTGCCCGGCACGCCGGATCGGCAAAAATCCCCGCTACTATCGCATATCACGGGCTGGCTTGCCATATAGGGTCAAAGCCGACCCGAGCAGACAGGATCTTGCCCCATGCGATTCATCGCGTTCTTGACCGCCCTCATGCTGACGGCCCTTCCGGCCGCGGCCCAGCAGCTTTCGCTGAACACGCTGTCCAACTACCTCAACCAGCTGACCAGTGCCGAATCCGCGTTCACCCAGATCAATGCCGATGGCACGATCTCGACCGGCACGCTCTACATGCGCCGCCCCGGCAAGATGCGGTTCGAATACAACCCGCCGGAACAGGCGCTGGTGATGGCCAACAATGGCGGGGTGTTCGTGTTCGATCGCAAACTGGGCGGCGAGCCCGAAACCTATCCGCTCGACCGAACGCCGCTGGGGCTGATCCTTGCGCGCAACGTAGACCTGAGCCGCGCCAACATGGTGGTGGCACATGGCTATGACGGCACTGCAACCACGGTGACCGCGCAAGACCCTGAACATCCCGAATACGGCAGCATCGAGCTCAAGTTCACCAGTGACCCCGTAGAGCTTCGTCAATGGATTATCACCGATGACAGCGGCGGACAGACGACGGTGGTTCTGGGCGCGCTGGAGCGCAAGCAACTCGCCAACAGCCTGTTCAATGTCGAGATCGCGCGGACAGACAACCGGTAAGGCTGCGATGGATCGCCGCCATCTTCTGAGCACTGTGGCTGCCGCCGTCACGGTTGCAGCAACCGCTCCCCGCAATGCAACCGCGCAATCCCTGCCGGCTTTGTCCGGGTATCTGCGCACCAACTGGAGTCGCGATCCTTTCAGCTTTGGTGCCTATTCCTACATCGCGCGTGCTGCTTCCCGCGCGGAAATACTGGAACTGGGCAGACCCGTCGGCAGCCGTCTGTTCTTTGCGGGCGAGGCGACGCATCCCGAGTACAACAGCACCGTGCATGCCGCCTACGAGAGCGGTCTCGATACGTCCCACGCGGTTGCAGAGACCGGATCCAGAGAGGTTGCCATCATCGGCGCAGGCATCAGCGGTCTGACTGCCGCGCGCCGCCTTGCCGAGGCCGGGATCACCGTGACACTTTTCGAGGCACGGGACCGCATCGGCGGGCGCATCTGGACCGATCACAGCCTTGGCCTGCCGCTTGATTTGGGCGCAAGCTGGCTGCACGGGGATGAGGGCAATCCGCTGGTGGCGCTGGCCGCAAGCCGAGGCATGCGCAGCGTTGTCACCGGCGAGGATTACATCGCACGCGGGGAAGGGGGCCGCCGGCTGCGTTCTCGCGATCTGCCGGACTGGTTCGAAGACGTGGTGACGATCCAGCAGGATTACGGCGCCAGCGAACACCAGATCAACTGGTCCGCATACGAGGATGACCCCGATTACGGCGGGGACGACCGGCTCTTCCCCGGTGGCTATGCCCGGATCCTCGGAGGGGTAGACCCTGCCATCGACCTCCGACTGGGCACAGATGTGCGGTCCATCCGCGTCGAAGACGGTTCCGTGCAGCTTGCCTCCGAGGCGGGCTCACTGGGCAGGTTCGATGCTGTGATCGTCACCGTTCCCTTGGGTGTGCTCAAACAGCAGCGCATCGCGTTCTCGCCGCCCTTGCCCGTGGCCAAGCAGACAGCGATCGACCGGCTGGGCTTTGGCCTGCTCGACAAGCTTTACCTGAAATTTGACGAAGTGTTCTGGGATGCGGGTGCCACCTGGATCCTGACGCCCGAGACGGGTTTGCCACCGGGCCAGTTCATCCAATGGCTCAATCTCGCACCTGTGATCGACGCGCCAATCCTAATTGGTTTCAACGGCGCGCAACCCGCACGCGATCTTGCCGGACTGTCAGATCAGGATATCCTGTCTCGCGCATTGCAGGCTCTGGGCGGAGCGTATCCTTCGCCCTGACAGGGATTTATCAAATCTTAACAAACCCTTAATGGGTCAGTGCCCCTGTCCCAATGTTTCGCGTGCGAAACAATGGGACCGCTTCGGACTTATGCACGGACGCGGCAGCTTGCCAATTGCCGCTGGTACAGCACCGACCGCGCGGCAACCTCGTCGGCAACCCGCAAGAGCCATGCCTTGCTGTTGTAGCTGCCCCGCGCAAACCCTGTGCGGCCTTCGTGATAGGCGAGATACTGGTTTCGCGTATCGGCAAGCGAAATGCCGAGGCGGCGATTCGATTCGGCCATGTACCATCCCATGAAATCCGCGGCATCGCCGATGTCGTTGCGTTGCGCCCGGAACTTGCGTTGGTCGGCTTGGTATTCCTCCCAAGTGCCGTTCAACGCCTGGCTGTAGCCATAGGCAGAGCTTTGACGTCCCATCGGGATCACCCCCAGCGCATAACGGAACGGGGTTTGGATGTCGGACTGGAACTTGCTTTCCTGGTACATCGACGCCATCTGCACATGCACCGGAACGCCCCATTTGCGCTCCGCTGCACGGAAGGCCCGCAGGTATCCGGGGCGCTGCTGCAGGATCGAACAGGCATCGTCGAGGTTACGGGGCGCCGATGTTCCGCTGCCGCCTCCACAAGAGGCCGCCAACAAGACAATCACAAGGGCGCGAAAGAATCTGCTCATGGGCCTCTCGCTTTTTGGTCGGAGACAGTTAACCCGCCTTCCAGATTTCCTGCAGTCTAGCGTAAAGGTGGCTTGGTGGAAATCACAATTGCTCGGGTTGGCAAGCCCTTGCTGTGACACGAAAAAACCTTGTGTCGAAATGTATCACAGACTGTTTCCCAAAAAAACGCCACGACAATTGGACAATTTGTCTGAAATCGGGCAGGTATGTGGCAACGGACAGGACTCATGATCAGACAACGCGCAAAATATAACATCGGCCAGGTCGTTCGCCACCGCAGACACCCGTTTCGCGGTGTGGTGTTCGACGTGGACCCTGAATTCAACAACACCGAGGAATGGTACGAGGCTATTCCCGAAGACAGCCGGCCCGCGAAAAAGCAGCCGTTCTATCATCTGCTCGCAGAGAACGAACAAAGCTTTTACGTCGCCTATGTCTCGGAACAGAACCTCATCGCCGATTACTCCGGTGAACCCGTCGAACACCCTGATGTGCCGGACCTTTTCGGCGCGTTCGAGGATGGCAGTTACGAACTGCAGTTCCAGTACAACTGAACGATCTCTCTCCTAGTTTTGCAAAATTTAACAAGTCAGGGCTCCCGGTTGGGGGCCCTTTTTTCATGCGGTGGTCAGCAGCGAAACAAAGCGGTCGATCTCGGCATCGGGGATCGACCAGTCGCAGACCAGACGCCCGCGCAGCAGCGTGTCGGCATCGCCAGTCAGCCCGCCGGACACATGATACTTTGCACCAGCCGCCTGCAAGGTCTGGTGCAGGGCGCGGGGTGCGTTGAAAAAGATCATGTTGGCGGTGACGTCGTTCACGATCTGCACATCGTTGCGCTTCCGGATGCCCTCGTGCAGATGCGCGGCCTTGGCATTGGCCTTTTGCGCAAGGTCCTTCCACAGATCGCCCCGCAGATAGGCCGCCATCTGGGCCGACAGGTAGCGGTGCTTCGAGAACAGATGCCCGCCGCGCTTGCGGCGCAGCTCGAATTCCCATGCCTTGGCGGGATCAAAGAACACCACCGCCTCGACGCCCATGAGCCCGTTCTTGGTGCCACCGAACACCGCGACATCGACACCCAGCTTCCAGGTCATCTCGGCCGGGCTACAGCCCAACGCAACGGCGGCATTGGCAAACCGCGCGCCATCCAGATGTACCGGCAGACCGTAGGATTTCGCCACGTCGCACAGCGCCTTCAACTGAGGCAGCGTGTAGACATTGCCCATCTCGGTCACCTGCGTGATCGACACAGCGCCGCGCCGTGGCCCGTGCACACCCCGGTTGCCCTGGCTTTCGATTGCGTGCGTCAGGGCATCGGTCGTCATCCGGTCGGCGCCGTCTACCAGCGTCAGCTTGGCCCCTCCGGTGTAGAATTCCGGCGCGTTGCACTCGTCTTCCTCGATATGGGCCATCGGCGTGCAGAACACGGTGTCGAAAGGTTCGATCAGCGTCGCCAGCGCCAGAGCGTTCGCCGCCGTGCCCGTCGCTGCCAGGTAGACCGCCGCTTCGGGCGCTTCGAACAGGTCGCGGATGCGCTGGCGCACCTCGTCCATCAGGGGATCGGCCCCGTAGCCCATCATGTGTCCGGCATTGGCTTCGGCCATAACGTCAAGCACGGCCTGCGGCACGGGTCCGCTGTTGTCGGAGGCAAAAAACATCAGGTCGGCTCCTCGATGATGTGGTCTTCCCAATCGTCTTCATGGACCTCGAATTCCGGCACGGTGGCGTTTCGCATCGAAACACCAGCGTCGTGCACGGTCTCGGGTGTGCCCGAGATCAGCGGGTGCCACTCGTAAAGCGGCTTGCCCTCCCAAAGGAGGCGGTACGCGCAGGTCTTGGGCATCCAGTAAGCGTGATCGTCGATATTCGACGGCTTGAGCACGATGCATTCCGGCACGAACTGGTGCCGGATCTCGTATTGCGCACAGCGGCAGGTGCTGTCGTCGAACAACCGGCAGGCCACGCGGGTCAGCTCCACATGGCCGGTGTCTTCGTCTTCGAGCTTGTTCAGGCAACACTTGCCGCAGCCGTCGCACAGCGCTTCCCATTCCTGTGGGTTGAGATCGGTCAGCGCCTTGCGTTCCCAGAAGCGCGGCGCAAGTCCGGTGCGCTTGATCGGATCTTTGCTCATAGCGCGGTCAGGATCGCGCGAGCTTGTTGGCAATCGGCGTCCATCTGGGTGATCAGCGCGTCAAGGCTGTCGAATTTCAATTCCGGGCGCAGGAAATCGACGAGGGCAACCGACACGGTGGCACCGTAAAGATCGCCGGTGAAATCGAAGAGAAAGGTTTCCAGATTGGCGCGGTTTTCCCCGAACATCGGGCGCACGCCAATAGAGGACGCGCCGTGATAGGATCCGGCATGCGGCCCATCCAGCACATCGACCAGCACGGCATAGACGCCGAATTTCGGCGGATGCAGCCCGTCGATCGACATGTTGGCGGTGGGATAGCCCAACTCCCGTCCACGCTGTTCGCCGCCGATCACCTCGCCTTCGATGCGGTGCCAATGGCTCAGCATGTCTGCCGCCAGACGCGGATTGCCGTCCGACAATGCGGCGCGGATCGCGGTCGATGACACGGCCCCGGAGGTTGCTGTCACAAGCTCGGCCACGGTGACGCCAAAGCCCATCTGCGCCCCGAACCGTTCAAGGTCAGCGACAGTCCCCTTGCGGGCCTTGCCGAAGCAGAAATCGGCGCCGACCACGACATGGCGCAGGCCCAGCCCATCGGCGATCACGTTCGCTGCGAAATCTTCCGGGGTCAGAGCGGCCAGTTGGGAATTGAAATTCAATTCGTATAGCACATCGACCCCCAGCTTGCGCAGCCGGGTCGCGCGGGCATTGGCGCTCATCAACCGGAACGGAGGCGCGTCGGGAGCGAAATATTCACGGGGATGCGGTTCGAAGGTGAGAACGCCCAGAGGCGCGTCCGGCAGCGCGTCGCGCGCAAGCGCGATCACGGCCTGATGACCGGAATGCACGCCGTCGAAATTGCCGATGGCCACAGTCGCGCCCTTGTCGGCGCTTGCTACGAATTGATAGTCCCGCACGATCTTCATGGGCAGAGGGTTAGCGGGGGCGTGGGGGGGTTGCAATCCCCGGTCCGGCTTGGTGCGGGTGATTTTCCACCAGTGGAAAATCGAGGATGCGCCGACGCATCCTCGCCCGTGACGGGGTCAGTCGAACTTGCGCGAGGGCGCGAGCACCTTGGCCTCGCCGACCAGAACCTTCTTGCCATCGACCGAGCAATGGCAATCCAGCGTCACGCGGCGCTTGGCGATGTCGATATCGACCACCTTGACCTCGGCATAGACCATGTCGCCGGGGCGCACGGGGGCCAGAAACTTGAGCGTCTGGCCCATATAGACAGTGCCATGACCGGGAAGCTGTTCGCCGATCACGGCAGAGATCAGACCTGCGGTCAGCATCCCATGGGCGATGCGACCCTCGAAAATGGTGTCCTGCGCGTAATCGTCATCGAGGTGCACCGGGTTCCGGTCGGTCGAGATCTGCGCGAACATCTCGATATCCTGATCGGTCACCTGTTTGCGCAGGTGACGCGACATGCCCATTTCGATGTCTTCGATGCAGATCGTTCCGCGTGGCAGGTTATCCAACATTTCGCACTCCAGTCCGGGGCTGCGGGTAATAAAAAACCAGCAAACACGCCCAATCTGGCAACTTTATTACTTTGCGGCCGCAGAAAAGCAAGCAAAATCTGCGTCAGCGCAGTTGGCCAATAGTATAGGTCGGGGACGCCTTTTCCCGTTCCAGGTAGGCGTTCAGCGCCTCGGCATCGGGTTGATGCGACGTTTTTGTCTCTGCCGCAGCCAGCCCACCCGAGATGAACAGGGAATCGATATCCTCGCCCATCGCGCCGTCGATATCCGTATGCACCCCGTCCCCGATGGCCAGCATGCGGGTCGGATCGACCTCGACCTCCAGAGCGGCGATGCGGCGGCGGGCAAGGTCGTAGATCGGCGGATGCGGCTTGCCGAAATAGAGGCTTTCGCCCCCCATCTCCGTATAGAGCGCGGCGAGAGCCCCGGCGCACCATTCACGGACTTCGCCGCGATCGACCACGATGTCGGGATTGGCGCAGAGCAGCTTGAGGCCCTTATGCTTGGCATAGAGAAACTGTGGCCGGTTCACCGCCGGGTCGGCAAGGGGATCAAAGGGGCCACAGCAGACGATGCCTTCGGCCTCTTCCAGATCGACGCGCTGGATGTTCACCGGATCGGAGATCAGCTCCATCGGGTCGAAAAACGACTCGTCAAAGGGCTGGCCCATGAACCAGACCTTTTCGCCCACCGCGCCCTGAAACATCGCGGCGCGGGCGCTGTCGCCGCTGGTGGCGATGCTGTCATAGCAGTCCTCGGGGACGTTCATGCGGACAAGCTGCTTGGCCACCTCCTGACGTGAGCGCGGCGCATTTGTGACCAGAACCACCGTCCCGCCCCCCTGCCTGAAGCCCCGCAACGCCGCGACCGCCTCTGGGTAGGCGGTGACTCCGTTGTGGACGCAGCCCCAGAGATCGACGAGCAGGACGTCATATCGGTTGGCGATGTCGGCGAGGGAGTCGATGATCTGGGTCATGGCAAAACTTTCCGGAGAATTGTGAAGGCAGGTCACATGAAAAAGGGGGTGCCGTCCAGCACCCCCTTGTGATGAGTCAGGCGTTGCGCCGGATCAGAGCTTGAGGTTCGGGATGATCTGCTTCTTGCGGCTCATGATGCCAGGAAGGAGAACGGTGTCGCCCGTCACGGTCGCGCCAAAGCTTTTCTCGGCCACGGTCTTGGTCAGATCGTTGGGGACAAGCATCGTCGCTTCCTCGTTCAGGATGTCGACCACGAAGAGCAGCACCTGATCCACGCCGTCCTCGGTTGCAACATCAGGCATGGAGGCCATGAGGCTGTCCTTGCGGTCGAGCACCATCTTGGGGGAGGTGGTCTCAAGCACCGAGACGCGGAACTTGGTGCCTTCGATTTCGTATTCCTTGCTGTCCATACGCAGCAGTTCGGCGTCGGAGAAGGCCGAAACATCGGATTTCGCTGAGAACATGTCGGCCGCGTAGTCGGGGATCGACACACCCAGATCCTCTGCGAGGCTGTAAGCGATGGCCTTGTCTTCCTGCGTCGTGGTGGGCGAGCGGAATTCCAGCGTGTCGGACAGGATGCAGGACAGCATCGCGCCCTTGATACCTGTGGGGGCCTGGGCCATCTCGACGCCGATCATCTTCCACATGATGGTGGCGGTGCAGGCGACGGGTTCGATGCGGATCTCGATGGGGCCCTTGGTTTCAAGGCCGCCGACCAGCTTGTGGTGGTCGATGATCGCGCGGATGTCGGCGCTGTTGATGGCGGTCGGCAGTTCGGCGGGGTTGTTTGTGTCGACGATGACGACGGGCTGATCGGCGGCGACGTCCGAGATGATCTCGGGCTTGTCGAGCTTCCAGTGGTCGAGCATGAACGCCGCTTCGGTGTTGGGCTCCCCGAGCAGGACGGGCTTGGCGTCCTCGCCCTTGATCTGGTTGAGATACCACGCCCAGATGATCGGGCTGCCGGTGCTGTCTGTGTCGGGGGACTTGTGTCCGAAAACGAGGGTGGTCATTGGGGGCCTCTGCTCTGCCAAAAACGGGTCGCGCGCCTTATAGGGCGCGCGATCCGCATTGTCACCCGTGTCCTTCGCAGCTGCAGCAAAGTCGGGATTTTTGCCCTAGTTCGCGACCTGTTCCCTGAGGATGGAGGCGGTCAACGAGATGAGCAGGTAGATGCCCGAGAAGACCAGGAAGGTCAGCAGGGTGTTCTCGAACGCACGCGGATAGCTTGGGTCCTGCGAGGCCAGCGGGTAGACCGAGGTGGTGAGGTAGCGCGCCTGGCTGTCGGCGTCGCGGCGCGCCTGGTCGAGCCGTTCGAGGGCGGCGGCCAGCATCATGTCGCGGGTGGCGAGATCGGCCTCGGCCAGCTGGATCTGCACGGCGGTTTCGGCCAGCGACCCGGCGCCTTCGCTTTCGGCGGTCATCTCGGCGGTGATCTGTGC
>JBGRQD010000015.1:0-92182 GCA_041725935.1 Pelagibaca sp.
GATCCACCCGGACCTGAAGGTTCTGTTCACGTCGGGCTATTCGGAAAACGCGATCGTGCACCATGGACGGCTGGATTCCGACGTCAACTTCCTGGGCAAGCCCTACCGCCGCTCCGAACTTGCCGCGATGGTGCGGGAGGTCTTGGACACCTGACCATCGAAGACCAACGCTGGGCGCAGGTCCTGCCGCATCCTCAAGCAGCGGCAGGACCTCAAGCCCGATGATTGTATTTGCGGGTCGGGCCGTCACCACGTACGCATCTGTGGCCTACGAGACGGAAGTTACGGTGACTGCGCAATCTGATCGCCGCACCCGATTGATATCCACGTTGGCGGCGAGACTCTCGACGGGCGGTCCTGTCTCAGCCTGGTTCACGGCTCCGAAGATGACGCCGTGACATGAGCGATCATTTTTGGCCGAGCGAGGCGCAACTGAGGCGTCTTGAACACTTTTTCCGAAGTCGCAAAGAACGCTCCGGGTCAGTGACAAGCGCGTAGCGGGCGGGATAATCTTCATCAATCGCAATGGTTTACGGTGGCGCGATAAAGGCATCATCATTCGGATGATGGGCGGGCTGGCTGCGGAACACGACGCTGAGGTTTTGGGGAGTTGGCGGCTACGCGGTCTCGCAAGATAAGATTGAAGGGTAATCCCTTTGAACAGGACTATTGCGCTGCCAAGACAGAAATCTGATCTCGCATGATTTCCAGGAAATCACCGCTCGCAGGTTGACCGGCCAAGGGTGAAAAGACAACGGAGCGCAGGCCCATCTGATCCGCCTGGGCGATCGCCTCTTCCGGTGGTGCCGCTTCCCAGATCAGCAGGCGCGCGCCCGTCTCGGTCATTCTTGCTTGCAGCGCGCGCCATTGGTCGGGCGTCGGCACTGCACCCGCGTCCCATTCCAGCGACGAGATGTCCAAACCATAAGCGCGGGCGAAATACTGGTAGCGCGGATGGGTTGCGAGGATCGTTGTGCCTTGTAATGCGGCAAGCATCGTTCGGGCCTCGGCATCGAGCGCGTCGAGATCCGACATCAGTTGAGGCAGGGCATCCCCGATGGTCTCGCTCAGATCAGGGATGCGTCGCTCCATCATCGCTGCCAGCGCCTCGGCCTGTTGCGCTGCCTGGCCAAAATCCAGCCACGTGTAGCTCGCGGTTCCGGTGTGCGAATGCTCGCCGTCGGCACCGTGGCTGTGGGTCACGGATTCGGTGGCGATCAGCGTGTCCGCGAACGCCGCAGATGTGTCGACGATTCGCGAGCGCGGTAGCGATGTGCGGGTCGTCCAGCCGGCAAACCCGGCCCCGTTCAGCGCGATGACATCGGCCTGCTGGATGGCCGCGATGTCAGACAGGCCGGGACGCCAGAAGGATGGGTCACGATCAGCGGGCACGGGAAACAACACGTCCACATCGCCGCCGCCCAGCCGTTCGGCCATCCAGGCAAGCGGGTAGTTGACGGTCGCCACAACCGGGCGGTCCTGCGCCACAGCCGATGAGGCCGCAAGGATCGCCACCAGAACCAGCCGTGCCAGCATCAATTCGACTCCCTGCCGTAGGCGATGTCTTCGGGCGTCAACATCCAGTAATCCGAATGTCCCTCGCTGACATCGACCTCGATCATCAGGCCGCTTTCTGCAGCCCCTTCGGGCAAGGCGAATTCGGTCACGCCCCCGGCTCCGATCCCAAGTGTCATCACGACGACATTGTCCGCAGTCAGGACCCGCACCTCGCCTTCGGTCGGCACGCGACCGGACGAGAACTTCGACTCCACGGTCACGGTCTGCCCCGCGACCGACGCGAAGACGCGCAGGTCATGCGCCGCAGCCGGAAAGGCCACGGCGATGCTCAGCATGATGGCAAGCGCACGGATCATTCCGCAGCCCACGGTTCGAAATGGACCCAGATCACCGCGCCCAGCTCGTGCGCCTTGTCTTCGCCTTCGTATTGCATCGGCTCTTCCGCAGTGGTCAGCGCGGCAAAGCCCCACCAGCCGGATGTCGGAACCGCATAGGTGAAGACACCGTTGACATCGGCCTTGACGGTCTGGGTGATCATCAGGTCCGACGGTGCCGTTGCGCTGCCATCCTCGTTGAAATACTCGACCTCGACCTCGGCATAGGCGGAGGGGACACCATCAAAGAGGACCACGCCTTGGAACACATTGCCTTCCCAAAGCGCAAAGGGCTTTGACAGTGGCACGATCTCGGTCTTGAGACCCAACTCCGTATCCCAGCCCTCGTCATCGCCATAGGCTGACACGTAGGTCTTGGTGAAATGGGTGATGAACGCGTCTTCCTCGGGTTCCCAATAGGGTTGCGGGGTCATCGCAAAGACATAGGTGCCGGGGCGTTCCATGCGGTATTCGGTGCTGAAACCGGGGTGATCCATCACCTGCGTGTCTTCCAGCGTGTCCAGCAGCGATGTTGTTTCACCATCATGGGTGACGGTGAAGGATTCGGGGCGATCCAGCACCATGCCGATGTTTTCGAACGGATGCGAGAACGACAGGGACAGGTCGATTGACCGACCGTCTTCCTGGCTGACCATGTTGTCGGACGGAATGATCATGCCGTAATGCGCCGTGGCGGCGGTGGCGCTTGCGGCAAGGACCGCTGCTGTCAAAAAGGGTTTCATCTGTGTCTCCATTCCAAAGGTTGATGTCTTGTTCAATCCGTCAAAGCGCAAGGATCCAGCTGACCAGCCTGTCACCGTTTGCCGTCACGGCAAGAACTAGGGCAACAGCAAGGAAAGCCGAACCTGCAAACAAAAGCACGAGCTCGGCGGCAGAAAGTTTCACGATCGTGAGATTTCCTGCGCCAAGCCGCCGGGCTGTGTCCATTTCCGAGGCGCGCAAGCTCCACGAAAGAAAGAGCGACAGACCCATCGCGCCCAGTGCCGCGACCCCGATGATCAGCGTCACGGCATCCAGCAGGGCCGCAATGCGAAAGATGCGGTCCACCAGCCCACCGATGATTTCGGCGGGAACGGTCATCTGGACCGGGTTGTCCGGCGCAAGGTAGCGCCCCCGCAAGATGGTGCCCGAACGCGTGTCGTAAGGCACCACGAGCACTGCCGAGAGCGGATAGTCCGACGCGGCACCGTGGAAGTGAAAGCTGTCGATATTGTCGGGCGTGATGCGCTGAAACTCTGTGATGGCGGCGTTGGCGGTGATGTTGCCGTCGGCATCGGTGGTCACCACGTCGTCATGCCCGTGACCGATCCCGGCGATGACCCAGGCGGTCTTGATGTCGGTGAACACCGCCTCGTCATCAGGAGTGCCGGTGGTCGGCAAGACACCGGTGATCTGCAGTTCCAGCGGATAGACTCCGTCGAGGTCAAAGAGGTTCTCCGGCGATGACACAACCGTGTCGCTGGGGCCAAGACCAAGACGCTCTGCCACCTCGGCGCCCAGAACCGCTTCGCCGAGGATCGCGAACTGGCGGCCCTGCGCCACCTCGATCTCGCGGAAGTCGAAATAATCCAGCGAGGTGCCGACGATGCGCGCGCCGTTGGTCTGAAAGGCCGTGTGCACCGGGATCGGTAAGGCAAGACCGCTGTCCCAGACCGCGTCCTCTGCTGCGCGCGTGATGGGGTTCGCGCGGTCTTCCGAGAAATAGACGGCGCTCATCACCAGGTCGAGTTGGCTGCCCCGCGCGCCCAGCACCAGCGGCGTTGCCTCGGCCCGCCGGGTCAGCGCGTCTTCCGATCCGCGCAGCAGCGTTTGCGTGACCAGTGGCACCGCGAGGATCACCGCACCGACGACGATCAGGACAAGGCTGCGCATCCACGTCCAGCGCAGATGGGCGAAGGCGAGAAACAGCGCGTTCATGCGGCCTGCCTCAGCGTCGCAAAGTCGATCACACGGTCAAAGCGCGGCAACAGGTCGTGATCATGGGTCACCGCCAGAACGGTCGCGCCCATCTCTGCTGCCCGTGCGAAGAGCAGGTCGAGGATCACCTCCTTGGTTTCCGGATCGAGATTGCCTGTCGCCTCGTCAGCGAGGATCAGCGCGGGCTGCGTCACCAGCGCCCGGCAGATCGCCACGCGCTGCTGTTCGCCCCCGCTGAGCGCGCCGGGATGGCTTTTGAGTCGATGCGCGATGCCGCAGGCCTCGGCCAGATCCTGCGCCCGCGCCCGTGCTGCGCTGTCCAGCTTCAGTCCAAGCCCAACACGATACGGGTAGAGAATGTTCTCGTATGCGTTCAGGTAATCGACCAGCGCGAAGTTCTGAAAGATGAAGCCGATGGTACGGGCGCGGAACCTGCACCGTCCGCCATCGTCGAGCCTGGATAGGTCTGTGTCGGCCACGTGCAGACTGCCACTGTCGGCCTGCGCCAGCCCGGCCACGAGATTCAACAGCGTGGTCTTGCCCGTTCCGCTCGGTCCGATCACACCAACCCGTTCGCTCGACGCCACGTCCAGCGACGGCACACGAAGTGCAAAGCCCCCGCGCGGATAGGCAAAGGACAGGTCGCGGGCTGCTATCAACTCTTGTCCTCCGCACCCGGCGGCGCATCGTCATTCATTTCCAATGTCCCTGCATCCGTACGGTCGACATCGGTGAGATCGAACCCCGTGATCTTCCAAGTATCCCCTTCCGCAGCCATGACCAGATCGGCGGCATAGGCGTTGCCCCGCATGTGCATGTGTTCGGAATGCCCGACAACGCCAAGAACCCGCCATCTTGCCTCAATGGCGACGGTGTCGCCGCTCGGTCGCGCACTCATGCCCAGCAAGGCTACCTCGTGGATCTCCTGATCGGGGTTCAGACCACCGCCCGCCATCGCGCCGACCCGTTGGAGATAAAGCTGTTCGAGGGCCGGCCCTGTCGCCACTTCGGCCAGCCTGTCATAGATCGACGCCTCCTCGGTCTCGCCGAAGGCATCATACACCACTGCAAGAATACCCGGCAGCAGGAGTGGGCTTTCCTGCGAGAATTCCAGAGGGGACAGGCCCTGTGAATTGGCAAGACTGTCGCTTTGGTTTTGCGATGGGGCAAAAAGACCCCATGCCCCGATGCCAAGCCCGAGCACCAAGAGGAGGGTCGCCAGAATATACTTGTTCATGATGTTCGCGACCGTCCCGTTCTCGATGACGGGGATACTAGCCTAAACACGCTGGGCCTCAAGCAGAGCTGACGAACATCGGAGTGGTATTGAGCAGCGGAATGAAGGAAAGGCCGCGACCTTCCAGGGCGTTGGCCTTGGCCAAGCAGATCGTCGGGGCACTGGATTTCGCAATGGAGAACAATTACCCTGCGTGGGGGGAATATACGGTCGGCGTCTGATCAGGATCATCTCGGCGGAGCTTCGTATCCTCACGATCTGTTCTCTGGCAAAAGGTCGAAATTCGATGCAGGCACCGCATGTTCCGGATGGCACGAACCAAAGTCTGAACTTGGCGATTTCGCCGGATGGCGCGCCGGACGTCGGACGCCGCTACGAGATAGAGGCACGCTGTGGGATTGCCGTCCGGGTTGCCGCAAGGCAAACCCTGCGTGTGATAAATCCCAGCGGTCATCAGGTCTGTGATTTTTGGGCATTTGCCGCCTCGGACCTGAATGAACATCTGTCGATGGCGCATCTGCACACAGCGCTTGGCTCGATCTTTCCCAAAGTCGGTGACAGGTTGGTGTCGAACCTGCGTCGTCCTATGATGCGGCTCGCCGCGGACACATCGCCCGGCGTTCATGACACGATCATCGCATGCTGTGATCACGCGCGATACCAACAGCTCGGGTGTGAACGCTATCACGACAATTGCGCTGACAATCTGCGCATGGCGTTGATGGCAATAGGCCTGCAGGCACCCTTGGTGCCCGCGCCCTTTAACGTGTGGATGAACGTGCCGGTGGCACATGACGGGTCCACGCATTTTGCAGCGCCTGTATCAAAACCCGGCGATCATATCGATTTTTGTACAGAGATGGATTTGATATCGGTCATGTCTGCCTGCCCGCAGGATATCACGCCGGTAAACGGCGTCGGTGTCGCACCCGAAAGCCTGGCTTTTGAAGTCTTGGATTAGCGCGGGAAGGCCATTTCTGGCCGGTAGTTGCCAAAGCTGGAGAGCGACTGAGCGTTGCTTTCGGCCTGCCATTTTGATCCTTGCACAACGGCAGAAATACAAGGGTACGTGGCGCGGTAGTCGTTCGTGCGCTCGTTTTCCTCAATCGCGATGGCGACGATGCCCGCAACGATGCCCTCTTGCCGTTCAACCAACCGGATCGCGCCGTCCATCGTGCCGCCGGTTTCGACCCATTGATCGGCCAGCAGAACCCGCGTGCCAGGAGCAAAGGCGGGTTGGCGCATCTCCATGTCTTGCGTGCGGCCCGAGTAATTGCCGAATGAGACTGCGTCCGTGTCCACGCAGAGCTTTCCAGCTTTGCGGATCGGCAGGAACCCAACATTAGCCCGTGCAGCCAGCGCTGCCCCAAGAACAAAGCCCATCGCATCGAGCCCGGCAACCACGTCGAACTCCACGCCCTCCAGATCTGCCATCAGATCATCCAGAAGATCCGTGAAAGCGCGCTGGTTGATATAGATTGACGTCGGATCCAGCCATGCGAATTTATCGCCCTTGGTGTTTGGGGCCATGATGTTGAGGTACCAGCGATCATCGCGTGGGCCTTTATCGGTCATATCCAATCTCCTTTTCCCAAAGTCCGTGTCACGGCCATGAGCCGCGCCAGCTTTTCGGGGTGAATGTCGTAGAAGTTGTTGGTTTCGTTGATCCCGGTAGCAACCATGAAGCAATCGACGTCGCTATAGACACGGGCGTTGTCAGGCGTCACGCCAGAGGCCAGTGCAAGCGCGGCTTCACCGATAGCGCTGCGAAAGGTTTCGATCTTGTTCAGGTCCGCTTCCTGACCGGTCGCAACGCCTGATGTGGTGACCACGTCCATGAACCCACATGCCTCACGGGCCGCGTTGCCGTAATGCTCTTTGGCAACCTCGCGCTGTTTCTTGAAGCAGGTCCCGCCAAAGTACATGCCGTTCCAACCAGACTCGGCGTAGACGCGAGCAATCTCTTGGGCTTCGGTGTTCTGCCCATGTTCATCGATGCAGGCGTCATCGGCCCAATATCCATCGACCAAAACGCCTGTTTGCGACAATTTTCCGAGCATCGGAAAGGCGTGTTTGCCTGTGACCGCCAAAAAATTCACGCCGAGCCAGAGCGACGGATATGCAGCACGCACATCTGAGATGATCGGTAGGAACCGTTCCGGTTCAAAATCATGGTTGATCAGAAAGCAACCTGCAGCGCCTGCTGCAATCACCTCTGCGACATTGCGCAGGGTTCGGGGTGTGTCGAGCACATGGATCACCGGCAGGACCACTGGGCCTACGGTTTTGAAGTGCTTTCGGAATGCTGTTCTATCCATGCGGTGAATTTAGCCGGCCTGCAGCCATTTACATAATTTATTCTTGCAATCCTTGGATTTGAAATTGCAATGTTTTGCATGGCCCCAATAAACCTTCCGACCGATCTTCTGCGAACCTTCGTCACGGTGATCGAAGTCAAAAGCCACACCCACGCGGCGGACCTTCTCAACCGGTCGCAGCCCGCCGTCAGCCTTCAGATCAAACGGCTGGAGAATTTGGTGGGATACAAGCTGATCCGCCAAAAAGGGCGAACCATGCACGTCACCGAAAAAGGTGAGGCGTTGGCAATGCATGCGCGACAGATCCTGAGGCTCAACGATTTGGCCATAGGGCTGTTTGATCGCAAGAAGAACAAGGCAGAGCTGCGATTGGGTTTGCCGTTGGATTACGGCGTGCGGATGTTGCAACGCGAAGTGACCCGGCTAAAGCAAAGTCACAATGATCTTGAATTCACCATCCGTTGTGATTTGTCTACGAACCTTCATGACGCGCTCCTGCGCGATGAATTGGATATCATCGTGGCCCTCTATCACGACGGTGATCCGCAATTCCTTGTGCAACAGTGGCGTGAACAGCCGGTCTGGGTTGGTGGCGAAAATCTTGATCCGCAAGACTTCGAGACCCTGCCACTTGTCGCTCATCCAGAAGGCTGCATTTATCGGCAGCGCATGGCAGAAGCGCTCAAGACCGTCGAACGTGGATGGAAAGTCAGCTTTTCCAGCCCGAATATCGACGCAGTCCAAGATGCCGTTCGCGACGGTCTCGGGTTTTCCGGCCTGACCATCCCGACAACGCAAGACGGGATGCGCCAGTTTTCAGCCGAGGATGGTTTGCCGCTGCTGGAGCCTTTGCGCATCGGATTGTTTTACCGCCAGACCCGGTTGGGAAGTTGGGGCAATCTGGTGGCAGAGCAATTGACGAAAACGATTGAAACGGTCCTGCGTTTGGATGGTTCTGCTGCACAGCATCATAAAGATGCTCAATAGATCCATATCATTCATAAACTTTTTACAGTTCATGATTCTGGCTAACCTTGTCTCCACAAGCCTCAGGCAATCGAAATGACGCTGTTTTGAGGCCAAAAACAGACAGAGCAACAGTGGAGACAGTAAGATGACGGCCAAATCAAAAACGATTTCAAAGCAATTGCTTAGAAGGGATGTCCTGCGCATTGGCGGGGGGGCGGCATTGTCCATGCCGTTCGTCAGCCGCGCATGGGCGCAGACAACGGAAATCAACATGCTGGCTTGGTATGGGCACGGCGAACCGGACATGGTTGGGGCGTTCGAAGAGGCCAACAATGTTAAGTTTGTGCCCAAATACTATGCAGGTGGGGACAATATGTTGGCATTGATCGCACAATCTCCTCCGGGCACCTATGACATCATCCTGTCAGATGGAGAATTCGTGCAGCAGCTCAACGCGGCTGACTACATCGAACCGCTGGACGCCAACGACTACCCGTTTGACGATATGCTGCACGAGGACTTCACCAAGTTCCCGGGCCATTGGGACGGCGACACTCTCTATTCCATGATCCTGCGCGGGGGGCACCTCGGTGTGTCCTACAACACCACGGCCATGAGTGCGGAAGAAGCGTCCAGCTATGAAGGCTTCTGGAAACCCGAGCTTCAGGGCAAGGTGGGACATTTTGACTGGCACCTGCCAAGTCTTGGCATGATGAGCCTGAAGAACGGCAATGGCGCCGGCCTTTGGGATCTGAACGATGACCAATGGCAAGCGGTGCAGGACACCACGATGAGTCTGCGTTCGCAGGTTGGCGGGTTCTTTGACTATGGCGGCACATTCAACGGTCTCAAGAACGGTGAGATGATGGCCATGTGCGGCATCGGTGACTGGATTACGGGTGTCTTGGAACGCGATGGCGCGCCAGTTGCGTCGGTTATTCCGAAAGAGGGCGGCATTCAGTTCACTGAAAGCTATTGCATCGGCAAAGGCAGCTCAAAAGCTGATCTGGTCAAATCCTTCATCCAGTACATGATGTCCCCCGAAGGCCAGGTAAAATCGGCACAGATGGTCGCCTATCCTGGCTTCTGCGTGACCAAGGCTGGCCGTGCGCTTCTGCAAGAGGTGGACCCGGCCGAAGCCGCCCGAAGCCATCAGATTGAGGGCATGCCGAATGAGCCCATCGCGTTGATCAACGAGGGTCGCATTCACTATCGTGACATCCCGCAGCAGCAAACGCTTGAGGACTGGAACGACTTCTGGTCGGAATACAAAAACGCCTAAAGGCGCAATGCGGGCGGCTTTTCAGGGCCGCCCGCCATTAGGCAAGGAGCACAGGCTTGAGCGCGCCTCGCAAAATTGACATCTACGCCCTGACATGGCGGCTGCCGATTATCATTTGGCAGCTGGTTTTCTTCATCGGGCCAGTCCTCTTCATGGTCGCGATTTCGTTTTTCGTGGTCAAAAACTACCGCATGACCGAAGCGTTCGAGTTCGTGAACTGGCAACGCATGCTGACCCGCGGGTTTTTCTGGGACAGCTACTGGTACACACTTTTCATCGCCTCTCTCAGCGCGACGATTGCCATGCTGGTGGCCTTTCCCGCTGCATGGGCATTGGCCTTTCGCGCGTCCGAAAACATACGTCGATGGGCGGTGTTTCTGCTCATCATCCCGTTTTTCACGTCCTACCTTGTCCGAACGTTTTCTTGGTACGTTATTTTGGCCGAAAGCGGCGTTTTGAACGCAATGCTGGGATTTATCGGTCTAGGCCCTTTCCGCATGCTCAACACCCATTTTGGCACGATCATTGGATACCTGACACTTACCCTGCCGCTGGCGGTGATCCTGCAAACCGTGACAATGGCCAATGTAGATAAAACACTGATCGAGGCGGCGCGGAATTTGGGCTGCAAACCGTTCGCGACGATCTGGCGCATGGTACTGCCGCTGTCCAAGACCGGCTTCATTGTGGCGGCCTTGTTTTGCTTCATCCTCGCTTTTGGTGATTTCGTTGCGCCGTTTTATCTGGGTGGATCACAGGAACCAACGCTGCCGATCCTGATCTTGGACACAACCAAGTCGGGCCAGCAATGGCCAAGAGCCGCCGTTGTGGCAATCATGATGATGGTCACGCTGTTTACCGTGGCCTTTACCGCCATCGCTTTGGCTTACCGCAAACCCAAGGGGAGCAAAGGATGACGGGTCGTTGGCTGAATTTGGCATTGGCTGTTTATGTCGGGCTGATTTTCACCTTCGTGTTCGCACCGATCATTTTCAGCCTGATCTTTTCATTCAACTCGCAACGCTTCCCTACGATCCCTTTGGGCGAGTTTTCGACCGAGTGGTATGTCAAGATCTTCAATGATCCCGATGTGTGGACGGCTGTAAGGAATTCTTTGATCGTGTCGTCGAGCACGGCAGTGTTGGCGACCGTCTTGGGGTTTTGCACCGCGTATACCGACTTTCGCTATAATTTCCGCTTCAAGGGACCGTACCTTGCGCTGATCCTGCTTCCGCCGACAATTCCGCTTATCATCATGGCTCTGGCAATGTTGGCGTGGCTGTCCCGCATCGGGATGTCGGGACAGTTATGGTCGATCATTCTGGCGCATTCCGTGATGACCGCACCCTTTGCGATGGCCATTATCCGCTTGCGTCTGCACCAGATGGATCCCGATCTTGAGGCCGCAGCTTGGAATCTTGGCGGCAATGAATGGCAAGCGATGCGCCATGTCATCGTGCCGTTCTGCGCGCCTGCAATCGTGTCCGCGCTTTGCCTCACAGCCGCGGTGTCCTTTGACGAATTCGCCGTTGCTTGGTTTGTCTCCGGCCTAAACAAAACTGTCCCGATCGTGATCCTGGAAATCGTGCAGGGCAACATCGACCCGACTGTCAACGCCATCGGAACGTTCGTTTTCCTGACCTCCATGACCTTGGTAATCCTCGCACAGCTGCTGTTCATAAGCCGCCAAATCAAGAGCCATTCCTGACATGACAGATCCTCTCGTAACATTTCGCAACGTAAAGAAACGCTTCGATGATTTCGTCGCGGTGCGGGACATGACGCTCGACATTCACGAGGGTGAGTTTCTGGCGATCATGGGCTCTTCTGGCTGTGGGAAGACAACGACCCTTCGCATGTTGGCGGGCCTTGATACGCCTTCGGCGGGAGAAATCCGCATCGATGGACGCTTGATGAACGATGTCAAACCGCATGAGCGTGATACCCCGCTCGTCTGGCAATCGCTCGCGCTTTTCCCGTTTCTGACCGCTCGCGAGAACGTGGAGTTCGGACTGAAGATGCGTGGTGTCGCAGCGTCTGAGCGCAAGAGAAGGGCGCTCGATTGGCTCGATCGGATGCAGATTGTCGAATTCGCCAACCGCAATGTCGCCACGCTTTCTGGGGGTCAAAAGCAACGCGTGGCGTTGGCCCGCAGCCTTGTGATGGAGCCGCAAATGCTGCTGCTTGATGAACCGCTGTCTGCGCTCGACGCAAACTTGGTCATTCGCATGCAAGGTGTGCTGACAAGATTGCAAAAGGAACTTGGGATCACCTTTGTCTATGTGACGCACTCGCAATCCGAAGCCTTTGCCATGGCCGACCGTGTTGTGATCATGAGCCAGGGGGACATCGCACAGGTCGGCTCGCCGAAGGATATCTACCGCACTCCCGCCAACCGCTTCGTCGCGGAGTTTGTTGGCAGGAACAACATATTTACTGGCAAGACCGGGAGCTCTGACAATGGCAAAACAAAGGTTTCCACACTGCAAGGCGAATTCGTGGCCCGAACCCCGGAACATCCGCCCGGTCCAGAAAAGCAGGTCAGCTTTACCGTCTCAGCCGACTTGATGACGCTGACCCTCACCGAACCCGAAGCCGACAACAAAGCCAAGGCCACGTTGATATCCGAAGAATTCATCGGCTCTGTCGTCACTGTTTTCTTGGAAGGACAGGCTGGGCAGGAATACAAAGTTCAGATGCAAGAACGCGCTTTGGCAGAACTTGACTTGTCCCCCGGTGCGGACGTTTGGCTGTCATGGGAGGCTGAAAACGCCAACATGCTGGAGTCAGGCTCTTGATCCGAAATCCAATTCCCTGGCCAAATGGCGCAAAATGTGCAGTTTCCATCACATTCGACATGGACGCTGATAGCTTGATCCACGTCGCCAGACCCGATGACAGCCATCGCAGGCTTTATCCCATTTCCATGGGGCGCTACGGGCCGAATGTCGCTTTGCCGCGCATTTTGGACACCTACGAACGTTTTGGCCTGAAGCAATCCTTCTTCATCCCGGGGTGGTGCCTGGAGCAGTACCCCGGGACGGTTGACCAGATTCTGAAAGGCGGGCATGAGATCGGACATCATGGTTGGATTCACGAAGACCCGATCGCCACGTATGGCAATCAACGCGAACCGTTCGAACGCGCGATCGAGTCGCATAAACGGCTGTGTGGCAAATCACCAGACGGCTATCGCGCGCCGGTTTACAACATCACGGACGAGGTGATCGACCTGATGCTGGAGCACGGAATGCGCTATGACAGTTCGCTGATGGGCGATGACATTCCGCATGTTCTGAAAACGCCGAAAGGCCAGCTTTACGAAATGCCGGTACATTGGGGCACCGACGATTGGCCACCTTTCGCGCATTATGATGAAATCGGCTATCTGATGCCCGTAAAGTCGCCATCAGAAGGGTTGGCGGGCTTTTGGGAGGAATTTGAAGCGCAATATCATGCAGGCGGATTTTTCATGTTGATTGTGCACCCCTTCCTGACAGGTCGCCTTGCGCGGTGGCAGTTGGTGGAACGCTGGATCGAACAGACATTGGAGACCCGTGATGTGTGGTTCACCACGCTTGGCGGCATCGCAGACCATATGGACAGATTGAAAGCAAACGGGACATGGTCACCCAGTGTCGAGACGCTTCCTTTCTTTGATGCGCCCCCAGTGAAACTTTAAGGTTCGAGCTTATGATGACCGAAGATGACAAACGCCTTTTGCGCATCGCTTACGATGAAGCAAAGGCAGGCTTTGATGAAGGTGGATGCCCGATTGGGTCGGTGCTTGCACGGGCAGGGGAGGTCGTCTCTCAAGGGCGCAACCAGCGTGTGCAGGGCGGCGACCCGATTGCCCATGGAGAAATGGACGCATTGCGCAAGGCCGGTCGCCAAAAGACCTATCGCGATACCGTGCTCTATACGTCTCTCAGCCCCTGCATGATGTGCTCGGGGACGATAATTCAATTCGGTATTCCACGCGTTGTCATTGGCGACACGACAAATTTTGGCGGCAACGAAGAGTTCCTGCGCTCGCGCGGGGTCGAGGTCATCATTGCCGAAGACCCCGACTGCATTGCACTCATGTCCCGTTTCATCACCGAAAAGCCAGAGCTTTGGGCAGAGGATATCGCTGAATGAGTGATCCGTTCTTTCACCCCGTTTCTGGTTTTGATCTTCCGCGCTTTGCCGGGGTGCCGACATTCATGCGTCTGCCCCATGTCGATCCTGACAATCCGCGCTTTGGCGATGTCGATGTCGGGATCATTGGCGTTCCTTGGGACAGCGGCACGACAAATCGGGCCGGTGCGCGCCACGGGCCGCGACAGCTGCGGGACATGTCCACGATGATCCGCGCCCAGAATGGGGCCACCGGCGTGCGTCCATTCGAGGTGCTGAACTGTGCTGATCTTGGTGATGTGCCGCCAAACCCGATTGATATCATCGACAGCATGAACCGGATCACAGCGTTTTATGACCGTGTGCTTGCTGCCGGGATTACCCCGTTGACGGCTGGCGGCGATCATCTGTCCTCGCTACCGATCTTGCGCAGTCTCGGGAAAGAAGCGCCCCTGGGTATGATCCACTTCGACAGCCACACGGACCTGTTTGATAGCTACTTCGGAGGATCGAAATACACCCATGGGACACCGTTCCGACGCGCGGTCGAAGAGGGCTTGCTGGATCCGAAACGGGTCATCCAGATCGGCATCCGCGGCAGCGCCTATGACAATGAAGACCTCGACTTCGCGGCTGCGGTTGGCATTCGCATTGTCCGGATCGAAGACTTTTTCGCGCGTGGTTTGGACGACGTCATGGCAGAGGCTTTCGACATCGTCGGGACCGCGCCGACATACATTTCCTACGACATCGATTTCGTCGATCCGACCTTTGCACCCGGGACAGGCACACCGGAAGTCGGTGGGCCGAATGGGTTCCAAGCTCTTCAGGTTGCGCGGCTTTTGAAAGATGTGGATATTCGCGGTGCCGACCTTGTCGAGGTCTCTCCGCCATTTGATGCATCCGGCGGAACCGCTTTCCTTGGCGTCTCGATAATGTTCGAAATCTTGTGCGCCATCGCAGGGAAATAGCACGACGATAATTGACCACCGCCCGATCCGTTTACACTTTTGCAGCGGCCAAAATCGTTCGAAAGAGGCCGGTGTCAGCTTGGGGTTGGACGTCGGATATGGTTGTTTGGTCGGTAATTAGCGTGGGTCCGAAACACCCACTGGGCGACCAGCCGCTTCGATGTCGCGTCCTGCGGCGAGAAGGATGTCCTCGCGGTATCGGGGACCGATCAACTGCACGCCGACCGGGCGGCCATTCGCTTCGCCGGTCGCCACCGCCAAGCCGGGCATGCCGATTGCGGGAAGGGCCCGTTGCGTCAGCTGAGCTTCGAACACGCGCGCAAAGGTTGCCTCGGATTGCACGTCGAGCTGCTGATCGAACGGCAATTCGCCAGAGACGGGGCAGAGCAGGACAGGATAGTCGGCCAGAAAGACCTGCCAGTCCCGCACAAGGCTTGCACGCGTCTGTAGCGTTTCCATGAGGCTCGCCAACCCGACCGTGCCGGCATCCTCGGACATCCGTGCGAAGACAAACTGCGAGTCTTCCTCATCCTCACGGGCCAGCATGTCGGCACCGCCGAACTGCATTTCGGCCATCCAGAGGCAGGCATTGAGCGCTGCCGCGCGGCGGATTGGCGGGCAGTTTACCTCGTCCACTGTCCAGCCTGCGTCCCGAAGCCGGGCGGCGGCGTCGTGCAAGGCTGCGGCCACGTCGTCGCTGACCGTCATGCCGTCCGGAGCAATCGACAGCGCGGCCCGCTTTGGGAAATCTGCCTGAATGGCAGGTGCAGGGACGTACCACGGGTCTCTTGCATCGGGCGCTGACATGGCTGCGAAGGCAAGTTCAAGGTCATCGATGCTCCGGGCGATCGGACCCGAAACGGCCATCAGCTGACCCCCGATAAACCGGTCGGGCGCGCTGGAATTATAGGCGGGCACCCGACCCATTGTCGGGCGCAGACCGTGCAGGCCGCAGGCATAGGCCGGATAGCGGATGGACCCGGCGATATCGGTGCCGTGCCCGATGGCGCAGATCCCGGCCGCAACCGCTGCAGCAGCCCCGCCTGAGGAACCTCCCGGCGTGATCTCCCGGTTTCGCGGGTTCAGCGTCTGCCCGTGAAGCGCATTCTTCGTGAACCACCGCAGCGAAAAGGCGGGTGTGTTGGTGCGGCCGATGATGACGCCACCCGCCTTGCGGATGTTCGACACAACCGGACTGTCCTCGGTCGCGAGATGATCTGCCAAAAGCCGCAGGCCGTTGGTCGTCGCTTGGCCTTTCTGATCGACATTGACCTTGATCGTGACGGGCACTCCGCAAAGCGGCCCTAAGTCTTCGCCCCTGCCAAGGGCTGCATCGACCTGCCTGGCGGCCTCGAGCGCGTCTTCGGGAAACTCCTGAACCACGGCATTGATCGCCGGGTTGACGGCATCCAGACGGGTGAGATGCGCCTTTGCAACAGCGACTGCCGAAAGGCGCCGGGCTCTCACTTCTTCCGCGATCCGGGTTGCTGTCCATTCCCAGATTTCCGCCATCGGTCCTGCCTTTCCGCTCTATTCTGAGAGGCGAAGGTGGCAGGTGCAGCCTGGTTTGTCGACCGGCTTCATGCCGCCTGCCCAATTTCGAGCGGAAGGGCATGGGCCGTGCGCGCGCGCCCGCCCGGCTTGCCTTTCGCAGCGCGGCTCTACCATCACGACATGCACTGAAAGGAAAGTGATGACTGACCGCGACACCCTCGTCGAGGGGTTCATGGGGCCTCTTAAAGCACGCCACCCGCATGAACCCGAATTCCTGCGCGCCGTCGAGGATGTGGCGCGCAACGTGCTTACGGTCGAGAAGGCCCACAGCGCGTACGCATCGGCTCGGGTGCTGGAACGGCTGACAGAGCCGGATCGGCAGATTGGATTCCGCGTCGATTGGCAAAACGATCGCGGCGAGATCGAGACCAATCGCGGCTGGCGTGTGCAGATGTCCAATGCCATCGGTCCTTATAAGGGCGGTTTGCGGTTCCATCCTTCGGTCACACCTTCAATCCTGAAGTTTCTTGCTTTCGAGCAATGCTTCAAGAACGCGCTCACAGGACTGCCGCTTGGTGGCGCAAAGGGAGGCGCGGATTTCGACCCGCGCGGCCGGTCAGAGGCCGAGATCATGCGCTTTTGTCAGGCCTTCATGCGCGAGCTGTCGCCGCATATCGGCCCAGACCGCGATGTGCCCGCAGGCGATATCAATGTCGGCACGCGTGAGATCGGCTGGCTGTTCGGCATGTACAAGGCGCTCAAGGGGCAGTTCCATGGCGCGCTAACCGGCAAGGGCATGGCCGCGGGCGGCTCGGCCCTGCGGATCGAGGCGACGGGCTACGGGCTGATCTATTTCGTCGAAGGCATGCTGGCGCGGATGGGCGACAGCATCGAGGGCAAGCGGGTGGCAATTTCAGGCAAGGGCAATGTCGCCAATCACGCCGCCGAAAAGGCAATCGGTCAAGGCGCGCTTGTGGTGACCCTGTCGGACACGTCCGGCACGCTCTGCGCACCTGACGGGATGACGCAGGAGGCGGTGGGGTGGGTCCGCGCCCGCAAGGCCGAAGGTGGCGACATTGGAGATCCGCCCCGCGACCTTGGCTTGCAGTTCGCCGAAGGCGCGCTGCCATGGGGCACGATGGAGGCGCAGATTGCGCTGCCCTGCGCGACCGAGAACGAGATGGACGGAACCGCCGCAAAAGCCGCGCTGGATGCGGGGCTCCAGATGTTGGCAGAGGGCGCGAACATGCCGCTCACCGCAGCGGCCACGCAAGTGCTGCGGGACAAGGCAGTGCCACATGCGCCGGGCAAGGCGTCGAACGCCGGTGGCGTGGCCGTGTCAGGCCTCGAGATGAGTCAGAACCGCTACGGTCAGTTTTCGTCCCGCGAAGAGATCGACAAGCGCCTGAAGGAGGTCATGACCCTTATCCACGGACAGATCTGCTCTGAGGGCAACACGGACAGCACGATGGACTACCAGCGCGCTGCTGATGTGGCAGGGTATCGCAGGCTCGCCGACGCCATTTCGTCGCTTGGCGCGGTTTGATCCGATGGGATGCTGGTACCCATCACAGTCAGGCTGGTCGCATCCCGCCGGCGGGTCGTTCCAAGGGACCATCTCATGCCATCACCCAAACTTGGAACAGAAGCCCGGCCAGAAACGCGCCGCTTAGGGAGAGGCCGATATAGAGCGCAAAGACCGGTGGGCGTGCGAGCGCCCAGACGGCCATCGACGCCGGGATCGAGGTCACGCCGCCCGCGACAAGGAAGGCCAGGCCAGCACCGGGGGCCATGCCCTGTTCCATCAATCCGCCCACCAGCGGCAACGCCGCGTAACCGTTGAGATAGGCGGGCACGCCTACCAGTGTCGCCATGGCGATCGGACCGATCCCATCGCCGCCAAGGACCGAAGTCACTGTTTCGGCGGGAATCCAAGCCAGCATCAGGCTTTCGAGAATGAAGGCGAGCGTCAGCCATTTGGCGAGGAACAGCGTCGTCTTGGTGGCCTCGCGGCCGAACTTTGTCCGCCGCTCCGGTTCCGTCCAGAAGCGCCAGACCACCGGCTTGGGTGCCCGGACCTTGGAGCCGCCGCAGCCGCCATTGCCGATCCCGTCGCGCAGCGGGTTCGCCAGCGCGCCCCCCCGTGCCAGCAGGTGGACGACGACGCCCCCGAGGATACCCAGTCCGACGGCCGCAAAGGTCTTTGCAATCGCGAATTCGAGGTCGAGCATACCTGCTGTCAGAACAAACATGGACGGGTCCATGACCGGCGAGGCCAGCCAGAACGCCATGACGGCCGAGAGCGGCACACCCATGGCCAGAAGCGCCGCGATGAGCGGGATCACACCACAGGAGCAGAATGGTGAAAGACCCCCGGCGAGTGCTCCAAGCCCGATCATCAGGAGTGGTGCTCCGGTGAAGGCTTTGGCGATCAGGTTGTCGGCGCCGGTCGCCGATGCCCATGCGGCGATGCCGATGGACAGGATCAGGTAGGGTGCCGTCCGCAACAAGGCACCAGCGGTAAAGCTGGCGCTGTCGCTTGCCTGAACTGGGTCGAATACGGCCAGAGCGCCGAGGATCAGGACCGACGCGAGCCAGACGCGCTGGTCTTTCCAGAGATGGCGCAGGACCGAGCGGGGTGTCGCGGTCGGAAGTGTCGTGTCAGCCATTACCATGTCTCCGGTTTTTCGGTTGTTTTGGGGAAAGGAAAAAATGTGCATCTGTCATGCGGCATCCTCCGAAGGGTGCAGCGCAACTCCGGAGCAGCATTCCGAGGTGAGGAAATCCAGAACCTTGTGCATCGCGGGGTAGTCCACACGGTTGAACACCTCGCGGCCCTGTTTCTCCTGCACAACAAGGCCGGCATCGACCAGAGTGGAGAGATGATGCGCAAGCGTCGACGGAGCGAGGCCGACATGTTCGCCGATGTCACCGACGCGCAGTCCGTCATCACCCGCTTTGACCAGCAAGCGGAAGATGGACAGGCGCGCATCGTGGCCGAGGGCGGCAAGGGCGCGGGCGGTGGGGCTGGTTATACTCATAAGTCAAACATAACCAAAATTCTGGTTATGTCGAGTCATTTGTTCAGGTCTCGGCGAAACGCGCTCTTGTCCGGTTGGCGAAGGCGACAAGCGACAGCATCACCGGGACCTCGACAAGCACGCCCACCACCGTGGCCAATGCCGCGCCCGAGTTCAGGCCGAAAAGGCTGATGGCAACCGCGACGGCCAGCTCGAAAAAGTTTGATGTCCCGATCAGTGCGCAAGGGGCCGCGATGCGGTGCGGCACCCGCAAGGCGTAGGCGGCGGCATAGGTCAGCACGAAGATACCGTAGGACTGGATCAGGATCGGCACCGCGATCAGCGCGATGACCAAAGGCCGGTCAAGGATTACCTGACCCTGAAGACCGAACAGGATCACCACGGTTGCGATCAGGCCAATCATCCCCCAGGACTTGATCCTGTTCCGAAACGCATCGATCCGTTCCGCGCTGCCAAGGCGTTGCCGCGTCAAGAGCCCTGCGGCCAGCGGCAGCGCGACGTAAAGCACAACGGAGAGAAGAAGTGTCTCCCATGGCACGACAATGTCAGTGACCCCCAGCAGGAAAGCGACGATCGGCGCGAATGCGAAGACCATCACCACATCGTTCACGGACACCTGCAAAAGCGTGTAGCTCTCGTCGCCGCGCGTGAGTTGAGACCAGACAAAGACCATTGCCGTGCAGGGGGCGGCGCCCAGCAGGATCAGTCCCGCGATGTATTGCTGGGCATCTTCCGGTGAAATCAGGTCGGCAAAGACCACTTCGAAGAACAGAACGCCAAGGGCCGCCATTGTGAAAGGCTTGATCAGCCAATTTACAATGAGAGTGATCGCTAGGCCCTTGGGCTGCTTGACCACATCGCGCAAACTGCCCGGATCGACGCCCACCATCATCGGATAGACCATCGCCCAGATCAGGACAGCGACGACAAGGTTGACGTTTGCAACCTCTGCGGCCGCGATCCCTTCGACGAGGACCGGCGCGGCGGTGCCGATCACAATGCCCGCCACCATGGCAAGCGCGACCCAGACAGTCAGATACCGCTCGAAGATGCTCATGCCGGTGTGACCTGCGGGTGTTCGGGGCTAAGCTTGCCGGACAACAGAGCAGCCAGAGCAACCGTTACAGTCGCTGTGCCGAGCATCAGCACAAGGCCGCCCACCTGGTAGGTCAGACCTGACAGGACCGTCCCGAGAAGCCGCCCGCCCGCGTTCGCCATGTAGTAAAAGCCCACATCCATGGTCACTCGTTCGGCCTTGGTGAAGGCAAGGATCAGGTAGGAATGAAGGGCCGAGTTGATGGCAAAGACCGCGCCGAACACCAGAAGCCCGGCCACCAGAGTGATTGTGAGCCATGGCTGCGGTTCTGCTGACACGAATGCGGCTGCGGTCAATCCGGCCGGGATCGCCGCAAGCGCCCATGCCCAATTGCGGGCTTTTCCAACCAGATCGCCCTCGGGCGTGGTTGCTGCGCGAAGCAGCTTTGGGGCTGCGGCCTGAACAAAGCCGTAAAGGATGATCCAGACGGCCATGAAGGTGCCGATCATGAAGAATGCAGCGCGATTGCCCGCGACTGTGCCATCAGACAGCACGGCGTAGAAGTAGATCGGGATGCCAACCACAAACCAGACATCCCGCGCGCCGAACAGAAAGACCCGCGCGGCCGACAGCCAGTTCACGTTTGCCGATTTTGAGAACACCTCGGAAAACTTGGCACCCTTGCGGCCTTTGGGCAGCCCCTTCGGCATGGCGATCAGGACCGCAACAAGGATGACAGCCAGAACCGCCGCCATCGCCAGAACCGCCCAGACAAAGCCGACCGTCGCCAGAAGGCCCGCCCCCAGGAGAAAGCCCAGACCCTTCACGGCGTTTTTCGATCCGGTCAGGATCGCGACCCAGCGGAACAGCCCGCCGGATTCGGTTGGTGCAAGGACCTTCACCGCCGATTTGGACGACATCTTGGCCAGATCCTTGGCGACGCCAGATGCGCCCTGCACGATCATCACAAAGGCCACGGAAACGCCAAGTGCCCAGCTTGGGTCAAGCTGAGCCAGCGCCAGCAGAGCAACGACCTGAAGCGCGAGCCCGGCATAAAGCGTCGAGGTCAACCCGAACCGCGCAGCAATCCAGCCCGCAGCAAGGTTCGTGATCATCCCCGCGATCTCGTAGAGCACGAACAGATAGGCCAGCTGCACCGGCGTGAAGCCCAGCGTGTGGAAATGCAGCAGCACCAGCATCCTGAGCGCACCATCGGTGAGCATGAAGGCCCAATAGGCCGCCGTGACGGCGATATAAGCCGACAGACCTTCGGGGCGCGTTGTCACAGCGACGACCCCACCATGAAGGCCACATCAACCAGCCGGTGTGCGTAACCCATTTCGTTGTCATACCAGGCGTAGATTTTCACCTGCGTGCCATTGATCACCATGGTCGAGGGTGCATCCACGATGCCCGAGCGCGTATCGTTGGTGTAATCGGCCGAGACCAGAGGCCGTTCCTCGTAGCCCAGGATACCCTTCAACGGCCCTTCGGCAGCGGCCTTGAACAGCGCGTTGACCTCTTCGGCGGTCGTTTCCCGCTCCACCTCGAAGACGCAATCGGTCAGCGAGGCGTTCAGCAGCGGTACACGCACGGCATGGCCGTTCAATCGGCCTTTCAGTTCCGGATAGATCAGCGTGATCGCTGTAGCGCTCCCGGTCGTCGTCGGGATCAGCGAGTTCAGCGCAGAGCGCGCCCGACGCAGGTCCTTTGCCGGACGGTCGACAATGGTCTGCGTGTTGGTCACGTCATGGATCGTCGTGATGGACCCGTGACGGACGCCGAGGTTTTCGTGGATCACCTTCACCACCGGGGCAAGGCAGTTTGTCGTGCAGGAGGCTGCCGTGATGATGCTGTGGGCGGCTGGATCGTAGACTTCGTCATTGATGCCAAAGACGACGTTGGCCGTCTGCCCGTCCTTGACCGGGGCGGAGACCACGACTTTCTTCACACCCGCCTCGAAATAGGGTGCGAGTTTCGCTTCTGACTTGAAGACACCGGTGCAGTCGATGACGACATCGACGCCGTCCAGCGGCAGTGCAGACAGATCCTTGGTGCCGATGAACGGCAGCCGGGTGCCATCAATTGTCAGGCTCTCGTCATCCGATGAAAACGCGGCGTTCCAGCGACCGTGAACCGTGTCGAATTCCAGCAGATGGGCATGCATCGCCGCATCGCCCACCGCGTCGTTGATCCAGGCGATCTCCGCCCCCCGTTCCAGCAGGGGACGCAAGGCAAGCTTGCCAATTCGGCCAAGGCCGTTCAGTGCATAGGTGGTCACACCGCCGCTCCTTCTTCGGGAAGGCCTGCGTTGTGTGTGCGGCCGATCTCGTCCACGGCCTTTTGCAGCGAAATGCGGTCGAGTGCCGAGAACGGAAGCGCGCTGAACGCTTTGATACGATTGTGCAGCGCGCCGTAGGTCTGTTGGAACGCGAGGCTCTTTTGCGCGTCGGTGCCTTCAACCTTCACCGGGTCCGGCATTCCCCAATGGGCACTGATCGGTTGGCCCGGCCAAGAGGGACATTCCTCGTTTGCGGCCTGATTGCACACTGTGAAGACGAAATCGAACTTAGGCGCGTCGGCACCCTGAAATTCGCCCACGTTCTTGGACCGCAGGACCGAGACATCATGCCCCTTCTGCGCAAGTACTTCGAGGGCGAAAGGGTTGAGGTCTGATCGCGGCATCGTGCCGGCAGAAAAGACCTCGAACCGGTCGCCTGCTTCTGACCTGAGGATGGATTCAGCAAAGATCGAGCGAGCGGAGTTTCCGGTGCAGATGAAGAGCACCTTGTATTTCGGATCGGTCATGGCCGTTGTTCCTGTAAAAAGTGGCATTGAAACGGGTGAGCAAAACTCCGGCCGACCGCGGCAGCAATCGAGGAGCAGATAATCGAAGGTTTGTTGCACCTCTGTCATCGAGATGGCGTAGCGAAGGGAGGTGCCGTTCCGTTCTTGCGTCACCAGTCCGGCCTGCATGAGTGCCGAAAGGTAGGCCGACAGCGTGGATGCCTTGAGGCCAAGCACATCGGCGAGTTCGCCAGCGGGCACGCGGTCAGGATACCGGCGCATCAGCAGCCGAAAGATCGCCAGCCGCTGAGGGTGGCCAAGGGTCGCGAGACGGGAGGGGACTAATGATTCCATATTTCGTGAATATCAGAAATAATGATTCCGGCAAGCGCCTTTCTCGGTCGCGCGCCAGAAACATGTGAAGGCTGCGCGTCGCCATGGCATATCGGCAGCCGTCTTCGCGGCGTCCAGCCGTGACCTATCTAGGCGATGTTCCATGCCCGGAATTTCGCCGAGCACATAAAGGCTGATCTCAGTCGCGCGCCGCGATGCAGGTCTGGCGTTGCTCTCCCAAGCCTGCGATCCGAAGCACCATCTCATCGCCTTCGCGCAGGAAGACCTGTGGTGACTTGCCCATTCCCACGCCGGGAGGGGTGCCCGTGGCGATGACGTCGCCGGGGTGCAGGGTCATGAACTGGGACAGGTGCGCGATCACCTTGGCCACCGAGAAATGCATCGTGCGGGTGGAACCGTCCTGCATCGCGGTGCCGTTGAGTGATAGCGTCATGGCCAAATCCTGCGGATCGACCACGTCGTCAGTTGTCACGAGCCACGGGCCCATTGGCGCAAACGTGTCGTGCGATTTGCCTTTGACCCATTGGCCCGACCGGTGCAGCTGGAAATCGCGTTCGCTGACGTCGTTGACGATGCAATAACCCGCGACATGAGACATAGCGTCGGACTCTGACACGTATTTGGCACGGGTGCCGATGACCACGCCCAGCTCGATCTCCCAATCGGCCTTGACGGACCCGCGCGGAATTTCCACTGCATCGTTCGGCCCGCAGATGCAGGAGGTCGCCTTGAAGAACACGATCGGTTCCTCGGGCAGCGCCATGTTCGCCTCGGCGGCGTGGTCGGCATAGTTGAGGCCAATCGCGATCAGCTTGCCGACAGACCCGACACAGGCGCCGATGCGGGGGCTGCCGTCCACGACGGGAAGGGTGGCGGGGTCGATGGCGCGCAGGCGGTCCAGCGTTTCGGGCGACAGGTTGGCACCTGCGAGGTCGTCGATATGGCCCGACAGATCGCGGATATGGCCGTCGTCATCCAGCAGGCCGGGTTTCTCCGCACCGATCTCTCCGAAACGCAGCAATTTCATGGTCTGTCCCTCCCGTTTGAGCTTCACGCAATCAGACATCAGAGCGTCCGGAAGTCCAGAGCCAAGACCGGATTTCGCAGCCATCCCAGGGCCTTCTGGGCTGCGAATCGTAATGCGGTTTCAATACGGACTTTGGCCCGTGCCGATCGGGGTGAAGGCCGATTTGCGCTGCCAGATGGCGTTGAACCGCTTAATTTGGCTGAACTTTCTGGCAAACGCGCAAACGCCGCGGTTTCCGTCTTGAAATGTCCTGCGTATACTCCGGTCGGAGAACAGCATGACACGGGCGTGCGACCAGAAGGAAGCAAGACGATGATAAGGTCTGAGTTGATCCAAAAGATTGCCGACGATAACCCGCACCTGTACCAGCGTGATGTCGAGCGGATCGTGAATACGATTTTCGAAGAGATCATCGATGCAATGGCGCGGGGCGACCGGGTCGAACTGCGTGGCTTCGGCGCCTTTTCGGTCAAGAAACGCGACGCGCGCACAGGTCGTAATCCGCGCACCGGCGAAGCGGTCGATGTAGAAGAAAAGCACGTGCCGTTCTTCAAAACGGGCAAGCTGCTCAGAGACAGGTTAAACGGGAAGTAGAGACTGATGCGATACATCCGCTATGCATTTCTTGCGGCGCTGGCCATTGTGCTGGTGGCCGTCGCACTCGCCAATCGTGGCATGGTCATGCTGCAACTGCTGCCCTCCGGGCTGGCTGATCTGGCGGGTATGAACCGGAGCATCGAATTGCCGATGTTCATCGTGATCTTCGGAAGCATCATTGCCGGTCTGCTGATCGGCTTCGTCTGGGAATGGCTGCGCGAGCACAAGCACCGCGCCGCCGCTGCCCAGCGTCAGGCCGAGGTCAAGCGGCTCGAGCGGGAACTGCGGCGCACCAAGGCGGAGCGCGACAAGGACAAGGACGAGGTCCTGGCGCTTCTGGACGAGGCGAGCTGAGCACATCTCATGACCCCCGGAATTCGTGTGAAGATCTGCGGGCTGACCCGGCCCGAAGACGTGATTGCCGTGGCCGAGGCGGGCGCGGCCTATTCCGGGTTTGTTTTCTTCCCCAAGAGCCCCCGCAACCTGTCGATTGATGCGGCGCGCGCGCTTGCCGTCGACGTGCCCGTCGGCGTGGCCAAGGTGGCGCTGGTGGTCAATGCCGACGATGCGCTGCTCGATGCGATCACGGGTGCAGTGCCGCTGGACATGTTGCAATTGCACGGTGACGAACCGCCCGAGCGCGTGTCCGAGGTTCGGGCGCGCTATGGCCTGCCGGTGATGAAGGCCGTGGGCGTTGCGGATGCCGAAGATGTGGCAGCGCTGGACGCCTATTCCGAGGTGGCCGATCAGATCCTTGTTGATGCCAAGCCGCCGAAACACGCCGATCTGCCGGGGGGCAACGGGGTCTCCTTTGACTGGCGCCTGATCGCCGCGCGCCGCTGGAGCGTGCCGTGGATGCTTGCCGGTGGCTTGACGCCCGACAACGTGGCCGAGGCGATCGCGCTCACTGGTGCACAGCAGGTGGATGTGTCCTCGGGTGTCGAAGCTGCGCCTGGAGTCAAGGATGCGCTGTTGATCCGGGATTTCGTTACAGCGACGCGGGGGCGGATGCGTTGACGCCTTCGAATTTTCCGTCAACGGAAAAAGCTGGGGCGCTGACCCAAACCCCGA
This sequence comes from Pelagibaca sp., assembly GCA_041725935.1. Lineage (GTDB taxonomy): Bacteria > Pseudomonadota > Alphaproteobacteria > Rhodobacterales > Rhodobacteraceae > Marivita. Next base: position 26,134 of record JBGRQD010000015.1, read on the forward strand.
GATATTTTTGAACCAGAGAAGGGCCTCGGGTCAGTGCGCCGTGCCGACGGCATCGCTCACATTGGCATGCCTGTCACGCTCCAGCAGCGCGTCCAGACCACGGGCAATCTCGGGCACGAGGCCAAGGCCGTGATAGACCAGCGCGGAATACAGCTGAACCGCCGACGCCCCCGCCTTGATCTTGACGTACGCGTCTTCGGCTGATGCGACGCCGCCGACACCGATGATCGGCAGTTTGCCCTCTGTGGCGAGGTAGAGCTGTCCCAGCACACGGGTGGATTTCTCGAACAGCGGTTGTCCCGACAGTCCACCGGTTTCATCGCGATGGGCGGATTTCAGTCCGTCGCGGTCCAGCGTCGTGTTTGTTGCGATCAGCCCGTCGATGCCGGAGGACAGCGCGACCTCGGCCACATCCGCGATCTCTGTCTCGGACAGGTCCGGCGCGATCTTGAGGAAGATCGGGATCGGGCGGTCCAGCGCGTTGCGGGTGCCCATCACCCCTGCCAGCAGCGCTGACAGCGCCTCCTTGCCCTGCAGGTCGCGCAGCTTTTCGGTGTTGGGCGAACTGACATTCACCGTCGCGAAATCGAGATGCGCGGCACAGTTGGACAGAACCGTCGCAAAATCGCCCGCGCGGTTGTCGCTGTCCTTGTTGGCGCCAAGGTTCAGGCCGATGATTGCGTCGCGCGGCCGGTCCTTGAGCCGGCCTGCGATGGCCGTCATCCCGTCATTGTTGAACCCGAAGCGGTTGATCACGGCATTGTCTTCGGTCAGCCTGAAAAGGCGCGGCTTGGGATTGCCCGGTTGCGGTCGCGGCGTAGCAGCCCCCACTTCGAGAAAGCCAAAACCCGCGCGCGACAGGGACCGGAGCGCCTGTGCATTCTTGTCGAACCCGGCGGCAAGGCCCACCGGGTTGGGCAGGCTCAACCCTGCAAGTGTCGTGCGAAGGCGTGGGCTCGTGACGGTGCCGGTGGTGGGCGAGAGCCCCATTTGCAGCGCCCTGAGCGCCAGACCATGCGCGGTTTCAGGATCGAACCGGTGCAGCAGGCGCAGCCCCGCCCGTTCCAGCAGCGTCACGACAGGTCATCCGGAAAGACATGCCCGTCGCCCTGAACCGGCAGCGGCTTTGCCCAGATCACCTCTGCCAGCCGCAGCCGCCCGTAAAGATGTGGAAAAAGCGCCCCGCCGCGCGACGGTTCCCAGTGCAGTTCACCGGCCATCGCGGTCTCGTCATAGGCCAGAAGCATCAGACCCTCGGCTCCGCCAAAATGCCGGGCCGCGGTTTCGCGTACCTGGTCGGCGGTCGAGAAATGCACATAGCCATCGGTTACGTCGATTGGCGCGCCGGCGGTTTCGCCATTGGCCTGCAACGCAGCCCATTCTTCGGAGCGGAGGATTTTATAGATCATGCCAGCGATGTGACCTGTGCGCCGCGTCAGGTCAAGCATTGTCATCTGCCTGTTCAACTTGCGCGCCATGCGCATTTGTACGTGCATCCCCTGCGTAAGTTTTGACTCCCCCCGCGCGGCGATGCACCATCGCGACATAACAATCCGACAGAGAGGGATCACATGTCTTACCGACTTCTATCAAGCGCCGCAGCGCTGGCGCTGACGGCGGGTGTGGCACAGGCCGATTACACGCTGCACGTCATTCACATCAACGATCTGCACAGCCGCATCGAGCCGATCAACCGCTTTGATTCGACCTGCTCGGCCGAAGACAACGCGGCTGGCGAATGTTTTGGCGGCGTCGCACGCGTCAAGACGATGATCGACCAGCTGCGCGCCGAACTGGACGGCCAGAATTTCATCGTTGTTGATGCGGGTGACCAGTACCAGGGCTCGCTGATGTACACGACCTACAAGGGGGATGTCGAAGCCGAGATGATGGAGAAGATCGGTTTCGACGTGATGGCCGTTGGCAACCACGAATTTGACGATGGTGATGAAGGTCTCCTGAAACTCATCGACAACGTGTCCTTCCCGGTCATCTCGGGCAACCTCGATGTGAGCCAGTCGAACATTCTTGCGGACAAGGTTCAGAACCATGTCGTGCTCGAGGTGGGCGGCGAAAGAATCGGCATCGTCTCGGCGCTGGCCACGGACACGGTGGAGACCTCGTCGCCTTCGGATGCGGTGATCTTTCAGAACGAGATCGACAGCATTGCCGCCGATGTCGCCACTCTGACCGCTGAGGGCGTGACCAAGATCATCGCGCTGAACCATGTCGGCCTGTCGCGGGATCTCGAGATCGCCGCTGCAGTACCGGGCTTGGACGCGGTGGTGGGCGGACACAGCCACACCTACCTGTCGGCGACCGACCCAGACCGTCAGGGTGCCTACCCAACTTTTGCCAGCCAGCCAAACGGCACGCTGGTGCCGGTGGTGCAGGCTTATGCCTATTCGAAATACGTGGGCCATCTGATCCTGAATTTCGATGATGCCGGCAACGTGACCTATGCCGAGGGTGACACGATCCTGCTGGATGCGTCGGTCGAAGAAGACGCCGAGATCGTTGCGCGCGTGGCGGAACTCGCCGGTCCCATCGAAGAGATGAAGACCCGCATCGTGGCCGAAGCCGCCGAGGCCATCGAAGGCAGCCGCGAGGTGTGCCGCGCGATGGAATGCCCGATGGGCAACCTTGTGGCTGATGCGATGCTCGACCGTGTCAAGGATCAGGGCATCCAGATCGCCATCCAGAACGGCGGTGGTCTCCGGTCGTCGATCGATGCAGGTGAGGTGAGCATGGGCGAGGTGATTTCCGTCCTGCCATTCCAGAACACGCTGGCCACCTTCCAGGTGACGGGTGCACAGGTGCTTGCTGCGCTCGAAAACGGCGTGAGCCAGGTCGAAGAGGGCGCAGGCCGGTTCCCGCAGGTCGCGGGCATGAGCTTTACCGTCGATCTGACCAAAGAGCCGGGCAGCCGGATTTTGAACGTGATGGTCGGCGATGCCCCGCTTGACCCCGAGGCGACCTATGGTGCGGTGTCCAACAACTACATGCGCAATGGCGGCGATGGCTACCGCATGTTCCGCGACGCGATGAACGCCTATGATTACGGCCCTGATCTGGCCGATGTCACGGCGGAATACCTCGCCGCCAATGCGCCCTACACGCCCTACACGGATGGCCGGATCACCGTGAACCAGTAAAGACCAAGGCAGGCCGGGTCAGAGTGCCCGGCGTGCCACTTTTGCCATGTGCGGACGTTTTTCCCTGACCCTGCCATCCGACGCGATGGCACAGCTGTTCGATGCGGTGCCGTCGAACGCGCTGCCGGACATTCCCAACTACAACATCTGCCCGACCAACCTGGTGCATGCCGTCCACACGCTTGACAGCCAGCGGCGGCTGGTAGCGATGCGCTGGGGGTTCCTGCCGCATTGGTACAAGGCGGAAAACGGCGGGCCGCTTTTGATCAATGCGCGGGCGGAAACGCTTGCGGAAAAGCCCGCTTTCAAGGCGGCGTGCCGTGAGAGGCGCTGCCTGATCCCGGCGACGGGGTTTTACGAATGGACCAAGGACGCCGAAGACAACCGCCTGCCGTGGTACATCCATCCGACCGACGCCGACCTGCTGGCCTTTGCCGGGGTCTGGCAGGATTGGGAGCGTGACGGTGTGGCGCACCGCACCTGTGCCATCGTCACCACGTCTGCCAATGACACGATGTCGGCGATTCACCACCGCCAGCCCGTGACGCTGCACCCCGACGATTGGGCGCTTTGGTTGGGTGAGGCGGGGCACGGTGCTGCGACCTTGATGCAGGCCGCACCCGAGGAGGCGATGGCGTTCTACCGCGTGGATCCAAAGGTCAATTCCAACCGCGCCTCCGGGCCGGAGCTGATCGAACCGCTGGAGTCCTGAACGGGCTTTTCCCGGCGCACACTTGGCAGTAGCGTGGCGCCGAACAGGGAGGTCCGCATGTCCAACGCCAAGATCGAGACGACCATAACCGCGCTGCGTGATGTGTTGGGGGACCGTCTGTCCACAGGCCCGTCGGTCCTTGACCAGCACAGCCATGACGAGGCCTATACCAAGCCGGTTCTGCCGGACGCGGTGGCCTTTCCCGAAACCACCGAGGAAGTCTCGCAGATCATGCAGATCTGTTCGCAACATGGATGCCCGGTCATTCCCTATGGCGTCGGATCATCGCTCGAAGGGCATATCGTACCGGTGCTGGGCGGTATCACAGTCGACACCAGCCGCATGAACAAGGTGCTTCAGGTCAACCAGAGCGATCTGGACGCGGTGGTCGAACCCGGTGTGACACGGGTGCAACTGAACGAGGCGCTGCGGGCGACCGGGCTGATGTTCACCGTCGATCCGGGGGCGGATGCCTCGCTGGGTGGCATGGCGGCAACACGTGCCTCGGGCACCAACACGGTGCGCTATGGCACGATGGCGGATAACGTGCTGGCGCTCGAAGTGGTGTTACCGGACGGCCAGATCATCGAAACCGGCAGCCGGGCGCGGAAATCCTCGACGGGCTATGACCTCACCCATCTTTTCATCGGCTCTGAGGGCACGCTGGGAATCATCACCAAACTGACGGTCAAGCTGCATGGTCAGCCCGAACATATCGCGGCGGCGACCTGTGCCTTTCCCGATATCCCAAGTGCAGTGGACACGGTGATCCTGGCCATTCAGATCGGTTTGCCCCTGGCGCGGATCGAACTCTTGGACGAGGTGCAGATGAAGGGCATGAACATCTACAACCCCGATATGGGCCTGCCGGAAACGCCGCATCTGTTTCTGGAATTCCACGGCACCGAGGCGGGTGTGGCCGAACAGGTCGAAAGCTTTGCCGCTTTGGTCGAAGAGCATGGCGGGTCGGATTTCCAATGGGCGACCAAGACCGAGGATCGCAACCGCCTGTGGCAAGCGCGCCACAACGCCTATTACGCGGGCCGATCGCTGCGGCAGGGGGCCAATGGGGTGGTCACCGATTGTTGCGTGCCGATCTCGGCACTCTCCGAATGCCTGATCCGGGCCAAGGCGCTGGCGGCGGACTCGGGCTTCCTCGCGCCGCTGGTCGGCCATGTGGGGGATGGTAATTTTCACCTGCTGATCCTCGTCGATCCCGACAGCGAGGACGAACTGACCCGCGCCAAGACGCTGGTCGAGGCGGTCAACATGCTGGCGCTGGAATTCGGCGGCACAGTCAGCGGGGAGCACGGTATCGGCATCGGCAAGCGCAAGTACCTGGCTCAGGAGCATGGCGCTGCCTATGCGCTGATGGGGGTTCTGAAGAAGGCGATTGATCCGGGCAACATCATGAACCCCGGCAAGCTGGTTTCTCTGAACTGAGGGCGGCGGAGGATGCGGTGACGCATCCTTGCTTTCCGTTGACGGAAAGCGGCCCGCTCCCCTCGGTCAGCCCTTCACTGCCCCTGCGGTCAGGCCCGACACGATCTGGCGCTGGAAGACCATGATCAACAGGAACAGCGGTGCCGTGGTCGAAACCACGGCGGCCACCGCGAACATCACGTTGCCCTTGGTCTGTGTCGTGCCGAGGAAAGACGCGATTTTCGGCACCATGGTCTGGTTTTCCTTGTCGAGGATCATCGCCGTGACCGCAAAATCGTTATAGGCCAGCAGGAAGCTGAACAGCCCTGTTGTGATCACGCCCGGCCACATCACCGGGATGATCACGTGGCGAAACGCCTGAAAGCGCGTACAACCGTCAACCATCGCGCTCTCGTCGAGATCCTGCGGGATGTTCTTGAAGAAAGAGTGCAGCATCCACAGCGTGAAGGGCTGGTTGATGGCGACAAGCACGATGATCGCAGTGGGCAAGTGGCCCCAGATGTTCCACTGAAAGAACACCGGCAAATAGCCCGACACCAACGTGATCGGCGGCATGGCGCGGAAAATCAGGGCGATGAGCAGAAACCAGAACGCATACCGATAGGTCGACCGTGCCAGAGCGTAGCCGCCCAGCGTGCCCAGGGTGAGCGAAATGGTGACGACGAAGAGGCAGACCAGCGTTGAATTCCACGCCGCACGCCAGAACTCCTCCTGTACCCAAGCGCCGGAATAGCCCTGCGTGGTGAAGGCATCGCCGGTCTCGCTTGTGGTCATCTCTCCGGTCAGCACGTTGGTCCAGTCGGCCAGCGAGAAGAAATCCCCCTCGACCTTGAACGACCCCCAGAGCGTCCAGAAGAACGGGAAGGCGGCGGCGATCATCCAGATGACGAGGATGGCGATCAGGATCATCTGAAGAGCGGCGGGGCGTTTCTGGGCCTGGCTTGCCATGTCTGTCCTCCTCAGGCTGCTTTGCCGTAGTCGCGGTAGGTGCGGATCAGCACCGGCGACAGCAGGATCGCCACCCCGATGATGGTCAGCACCGAGGTCGCTGCGGCCGAGCTGAGCTGTTGCGTCTCGCCGCCCAGATCGTTGTAGATCGCCCAGCTGAGCGAGGTGGCGTGCGCGCTGGCGTTGAAACTGACGATAGGTTCGAAGACACGGAAATTGTCCATCAATTGCATCAGTGCGATGAAGGTGGTCAGCGGCAGAAGATGCGGGATCACCACGTGTCGGATCTGTTGCCAGCGGCTGGCGCCGTCGATGCGCGCGGCCTCAAGCGTGTCGGTGTTCACGGTCTGTAGGCCCGCATAGTAGACGATGAAGGCGAAGGGCGCGGAATGCCACACGCCGTAGACCATCAGCATGATCCACATCAGCCCCGTATCCGCCTTGACCGACAGGCCCGGATCGTCCGCGAGCCAGCGCAGTGCGGTGCCCAAGATACCGCGGGCATCGACCATCCAGAACAGGATCAGCGACCCGATGAGCGGTGTCACCATCATCGGCAGCAGTGAGAAGAAGATCATCGGCCCGCGGATTGCCTTTGCGGCGCTGTTCACGGCGACGGCAATCACGAAGCCGAAGATGATGGTCAAAGGCGTCACCACGAAGGTGTAAGTTAGGGTAAAGCCGATCGCCTTGTAGAAGGGCAGGTTCATCAGCCGGTCGATGAAGTTGCCGATACCGGTGCTCTCGCTCCAGATCTGGCCCACCTGTTCAACGGCAAGGTGGTTGCGGTCCTTGTAGATCTCCAGCCCGGCAAAGCGTCCGAGGGGCTGGTCTTCGCGCAGCGCCGCCGTGGCCTCCTGATCAATCGCGGTTGCGGTGGTGCAGCCAAAGGGGCCGCAGTTCTCCACCTCGATGATCACCTGCTCATGTGCGGAATGCAGCGATTGCACCACCACGGAGACGATCGGGAAGAAGATGAACAGCAGCATGGCCACCGCCGAGGGCAGGACAAACCAGAAAAACGCGCTGTGTTTCATCGGAACTTCCCCGCAATCGTGAATCAGGCAGGTTGGGGGCGGACCTTGCCGCCCCCTGTGCTGTAGACAGGCTTCAGTTGATGAAGCCCTTTTCGCGGGCGGCGGTCATGTAGGCGTCTTCGATATCGGAAAGCGCCTGCTCTGCGCTTTCCTTTCCCTGCAGGAAATCCGCGATGTTGTCGCCAAGTGCAGTGTGCAGCAACCCGTGATGCGGCAGCATCGGGTAGGGCGGGGTCTGCATGGAGATCGCCGAGAACACGCCTTCGTTGACCGGTGCGGGCTCATAGCCGTCGATCATCCAGACCGCTTCGCTCATGGTTTCGGCGTTGAGGATCGCCGGGCTGGTGCCGTGCTTCATCGCCTTGAACGTTGCTTCTGCATCCGCATCGCTGATGTTCTTGGCCACGGTCCATCCGTCCCACCACAGGGTCGATGCGGGAGTGCCGCCACCGGCCACGGTCATCGGTGCGCCGACCATCGTGTTCTCATAGACCTCCGGGGTGGAGCCTTCGGCGTCCATCAGCACCCCGGTGCGCGAGCCCCACATGTTCATCAGGGCGACATTGCCCGCTTCCCATTCCGCGCTGGTCGCGTTGGAATCGTGGGTCAGGTAATCGGGGTTCATGTATTCGCTCAGGGACTTGAGCATTTCGAGCGTGGCGATTCCCGCCTCGTTGTTGATCGAGACCTGCGCGGTGCCGGGTTCGTAGAATTCGCCGCCATGACCGATATACATGTTCACGAATTCCTGCGCGAGATTCCAGCCCGCCATGTAGGCGCCGCCCACCGGGTATTCCAGAATGCCTTCGGCGCGGATCTTTTCGGCTGTTTCCAAGAGTCCCTCATAGGTCGTGGGCGGCTCCATCCCGATCTGTTCGAGGATATCCTTGCGATAGACGAGGTGTTGCGCGTTCGCCATGAACGCGACGGCCATCACCTGCCCGTTGATGGTGATCAGCTGGTTCTTGGGGATGTCCTGCCCGAACGCGGCCACGAGGTCATCCAGCGGGCGCAGAACGTCTTCATTGATCAGCGCCACGATTGAAGAGTTGGCAACGATCGCCGTGGTGTATTCCGCCGGGTCGCCCTGCATGCCCGCAAGGTTGATCTTCTGGTGATCGGCGGTGAGGTTCGCCTTGGCCTCGGACAGACCTTCGCAGGCCTGTGCGTTGCGCGCGACGGTCTGGATCGCCGGGAATTCGTTTCCAACGATGCTAAGCCGTCCATCGGTGATGCTGCAATCGGCGGCCATGGTGGTGCTTGCACTTGCTGCGACAAGGAACGAGCCTGTCATCAGGATTCTTCTGAGGTTCATCTTTGGTCTCCCTGTGTGTCTGGATGCGTCTTGCAAGTCCGCATCTCTGTCTCCCGGTACAGCCGGGAATTCCGTATGGGTCAGTCGTCGATCCGCTTGCCTGTCTCGGTCGAAAACAGGTGGCAAATCTCGGGTGTGACCTCGATCGAAACCGGATCGCCGATCTCGGCCCGGAAGGACTTGTCGGCCTTCACGGCCACGAGCGAGGTGCCGATGCGCACCGAAATCATCGTGGCATCGCCCAGCAGTTCGAGCGTGTAGATCGGTGCGCTGATCTGGCCTTCGCCGTCCCTCGCAAGACTTGCATCCTCGGCGCGGAAGCCCAGCGTCGTCTTGCCGTTGCCGGTGCTCAGCCCGGCGATTCGGGTGTTGCGGGTCTCGAACACGCCATTATCTAGATCGCCTTCGATCAGGTTCATCGCCGGGTTGCCGATAAAGCTGGCCACGAAGAGGTTGGCGGGGCGGTCGTAAATCTCGGTCGGGCTGCCGACCTGCTGCACCACGCCCTTTTCCATGACCACCACCCGGTCTGCGAGGGTCATCGCCTCGATCTGGTCATGGGTGACATAGATCGTCGTCACAGCCAGTTCATGGCTCAGGTTCTTGATCTGCGCGCGGGTCGAAACACGCAGCTTGGCATCAAGATTGGACAGCGGCTCGTCCATCAGGAACACGTTGGGTTCGCGCACGATGGCCCGGGCCAGCGCCACGCGCTGGCGCTGACCACCCGACAATTCTGCCGGTTTGCGGTGCAGGAAATCGTCCAGCTCGACCATTGCGCTGGCGCGGCGCACCCGCGCGTCATGGGTCGACGGATCGACACCGCGGACCTTGAGCGGGAAGCGGATGTTTTCGTAGACATTCATGTTCGGGTAAAGCGCGTAGGATTGGAACACCATCGCCACGTCGCGGTCTTTGGGGTCGAGATTGTTGATCACCTTGCCGTCAATCGCGATCTCCCCGTCGGTCACATCCTCGAGGCCTGCGATCATGCGCATGGTCGTGGTCTTGCCGCACCCGGATGGGCCGAGCAGGACAAGGAACTCCTTGTCCGCAATTGTCAGGTTAAAATTGTCGACGCCGATGAAACTGCCCCAACGTTTGTTGACGTTCCTGAGCTGGATTTCCGCCATGGTTCCCCCTGCGCAAAGATCAGTTTTGCGGTCGACCCATCCACCAAGCCATAGGGCTGGCGGTTTGGCAAGACTTCTTTGCAAACGTGTGCAAAAAATCAAAATCGGTGCGATCCGATGGAAAATCGTGATCCGGATGGGGGTGAAACCCGACGATCAGAGGTCCATGATGACATCAGAACGCAGCGTCATCGCGGATCTGTCGTAGCGTCGGGCTGTCTTGTCTTGTCGAAATATCCGCTAAAAGCCGTGCCTGCGGCGGGAGCGCAGGCGTCGAGTGACACAAGGGAGGGGACATCATGTCATTTGCGAGTTTCAAGGACCGCAACGCGATTGAGAACGAGATGCCATGGGGCGATCGGGACATTCCCGCCACGCTTTATGGTCAGTTGAGCAAGACCGCCGCGGCCTTCCCGAACCGGCCCGCTGCCAGTTTCCAATTGCTTTCAGGACCGGACGACAAGGCCGAAACCCTGACCTGGGCGAATCTTCTGGCGCGCACGGTTCAGGCGGCCAACCTGTTTCGCAAGTTGGGTATCGGTGAAGACGACGTCGTGGCCTACGTGCTGCCCAACAGCACCGAAACCATCGTGACGCTACTTGGGGGCGCGATTGCCGGGATCGCCAACCCGATCAACCCGCTGCTGGAGCCGGAACAGATCGCCGCCATCCTGCGCGAAACCGGGGCCAAGGTGGTGGTCACGCTCAAGGCCTTTCCCAAGTCCGATGTGCCGCAGAAGGTGGCCGAGGCGTGCCGCCATGCGCCCAAGGTCCAGACCGTGCTCGAAGTGGACCTCAACCGCTATCTCACGCCGCCCAAATCATGGATCGTGCCGCTTGTCCGGCCCAAGAACCCCGGCGGGCATCATGCCGATGTCCGCAGCTTCACCGCCGAGGTGAAAAAGCAGAACACCACGCTTGATTTCGCCGACAGCACCGGCGACCGGGTCGCTGCCTATTTCCACACCGGCGGCACCACGGGCATGCCCAAGGTCGCGCAGCACACTTACTCGGGCATGATCTACAACGGCTGGCTGGGCAACCGGCTGCTGTTTACCGAAGAGGACAGCATCATGTGCCCGCTGCCTCTTTTCCACGTCTTTGCCTGTCACGTGATCCTGATGGCCTCGCTCGTGTCCGGCGCGCACACGGTGTTCCCGACGCCACAGGGATACCGGGGCGAGGGCGTGTTCGACAATTTCTGGAAGCTGTGCGAACGCTGGAAAACCACCTTCGTGATCACCGTGCCCACCGCCATGTCGGCGCTGATGCAGCGCCCGGTCAATGCCGATCTGTCCACCATCAAAACCGCGTTTTCGGGATCGTCGCCGCTGCCGCTGGAACTGTTCCACCGCTTCGAGAAATCCTGCGGCGTGACCGTGGTCGAGGGCTACGGCCTGACCGAGGCGACCTGCCTTGTGTCCTGCAACCCGCCGGACGGGATCAAGAAGGTGGGATCCGTGGGCATCCCGTTCCCCTATACGGACGTGAAGATCCTGTCGCAGAAGAACGGCGATGTGGTGGAATGCGCCGCCGACGAAATCGGTGAGATCTGCGTCTCCAACCCCGGTGTGACGCCGGGGGGCACCTATACCGAGGCCGCAAAGAACGACGATCTGTATCACTACGGAAAGTACCTGCGCACCGGCGATCTGGGCCGCATCGACGCGGATGGATACGTCTGGATCACCGGGCGGGCGAAAGACCTGATCATCCGCGGTGGCCACAATATCGACCCCGCCGAGATCGAGGAGGCTCTGCTGGCACATCCCGCCGTCGCCTTTGCAGGTGCGATCGGCCAGCCCGACGAACATGCGGGCGAGCTGCCTTGCGCCTTTGTGGAACTGGTCGAGGGGGCCAATGTGACCGAGCAGGCCTTGCTCGAGCATTGCCAGGTGCATGTGCACGAGCGCGCTGCGATCCCCAAGCACATGACCATTCTGGACGAACTGCCCAAGACCGCCGTGGGCAAGGTCTTCAAACCGGACCTGCGCAAACATGCCATCAGGCGGGTGTTCAACGCCGCACTCGACAAGGCGGGATCACCTGCGCGGGTGGAGGCTGTTGCCGATGACAAAACGCGCGGGCTGGTGGCGCAGGTCCATCTGCACGGCGCGAAGTCTGACGCTGTGGGGCACGTGCTGGGCAATTTCGCCACCCAGTGGGAGGTCTTGCGCTGAACCTGTTTCGGATCGGCTGCGCCGATCCGACCGACGCGCGCCTGCGGCGCGCGTTGTGTGCGTATTTGGAAAGAGAAGAAGACGGGGGTGTTGCTGGTGTCTGGCGCAGTGCTTGACCACGATGCGCGATCCGTGTCTGCTCGGTGCATGGCAGACATCCCTGAACCTCCAACGCAAGTGGCCGATGCTCTTGACGGCATGCCCCAGCCGGTGCGCAACGCGCTGCATCATCTGCGTGGGTTGATCTTCGACGTTGCTGCAACGAGTCCCGCTGTCGGTGCCGTCACGGAAACGCTTAAATGGGGCCAGCCGTCCTTTGTCGTTCCGACGGGCACGCCGGTGCGTTTGGGCGTGTCGAAATCCGGTGTGCCGGCGTTGTTCGTGCATTGCCAGACCACGGTGGTGTCCGACGCACGGGCGGTCTTTGGAACCGATCTGAGTTTCGAGGGCAACCGCGCCGTCCTCGTGCCGATGGGTGAACCGTTTCCCGACGCGGCTTTGCGCCAGGTGATCCACGCGGCGCTGACATATCGTCTGAAACCTTAGCCCGCCATCGGGTCGATCAGGGTCACCGGCAGGTTCAGCGCCTGTTCCAGCTTATGCGCAACCTGCAAGAGCCGCGCCTCGCCGCGCGGCGGGCCGATCAGTTGAAGGCCCACCGGCATGCCTGACGGTGTGAACCCTACGGGCAATGACAGTGCGGGCAGACCTGCGACCGTGGCAAGGAAGGCGAATTGCAACCAGTCGATATAGTCGCGCATCGGGCGGCCCGCGACCTCGGTCGGGTACTCGATTTCGACCGGCAGGGGGGCAAGGCCGTTGACCGGGCAGGCCAGCACATCATGGGTTTGAAAGAACATGGCCATGTTGTTGTAGATCGCCGCGCGGTCGCGCTCGGCCTGCACGTAATCGTCGAAGGTCATCGCGCGGGCATCGGCTAGGTTGCCCTTGATCGTGTCCTTGTAATGCTGCGTGACGCTGTCCGGGGTGACCTGGTAGCTGCCGAGGAAGGACAGGCAGCGCAGGGCGCGAAATGTCTCATCCAGCCGGGGCAGGTCGGGGCAGTGTTCGACCACCGTGACATCCGGAAGGCGCAGGCTGTCGAGTGCCGCGCGCAACACGCTGTCGATCTCGGAGGTGACGGCGGCAAACCCGTTTAGGTCGGGTGTGTAGGCGATCCGTACCTTGCCCGCATCCTGCCGTGCTGTCTCGACATAGGGTGTCGCCGGGGGCGGAAAGGAGATCGGCCAAACCGGATCATAGCCCGCCATCGCATCGAGAAACAGCGCACAGTCCAGCACGTCACGGGCCATCGGGCCGTCGACGCCGCCATTGGTGAATCCCAGATGCACTGAACTGCCGCCCGCGATGCCGGGCGAGGGGCGCAGGCCCACGATGCCGCAGTAATTCGCCGGGCTGCGCAGGCTGCCGCCGAAATCGGACCCGTGGCTCAGCCACAGCTCTCCGGTGGCGAGGGACACGGCTGCACCGCCTGACGATCCGGCCGCGTTCATCGCGGTGTTCCACGGGTTCCGCGTCGCGCCGAAGACGGCGTTGAACGTGTTGGCGCCGGCACCCATCTCGGGTGTGTTGGTCTTGCCCAGCACCACCCCGCCGCGCGTCTCCAACCGCTGCACCAGCGCATCGGAGGCTTTGGGGATATTGTCGGCCATCCCCTTGGTGCCAAAGGTGGTGCGCACGCCTTCGACCGGGTTGAGATCCTTGATCCCTATGGGCAGCCCGGCAAGCAGGCTGTCCTTTGGCGCAGGTCTGGACCGCGCGCGGTCGAGGCAGCGCGTGACCACCGCATTCACCTGCGGTTCGACCTGATCCATGCGGGCAAGGCTCGCCGCGATCAGGTCATCGGTGGTGATCTCGCCGCTTTGCAGCAGGTCGATCACATCGCGCGCAGATTTTGCACAAAGCTCGGGGCCGGAAAAGGCAGTGTCAGGGCGCGTCACGATTTGCAGAAAATCCCATGCAGATGCGCGATCAACCGCGCGGTGTTGTCGTCATTCAGGCTGTAATAGATCGTCTTGCCATCGCGCCGGGTCTTGACCAGCTTCTCGTCGCGCAGACGGGCCAGCATCTGGCTGACCGCTGCCTGCCGGATATTGAGCAGCGCCTCGAGTTCGCCCACGGATTTTTCTCCGACGCCGAGATGGCAGAGGATCATCAAGCGTCCCTCATGCGCAAGCGTCTTGAGATAGGCGGCGGCCTTTTCCGCGCTTTCGGCCATGTCCTGCGCGGCAGCCGGCGCAAAACTCGAGTCTTTCATCGATCATTCCCCAGTATCCCCTCAGGCATTTAACACCCAAGGGGCGCGGGTTTCAAAGATTTATCTCGGTGCCCTGTCTTTTGGCTCGGTCGGTGCACCGCCGGTGAAGGCATTGCCGTTCTTGTAGTCACAGGGCACCTCCTGCATCTGCAGATGCAGACCGTCCCCGGTGAAGGGATGCGCGCGCGCTAGGTCTTCGTCCACGTCGATGCCGAGGCCCGGTGTGTCAGGCACGGTGATAAAGCCGTCCTCGACCCGGATCGCGTTGCGGATCAGGGCTTCGTGGAACGGGGTCTCGATGGTTTCGGCCAGAAGCACGTTCGGGATCGATGTGCACAGATGCACATTGGCGGCCCATTCGACCGGCCCGGCATAGAGATGCGGCGCCATCTCGGCATTGAACGCCTCGGCCATGCCTGACAGCTTCTTCATCTCCCAGATGCCACCCGCGCGACCCAAGGCCGGTTGCAGGATCTTCGCGCCACCCGTGCGCAGGAGCGTGGCGAACTCGGCCTTCGTGGTCAGGCGTTCGCCGGTGGCGATGGGGATGCGCACCGCGCGCGCCACCTCGGCGAATTCCAGCAGGTTGTCGGGCGGGATCGGTTCCTCGTACCAGAGCGGCATATAGGGCTCGATCGCCTGTCCCAGCCGGATCGCACCCGATGTGTTGAACTGGCCGTGGGTGCCGAACAGAAGATCAGCCTTGTTGCCCACCGCCGACCGGATCGCCTTGCACATCTCGACCGACAGCGCGATGTCCGTAAGCGCAGGTTGATGCCCGCCGCGGATCGTGTAAGGGCCCGCCGGGTCGAATTTCACCGCGGTAAAACCCTTGGCCACGTAATGCGTTGCCGCTTCGGCCTGTGCGTCGGGATCGGTCCAGAAGCCGGTGATGTCGTGATGGGGCAGGGGGTAGAGATAGGTATAGGCACGGATCTTGGGGGTCATCTGCCCGCCCAGAAGCGCCCAGACCGGACGCTCGCGCGCCTTGCCGAGGATGTCCCAGCAGGCGATCTCCAGCCCTGAGAATGCCCCCATCACGGTGAGGTCGGGGCGCTGGGTGAAGCCCGAGGAATAGGCGCGACGGAACATCAGTTCGATGTTCTCGGGGTTTTCGCCCCGCATGTGCCGGTCGAACACGTCTTCGATCACGGCTTTCATCGCGTCCGGGCCCACGCTGGAGGCATAACATTCCCCCCATCCGGTGATCCCGGTGTCGGTGGTCACCTTGACCAGCGTCCAGTAGCGCCCACCCCATCCCGGAGCGGGCGGTGCCGTTGTGATGATGTCGAGCGCGTGGAGTTTCATGGCTCTTTACCTCGTGTCTGTCAGGCGATGGGTTGACGCATCGTAGAGTTTCCGACGACGGAAACTCCGTCGCGATATGTCAAAGGCGCTTCAGAAAACGATCACGTTGCGTTTGGCGCCGCCGGACCTCGTGTCGGTGATGGCCTCGTTGATCTGGTCAAGCGACCAGCGCCCCGACACCAGCTCGTCCAGTTTCAGCCGACCCTGACGATAGAGATCGGCCAGCCACGGAATGTCGCGGCGGATCACCACGTCACCCATCTTGGACCCGACCATGCCTTGCGCCATGTAGGCCAGCACGACCGGTTCATATTCCGCCATGGCCCCGGAATGCGGCATGCCGATCATCACCATACGCCCGCCCCATCCCAGAAAGCGCGGCGCGTCATTATAAGCCGGGATCGCACCGACGGTCACGGCGACCAGATCGGCCCCACGTCCAAGGATGCGGTATACCTCTTTCCAAGGGGCCTTGCCCGTGGCCAGAACGCCGTCGGTTGCGCCGAAACTCTTGGCGGTCTCCAGCTTGTCCTCGGTCATGTCGACGGCGACGATCCGGCGCGCTCCGGCGATCCGCGCGCCCTGGATTGCGTTGAGGCCAACGCCTCCCGCGCCGATCACCACCACGTCCTCGCCCGCCCGCAAGCGGCCTGCGTTCACCACGGCACCCACGCCGGTGATCACACCACAGGCCATCAGGGCCACCGCTTCGGGCGGCATGTCACCCGGCAGCGGCACAATCTGGCTCTGGTCCACCACCACCCGTTCGGCAAAGGCCCCGCAATTCATCGCCTGCACCACGGAGGTGCCATCGGCGCGGGTGATCGGGGACATCTCGGTTCCCGGAGTGTCGCAGATGGTCGGCCTGCCGCTTGCGCAATTCGGACAGGTGCCGCAAGCTCGGATGAGTGTCACGACAACGCGCTGGCCCTCGATCAGCCCCTGCACGCCCGGCCCGATGGCCGAGACGCGCCCCGCCGCTTCGTGGCCGTAGACCGCGGGCAGATCACCGCCCCAGGCCCCTTCGGCGAAATGGATGTCCGAATGGCAGATCGCCACCGCTTCGAGCGTGACCTCGATTTCTCCGGCCAGGGGCGCGCGGAGGTCGAGCTCTTCGATCCGAAGGGGTTGGCCGAATTCGGTACAGACGGCAGCCTTGATGCGTGTCATGGGGTCTCCCTTGTTCCTCGAGCGCAACGTGAGGGGCGGGCAGGCCAAGCGCAAGCGGGAAGTCGACCTCTGCGGGTCAGGCCGCGACAGGGCTTCGGCGCGGGGCCAGAAACACCACTAGCGCCACGACGATCAGGCCGAGAGACACGAGGAACGGCGCACCGGGAAAATGCACCGCCGCCCCGGCTCGGGTGTATTGCGCAAAGACGGTGGTCATCACCATCGGTGCCACGATCATCGCGATCGCCCCGACCGAGGTCAGCGCGCCCTGCAATTCGCCCTGCCGCTTGTTCCCGACCGTCCGTGACATGATGCCTTGCAGCGCAGGCGTGATCACCGCGCCCAGGGCGGCCAACGGTGTCAGGAACAGCGCCACGGTGCCGGAGGTCACAAAGGCCAGCGCGCCAAAGGCGAAGACATCGAAGACAAGCCCGTAGATCACCGTGCCGCGTTCTCCGAGGCGGGCGAGGATCAGCCGGATCAAACCGCCCTGAACGACCGCCATCATCACCCCGAAGAGGCCGAGAGATAGGCCGATCATGCCCGCGTTCCAGCCGAACCGTGCGTGCCCGTAATAGGCCCAGATCGCCGGGTAGACGAAAAACGCCACCTGATAGAGAAAGAACACCGTCAGAAGCCGCCCCAGACCCGGCAATGCGCCCAGCGACCTGAACGCGCCGAACGGATTGGCGCGGCGCCAGTCAAACGGGCGGCGGATCGCATCGGTCACGGTTTCGCGCAGCACGAAATGGCCAAGGATCGCGTTTGCCCCCGCCAGTGCCGCCGCAACCCAGAACGGCGCGCGCGTGCCCCATTCGCCGAGCAGCCCGCCCAACAGCGGTCCGATCACGAAACCCAGCCCGAACGCAGCGCCTACCAGTCCGAAATTCTGTGCCTTCTTCGCGGGGTCCGAAATGTCGGCCATATAGGCCGTCGCGGTTGCTTGCGTCGCGGTCGTGATCCCACCGATTACGCGTCCCAACAGCAAGAGCCACATGCTCCCGGCGACTGCCATGATCACGTAATCTGCGGTCATCACGGCCAGCGAGATCAGCAGGACGGGACGTCGGCCGAACCGGTCCGACAGGTTGCCGATCACCGGGCCGAAGAGGAATTGCATCACCGCAAAGACCGTGGTCAGGATACCGCCCCACAGCGCCGCATTGGCCAGATCGCCACCGGTCACATCGCGGATCAGGTCTGGCATCACGGGTATGATCAACCCGACTCCCATAGCGTTGATCATCACGGTGATCAGGATAAAGACGACGGGCAGGCGCATGGGCACAACTTTCGGGGTCAGGCAGGCGCGCCCTTCAGGTGTAAACTACACTTGACAGTTCACCAGTCAATGCGCCTGTGCGGCGATGAACTCGGCCAACACGCGGGCATAGGTGTCGGGGGCTTCGACGCAAGGAAGATGCCCCGCCTTGCGGATCAGGTGAAACCGCGATCCCGGCACGAGATCGGTCGTTTCGCGCACCAGATCGGCCGGTGTCGATCCATCCTCGCTGCCCGCGATCCCCAATGTTGGCAGGCGCAGGGCTGCTGTGGTCGTATAGAAATCGGTGCCCGCGATGGCCTGCGCGCAGCCGATATAGCCTTCGGCGGGGGTGCGGGTCATCATGTTGCGCCAGAAGCGGAATTCGGCGGATACGCGAAAGGACGGGGTGAACCAGCGGATCATCGTGGCATCTGCCAGAGCCTCGACACCGCCCGCCTGCACGTCAGCGATGCGCTGGTCCCAGATGGCGCGCGTGGCGATGCGCGCGGCGGTGTTCGACAGCACCAGCGCACGCACAAGGTCCAGCCGTTTCGCCGCCAGCCCCTGCGCAATCATTCCGCCGATGGACAGACCGACGAAGACCGCACTGCGCACCCCGAGATGGTCCATCAAAAGCTCTGCATCCCTGACCAACGTGCCCATGCCGTAAGGCGGGGCAGGGCAGTCGGACAGGCCGTGCCCGCGCGTGTCATAGCGGATATAGCGCAGCCCGGTCTTTGGCAGCCGGGCGATCACCTTGTCCCACAGCCGCAGATCGGTGCCCAAGGAGTTGGCGAACACGACGGGCGCGCCCTCCGGGTCACCGTCGATGCGGTAATGCAGGCGCAGCCCGTCCAGATCGGCAATCAGCATGGTGCGGGCCTTACCCTTCGCCGAACTGCTCAAGCGCGTGCAGGAACACCGTGCGATCCACGTTGCCGCCCGATATGGTGCAGATCACCGTATCGCCCTTGATCTGGTCGCCGTGATAGAGCGCCGCCGCCAGCGCCACCGCTCCGCCCGGTTCCGCCACCAGTTTCAGCCGCGCAAAAGCCTGCGCCATGGCGCGCTGCGCCTCTTCATCTGTCACGACAATCCCCGGTCCGCAGAGCCGGTGCATGATCGGAAAGGTCATGTTACCCGGTTGCGGCGTGACGATTGCGTCACAGAGGCCATTGGCGCTGCCGGTGTTGCGCTCGATCTGGCCAGACACCAGCGACCGCGTCACGTCATCGAACCCTTCCGGTTCGGCAGGCCGCACCCGCATCCCCGGCGCACGCGCTTCAAGCGCCAGCGCAATTCCTGACGTCAGACCACCGCCGCCACAGCACACGATCACCTCGGCCTTGGTCACGCCCAGTTCCGCCGCCTGCGCCGCGATTTCGAGCCCGCAGGTGCCTTGCCCCGCGATCACTTCCGGCTCATCAAAGGGGCGGATCAGGGTCAGCCCGCGCTCGTCCGAAAGCTTTGTTCCGATGGCGTCCCGGTCCTCGGTCGCGCGATCATAAAGCACCACCTCGGCCCCCAGCGCGCGGGTGTTGTCGATCTTCATCTTGGGCGCATCCGCCGGCATGATGATGACCGCGCTCACGCCAAACTGCCGTGCGGCCAGCGCCACGCCCTGCGCGTGGTTGCCCGAGGAAAAGGCGATTACGCCGTTCCTGCGCTGTGCGTCGGGGATGGCTGATACCGCCGACCGAGCGCCGCGATATTTGAAGCTGCCGGTGTGCTGCAGGCATTCCGCCTTGACCAGCACGCGCCGGCCCGCGATCTCGTCCAGAAAGGGCGAGGACAAGAGCGGTGTGACCCGCGCGTGACCCTGCAGACGGCTTGCAGCCGCCTCGATACGTTCAATGTCCATGGATTACCTCAACATATCAAGCCAGCGCCGGAGCGCGTTCAGGCTTTCGGGTTCATCAAGAAAGGGAATGTGGCCCCGGTCGGGGACTTCGACGGCAACCATGTCGGGACGGCGTCGCTTCATCTCGGTAAAGGTGGCGGGCGACAGCAGGTCGGAATTTGCCCCACGGAGGCAGGCCAGCGGCAAACCCGACAGCGCATCGAAAAGCGGCCAAAGATCGGGCACCGGCTGCGCGCCACCGTCCAGCACCGCCTCGCGCAGACGTGGATCATAGGTCAGCTCCAGCCCGTTGTCGGTTTCGTTGAAGAGGATCTGCGCCTCCTGAAGCCAGCGCTCCGGCGGCACGTTTGCAAACCCGGTCAGCACCCGCGCCCGCGCTGCCGCCATCTCGGCATGGGTTTTCAGAACCGGCGGTCGGCCAAGGTAATCCTTGATCACCTCGAGTCCCTCTGGCGCGATCTCGGGACCGATATCGTTCAGTGCAACACCGAGCAGCCGGTCCTTGACCGTCGCCGCCAGCACCATCGCGATCAGCCCGCCGCGCGAGGTGCCCAGCACCGCCGCCTTGTCGAGACCGAGATGATCCATCAGTTCCACCGCATCGCGGCCCTCGATCGGGATCTGGTAGGTGGACGGATCGCCCCAGTCGGACTGCCCGCGCCCGCGATAATCCAGCCTGATCAGGCGCACATCTTCGAGATGCGGCGCGACAAAACCGAAATCGCGCCCGTCGCGGGTCAGGCCCGCAAGGCAGAGCACCGGAAGGCCGTCGCCCTCGTCGGTATAGTGCAGGGACAGGCCGTCAGAGGTGGTGAACCTGGGCATCAGGCCAGATCCGGAATGGTGGTCAGATCGCTCAGCACATGCGCAGGCCGATGCGGCAGCCGGTCCACCGGATCACCCGCGCGGTTGACCCAGACGGTCTGGAACCCGTAGCCGGTGGCCCCGGCGATGTCCCAACCATTGGACGAAACGAAAAGGACATCCTCTTTCGCGCAGCCGAACTTCGCGCCGACCATGTCATAAACGCGCGACGACGGTTTGAAGATGCCCACGTCTTCGACTGACAGCACCGCGTCAAGGAATTCGCCGATCCCGGCGCTGTCCACGGCACCTTCGAGCATGTCCTTGCTGCCATTGGACAGGATCGCGCAGGTCTTGCCCGCCGCCTTGAGCCGAGCAAGCATCATCGGCACCTCGCGGTAGGCGGCAAGTTCCCAATAAAGCGCCAGGAGCCGTTCGCGCAGTTCGGGATCGTCGGTCAGGCCGACCTTTTCCATCGCCCAGTCAAGACCATCCTGCGTGATGTCCCAGAACGGGGCATACGTGTCCATGATGGTGCGCAGCCAGGTGTATTGAAGCTGCTTCAGCCGCCAGTGTTCCGCCAGTTGCGGCGCCACGGCCCTGAGTGCGTCACGCCCAGGTTCCTCGGCCGCGCGGCGTGCAGCGGAGGTCACGTCGAACAGCGTGCCATAGGCATCGAAAACACAGACCTGTGCCATGATGGAGCCTCCCCTCGGTATCTGCGCCGCAAGGTGTCAGATCAGGCCGGGGGAGGGAAGCGCTGTTTGAGGCTCAGAAGTCGGCACCCGTCCACACCACGCGCTCACCGTTCACGCGCAATGGCAGCACGGGCCGGTAGAGCTGTTGATAGGATTGCGGGCGATAGTCGCAGATCGGTGTCCCGGTGGCATCCTTTATGAACAGGTAGGCACCGTTCGGATGCTGCCACGCCACACCGCCATAGCTGGCGATCGTCATGGCCGTGATGTGGTTGTTCGCCGACCAGAAACCATAATCATCAGTGCCGGCAATGCCGCCGCGCACGGCGGCAGGTTCGTCCTGTTTGGCCTCGGCGACAAGCCCGTCAACATAGTCGTCAACTGCCGCCTTGACGATTCCGGTTAGGGTGGCCGGAACGGCAAGGACCCAGCCCGCCATCGCGCCCGCTACGCCAACACCGTAGATGAAGGCATCTGCGGCGTCCGGGCCGTTGCCGGTCACGGCCCAGACCACGGGCTGCACCACCAGCCCCGCAGCACCACCACGCGATAGGCCACCTGCCATACTGATCCGGCCCTCTATCGCGTATTCCACAGAAAACGCCGCGACTGTCACGGCAGCATTGGTTGACGAATTCTCTCCAGTCAAATTTTTGCCCTCGAAAGCTGGGCAGGCGCAGGTCGACTATAATTGTGCAAAGGCCGACCGCGCGGCCCGTTTGAAAAATTTCTGAAGGATTGGCGAAATACCGAGCCAAGCCCTTGAACAGCCTGTCACGGAAAAAGCGAGTCGCGCAAGTCAGGATGGATGAACATAGACTGCGCCATATTCAAGTCGCAGGAAGGATAAGGTCCGCTGCCTGAGACTCTTCGTGCGAAGATTCTTTGCCGCCAAGGGTAAAGAATCAATGAAGTCGCGCAAAAACAAACCCCCGAAAGCGCATCGCTCCGGGGGCTGTCAAAATCAAAGCGTGTTGGAAAGAACTGCTTAGAGCATACCTTCGCGCTGCGCCTTCTTGCGCGCCAGTTTGCGCGCACGGCGGACCGCCTCAGCTTTCTCGCGTGCTTTTTTTTCGGACGGCTTTTCGAAATGTTGCTTGAGCTTCATTTCACGAAAAACGCCTTCACGCTGCAGCTTTTTCTTCAGAGCGCGGAGCGCCTGATCGACGTTGTTGTCACGAACACTTACCTGCATGTGGTTTTCACCACCTTTCTAAGTTGGATTTGCAAGGATTTGCAGGAAGTCGCCGTATAGCAAGGCGCGGGCGGTTTGTCCAGTCATCCGGTTGCGAGTTCGCCCTGTCGTTCCGCCTCGGTCAACGGGTTGGCGGGATGCAGGAAAATCGCCAGCGACAGCAGGGCAAAGATGCATTCATAGACCTCCCACCGACGGCTTTCGTCGAGAAAGGGTATGATGGCGGTCACGGCAAAGGCAAACGCCGCATGATGGGTGCGGGGCACCGGGATGATCATGATGCGCACCAGCTTTTGCACCCAGTTCAGGCGCGGCCACAGCAGCGGCAGCACGATCAGATAACTCAGGATGATGTAGGACAGCACCGGCCCGAAGATCAGTTCGTCCAGCTTTACGCCGCCAATCACCATGTTGTGGAAGTTGAACTCCTGCTGGTCGTTGTTGGCCTGAAAATAATCGGGGCTGTCAAAACCAAGAATGCGCTGCCCCCAGGAAATCTCTTCTCCGGCCGCCCAGACATAGGCCAACCCATAAAGCACGCCGAGAATCACCGCGCCCCGCGGCATGACTTGTTTCACGGCCCATGCGCGCCACCACAGCGCAACACCTGCCACGGCCAAGATCAGCGCCGTTGCGTTCTCCACGGGGGAATCCTCGGCGCCGAAATAGGTAAAGAAGATCTCGCCCTGCAGGGCCGATGCGACAAAGGCCGCCACGAGCACGGCGGTTCCCAGAAAGAGAAGAAGATAGTCGGAAGTCTGTCGTGTCACTTGGAGTTATGTCCTGTTCTGAAGGCGCAAGCATGGTGTACCGGGAGGCACATATAAGGCATTGAACGCGTCAGACATCGCGAGGTTCCGGGACACATCATAATTTTTGCAGGTGTCCACGGCCCTCCCATGCGGAAATATCGGGTTGCAGTGGCGCAGGGCGCATATTCGCCCTACCTTGCAGACAACGATGCACCACAACCGACGCTTCGGAGGCCCAATCATGACCGACACACCGCGCGATTACGCAACCGAGCTGCTGGATGCGGCTTTGATGCATGTGCCCTTCGATGGCTGGTCCGAGACCGCCTTCAAGGCAGCGATTCAGGATGTGGACGTGTCCACGGCACTTGCGCGCGGGCTGTTCCCGCGTGGTGCACTTGATCTCGCCGCAGCGTACCACCGGCGGGGCGATGATGCGATGATCGCGGCTCTGAAAGTGCAGGACCTCTCCGAAATGCGGTTTCGGGATCGCGTCGCGCTGGCCGTGCGCCTACGCATCGAGCTGGTCGAGGACAAAGAGGCGGTTCGGCGGGGCGTGACGCTCTTTGCGCTGCCGATTTACGCCGCCGAAGGTACCAAGCTGATCTGGGGCACGGCCGATCACATCTGGACCGCGCTGGGCGATACATCGCGGGATATCAACTGGTACACCAAGCGCGCGACCCTGTCGGGAGTCTATTCCTCGACCGTGCTCTACTGGCTTGGGGATGATTCGCTGGACAATCAGGCGACATGGGCGTTTCTGGACCGCCGCATCGACGATGTTATGCAGATCGAAAAGGTCAAGGCACAGGTGCGCAAGGCGCCGGGTCTGGGTCGGCTGATGAAAGGCGCTGAATCGGTTCTGAACCGGGTCAAACCGCCCAGGGCCCGGCGTGATGATCTGCCCGGTGGCTGGACTGTGCCGCGCTAGGATTACCGGATCGGATCGAACAGCGCGTCGGTTGCTGTGCAATCGCGCACCACGTCACGTCCGCAGGTCACCGGCTCCAGAGATCTGGACAGGCAGATGCGCGCCTCTTGGATGCGGCCGTCGCGGCAGGTGATCGTGATCATGTCCGGCTCAAGCTGCGGATTTGCCTTCAGAAACGCCTCTTCGACCACCGATGCTGGCAGCTTGACCGCCTTTTCCAGCCGTCGGAAAATCTCGGGCCGAACCACTGTGCCATAGGCCTCGCGCGACAGGTCATAATATTGCGTCGCCGACAGGCCGCTGCACACGCCGTGCTTGTTCCACTGGTGCCACGCCAGACCGGAGGTGCCCATGATATCTGCCATCGCCTCGGTCATGCCGCGCGACGGGTTGCGTTCGACCGTTGGGCAATAGGACGGCCACCCGCGATGATATTGCGGCCAGAGCCCATGCATGACCCAGCCGAAATCCGCGTCCGCCTCACATTGCGGCGACTGACGCGCATCGCCTTCGATGGCACACCATGTGGGCGACCAGCTCAGCGACAGCACGTAATAGTCGAACGCGCCAGCTTTTTCGCCGCGCGCCCACGACATCGACGCGATCACCAGACCAACCATGGCCAGCACCAAAACCCGCATTGCCTCTTTCCTCTTTGCCTCTGCGCGACTATAAGGCGCGCAAGTTCCCTGACAATGGAAACCGTCCCGGCCTGATCCGGGACCTCTCGGACCCGCTCCGAGGGACCGAAAAAGCTTTGCGTAAGGAGTCGCGAGATGGGTAAACCGATTATGGCTAAAGCCACCGCTGTCTGGCTGGTGGACAACACGACACTGACCTTCAAGCAGATCGCGGATTTCACCGGCATGCACGAGCTCGAGGTGCAGGGAATCGCGGATGGTGACGTGGCCGCCGGGGTCAAAGGCTTTGACCCCATCGCGAACAACCAGCTCAATCCCGAAGAGATCAAGAAGGCCGAGGCAGACCCGGCGCATCCGCTCCGCCTCAAGGTCTATGCTGCGGCCCAAGGCGAGGAAAAGCGCCGTGGCCCGCGCTACACCCCGCTCTCCAAGCGTCAGGACCGCCCGGCGTCGATCCTGTGGCTGGTCAAGTTCCACCCCGAACTGAGCGATGGTCAGATCTCCAAGCTGGTGGGCACAACCAAGCCGACAATCCAGGCGATCCGCGAACGCACCCATTGGAACATCAACAACATCCAGCCGATCGATCCGGTTGCGCTGGGCCTGTGCAAGCAGTCCGAACTGGATGCGGTCGTTGCGAAAGCTGCGAAAAAGCAGGAAGCCGTGATGACCGATGACGAGCGCCGCAAGCTGGTCTCGACCGAGCAGAGCCTTGAGATGGACGCAGAATCGCGCCTGCCAAGCGCCATTGAGGGTCTTGAGACCTTCAGCCTGTCCGGCTCGTCCTATGACAGCGACGAATCCGGCAGCAAGCAGGACTATGCGGATGCGGACAGCTTCTTCAACCTGCCCGATGGCGCACATGACGATGACGACGACGAGGAGGATGACGACGACAGCAAGGGTCGTCGCCGCTGATCCCAGTATCCGGTCAACAGCAAACCCGGCCCGCCTCGCGGTGCCGGGTTTTTTTATTGGCTCAATCGGATTTGCGCATTTCCTTGGGTGCGCCTGTGGCCATGTCGGTGCCCATATAGGTCTGACCCGCCTCTTTCCACGCAGCGAACCCGCCGGCCATATGAGCGATGCGGGTCTCGCCTGCCGCAAGGCACAGCTTTGCCACCCGTGCGGACCGCACGCCCGATCCACAATGAAACACGATCTGCTTTTTCGCCTGATCGGGCATGTGGTTCGGCTGAAACGCCTGCATCGGGGACAGCAAGGCACCATTGATCCGCTCCAGCCCGAATTCCTGCGGCGTGCGCACATCGATCAGGATGATCCGGTCTTCGGCAAAAGCGGCTGCCACCTCCGAGGGGGTCCAGTGTTCAAGCGTGCCGTTTTCGGTTTCTTCGATATCCATCAGTGTCTCCTAAAATCGGTTCATCGGAATTTTCAGATAGCAGTAGCCGTCGACTTCGGGGTCGGGCGCGCGTCCTGCACGCAGGTTCATCTGCAAGACATGCAACATCCGGTCGGGCAGGGCGAGCGTCTTGTCCCGCGCCTCTCGACAGGCAATGTAATTCTCATTTGTGACGCCGCCGCCAATATGAACATTGTGCCTGCGCTGCTCCGCAACGGTGGACTCCCATTCAGGCTGCGTTCGTTGACCAGTGCCATAGTCATGGCCCACGAACAGCCGCGTGTGCTCGGGCAGGGCAAGAATGTCCTGCAGGGAGTGCCAGAGATCTTCCGCCGTACCGCCCGGAAAATCTGCCCGTGCCGTGCCCGCATCCGGCTGCATGAACGTGTCATGCACAAAGGCCGCATCCTCGCCCACGACATAGGTGATCGATCCCAGCGTATGCCCCGGCGACAACATCACCCGCACAGGCAGCGATCCGATCTCGAACGTATCACCATCGGCGAACAGGTGGTCGAAATCGCGATCCGGATCAAAGGCGTCAGGCATGTGGTACATGTCGCGCCACAGCTCTGCGATCTGCCTGACCTTTGCCCCGATGCCATTCGGCTTATCCAGCTTGTCGCTCAGGTAGGACGACGCCATCAGGTGATCGGCGTGTGGATGCGTGTCGAGAACCCAGTCGATCACGATCTCCTCGCTCTGGGCAAAACGCAGGATGGCATCGACGCCGCCTGTCCGGACGGATGCATTTTCCGGATCAAAACTCATGACCGTATCGATCAACGCGGCGCGGCGTGTGCTCGGGTCGGTGACGAGGTACTGGATGCTGCCGGTATCTGCATCGTAGAAACCGGTGACTTCGGGCGATCCGTCCCCTCGGGAAACGCTGGTGCGTGAATACATCAGAAAAACTCCCCTAGCTGTTTGACCATCAACGGAAGGGATGGAAACATGTTCCATTTCTTGAAGGTGTTTTTCAGATCGGTTTGCGTGCATTCATCGCGGCGGTGATCGTGCCTTCGTCGAGATAGTCCAATTCGCCGCCAATCGGCACACCTTGGGCCAGAGAGGTCATGGTCACCCGACCCTCAAGCTGATCGGCGATGTAATGCGCCGTGGTCTGCCCGTCGATCGTCGCGTTGAGCGCGAGGATCAACTCGGTGATCTCTTCGCTGCCGATCCGCGCCGACAGTTTGGGAATGCGCAACTCCTCCGGCCCCACCTGGTCCAGTGCCGACAGCGTGCCACCCAGTACGTGATAACGGCCCTTGAACACGCCAGCGCGTTCCATCGCCCAAAGGTCGGACACATCCTCGACCACGCACAAAAGCCCGTTGTTGCGTTCGTTGTCCTGACAGATGTTGCAGATATCCTGCGTGCCGATATTGCCACAGTTCAGGCATTCGCGCGCATCCTGCGCCACGCGGGTCATAAGTTCGGCCAGCGGCCCCAGAAGCAGCCCACGCTTGCGGATCATGTGCAGTACCGCACGCCGCGCCGACCGGGGGCCAAGCCCTGGCAAGCGCGCCATCATTGCAATAAGCGCTTCGATATCGCCGCCGTCACGCATCTTTAGCCCTGAACCTGCAAAAATCCGTCACCCTCGGGCTTGACCCGAGGACCTCTTGCCAGGCAGACCCTCGGGGCAAGCCCGAGGATGACGGGGGCAACATACATGCTCAAAACGGCAGGTTCATTCCCGGCGGCAGCCCCAGACCTTCGGTCAGCTTGGACATCTCTTCCTGCGCCTTGGCCTGTGCCTTCTGCTGCGCGTCCTTGATCGCGGCAAGGATCAGGTCCTCGACCACTTCCTTATCGTCGCCGTTGAAGATCGACGGGTCGATGTCCAGCCCGGTCAATTCGCCCTTGGCTGTCGCGGTCGCCTTGACCAGACCCGCGCCGCTTTCGCCTGTCACGGTCAGTGACGCGAGGTCTTCCTGCATCTGGGCCATCTTGCCCTGCATTTCCTGAGCGGCCTTCATCATCTTGGCCATGTCGCCCATCTGGCCCAAACCCTTGAACATCTGTCTCTCCGTAGGTCAGCGCCCCTTGATCGGTGGCGCGGTGTAAAAGATCATCCCCACACATATTGCAGCGATGATGGCGATGAACAAGGCGGGCGACCCGATGCAGCCCTCGGCCATCGCCAATTCGCGCGAGGCGGGCGCCAGCATGGTCAGGAAGGTGACAAATGCTGTCCAGCCCAGCACCACCGCAAGCGATCCCCACTGGCTCTTGAACCGCAGCGCGGCAACGGTGCCCAGCAACAGCACCAGCGCTGCGGGCGAGGAGGCCAGGAACATGGCCTCCTGCATCGCACTCACGGGCGCACCATCCCATCCGGGGCGCTGCAAGGTGCAATCCTGCGCCCATGCAACCCCCGGCAGGAGCGACAGGATCACTCCTCCTCGAACGGGTCCCATTCGTCTTCCACTTCGGGCAATGCCTCTGCTTCGGCCACGGCGGCCATCTGGTCGGGCGTTCGCACCTCTTCGATCACCGAACCGGGAAAGGCGTCCAGCACCGCTTTGACCAGCGGATGCGCCGCCGCCTGCGCCTTGATCGCGTTCTCGGCCGCGTCACGGGTTTCCACGATCGTCGGCGCGTCCGATCCGTTGACCAGCGTCACCGCCCAGCGATTGCCGGTCCAGCGTTGCAGTGCCCCGCCAAGCCTCTGCGCCAGATCGCCGGGCGCATTTTCGGTGGGGGTGAATTCAATCCGTCCGGGCTGATAGGCGGCAAGCCGCACGCAGCCTTCGACCTCGACCAGCAGCTTTACATCGCGGTTCGACCGGATCAGCTCGATCACGTGCTCAAAGCTCGGATAACGCGCCAGCGCCTGATCCATGGCAACGGCCACCGCAGCACCGCCATAGGACGCATGCGGGCCGGAGGAGGATGAATGCGTCGGGGCAGGGGTGCCCGTCGCCTGTGTCCGCGCCGCACCACCTGTGGCCATTCCGCCACCGGATGGTGGGGGCGGCGGAGGTGTGTCCTGCAACCGTTTCACAATGTCTTCGGGGCTGGGCAATTCGGACACATGGGTCATGCGGATGATCGCCATTTCGGCGGCCATCATCGCGTTGGGCGCCTGCGCCACCTCGTCCAGCGCCTTGAGCAGCATCTGCCACAGGCGCGTCAGCGGCCGCATGCCCAGCGCATGGGCGAAATCCTGACCGCGCTGGCGTTCATCGGGGCTGATCGTCGGGTCCTCGGCGGCTTCGGGCGTGATCTTGACCACGGAAATCCAATGCGTGATTTCCGCCAGATCACGCAGCACCGCCATCGGATCGGCCCCGTCTGCATATTGCGCCGACAACTCGGTCAACGCGCCTGCCGCATCGCCTTTCATCACCATGTCGAAGAGGTCGAGCACGCGGCCACGGTCGGCCAGACCCAGCATCGCGCGCACCTGTTCGGCGGTCGTTTCCCCCGCGCCATGGCTGATCGCCTGATCCAGTAGCGAGGTCGCATCGCGCGCCGATCCTTCGGCAGCCCGCGTGATCAAGGCCAGCGCGTCATCCGTGATCTCGGCGCTTTCGCGCGCGGCGATCTTGCGCAGCAGGGTGATCATCATCTCCGGTTCGATCCGTCGCAGATCGAACCGCTGGCAGCGCGACAGGACCGTGACCGGAACCTTGCGGATCTCGGTTGTGGCAAAGATGAACTTCACATGCGCGGGCGGCTCCTCGAGCGTCTTGAGCAGCGCGTTGAACGCGTTGGTCGACAGCATGTGAACTTCGTCGATGATGTAGATCTTGTAGCGCGCCGACGCGGCCCGGTAATGCACGCTGTCGATGATTTCGCGAATGTCGCCGACCCCGGTGCGCGAGGCGGCGTCCATCTCCATCACGTCGACATGACGACCTTCCATGATCGCCACGCAATGTTCGCACTGGCCACAGGGATCGGTCGTCGGCCCGCCGGTGCCATCCGGCCCGATGCAGTTCAGGCCTTTGGCGATGATCCGGGCGGTGGTGGTTTTGCCGATGCCGCGAATCCCCGTCATCACAAAGGCCTGCGCGATACGATCGGCGGCAAACGCGTTCTTGAGCGTGCGAACCATCGCCTCTTGCCCGACCAGATCGGCAAAGGTCTCGGGGCGATACTTGCGGGCAAGCACCTGATAGGGGGTCGCGTCAGTCATCCGGGCATCCTTGGTTGCCGCCGAACCTAAGCGGTGGTTGCGTTCTCGTCCACCACTTGCGCGGCAGTTTTGCGCGTCATCCGTTCCAGCGCACCGATCCGGCCTCGGACACGTCATAACCCCTCAGAGCAGCCGCGTGGCTAACAAAGCCATCTGAGCGCAGAAAGGCGATGAAGCGCTGCATAGGTGGTTCGAAATAGGCGCGTCGGCTGACCAGAAGGTCGAAATTTTCCTCGATCAGCGGAACGAAGCCCAAGTGGTGCTGCGCCGCAAGCGCCTCGAGGCCGAAGGTCGCGTCCGACGTCCCCGTCGCCACGTCAAGAACCGCATCTGACTCGCTGCGCGCCACGGGGCGCATGCGGATCGTGTCGGGCAGGATATCGGCTTCGCGCAGAAGGTGATCGAACAGTGTGCGTGTGCCCGCACCGGGCTGACGGGGTGTCATGGTGCGGCCCGCAAGATCGGCAATGTTGCTGATCTGGGTCTCCAGCCCCGGCTTGACCACCAGACCGCGCCGCCGCTTGGCAAAGCCCAGCAGCACCGCCGACACACCGGACACCGCCGCCTCGACAGCCGCCACGTTCCATGTACCCGCATCCGCGTCGAACATGTGCAGCCCCGCCGCAACCCCTTCGCGGGCGGCAAACCGGTCGAGCCCGTCCTGCGATCCGTCAAAGAAGGTGGCGATACCGCATTCCGATTGCCGCAAGGCCCAGTCCAGCAAGGGGTCATGGCTGCCCAGAAACACCGCCGGACGCGCGGCATGGCCCTGCGCCGATCCGGTCTGACCACGCTCCAGCCAACGCCGCACAGCCTGTTCGGGAAACAGAAGCTTCCCGGTCACCTTTGAACAGGGCACGGCACCAGTTGCCGCAAGATCATAGACCTTGCGTTCCTTGATCCGCAAAAGCGCCGCAAGTTCGGGAACCGTCAGGTAGCGTTCGGTCGGGGATGTGTCTGTGTTCATCATGGCGCGGCAACTATGGAGGACAGTCCGGCGCGCGGCAAGACGCACAAAACGCCCCAAGCGCCGGGGAACTTCGGTGCTGGTCATCGCGGCCAAACTTTGCATTCTGGTCCAGCAAACCATGACAGTGACATGCCGCCAGGGAGCGTTATGACCGATTCACCTTCGACCGACCTGCGCGACGGCGAGATCGCCGTCGACCAAACCCGACCCGCCGATGCGACCGTACAGTTCATCGGGGTGATCCGTACGCCTTTTACGACGCGCGACATGTGCCCGCGTCAGGGCAAGCCGGATGGTCCCGATTGCCGACTGGAAGTGCATCCCGACTGGGCACCTGCGCTCAAGGGCATCACCGCGTTCGACTATCTCGATGTGCTCTATTGGCTGCACGAGTCCCGGCGCGACCTTGTGTTGCAAAGCCCGCGTGGTGACGGCGAAACGACGGGCACCTTTGCGCTGCGGTCCCCGGTCCGGCCCAATCCGATCGGGGTGTCGCGCGTGCGGCTGATCCGGCAGGAGGGCAATGCCCTGATCGTCAAAGGGTTGGATTGCCTCGACAAAACACCGTTGATTGACATCAAGCCAGAGCTTTGTGCCTATACGCCGCAAGCGCCCCACAAGAACGCAGACGAGACCTGACAGTGGCAAAATGCCTCGGTTTCGGGCGCGCGGTTTCGTGAACAGGCGCAAAAGAGAAGTAGGCGGATTGCGTCGCATCGGTTAGAACGTCGCAACGCAGTTAAAAAAGCAGGCCTATGTCCGAGCAGTTTACCATCACCGGGCATCCGCCCGTTTCTTCCGACGCCAAAGATTGGGTAAAAGTTCTCGCCAAGTACCGTGAACCGAATCCAATGCGCAGCTCCTTCGAACTCGCCGTTACAGTGGCGCCCTTCGTGGCGCTCTGGGCCGCCGCATGGTGGGCCATGGGCGTGAGCTATTGGCTGACCTTCGCCCTCTCATGCGTGAACGCGGCCTTCGTGCTGCGTCTGTTCATCATCCAGCATGATTGCGGCCACGGGTCGTTCTAC
The DNA here is from genome assembly GCA_041725935.1 of Pelagibaca sp. Classification (GTDB taxonomy): domain Bacteria; phylum Pseudomonadota; class Alphaproteobacteria; order Rhodobacterales; family Rhodobacteraceae; genus Marivita. The sequence continues at coordinate 58,473 of JBGRQD010000015.1, forward strand.
AACAACCGCACCCTCAGTGACTGGCTGGGGCGCATCCTGGGTGTTCTGACGCTCACGCCGTACGACGTGTGGCGCCGCACCCATTCGATCCACCACAGCGCCCACGGCAATCTGGACCGTCGCGGCATCGGCGATGTGCACACGATGACCGTTGCCGAATACAAGGCGCTGTCACCGTGGAACAAGCTGATGTACCGGCTTTACCGCCATCCGATCATCCTGTTCGGGCTGGGGCCGTTCTACCTGTTTTTCGTGCAGAACCGGTTGCCGCTGGGGCTGATGTCTCATGCGCGGTACTGGGCCAGTGCGATGGGAACCAACGTGGCCATCCTCGTGACCCTGATGGTGATGCTCTATTTCGGCGGGCTGATGCCCATCCTTCTGATCTTCCTGCCCTCCACGCTGCTGGCCGCCACCGCCGGCGTCTGGTTGTTCTACGTTCAACACCAGTTCGAGACTACGCTTTGGGATGATGAGGAAAGCTGGCAGTTGCACGATGCGGCTTTGCACGGCAGCTCGCATTACGTATTGCCCCCTGTGCTGCAATGGCTCAGCGGCAATATCGGCATCCACCATGTGCATCATCTTTACAGCCGCATCCCGTTCTACCGGCTGACCGAGGTGCTGCGCGATCATGGTACCCTGAGCGAGATGAACCGGATGACCATCCGCGAAAGTCTGGCAAATGCGCGTCTGCACCTTTGGGACGAAGGTTCGCGCAGGCTGCTGTCGTTCCGTCAGGCGCGGGCGCTCTGAACCACGCGTAGGCCGGGCGTCAGCCCGGCGGCATTCCGACACAGACCACCGCAAACAAAAAGGCCGCCCCGAAAGGCGGCCTTTTCTGTATTCTGTATCCAGCGGATCAACGCTTGGAGAACTGGAAGCTCTTGCGGGCCTTGGCGCGACCGAACTTCTTGCGTTCCACCACGCGGCTGTCGCGTGTGAGGAAGCCTGCCGCCTTGAGCGCACCGCGCAGGGACGGATCATAAAGCTGCAGGGCCTTGGAGATGCCGTGCTTGACCGCACCGGCCTGACCGGACAGACCGCCGCCCTTGACCGTTGCCATCACGTCGAACTGATCTTCGGTGCCCGAGATGGTGAAGGGCTGACGCAGGATCATCTGCAGAACCGGACGCGCGAAATAGGCGTTCATTTCCTTGCCGTTCACGCTGACCTTGCCGGAGCCCGGCTTGATCCAGACGCGGGCAACCGCGTCTTTCCGCTTGCCGGTGGCGTAGGAGCGACCCAGCGCATCACGCTGCGGCTCACGCGGGATTTCAACCACTTCCGGCGCGGCTTCGAGGCCTGCGGCGGTGTTCAGCTCTTCGAGAGAATTGAGTTGCTCAGCCATTATTTCGCCGTCCGGGTGTTTTTGGAGTTCATGGATTTCACATCCAGCACTTCGGGGCTCTGGGCCTCGTGCGGATGGTCGGTGCCAGCATAGACGCGCAGGTTGGTCATCACCTTGCGGGACAGGCGGTTGCCCGGAAGCATCCGCTGGACCGCTTTCTGGACGACGCGCTCGGGATGTGCACCATCGAGGATCTGCTGCTTGGTGCGGGACTTGATGCCGCCCGGATAACCGGTGTGCCAGTAGAAGTTCTCGTGACGCTTGTTGCCGGTCATCTGGATTTTGTCCGCGTTGATCACGATGACATTGTCACCCATGTCCATGTGCGGAGTGAACGACGGCTTGTGCTTGCCGCGCAGGCGGGTGGCGACGATCGACGCAAGACGGCCCAGAACGATGCCTTCGGCGTCGATCAGGATCCATTTCTTGTCAATGTCTGCCGGTGTTGCAGAAAAGGTTTTCATCGTGGGATGTCCCTGACGTTGGATTGGTAAGGCAGGGTGCATGCACCCCGTATATTCCGATGGGCGGGTTATAAGGATTGCCAAACCCCAGTCAAGCGGCAGTTGTTCTGATTAAACTTGCAAAATCAGTGCCTTGAAAATAAGGTATTATTATACCCCACTATTTTCTCCGGTTTCAGACCTTGTCCAGCTCCAGCTTGCGGTAGACGAGGTATTTCTCGAACGCGGCGGGGTTCGCTTGCCCGTCATAGCGGGGTGTTTCGCTGAATCCCAGCCGGTCATAGAGCGCCAGCATCGAGCTGTTGCCCCGGACCGTATCGGCAAGGATGGTCGTGGCGCCCATTTCGCGGGCTTTTTCGATCCGCATCTCGATCATGCGACGGCCCAACCCATAGCCGCGAGCGATGTCGCGCACGAAAAGGCGTTTCAACTCCGCCCTGTGATCGTCAATCATACGCACGAAGGCGCACCCAAGAAGATAGCCGGAGCTGTCCCGCGCCAGAAGAACACCGCCATTCGGCGGCATGAAGTCATCAATGACATCCAGACTGGATTTCACATGGTCATCAACCGACAGGCTGGGGCCACCAACGGCCATCAGCCGCTCGAGAATCTGGGCGTAATATTCGGTCAGGATATCGGACACTTCGTCGAGATCAGGCCGCGTTTCGACGAAGGCCAAGCTGATGTCTAAACCCATTTAACTCTCATGTAAGGTGAGTCGCGCACCGCAGCCTAGCGCCCGATTTGGTGGCATGCGACCGTTTTCTGATCATTCCAGCGCCAAATCAGACACTTATCTGCTCGGGCGGGTGGCCCAGCAGATCGCGCAACTGCAGCATCGCTTGTTCGAACTGCTGCAACGGCACCTGCGCATTCACTGCGATTCGCACTGCGTGAGGCGCGCGCCCGTCGCGCAATGCAAACTCGTCCGCCGACCGGATCTGAACGCCGCGGGCCTCTGCGGCACGGCAGAACGCGGCGGCACGCCAGCCCTGCGGGAGCGGAAGCCAAAGGAACGGCACATCCTCGTGCCAGGTCAGCCGGTAGGTTCCCAGCGCGTTCACCGCGACCCGCACGTATTCGGCGATCCGTTCGCGGACAGCCACCACGATCGCGTCGGTCTCCGGCAGGGTCAGGATACGCTCGGCCACCTCGGCCAGTGGCTGGGCGATGCCGAAGAACCCGTGCTCCGCGATCTGGCGCAGGTCCGGCCCGCGTCCGCGCGGTGCGATGGCAAAGCCGATCCGAAGGGCGGGCGTCAGGATCTTGGAGATCGACGCCACATGCCAGGAACGTTCCGGTGCGAGGATGCGGTAACTGGGGGCAGTGATGTCCGTTCGCCTGTAGCAATTGTCCTCGATGATCTGGATGTCCAGCGCGCGGCAAACCTCGGCAATCGCGGCGCGGCGCTCTGACGGGGTGCAAGTCAGGGTCGGATTGTGCACATCGGGCGATGTACAGAGCACCTGCGCACCAGTCCTGCGGGCGATCTCGGCAAGCGAGTCGGGCAGCAGTCCCTTTTCGTCGCTGGGCAGCCCGACCACATCGGCGCGCAGCAGGTCTGCGGTGCGGCGAAAGCCGGGATAGGCCATATCCTCGACCAGGACGGAGGGGCGGGGGCCATGCAGGATCGCCTGCAGAATCACGCTTAGACCGTTTTGTGCGCCATGCACGATAACCACGTCGGATTCGTCGATCCGCCCCAGCGGGATGCTGCGCAGCCAGTGGACGGCCGCCTCGCGCAGAGGGCGGTAAGCGTCACGGGTCGGGTAATGCAGCAGGCGTTCCGGAGCCGTTTCCCCGATGCGGCCGAACGCCTCTTGCAACAGCGCCACTTGTCCTAGGTCCGGCAATTGCGGGCTGAACAGCGACAGCTTTCCGTCCTGAACCGGTACCGAGACATATTCGCGGGGCGGCGCAGGACTACGCGGCGCGCGCTGGGCCACGAAAGTTCCGCGCCCGACCTCGGCCACTGCGTGCCCGGCATTGGTCAGCAGCGTATAGGCCCGCGCGACCGTGCCGGGGGTAATACCCAGCGACCAGGCCAGTTCCCGCACCGGAGGCAGCTTGTCACCTGCCCGCAGATCACCCGAGCGGATCGCGGTCTGGATCGTGTCCGCCACCCGCCGGTATTTTGGCCCGGTCGCGGGCTGCGGCAGCGCGACGATCTTGTCTGGGGAAATTGTATCCGACACAATCTTTCTCTGGATCGTTCATCACCTGAAGCGTATCGCTTTTTGTATCGCAATAGCAATACGCATGTTGCAGATACTTTAGATTGTGTCGATACATTTGAGGAGTTTTCCATGGCACACGCATCCTACGCCCCGCAGATCGCCTATCTTGGCGGACAGACTACGCTGTCCCCGCTGGCTGTCGTGGCGCTGCGTGTCGCGGTGACCCTCACGGTATGGTCCGAGCGCCGCCGCACGCGGCTACATCTCAAACATCTCGATGATCACCTGCTGAGTGACATCGGACTCGATCGGTTGACCGCCCAAAAGGAGGCCAATCGCAAGTTCTGGCTGATGTAAATCCCTGCGTCAGTCAGACCTCTGGGGGCGCAAAGACCGGCTTTGCGCCCCTTTTTTGCACCCGAAGGTCAGCCGTTATACAGAATGCCCCAGCGCCCCAGCAGCCGTTGCTGCAACTTGCGCGACGCCACCGCATAAGACTGTCCGCCGGGTGGGTCTTCGCGCTGCTCGCGGGTCAATGCTTCGCGGCGGGGCAGGTCGGCCGAGAAATAGGCAAAGGCCAGTTCGGTGCCATCAGGCAGGTCGATGAACCCGCCCAGACCGCTCACGAAATTCAGCGTTCCGGTTTTGGCATGTACGGTCACCGGATGGTCCGCGATGATCTTGCGGCTCTCATCACGCATCGGGTGCTGCTTGAGCATAGGTTTAATTTCCAGTGTCTTGCGCGCGGCGATGAGGGCTGTAACCATGTCGCGGGCGGACAGGCGGCTGTCATCGCCGAGCCCCGAATGATCCACCAGCGCAACCGAAGTCATACCCAGCCGGTCCTTCGCCCATGCGTTCATCGCATCCGCCGACGCCCTGAGCGAATCCACGCGCCCCATCCGAGCGACCGACGCCGTCATGCCGATGCATTCAGCGGTGATGTTGGTCGAAAACTTGAGCATGTCTTGCAGGATATCGCCCAGGGCGGCGCTTTGATGCGTAACAAGCGGCAGAGTCCCCGACGGCAAACTGCCAAGCATTTCGGGGTTTTTCAGAACGATTCCGTTGGATCGTGCGATAATCTGGAACACTTCGGCGGCATAGCGTTCAGGCTTGCGTACCGGCAGCCACCGCGCACCGCTTCGACCCAAGGCACCGCGCGCCACGGTCCAGTCGTCATAGGCGCCGCCATCGACATAGGTGTAGACCGGATAGTTGCGCGCCTCGACCCGCATCCGCGCCGCGCGCACTTCGGGTCGCAAAGTACCGGAGCGCGCATCCATGGTCACATTGTACCCGTCGCCCGCCCGCTGCCATTCGAAATGAACCCGGTTGAAATTCAGGTTCAGGCCCGAGATCCCCGGATTGTACCCCACCTGATAGGGTTGATCGGCGTCGATCCCGTTCAGCGACGGCAGTTCACCGCCCCAAACAAGGAACCGCCCCGTGACCTCGGTCACGCCAGCCTCTTCGCGCAGCCGCCGGGCGATCGCTGCGATGCCATCGGTGTCGAGCGTCGGATCACCGCCTCCGGCAAGGATCAGGTCACCGTCGATCCGGCCATTGGTGACCGGCGCTGTGGCCAGCACGCGGGTCTCGAACCGGTATCCCGAGCCCAGCACGTCAAGCGCGTAACAGGCGGTCAATGCCTTGGCGACGCTGGCAGGAGGAAGGCTGCGAAGCGGATTGTGCGATTCGAGCACCAGCCCGGTTTTCACATCCGCCACTTGCACACTGATCTGCCCCGGCAGCCGCGCCTGTTCGATCAGATCGCTCAGCGCGGGCTGATAGGTTTTCAGGATGTCGCCGCCCCGCGCCTCGGGGCGCAGTGACGTGGTCGGGGCAAAGGCGGATTGGGCAAATGCGGAGGGTGCGACGATGGCCGAAGCCAGACCGCCGAGGATCGCGCGACGTGAAACCGTGTGTGTCATGCGGCGGATGTAACCTCACGAATCGGCGCGTGACAAGGACACGCTTTGGTGATGCCGCGGACCATGTCACACGACATGGTCAGTCACTGATGAGAGAGTCATTCTTCGGGCCGCCACGCCCCCTTGGCCCGCAATTCGGATGAGCTGACGGGCATCATCGGCATGTTGACGAAACACCAGGCCGGAGCCGCCTGATTGGCAAGGCTTTGCGACGACCGACCGGGCAGGCGCGTGTGCCAATACTTGCGCGCGGTGCGAGAATTCAGCCCTGCCTGACGCCAGCCGGGACGCGCCAGAACACCCAGCGGCACGGCATGGACAATGTCCTCCCATCGCTGCCAGCGGTGCAGCTGATGCAGGTTGTCCGCTCCCATGAGCCAGACAAAGCGTACGCCCGGATAGGCGGCCTTGAGCGTGTCGACCGTTTCGGCGGTATAAGCCGTGCCGATCTGCGCCTCGAAATCGCTGATGAGGACACGTGGATCGTGCATGATATCGCGCGCTCGCGTCATCCGCGCCTCAAGCGACGCAGGCCCCCGCGCCTTGAGCGGATTGCCCGGCGAGACCAGCCAGATCACCTTGTGCAGCGCAAAGCGGCGCAGCGCCACGCGGGTCAGATGAACATGGCCTTCATGCGCCGGATCGAAGGACCCGCCAAGCAGGCCCACGCGCATTTCGGGCCGAAGATGGAGCCGTGTGTGCACCAAGATTATTGGGACCAGTCGGGGGGACGTTTTTCCAGAAACGCCGCGATACCTTCCTCGGTGTCGCGGTAGAGCATGTTTTCGACCATCACCTGCCCGGTATAGGCATAGGCTTCATCCAGACCCATCTGCACCTGTTCGTAGAACGCTTGCTTTCCGATCTTCACCGCCGCGCCCAGCTTGCCGGCCACAAGTTCCGCCATCTCTGCAGTAGCGTCTGCCAGATCACCCGCGGGCACAACCTTGTTGACCAGCCCCAGCGCCTCGGCGCGGTGGGCGTCGATGAACTGGCCCGTGACCAGCATTTCGAACGCCTGCTTGCGCGGAATATTGCGCGACAGCGCCACCATGGGCGTCGAACAGAACAGCCCGATATTCACGCCATTGACCCCGAACCGCGTGCCTTCGGCGGCGACGGCCATGTCGCACGAGGCGACCAACTGGCACCCGGCGGCGGTGGCGATCCCGTGCACCTGCGCGATCACCGGCTGAGGCAGACGCTGCACCCCGGTCATGACTTTTGCGCAGCGATCGAAGAGATCCTTGAAATAGGCCTTGCCGCCATCCTCGGCCTGCCGTCCTGCAGTCATCTGCTTGAGGTCATGGCCCGCACAGAACGCCTTGCCCGCGCCCGAGATCACGACCACCCGCACTGACGTGTCGGTTTGCAAACTCTCGATCTGGGTTTGCAAAGCCTCCAGCATTTCCTCGGACAGCGCGTTCAGACGGTCCGGCGCGTTCATGTGCAAATGGCACACCGCGTTTTCATCGTGACGTTCCAGGATTTTCATCTTGTCCTCCCAGTGACTTGAAGCGACTCTATCGGTTCAGGGCAGCGGAGGAAAGCATGGCGCTCAAAGTTCCGGCAGATGAAATGACACCCTATCTCGACGAGGTGTTTCCACAGGTCAAAGGCATGTTCGGCATCGACCGGCTTGATGAAGACCTGCTTGTGATGCGTCTTCATGCGGGCGACCAGCATCTGCGTCCCGGCGGCACCGTGTCCGGCCCTGCCATGTTCAGCCTAGCGGATGTCGCAGCCTATGTCGCCACCATGGCCCGCATCGGGAAAGAGGCGCTGGCGGTGACCACCAATTGCTCGATCGATTTCATGCGCAAACCCGTGGCAGGGGCAGATGTGATTGCCCATGCCAAGGTGCTCAAGCTGGGCCGGTCGCTCAGCGTGGTGGATGTGCTGCTCTTTTCCGAAGGTCAGCCCGATCCCGTTGCCCGCGCCACGCTGACCTATTCGATCCCGCCCAAACGGGCCGCCTGATCATGCGCTCAGGTGACGCGCCCGTGCGCCGCGTTCGATGGCAGCGGCATGCAGCCGGTCGAGATTGAGCTCGTAGCGGATCTCTTCAAGCAGGCGGAGTTCCGCCTCGCGCAGCGTGCCGTCGGCGGCAGCTACGTCACAGGCCAGCGCATAGGCAGTCTCGAACAGCCGTTCCGGCAGGTTGTCGCGGATCAGGCCGAACAGCGCGTCCAGCCCGTCCTCCTGTTCGAAAAGTTCGAACACCAACCCCGACATGTCGGGAATGCGCGCCTCGTCATATTCACCAAAGATCGGCAGATTGTTGACCGCAGACTGGATCTTGACCAGTTCCGCCGTCCGGATGCTTTCATCCGACGCAGAAACGGCGATCATGAGCGCGACAAGGCAATCCTGCGGGCTCAGGGGGTGTGGGTCGATATCTGACACGGTGTGCGGTTTCCAATCTGCAGTATGAACTATGTCCAACTTATTGACCCGACCGCGCCCCCGCAATAGGGAGTGCCGGTCGAACGCCTGCACAAAACCGTGCAGCGACCATCCGGAGAACCATAGCAATGTCCGATCTGCGCGAAGCTGCATTGACCTCAAAGGCGTGGCCCTTTGAAGAGGCGCGCCGGTTGCTCAAACGCTACGAAAAGGCGCCGCCCGAGAAAGGCTATGTCCTGTTCGAGACAGGCTATGGCCCGTCGGGTCTGCCGCATATCGGCACCTTTGGTGAGGTGGCGCGCACCACGATGATCCGCCGCGCCTTCGAGGTGATTTCGGACATCCCGACCAAGCTGATCTGCTTTTCGGATGACCTTGACGGGATGCGCAAGGTGCCGGGCAATGTGCCCAACCCCGAGATGCTGCGCGAACATCTGCAACGTCCGCTCACGGATGTGCCCGACCCGTTCGGCACCCATGACAGCTTTGGCGCGCACAACAACGCGATGCTGAACCGCTTTCTGGACACGTTCGGGTTCGAATACGAATTCATCTCCTCGACCGAATTCTATCGTTCGGGCCAGTTCGACGAGGTGCTGCTGCGCGCCGCCGAACGCTATGATGCGGTGATGGAGGTGATGCTCAAATCCCTGCGGGATGAGCGGCGCGAGACCTATTCGATCTTCCTGCCGATCCATCCCGACACCGGCCGCGTGCTTTATGTGCCGATGAAGAATGTCGACGCCGCGAAGGGCGAGATCACCTTCGACGACGAAGACGGGCGCGAGATCACGCTTCCGGTCACCGCCGGCAACGTCAAGCTTCAGTGGAAGCCCGATTTCGGCGCACGCTGGGCGGCGCTCGATGTCGATTTCGAGATGTACGGCAAGGATCACAGCACCAACACGCCGATCTATGACGGCATTTGCGAGATCCTCGGCGGTCGCAAGCCCGAGCATTTCACCTATGAGCTGTTTCTGGATGCCGAAGGTCACAAGATTTCCAAGACCACCGGCAACGGCGTGTCCATCGACGAATGGCTGACCTATGCCAGCTCGGAATCGCTGTCCTATTTCATGTATCTCAAGCCCAAGACGGCCAAGCGGATGCATTTCGACGTGATCCCCAAGGCAGTTGACGAATACCACCAGCAGCTGCGCGCCTACCCGACGCAGGACGTTGTTCAGCAGGCCAACAACCCGGTCTGGCACATCCATTCGGGTGACGTTCCGCAGTCACACATGGTTGTGCCGTTCTCGATGCTGCTCAACCTCGCCTCTGCCGCCGGGGCCGAGGACACGGACACGATGTGGGCCTTCATCAAGCGCTACGCGCCGGATGCGACGCCGGAAACCCATGCCGATCTGGATCAGGCGGCGGGTTTTGCGGTGCGCTACTACAACGACTTCGTGAAACCGACCAAGACCTTCCGCGCGCCCGACGACACCGAACGCGCCGCGATGGAGGATCTGGCCGCGCGGCTTGCGGCGCATGATGGACCGATCGACGACGAAACCCTGCAAACCATCGTTTTCGCGGTGGGCAAGGATCACGGCTTCGATCCGCTGCGCGACTGGTTCAAGGCGCTTTACGAGGTGCTTCTGGGGCAATCCCAAGGCCCGCGTTTCGGCGGTTTCATCGCGCTTTACGGCGTCGACGAAACCGTGGTGCTGATCCGAAAGGGCCTGGCCGGAGAGCTTGCGTAGGCCGGGCATTTTGCCCGGCGTTTGAATCGCGCTACCTTTCAACAAGAAACGAAAGGTGACCCCATGCGCAAACTCATCGCCGGACTGACCCTTGCCCTGTCCATGACCGGAACGCTCTGGGCGCAAGAGGTGCTTGCGCCCGAACCTGGCATCGAGGCCACGATCCAAAGCCAGATCGACGCTTTTCTGCAGGATGATTTCGAAACCGCCTTCACCTTCGCCAGCCCGAACCTGCGCACCCTGTTCGGCTCGCCGGAAAATTTCGGCGCGATGGTCCAGCAGGGGTATCCGATGGTCTGGCGCCCCGAAAGCGTGACCTTCGGCGACCTGCGCGCCATCGCGGGCGGTCTGTACCAGACGGTGATCGTCAGCGATGCTGCGGGCAATCTGCATTACCTCGATTACCGGATGCAGCAGATCGACGGTGAATGGCGTATTGCAGGGGTGCAGATCCTCCAGGCGCCGGAGCTGGCGGCGTAGGGCGGCGTTCCGTCGACGGAACGCTGCGATGCGTCAACGCATCGCCCGCGCCAGATCATCCGCGTTCAGCTGATACGCCTTCCCGAACCCCCCGTTCAGAAACGCGCCCAGCGGGGTGAACCGCACGAGCGCAAAGTCGGCAAACCCGATATACAGCTTGGCCTTGGGCTGTTTCGACAGAAACGCCTCCGCCAGTTCTGCATGCTCCGCCTCGCCATGCCGGACAAACCGCGCCGTGGCCCGAAGGCTCAGGCGCGGATGGGTCAGCGGATCACCCTTGTCCTCGGGCTCCCCGATCAACAGCGCGCAAAGCGGGTTATGCTGCAACGCAGCGCTGTGATGGCTTAGGTCCGAGATCAGGCTGAGAGGCACCCCGTCTGGCCCCGCAACCAGTGCCACGCGGCTGACCATCGGCGTCGCGTCTTCTGGGTCGAGATAGGACAAGGCCGCGAAACGGGCGGTTTCGATCAGGCCGCCTGCCAAGGCGCGGGCATCATCATCGGTGGGGCGGATCGGGGATTTCATACAACTCAGCCTATCATCTGAACCGGTTGTGGCAATTTTAATGCTGCACCTGCACAGCAACCCTGTACCGTTGGGCCGAATCGAAGGAACAGACCATGCCCGGCCACGTCATCACAGTTGCGCAACAAAAAGGCGGCTCTGGCAAGACCACCGTATCCGCAAACCTCGCCATCGGCTTTCTGCGTCAGGGCAAGAGCGTTGCCCTAATCGACATCGACCCGCAAGGCAGTCTTGGGCGTTGGTTCATGACCCGGCTCGAGACCGAGGCGGGCCCGGTCGATGCGCTGGAATTCGCGACCTCCTCGGCATGGGGGATCACCTACGAGGTGCGCAAACTCTCCGACTCTCATGACATCGTCATCATCGACACCCCGCCCAAGGCCGACAGCGATCTGCGCCCGGCGCTGCGGGTCGCCGATCTGGTGATTGTGCCGGTCAGCGTCAGTCACGTGGATCTCTGGGCCACCGAAGGTGTGCTTGATCTGGCGCGGCGCGAAAACAAGGAAGCGATGATTGTCCTCAACCGCGCGCGGCAGAACACCCGTCTTGGTGCCGAAGTGGCCTTGGAAGCGGAAAAGCTGATGGCCCGCATCGCCGAGGCCACGTTGTCCAACCGTGTGATTTATGCCGAAGCCTTGGGGCAAGGGCGCGGTGCCGCCGAAGGGCGCAAGACACCGGCGCAGGCCGAAGTCGATGCGCTCACCTCCGAGGTGGCACAGGTGCTGGCAAACGGGTAAGGCAGGGCACCCGACCAAGGAGCCTGCGCCATGACCGACCTCGACGCCCTCAAAGCCGTGATCCGCGCCGACAGCGCATCGCGCGGCCAGACCGTGTCCAAGCTCGGCTATTTTTGCGCGCCGTTTCGTCCGGCCTCCGGGCCGTTTGCGGACAAGGTGATCAAGGTCTACCGCGGATTGCGCGATGAGGCCGCGCTCGACCGTCTGGCGCAATGCCACGACGATTACGTGGCAGCCCTCAACACCGCCGGAGTTGCCCTGCCAACGACAGAATTCCATCTTCTGGACATGGACGGAACCCGTATCCCGGTGATCGTGCAGGAGGCGCTGCCCTCGGACAGCATGATGCGTCCGCAGATGCAGCGCGCCAGCACCGACGAGACGCTGCTGATGATGGAGGCCGCGGGCGACGTGATCGCCACCTTCTGGAACAATGCGGATCAGTTCGACACCCGCATCGGCTTTCATCCGTCGATCCGCAATTTTTCCTATCTCGACGGTCGTGCGCTGTTCTTCGACACCTTCCCTCCGCTGATCCATTACAGCCGCGAAGAGATGGGCCGGATGCTGCTTCTGTTCTCGGACAAGGCGCTGATGCGCTGGGTCGGGCCGCTGCTCCAGAAGAAGGTTACGGGCATTCAGGACGAATGGTATTCCGCCCCCGAAACGCTGGTTGGTCTGGTCGGGTCCGCTTGTCGCCTGCGCCCGAACGACGCCGAGGCCTATCTGGACTGGGGCCGCGATTTCACCACCCGCCGCATGGATCGCTGGGCCGACGAGGCACTGCCTCAGCTTCAGGAACCGCCGCGTCTGCCGGGCTACTGGACCGGGTTCCGCAAGCTGTTGGGGTTGCAGGGCGAACCGAACGTGTCCTGAGTTTGCAAACCCTCCCCCGGACTTTGCAAACTCTCGAAACACCATGATCCGGATCAAGGCGCGGAGGCGGCAAAGACCTATCCTGTTCCCATCCTGAGACAGGGAGGGAACCGATGTATAGCAACATTCTCATACCGATCGCGCTCGACAACGAAGACGACCGCACAACCGAGGCCTTTGCAATCGCCAGGGCGCTTGCGTCCGAAGAGGCGGAGGTCACGCTGGTACACGTGGTCGAAGCCGTGCCCAGCTATGCCATCAGCTACATCTCGGACGATATCCTGAGCGCAACGCGCAAGGGCATTGAAACCGAAATGGCGCGGCTTGCGTCTGAGGCCGGGGCAAAGTCGAAGGTCATCGAAGGCCATACCGGGCGGGCCATCCTCGACTTCGCCGAGGAGCGGGACTGCGACCTGATCGTGATCGCTTCGCACCGGCCCGGGATGCAGACCCTGCTGCTGGGGTCCACGGCGACCCATGTGGTGCGGCATTCCAACTGCGCGGTACACGTCCTGCGCTGATTGACAATTCCCGCGCGGGCTGCACCTCCTGCCCGACAGACAGGAGGTGACCATGGCTGACACGCTGACACTTGAGACCCGCGACGGTCTGCCCGACGCGCTGCGCGTGTTGTTGCAGGACTACCCGCGCGAGACATGGCCCGAGCATGACAATTTCGCGGGGCTGGTCGCGTTCTGGCTGGACCGGCACCTGATGTTCCGGCGGTTGATGACCGCTCTCATTGCCGATGCGGAACAGGCGGTGGACCGCAAGATCGACGCGCAGACCCATGCCGGGAAACTCTCGCGCTACGGCTCCATGCTGCTGCAGAACCTGCACGGGCATCACCAGATCGAGGACCATCATTATTTCCCGGTGCTGGCCACCCGCGAACCCATCCTCAACCGCGGGTTCGAGCTTCTGGACAGTGACCATCACGCCATGGACGGGTTGCTGAACCGCTTTGCCGATGGCGCGAACGGTGTGATCCAGGGAACAACTGAACCGGGCGCGTTCCGCAAGGAGTTGCTTGGCTTTCAGGCGATGCTGAACCGCCACCTCATCGACGAAGAGGAACTGGTTGTGCCGGTGATCCTCAAACACGGGCCGGGCGGACTGGGCTGACAGCTTTACTTGCCCGGCGCGACCGTGGCACATGTGCCACGAGATCAAGACGGAGCCCTGCCCATGGATATTGACGATCTGGCACGCCGCATTCTGACCGGGGAACGCCGCGCCTTGGCCCAGGCGATCACGCTGGTGGAAAGCGGCCGCGCCGATCACCGGGCAGAGGCGATTGCGCTGTTCGACAGGCTCAAGGGGCATGACCGCGAAGCGTTGCGTATCGGGCTTTCTGGCACGCCGGGTGTGGGCAAATCCACCTTCATCGAATCCTTTGGCCTGATGCTGACGGCGCTTGGCCTCAAGGTGGGTGTGCTTGCCGTCGATCCCAGTTCCGCGCGGTCGGGGGGGTCGATCCTTGGCGACAAGACCCGGATGGAACACCTGTCGCGTGACCCAAACGCGTTCATCCGCCCGTCACCTTCGCAATCGCATCTGGGCGGTGTGGCGCGCCGCACCCGCGAGGCGATCAACCTGTGCGAAGCCGCCGGATTCGATGTGGTGCTGATCGAAACCGTTGGGGTGGGGCAATCCGAAACGGTTGTGGCGGAAATGTCGGACCTCTTCATCCTGCTGCTTGCCCCGGCGGGAGGGGATGAATTGCAGGGTGTCAAGCGCGGGATCATGGAGATGGCTGACATCATCCTTGTCAACAAGGCCGATGGCGACCTCAAGTCCTCCGCGACCCGCACCTGTGCCGATTATGCCGGCGCGCTGCGCCTCTTGCGCAAACGGCCACAGGATCCGCAGGGCTTTCCCAAGGCGATGACGGTCTCGGCGCTCGAGGATACGGGTTTGCAAACCGCTTGGCAGGAAATGCAAACCCTGACCGACTGGCGCCGTGAGCACGGCCATTTCGCCGCCCGCCGCGCCGGGCAGGCGCGATTCTGGTTCGAGGCCGAATTGAAGCAATCGCTTCTGGCGCGGCTGGAGCGGGAACCGATGAAAGGCCTGGTCCAGTCGTTGGGCCATGCGGTGGAAGAGGGCCTCAAAACCCCCAGTCAGGCGGCGGACGAGGTTCTGGCCCAGCTTGAAGGGCGCATCCCGACTGTCGCTTGACCGGCCAGAAACATGGCCGCGCGATGCCGGATCGAAAATACCTCTGGCGAATGTCGCCTTCTGTGGGTGCGGGTCTTGACGGCTATGCCGCATCCCTCTAAGGACAGCCAACGAGATTCCGGGCGCTGCCAGTTGGCGCCCTTTCATATTGGTGGAAGCCTGATTTTCCGCTTCTGATAAAACGAGGATGAACCCATGTCGCGTGTTTGCGAACTGACCGGTAAAGGCCCGATGACTGGCAACAATGTCAGCCATGCCAACAACAAGACACGTCGGCGTTTCCTGCCGAACCTTAACGACGTGACGCTGCAGTCCGAAACGCTCGGCCGTGGCATCAAGATGCGCATTTCCGCCCACGCGCTGCGCAGCGTCGATCACCGCGGTGGTCTGGACAAGTTCCTGGCCAAGGCCAAGGACATCGAACTGTCGGCCAACGCGCTGAAGGTGAAGAAAGAAATCACGAAGGCACAAGCCGCTCAGGCCTGATTGCTTTGATTTCGAAAATTGAACAGCCTCGCACGGTAACCCCGCGCGGGGCTGTTTCCTTTTGTCGCCTTGTTGGCGGCGCTGCGGCCTGTACCTAAGCCTCATGACATCCCTGCTGCGGCATCTCACATCCCTTGGTCTGGCGCTGTTGATCGCATTCACCAGCGTGCAGTTCGCTGCCGCGCGTGGGCAATCCCCCGCCGTGGGCACGATGGAGATCTGCACCGGCACCGGCCCGATTCACATCCTTGTGGACGAAAACGGAGAGCCGACCGGCGGGGTGATGATCTGCCCCGACTACGCGATGGCGTTCTATGCGGATGTCCTGAGCGCTGTGCCGGATCTGCAACAGGTCGCGCTGTGGCAGGACATCTGGCTGCCGAGTGTTGCCGTTGGGGCGCACAGCGCCGCGCCACGTGCCGCGCAGGCACGGGGGCCACCGGGATTCGTTTGATCTTCACACAGTCCTGACATCAAACGAAAGATACCGACATGTTGAAAACCACCCTGATCGCGGGGGCAACTGCCCTGTTCTGCGCCCTGCCAGCCCTTGCCGAAATCACGATTCAAGACGCCTATGCGCGCGCCTCGTCGCCGATGGCGAAATCCGGCGCAGCGTTCCTGATGATCCACAATTCCGGCGATGCGGCAGACCGTCTTGTTGCCGTCAGCAGCGATGCCGCCGCCCGCACCGAATTGCACACCCATCTCGAAGGGGAAAATGGCATCATGCGCATGGTGCATGTCGAAGAGGGATTCGATCTGCCTGCCGGTGGCATGATCGCGATGCAGCGCGGCGGCCAGCACGTCATGCTCATGGGGCTGACCGCCCCGATGGAGCAGGGCGCCACGGTTACCGTGACCCTGACGTTTGAAACCGCAGGTGATGTCGTGGTGGACGTACCTGTCGATCTGGAACGGCAGGATCACGGCGCGATGAACCACGGTTCGGGAAGCTGACCCGTCAGGCCAGCAGGTGGTCCACCCATGCGGGGACCGTCTTGCTGGCCGGTCCGGTGATGTGATCGTCAAAGGCGTGGGACATGTCGCTGTCGGCCAAGTTCAGTTCCACCGTCGCGGCCCCGGCCATGCGCGCCTCCTGGACAAACCCGGCGGCGGGATAGACCTGCCCCGACGTGCCGATGGCGGCGAACAGGTCGCAGGTTTGCAGCGCGTCAAAGATGTCGTCCATGTGATAGGGCATTTCACCAAACCACACGATGTCCGGCCGTGCCGTGGGCGCCTTGCAGGCCGTGCAGGACTCTCCGACCACCATCTCGGCTGGGGCGTCCCAGCGGTGGCCGCAGGCCGCGCAGAGCGCGCGGGACAATGCGCCATGCATGTGGATCGCCCGTGCTCCGGCCTTTTCGTGCAGCCCGTCGACATTCTGCGTCACCAGCACCACGTCGCCGGGGAAGGTCCTTTGCAGCCGGGCCAGCGCGTCATGGGCGGCGTTGGGGCTGGCACCTGCCGCCTGAACGCGACGCGCGTTGTAGAAGCGGTGCACAAGGTCGGGATTGCGGGCAAAGGCCTCGGGCGTGGCCACGTCTTCGATCCGGTGCTGGGACCAGAGCCCGCCTTCATCGCGGAATGTGCCCAGCCCGCTTTCGGCCGAGATCCCGGCGCCTGTCAGAATGACGATCCTGTCGATCCGTCGCATCGCGTCCCCTTTCCCGAGCGACCGCAACCGGCTAAGTCACGGACATGACCCATCGTATCCTCTTTGTGTGTCTGGGCAACATTTGCCGGTCCCCCACCGCCGAAGCGGTCACCCGCGCCAAGGCAGCCGCGCGCGGGATCGACCTGACGTTGGACAGCGCGGGCACCGGCGACTGGCATATCGGCAAGCCGCCCTACGGCCCGATGCAAGAGGCCACCCGCGCCAAGGGCTATGACCTGTCGTCGCTTCGCGCGCGGCAGGTGAACCGGTCGGATTTCACCGAGTATGACCTGATCGTGGTGATGGACGCGGACAACGCGGCCAATCTGGCTGCGCTCGGCCCTTCGGACCGGGTCGCGCTGTTCACGCAATACGCGCCGGACAGTGGCGCGGCCCATGTGCCGGACCCCTATTTCACCCGCGATTTCGACGGCGCGCTGGCGCTGATCGAGCAATGCGCCGACGGCTTGCTCGATGCGCTGGAGCGCCCCGCGCATCAGGACTGCGAGATTTCCCGCGCCACGAAATAGCTGACCGGCAGCGCCACGATCGCACCCAAAGCGGCAGCGATCAGGATGGGCACCAGCGTGTCATAGCCAGCGGCCAGCACCGCGATCACGCCGCTGCCTGCAAGCGTGGTTGCGATCAGCGAATATAGAATACCGGCAAGTCGGAGCATCTGAGCCTCCATGTCATCAGGATCGTCTGCTGTATTCCACGATCCTGATATGTCTGCCTTGATGCGGATCAAATCGGCATGGAGCAAAGCGTCAGGCGCAGACCCGGCAGAGGGCGGCTGTGGGAACCGCGCTCAACCGTTCGTCGGAAATCGGTTCCCCGCATTTGACGCAGACACCATATGTCCCGGCCTCGATCCGCCCCAGTGCCGCATCGACGCGGTGCAATTCGTCCAGATCGGCCTTGCCCAACGCTTCGAGCACCTCGTCGCCCTGCCGTTCGGTGGCGCGGTCTTCCCAGTCACTGGGCATCGGATCATCCAGCGAATCCTCGATGCGGGACAGCTCTCCGGTGATCTCGGCGCGGCGTTTCTCAAGCAGGTCTTTCTGGTGGTTCAGGTCCATGATGGGTCTCCCTTTGATCCCATGATCCTGCCCAACCCGAAATCGCCGCGCATTGATGTCGCGCAAGTGGCGCAATGACCGCGTCAGGGGGTTTCGACCTCGATCACCTGCAATCCGACCTCACCGATCACCGTGTTCCGCCCCCGGTCCCGGTGCATCAGCACGCCATCGGCGATATAGAGGTCCTCCACGTCAAAGATGAACGGCCCGATCCCGGTGGACGCGACACGCACCTTGTCGGCGCTGGCAATTGCGTTGCGACCGCGCAGCGTAACATAAGGGCTGCCCTCGGGGATCAGGGTGAACATCGTCGGGTCGGAATTGGCCGACAGGTTGGTGATGATATAGAGGATCTCGTCGTAATCGGTGATCCGTTCGACGCGGAAATGGCACACACCCTCGTAGCCCCCCAGCGCCACGGCGGTCAAACCGGCCACGGCCAGCGTGACGGGCGCCGTGACAATGGCACCGGCCGCTGTCGCGGCCCCACCGGCGCCCGTGGCAAGGCTCGTGCCTGCCGCCGTAACGCTGCTGATCCCGGTGCTGATCATGCTGACGCCGGACACGGGGTTTTCCAGCGTATAGGTGCCCACGGCGCGAATGCCTTCGGTGGTCACGGAGGCCACGGTTCCGGCAGTGGACTTGGCGGCTTGCCCGGCCTTCCCGGCAAGGATGCTGGGGCGGTAATCGCACACATCCGCCGTGGCGGCCTGCGCGGCAAGGGTCAGAGCGGCGATGAGAATCGGGCGCATTGGTGTTTGGTCCTGCTCGTGTTTTTTTGGCAAAATAGCAGAATGTCGCGCAGCAGAGCAGGGGGTGTCCGGTCACATCACCGGGAGAGGCGGAAGGTTGCGCAGGCTGCGGGCTGCCCGAGGGCGCTACGCGCTGTTCCTCGGGCCGTTACAAAATACTGCAATACGAGCATAACAATTGTTAGCTGTTAGCCGACGTGCAAACCAATCGATTCAATTTCAGCAACTATTGATCGGCGTATCTCACGCACTGTTTTTCTGGCATGCCAAAACTGCTGTTGATGAAATACAAATTGAACCATGTTTTTGAAATTCTCGTTTTCATCCGCTAGCGAAGAATTGAGTTGGCCAATAGTATCGTTCGGGTTTTGCTTCAAAGCTGCGTCGACGGCTTGAGCAACACTGTAAGTAGGATGTTCTTGTGCAAGAAAACAATCGGGAAGGCCATCTGTAATCTCCCCAGTAGCGATTTCATCATATAATTGCGGAAACGCCTCACGGAGCACCAGAAGATATATGGCGAGAGGCCAATCTTCAAAAATTTCGCTGTTGCAATCAACCAAAATTGAACAGAACGATACTGTGTGTTCTATTTGCCGCAAGGACAAGGGGGACTGTGTAAGCACATGCTTTAGATGTGTTCTTGCACTATCTTTGATGTAACGCCCACCAGTAAATGTAGCGTTGATGCATTTGAAGCAAAAATCAGACCTTTTTCGATTTGGTAGCCTCAAGTGATGGTCAAAAAACTTGCGAATATAAGCTTCTCCAGCTTGTCTATCCCCAAAGGTTTTTTTCGCTTGACTCGTTAATACGTTCTCATCGCAAAAAATATAAAACACAGCATTAGAATTGTGAAGTATGTGTTTAATGTCCTCTAGTAGGTTGAATACAAATTCTGGCCTGCATCGATCTAACTCATCGATTATTACGATCACTGGCTTGTCTGGTTGTTCTGATCTTAATTGTTCAACCACCTCAGAAAAACTTCTTTGCAGGTCGTCGAAAAGCAATTCCTGCTGCATAGTCATCGATAGCGCTTGAATAGCTTCTTCTGAAGCAAGTAACGCCGCATCAGCACCTTGCTCAATAAGCAGCTCTTTCAGAGTGTCCACATTACCGTCAAGGGCACCAAGGGTCATCATTCTAACGGCTGTCTTTGCTCCAGATGCAAGCAAGATAGGCGCAGCTTTTTTCGCAAATTTGTTTAGTTTTTCGAGGATTCGTGCTCGCGCTGGAGTGTCGTAGTTTTTTTGTGCTGCGACATTTACGCTTGATACAAATGCTGCAAGGGGGGACGTTGAAAAGTCATGTTTCCATGCGTCAAAAACTAAGTGGGGCCAATTATCATCCGAGAGTTGTTCGGACCAATTTTTGACGAAGAAGGTCTTTCCCTGTCCAAAGCTGGCACTAACCAAAAATACGTTATTCGAACCGGCTGAATCCGCTAGTTTCTCAAACAGCTTGGCAGTTTCACTTCGTAGTAAGACATCTTTTTCCCAAGGCATTTCTATAACCTAACGAACATTTTTCGGCCTTTGGTAAAAGGAGAGCCGACCGAAAGGAAAGCGAAATCTACCCATCCATCTTCAACGCGGAGATGAACGCTTCCTGCGGGATCTCGACCTTGCCGAACTGGCGCATCTTCTTCTTGCCCGCCTTCTGCTTTTCCAGAAGCTTCTTCTTCCGGGTCGCGTCGCCGCCATAGCATTTGGCGGTCACGTCCTTGCGCAGGGCGGACAGGGTTTCGCGGGCGATCACCTTGCCACCAATGGCGGCCTGGATCGGGATCTTGAACATGTGGCGCGGGATCAGGTCCTTGAGCTTTTCGCACATGGCGCGGCCCCGGGTCTCGGCCCGGTCGCGGTGGACCATCATCGACAGCGCATCGACCGGTTCGTCGTTCACCAGCACCTGCATCTTGACGAGGTTGTCCTCGCGGTAGCCGATCATCTGGTAGTCAAAGCTGGCGTAGCCCTTGGTCACCGATTTCAGACGGTCGTAGAAATCGAACACCACCTCGTTGAGCGGCAGGTCATAGACCACCATCGCGCGGCTGCCGACATAGGTCAGGTCAAGCTGGAGACCCCGACGGTCCTGGCAGAGCTTGAGAACGTCGCCCAGATATTCATCCGGCACGAGGACCGACGCCTTGATGCGCGGCTCCTCGATATGGTCGATGGTCGACGGATCGGGCATGTCGGCGGGGTTGTGTAGTTCGAGCATCTCGCCGTCGCGGGTGTGGATGTGATAGATCACCGAAGGTGCTGTGGTGATCAGGTCGATGTCATATTCGCGCTCCAGACGGTCGCGCACCACTTCGAGGTGCAGCAGGCCAAGGAACCCGCAGCGGAAGCCAAAGCCAAGCGCGGCCGAGGTTTCCATCTCGAAGGTAAAGGACGCATCGTTGAGCGCGAGTTTCTCCATCGCGTCGCGCATGTCCTCGAAATCATTGGCGTCCACCGGGAAGAGCCCGCAGAACACCACGGGGATCGACGGTTTGAAGCCGGGCAGGGGCGTCTCGCAGCCCTTTTTCTCGGTGGTGATCGTGTCGCCGACGCGGGTGTCGCTGACCTGCTTGATCTGGGCGGTGATATAGCCGATCTCGCCCGGTCCAAGCTCCTTGATTTCCTGCATCGCGGGGCGGTAGACGCCGATCCGGTCGATGTCATAGGTGCCGCCGGTCTTCATCATCTTGATGCGCTGGCCCTTTTTCAGGACCCCGTCGATGACGCGCACAATGACCACGACACCTAGGTAGGGATCGTACTTGCTGTCCACCAGCATCGCCTTGAGCGGCGCGTCGGGATTACCCGAATGAGGCGGCGGCAAGCGCTTGACGATGGCCTCGAGGACCGCGGGAATGCCGACGCCGGTCTTGGCGGAGATTTCCAGAGCATCGGATGCGTCGATGCCGATGACATCCTCGATCTGTTCCTTCACCCGCTCCGGTTCGGACGCGGGCAGGTCGATCTTGTTGAGCACCGGCACGATCTCGTGATCGGCGTCGATGGCCGTATAGACATTGGCCAGCGTCTGCGCCTCGACACCCTGTGTCGCGTCGACCACCAGCAGCGACCCTTCGACCGCGCGCATCGACCGGGACACCTCGTAGGCAAAGTCCACGTGTCCGGGCGTGTCGATCAGGTTGAGGATATACACCTCGCCATCCTCGGCCTTGTATTCGATCCGGACCGTGTTGGCCTTGATCGTGATGCCGCGCTCGCGCTCGATATCCATCGAGTCGAGAAGCTGCTCCTTCATCTCCCGTTCAGTCACGGTATTCGTGGACTGGATCAGCCGGTCGGCCAGGGTCGATTTCCCGTGGTCGATATGGGCAACAATGGAGAAATTGCGGATGTGCGAAAGCTCTGTCATGGCTCGGATATGATGCGGTTTTGGGGTCTGGTCAAGGTGGCGTGACCGCTTGCGCCTGCTTGACAAAAGGTGATTTGAATCCAACTGGCATTTCGGGCATATTTCCCACAGGCAAATGGCTTCAACACCGGGCAAAAGACCCGGGGCGCGGCCTTGAGTAGGTGAGATCAGGCGTCATGAAATTCTGGGCAGCACTCTTTGTAACGGCTTTGGTCGCGGGATGCGGCGGAAACCGCTTCGATCGTGGCGACACGGGTGTGGTCACGCGGTTCTCGACCGGCCCGATCAGCCGCGCCTGCCTGTCCTCGGATCGCAGGGCCCGCAATTCCCGCCTGTGTGGCTGCATCCAGACCGTGGCCAACCAGTCGCTGTCGGGCGCGGATCAGCGCAAGGCGTCGCGGTTCTTTGCGGAACCGCAGCGGGCGCACGAGACATGGATGTCGCAAACGCCGGCGGATGATGCATTCTGGGAGCGGTACAAGGCTTTTGCTGCGCGCTCCGAGAATTCCTGCCGCGGTTACTGATTCAAGTCCAGAAAGGCCCGCACAGAGGCTTCGAACTCGCGTGGCTTTTCGGCGTGCAACCAGTGGCCCGCGCCCGGTAGCTTTGCAAACCGCGCTTTGGGAAACAGCGTCTTGATCGTCGGGCTGGCGTCAGGGGTGACATAATCCGATTGCGCTCCGGACAGAAACAGCACCGGCTTGTCGAAACTGGCTTCGATTTGGGGAAATCCGAGGATCTTGGGCATCTCGACCGCCAGCGCATCAAGGTTCAGCTTCCAGCGTTTGTTCTTAACGTCCAGCGACTGGGTAAAGAACGCCTGCAAGGTCGGGTCCTCGACCAGCCGGGCCAGTTGCTCGGATGCGTCCGACCGTTTCTCGATACTGGACAGGTCGACTGCGCGCATCGCCTCGATGAACTGCATCTGGGAATGGGCGTAGGTGACGGGCGCGATATCGGCAACGATCATCCGCTCTACCAACTCGGGTCGCGTGAGCGCCAGTACCATTGCCGCCTTGCCGCCCATCGAATGGCCGATCACGTCGACAGGGCCGTCCTGCGCCGTGATGACTTCGGCCAGGTCACCGGCCATATCCTCGTAGCCGTGGCTGTCGGACCAGAAACTGTCGCCGTGATTGCGCTGGTCCACGGCGATGACCGGACCGCGATCCGCAAGGCGTTTGGCGATCACGCCCCAGTTGCGGCCTGACCCGTAAAGCCCGTGAACGATCAGGACGGGGCGGGCGGAACCGTGTGACTCTGTAAACAGTGTGTTCAGCATTTGCGCTGCATACTGCGCCACAACTGTCTTGAGCAAGAGGGGAACGGGGCGTAAGTTGGCGCAATGGAACATGCAGAGATGATCAAGTCCAACGCGGATGCCTTGCGGACCCTGATGGCCAAGCGGCTGGGTCTCAAGCGCGGGTCGCTGGCGCGCCGTGTCGCGAAGGCTGGTCGTCGTTTGCCGTCAGGTGTGCTTCGGGATATCGGCATCGTCGCCGAGGCTGAAAAGATGTCGCGCAATCCTAAGCTGGCGATGCGCCTCGATGCCACCGCCACCAAAAGTGCCTATGACCGCGCCGCCACCCATCTCAAGGCGATCGACGTGTCGGACCGTCGCAAAGGGATCGCCCTGTCGGTGCTGGGCAGCATGGCGTTCAACCTGCTTGCGGCGATGACCCTGCTGATCGTTGTTCTGCGATGGCGCGGGCTGGTCTGACCCGTTGACCGGTTGATCCGCCACCCTAGATGGCGGGGTCATGGAAAACGCACTCATCATCGGGTCAAGCGGCGGCATCGGCTCCGCTTTGGCAGACGCTCTCACCAATCGCGGCGTGGCCGTCACCGGCCTGTCGCGCAGTGGCAACGGTCTCGACGTGACGGACGAAGCCAGCGTGGAACACGCGCTGGGCGCTTTGGAGGGTCCCTTCGACCTGATCTTTGTCGCCACTGGCGCGTTGGAGATCAATGGCGCCGAGCCGGAAAAGACCCTGCGCCACATCACAGCCGAGGCGATGATAAATCAATTCAGGCTGAACACGGTCGGGCCGTCGCTGGTCCTGAAACATGCGATGCGGCTTCTGCCACGCAAGGGACGGTCGGTTTTTGCTGCCCTGTCGGCGCGCGTGGGATCCATCGGGGACAACAATCTGGGCGGCTGGTACAGCTACCGCACCTCGAAGGCGGCGCTGAACCAGATGCTGCACGGGGCCGCGATCGAACTTGGGCGCACCCACAAAGACCTGATCTGCGTCGCGTTGCATCCCGGCACGGTCGAGACGTCGTTCACCGAGAAATACGTGGCCAACCACCCGACAGTGCCCGCGCCTGAGGCGGCGCAGAACCTGCTCTCGGTGCTCGATGGCCTGACCCCCGAGAAAACCGGCAAGTTCTTTGACTGGCAGGGAAAGGAGGTGCCGTGGTGACCCGGCTTGTTCTGGTGCTGGGCGACCAGCTGACCGACACGCTGTCGGCGCTGGACGCGGCGGACAGATCCTCGGACGTGGTGGTGATGGCCGAGGTGTCGGAAGAAGCCACCTATGTCCAGCACCACCCCAAGAAGATCGCGTTCATCTTTGCCGCGATGCGCAAATTCGCCGCCCGTTTGAAAGAGAATGGCTGGGACGTGCGCTACACCAAGTTGGACGACAGCGAAAACGCCGGGTCCATCCCTGGCGAGCTGCTGCGCCGGGCCGAAGAGACCGGCGCGACCGAGGTGATCGCCACCCAGCCGGGTGAATGGCGCTTGATCAATGCGTTGGAGGACATGCCTCTCAAGCTGAGCATGAAGCCCGACACCCGGTTCGTCAGCACTCAGGAGGAGTTCGACAAATGGGCCGAGGGGCGCAAGGCGCTGCGGATGGAGTATTTCTACCGCGACATGCGCCGCAAGACCGGCCTGTTGATGGATGGCGACCAACCTGAGGGTGGCAAGTGGAATTACGATGCCGAGAACCGCAAACCCGCCCCCGATGACATCGCGTTTTCAGGACCGATGCAATTCAAGCCTGACGATACGGTCAACGAGGTGCTTGACCTTGTGGAGGCACGCTTCGGCAATTCCTTCGGATCGCTGCGCCCCTTCCATTTCGGCACCGATCAGGAACAGGCCCGCCGTGCGCTGACGCATTTCATCACCTACGCGCTGCCCCGCTTCGGCGACTACCAAGACGCGATGCTCAACGACAATCGCTTCCTCTATCACGCGCTGATCTCGCCCTACCTGAATGTCGGGCTGCTTGACCCGATGGAGGTCTGCACCGCCGCCGAGGGCGCGTACAAGGACGGTCACGCGCCGCTCAACGCAGTCGAAGGCTTTATCCGTCAGATCATCGGTTGGCGCGAATATGTGCGCGGCATCTATTTCCGCGAAGGCCCGGATTACCCGCGCCGCAACGCGCTCAACCACCAGCGCAAGCTGCCCGATTTCTACTGGACCGGCGACACCGACATGAACTGCCTGTCCAAGGCGATCACCCAGACCAAGGAAGAGGCCTATGCCCACCACATCCAGCGGCTGATGGTGACCGGCAATTTCGCGCTGCTGGCGGGAGTGAACCCGCACGAGGTGCATGAATGGTATCTGCGGGTCTATATCGACGCGTTCGAATGGGTCGAGGCGCCGAACGTGGTGGGCATGAGCCAGTTCGCCGATGACGGGATTATCGCGTCCAAGCCCTATGTCTCGTCGGGGTCTTATATCAACCGCATGTCGGATTACTGCAAACCCTGCCGCTACAAGGTGCAGGACAAGACCGGCAAGGATGCCTGCCCGTTCAACACGCTCTATTGGCATTTTCTGGACCGGCACGCCGACAAGTTCGCGAAGAACCAGCGGATGGCCCAGATCTACGCCAATTGGAAGCGGATGGATCAGGACCGCAAGGATACGATCCTGTCTGAGGCGGAGGCGTTTCTCGACACGCTGGGCTAGGGTTTTGGGTCAACCCAAAACCGCGATGGGTCGACCCATCGCACCCATACTGTCACCCGTAGCGCGCCACCGGTGTGCCTGCGATGGCCGCCATGTTGAGCAGTCCACGCGCCGTAATGCCTTGGGTCACCACGTGCGCCCGGTTCCCCATGCCCATCAGGATCGGCCCCACTTCGAGCCCACCAGCGCGCATCTTGAGGATGTTGCGCACAGCCGAGGCCGCATCGGCATGGCCGAAGATCAGCACGTTGGCGACGCCCTGCATCCGGTTGCCGGGCAGCAGCCGGTCGCGCAGATCCGGGTCCAGCGCCGCGTCCACATTCATCTCGCCCTCGTAGCAGAAATCGCGCGGCTCTGAATCCAGCATGGCAATGGCCTCGCGCAGTCGCTGGCCGGAGTCTTCGTCCTGATTGCCGAATTGCGATTGCGAACAGAAAGCGATGTTCGGAATCAGGCCAAAACGGCGCACATGCCGCGCCGCGCCAATTGCCGTCTGCGCCAGTTCATCGGGTGTCGGCAGCGACCGCACATGGGTGTCCGCGATGAAAAGCGGCCCGTCTTCGAGGATCATCATGCTCAGCGCGCCATGCGGCGAATGCTGTTCGGTCCCCAGAACCTGCGTCACATAGTTCAGGTGCCAGCGGAATTCGCCGAACGTGCCGCAGATCAGGCTGTCGGCCTCGTCGCGATGCACCATAACTGCGCCGATGGCGGTGGAGTTGGTGCGCATGATCGCGCGGGCCAGATCGGGTGTCACGCCGCGCCGCGCCATGATCTTGTGATAGGTTTCCCAGTAATCGCGGTAACGCGGGTCGTTCTCCGGGTTCACCAGCGTGAAGTCCCGGTCTGGGCGAATCTCCAGCCCCAGCCGTTCGCAGCGGGTGGCGATCACGTCAGGACGGCCGATCAGGATCGGCGTTTCCGTGGTTTCCTCGAGGATCGCCTGTGCCGCGCGCAGCACGCGCTCATCCTCGCCCTCGGCAAAGACGATGCGGCGCGCGCCGGTGGCAGCGGCATCGAAGACGGGACGCATGAGCAGTGCGGATTTGTAGACGCTGGCATCCAGCTTGGCCTTGTAGGCCTTGAGGTCGTCAAGCGGCCGCAGCGCCACGCCCGATGCCATCGCGGCCTGTGCCACGGCGGTCGAAACAACACCAGACAGGCGCGGATCGAACGGTTTGGGGATCAGGTACTCCGCGCCAAAAGTGAGCTGCTCGCCGCGATAGGCCGCCGCCGCCTCGGCGCTGGTGGTCGCGCGGGCCAGCTTGGCGATACCTTCGACACAGGCGATCTGCATGGCGTCGTTGATCTCGGTCGCGCCCACGTCCAGCGCGCCGCGGAAGATGAACGGGAAACACAGCACGTTATTGACCTGATTGGGGAAATCGCTGCGCCCTGTCGCCATGATCGCGCCCGGTGCAACCTTGCGCACCTCGTCAGGAAGGATCTCGGGCGTCGGGTTGGCCAGTGCAAAGATGATCGGGCGCTCCGCCATCTTGGCCACCATCTCGGGCTTGAGCACCTTGGGTCCACTCAGACCGAGGAATAGATCGGCCCCGTCGATCACGTCATCCAGCGTGCGCAGATCGCTCTTCTGGGCAAAGGCAGACTTTTGCGGGTTCATGTCCTCGGCTCGGCCTTCGTAGACCAGACCGTGAATGTCGCAAAGCCAGATGTTCTCGCGCTTCACCCCCAGCTTGACCAGCATGTTCAGACAGGCGATGCCCGCGGCACCACCGCCGGTGGACACGATCTTGATGTCCTCGAACGCCTTGCCCGACACAAAAAGCGCGTTGGTCGCGGCGGCCCCCACCACGATGGCGGTGCCGTGCTGATCGTCATGGAAGACGGGAATGTTCATCCGCTCGCGGCACAGTTTTTCGACGATGAAACAATCGGGCGCCTTGATGTCTTCGAGGTTGATCGCGCCGAAGGTGGGCTCCAGAGCGCAGACGATATCGGCCAGCTTTTCGGGATCGCTTTCGTTCACCTCGATGTCGAAACAGTCGATATTGGCGAATTTCTTGAACAGGACTGCCTTGCCCTCCATCACCGGCTTGGAGGCCAGCGCACCGATATTGCCAAGGCCCAGAACGGCGGTGCCGTTGGTGACTACGCCGACAAGATTGCCTTTGGTGGTGTAGCGGGCCGCGTTGGTCGGATCGGATTTGATCTCAAGACAGGCCTCGGCCACGCCGGGACTATAGGCGCGGGCAAGGTCGCGCCCGTTCGCAAGCGGCTTTGTCGCGCGGATTTCAAGCTTACCGGGCTTGGGATGCTCGTGGTAGAAAAGAGCCGCCTGACGCAGCGTTTCGTTGGTGTTGTCCGACATGAAATTGCCCCCGCTCAATTTGGTTTAGGGGTAAACCTTTTGCGGGCGGAGGGAAAGGGCGCACAGTTATCGCGGCGTCAAGAAGCTCAGTTCAGATATTCCTGAAGATGGGCGATGCGCCGCTCTGCCTGTCGTCGGGTCAGGCTGCCATCAAAGGGCTCGTCCGCACGCTGCGCCAGTTCGCGCAGTTTGACCGCCTGCTTTTCGGTCATCCGCTCTTCCGGGTCTGGCCCCAAACCTATTGATGGATCGAGCGCGAGTGAGTTTCGGATCGGCATGACGTCCTCCTTTGTTTGCCGGAAAACGCGAACGCTGTGTTTCCGGTTCCCGCCAGCCCTTGCAATCGGACGCTTGGCCTCGCAAACATGTGAGCCACACCAGCAAAGGGGCAGGGGAATGAGCGATCTCAAAGACGCGGCGCGCGCGGTGCGGGAAAACGCCTATGCGCCCTATTCCAACTTCAAGGTGGGCGCGGCACTGCGTGCGGAAAACGGCAGCGTTTATGTGGGCTGCAACGTCGAAAACGTGGCCTATCCCGAAGGCACCTGTGCCGAAGCCGGAGCGATTGCCGCGATGATCGCCTCTGGCGCACACCGGATCGTCGAGGCCTACGTGATCGCGGACAGCCCCGATCCGGTCCCGCCTTGCGGCGGATGCCGCCAGAAACTGTCAGAATTCGCCGCGCGTGATGTGCCAGTGACACTGGCCACAACCGATGGGTCCGAGTTCAAGACCACGGTGGGCGACCTCTTGCCCGGAGCCTTTGATGCGGGCTATATGGATCGCAGCTGATGGATGCCCGTGCGATCATCGCCACCCTGCGCAGGGGCGGCACGCCTGATGCGGACGCGCTGACATGGTTCGCGCAGGGGCTGGCCGATGGGTCCGTCACCGACGCACAGGCCGGGGCCTTTGCGATGGGCGTATGCCTGAACGGTCTGGATGATGCGGGCCGCGCCGCCCTGACCGCCGCCATGCGCGACAGCGGCAAGGTGCTGCGCTGGGATCTCGACGCGCCGGTTCTGGACAAGCATTCCACGGGCGGTGTGGGCGATTGCGTCAGCCTTGCCCTCGCCCCGGCGCTGGCCGCCTGCGGTGTCTATGTGCCGATGATCTCGGGGCGCGGGCTGGGTCACACCGGCGGCACGCTGGACAAGCTGGAATCGATCCCGGGTTTCCGCACGACACTGACCGAGGACCAGTTCCGTCAGGTCGTGTCCAAGGTCGGTTGCGCCATCGTCAGCGCCAGCGCCGATATCGCCCCGGCCGACAAGCGGCTTTACGCCATCCGTGACGTGACCGCGACGGTTGAAAGCCTTGATCTCATCACCGCGTCGATCCTGTCCAAGAAACTCGCCGCCGGTCTTCAGGGCCTGGTACTCGACGTGAAATGCGGGTCCGGCGCGTTCATGAAAACCGCGGACGACGCCCGCGCCTTGGCCCGCGCGCTGGTCGATACCGCCAATGCCACCGGCTGTCCCACATCCGCGCTCATCACCGACATGTCGCAACCTTTGGCACCGAGCCTTGGCAATGCGCTCGAAGTCATCGACGTGATGCGTGTCCTGACCGGGGCGGCGTCGGGCAGGTTGCTTGACCTGACCGTCGCTTTGGGCGGTGCGCTGCTCGAACAAGCTGGAATGGGCGACGGACAGGCAAAAATCCTCGAAGCGATCACCAGCGGGGCCGCAGCCGGGAAATTCGGCGCGATGGTCTACGCGATGGGCGGGCCGGTGCATTTCGTGGAGGATTGGGCGCGCTTTCTGCCCGAAGCACCCGTGATCCGTGAAGTCACCGCACCCGAGACCGGCACCGTTACTGAAATCGACGGAGAGGCGCTGGGCCTGACCGTTGTGGCGCTGGGGGGCGGGCGTCAGGTCGAAACCGACATCGTCGACCCCGCTGTTGGCCTCAGCGACGTGGTCTCTATCGGCGACAGGGTGCAAAAGGGCCAGCCTTTGGCGCGCATCCACGCCGCCCGCGAAAGCCAGGCCGACGCCGCCGAAAAGGCCGTGCGCGCTGCGATCACCATTGGCGACGGTCTGGTCACTGCACCGACCCTTGTGCTGGAGCACATCACATGAGCCGTGCCTTCCTCGTCGTCATGGATTCCGTGGGGATCGGCGGTGCGCCCGATGCGGATCAGTTCTTCAACGACCAAACACCCGATACCGGCGCAAACACGCTGCTGCACATCGCCCAGGCCTGCGCGGCGGGTCAGGCACAAGACGGGCGCAGCGGCCCCTTGCGCCTGCCGACGCTCGACGCGCTGGGCCTTGGCAGGGCTGTCGAGCTGGCCTGCGGAGAGATGCCGCCGGGGTTTGGCGCCTCACCCACCGGGCGCTGGGGGGCCGCGACCGAGATCTCCCGAGGCAAGGATACGCCCTCGGGCCATTGGGAACTCGCGGGCCTGCCCGTGCCGTGGGACTGGACCTATCTGCCCGACAGGGTGCCGTCCTTTCCCGAAGACATCACCGCGCGGATCTGCGAATTGGCGGGCACCGACGGCATCCTCGGCAATTGTCACAGCAACGGCGTCAAGGTGATCGAGACCTTCGGCGCAGACCACCTGCGCACGGGCAAGCCCATCTGCTACACATCGGCCGACAGTGTCCTTCAGATCGCAGCGCATGAAGAGGCGTTTGGCCTCGACCGTCTGCTCAAGCTCTGTGCAGACCTCGCGCCGATGTGTCACGCGCGCCGCATCGGGCGGGTGATCGCGCGGCCTTTCGTCGGGCAGGAGGGCGATTTCGAGCGCACCACCAACCGCCGCGACTATGCCATCGCGCCGCCGGACCCCGTGCTCACGAACTGGGTGCAGGACGCCGGGCAGCGCGTTATCGGCATTGGAAAAATCGGCGACATCTTCTCCATGGCGGGCATCGACGAGGTGCAGAAGGGCTCGGACGCGGAACTGATCGGACACCTCGCGCACCAGATCGACACCGCGCCCCAAGGGGCGCTGATCTTTGCCAATTTCGTGGAATTCGACAGCAAATACGGCCACCGCCGCGATGTGTCGGGCTATGCGCGTGCGCTGGAATGGTTCGACGCGCAACTCGCCACGCTGTTGCCAAGGCTCAAACCCGATGACCTGTTGCTCATCACCGCCGATCATGGCAACGACCCCACGTGGACGGGCACGGACCACACCCGCGAACGCGTGCCGGTGCTAATGTCCGGGGCGGGAACCGGGCGGATCGGCCATGTGGGATTTGTGGATGTCGCGGCCAGCATCGCCGCGCATCTGGGTGTTGAGCCAAGAGGATCGGGGCGGAGTTTCCTGTGATGGATGAAGAACAGCGCGAGCGCCTGCAACGCGGCATGGACGAGGAACAGCTCGACCGCATCATGCGCCTGCCCAAGGTCGAACTGCACCTGCACCATGAAGGCGCGGCTCCTCCCGGCTTTATCAAGGGGCTGGCCAAGGAGAAATCGGTCAATCTCAACGGCGTGTTCAAAGCCGATGGGAGTTATGCCTTCCGCGATTTCGTGCATTTCCTGAGCGTCTACGAAGCCGCGACAAGCGTGCTCAAGACACCCGAGGATTACGCGCGGCTCACTAAGGCAGTGCTTGAAGAAAGCGCTGCAAATGACGTGATTTATTCCGAGACCTTCCTGTCGCCGGATTTCTGCGGCGGTGGCGATGTGGGCGCGTGGCGCGAATACCTGCATGCCATCCGCGAGGCTGCGCTTGAGGCGGAACGCGACACCGGCATCATCCTGCGCGGCATCGTCACCTGCATCCGTCATTTCGGCCCCGAAAAGGCCAGGGCGACCGCACTCTGCGCCGCCGAAACGGCTGGCGACTGGATCGTCGGGTTCGGCATCGCCGGGGACGAAAACAAGGGCAAACCCAAGGACTTCGCCTACAGCTTTGATCTGGCACGCGAAGCCGGGCTGCGCCTGACCGCCCATGCGGGTGAATGGGGCGGCGCAAAGTCGGTGCGCGAGGCGCTGGATGACCTCAAGGTCGAACGGATCGGCCACGGCGTTCACGCGATCAACGATCTGGCGCTTGTGGACAGACTTGTGGAAAACTCGATTACTCTCGAGATTTGCCCCGGTTCCAACGTTGTCCTCGGAGTTTACCCGAACCTTTCCGCGCATCCAATTGAAAAGCTGCGCGAACGCGGGGTGAAGGTCACGGTTTCGACCGACGACCCGCCGTTCTTTCACACCACGATGCGCGACGAATACCTCAACCTTGCGCGCAGCTTTGGCTGGGACGAGACTGTTTTTGCCGAAATAAACGACACCGCCGCCCGCGCGGCCTTCTGTGACGAGGACACGCGCAAGCGCGTCCTGAACCGACTGGAGCGCATATGACCGATCACCTGACCATCGTTGACCACCCGCTCGTTCAACACAAGCTGAGCCTGATGCGCGAGAAAGACACCTCGACCAAGTCGTTCCGCCAATTGCTGCGTGAAATCAGCCATTTGCTGGCCTACGAGGTGACGCGCAACTTGCCGCTCACCACCAAGCGCATCGAAACCCCGCTCTGCGAGATGGACGCCCCGGTGATCGACGGCAAAAAGCTTGCCCTGATCTCGATCCTGCGGGCGGGCAACGGGTTGCTCGACGGCATCCTCGAACTGATTCCCGCAGCCCGTGTCGGATTTGTCGGCCTCTACCGCGACGAGGCGACGCTCAAGCCGGTGCAGTATTACTTCAAGGTGCCCGCGCACCTGCCGGACCGCATCACGATTGTCGTCGACCCGATGCTCGCCACAGGCAACAGCTCGGCCGCGGCGATCGACCTGCTCAAGGACGCAGGCGCCAAAAATATCATCTTCCTGTGCCTGCTCGCCGCCCCCGAAGGCGTCGCCCGCATGAAAGAGGCGCATCCCGACGTGCCCATCGTCACAGCCTCACTGGATTCGCATCTCAATGAGCTAGGATACATCGTGCCGGGTCTGGGCGATGCCGGGGATCGGATGTTCGGGACGAAATAACGGAGAACCGAAACCACCTGAAATTTCACTACTCAAGGCAGAGTTGAGACGTAAGGGGGTGACTTGCGCTCAACTTGTTGAAAGGCTTGCTGATATTGGAATCAGTGAGAAAAAGGTGAACGTTGCCAACAAGCTGTCCCGAGGGAAGTTTTCAGCGGCGTTTATGTTGGCATGTCTGACGGCTATCGGAACGGAGCATTTGCACTTGGTCTAGGGCCTGTGGACAATCATCTTGATGCTATGAGTGCTGCTACGAGGTTCCAACACGCTGCGTAGCTGCAATCGGTT
>JBGRQD010000016.1:0-77779 GCA_041725935.1 Pelagibaca sp.
GTTCATTCAAACCTCCATTTTGGAAGTTTGAATCAGAAATCACGCCAAATGGGAATCCTGAATGTCCACAGGCCCTAATAATTCAAAACAATATTTTATTGGAATCTCAGACTTTACCGACTTTCACCCCTGCCCTGCTTTACCGAAGTTAATGCCGATCAGGGTCGGACGCGTCATCCCTTTTGTGAACCCGTGTCATACTCAAAGGAGTGCCCGCGTGGCAAACAATCCAAAGGCAAAATTCAGCGACATGATGGAGCAGACGCGCAACATCCTGTCCGCAAACCCGATGATCTCCCCGCAGATGGAGAAATTCTGGGAATCTCAGGACCGCATGCTTCAGGAGACCGAAGCCTATTCGCAGGCCTGGTTCAAACGCCGTCACGAAGCGACACAGGCGGCACTCGACGCGGTGCAGAAGATGAACGGCAAGAACGCGGATTCGTCCGCAACGGTTCAGGCCATGGCCGACTGGCAGCACGGATCGATTCAGCGGATGACCAAGGACATGCAGCAATGGTTCGATCTGTGCACGACCTGCGTCGGACAGATGACCCAAGCCGAAGTCGAAGCCGGACAAAAAAGCGCCGAAAAGGCCGCGAAGACGGCGGGGTCGGCAGCAAAATCCGCGCCGACCGACAAGAAGGCGACACCGGTCTGACCTCCGCCGCCGCACGTCGCGGCACAGTTATTTCCAAGAACAAAGGGTAGACACGTATGAACGACCAAGAGCAAAGCGCATATCGCCAGAAACTCGAAGCCCGGCTCGACCAGTGGCAGGCAGAGATCGACAAGCTGCAAGCAAAAGCCGCGGAGGCCAGCGCCGATGCGCGGCTGGAACATGACGAGCAAATCCAGAACCTGCGCCACCGGCAGCAAGAGGCCCGCGCCAAGCTGAACAAGCTTCAAGACGCCGGAAGCGAAGCCTCCGAGGACCTCAGGAAAGGGCTTGAGCAGGCCTGGGACGACCTCGGCGAGGCCGTGGATAAGGCAAAGAAACGCTTTGGCTGACACGCGCCCCGAAGCGCGCTGCACCGCCGCAGGGAACTGATCGCAACCTTCCGTGCGTTGTCTTGGCATAAAGGTCGCGGGGAGGCACGCCTCTCAGCAACCCGAAGCCAGACACGCAAGCAAACAGAGCGCCCGACGCTTTGGAAGGGGTTCAGATAAACATGCAAACGGCCATCGATCCAGACACGGAGCATTTGGGGCGGTTCAAAACTACACTGTGGATCGTCGGTGTCGGAACGCTGATCCTTGGCGTATTGGCCATCATCTTTCCCCTCGCCGCGTCGCTTGCTGCAGAACTTCTATTCGGCGGTGTCTTGCTCGCCCTTGGCATCCTTCAGGTCGGGCGCGCCGTCTTGTCCGGTGACATCGACTCCCGGCTCTGGGTGTTGGTGTTCGGGCTGCTGTCGCTATTGGCCGGGGTCATCCTGCTGCTGTTCCCGCTTCAGGGCGTCGTCACGCTGACCATCCTTGTGGCCAGCTATTTCATCATGGGTGGCGTTCTGAAACTGGCAGGTGCGTGGCAACTCAGCCCCCCGCGCCGCCGCAAGAACGCGCAAGCCGAAATGCCCGGTTCGGGATGGCTGGCTTTGTCCGGCGCGGTCTCGCTGCTTTTGGGCTTGGTCTTGTTCTTCGGCCTGCCGAGCACGGCGATCTGGGCGCTTGGCCTTTTGATCGGCATTGATCTTGCCCTTCTGGGCGCATCAGAAATTGCGCTTGCCGTTGCGCTGTCCTCCTCGGAACAGACGACCACCCGCTCATGATCACCGCCGAACATACTGACAATATAGGCGTCATTGTCCTGCGCGCCTCGCCGACGCGGCGGATCTCGGCTTCGCACATTACGCAATATTCGTTCGCCATGCCAATGCCGACCAAGGCCACCAAAGACGTCACATAACAAGATCCAGAAAACTAAGGGACACCCGATGCAGACACCGATTAAGCTTTCATTCAAACATTTCGAGCCGTCCGAGGAGATCACGGAACTGATGTGCGACAGCATCGTCGACGAAGATTTCGCTGCCCTGCAGCAACGCAACACTGCGGTACTGGTTGCGCAAACCGGCGAAAGCCCGACTGGCCCTCGGGCCAGCACCGCGCGGCCCATCGGGTCGATGGATTTCGACCCCGCGACAAAGCCGAGCCGCCGATGACAATCGAGAAACTCGACGTCGCAATCATCGGCGCAGGCACAGCCGGGCTTTCGGCACGCTCTGAAGTAGCCAAGGTCACCGACAATTACCGCGTGTTCGACCCCGGCCCCTATGGTACGACCTGCGCCCGCTCGGCCTGCATGCCCTCGAAGGCATTCATCCAGTCCGCACATGATTTTCACCGGCGGCACGATTTTGCGGCACTCGGCATCGACGGCGCTGATCGCCTTCAGGTCGACACCGCGCGTGTTTTGGCAGAGGTGCGGCACATCCGCGATGGTCTGGTAGACAGCGTGATCGACGGGATGCAGTCATGGCGCGATACGCACCTTGTTCCTGAACGCGCACGTTTCGAAGAGGACGGCATCCTGTGCGCAGGAGAGGCGCGCTTTCGCCCCCAAGCGACCGTGATCGCCACCGGATCACGTCCCGTCATCCCCGAAGGCTGGCGCGAGATCTTGGGGGATCGGCTGCTGACGTCGGACGACCTGTTCGAACTTCCCGAACTGCCCAAGCGGATCGCGGTTGTCGGACTGGGGCCGGTCGGCCTCGAATTGGGGCAATCGCTGGCGCGGCTTGGCGTCGAGGTGACAGGCTTCGATCCCAACCTCACCATTGGCGGTTTGCAGGATCCCGAACTGTTGTCACGGCTCCGCGAGGGGCTGGCCTCTGAAATGACGATCCTCGGGGCCGCGGCCGAACCGGTCGACACAGACGAAACAGGCGCAACGCTGCGTTGGGACGGCGGGGAGATCGTCGTGGATCATGTGCTTGTCGCCATGGGCCGCGCGCCGAGCCTCGACGGGCTTGGCCTTGAGGCGCTTGGCGTTCATCTTGGCGAAAACGGGTTTGAGGACCTGTCGGACGGTCGGCTCAACCTGCCCGGCACGCGGCTTTATTTCGCCGGTGATTCCGGCCCCGGCCCTGCCATCCTGCACGAAGCGTCAGACGAGGGTCGCATTGCAGGCTATTTCGCCGCGCGTGACGAAAACGCCGTTTTCCGGCGCAGAACGCCCCTGCGGATGGTCTTCTGTGATCCCCAAATCGCTGTTGCCGGTCAAACCTGGGACACGCTCGAAGCGCGTCAGGACGAGATCGCCATTGGCGAGGCCGCGTTCGACGGTTCGGGACGGACCCGGCTGCAGCGCGCCCATGGTGGAGCGCTGCGCATCTATGCGGAAAAGGCCACCGGTCGGCTGCTTGGCGCGGCCATTGTAGCGCCAGAGGCCGAACACATCGCGCATTTTCTGGCCTATGCCATCACCCGAGAGGACGACCTGAGCGGTCTGCTGCGCACGCCCACCTACCACCCGACACATGAGGAGGTGCTGCGGCGCGCCTTGCGGGCAACCCTTGCGCAATGCGATGTGGAAACGGCCGATCTTGAGGCGATCCGCTGCTCAGACGCGCCCGTGGATCACGACATGGACCGGGGTTAGCGGCGTCTCAACTTCCCCGTCACGACCGTTCCAAGGCCCGCGACAGGTTGTGCCATGACAAGGTGTTCAGCACATTTGCCCGGTTCAACCAGCCCCGCCGCGCCTGATCTACACCATATCGCATGTTGTCCAGACCACCCGTCGCATGTGCATCGGTCGAAACAGCAATCCTGACGCCCTGTTCGGCGGCCCGCCGACAATGGATGTCGCTCAGGTCCAGCCGGTTCGGGTTCGCGTTCAGCTCAAGCGCGCATCCCCGGTCCGCCGCCGCTTTGATCAACCGCTCCATGTCGAGCGGATAAGGCCTGCGCTTTTCCAGGATACGCCCGGTTGGATGCCCGATGATATTGACCTCAGGGCTGTCCATCGCGCGGATCATCCGGTCGGTCTGCGCCTCTTCGTCAAGATCGAGTTTCGAATGGATCGACGCCACGACCAGATCGAGTTTTGACAAAAGGCTGTCCGGAAAATCCAAATCACCGTCTTCGAGGATGTCCACCTCGCAGCCCGCAAGCAAACGAAAGCCGTCGAACCCTTCGTTCAGCTCCGCGATTTCGTCAATCTGCTTTTCAAGGTCATCAGCGCTCAGCCCCCCGGCCTGCGTCTGGCTTTTCGAATGGTCGGTGATCGCCAGATATTTATAGCCCCGATCCATGGCGGCCTCAGCCATCTCCTTGAGGCTGTGCCTGCCATCGGACGCCGTTGTGTGGCTGTGCAGGTCTCCCCTGATATCGTCCAGTGTGACCAGATCAGGCAGATCACCCTCTTCCGACGCTTCGATCTCGCCGCGGTCTTCGCGCAGCACAGGCTCGATCCACGGCAGGTCGATGGCGTCGTAGACCTCTTCCTCCGTGGCTCCGCCGACGCGGCTGTCATCCTCGTAAAGCCCGTATTCGTTCAGCTTCAAACCTCGATCCTGTGCCCGTCTGCGCCCGGCGACATTGTGCTCTTTGGAGCCGGTGAAATAATGCAGCGCAGCGCCCCAGCTTTCTTCGGGGATGACGCGCAGATCGACAGTGATTCCGGACCGCAGTGTGACCGTTGACCGGGTCTTGCCCTTGGATGCAACCTCTTCAACCTCGTCATATTCAACAAAGGCGTCGATGATCGCGCCGCCGTCCTCGCCAGCAACAAGGATATCCAGATCACCCACCGTTTCCTTGCGCCGCCGGTAGCTGCCGGCGATCTCGGCCTTTTCAACCCCTTTTATCTGGCGGATGTAGGAGACCAGCGTTTCGGCAAAATCCTCGACTGTATCAAGATGAAAGCGCTGCTCGGTGATGTCGCCCTGCTCCAACTCTTTTTTGATCTTGGCTTGGGTTTTCTCGCCAAAGCCACTGAAATCGGCAATCTCACCGTCCTCGGCGGCGTCTTGCAGATCGTCGAGCGACGACAGATCGAGCTTTTCGAACAGAGCCTTGGCGCGCTTTGGCCCGATGTCGGGAATGCGAGTGGCGTCCACGATGGCGTCGTCCATGTCGTCGGCAACCTCGTCGAGTAGTGGAAATGCTCCGGTCCGCACGATGGTGGTGATCTTGTCCGCAAGGTCGTCACCGATATCGGGCAAATCGGACAGATCGTACCCGTCTTCGACCATGCCCGCAATCGACTTGCTCTGGTCGCGGATCGTGTTGGCCGCGTTCCGGTAGGCGCGCACACGAAACTCGTTAGCATCCTTGATCTCGAGAAGATCGGCCAGATGGTCGAACATGCTTGCGATTTCACTGTTGTGTACGGGCATTGCCTGTCCTTTCTCAATCCAGCATCTTTGCAAATGCGTCCTCATTCAGGGCCTCGACCCCTTCGGACCGCGCATCATCCAGCTTGGAACCCGGGTTGTCCCCAACCACCACGTAATCCGTCTCGCCGCTCACGCTCGACGTGACACGCCCGCCGCGGCGTTCGATGTTTTCAGTCGCCTCTTCGCGCGTCCGCTGCTCCAGCGCCCCGGTCAGCACAAAGGTCTTGCCCTCGAGCGAGGTGCCCACCTGTTCCACGGGCTGCGGGGACACTCCGGCCGCGCGCAGCTCCGCAATCACGTCGCAATTGTGCGGCTCGGAATAGAACGCGCGTACGCTGCCTTAGGTTTCGCGGCCGATACCAGAGACAGCGTCGATCTCGGACTCCGAGTCCCCCATTAGATCATCAAGAGTGCTGAATGCCCGCGCCAGCCGACGCGCCACGTCGCTGCCCACATGGCGGATGCCCAACGCGACAAGAAGGCGGTCGAGTGGCACCTTGCGCCGATCCGTTCGGATATCCACGAGGCGATGCAGTCGATCAGCTTCAATCCCGTTACCCTAAGCCGTGGGTTTTGCGGCAGCTTTCTAATCGGGCCGCCTGCGCATCAGCAGCGATTGCGCGGTATAGACAAGGATCGCGATCCCCACGGCTCCTGCCGCCGCGATACCAAGGAACACGATCACATCCACCGGCCCCCCCAGATTGCGCAACTCTGAACTGGTCACAGCCAAAACGAACCAGACGGCGGCAATCGCCCCGATGGGCATGGACAGTTGCGCCAGCAAGAACTTGCGCCACGAGATGCTGTGATCGCGGATCAGCACATAGAGATACGCCGCGGTAACAATCGCCGCGACACCGACCATGGCCCAGAACAGGCCACTGCCGAAAATCTCCTCGAACACGGCCAGCATGGTTCCGAATGTCAGGTCTTTCATGGTCGCTCTCCTCAGGCCAGACCGCGCAGCATGGCGTTGTAGGTGGGTTTCAAGGCCACTTCCTTCATCAGCCAGCTGATCCAAAGCTCCTCCAGCGGCGCGATGATGCCGGGGAAGGACGGGACAAGGTTGTTGTTGTAGTCGAACTCGACCAGCATCGCGCGGCCGACTCGGGTGATCATCGGGCAGGATGTGTAGCCGTTATAGGTCTCGGTCGCCTCGCGCCCCTCGATGGCGGCAAGGATGCCGTCCTCCACCACCGGAACCTGCCATTTCACAGATGCGGCGGTCTTGCCCTTGGGCACGCCTGCAACATCACCCAGCGCCCAGATATCGTCGTAGCGCAGGTGGCGCAGGCTCGCCATGTCGCATTCGACCCAGCCCTGATCGGTCCACTTGTCGGCCCAGCTCAGGCCCGACTGCCGGATCACATCGGGCGGGCGTTGCGGCGGGATGACGTGGATGTAGTCGTAGTCGCGGGTCACCTGGCCTTCGGGTGTGTCAAACGTGGCTGTCTTGGCACCGGCGTCGATGGCCCGCAAAACGTGAGAATAGACAGGGGTGATGCCCCGGTCCTCGAACAGCATCCGCACCTTCTCCGACACGATGGGCACGCCAAAAAGACTGTTGTTGTTGGCCATGTATTGCACGTCAAGCTTGCCGCGGGTTCCGGCGGTGCGCGCAATATCCTCGATCAGGAAAGTATGCTTGAGCGGCGCACCGGCGCATTTCATTTCGGTCGCAGGACGGGTGAAAAGGCCGACGCCCCCAGTTTCGGTATAGGCCTTGGCCGCCTTCCACGTAGCCGCCGCGTATTGCGGCCCAGCGTAAAGCGCGCCGATCCCGTTCTGCCCCACCATATCGAGCGAGAAGCCTTCGATCGCGTCGTGATCCAGCACAAGACCGGGGGCAACCACAAGGAAATCATAAGCCACCGTCTGTCCGCTTGTCGTGGCGACGGTCTTTGCGTCTGGATCAATCGCGGCGGCGGCCTCTGCGATCAGGGTCACTCCGTCGGGCAGCCAGTCCGTGGTCTGCGACACGACATAGCTCGCGGGCTTCAGACCAGCGGCGACCAGCGACAGGCCGGGTTGGTACAGATGCTCCACACGCGGATCGATCAGCGTGATCTCGGCCCCATCCAGCCGCATCACCAGCCGATTGGCCAAAGCAGTCCCTCCAGCCCCCGCACCGATGATGACGATCCGCGCCTTGGTGGCGACTTGGGCACGGACGTCGCTCGGCGCAACCAGCGCCGCTGCAGCAGCGCCGCCAGCGGCAAGACCGAAGAACTGGCGCCGGGTTGCAGTCAGCTTGGTCATGGGTGTCTCCTCAAAAATTTATATTCCTTTGTCTGCATATGACATTTTACGTATGCGTGATTTGATATATGTCAAACACCTCAAAACTGGCCTGCCCCAACCGAAAAGCGGGGCAAGCGACCGTCTGACGAAGGCGCGGGATCAGTAGCTGGCGATACGCGCATTCGGTGCGAGCATGGCAGCGGCCATGGCAGGAGGTTGCGCCACGGTGACACCGTCCAGCAAGACGTCAGACTGTTCACCCCGCCCGGGCAGGTAAATCGCGCAAACCTCCACCTTGGCTGTCGGCAATTCAGCAATCTTTTTCAAGAGCCCCTGTGGACTCATATCGCGCGGAGGCTGCGGCGCGGTCGCAGAGACCGGCGCGTCTTTCAAAGCAATGTCGCCCGCAGGACCACAGAGCAGGATATGCTGTGCAATGCCCTGTTGCGCTGACGACATGGCCAGAACCATAGCCATCAACTGGGTCTGCGGCTCGGGCGCGGTCAGAATGGTGACCAAGGTGTCAGGTGTGTCTTGCGCAAGGGCCGGTCCGCTCAGGGTCATGGCGGCGCAGGCGGCGAGGAACATTTTTTTCATGGTGCAGGTCCTTTCAGGTTGGATCAAAGGGGTTGGCCAGGTGACGCGGAGCACAGGCCAAAACGGGGCCAGCGCCGGACTGGCGACTTGAGAACAGGCCCCCGTCCTTTTGGAGGATGGGGGCCCCATCGGGCAGTCACCTTTGTCCCGGAAACAGGCAGCGCTGCATACCGCAGGCCGGATCGCGTTCAGCACGGCGAAGACCATGGTAAGCGCGATCTCTGTGAAGAAACCCCTTTATTGACTGGCATCCCGCATCGACGATACGGTTTGCCAGAGTCATATTCCAAATAAAAGATGTGTTGTTTGATCTGAGTCAAACTTCGCAGGGAAGATGCGAGATTTCTTGCCTGTGCCACTCGCTGCGGCTCACGCGCGATGCCTCTTTGACAAAAGCGACCTCGTCAAATCGCTACTGCCCCATGGCGATAAGGTGGCCCACCACGAATGAGCATGAGGTCCAAAAAGGCAGCCTCTCGGACCGCCGAAAGGCAGTTCGGCGATCCGATCCAACCGTCTGCCGCGCGTTGGGGCTGCAAGAAAAAGCTCGGCC
Source organism: Pelagibaca sp. (assembly GCA_041725935.1). Lineage (GTDB taxonomy): Bacteria > Pseudomonadota > Alphaproteobacteria > Rhodobacterales > Rhodobacteraceae > Marivita. Next base: position 8,740 of record JBGRQD010000016.1, read on the forward strand.
TGGTGGCACGTGACGAGGCCGATCAGGCGTCGACGGTCTCCACGACCTCTGCGAACTTGGTGAAAAAACTCGCAGCCAGTTTCTTGGCCGTGCTCTGGATCAGACGCGAGCCAAGCTGCGCCAGCTTGCCGCCGATTTCGGCCTTGGCATCGTAGCGCAGGATGGTGACGCCATTGACTTCTTCAAGCGTCACGTCCGCGCCGCCCTTGGCATGACCCGCCGCACCGCCATTGCCCTGCCCGGTCAGCGAGAACGCGTCCGGTGCGCCGGCCGTGTCCAGCACCACCGTGCCGCCGAACCGCGCCTTGACCGGGCCGACCTTGAGCACAACCCTGGCTTCGAGGTCGGTGTCCGAATGCTTGACCAGCTCCTCGCAACCCGGGATGCACTGGCGCAACACTTCGGGATCGTTCAGCGCGGCATAGACCACGTCCTTGGGCGCGTTGATGCGGATTTCGTCCTTGAGTTCCATGAAGGGTGTCCTTTCAGCAACAGGGAAATTTCACACGGGCCAGAAGATCGGCCTGTTCCTTGGTCATCGGTGCGCGGCGGGCGCATCGTCTGAACCATTCAAGCAATCGGGTCATTTCAGCCCCCTTCGGTTTCGGTGCGCTGCCTGCGGCGGCGGACCTCGGTGAGTTGGGCAAGGATCGACAGCGCGATCTCGTCGGGCGTGACCGCGCCGATGGCCAGACCGGCAGGCGCCTGCACGCGGGACAGGGCGGATTGCGACACGCCCTGCCCGATCAGCGTTTCCGACAGGGTCGCGAACTTGCGGCGGCTGCCGACAAAGGCGACAAAGCTCGCCTCGGCCTCGAGCGCCTGTTTGAGGCAGGCCAGATCGTTCTTGCCCTGCGTGGCGACGACGATCATCCGGGTCTCCCCGTCAGCCAGCGGGCGAACCGCGCTGTCCGCTTCGCCCTGAGCCAGCGACCACTGGAACTGCGCCGCCAGCCGCGACAACGATTTCGCCACGGGTGCCTCCCCGAAGATCAGCAGTTCCGGCAGCGGCAGGATCAGTTCGACGAAGATGTCCATCGAGCCCTTGGAGGGGCAGCCGTTGCGCGCAAAGTTGACCCCTTCGACATCCGAGCCGGGCGCGATACCCTTTTCATCCAGCAGGTCTTGCGGATGCAGCGAGATCAGTTGCGGCGCGCCTTCGGCCATCGCCCGCTTGGTGGCCTTGGCCAAGGCACCGCGCACGCAGCCACCGCCGATCCAGCCTTGCAGGATCGTGCCCTCTGCATCCAGCAGCGCCTTGGCCCCCGGTTTCGCCGCAGTCGCACCCAGCGTGCGGATCACCGTGGCGATGGCAAAGGGTTCGCCACGGGCGCGCATGTCTCGGGCCACGTCCGAGATCTCGGTATCGGTTAGTTCGGCGGGTGTCATAGCCGGGTCAACTCCGTTTCGAGCGCGGCCAGATCGGCCAACCGGTTGGCGGGGTGAAACAGGTCCAGATGCGGCAGAGCTGCGGCCATGCCGCGGGCGACGGGTTCATACCCGTCCCAGCCTTTCAACGGATTGAGCCAGATGATCTTGCAGCCACGTTTCCTGAGCGCCGCAAGCGCCTCTCCGATCAGGGCGGGCGTGTCGGTGTCGTACCCATCCGACAGGATCAGAACGACCGTACGCCCATCGACAAAGCGCCGCGCATAGGTGCTTGAAAACTGCATCAGGGACGCCCCGATCTTCGATCCTCCGCCGAACCCGTCCGCCAGCACCGACAGCCGCCCGAGCGCCCGCAGCGCATCGCGGTCGCGCAGTGCTTCGGCGATCCGCACCAGCCTTGTGTGGAACAGGTAGGCATCCGCCGTGTCATCGGCGCGCATCATCCCGGCGATAAAGGCCAGGAACACCTGCGCATAGGTGGTCATCGACCCCGACACGTCGCAAAGCGTCACGATCTTCAAGGGACGGTCTGGCCGCTGTTTCTTCGGCAGGTGCAACGGTTCGCCCCCGGTCGACAGGCTGTGCCGGATCAGGCGGCGGAAATGGATCTGGTCGCCCTTGCGCGCCAGCTTTCGCCGCCGCGACCGGCGATCCCGCAAGGCCGCGCCCAACCGTTCCGCGATGCACTGCGCCTCGGCAATGTCTTCGGGCTGCACGAGGTTGCGCAGATCTTTGGTCATTCGCGACTGGATCACGCTTGCGACCAGCTTGCCTTCGCCATCCGCATCCGCCTCGCCCTCGCCACCATCGGGGGCCGAAGGTGCCCCTGCCCCGCCGCTGGCCTCTGGCCCCTTGGCGTTGCGCGAGCTGTGGACGTTTTCCGAGGCCATCGCCTTTGTCGGGATGGATTTTTCCACCACCCGCCCACCATTCATCCAGTAGGCGTCAAACAGCGCGGCGAACCGTTCTGCATCTTCGGCACAGCCCGAAAACACTGCCTTGAGCGCCGGACGCGCCTCGGTCGGGTCGGCGGCGTTCACGTGGGTCAGAGCCTCGAGACCCAGTTCGGCCTCTCCGACACCCAACCGAAGACCATTATCCCGCAGATGCGCCATGAACCCCGCCATGCGCGCCGCCGGGCCGGGATCGCGGGCCGCAAATCGGGTGACGCGGGTCATGCCGCTTTACCGGCCAGATGCTGCGCGATCTCGGTCGTGATGTTGTCGCGGTCGGTCTGGGTTTTCAGCAGCGTTGCCAGCGTCGCCTGCAACACCACCGGGTCTTGCATCAGATCGGCGATCCCCAGTCCCATCAGCGCCGCTGCGAAATCCAGCATCTCTGCGATGCCCGGCTTCTTTTCGAGGTCTTCCTTGCGCAAGGATTGCACGAACCCAACGATCTGCGCGGCCAGATGCGCCTCGATCCCGGCGCAGCGGGCCTTGAGGATGGCCAGTTCGGTGGCGCGTTCGGGATAGGCCACATGGGCATAAAGGCACCGGCGCCGAAGCGCATCGCTCAAATCGCGGGTGCCGTTGGCGGTCAGAATGACAATGGGACGGCTCGTGGCGGTGATGGTGCCGAATTCGGGAATGGTGATCTGGAAGTCGGACAGAATTTCCAGCAGGTAGGCCTCGAACTCCTCGTCCGCGCGGTCGATCTCGTCGATCAGCAGCACGGGCGGCGTGTCCTGCCGGATCGCCTTGAGCAAGGGCCGTTCGAGCAGAAACTCCTCGGAAAAGATGCGCTGTTCGACGCTGCGCCCTGTCTCGCCGTCTTCGGCGGCGGCGCGGATCGACAGCAACTGGCGCTGGTAGTTCCATTCATAGATCGCCTGCGCGGCGTCCAGCCCTTCGTAGCATTGCAGGCGGATCAGCTGCGTGTCCCGAACCTGCGCCAGCACGCGGGCGACTTCGGTCTTGCCGACCCCTGCCGCCCCTTCCAGCAGCAGAGGACGCCCAAGCGACAGCGCCAGATGAATGGCCATCGCCAGATCATCATCTGCAATATAACCCGTCTCCGCCATGGCGGTCTGAAGCGTTGTCCACTGCATGTCTTTACCCGGCGACAAAAGGGGGTGGCCACAATCGGCCACCCCGGTTTCGATCAGTCGTGAAGCCCAAGGCGGTTGGCAGTCTGCCAAATCCGCCAATGGTCATGCGGCATGTTGGTGTGACGCAGACCGAAGGCGCGGAACGCATCCTGCACCGCGTTCGAGAAACAGGGCACACCACCGACATGCGGGCTTTCGCCGACACCCTTGGCACCAATCGGATGATGCGGGCTGGGGGTGACGGTAAAGTCGGTTTCGTAGTTCGGCACTTCCCAAGCGGTCGGCAGGAAGAAGTCCATCAGCGTGCCGGTCTTCACGTTGCCCAGATCGTCATAGGCAATCTCCTGCCCCAGTGCGACGGCCAGAGCCTCGGTCAGACCGCCATGGATCTGCCCTTCGATGATCATCGGGTTGATCCGCGTGCCGCAATCGTCCAGCGCGTAGAAGCGGCGGATTTCCGGCACGCCGGTGTCGACATCGATATCCATGACGCAGACATAAGCGCCGAAGGGATAGGTCATGTTGGGCGGGTCATAGTAGCTGACCGCCTCGAGCCCCGGCTCGATCCCCGGAATGGCCTGATTGTAGGCAGCATAGGCGATTTCCTTCATCGTCTTGAACCGCTCGGGTGCGCCCTTGACGACAAAACGGTCGATGTCCCATTCGACATCGTCGTCATGCACTTCGAGCAGATACGCCGCGATCATCTGCGCCTTGGCGCGAATCTTGCGACCTGCCATCGCCGTTGCCGCACCGGCAACCGGGGTCGAGCGGGACCCATAGGTGCCCAGACCGTAGGGGGCGGTGTCGGTGTCGCCTTCCTCGATGGTGATGCTGTCGGCGGACAGGCCGATTTCACTGGCAAGGATCTGCGCAAAGGTCGTGGCGTGGCCCTGCCCTTGGGAAATGGTGCCCAGACGCGCAATCGCAGAGCCTGTCGGGTGGATGCGGATCTCGCAACTGTCAAACATGCCCATCCCGAGGATGTCGCAGTTCTTGACCGGACCGGCACCCACGATCTCGGTAAAGAAGGACAGGCCGATCCCCATGAGGCTGCGGGTTTCACCACGCTTGAACGCCTCGACCCGTTCCGCCTGTTCGCGGCGCAGACCTTCGTAATCGACGGTCTCAAGTGCTTTGTCCCACGCGGTGTGATAATCACCGCTGTCATATTCCCAGCCCAGAGCCGACTGGTAGGGGAACTGCTCTTTCTTGATGAAGTTGATCCGGCGCAGCTCGGCCGCATCCATGTTCAGCTCGATGGCCAGAACTTCGATCATCCGTTCGATGAAATAAACCGCTTCGGTCACCCGGAACGAACAGCGATAGGACACGCCGCCGGGTGCCTTGTTGGTGTAGACGCCATCGACCGCGAGATAAGCGACTGGGATGTCATACGACCCGGTGCAGATGTTCATGAAGCCCGCCGGAAACTTGGTCGGGTCGGCACAGGCGTCGAACCCGCCGTGATCCGCGGTCACGTGGCAATGCAGGCCGGTGATCTTGCCTTCCTTGGTCGCGGCGATCTTGCCGGTCATCCAGTAGTCGCGGGCAAAGGCGGTGGACATCAGGTTCTCCATCCGGTCCTCGACCCATTTCACCGGCACACCGGTGACGATGGAGGCGACGATGGAGCAGACATAGCCCGGATAGACACCCACCTTGTTGCCGAAGCCACCGCCGATATCGGGCGACACGACGCGGATGTTGTGCTCTTCGATCCCCGACAAAAGCGAGGCGACCGTGCGAACGACGTGCGGCGCCTGGAACGTGCCCCAGAGCGTCAGCTTGCCGTTGACCTTGTCCATCGACGCCACCGAGCCGCAGGTTTCCAGCGGGCACGGATGGGTTCGGTGGTAATACATGGTTTCCTCGGCCACCACGTCGGCGTTTTCGAGCACCTGGTTGGTGGTGGACTCGTCGCCCTGTTCCCATGTGAAGATATGGTTGTGATGCTTGCGCGGCCCGTGCGCGCCGTGGGTCTGGCCCGCCAGATCCTCGCGCAGGACCACGTCGGACTTCAGCGCCTCGAACGGATCGACGATGACCGGCAGTTCCTCGTATTCGACCTCGACCAGCTCCACCGCGTCGGCGGCGACATAGCGGTCCTTGGCGACGACAAAGGCAACCTCCTGACCCTGGAACAGCACCTTGCCATCGGCCAGCACCATCTGCTTGTCACCCGCAAGTGTCGGCATCCAGTGCAGGTTCAGCGGGGCCAGATCCTCGGCGGTCAGGACCGCAACCACACCGGGCAACGCCAATGCGGCGTCTTTGTTGATCGACACGACGCGGGCATGGGCATAGGGCGAGCGCACGAAATCCCCGTGGAGCATGCCCGGCAGCTTGATGTCGTCGACATAGTTGCCCTTGCCCTGGGTAAAGCGCGCATCCTCGACGCGCTTGCGCGAACAGCCAAGCCCCTTGAGATTGGCGGAGCGGGCTTCGCGGTCTGGTGTCATGTCGTTCATTGCGCAGCCTCCTTGGAAGCGTTCAATTCATTCGCCGCAGCGAGGATGGATTTGACGATGTTCTGGTAGCCTGTGCAGCGGCAGATGTTGCCGGCCATTCCAAAGCGCACCTCTTCTTCGGTCGGGGTCGGGTTTTCCTCGAGCAGCTTGCTCGCCCGTGTGATCATGCCAGGCGTGCAGAAGCCGCACTGAAGGCCGTGATGTTCCTTGAACGCCTCCTGAAGCACGTGAAGGCTGTCCGGCGTGCCGAGACCTTCGATGGTGGTGATCTCGGCGCCATTCGCCTGAGCGACGAACATGGTGCAGGATTTCACCGACTTGCCATTGAGCGTGACGGTGCAGGCCCCGCAATGCGAGGTTTCGCAGCCCACATGCGGCCCGGTGATGTTGAGGTTTTCGCGCAGAGCATAGATCAGCAATTCGCGCGGTTCGGCCAGGAACTCCTTGTCCTCACCATTGACGGTCAGTTTGATGTGCATTTTCTGTGTCATGTCATCTGTCCCTTATGCGCGGTCCCAGGCGCAGGTGATCGCGCGTTTCAGGATGGCGCCAGCCACGTGGCGTTTGAAGGCCACCGGCCCCCGGTTGTCTTCGGTCGGATCAATGTCGCCCAGCATCGCCTCGACAGCGGACTTGAGCGCATCCGCATCGCAGCGCGTGCCGATCAATGCCTGACCAGCGCCTTCGGACCAGACCGGCACGTCGCTCAGGTTGGTCATGGCAATAGAGGCCGTGGCGACAGTGCCGCCGTCCTTGGTGAGTGTCACAGCCGCCGCAGCGGTGGCGTAGTCGCCGATCTTGCGCTTCTGCTTTTCGTAGGCATAGCCCGATTTCGGCGCGTCAAAACTGACCGAAACCAGAACCTCGTCATCCTCGCGGGCAGTCATGTAGGCCGCTTCGTAGTAATCGCGCGCCGCAACCGACCGCGCGCCGTTCGGCCCGGCAAGATTGATCTGCGCGTCCAGACATTGCATCAGCCCCGGCATGTCATTGCCCGGATCGCCATTGGCGACATTGCCGCCTACAGTGCCCATGTAGCGCACCTGCGGATCAGCGATCTGAAGCGCCGTTTCGCGCAGGATCGGGGCGACCTCGGTGAGGGCTTTGTGGTTGATCAACTCGTGCTGCGTGACCATCGCGCCCAGCGTCACGCGCTGTCCGTCGATGGTGATGTCCTGCAAGCCGCCGATGTCCTGAAGGTCGATCAGGTGCGGAACGTCCGCCATCCGCAGTTTCATCATGGGGATGAGGCTGTGGCCCCCGGCCATGACGCGGGCGTCATCCCCATGTTTGGTCAGAAGGGCGATCACATCGTCCATATTCGTTGGCCGATGATACTCGAACGCTGCTGGTATCATTGCTGGTCCTCCCCTACCGCGCGCTGATTATGTCGGCAGAGGGTGGTATGCAGTGGCACTCCGTCGCACCTGAATTTCCCCGGAAAGAGAAGGTTTCTGCATGAAATGCGAAAGGATTTCACGAAATGCGAAGACCTACAGCCCGAGAGAGTCCCGCACGGGTTTCAGACGGGATCGACTCACGGGGACCTTGCCCAGATTGGCGGTCTCGAAATAGCACACGCCGTTGTCCTTTGTCCGTTCGAAGCCGGAGACGTGTTCGGGATTGATCAGGTAGCTGCGATGCGTGCGGATGAACGGCCCCGGTGTCAGCCGCTTTTCTGCCTCGGTGATCGACCAGGCACAGAACAGCTGTTCCTCCCGTGTATAGAGATGTGTGTAATGCCCCTCGGCCCGGATCACTGCCACAGAGGCCGGATCGACAAACCGCGTCTGCCCGTCCTTTTGATAGGGGATTTGCCGTTTTGACACTGCGGGAACGACGACGGCCTCTGGCATTTCGGCAACAGCCTCTGCGACCGCGTCCGGCTTTGGGGGTGCCAGAAATGTCACACCGCTCAGCAGGAACGCACCACAGAGCACGAAGCTGGTCAGCACCACGCCAATCGCCATGATCTCGTTGCTGATGAGCGGGCCAACCTCGGTCTGTGTCTCGACGGCCACAAAGCTGGTCCCGGCGATGGCCGCGAAATGCACCGCGAACACGGCAAAGCCAAAGATCAGCGTGCCGATCACGATGTTGCGCTGTGTCCGTCGTCCGTATGCCACGGCAAAGGCGATCACGCAGAGCACGCAGGACGCCACCGTCGCAAACGCGATCCCCATTGGGGTATAGACCGCCTTGCACAGCTGCATCGCGGACATGCCAAGATAATGCATGGCGACAACACCAAGCCCGACGATCATGCCGGACAGGACCAGCGTGTACCGCGTGCGTTTCCAGAAATGCAGGATGAGCAGCGCCACCCCGACCACAAGGATTGCGACCAAAGCCGATGCCAGTGTGACGACCGCGTCATAGTAGAACAGGATCGGCAATTGCAGGCCCAGCATCGCCACGAAATGCATCGACCAGATACCGCCGCCCAAAGAAATTGCCGACAGCATGATCAGCACTTTCTGATAGGTCACGCTGCGTGTCGACAAGCCGCGGGACAGGGACAGCCCGGTGAAGCCAGCCATCATCGCCACCAGAAGAGAGGCGAGAACTAGCCACGGGTCATGAGAAAAATCGAGTTCCTGCATGCGCCATCATTAGGCCCATGCCTAATTTCTCGCAAGTTTGGCGTTTTGGTCAGCGTCGAAGGTGCAAGACCGCCGGATCTGCCTAAATTTCATGCGGAAATAGGCCTTCGAGGGCGATCTGGACGGTATAGACTGCATGCTGCCGCTCGTGGGGTGCAAGAACTGCGAGGCCCAGCCTTGGTGCGAACCCACAGGTCATCAACGGCGCAACCGAACTGTTCATCGCCTGTTTCGGCGAGGCGGGCTGGCACGCCAGAACCGCTGTCGGGGTCGCTGGCCTGCCCGGCAATGCAGCGGTCGAGGTGGACGCCATCGTCCGCCTCAAGAATGGCTAGGCCGCGCGCGAGAGCCCGCGCAGATACTCCAGCATGGTCTCGGCCCCCGACACTTCCAGAGGAACACCCGGCGGATTGTCCTTGAACCCCGGTTCGCTGAACACCTGCTCGATCACCCGGTCGTTGACATACATCGCATAGCGCCAACTGCGCAGGCCCATGCCGTTGCTGCTGCGGTCGACCAACATACCCATCTTGCGGGTGAACTCACCATTGCCATCGGGCAACATCGTGACCTTCTCGACCTGCCGCGACAGCGCCCATTGGTGCATCACGAAGGCGTCGTTGACCGAAACGCACAGCACCTCGTCGATCCCAAGATCGCGGAACGCATCATAATGCTGCTCAAAGCCCGGCAGGTGGCTTTCGGAACAGGCGGGCGTGAACGCGCCCGGCACCCCGAACAGAACGATCCGTTTGCCTGCGAAAACATCCTCGGAGGTCCGTTGCTTCCACTCGAACGGGTTCGGCCCTGCAAGCGTATCGTTGCGCACACGTGTGTGGAAAACGGCGTTAGGTACGGATTGGGGGTGCATGAGGTCTCTTTCCCGCTGGTGTCGGCGCAGCCCGTGATAATCGAACAGCTCGCGCCGGTCGACAGGAACTTGACCGTGGGTTGGCGGGACTTGTGTCCAGACTCTTGACCGGAGGGTAAGATTTTACCGGACGGTAAAAAGTGGTCCGCCTTTCCAGCGCGGGAAGCCGTAGCCGTTGACCATCACCACGTCGATATCGGCGGCGGACTTGGCGATGCCTTCGGCCAGAACCGCCCCCGCCTCCTGCACCATGGCCCCAAGAATACGGGGCATCACGTCCTTGGTCTCCAACACCGCATCCGCGACGGCCATGGACTGTCGTTCTTCACCGATGATCGCTGTCACCGCATCCGAAGGCATGGCCTTGCCATCCGAGTAATCGTACCAGCCAGCCCCGGTCTTGCGGCCAAACCGACCCTGTTCGCACAGACGGTCGGCGATCCGGATATGCCCGTCGCCAATCCCCCCTTCGGCAAGCCGGCGTTTGCGCATGGCCCATGCGATGTCCAGACCGGCGAGATCCTGCATCTCGAACACGCCCATCGGGAAGCCGTAGTCACGCATCGCATCATCGACCTGTTCGGGGCTGGCCCCGTCGATCAGAAGCCGGTCCGCCTCGGCGCGGTAGGCCGACATGATGCGGTTGCCGATGAAGCCGTCGCAGACCCCCGAAAAGACACCGATCTTGCCAAGGATTTTCGACAGCCGCGCGGCGGTCGCCACCACGTCATCCGCCACCTCGGCAGGCAGGACGATCTCCAGCAGCTTCATGATATGGGCAGGCGAAAAGAAATGCAGGCCGATGGCGCGGGACGGGTCGCGCAGGCACGCGGCGATCTCGGTCACGTCCAGATAGGAGGTGTTGGTGGCAAGGATCGCATCTTGGCGCGTCGCGGCATCTAGCCTGCGAAACACCTGCTTTTTGACCTCCATATCCTCGAACACCGCTTCGATCACGAGGTCCATATCCGCCAGAGCCGAGTAATCAGTTGCGGCATCAAACCGTGCCAAGGTGGCGTCAAGATCGGGCAGCAGGCCGCGTTTTGCGCTGCTCTCCAACGTGGCCTGGACTCGGGCAATTCCAGCCTCAAGGCTGGCTGCATCGCGTTCGATCAGTGTGACGGTGAGGCCACGCATCAGGCAGAGCGATGCGATCCCTGCCCCCATCGTGCCGCCACCGATCACGCCGATCTGCGTGATCGGCCGGGGTGTCGCCTTGGCACGCGGATCCGACAGGGTCGCCCGTTCGGCAAAGAAAATGTGGCGCAGGGCGCGGGCCTGATCGCTGGTCTTGAGCGACAGAAACGTCGCGCGTTCGGCAGCCAGCGCCTCGGCGGCAGGCAGGGTCAGCCCACGATCAAGCGCGTCGATGGCAGCAGGCACGGACACCTGCCCGCGCGCCTTGCGGCGCAGGTCGGATGCGATCCGGTCGAACTGCGAGGCGTCACTCTTGCCGATCACCGGCTTGGCGAGGGTCGGACGCAGAGCGACACCGGCGACAGCCAGATCACAGGCCTCCTGCACCAGATCACCCTGCGCAATCGCGTCGATCAATCCGGCATCCAGCGCCTCTTGTGCGCTGATCGGCTTGCCGCCCGCGATCATGGTCAGCGCCAGTTCGGCCCCCACAAGGCGCGGCAGGCGCACGGTGCCTCCCGCCCCCGGCACAAGGCCCAGCGTCACTTCAGGCAGGCCCATGCGCGCCGACGCCTCTGCAATCCGGCAATGACACCCCACCGCCAGTTCCAGTCCGCCGCCCAGTGCCGAGCCGTGCATTGCCGCGATCCATGGCTTTGACGCGGCCTCGATCGCCGCGATCACGTCGGGCAGGTGCGGCGCGACCGGCGGCAAATCGAATTCACGTACATCGGCGCCGGCCACAAAGGTGCGCCCGGCGCATGTCAGGACCACTGCGTCGACCGTGGCATCCGCCTCGGTCTGTGCCAGAGCGTCGAGCAGGCCCGCGCGCACCGCCTGTGACGACGCGTTGACCGGCGGGTTGTCGATGGTGACGATGGCAATGCGGCCCTGTGTCTGCACGGTGACGGTCATGGCAGGGTTCCCTTACCGCCGCGCCGGGCGCACGGTGCCGGTGCACGCCCCGAAGCCCACGCGATAGCCCTCGCCCTGCGCGTGACCCCGCAGGGTCAGAGTGTCCCCGTCCTCGACAAAGCTGCGGGTCTCGCCACTGTCCAATGTCAGCGGCTCTTTCCCGCCCCAACTGAGTTCCAGCAAGGAGCCGCGAGTGTGCTTTTCCGGTCCCGAGATGGTGCCCGACCCCAGCAGATCCCCGACCCGCATCGGGCAGCCAGAGCTGGTGTGATGCGCCAGTTGCTGCGCAGCGGAGTAATACATCTCGGCGTAGTTCGTGCGGGCGATGACGGTCTCGGTGCCCTGCTCCGGCGTCAGCCCGACCTCCAGCGCGATGTCGTAGAGCATGGGGCCGGATTCGGTCAGGTAGTCCAGCAAAGGCGTTTCCCGTGTGGGCGTGCTGGTGCGGAACGGCGCCAGCGCTTCGGCGGTGACGATCCACGGGCTGATCGTCGTCGCGGTGGCCTTGGCTTGAAACGGGCCGAGCGGCTGGTATTCCCAGGCCTGAATATCGCGGGCGGACCAGTCGTTTAGCAGGACATAGCCAAAGATATTGTCGAAAGCCTGCGAGACGCTGATCGGGCCGTCTGACGGCTGGCCGACGATTGCGCCGATCTCTAGCTCGATGTCGAACTTGGCAGAGGGCGCAAAGCGCGGAATGTCGTCCTCTGGCCCCTTGATCTGGCCCTGAGGGCGCGTGATCGGCGTGCCCGACACCACCACCGAAGACGCCCGGCCGTTATAGCCGATGGGAATGTGCAGCCAGTTCGGCGGCAGGGCATTTTCAGCGCCGCGAAACATCGTGCCCACGTTGGTGGCGTGATGGCGGCTGGAATAGAAATCGGTGAATTCGCTGACCCGGAAGGGCATGTGCAGCACCGCCCGCGCCAATGGCACGGAATGGCTGATGATCTGGTCTTGCACGACCTCGTCCGCGCCTTCGGCCAGCATCGCGGTCAGCGCCGCACGGTAGTGCGACCATGCTGCAGGGCCTAGCTCCATGAAGTCGTTCCAATAGGGCGCGTCCAGCACATCCGCCTGCGGATCGGCGCGCAGAAGGCCCGCAGCCTCGAGCCCGGTCGCATCGACGATCCGGTCGCCGATGGCGACACCGCAGCGCAGATCGCCATCGCCCACCGAGAACACCCCATACGGCAGATTGTTCAGCGGGAACTCACCCTCCGGCGCATTGGCGCTGTCCAGCCAGGAACGACGCAGAGCCATCGGTTATTTCTTCCCCGGCGTGCCGTCGAATTTCTTTTCAAGGCTGTCCCAGCAGTCGATGTAGTCATCCTGCAAGGGCGCCTCTTTTCCTGCGAATTCAGTAAGATGTTGCGGGAACCTCGTCTCGAACATGAAGGACATGGTACGGTCCAGCTTGTCCGGTCCGAGATTGGCATTCGACGCTTTCTCGAACGCCTCGCGGTCCGGACCATGGGGCAGCATCATGTTGTGCAGGCTCATCCCGCCGGGGACAAAACCCTGCGGTTTGGCATCGTATTGGCCGTAAATGTTGCCCATCAATTCGGACATGATGTTCTTGTGATACCACGGCGGACGGAACGTATTCTCGGCCACCAGCCACCGTTCACGGAACAGCACGAAGTCGATATTCGCTGTGCCCGGCACACCCGAGGGCGCGGTCAGGACGGTAAAGATCGACGGGTCCGGATGGTCGAACAGGATGGCGCCAACCGGACAATAGGTCCGCAAATCATACTTGTAAGGCGCGTAATTGCCATGCCACGCCACCACGTCGAGCGGGCTTTGCCCGATCTGCGTCTCATGAAACTGCCCGCACCATTTGACGGTGAGGGTCGAGGGCACCTCGCGGTCCTCAAACGCCGCAACAGGCACCTTGAAATCGCGCGGATTGGCAAGGCAGTTGGCCCCGATGGGGCCACGCGCGGGCAGTTCGAATTTCTGCCCGTAGTTTTCACACACGAAACCGCGGCAAGGGCCGTCCAGCACCTCAACGCGGTAGACTAACCCGCGTGGCAGGATGGCGATTTCCTTGGGTTCGACGTCGATGATGCCCAGTTCCGTGGCAAAGCGCAGCCGTCCTTCCTGAGGAACGACCAGCAACTCGCTGTCGGCGCTGAAGAAATAGGCGTCCTTCATGCTTTCAGTGACAAGGTAGATATGGCTGGCCATACCGACCTGCGTGTTCACATCTCCGGCCGTCGTCATGGTGCGCATGCCTGTCAGCCATGTGAGCGGCGCATCGCTATGCGGCACCGGATCCCAGCGATACTGGCCCAGCGAGGTCACGTCCTCCACCACATTGGGCGCGCTTTTCCAGTATGGCAGATCAATCCGCGTATATCGCGCCGAGTGTTTTACGGATGGGCGAATGCGGTAGGACCATGTGCGTTCGGGCGGGTTGGCGGTAAAAGCGGTGCCCGAGAGTTGCTCGCCATAAAGCCCATAATTGCATTTTTGCGGGCTGTTCATGCCACACGGGAGGGCGTCGGGCAGCGCCTCGGTCTCAAAGTCATTGGCCCAACCGGGCATGTATCCCGGTTCGGTCAGAGTGCCTTTGGCCTGAATCAGGCCAGAGCTGTGCGGAGCATTCATTACGTGTCTCCTTTCGAGGCGGCGGCCAGCGCTTCGGTCAGCACCGCGCGGTCGCCGATATGGTTGGCAAGGATCAGGATCAGGCGGGCGTTGAACGCGATGCTTTCATCATCATTCAGCCCATCATGGGCTTCGAGCAGTTCGGAATAGAACCCGTCAGGATCCGGAATGTTGGGAGCGGTGTTGAGCGCCATGACGTCAGTCCTTTGCAATCGCGGTGGCCAGTGCGGCACGCACCGCCGCCGCGTCGAAGGTGGCCCACCGTGCCGCCACATGCTGATCGGGCCGGATCAGGTAGACCGCGCTCGGCGCATCACCCAAATAGCGGTCCCTGATGTCGCCTTTCACAGGCAAGGACAGGCTGCGCAGCACCAGCCCGTGGGCAGAGAGCGTCTCCGGCAGATCGACACCCATGCCGAGCAGCACAAAATCTCGGCCCAGATGGTCCAGCAAAAACCCCTGCCCCAAAGGCGCATCGGGGCACGGTGCGCCGGGTCGGGTGCGGGTCGGGCCATCCGGCAGCGCGTCGGGCGTGTTGAGCGGCAGCCCGTCATAGACGCAGGGCACCGAAAGCCGCCCGGAATTGACGAGCGGCCGGGCAAAGGCGTGGTGTTCCGCCAGATCGAGCACAGCGTTACGGAACACATGGCTGATGCGGGATTTCGGCGTGATGAAATCGGTCGACCGCGACGAGTTGAGGATGTTTTCGTCCGCACCGTGTCGTCGCTCCAGATCATAGCTGTCAAGAAGCGCCTCGGGAGCCGTGCCGTTCAACACCAAACCAAGCTTCCAGCCCAGATTGTCCACGTCCTGAATGCCGGAATTCGCCCCGCGTGCACCGAAGGGTGAAACCTGATGCGCCGCGTCCCCGGCAAAGATCACCCGGCCTTGGCGAAAGGTTTTCATCCGGCGGCACTGGAACCGGTAGATCGAAGTCCAGACCAGTTCGTATTCCACATCCGGGCCAAGCATCGCATCAAGGCGCCGGCGGACGTTTTCCTCTTTCAGTTCTTCGGTGCGGTCGATGTCCCAGCCCAGCTGGAAGTCGATCCGCCACACCCCGTCCGGCTGCTTGTGCAAAAGCGCGCTGTCGCCGGATTTGAAATGCGGCTCGAACCAGAACCAGCGTTCGGTGGGGAAATCCGCCTTCATCGTGATATCGGCGATCAGGAAATTGTCCTCGAACACCCGGCCTTCAAAATCCAGACCCATCATCTTGCGCAGAGGGCTGGACGCGCCGTCACATCCGATCAGCCAATCCGCCGCGATCCGGTAGGGACCGTCAGGTGTGGTGATATGAAGGATGACATGATCCTCCCTGACCTCGACCGTGTCGACGCGGTTCTTCCCCCGCAGCTCGATCGGCGCGCCCTGTGCCTGCGCCTCGCGGACGCGGTCCACAAGGAAGCGTTCGAAATAGGGCTGTTGCAGGTTGATGAAGGCCGGATAGCGGTGGCCCTGTTCTGGCAGCAGGTTGAACTCGAAGACCTGCCGGTCATCATGGAACACCTTGCCGAGGTTCCAGACCACACCCTTGTCGAGCATCGGCTGACCGCACCCGTACCGATGGGCGATCTCAAGCGTACGTTTCGCAAAACAAATGGCGCGGCTTCCCTGCCCGACCCCTTCGTGATCATCGAGCAGGACCACCGGGATACCCTGCAGCCCCAGATCAAGCGCCGTGGCGATGCCAACCGGGCCACCCCCCATGACAACCACCGGGTGCCGCACCGGCGCGGATGCATCCTGATCGGTGCTGCGCGTATAGGGATACAGCGTAAACGCCAATTGATAGCGGTCATCCAGCGGCATGATGGGTCTCCTCCCCCGTCACTCGGCCTCAGCCTTGAAGCTGCGCCCACATTTCCAGATCGCGTTCCGCCGTCCAGATGCGCGGATGAACGATCCCGCGCGCTTCGTCATAGGCGCGGGCGACGTTGAACGGCAGGCAGTGTTCGTAGATGGCGTAATCCTTGAATTTCGGGTCGCAGGCATCCCGCACCGCGTCCCATGCACCCTTGAGGCTTCCGCCCTTCGCGGCAATCGGTTTGACCGCGTTGTAGGTGCTGTCAACGAAATCACGCGTGTTGGCAAGGGCTGCATCCACCATCTCGCGACCGACCAGAGCGTCTCCGCGCCCCGGTGCGATGCTTTGCGGATCATAGGCTTTGACGGCGTCCAAAGTGCCGCCCCATTCCTCGAAATGACCATCGCCGCAATAGCAGGCAGAGTGGTATTCGACGATGTCGCCAGTGAACATGGTCTGGCTGTCAGGCACCCAGATCACGCTGTCGCCTGCAGTATGCGCACGGCCGATCTGCTTGATCTCGACCTTCCGCTTGCCCAGATAGACCGTCATGCTGTCGCTGAAGGTGGTGGTGGGGAATGTTAGGCCTGGAATGCTCTCGTGGCCTTCGAAGAGGCGCGGAAAGCGTTGGAATTCACTGTCCCAGTCTTCTTGCCCCCGTTCCATAACCATGCCGCGCGCGGCGTCCGACATGATGATCTGATCGGCATTGAACGCACTGGCCCCCAGCACCCGCACCGCATGGTAATGGGTCAGCACCACATGAGAAATCGGTTTGTCGGTCACTCTGCGCACGCAGTCGATGACCTTTTGCGCAAGGCGCGGTGTGGCCTGTGCTTCGACGATCATGACGCTGTCATCGCCAATGATGACGCCGGAATTCGGATCTCCTTCGGCGGTGAAGGCATAAAGACCATCGCCAATCTCGGTAAAGGAAATCTGCTTTTCTGCGGTGTCACCCTGCGATGCAAAAGCCATGTGTGCGCGTCTCCCTATCGTGCCTCAGCCCATGTCATCGCAGGGCTCGTCATTCGTCGTTGCAAAAGCAACGAAAGTCAATATCATTTCAAATGCAACGAGTTTGGATCATTCCATGACGCCTGACGATTTTCACCTGTCTTCGTTCCTGCCCTACCGGCTGGCGGTCTTGTCGGAACGGGTCAGCCGACGGCTTTCAGTGGAATATGGGCGAACTCATGGACTGGCTGTCGCAGAATGGCGGGTGATGGTGCATCTTTTGCGCTGTGGCGCGGTGTCGGTGCGCGACATCCACAATTGCGTCAATCTGGAAAAGCCGCGGGTCAGCCGCGCAGTGTCACGGCTCGAAGCAGAGGGGCTGGTTGAAAAGACCCAAGGCGAAGGGGACGGTCGTCTCGTGGCAATCTCGTTAACCGATGCCGGGCGCAGGGCTTTGGCCGACATTATCCCAGCTGCCACGCGGATCGAAGGGCACCTGACTGATGCGGTCAGCCCCGAAGACCTCGCCACGTTTTTCCGCGTGATGGAGCGTATGCACGCCGTTCTGGACGACGACCCAGAGGCCAAACCCAGAACGGTGATGGACCTTGATCGTGACGCCAAAATAATGCCGTCGCCGGTTTAACGCGCGTTTCGACGCCCCTTTGGTGCCCGATCCGCGCGTTTGCCCAGCTTTCCGCGTAACCCCAGCAGCATCGCGGACACGATTGCCGCCACGCCGCCCAACAAAGGCAGCGTAGAGGCAACCATAAACACATCGTGATGCGCGGCAGCCGGGGTGGCGACAAGCGCCAGCAAAACCGCCCAAGCCTTCATGTCACGTCCCGCGCGGCGGGATGGTGTTTGAGGAAGTCGCGTAGATCGTTAACCTGTTTTGCCCGTAGAGACACATAGACAAACCCCATATTCGTCCGCTCTGTTACCATGTCACCGGGATAGGGCAGATAGGACAGTTCCTGCGATCCGAATGAGGGGGACGCCGTGCCGACTTGCCATTCAGTGGTCAGTTGGACATCCACCAGCTTCATCGAGGGCCCGCCATCTGGTGCCGCGATTTCCAACGGCACACCGGCCAGCCGCAGATAAGACATCTTGTCCTTGGCGCTGACGAAGCCGTCGATGAATTGCGTGGTCAGCACCTGCAATTCCTCGGCCCGGTCGGCATCGGGCATATGGCTGTGCAGATGGTCGCCGTGGCTGTGGTTGTGGCCGATATGGCCGTTCACGATATCATGTGGCATTGGACCACCGCTTTCCTTCGAATTCGCCATGCGGGATCGTCACGGGCTTGTCGATATGGCGCTTGTGCTTGCCCATATTGCCTGATGCGACAAGGCTGCCCAGCACATCCACGATCACGCGGGTGCCCATCAGGGCGGTGATCTCGGACTGGTCGTAGGGCGGTGCCACCTCGACCAATTCCATGCCGCAGATGCCCTCGGCCGCGACTTTGGAGGCCAATGCCAGCGCCTCGCGCGGCAGGAAGCCACCCGGTTCGGGCCAGCCGGTGCCGGGCACGAACCCGCAATCGATGCTGTCGATGTCGAAGGACATGTAGACCATGTCCACCCCATCCCACGCCATTTCCAGCGCCATCTCGGCAGTGCGGTCGATGCCCATTTTTTCCATATCACCCATGGTGATGATGTTGGTCTCGCGTTCGCGCGCCACCTTTACCGCCTCGCGGGGAACCTGCCAGCCACCGATGCCGACCTGAACAAGGTTCTTGGCAGGCACGTTGGGCAGGTTCGTCGAATGGAACCACGGGGTTGTGTGCATCCGCTCATCCAGATCCTTTTCCTGGATGTCGGCATGGCGGTCGAAATGCACGATACCGATCTTCTTGGAGGTGCACTCCGCAATGCCACGCACACAGGGAAAGCCGATGGAATGGTCGCCACCGATCATGATGGGCAGGCTGCCTGATGAGGCCACATGGCTGACCGCGCGGCTGATCTGGTCAAACGTCTTTTCGATATTGGCAGGGATCGTGAACACGTCCCCCGCGTCGCAGAGCGTCATCTGTTCGCGCAGATCCACCGCCATCTCGTAATTGTAGGGCGTATAAAGCGCGCTGATCTTGCGCACCCCCTGCGGGCCGAACCGCGTGCCCGCGCGGTAGGTCGTGCCGCCGTCAAAGGGGATGCCGAGAACGGTGGCATCGTAATCGCCCACCTCGGTCACGTCCTCGGCATAGGGGGCCTTGAGGAAGGTGTTGATGCCTGCGTAGTGCGGCAGCTCCCCACGGGCGAAGGTGGGGATCGACTTGTCCTCGATGCTGTCGGCACCCGTCAGCCCCATGCGCAGCGCCCATTTGCGCTCCTGCTCCCAACCGCTGCCGGGAATGCCTGCCTCGTCATGCATCGCCTTCCAGCCGCGCAGCTTGGTCAGGTCGGGGTGGTGGTGGCGCGCCTCGGTGCGGCGGTGATCCGCCGGGTGGTGCGACCGGGACCGGTCAGTGCGGGGCTGGAACATGGATGTTCTCCTTCAGGGTCTGAAACGGGATGCCGCCATCGCGGGCATCGAAATCGTAGGTGATGGTCGCGCCGTAGCGGGACGGATCGTGCGGATCCCAGCGCGGCTTGTCGAAGACCAGAACGCGGTCGCCCAGCTTGAACGCCTCTTCGAGGTCGTGGGTCACCATGAACACGGTCATGCGTGTTTCGGCGCGCAGGTCTTGCAGGAAACCGTGCATCGACAGCCGCGTGCCGGGGTCAAGTGCGCCAAACGGTTCGTCGAGCAGCAGGACGCGGGGTTTCGCCGCAAGCGCCTGCGCAATGGCAAGACGCTGCTGCATACCGCCCGACAGGGTGGCGGGGTAGTTGTCAGCGACATGATCCAGCCCGATCCGCGCCAGCGTCTGATCCGCACGGTCACGTGCCGCCTTGGCCGCGTCGCCAAAGAACCGGCCCCATCCCGCGCGAAAGCTTTCGCCTGCCACGATGTTGTCGCGCACCGTCATGTGCGGAAACACCGAATAGCGCTGGAACACGATGCCCCGGTCCAGCCCCGGTTCGCGGGCAGGTTCTGCCCCGTCGATGCGGATTTCGCCACGGGTGGGCCGTTCCTGTGCCAGAAGCAACCGCAGGAAGGTAGATTTGCCACAGCCCGACGCACCGACGATCGAGATGAATTCCCCCTCAGCCACGTCCACGTTCACCCGTTCGATGATCGGGCGGCTACCATAGGTCTGGAACAGGTCGCGGACGGTGACAAAGCTCACAGCCCCTCCTCCGCCCAGGGGAAGAACCGGCGCGAGGCGTGGCGCAGCAGCCAGTCCATCGCGAAGGCCATTAGCGTGATCCAGATCACGTAAGTCAGGATCACATCCATCGCGAGGTAGCGGCGCACCAGAAAGATGCGGTAGCCCAACCCGAGGTCAGACGCGATGGCCTCGGCCGCGATCAGGAACAGCCATGCCGGACCCAGCGACAGGCGCACCGCCTGAATGAGCCGCGGCATCACCTGCGGCAGCGCCACGCGGATCGCGATGACCCAGCTTGATGCACCAAGGGTCTGCGCCTTGACCAGCAGTTCCTGCGGGATCTCGATTGTGCGCTGGCTCAGGTCGCGGATGATGAACGGCAGGGTGCCGACAACGATCAGCACCACTTTCGACAACTCGCCAAGGCCAAACACGATGAAGAGGATCGGCAACAGCGCCAATGGCGGGATCATTGAAAGGACCGCCACGAATTGCGCCAGCAGGCTGCGCATCAGCGGAAAGAGCCCGATCATCACTCCTATCACCAGCCCGACACTGGCCGAGATGGCGATGCCCAGCCAGAGCCGTTGCAGGCTGGCCCATGTGTCGTACCAGAACAGGATGCGGCCCGTACGTCTGTCCCCCTCAGAGACCAGCCGCAGCATCGTATCGCCCACCGTGCCCGGCGCGGGCAAAAGCTTGTCCGACGGGTTTGCCGTCAGGCGGATGTCGGACCCCACCGCATAGGCGATCAGCACCGCTGCAAAGGGCAGCAGGACAAGAAACAGCGCAAGCGCAGGGCCGGGTTTTATGTTGATCAAACGCATCGGAGGCACCGCCACGCTTGGGCGTGACGGTGGGATCCTTACAGGCTGCCGTCGGCGGCCATTTGCATGTAGGTCGTGTCAAAGCGGAAGCGCACGTTGTTGGCGTCCCCCGTGACAGACCCGTCGGGATAGGCGACACCGACGAAATCTGCCGAGGGTGCACCTTCGCCCAAGATGCCCTTGTCGAACAGGAATTCCGCGACATTGGTCATTGTGGTAGGCAACTCCGCGCTTTCGGTGAAGGCGACGGCGGCGGCAGGATCGTAGAACATCTCGGTCGACTCCAACTGCGCCTTGTAACCCGCCAGATCGGTTCCCGAGGCGTCCGCCATGGCGGTCAGGACAGCTTCGTCACCCGCCGCCATCAGGCCCATAACCTCGTACCATGCGCCGACAAGCGCCTTGCCAAAATCGGGGTTGGCCTCCAGCGTTTCGGTGTTCACCACCATCAGGTCGATGATTTCGCCGGGGATGTCCGAACTGTCGAAGACCGCGTTGGCTCCCGGCGTTTCCAGAATGGACGACACCAGCGGATTCCATGTGACCACCGCTTCGACATCGCTGGTGGCGAAGGCCGCGATCATGTCGGCATCCGAGGTGTTGATGACCCCGGCCAGATCGGCCTCTGACAGGCCCACGCTGTCGAGCCCCCGCGCCAGCAGGTAATGCGACACGGACAATTCCACGAGGTTCACCGGCTTGCCCGCAAGCGTGGTCAGGTCGCCCTCACCCTTTAGGATCACCGCGTCATTGCCGTTGGAATAATCGCCCACGATTAGCGCGGTGGTGTCGACACCCCCGCCAGACGGGATCGACAGCGTGTCCATGTTGGTGGCGGACACACCGTCGAACTGGCCCGCGGTGTATTGGTTGATCGACTCGATATAGTCGTTGATCTGAACGATCTCGACATCGATGCCGTATTTGTCGGCCCATTTGTCCATGATGCCGCTGTCTTCGAGATAGCCCCAGGGCATCCAGCCGACATAAATCGACCACGCGACGCGGAAATCGGTTTTCTCCTGAGCGACGGCGCTGGTGGCAAGGCACAGAGCCAGGGCAGTTGTGGATACAAGCTTGTTCATCTTCGGTCCCCATCAATCATCTACATAATGGATTGACCGCGAGGAGGGCATGAGCGGAGCGCGGGTCAAACCAGCGCAGTAGCCTCCCGGGATTTTGCCCCGCCGTGTACTGTTCGGGATTGACCGAACAGCGATATCTCTCGGACCGGACCATGCATCACATGCGGAACCCTAGACATCCTGCACCTTTATGAAACCGCAAGGGAGTGATGTGAAGCAAGGCGTTGCTGAGCGCGCAATGTCGCGCGCAGCCGCATGCCCAATCAATAGGCCGATTCGCTTGAAAACGGCCAATTCGCGGGCAACGCAGGAAGTTTTTGGGTCGGGATAGCCTCGTGTCAGATCACTCCGGCCTGACGGGCGATCACCACCGCTTCGGCCGGATCGTGCGCGTCGAACTTGCGGCAGAGCGTCTTGACCACAAAATTCACCGTCACCTCCTTGAGGCCAAGCGCCACGGCGATCTCGGGCACCGAGCTGCCGCTGTCGAGCTTTTGCAGCACCAGAAATTCGCGCGAAGTCAGACGCTGTTCGGTCATCACCGGTGGTCCGACGTCAAAACCGCTCCAGTCGTCCTGCAGGTTCAGCTGCTCACCGGCGGCCATGGCCCGGATGGCCTGAAGATAGATTTTCGGAGACAGTTTCTTGGGCATGAACCCGGCTGCGCCCAGACGCAGCGCGTCCCGAACGATCTGCGAGGGAAGGTTGCCGGACATCAGCGCAACCGCAGCCCCTTTGCCAGCGTCCAAGGCGCGACGCAAACCCTCCAGACCGTCCATTCCCGGCATGTGGTAGTCCAGCAGGATGAGATCGAACGGATCGCCCTCCGTCACTTCGACAAGCGCCGTGTCGAGGTCCGGAGCCAGCGCAACGGTGATGTGGTTGCGCGACAGCATCGCGTCGAACAGATCACGCAGCATTTTCTGATCGTCCGCAATCAAGACACGCATAACCTACTCTTTCCGGTCGCGTTGAGACAGAAGAAGAGAAGTCTCGCATTGTAACACAAGTGAGTTGCGGTCGATAGGTTTCGGCAGGACTCCGGTAAACAAGGGTGCCGTCCGTCCTGCCTCGCGGGCAAGAGCGGTGACAAGAATGATCGGCAATCCCGGCACGATGTTCTTGGCCGCTTCCGCCAAATCGGCGCCGTTCAGGTCGGGCATGTCAAAATCAGTCACCAGCAGATCCCAATGGTCAGGGTCATCGCGCAGCGCATCAAGCACATCTGCGGGGTCTGTCGCGGCGGCAACCTCGGCACCTGCCGTTTCGAGATAGGCGGTGATCACGTCCAGCACTTCGGGCTGGTCATCGACCACGAGGATCATCCGCCCGTCCAGCCGCCCGGTCAGTTCGTCCTTCGGCACAGAGGCGACGGCAGCTTCCTGAACGGCTTTGACCGGCCAATAGACATCGAACCTCGTGCCTTTTCCGGGTTCGGTGGTCAGGCTCATGGCACCGCCATTGTCCTCGATCACAGAAGACACAACGGCAAGTCCAAGCCCGGTGCCCATCTCACCCTTGGTGCTGTAATAGGGAGTCAGGATTTTCGATGCGACCTCGGGCGACATTCCGCGACCATTGTCCTCGACAGTCAGGCGGGCATAGCGCAGTTCCGGGTTGATGCGCCCCAAGACAATGGGCTCTGTTGGTGCGGGCCCATCGGCAGCAACCAGCCGGATCGAGATCGTTCCGGACTGCGCAGTCATCGCGTCCCGTGCATTGATCGCAAGGTTCAGAAGCAGTTGCAGAACATCGGTCGGGTCCGCCTGCGCTTCGACGGATGTGTCGGGCAGACTCAGCGCAAGGCGCATGGGGGCCCGCAGGCTGGACCGGACAAGCTCTGCGGCTTCCTGCACCGGGCGGCGCATGTCCAGATCGACGCGCGACGATTGACGCGCACCAAGCGTCAGGAGCCGCTTTACCAGCCCCGCTGCCTGATCCGATGCCGCGAGAATCCGCAAGGCACCGACCGCCTCCTCGCCCCGGTCTTCCGCCTCTTCCAGGATCAGCGACGCCCCACCCGATATGATGGCCAGCAGGTTGTTGAAGTCATGCGCGAGCCCCGCCGCGATCTGACCGATGATCTCGCGGCGTTGAGCCAGTTGCAACTCGTTCAGCAGGCGGTCGCGCTCCGCCCGTTCCTGATGCCGCGCGGAGACATCCCGCGTGATGCACAGAAGACCCCCATCCTCCTTCAGCGTGAGGGACACGTCTTGGTAAACAGGATCGCCGTACTTGCCCAAGCCGACAATCTCTCCCGACCAGCCGCCGTCCCGCATCACTTCGGGCATCACGTTGGCTTCCATCCATTCCACTTCGCCGTCGCCGTAGAGCATCGACCAGCGTTGACCGATAAGCTCCTTTTCGGAGGTGTAGCCAAACATCTCCACATGCGCGCGGTTGGTATAGGCAAACCGCCCTTTATGGTCGGTGATCGCGATCCCGTCCCAGCTGGCAGCCATGGCGGCGGCCTTGTCCGCCAGCGCGCGCCGCTCTGCCAGTTTGAGTTCCGTGATGTCGACACGCAATTCGACACGCCCCCCGTCGGGCATGGATTTTTCAAAAACCCGCAGCCATGTTCCGTCGCTCAGCTTCTGTTCGGTTTCGCGGTAAGGTTGCGCATGCTGATGCAGGCGTTCGGCCAGAAATTCCTCTTCCCGTCCGATGGCGTTGGTATAATGACCATTCGCCAACCCGTATCGCACGATGCTTTCAAAGCTGGCACCTGTAACAAGAGCCGGAGCCGACTGCGCATAGATCTCGCGGAAGCGGCTGTTGCAGATCACGAGGCAATCATTGGCATCATAAAGAACGAACCCGTCCTGCAATGCCTCCACCGCCTTTTCGAGGTTGGCCCGTGCCAGTGCGGCCTCATCTGCCGCACGGCGCAGAGACTCGGCCTGTTTGCGCTTGTCGGTGATATCGACTTCCAGCGCGAGGAACCCTTCCAACTCGCCCGCTGCATCATGCAGAGGATGGATATCAAGCGACAGCCAGTATTCCCGCCCCGTTCGGGACCGGTTCAGAATTTCCACCTGAACCGACGTTTCGTTGTCCAGTGCGTCACGTATCGCCGTTATGGTGGCCGGATCAGTCCCTTCGCTTTGCAGGAACTCGCCGGGCTTTTTGCCCTTCACGTCTTCCAGCGTCCAACCGGTTGTTTTGACAAATGCGTGGTTCACCCACTCGATGCGCCGTTTCGCATCCGTCAAAACAACAAGGTTGGTGGTCCGGCGCGCGATCTCCGAAAGCCGTTCGATTTCCAGCGACTTCTCCCGCGCCTCGGTGATGTCGCGCATCGCAAGGACATAGCCCTGGTCGCCGATGGCAGAGGCTGTCAATTGCCACCATTGCCGTGTCGGCGCGGTGATGGACATCTCGAAGATGCGGCTGACAACCTGAGCCCCGGCATCCAATTCGGCCATCAATTCGCGCAGGAGTTTCGCATGCTCTGGCGACATTCTTTCTTCGGGCGTCAGATTGAACCCGGCCTCAGAGTCCGCATCGGGAACGACGATGGTACCCGAATGCAGTGATACAAGCCGCCCCTCGCGATCCATTTCCACGATCAGGTCCGGCATCGCGGACAGAACCGCGTTGAGACGCTTCTGCTGCGAGAGGGTCTCGGCATTCGCCGCAACCAGCTTTTCCTCGGCATCGCGACGCGCCAAAACGGATAGAATGACCTTGGCAACCGAGCGGATCAGATGCACCTCACCGGGCAGGTAATTGCGCTGGGTGCGGATCGAGTCGAAACTAACCAGCGCTCGCAGCGCGCCATTTTCCGCCATCGGAACCGTAAGGTGCGACCGCACGCCATGATCAAGGAAAAGCTGCTTTTCAGGCGCATCATCCGGCATCGCGGATACGTCGGGGATCAACACTTCTGTGCCCGCGTCGTAGACGGCACGGACGTTGTCAAACTTATGGGCCGGGTAAACCTTGGGGATCTCAAGCGCGGGCGCAACGTCGGGCGCGCACCAGATATGGGTGTTGTCGATGAAATCGCCGGAGGGCCGCAGGCGGTACACATAGACCCGGTCGCTTTCGGTCAATTCGCCCATCCGGGCCAGCGCCGTATCTATCGCCGCATCCGCGTCCTGTAGCGATGCGCCCAGCAGGTCATCAAGGATGCCGACAACCTGCCCCTGCATGTCCGTCAGGCGTGAAAATGCCCTGTGCACCGCTTCGAGCGGCGCATCCAGAACCGCTTCGGATGTATCAAGCGACTTGCCCTCGACCAATGCAACCAGAAGCGCGTTGCGCCGGGCCTCGCGCAGTGCGAGCAATGCCTGCGCGGCCAGCCGGGAGACTTGTTCCAATGTCCGCAAATCACCTGCCGAATAACTCGCGCTCTGTAGGCTCGCCAACACGAAGGCACCCGCCTGTTCGTTTCCTATTTCAAGCGGAACGATCAGCGTGGAGGCAAGGCACCCCGTGCCACCGGGCCAAGAATAGCCATCGACCAACGAGGTTATTCGTGCCATCCGCCTCGGTCTGTCGATCATCCCCGCAGGCAAGGGCAGAGCATGGCCGACATGAGCCGTATCCGCAGAGGCGGCGATGACGGTGTGATCGTCTTGAGCCTGAACGAAAAAGCAGTCTCGCCCGCCCATCTCGCGCTTGAGAACGGTCAGCAGGGATTGCATCGCCTCATCTGCGCCGGATTTGCCCGTCAGCGCCTTCAGAGCTTCGGAAAGGGTCGACCGCTCTTTCAGAACCGCAGATTCGCGCAGCCGGGCTGCTTCGGTATCTGCAAGTGCTGCGCGTACAGCCTCGGCTTCAGCCATGAGCCGATGGTTCATGTCTAGGATTTCCTGCTTCTTCGCCTCCAGAAGCGCTTCGGCTTCAAGACGCGCCTGCTTTTCGCGCTCGTACAGGCTATCAGGGATCATTGCGTCTCGAGATTCATTATTCATGATCCGGGTCCGCGTGTAAAACCGGCAATGGCCTGGCCAATACGCCTCTTGAAACTCGCAAACAGAGAATCGCGCCCTTTACCTTCGGCCGATCTGACACCTCAAGGCTTTGCGTGTATTCGGTGTCACCGCAGATATCAACAGTTGAATGTCACGGGTCATGAGTACCGAATACCGTGCAAGAAATCTTGAGATTGCCGTGCCTTGGTCCGTCCCCCACGGGCGAGCCCTGCTCTCCGAAGGTAAAGATACCAAGCCACGGTGTATCGCCCAGCTGTGCCTCGATCCCGGCGGACACTTCGTCCATGCGGTCCCGCACGGCAAGCATGCAGCCGCCGCAATAGACAACCAATGCGCCAGCGAGCTCACCTGCCAGATTCTTTTTTGCCTGCTCGGCGACACGACCCGCGCGGGCCACAAGGCTGTCCGCTGTCCCGTGCATCTGCCAGACCTGGTCGCCTTCGGCCACGGCGGCAAAGAGATCGACCGCACCGTCGGGATGCGCAACAGCGGGATGCGCCAACAGGTGAAAGGGCACACCCGCCAACTGGCGCGCCACCCGGCCAAGTGGCCAGAGCGTCGACTCAGCAAGGATGAATCTCGGTTCCGTGTCGGCCATCGGGATGGCACCCGCGCTCCATTCATTGATGACCTCGGCAGCCGCGCGATTGTCGATCTCGAACAGGCGACGCCCCTCGACGCGGGTCACGATGCCCTGGTTTGCCGTGGGCGCATAGCCGCTCTGGTAGACCGAAGCGACGGGCGTGGACGGAAACAGGACCGAGACCACCAGCCCGTCAGAATGCACAGCATCTGGGCCGAACTGGGTCCACTGGCCGCTGCTGTCATTGTCCGCCGAGCTGCCGCCGACAATCAGCGTTTCCGACCCGACAACAGCGCGCAACCCTTTGATGACATCCTCTTCGCGTCCGGGCGCGACGGTCAACCAGATCAGCTCTGGAACTTCACCCGGTCGCCCTGCCCGCACCAGCGCCGCGGTGACTGCGCTCTTTGCTGCCGCTTCGGCATCTTCGGCCAGATCGGCGGAACTCGTCCCGTAGCTGCCTTCGGCATCCCAGATTGCAAAGGCTCCAAGACCCGCGCCGCCGATATCGACGCCCAGAGGTCCCATGATGCCCAGACAGGACGACCCGCCATGCAGCGCTGCAGCGCCTATGACCGATTTCGCCTCGTCGCGCAGATGTGCCGCGTCAAGTCCGACAGCGAAATGCACTGCCACAAAATCGGGCGCACCCGACTGGTCGAGTTCGAAGGTTGACGCGATGTCGGCCAACCTGTCCGAAACATCCCCAGATACCGATTGTGCAGCGCGAATTTTCATACCACCGTCCTTTTGGCGAATTTACATCACCAATTCGTGAGCGCCATTGCACAAAAGCATACCCCACTGATCCAAAAGCGAAAATTAGCTGTTTCCCACACGCAAAAAGAACGAATGCCGAACCGCAAATCGCTCTGGTTGAAAATTGTCTCGCAGCTATGTCCTGCGACATGTGGTTCAGCAAAACCCTGCAACGGCCTTCACCACATCAGGTACGCCATAGCCGCAATGGCGAACGGCACCGGCAAGCTGACAAGGATGCGCATCAGCGTCGCCTGACGCCCCATGAAGGACAATTCGTAGGCAAAGATCTTGGTAGTGGAAAACAGAGCCCATGAGGTGAAATAGGCGATCGCAGCAACCGGAGATGCGCCCGCCTTGAGCGCCGCAGCACCGATGGCAAAGCTGACGAACGCACCACCGGGTGTCAGCGGACCCAGCGCAATGGCCAAAAGGATGCCCATGATCCCCGCCTCTGCCCCAAGCAGCTGTCGCACCTCGTCCTCGGGCAGGAGTTCGGCGAAAAAGCCAGCACCCAAAAGCGCCACGATCACGCGCGGCGCGGTAAACAGCAGCGTGTCCAGCGACGCGCGATAGGACGCCGTCCGCCACGCATCGTTGGGCAATTGCCACCAGAGCCAGATCGCACCAATCCCGATCAGAAATGTGCCGATCAGGATATTCATGCCAGCCGCCTTTGCAGTACGGCGCGCGCGGCCAGTCCCAGCAAAACCGGCATCGGCAGGCTGAGCAGGTAGCGCGTCCAGACAAGGTCAGACGGCAGGAACGAGAATTCCCAGATCAAGGTGCGGTTCAGACCAAGCAGGCTCCAGCCTGAGATGAAGGCCACCATCGCCCCCAGATCGGCCCCCGTCACGCCAAGGCCTGCCGCAAGCGGAAAGGTCATCATCGGCCCGCCCGGCAGGGCCGCGCCGCAGGCAGCAGCCACCACAAGCCCGCGAACGCCGCTTTCCCGACCGATCAACCGCCCGACACGCTCACGTGGCAGAAGGATCGGCAGGGTCGCCGCGATGAAGATGCCTGCACCGATCTTGGGAGCCAGTATCGCGATGAAGGCGAATGTCTCGATCAGGATCTGCCAGACACGCGCCCAGCCCGACACAAGCCCCACCGCGATTGCACCTGCCAAGGTTAGCACCAGCAGGACCATGAAACTGCCGTCGAACACCCGGCGGGCTTTCTGGTCCGGCGGCGGGTCGGCCACGATATTTTTGAGCGATGGCATCTGTGTCGTGTCTTCGGCAGGGCCGTCCTTAAATGTATCGCGGGATGCAACCCGGCTTGCACGGCGCGCCGTCAAGATGGCCCACCATATCGTAGATCAGCGCGACACGGTGCGGTCCGATTGCCTTAGCCCGGTCATGTGACACCCATATATCAACCCAAAGACAGATGAGGCACAAGGACGGCGTTTGGCTTTTGCCGCTTCGCGAGATTCATCATCGACCCCAAGATTCGGTCGATGATGAACCTCGCGATGATCGGTGCCGGAGATGCGCATATCCCGCCCTGACCGTGAAAAAAACTTGTCAGAATATGATTTGGGGCGGCCCCGTCAGGCCGCCCCTGTTTTGACGCTCAATCCGCGCCGCGCACCGCGATGGTGGCGTTGGGTTCGGGGCGGAACAGCTTTTGTACCAGCCAAGCCGCCACAGCTGCACCGATGCCGACCAGATCGGTCACAAGACCGCCCTCGATCATCAGAAGCGCCGCTGCCAACAAGCCCAAACGGATGAACCACGCCGCGCCTTGGCCCATGAACCAGCCCTGTACCGCGCCGGACAGAAGGAACACGCCGAAGGTTGCCGTGACGCCCGCCCGGATGACCTCGACCCAGGTGCCGTCCATCAGAAGCGACCCGTTGTAGAAGAACATGAACGGAACGATAAACGCCGCGATGCCCATCTTGAACGATGCCACCGAGGTCTGCATCGGGTTCGCACCCGAGATTCCGGCGGCTGCATAGCTGGCCAGTGCAACCGGTGGCGTGATAGCCGACAGGACCGCGAAGTAGAACACGAAGAAATGCGCTGTCAGTGTTGGGATGCCAAGCTGCACAAGACCCGGTGCCACCACCGACGCGGCCACGGCATAGGCCGCTGTGGTCGGCATGCCCATGCCCAACAGGATCGCGATACACATGGCAAAGAACAGCGCCAGAAGCTGGCTTACACCGGCCAGATCGAGCAGCACCGCCGAGAAGCGAGCACCAACACCCGTCAGGCTGATGACCCCAACAATGATGCCCGCACAGGCACAGACCGCGATGATCTGGATCGACATGATCCCCGCCAGTTCGAACGCCTTGGCAATGCCGCGCAGGGTCATCGGGAAAGGCGTCAGCCAACTGACCATTGCAGCGGCCATTGTCGCGAGTGTTCCCGCCCGGATCACCGAATAGCCCATGAAGAGCGCGGCAATCAGGATGATGATCGGAATGAACAGGTAAACCTGCCGCACAAGCTTGGCGAGTTTGGGCAGTTCGTCCTCGCGCATCCCGCGCATGCCCAGCTTAGCCGCTTCAAAGTCGACCATGAAGTAGACCGACACGAAATAAAGAATCGCCGGGATGATCGCGGCAATGGCGATCTCCTGGTACGGAATGCCCGTGATCTCGGCCATGATGAAGGCACCCGCCCCCATGATCGGTGGCATGATCTGACCACCCGTCGAAGCAGCAGCCTCAACCGCGCCCGCAGTGGTGGGCCGGTAGCCGACCTTTTTCATCAAGGGGATGGTCAGCGATCCGGTCGCCACCACGTTGCCCGCAGAGGTGCCGTTGATCATGCCCATCAGACCCGAGGCAAAGATCGCCACCTTCGCCGGACCACCACGCGCCCGACCGGCAGCCGCGAAGGCGAAGTTGACGAAATAATCGCCCACCTTGGACGCCTGCAGGAAGGCGGCGAAGATGATGAAGAGAATGATGTAGGTCGAGGAAACCGCTGTGGTCGGCCCAAGAATACCGGCGTCCGAATAGACATGGCCGAAGAACCGCTGCCAGCTATAGGCGCTCTGCACGGCAAGAATGCCCGGCAACAGATGCGCCACGAAGGTGTAGAGCAGAAAAATACCGGTGATGATCACCAGTGCCAGACCAGCCACGCGCCGTGTCAATTCGAGGATCAGCGCAGAGCCGGCGGTGGCGGCAAAGGCCACGCCGATCGGCACAAACGGCGTGCCGACCGCATTACGCGCAGCAGTTCCGTAAATAGCGATGAGGTAAGCCGCGACAGTGATGCCGCAGACGGCGAGCAGGACATCCGACACCCGGAACCTGTCACGCGGTGCCTTTTCCAGCCAACCGAGAACGATCCCGCCGCCCGTCGCCACCAAGAGCGGAACACCGAAATACCAGATCTCCTGGCTGTAGATCGGCGTGCCTGCGAATGCGGGCCATGTGGTCAGACCACCCATTTCCGGCAGCGTGCCCGAGGCGATCAGGCGCGCGAAATAGAGGCTGGTGCCCAACGCCAGAAGTGCGGGCAGAAAGAGCGCATATGCAATTTTGCCCCAAATGCCGCCCTGCGCCTCGTCGTCGCTGTCAGAAAACAGCATCGCGTTGTAAACGACAAAGCCCAGCGCCAGCGCCCCCGCGATATGGACGATACGGAAATTCCAGGTTTCCATCGGGAATTGCGGCAGCAAAGGCACTGTGATCCCGGTATAATCCGAGATTGACACCCCGTTCAGCGCGGCCATGTGGAACAGCGCATAGAACGCGGCAAACCCGGCAACGGCCTGCATCCGCCAGCCGCTGAACAGACGCCGGTTGTCTTCGACCGGCTCTTCATCGACGCCTTCTGCGATCACGGCCTGATCGGCCTGTGTTGATTCCTGAACCATTGCCACCTCCCTGGCAAAGCCGCCTTGGCTGTCGCTTTGGCGCTTCATGTCTAGAGTGAAACCTGCATCCTCCGGGGCGTGACAGCGGTCACGCGCGGGATGCAAAAAAGGAGCGGCGCAGCCTTGCGGGATGCGCCGCTCCGAAACGGCTTACATGCCGTGGATCATGCTGTCCGGAATGTCCGCGCCCGCGTTGTCCTTGAACCACTGGGCCGCACCGGGGTGCCATTTCATGACGGTGTTCTTGTCCCAATGCTCGGGCAGGGTTTCGGTCGCGGCACGGTGGATGTTCACCATCCGCGCGTTATCCGACATCACCACATCGACTGCTGCGTTCACAAAGCTTGCGGGCAGATCACAATTCGCGATGGCGAAGTTCCACATCGACACCGAACGCGCCGGCGCTTCGAGAGTGGTGTAGGTGCCTGCGTCGATCTCGTATCCCGCAACCGGGAAGGCTTCGATGATCTTCGCCTGCTCCTCTGCAGTGAATTCAATGATGTTGACGTCGGTCTGCACCTCGAGCTGCGACACCGCCGGAACCGGAACACCGGCCGCAAACGCGATCACGTCCAGCAACCCGTCCTGAAGCTGACCGCCAAGGTCGCCCCAGCCGCCATTGCGGCGTTCAAAATCAACGCCGAGGGTTTCCATCATCGCGGGGAAATACGTGTCCGAGGTCGAACCCGCAGGGCCAAAGCCGATGCGCGCGCCCGCCGGGATATCCGCGATGGTCGTGATCCCCGACGACGCCAGTGCAGTGACCGAGAACGGCGTCTGGTACATCGGGAACATCGCGCAGGCGTTGGTCATCTGGAGACCCGGTGCAATCGGGTTGGTGCCGTTGAGCGATTCAGCCGCCGGGCCCATCGTGGTCATGCCGAACTGCGCGTCGCCGGTGTGCACCAGCGCCATGTTCTGCATCGGGCCACCGGTGACTTCGCCGCCGCCGGACACGCCCAGTTCGTCTGCGACAAGGTTCGCCCAGCCTGAGCCATAGGCAAAGAAGGTGCCGCCCTGCGACGCGGTGCCGACGGAAAAGCTCGACGGCCAATCGGTGCGGTCAACATGGCTTTCGGCATAGGCCTGACCGGTGACGGCACAGGTGACGGCCAGAGTAAGTGCTGTGATCTTCTGCATTGGTTCCTCCCGAACGCATACATGATGTGTCTTGCCCGGCTGTTGTGTCTGCGCCGGGTCGCACGTCAGGAACCATAAGGTGAGGCCATTCACCTAGCGCCGTTACCGCCAACATTTTAAGCAGGACGCAGTTTTTTCCGGCAATGGGTCAGCGGGGGGACAAATACGTTCAACCGTGGGTGCCACGCGACACATTCCGAAGTATCTGACTGCGTGGTCTGGCCGCTTATGCCTCGGGGTCGGTGAAAGACTCGCGCTCCAGCCCGTAGCGCTGCATCTTCTCGTAGAGCGCCTTGCGGGAAATCCCAAGCGCTTCGTAGGTGTCCTTGAGCCGCCCGGCATTGGCCGCGAGACTGGCCGCGATAAGCGCGCGCTCATGTTGGGAGACCCGCTCGACCAGCGTCCCGGCGGTTGGTGCCGCCTGATCCGCCGCGTCGGGCAAGCCCAGCACGTAGCGTTCTGCGGCATTGCGCAGTTCGCGGGCATTGCCGGGCCAGTCGCGCGCCGCGACCGCGTCCAGAACCGCACCCGGCACCTGCGGCACGGGCTGGCCATAACGGTCGGCCATCTGCGCCACGAAGGTCAGGAACAGCATCGGGATGTCCTGCCGCCGCGCCGCAAGCGCGGGCATCCGGATCGTCACCACGTTCAGACGGTAAAGCAGATCTCCGCGAAACGCCCCTCGCGCCGCTGCCCCTTCGAGATCGGATTTCGAGGCGGCGATGAACCGGACATCCAGATCAACGCGGTCATGCGATCCCAGACGGCTGATCGACCGGGTTTCCACGGCGTGCAACAGCTTGGCCTGCAAGGCCAATGGCAGGCTGTCGATCTCGTCCAGAAACACCGTGCCGCGCCGCGCGTGTTCGAATTTGCCCGACCGCGCCCGCGTCGCCCCTGCAAAGGCGCCGGGTTCGTGGCCGAACAATTCGCTTTCGATCATGTCGGCAGGAAGGGCTGCGCAGTTGATCGCCACAAAGGGACGGTCCGCCCGCTTGCTGGCCGCGTGCAACGCCTGCGCGGCAAGGCCCTTGCCCGTACCCGTATCACCGACGATCAGCACATCGGCATCGCTGACGGCAACCGCGCGGATCTGTTTGCGGACGGTCTCCATCTCGGGACTGAAGCCGCGCAACCCGTCCTTGATGCCGATGAGCGGGGCCATCTCCCTGCGCAGACGGCGGTTGTCGATGGTCAGCCGCCGCATCTCGAGCGCGCGGCGCACCGCGTCGACCAGCCGTTCGGGGGCATAGGGCTTTTCGATGAAATCATACGCCCCGTCCCGCATCATGGCGACGGCCAGTTCCAGATCGCCATGACCGGTGACAAGGATCACCGGGAACTCCGGGTCTTTCTGAAGCGCGGCGCGCATGAGTTCTGTGCCGTCCATGCCAGGCATGCGAATGTCTGTGACAAGAATGCCGGGGTAGTCGGGACCGATCACGTTTAGTGCCGGGGCCGCGCGATCAAAGCAGCGGCAGCCCAGATCGGCCAATTCAAGCGTCTGTCGCGCCGCGATGCGCAAGGGTTCCTCGTCATCGACAAAGAGGACCGGGCCGGTGTCGGTCATTCCGCGGCCGCCAGTGACGGGGCCTCGGCCAGCTTGAGCGTCACGCTGAACACCGCGCCGCCTTCGGGATGATTGGCCCCGGCCAGCGTGCCGCCGAAATCGCGCACGATGTTGTAGGAGATCGACAGCCCCAGACCCAGACCTTTGCCCGGCTCCTTGGTGGTGAAGAACGGATCGAAAAGCTGCGCAATCTCAGCCTCGGTCATACCGGTGCCGCGATCCCGGACGCGGACATGGATCTGGCCGTCCTCTTGCACAAGCGTCAGGTCGATCACCGGATCGGGCACATCGCCCATCGCATCCACCGCATTGCTGAGCAGGTTGACGAAGACCTGTTGCAGCCGCACCTGCCCGCCCAGCACCCAGATGTCGCTCATTCCGATCTCGTGACTCACCCGACACCCGGTGGCGCGGAGCTTGGGCTCGAGGATGACCAGCGCCGTATCCAGCGCGCGGTTCAACAGCACGGGTTCGGTCTTTTCGCCCGGACGCCGGGCAAAGTTGCGCAGATGGGTCGAGATCGCGGCCAACCGGTCAACCATGTCATCGATCATGCCGATATTCTGTCGCACTTTTTCCGGCTCGCCCCGGTCAAGATAGGCGGCGGCATTGCGGGCGAAGGATTTGACGGCGGCAAGCGGCTGGTTGAATTCATGGCTGAGTGCGGCCGCCATCTGGCCCAAGGCCGCCAGCTTGCCCGCCTGGATCAGTTCGGTCTGCGTCCGGCGCAGACGGGTTTCCGCAGCACGGCGTTCTTCGACTTCCTGCATGATGAGATGGTTGGCCGCCTTGAGCTCTGCCGTGCGCTGGCTGACCCGGTGTTCGAGTTCCTCCTGCATCGACAGCGCCGCGCGGATGCGTTCCTGCAACTGCATGCGGCGCTGGATCACGACAGTAGCGATCAGGCCGACCAGCAGAAGCAGCAGCGCGGTCAACGCAACGGTGCCCATCGCGCGGGTCCATGCCTGTTCCGAAGGTGTCAACAGCAGCACATCCCATCCGGCCTCGGGTATGGTCTGGCTCTGCAAGATGAACTGCTCTGTTGTGCCCGCATCATCGGTGATCGCCACCTGCCGAAACCTGTCGTCAAACGGCTCTTGAATGGCTTGAAGTGGCACCAGCGCATCCATCGGATATTTCTTGGTCTGCTCGATGGCCGCCCGCGCCTCGGGGCTGAGCGGCACCAGCGACCGGAACTGCCATTCAGGCCGGCTGGCCATAAAGATCACCCCCGCATCGTCCAGAACGATGATCTTGTTGCTGCCATTGCGCCACGCCTCCTCAAAGGCATCGACGGTGAACTTGACCGCGAGCACCCCGATGATCTCGGACCCGTCGCGCACCGCTTCGGCAAAGAAATAGCCACGTTCTCCCGAGGTGGTGCCAAGTGCGAAGAACCGACCCTGATCGCCGCTCAGCGCAAGGGTGAAATAGGGGCGGTAGGCGAAATTCTGGCCAACGAAGGACAGGTCTTTCCAGTGGTTGCTGGCCGCGATCGTCAGGCCCGAGGTGTCGATGACGAAGATATCCGACAGCCCGACCTCTTCGGCAGTGCGGTGAAGATCGTCATTCACCCGCGCGATCAGGTCGGCATCGGAAGGATCGCGCAGCGCCTGAACCAGATCGGGGCGTTCCGCGATCAGACCGGGCAGCGCTTCGAACCGGCGCAGCGATCCGTTGAGACCCTCGACCGCAAGCGTCAGCGTCGGCGCCTCGCGGTTGCCAAGCTGGCCAAGATACACCCGTTCCAGCACCGGAAAGAGCAGCGACAGCGCCGCCAGCACAAGCGCCACGCCACCCGCGATCACCGCGACTGCGAAGGGCCGTCTGCCGATATGTCGGCGATATTCCATGCTCTGCATCATCGCGCGAAGATGCTGCCAATCGCGGGCCGAGACAAGCCGCTTGCGTAGATCACGCGCGCCCTACATCACCGCGCCGATCTGCCATGGGACAAATTCGTGGTCGCCAAGGCCAAGCGTCTCGGACTTGGTCGGCTGACCGGATGCGGTGGCGCGGATCAGGTCGAAAATCTCATGGCCTTTCTCGGCGATGCTGACACCGCGCGACAAGATATCGCCGGAGTTGAGATCCATGTCGTCGGGCATCTGCGCGAACAGCCGGTCCGAGGTGGCGAGCTTGATCGTCGGCGCGGGTTTCGATCCAAAGGCCGACCCCCGCCCAGTGGTGAAAACGACGATCTGCGCACCCCCCGCGATCTGGCCCGTCACCGAGACCGGATCATATCCCGGCGTGTCCATGAACACGAGACCCGGCTCTGTCACCTGTTCCGCATACCCGTAGACAGCCGTCAGCGGAGTCGCGCCGCCCTTGGCCGCGGCACCCAGAGATTTCTCCAGAATGGTGGTGATGCCGCCCTGCTTGTTGCCGGGGCTTGGATTGTTGTCGAGCGATCCGCCGTTCTGCGCGGTATAGTGTTCCCACCATTTGATCTGGGCGATCAGCTTGTCGGCCGCGGCGCCAGAAGCAGCACGCCGCAGGAGCAATTGTTCGGCCCCGTAAATCTCGGGTGTCTCAGACAGGATGGCGGTGCCTCCCTGCCCCACGATCAGATCGCTCGCCACGCCCAGCGCCGGGTTTGCGGTGATGCTGGAAAACCCGTCCGACCCGCCGCATTGCAACGCGACCCGCAGCGCCGACATCGGCTGCGCGCTGCGCCGGGCCGCGTTCACATCTGGCAGAATGCCGGTGACATGGGCCTTGATCGCGTCGATGGTCGCACGGGTGCCACCCGTGTCCTGAATGGTCAGCGCGTGCAATCGGTCGGTGCCGGTCGTGCCGAAATGCGATTGCATCCGCGCGATCTGCATCACCTCGCAGCCCAGACCGACAAAGACCGCCGCCCCCACATTGGGATGGGTCGCATGGCCCCAGAGCACCCGGTCGAGGATCTCGAACCCCGCGCCGCTGCCCGCCATGCCGCAGCCGGTGCCATGGGCCAGAGCCACGATGCCGTCGATGTTGTCATAGGCGTCAAGAAGGCCGCTGGACTCGATCTCTGACGCGGCACGGCGGATCACCGTGGCCGAACAGTTCACCGTCGCCAGAAGCGCGATGTAGTTTCGGGTGCCGACACGCCCGTCCGCGCGCAGGTAGCCGTCAAAGGTCACAGGCGCGACGACCGGGATTGCGGCCTGTGACGCAGCCAGATCGGCCCCGATGGCATAGGCCTGTTCCGGGTTGTCGAACACGCAATTGGCAGTGTGCACATGGGCGCCCGCCGCGATGTCGGTGGTGGCCTTGCCGATGAACTGGCCGAACTTGACAACCGGATCACCTGCCGCGATGGGCTGACGGGCGATCTTGTGTCCGGCGGACAGTGGCTTTTCCAAAGGCGCACCCAGCGCCAAAGGGTCCGCGCCCGCCTGCGCCCGCGCTGTGAGGACCGCCACGTTGTCCGACGGATGCAGGACCAGCGGTTCAGACATGGCCGATCCCCCGGATCACACCGCGCAGTTCCGCCAGACCGCGCAGACGACCGATCAACGGATAGCCCGGCACGAAGTCACGGTCGTGATCGCTCAGCATGTGATGCCCGTGATCGGGACGAAACGGGATCGCGTCATCCGCACGGCCCTCGGCCCGCCGCCGCGCCTCTTCACCCAGCAGAACCCGCAAGAGCGCCACCATGTCCGTGTCCCCCTCAAGATGCGCCGCTTCCTCGAACGACCCGTCCGGTTCCTTGCGGACATTGCGCAGATGGGCGAAATGGATTCGCCCGGCGACCTGTGCGGCAATCGCCGGAACGTCATTGCCGGGATGTGCGCCAAGCGAGCCGGAACACAGCGTCACGCCATTGGCCGGGCTGTCCTGCGCGGTCAGAATCCAGTCCAGATCGGCGCCGGTCGAGACGATGCGCGGCAGACCAAGAATATCGCGGGGCGGATCGTCGGGATGCACGCAGAGCCGGATGCCCAGATCCTCCGCCGCCGGAACCACCTCGGACAGGAACCGCGCGTAATTGGCGCGCAGGGCGTCCCTGTCGATCCCGTCATAGCCTGCAAGGGCAGTGCGCAACCCGGGAATGTCGTAGCGGTCGAACGCACCGGGCATCCCTGCCATGATCGACTTCAGCAACCGATCCCGATCGGCCTCTGTGGCCTGCTGATACCAAGCGGCGGCGCGGACGCGCACCTCGTCGCTGTAATCATCCTCCGCTGCCTGACGCCCCAGCATGTGAATTTCGAACGCCGCCATATGGGTCGCCTCGAACCGTAGGCAGGTCGCACCGCCCGCGACCGGGGCCGCCAGATCAGTCCTTGTCCAGTCCAAGAGCGGCATGAAGTTATAGCAGATGGTCTGAACGCCCTGCTCCGCCAGATTGGCTATCGACTGCCGATAATTCGCAAACAGCGCTGACAGGTCGCCCTCGCCTGTCTTGATGCGCTCATGCACCGGCAGGCTTTCGACCACGGACCAGACAAAGCCCGCATCCTCGACCGCGCGTTTGCGCGCAGCGATCGCCTCGGACGGCCAGACCTCGCCATAGGGAATGGCGTGCAACGCGGTGACAATGCCCGACGCCCCGGTCTGCGTCACTTCGGCAAGCGTGATCGGGTCGAACTCGCCGTACCAGCGCCAGGTCTCGATCATGCAAGCACCTGTGTGATCGCGGCGCGGGTGCCATCTGCCCAAAGTCGCGTCGCGGCCTCGGTCAACGGCCTATGCAGAGCGGCGGCCAGATCTGCAGGAAAGACGTCCCGAAACCCCAACAAGGCGGCCACCTTGCCCTCGGGCGTATCCGCGCTGTCCGAAACATCGCGCAGCCGCGCCGCCAAGGGGTCGCGCACGTCAATCGCCTGTCCCCGTTCATCGACGCCGCCGACATACCGCATCCAAGCTGCAACAGCGAGGCACAGCGCAGCCGAGTGCCGCCCGGCCGCGACATTGGCCTCAAGGCTGCCAAGAATGCGCTGCGGCAGTTTCTGGCTGCCATCCATCGCGATCTGCCATGTCCTGTGGCGGATGCCGGGATTGGCGTAGCGGTCGAACAGCGCGTCGGCGTAATCGGTCAGGCTCACACCTTCGGGCGCCTGCACGGCGGGCATGATCTCGGACCACAACTGTCGGACATAGGCGGCAAAGACAGGGTCCGCGACGGTGTCTGCAATGGTGTCGTGCCCGGCAAGATAGCCGGTATAGGCCAGTGCCGAATGGGTGCCGTTCAGCATCCGCAGCTTCATGTGCTCATGTGCGGTCACGTCCTGCACCATCTCGACACCTGCTGCCGCGAAATCGGGACGCGCGCCGCCGACGAAATCATCCTCGATCACCCATTGGGCAAAAGGTTCGTGCATCACGGGTGCCGCATCGACCCGACCCGTCAGTTGGGCAACGCGGGCGATGTCGGCCTTGGTGGTGGCCGGGGTGATGCGGTCCACCATCGTTGACGGGAACCGGCACTCTGTGGCGATCCAGTCGGCCAGTGCCGGGTCAATGGCTTGCGCGAAATCCAATACCAGACCGCGCACCAGACGGCCATTTTCCGGCAGGTTGTCACAGGTCAGCACGGTAAAGGGGGCAACACCGGCCTCCCTCCGACGCGCCAGCGCCCGCACCAGAAAGCCGGGAGCGGAGACCGGCAGATCATGGGCAAGGTCATGCTGGATGTCGGGATGATCAGTGTTCAGCTTGCCGGTGGAGGGGTTGTGGCAATAGCCCTTTTCCGTGACCGTCAGAGTGACGATCCGAACCGCCGGGTCCGCCATCGCGGCAAGCACCGCCACGGGGTCTTCGGGCGCGACCAGCACGTCGTTCAGAACGTCGATCCAGCGGGTGACCTCGCCTTCAGGCGCAAGCGTGACCGAGGTATAGCCCCAGCCCTGATCCTGCAGCGCATCGCGCGTGTCGGGGCTGCGCAGGGACACCCCGATGATGCCCCAGTCGCCACCCGACGCCGCCATCGCATCAGCCACGAACACACATCCGAAGCCGCGAAAGAACGCGCCGAGGCCCAGATGCACGATCCCCGTCTTGGGGCGTTGTTCGGTGTCAGCGGGCAAGCCAGCCTCCATCGACATTGAGCACCGCACCATGCACGTATTTCGCAGCCGGGCTGGCCAGGTAGACAGCCGCCCCCGCGATGTCCTCGGCCTGACCCCAGCGGCCTGCCGGGATACGGTCGAGGATCGCCTGATTGCGGTCGGGATCGTTGCGCAGGGCTTCGGTGTTGTTGGTCTCGATATAGCCGGGGGCGACCGCGTTCACGTTGATGCCCTTGGCCGCCCATTCGTTCGCCATCAGCTTGGTCAGGCCCGCCACGCCATGTTTCGACGCCGTGTAGGATGGCACGCGGATACCGCCCTGAAACGACAGCAGCGAGGCGATATTGACCACGGCGCCCGTGTCACCCCTTGCGAGCACGGCCTTGGCAAAGGCTTGGGTGGTAAAGAACAGCGCCTTGAGGTTGACGTCCATCACGGCGTCCCAATCGGCCTCTGAAAACTCCAGCGCATCGGCGCGGCGGATGATGCCCGCGTTGTTCACGAGGATGTCGACCGGCGCCTCCCCGAACAGTCCCTGCCCGGCCATCGGATCGGCGAAATCGACCAGCACGGACGACGCGCTGCCCCCGGCCTGCGTGATCATCTCAACGGTTTCGTCACAGCTACGCCGCCCGGCACAGATCACTTCGGCACCCGCCTCGGCCAGACCCACGGCGATAGCCTGCCCGATGCCGGTATTGGCACCGGTCACCAGCGCGCGACGCTCCGTCAGGGAAAACATGCTCACCTAAGATCCTCCATCGCCACCATGTCCATGTCGGTGAAATCGACATTATCGCCCGCCATCGCCCAGCAAAAGGTGTAGGACGACGTGCCCGAGCCCGCATGGATCGACCAGGGCGGCGAGATCACCACCTCTTCATTGGCCATGACGATGTGGCGAGTCTGCGACGGCTCTCCCATCAGGTGGAACACGCGCTGGTTCTCGGGCAGCTGGAAATAGAGATAGGCTTCCATCCGGCGGTCATGGAGGTGGGCGGGCATGGTGTTCCAGACCGATCCTTCGGCAAATTGCGTATAGCCCATCAGAAGCTGGCAGCTTTGGCACACTTCGGGATGCAGGAACTGGATGATGACACGCTCATTTGCGGTTTCGCGCGCGCCCAGTTCGACGCGGCGTGCGTCCGCCAGCTTGATCAGCCGTGTCGGATAGGTTTGATGCGCCGGGGCAGACAGGACATAATACCGTCCATTGCCGCTGAACGTGATCGGACCGGAGCCCATGCCGATATACAGAACCTCGCCGCTGCCGATCTCGTAGGTTTCGCCCCCGACGCTGACAGTGCCCGCGTCCCCGATGTTCAGAATCCCGGCCTCGCGCCGGTCCAGCAGCGACGGCGTGCCCGCTTCCTTGACCTGATCCAGCACCAGAGTGCCCCCCGCAGGTACCGCAGAACCAAGGATCAGCCGGTCGTAATGCGAGTAGACCAGGTTGATTTCACCCTCGGCGAACAGGCCTCCGACATGGAAATGATCCCGCAGCTGTTCGGTGTCGAGCGTCTTGGCGGTGGCCGGGTCGATGGCGTGGCGGGTTTGGGTCTTGAGCATGGTGTCAGGCCTTTCGGGTCAAAGAAAATCGTCGCGGCGCGGGGTGAAGGTGTCGATGAGTGTGCCCGCCTCGCGGCATCGGCATCCGTGTCGTGCCCCGGACGGGATCACCACGCTGTCACCGGGGCCAAGGTCGTGTTCGACATCGCCCACGAAAAACGTGAAGCGCCCTGCCTCGACATAGGTGGATTGCACATGCGGATGATCGTGCAGCTTGCCTTCGGCGCCGTCTTCGAACCGGAAGACGACGACCATGAGATCGGCATTTTCAGCCAGCACTTGCCGGGTCACACCCGGATCGGTCGGCACTACGGGATAAGTCATGTCTTTCCTCATCTGAACAGCGACGGCAGCCAGAGCGACAGCGCCGGAATGTAGGTTACAAGCATCAGCGTCACCAAAGCGGCCCCGTAGAACGGCCAGATCGTGCGCACTGCATCCCAGACCGGAATGCGACCCACCGCGCAGCCGACAAACAACACGGCCCCTACAGGTGGCGTACACAGCCCGATGCCGAGATTGAGGATCAGGATCACCCCGAAATGCACCGGATCGACGCCAAAGGCCGTGGCCACCGGCAGGAAGATCGGCGTGGTGATGACAATGAGCGGCGACATGTCCATGAAGGTGCCAAGGATCAACAGCACAAGGTTCAACAACAGCAGGATGATGATCGGGTTGTCTGACACGCCCTGCAAGAGTGCCACCATCGACGCCGGCACGCGGGTATAGGCCAAAAGCCAACCGAAGGCTGCCGCACAGCCGATCACCATCAGCACCATCGCGGTGGTGCGGACGGCGGCAAAGGTCGCCTCGATGAAATCGCTCCAGCTGAGACTGCGATAGACAAAGAACGTGACCAGCAGCGCATAGACCACCGCGATGTTCGAGGACTCCGACGCGGTAAAGATGCCGGACCGCACGCCGCCAAAAATGATCGCAACAAGGATCAGACCGGGGGCTGCCGACACGAACAGCGTACCCAGCATCCGCACTCCCTGGAACGGCTGGGTCGGGTAGCCCTTGCGCACCGCCATCCACCATGCGGCGAACATGAGCAGACCAGCCAGCAGGAAGCCCGGAATGATCCCTGCGGTGAACAGATCGGCAATCGAAATGCGCCCACCTGCCGCGATCGAATAAATGATCATGTTGTGCGAGGGCGGCAGCAGCAGCGCGATGATGGAACTCACCACGGTGATGTTCACCGCGTAATCCGTGTCATAGCCGCGCTCTTTCATTTGCGGCACCATCAGGCCGCCGACTGCGCTGGCATCCGCCGCAGCCGATCCCGACACGCCGCCGAACATGACCGAGGACAGCACGTTGACTTGCCCCAGACCGCCACGCAGATGGCCGACGAACCCTCCGGCCAGCGCGACCAATCGGCGGGCAATGTCGCCACGCACCATCAGATCGCCGGCATAAATGAAGAACGGGATCGCCATCAGCGCGAACACCGATACGCCGGAATTCAAACGCTGGAACACCACCACAGGCGGCAGGCCAAGATAGGCGATGGTGGCAAAGCTGGACACACCCAGACAGAACGCAACGGGTGTGCCGATCAGCAGCAGGAACGTGAAGGTTCCGAAGAGGACATAGAGTTCCATCAGTCGATCTCTGCCTCTTCGCCAAAGCGCGCGGTTGGAAGACCGGCAGCGCGGCGCGCAATGCGTTCAGTTGAAAAAAGCACGATCAACACGCCACCCGCGACGATGGGGGCAAAGTCAAACGCACCTGAAATTCCGAGACTCGGCAGCATGTTCCCGGCGGTGCGCTCTGCCAGTTGCCAGCCGTACCAGATCATGCCGACGCCAAAGCCCGCGACGGCCAGATCGGAAATCGTGTGAAGCACCAGCTTGATCCGCTGCGGGACGACGTACAGCAGCACATCGAAGGACAGGTGATAGCCTTCCCGGATGCCGACAGCAGCGCCGAGGAAGATGAACCAGCCCATGATCATGACCGACGCGGGTTCGGTCCAGATGAGGCTGTCGTTCAGCACGTAGCGCCAGAACACCTGTGCCGCGATCAGCACGGTCATCAGGACCAGCCCCATCCCTGCGACCCACAGCGCAACCCGCGCCAGACGCCCCGTCAGAAGCGCTATCGTTTTCATCATGTCAGGTATGCCCATCCTTGGTAGAGTGCCCGCCCCGCGACGCTGCGCCGAGGGGCGGTGATGGGATTATTCAGTCGCCTGAATGTCCGCGACCATCTGCTGAAGCTTGGGCGAGGTCACATATTTCTGGTAGACCGGCACCATGGCTTCGATGAAGGGGGTTTTGTCGATATCGGTGATGATCTCGACACCTGCATCCCGCACGCGCTGCTCGGACACTTTTTCGCGCTCCTGCCACAGTTCACGCATCAGCGGAACGGAGTCGCGGGCCGCCTGACGGACGATGTCCTGGTCTTCGGGCGACAGCTTGTCAAAGCTGGCTTTCGACATCACCAGCACTTCCGGCACAATCAGGTGCTGGTTCAGCGTGTAATACTGGGCGACCTCGAAATGGCCCGAGCTGTCATAGGACGGCCAGTTGTTCTCGGCCCCATCGATCACACCGGTC
This sequence comes from Pelagibaca sp., assembly GCA_041725935.1. Classification (GTDB taxonomy): domain Bacteria; phylum Pseudomonadota; class Alphaproteobacteria; order Rhodobacterales; family Rhodobacteraceae; genus Marivita. Next base: position 53,679 of record JBGRQD010000016.1, read on the forward strand.
TGGATCGAGGAATAGACCTCGCCATAAGGCATCGGCGTGGCGTTGGCGCCAAGGGCAGAGACCATGTCGACAAAGATGTCCGACTGCATAACGCGGAACTTCATCCCGGCCAGGTCTTCGATGGACCGGATCGGCCGCTGCGAATTGTAGAAGCTGCGCGAGCCGCCATCGTAGAACGCGAGACCCACAAGGTCATGATCACTGAACGCGTCAAGGATCTGCTGTCCAACCGGGCCATCCATCACGCGGTGCATGTGGTCGGTCGACCGGAAGATGAACGGCAGCGACGGCACCTGCGTTTCCTCGATGATGTTGTTGAACGGCCCAAGCGAGACACGGTTCATGTCGATGACGCCGAACTGCGTCTGTTCGATCGTATCCTTTTCCTGACCCAGCTGGGCCGAATGAAAGACCTCGACGCACAGCCGCCCGTCAGTGCGCTCTTCCAGCATTTCACCCATCTTCTGCACCGCAACAACGGTCGGGTAGCCTTCGGGGTGGGTGTCCGACGACCGCAGCGTCACTTCGCAGGCCGACGCGACCGAGACAAAGGCGACGCTTGCCAGCAAGGCCGCTCCGAGTGTTTTGACGTAATTCATGGTTTCCTCCCAGAAAATGGCTCTCAGAGCCGGTAAGCCTGCTTTGCAAGCCGGTATGCGAGGTCATGTGCGACCTCGAATGCTTCGTCCTCTGCCAGCCGACCCGTGGCGATCAGGTTGGCAAGGAACGCGCAGTCAACCCGACGCGCCACGTCGTGACGTGCGGGAATGGAGCAGAAGGCGCGGGTGTCGTCGTTGAACCCGACCGTGTTGTAGAACCCGGCGGTTTCGGTCGCCATTTCGCGGAACCGCATCATGCCTTCGTAGCTGTCATGGAACCACCAGGGCGGACCAAGGCGCAGCGCCGGGTAGACCCCGGCCAGAGGTGCTAATTCGCGCGCATAGGATGTCTCGTCGAGCGTGAAGAGGATGATCGTCAGATCCGACCGTTCGCCCACCGCGTTCAGCAACGGACGCAGCGCATGCACGTAATCGGTGCGGGTGGGAATGTCGTAGCCCTTGTCCCGACCGAACCGCGCCATGATGGCGTCCGAATGGTTGCGCGCGGCACCGGGATGGATTTGCAACACCAGCCCGTCGTCAAGGCTCATGCGCGCCATCTCGGTCAGCATGTGCCCGCGAAACGCATCCGCCTCATCCTCGGTGCAGGCGCCGCGCAAGGCCTTGTCGAACAGCGCCTCTGCCACGTCCTGCGGCAGATCCTCGGTGCGGGCCGTAGGGTGGCCGTGGTCGGACGAGGTGGCCCCGAACTCCTTGAAATAGGCGCGGCGGTTGCGATGCGCAGCCAGATAGCCCTGCCATCTGGTGGCATCCTCTCCGGCCATCTCGCCCATCTTCTCGACATTGGCGGCAAAGCCCGGAAATTCGGGATCGACCACGGCATCAGGACGGTAAGCGGTGACGACCTTGCCGGTCCAGCCACTATCGCGGATCATCCGGTGCCATTTCAGATCGTCGATGGCGCTTTCCGTGGTCGAGATCGCTTCGATGTTGAACCGCTCGAACAGGGCACGGGGGCGGAACGCGTCCTGCTTGAGGCAATCGTCGATCTGGTCGTAGATCGCATTGGCGCTGGCCGCGGTCAGACGCTCCGTGACGCCGAACACTTCCTGCAAGGCATGGTCGACCCAGATCCGCGACGGGGTGCCCCGGAACAGGTGATAATGTGCCGCGAACAGCTGCCAGATCTTGCGCGGGTCCTGTTCGGTCTCTCCCCCATCGGCGCGCGGCACGCCCAGCGCTTCGAGCGCGATACCCTGCGAATGCAGCATGCGAAAGACGTAGTGATCGGGCGTCACGAACAGGCGCGCAGGATCGGCGAACGGTGCGTTCTCGGCGTACCATTGCGGATCGGTATGGCCATGCGGGCTGATGATCGGCAGATCGCAGACCGTCTCGTAAAGCGCGCGTGCAAGGGTCCGCAGGCCAGGATCAGGCGAAAAGAGCCGGTTGTCGTCCAGTAGTGCCATTCATCCCCCCTTGGTCTCAGCGGATTTGGCAAGCCGACTCTGCTGATGACTAATATCCTAGTAAGGCAATTCTGACACGTCAACTAATATCCTAGTTGCCAATCCCTGTCTCGTTTGTACTATGGTGTGGAGTAAGTGAAGCGCAGAGGAAGGCCCAGATCGTGGACACGTCCGCCCAGACAAAATCGGCCCCACTGCCGTTGCCGCAGCTTCGGCAACAGGTCCAACCGACCATCGCGGATCAGGTGTTCAAGGTTCTGCGGGACCGCATCCTGACACTGGAATTGCCGCCTGAGACCAAGATATCTGAAGCCGAGGTCGCAGCAAAAATGGGGGTGTCCCGACAACCTGTGCGCGAAGCTTTCAAACGGCTGGCCAATCTCGGGTTCCTGCAGATCCGCCCCCAGAGCGGCACAATGGTCAGCCTGATTTCCGAAGAGGCCGTGATGCGGGCGCGGTTCATCCGTCTGGCGCTGGAAATCCATACGGGCCGCACCGCCTGCGGCGTCATCACCGAGGACGGCTTGCGCGCCTTGTCCGCCTTGATCGAGCAGCAGAAAGCCGCGATTTTCGACAACAATCGAACAAAGTTCCATGCGCTGGACGATGCGTTCCACCGCGAGATCTGCGTGCAGTCGGGTGTAGATTATGTCTGGGACGTGATCAGCGAAAACAAGGGGCACATGGACCGCGTGCGCATGTTGACCCTCGACACCTCGACGCAGAACCATGCACTTGGCGAACATATCGCCATCCTCGATGCGATATCGGCGCGCGATGCGGATGCCGCCGCCGCCGCCATCGACAAACATCTGTCGCGCATCCTGGTGCAGATCGAAGAGATCAAGGCAGTCAATCACAATTGGTTCACGGACAGCCCCCGGTGACACGGATCGTCTCGATTGGGGAATGCATGGTCGAGTTGGCCCCGCTTGCAGAGGCCGGCACCTATCGCATGGGGTTTGCGGGCGACACGCTGAATACGGCATGGTATCTGGCCAGGCTTCTCAAAGATCGCGCGCAAGTGGCGTATTATACCGCTGTTGGCACCGATGCCGTTTCGGACCAGATGCTGACCTTTCTGGACCGCGAAACCATCGGCACCGCGTCGATCCTGCGCCGTCCGGACCGGACGCTTGGGCTTTACATGATCCAGTTGCAGGAAGGTGAACGCAGCTTCAGCTATTGGCGCAGTCAAAGTGCAGCCCGCACGCTGGCGCAGTCGGGTCAGGACATCGACACGGCTCTGAGCGGGGCCAGCATGGCCTATTTCTCGGGGATTACGCTAGCCATTCTGGCAGAGGAGGATCGCGCGACGCTGCTGGGTGCTTTGCATCGGTTCCGCAGCGCAGGCGGCGCGGTGGTGTTCGATCCCAACCTGCGTCCCAAACTCTGGCCGGATGGCAGCACCATGACCGCAGCGATCATGGATGCCGCGCGCCTGAGCGACATTGTCCTGCCCTCGCACGAAGACGAGGCGACGTGGTTCGGTGACGCGACACCCTTGGACACGGCGGAACGCTATGCGCTGGCGGGCGCGCAGACTGTGGTGGTCAAGAACGGCCCCGGCGAGATCGTGATGCTGGACGCTGGCAAGACCAGTCGGCACCGCCCCGAGCCAGTGACAGAGGCGGTGGACACGACCGCTGCCGGGGATTCGTTCAACGCGGGGTTTCTGGCCAGCCGCATCATCGGCGCATCGCTGGATCAAGCGGTTGAGGCAGCTGCCCAGCTTGCGGCACGGGTGGTATCGCATCGCGGCGCTCTGGTGACCGAGGCGGTGTCAGCGGGCGATCTGGTCGGTTAGGCTTTGCCCGCCGGGCGGCCCGTGGAAGAACGCGCTTTACCTTAGTCACGAAGAAAAGCATTTTGCAGGGATGAAACAGCGCCCTGCCAAAACCTTCATGTCCCGCGTCCGGGCCATCCTGCCCGATCTGCACCCGACCGAACGCAGGCTCGCCGAAGCGGTGCTGGATTTTCCCGGCGACATGGCCGGGTATTCCGCGTCCGAGATCGCCGCTTTGGCCGATGTGTCCAACGCCACCGTGTCGCGTTTCGTGCGCAAGCTGGGCTATGCGTCTTTTGACGAGGCGCGCAAGGCGGTGCGGGACGAAGGGCGCACCGGCTCTGCGTTGCTGCGGTTCGGCACCGGGCCGGACGACACGATCAGCACCGCCGCGCGCCATTCCGAGCAGTCGCGCCTGAACGTCGAAGCCACCTATGCCGGGCTCGCGCCCGATGAGATCGACGCGCTGGCCCATGCGCTGCACAGCGCGCGGCGCGTCTGGATCGCGGGGTTTCGGGCTGGCTATCCGCTGGCCAGCTATCTTGGCTGGCAGATCAAACAGGTGGTGCCCAACGTATCGGTCCTGCCCCATCCGGGAGAAACACTTGCCGAATCCGCGGCGACCTTTGAACCCGAGGACGTGGCCGTGATCCTATTGCTGCGGCGCAACCCCAAGCTGGCCTGGTCGCTGGCGGATACGGCGGTCGTGTCAGGCGCTCAGGTGGCGTTGATCGGCGATGTGCAATCGATGGAGGCCCTACCCGCCCGCTGGCACATCACCTGCGACACGACATCGTCGGGACCGCTGTTGAACCATGTGAGCGTGATGGCCGTCTGCAACCTGATCGCGGCGCGCACATTGGAGATGTCGGGATCGTTCGGGCGGCAGCGGATGGGCGATATCGAAGAGATGCACGATCGCTTGTCCGAGCTTTAGCGCGACAGATCAGCGATTCACCATCGGGCAATTTGCACACGCAGCACCCAGATCCTTGCCTAAATTTCAGGCAAGAGCACGTGAATTTCCGCGACCGCACAAGAAAACATTATTTCCTGCGTGCGCAAGCTGCGAAAAATCATTTTCATGACACCCAAGTTTCCATCATGACTTTAGCTAGGAGAATCAGACCATGACCAAACATCTGCTGTTTGCAGCGACCATTGCAGCCCTGCCCGCAGTCGCCTCGGCGCAAACCGTGCTTCAGATCAACTCGTCCCTCCCCGAAGGAACGTTTGCCCACGTGTTCCTGCAGGAATACGAAACCCGCCTCGAAGCAGCTGCTCCGGGCGAAATCGACGTTCAGATTTTCATGGGCAACACCTTGGGCAAGGAAGAAGACGTGCTTCAGGGTCTGTCGCTGGGCACGCATCAGGCCTCGCTCTCGGCCTCTGCGGTGGCGCAGATCAACAGCCGCAGCGCCATTTTCGACCTGCCGTACCTTTTCGAGGACCGCGCCGCGGTTCAGGCTTTTGCCGCCAGCCCGGCGGGCGAGATGCTCGCCGAAGGGTTCGAGGGCACCGGCATGGTGCTTGCCGCGATGTGGGATAACGGATTCCGCCAGATCACCAATGATGTGCGCCCGATCGTCGTGCCAGCCGATCTTGAAGGGCTGAAGATCCGCACCCCCACCAGCAAGCAGCGCGTCGAGATGTTCAACACGCTGGGCGCAAACGCCACGCCGCTGTCCTTTGGCGAGGTCTATTCCGCGCTCGATCAGGGCACGATCGACGGACAGGAAAACCCCGCCAACGTCGTGGACACGGCGAAACTCTACGAAGTGCAGGGCTACATGTCGCTGTCCAACCACGTCTACCTGCCGACCTTCCTCGTGTTCAGTGAAACCTTCCTCGCCTCGCTTGATCCTGCGCTGCAAGACTCCATCATGAGCGTGGCCCAGGACGTGGCCCCGTGGAGCTTTGAGTGGGGTGAGACAACCGACTCCGAGACCATCGCGGCGCTGTCGGACAAGATCGCCGTCAACGAGATCGACTTTGCCGCCTTCCAGGCCGCAGCCGCCCCGCTTTACGAAAGCCCGACTTTCGTGGACGTGATCGGGGCAGACATGATCGCCGCGACTAAAGCCGCCCTTGGCATCGAGTAAGGCACGCAAGATGGACCGACTGGAGCACCTGATCGACCTGCTCGACCACTGGACAACAGCCGTGCTGGACGCGCTTGTGGTTGCCATGTCGGGCCTTCTGCTGATCCTGTTGAACTGGGCGGTCTTCGCCCGGTTCATTCTGAACGACAGCGTGTCCTGGGGCGAGGAATTGCCTGCGCATATCCTTGCGGCACTGACCTTTGTCGGCGCGGCCTACCTGACCCGCACCAACGAGCATCTCGGCTTCGATGCTGTCCTGCGGGTGTTTCCGCTGGGCGTGAAACGGGTGGTAACTTGTGTGAACCTGATCCTGATGGGCGCGTTTGGTGCGCTGTTGGCGTGGTATGGCGGCATTGCCGCGCTGAGTTTCGGGTCTCGAACGCTGATTTCGATCGAACTGCCGATGGTGCTGTTTCGCGGCTCGATGGCCGCAGGTGGCCTGCTCATCGCGATTTTCTGCGCGGTGCGCCTTGTGGGCGTCGCGACCGGGCGTATCGCGCCGGATGACCTTCTTCCCGAAAGTGACGCCTGATGTTTCTTGATCCCGGCTGGATGATCCTGATCCTGCTTCTCGTCCTGCTGATCGCGGGGCTGCCCATCGCCTTTGTGCTTGGGGTAACCGCCGCCACGATGATCCTGCTCGATCCGGCTGTGGTGCCGCAGATCATCGGGCTGATCCCGTTCGGCGGGGCGAACAACTACCTGCTGGTGGCGGCGCTGCTGTTCATGATTGCCGGGGAAATCATGAACCAGGGCAAGATCGCGGAAAAGCTGATCGCCTTCGCGTCGTCGCTCGTGGGGCATATCCGTGGTGGGTTGGCGCATGTCAACATCCTGACATCGCTCTTCTTTTCCGAGATTTCGGGCACAGCGACATCGGATGCCGCCGCCATCGGGTCGGTGATGATCCCGCAGATGCGCAAGCGCGGTTACCCGGCGGCCTTCGCGGCAGCGGTCACATCGACCTCGGCGACCATGGCCATCATCGTGCCTCCGTCGCTCAACCTGATCCTTTACGCCTATGTCGCAAATGCGTCGATCGCCGAGCTGTTCGCGGCGGGTATTCTTCCGGGCATCATGGTCTGCGCCCTGCTGATGGGCACCGCCTACATCATCTCGGTCAAGCGCGGCTATCCGACCGAGGGTGCGTTTTCCCTCAAGCGCGTGGCGGAAACCGGCAAGGATGCGGCGATCCCGCTGACCCTGCCGATCCTCATTCTTGTCGGCATCCTTGGTGGCATCTTCACCGCAACCGAAGCGGGTGCCATCGCGGCGTTCTGGTCCATCGTGCTGGCGGCGCTGGTCTACCGGACGGTGAAACTGGGCACGCTGATCGACACGCTGCGGGTGGCTGGCAAGCGGTCGGCGATGCTGATGTTCATCGTGGCCACCTCGACCCTGCTGGGCTGGTACCTGACCAACCAGCGTATCCCGCAGGATATCGCAGAGGCCATTCTGGGCCTTTCCGACAATTACTGGGTGGTGCTGCTGACGATCAACGTGTTCTTCCTGCTTGCCGGGACGATCATTCACGGCACACCTGCCATCCTGATGCTGGTACCGATCTTCCTGCCGCTGGCGGACCAGCTGGGCATCGACCGCGTGCATTTCGGGCTGATCCTGACGATCAATCTGGGCATCGGGCAGCAGACGCCACCGGTGGCGTCCGTGGTGCTGATCACCTGCGCGATTGCCAAGATCTCGATCGCCAAGATCATTCCGTCGATGCTTGCTTTCATCGGGGCCATGCTGATCGCGCTGATCCTGGTCAACCTCTTCCCGGCGATTTCGCTCTGGCTGCCCTCGGTGCTGGTCTGATGCGCCTGCTGGTCGTCAACCCGAACACGTCGCAGGGCATCACAGACCGGATCGCGCGGGCCGCGCAAAGCGCCGCGCATCCGGGTGAGCATGTCACAACCTTTTCGGCGGCATTTGGTCCTGAACTGATCGTCACGCCCGAGGATGGCACAGAGGCCACGCGGGGCGTGATCGAGACCATCCGCGCGCAGGACCACCTGCCCGACGGGATCGTTCTGGCCTCGTTCGGGGACACCGGATCAGCCGAAGTGCGGGCACTCTGGCCCGACATTCCGGTGATCGGCATTGCCGAGGCGGCGTTCGGAACCGTGCGTCGGATCGGTGGCCCCTTCGCCATCGTAACCTTTGCGCCCGAAGTCGCGCCACCCCTGCGGGACAAGGCACATGAGCACGGTGTTGGCGATCACCTGATGCGCGTTGCCGCCTGTTCGGAACCGCTGCTGGGCGATCCGGCCGATGTGGCCGATGACCGTTTCGCGCCATTGCTGGAGCTGTGCCACGCCTGCGTCTCGGACGGCGCGGTCTGCATCGTCATGGGCGGCGGCCCTCTGGCGGGCCTTGCCGCGCGGATCGCGCCGCTCTGCCCGGTGCCCATCATCGACGGCACGGTCGAGGCGGTGAGGCAAATCCGGGCGCGCATCCTGCACAGCGGAACCGCGCGGCAGGTCGGGGGCGGCAAGGCTTGAGCACACAGATCATCACCGCGAAATGGATTGTCACCGGCACGTCCCACGATGGGGATATCCATATGCTGGACGATGCCGCCATCGCCTTTGCCGACGGGGTAATCCTTGCCGTTGGTCCGAGGACCGAAGTGACCACCGCCTTTCCCAGTGCCGAGGTGACGGCCTATCCGCGTCACCTGATCATGCCGGGGCTGATCAACGCCCATCACCATGTCGGGCTGACGCCGTTGCAACTGGGCGCACCGGATTCACCGCTGGAATTGTGGTTCGCGGCGCGGCTCGCCATCCGCAAGGTCGATCCCTATCTGGACACGCTGTATTCCGCGTTCGAGATGATCTCGTCCGGAGTGACAACCGTCCAGCACATCCAAGGCTGGGCCATGGGTGATCTGGAGGCCGTGGTCGGTTCGGCCGGTTCCGTGATGGACGCCTATGCCGATATCGGCATGCGCGCGTCCTACTCCTATGGCGTGCGCGAACAGAACCGCTTTGTCTACGAGGACGATGCCGCCTTCTGTCGTCGGCTGCCGCCGGAAACCGCCAAGAAGATGGCGGCGCATCTGCAACGTCTGACCATGCCGTTTGACGATTTCCTGACCATGTTCGACCAACTCACCGATACGAAAACATCGCCGCGTGCACGGGTGCAACTGGCCCCGGCGAACCTGCACTGGATGAGTGATGACGGTCTGCTGGCGCTGAAGGAAAAATCCGTCGCGGCGGATGTGCCGATGCATATGCACCTTCTCGAAACCGCGTATCAGAAAGAATACGCGGCCCGGCGCACTGGCACGACGGCGGTGCGGCATCTGGAAAAGCTGGGGCTGCTGGGACCACATATGACACTTGGGCACGGCGTCTGGATGACCGAAGAGGACATCGAGATCTGCGCCGGAACCGGCACCTGCATCTGTCACAACTGCTCGTCCAACCTGCGCCTGCGGTCCGGAATTCTGCCGCTGATGCCCCTGATTGACCGTAGCATGACCGTCGGCATGGGGATCGACGAAGCCGGGATCAACGATGACCGCGACATGTTGCAGGAAATGCGGTTGGTTCTGAACCTGCACCGATTTCCGGGGATGGACCCCGCCGAGGTGCCGTCGGCGGGGGAGGTGCTGCGCATGGCAACCGAACACGGCGCGCGCACCACTCCCTTTGGCACTCAGATCGGACGCCTTGATCCCGGGTGCCGCATGGATGCCGTGGTGGTGGATTACGACAGCGCCACCTACCCCTATCAGGACACTGACATCGCGCCGATGGTTGCGCTGATCCACCGGGCGAAGTCCAAGGATGTGCACAGCGTCCTCATCGAAGGTGACGTGGTGTATCACGAAGGCCGGTTCACGCGGGTGGATCGCGACGCCGTTCTGGCCAGGATCGCCGAGGCGCTGGCCAAACCGCGCGATGCCGACGAGGTGAACCGTCATGCCCTGCGCGAAGCGGTGTTTCCGACGGTGCAGGCGTTCTATGACGGTTACCTTCAGTCCACTGCAGACCGCGATCCGTTCTACAAGGGCTCATCGCGTCACTGAGGCGCAGCCCCGATCTGTGGTATGACGGCGGCAATTGACCTTCCCGCGCGATGGCGGCATGACCGGAGGCACTCTTGCCTCAACCCCAGTCCTCCGGCGCACACCTTTCATGCAGATACCCTCGGAAACCTCCAAGGCCACGGCGGAACGTATCGCCGCGATCCTGCGCGACCGGATCGTCAAAGGCGAGTTTGCGCCCCTGGATCGGCTGGTCGAACGCCGGCTCTCGGCAGAGCTTGACGTGTCACGGACCCCGGTGCGCGAAGCGTTGAAACTGCTCGAGGCAGACGGGCTGATCGAGATCACGCTGCATCGCGGTGCGCTGGTGTCCATGTTCGGCCCCGAAGAGGCGGTGCATCTTTTCGACGTCATCTCCAGCCTCGAAAGCCTCGCGGCGCAGCGGCTTGCCGAAACGATCACGGCAGACAGCCTGCAACAGCTGGAAGATCTGCACGGAACCATGCTGGAGCAGTTTCGGGCGGACCGGATCAGCGACTATTTCGACACCAACACGCTGATCCACGATTTCATCGTCAGCCGAAGCGGCAACCCAATCGTGATAGAGACCCATCGCCGCCTGATCGCCCGGGCGCGGCGCGGGCGATTCATGGCGATCATGAACCGTGACCGTCTCGAACAGGCTGTCGGAGAACACGAGACCCTGATGCAGTCGTTTCGGTCACGCGACCCCGATAAGGCGGCGGAGATCTGGAAGATCCACCTGCGTCACACCGGCGAGACTTTGGCCGAGGTTCTCAGCCGCCAGAGCGACCGGAGCAGTGACGGTTTCGATCCAGCCCATTAATTCCCTCCCCCCTGCCGAACCGCCTAAACTTGAGGCAGAACCATGCGTGGACCAGCCCGTAGTCCCATGAAAACAGGACTTTTCCAAAATGGCATGCCATTTTGAGGGCAGTGAAAATCCTGCTGGGGGAAGTGAACAATGAAGAGACTGACCAAGGGCATGCTGTCCCGCCGATCCGTTCTGAAAGGTTCGGCCTATGCGGCGCTGGGAACGCTTGCGACACCGGCGATCCTGCGCGCACAAAGCACCGAACTTGTCATCGGTTGCGCCGGGTCGCACACCGCGTGGATGGAAGCGGTCGTCATCCCGCACATGAAAACGGCCATCGGGGCCGATATCCTGTTCGAAGGTACCAAGTCGTCGGTGAACCTTGAAAAGATGTCGTCGAACAAGGATGCGCCTTACCTGTCGGTGGTCCAGATGGACGATCCGGTGATGATCCAGGCGGTCGAGGCCGATCTGCTGACGCCGATCACCGCCGACGCCGTGCCCAACATGACCGATCTGCGGCCCGATGCCATTCACATGGACGGGATGTGGTGCAACTACGTTCAGCCTTGGGCGGGCGTGGCCTACAACACCGAATTCGCGCCGGATGGCGTGCCGTCCTGGAGCAGTTTGTGGATGCCCGAGGCCAAGGGCCAGATCATCATTCCGTCGCTTCAGAACACCGAAGGCATGTGGACCCTGTTCATCGCAGCTATGCTCGGGTCGGGCAAACCCTTCTCTGAGGCGCAATACGAGATCGACGCCGCCTTCGCCAAGCTGGAAGAACTCAAGCCGAACCTTTTGTCGGTCTACACAACGATGAGCCAGGCCTTCAACCTGCTGGAACAGGGCGAAATCACCATGCTGGCGGGCAGTTTCTCGTCCTATGCGCTGCCGCGCAAGGCTGAAGGCGCGCCGGTCGATCTGGCTGCACCCTCCGAGGGAATTTTTGCAATGCCTTCGGGTATTTGCCTTGTCAAAGGCGGCCCGAACCCGGAACTGGCGGAGGCCTATGTCAACGAGATGCTAGGCCCGGTCATGCAGGCCGAAATCGCAAGTTTCTCGGCCTCGGTTCCGGCCAACACCACCGTGACCGCCGGCGCGATCATCCCCGACGGTGTGCCGATCTACGGACCCGACTGGGCGTTCGTGGCGGCGAACCGACGCGACTGGATCGAACGGTTCGACAAGCTGATGGCGCTCTGATCCATGCAGGGCTCCGAAGGATCGGAGCCGGACAAACGCGCCTATCTCGACGTGGTCGGGGTGGGCAAGGCGTTCAAGGGAACCACCGTGATGTCCGACATGGACTTCCGCGTGGCGAGAGGAGAGCTTGTGTCTCTTCTCGGCCCCTCCGGCTGCGGCAAGACCACATTGCTGCGAATCATCGCAGGACTGACCTCGGCTGACGTGGGTGACATCCTGCTGGATGGACGCGCCATCACGCAGGTGCCCGCGCATCGCCGCAACATCTCGGTGGTGTTCCAGAGTTACGCGTTGTTCCCGCACCTGACAGTGGCCGAGAACGTCGCGTTTGGCCTGCGGGCGCGCAGCGTTCCAAAACCCGAGATCGGTGACAGGGTCAGCGACGCGCTGCAACTGGTGCGGATGCACGGCTTTGCCGATCGGCCAGTGGCCGCCCTGTCGGGGGGCCAGCAACAGCGCGTGGCCGTGGCCCGTGCGCTGGTGGTCGATCCGGTGCTGTTGCTGCTGGACGAACCGTTTTCCGCGCTGGATCGCAAGCTGCGAGAGACCATGCAGGTTGAGTTGAAATCGCTGTTGCGCGACCGGAACATGACGGCGATCTTTGTCACGCATGATCAGGAAGAAGCGATGGGCGTGTCGGACCGCATCGCGGTGATGAATGCGGGACGGATCGAACAATTCGCAACCCCGTCAGAACTCTACGCCCGCCCGCAATCGGCCTTCGTGATGGATTTCGTTGGCCTGTCGACGCGGATGCGCGGCCGGGTCAAGCAGACCGAGGGTGGTGTTATGCAGATCGACACGGCCAGCGGAATGGTGCGCGCACCCGGCGCGCTTGGCATCGGCACGGAGGTGACCATCGGCATCCGCCCAGAACTGATCCAGCCGGGTGCGGGCGAGAACACCATCAACGTCACCTTGGCCGACGCGATGGTGCTTGGCGCGAAAACCCAGCTTCACGGTGTCAGCCATGCCGCCGAGGACCGGTTGCTCTGCGAAGTGCCAGGCATCCAGACCGGCATGAACCGGGGGCAGGACGTGAGTTTTGGCTGGTCGGTCAACGACACGCTGGTCTACGAGGCGGCGCACTGATGCGGCGGCTGGACAATATCGGGCTGCTGGCGCTGCCGGGCCTGTCATTCCTTGTCGTGATCTTCGCGCTGCCGCTGCTGATGCTGTTGCTCAAGTCATTCCAGATCGACGGACAGATCTCGTTCGAGGAATACCGTCTGTTCTTTACCGACGCATACAACATGTCGGTACTCTGGCGCACCATGCGGGTGGCCGCGCTGACAACATTGCTTGCGCTGGTGATCGCCTATCCCACCGCCATCGCCATGTCGCGCGCCAACGGGGTCTGGCTGTCGATCTTTCTTGTCGCCATGGTCCTGCCGATGTCGGTCGGCGTCGTGGTCAAGGCCTTTGCCTGGTCGATCATCTTTCGCACCCGCGGTGTGCTCAACGACATATTGATGTCACTGGGCATCACCGAAGTGCCGATCCGCATGCTGTTCACGGAGACTGCGCTGATCATCGGGGCGGCGAACGTGTTTCTGCCCTTCATGGTGCTGCCGATCTACGCGGTGCTGCGCCAGATTGACAGCCGCCTGCCCGAAGCCGCCGCGTCGCTGGGGGCAACCCCGGTCTTTCGCTTTGTCAACGTCACCCTGCCCCTGAGCCTGCCGGGCGTGGTCGCGGGCTGCGCCTTTGTCTTTTCGCTGGCGGTGTCGATGTATGTCATCCCGTCGCTGATCGTGGGCGAACGGCAACAGACCCTGTCGATGCTGACCGCGCGGTCCTTCCTGTTCCTGCGCAACGAAGCCCTGGGTGCCACCATTTCGTCCATCCTGCTGATCATCGCGGTCTCGGTCGTGCTGGGGTCAAGCTGGCTGGCCAACCGTCTGGGGGCACGGTCATGACCGGGACGGACAGGTTGGGCCTTGCCCTCAGCTGGACCATCGCGATCTGCTGCGTGGTGTTCCTGATGCTGCCCATCGTGGTCACGGTCGCGGCGTCCTTCACCTCGTCCTCGGTCTACACGTTGCCGCCACCCGAATGGTCGCTGCGCTGGTACCGCTCGCTTGATCGCCGGTCGGGGCTGTGGGAAGCGGTGATGCTGTCGTTGAACCTTGCGCTGATCTCGACTGCCATTTCACTGGTGCTCGGTACGCTGGCCGCAGTCGCGGTCACGCGGGGCCGGTTTCAGGGGCGCGAGGCGATTGCCACTTTCACCGTGTCGCCGCTGATGATGCCGGGGCTTGTCGTCGGTGTGGCGCTGTTGCAGTTCTTCCGCGAGATCGGATTGCGGGATGCCTATTGGTCGCTGCTTCTGGGCCATATCGTGATCACCCTGCCCTTTGTGATGCGCACCCTGCTGGCGTCGATGTCGAGCTTCGATTTCTCGCTGGTGGATGCCGCACGCACGCTTGGGCTGTCTTATCCCAAGGCGATCCTCAAGGTGCTGGTTCCCAATCTGGCCCCCGCCTATCTGACCGGCGGGCTGTTTGCCTTTCTGGCGTCGATGGACAATTATCCGATCTCGATCTTTCTGACCGATGCCCGCAACAAGACATTGCCGATCAAGATGCTGCAATATCTCGAGGAACAGCCAGACCCGTCGCTTGCGGCCATCTCGTCGGGGTTGATCCTGATGGCGGTCATCGTGTTGGTGATCGGGTCGCGCACCGTAGGCCTCAACCGGATGATCCAGGGATGAGGCGGGATCTGAAGGGGTATTTCGGCGCAGAGCCCGCGCCCTGCTGGCCCAAAGAGGCCCGGCTGGCGGTGTCCTTTGTGGTCAATGTCGAGGAAGGCGCAGAACTGTCCATCGGCGACGGGGACGAACGCAACGAGGCGCGCTACGAGGCGGTCGAAGAGGTCAAGGGCGCGCCCGATCCCTGCATGGAAAGCCATTTCGGCTATGGCCCGCGACAAGGCTACAAGCGAATTGTGGATGCGTTCGACCAATACGGCGTCACCGCGACGTTCTCCACCTGCGGGCGTGCCGCCGAACGCACGCCTTGGCTGATCCGCGATGCGGTGGCGCGTGGTCACGAGGTGGCGTGTCACGGCTGGCGCTGGGAAACCCATGCGGGCTGGGACGCCGAGCGCGAACGCGCCGTGATCGCCCGCACCCATGCCGCCCTGACCGAGATCGCAGGGATCGCCCCTGTCGGCTGGCACACGAGGTCCGCCACGTCGCCCCACACCCGCGCGCTCTTGATCGAACATGGCGGCTTTGCCTATGACAGCAACGCTTATGACGACGACATTCCCTACATGGAAGGTGATCACGTGGTGCTGCCCTATGCCTTCGACACCAATGACATGCGTTTTTCCCCCGGTGGCGGATTCGTGCAGGCGCGCGATTTCTCGGATTACGTGATCGCCGGGTTCGACCGGCTCTATGCCGAGGGCGCAACAACGGCGCGGATGATGTCCATCGGCCTGCACCTGCGCATCATCGGACGCCCGGCGCGCATCGGGGGTCTGGAAACGGTGCTGGCGCATATCGCGGACACACCCGGTGTCTGGATCGCACCACGGCGCGACATCGCCCACCACTGGGCCAAGCAACAGGCAGGCACGGCATGAGCGCGCTGGACCTCAGCGCCCGCGATCTGGCTGCCGCTATGCGCCGTGGCGATGTCACACCTGCCGCGATCGCCGCCGAAACCCTGGCGCGTGCTGCCGACCGCAATCCGGCGATCAACGCGATCTGTTTCCTCAACCCCGGCTTCGAGGCCGAGGCCGACCACGTGGCGCAGCGTCTTGGCGCGGGCGAAGACCTGCCGCTCGCTGGGGTGCCGGTGCTGATCAAGGACAACATCTGGGTCAAAGGTCTGCGGATCTCGCAGGGATCACAGCTTTTTGCCGATCACATCGCCCCGGAAGACGCCGAAGCGGTGCGCCGCCTGCGCGCGGCCGGGGCGATGGTTCTGGGCATCGCGACCTGTGCCGAGTTCGCCTGCAAGGGTGCCACCAACTCGCCCTATCCCGGCATCACCCGCAACCCGGTCAATCCCCTGCTGGGACCGGGCGGATCATCCGGCGGCTCGGTCGCGGCGGTGGCGGCCGGTATCGTGCCGCTTGCGCTTGGCACCGATGCGGGCGGATCGAGCCGCAGGCCACCGGCGCATACAGGCCTCTGCGGCATGAAGCCGACCTATGACCTGATCCCCTACGGTCCCAGCTTTGTCGAACCCGTCTGGGGCATCTCGGTGATCTGCCCGATTACGCGGGACATGGGCGATATCGCCCTGGCGATGGAGGTTCTGGCCGGAATGCGTGCGGAGGTGCCAGCCACCCTGACGCTTGCGGCAAGTCCCGATTTCGGCACGGGCCAAGCGGTCGAACCGGACGTCGCCGACAATTTCGCCGACGTGATGCAGGTCTTGGCCAGGGCGGGGATCGACGTTCAGACCGCCGCGATTGACTGGGGCGGGATCAAGGGGCACGACATCCTGCCACTGCAATTAGCCGGACTGGCGCAAGCCTATGGCGACGCGTGGCGCGCCGCGCCTGGGATCTTCGATCCGATGATCGCAAAACAGATCGAAACGGGGCTGGCGCTGACCGGGGTGGAGGTTGCCGCTGCACACCAGATTTCGCACCGGATGCGCGTTGTCCTTCGGGATGCGCTGGACCGTCACGGGATCATCGCGACCCCAACAACCCCCTGCTCCGCATGGCTGGCAGAACTGTCCGCGCCGGAAACCATCGCCGGTCTGCCCGCAGGACCGCGCGACCATGCCGCCTTCACGCCGCAGGTGAACCACGCAGGGGTGCCCGCACTGTCCCTGCCTTGTGGCACGGACCGGACCGGGCTGCCGCTGGGCATGCAACTGATCGCGGGCGCGGGATGCGACGGGGCGCTGATCGGTGCTGCGCAATTGCTCGAACCGCTTCTCAAGGACATCGCGTGATGCGGTTGTTGATGATCAACCCGAACATGACAGAAGCCATGACACGGCCTATGGCGCGGGTGGCGCAGGACATTGCTGGCGACAGGGCAGAGATCATCGCGCTGACGGCCGCGCAGGGCTTTCCCTATATCTCGTCGCGCGCCGAGGCGCAGATCGCCGGGGCGCATGTGCTGGACCTGATTGCGGATCATCACGACATGGTCGATGCGGTCATCATTGCGGCCTTCGGCGACCCCGGACTGATGGCGGCCCGCGAATTGTTCGACCTGCCCGTGGTCGGCATGGCCGAGGCGGCGATCCTGACAGCCGCCATGCTGGGCGACCGGTTTTCCATCGTCACCTTCTCGCCACACATGGCACGTTGGTACGGCGATTGCGTGCGCCAGACGGGGCTCGAGGCGCGGTTCACCGGGGTGCGCTGCCCCAGGATCGCACCCGTATCGGTCGACACGGTTGCAACCGACCTTCGCGTGGACCTCATCGGCCTTGTCGAAGAGGCCACAACAACGGATGGCGCGGATGTGGTGATCCTTGGCGGCGCACCGCTGGCAGGCTTGGCAAGCGACATCGCGCAAGAGGTGCCGGGACTGTTGATCGATCCCACCGCAGCGGCAACGGCACAAGCCATGAACCTGGTCGCGCTGGCCCCGTCCTATGGTCACCGCGTCGCGCGTCCGTTGTCGAAACCATCCACTGGCCTGTCCCCGGCCCTTGCCCGCGTCATCGCGGGGGGCTGAGCATGCGGCCCGACCTCGCAACCCCGCTGGCCCGCGCCGAGCGGCTCTTTGCCGAACTCGCCGACCTGAGCGCCGATGCGCCCGGTGTGACACGGGCAAGCTTTGGTCCGGTCGAGGATGCCGCCCATGCGATGATCACCCGCGAGGCCGTGGCTCTGGGGCTGGACACGCACACCGACGCCATCGGCAACCTGTATGTCACGCTGAAGGGACAGGACCGCGATGCGCCGGTGCTGATGACCGGATCGCATCTGGACAGCGTGCCGCACGGGGGCAATTTCGACGGTGCTGCGGGGGTGATCGGCGGGCTTGTGTTGCTTGAACATCTGCTGGAAGGGCCACCGCCTCCCTGCGACGTGACCTTGATGGCGATCCGCGCCGAAGAGATGATCTGGTTCCCCGAGCATTACCTTGGCAGCCGGGCCGCGTTCGGGGTGTTGACCTCAGACGCGCCCGACCGGCTGCGGCGCAGCGACACCGGGCGCACGCTGGCCGATCACATGACCGAGGCGAGGCATGATCCGCAGGCGATCCGCGACAGCCGCGCGCAGCTTGATCCCAACCGGATCGGTGCCTTTGTCGAAATGCATATCGAACAGGGGCCGGTTCTGATCGAGGCGGGGTGCCCGGTCGGCATCGTGACAGCAATTAGGGGCAACATCCGGCACCGCTTCTGCCGCATCGAGGGCGAGACCACCCATGCGGGCGGTGTGCCGCGCCGAAGCCGCCGCGACGCCGTTCTGGCTGGCGTCGAACTGGCGCACGCGATGGAGGCCTATTGGCTGGAGGCCGAAGCCAAGGGCGAGGACATGGTCCTGACACTAGGCGAGTTCACCACCGACGCCCGGCTCCACGGCATCACCAAGGTGCCGGGCATGCTGACCTTTACCCTGGATGTGCGCAGCCAGGACGAAACCGTTCTGACCCTGTTCGAACATTGGCTACAGAAACAGGTACGGGACATCGCAGAGCGGCGGGACGTGCGGATCGATCTTGGCCACTACACCCAAGCCGCCGCAGCCCCGATGGATGCGCGGCTTCGGCGGGGTCTTGTGGCTGCGGCGCGGTCGTTCGGCATCGCCAGTCTCGAGCTGCCCTCGGGCGGCGGGCATGATTGCGCGACCTTTGCCGCGCAGGGCGTGCCCTCTGCGATGGTGTTCATCCGCAACGAGAACGGCAGCCACAACCCCGCCGAAGCGATGGATCTCGCCGATTTCGGTCACGCTTGCGAGGTGCTTTGCTCTTGGGCGCGGGCGTATCTGAAGCTCTGAGGCGCGCGGCGGGTGTGATGCCAGCGGGCTGTCGGAACCGGACCATCGTGATCGGGATAGGGCACTGTCCACTGGCTTCGGCCACCGAGGCGCAGTACCGTTTCCTGATCCGAAAACCCGAAGAGGACCAGACTGAATGATCGCCTATGTCACCGTTGGTGCCGACGACATTCTACGCGCAAAGCGGTTCTATTCCGCATTCCTGCCTGCCCTCGGCTACGGTCTGACCGAAGGCGCGGAGGGTCTGAGCTACGCGCTGCCAGTGCAAGCGGGCCAGTCCCTGGTCCTGCCAGAATTTTATGTCAAACCGACCTTCGACGGTCGGCCAGCCTCGGCTGGAAACGGTGCGATGGTGGCCTTCGAGGCGGGCAGCCAAGAGCAGGTGCGCATCCTTCACGCAGCCGCGCTCGCTGCCGGTGGCAGCGACGAAGGTGCACCGGGTTTTCGCGCCACCTACGGGCCGCACTTCTATGTCGGCTACCTGCGCGACCCGCAGGGCAACAAGATCGCACTCTTCTCAAGCGACCCGAACGAACCCGGACGGGACGGTTAGCGCGGTCTCAATCAAACACCTTGGGCACCTCACGCGAGGCTGCGAGCCAGACCCGGCACGTGCCATGTGCTCCGGCCATGCGTCAAAGATTGCCGGCGCTGATCGTTCCTAAACCAAACCCGAAACGAGCCGTTTCCCAATTCGTAGGATCAGCTATCGAACGGGAGGGCGCGATGTCACAGGCATATCTTGGTCTCGGCCCGCATGGCGGTTGCACCGGCCAGACCACAAACCCACCCAGTCCCATCACCATAGGACCCGATCTCGCTCAGGCAGGTTACTCGCGCCCGAAGTATGTGTCTTGTTGCAGTGCCGAGAGAAACGACCGGCGTTTTCGCATTCTTCCCACCCAGCCCCGGAGGTTGGACACTCCGGCTCACGCAGAGATGCCGACCTGTCATCGGTCCGCGCCGCGATTGTCGCTGGCTGCGAGACAATGAGGCTTCTTCCGTCCGGTTTCTCCAAACGACACAGGCAAATGCCACAGCTTCGCCCCAGTCGCTCAGGAATAAGGCCGCAATTTCTGGATACGCACGGGATCCGGGGTGGTGCCGTGTGTGGCCGGCCCGGACAGAAGGCTCGCCCGTGTTCGGGCGCGTTCAAGAGTTGCCGCGGTATCAGGAGCGTTCATATGGGTCGGCCCACATTTTGCAGACGCACCGCCACAACGTCGCAAGCGCAGATTGTCCTGCGTTTGCGACCGCGCCTGTCCCCTCTCCGTTGCCGCTTCTTCACGACCCTCGACCTGACCTTTTGCGCCGGAAGCAAGTAAAACATGCCTACAGCAACCGAACTCGCCGTCACCCAGACCACCGACGCAACACTCGTTGCCGATACGATCTTCGGCGATGGTGTCACGATTGTCTCGTCCAACCTGACGGGGTCCCTTGGGCAGAGCGGTGTCTATTCCGGTGGCGAAGCCACGTCGCCCGGCACGGTGCCAAGCGATTCAGGGATCATCTTCTCGACCGGGAACGTGGAAGATTACACCAATTCTGACGGCTCGCTGAACACCAATACCGCGCCGGGGACAACCACAGACCATAGCGGCGCAGGAGATGCCGACCTGACCACACTTTCAGGCAACACCACGTTCGACGCGGTGGTTTTCGAAGCCATCTTCATCCCCGACAACGATGTCCTGACGATGCAGTTCACCTTCTCGTCCGAGGAATACCTCGAATACGTGAACGGCGGCGTGAACGATGCGGTAGGCGTGTGGGTGAACGGCGTTTTCACGCCGCTGACCCCGACGGGCGACACCGTGTCGATCGACTCGGTCAACACCACGGTCAATTCAAACCTCTACGTCGACAACCCCGCAGCCACCGACCTTTTCAACACGGAAATGGACGGGTTCACCGTCACCCTGTCCTTCAAGGCGCCATTGAATGTCGGGGTCGAGAACACCATCAAGATCGCCCTCGCCGACGGTGGTGACGGTGCGTACGATTCAAACCTGCTGATCGCTGCGGACAGTGTGCAGACGGTCGCCCTCGCGTTTTCGGACGAGATCGACCTCGCCCCGAACAGTACGGCGGTCGTGGATGTTCTGACCAATGATTTCGACGCGTCGGGCCTTGGCCTGACGGTCACCAAGATCAATGGAACCGACGTGGTTGCCGGGAACACCGTGACCTTGGGCTCCGGCGAACAGGTGACGCTCAACGCCGACGGCACGCTGAGCGTTCTGTCTGACGCGGACATCACGTCTTCTGCCTTTACCTACGAGGTCACCGACGCAAATGGCGTGACCGATGTGGGCTACGTCACGGTCAACACGGTCGCAGCCCCCAGCCCGGACGGGTACGTGGACGGGACCGCCGGGGGCGACCTGATCGACGTCAGCTATACAGGCGATCCGAACGGCGACCGCGTTGACAACAACGACGCGCTTGGCGTTCAGGGCACCATTGGAGATGGCGATGTCATCCGCGGCTTTGGCGGCAACGACACCATTCTGGCGGGCGCAGGCAATGATTTTGTCGATGGCGGCGCGGATGCCGACCTGTTGATCGTCGAAGACGCTTTCGGCAATGACAGCATCACCGGCGGCGAGACCGTTACGACCGGCACGGATTTCGACACCATCGACCTGAGCGCGGTGACCACCGGGGTCACTGTGGACTACACCGGTGACGAAGCGGGCACGATCACCGAAGGCACGGACACGATCACCTTTACCGAGATCGAAGCCTTAACGCTGACCGATCAGGCCGACACGGTGGATGCCGCGGCGTCGACCGCCGCAGTCACGGTGACCGGTCTCGCTGGCAACGACTCCATCATGGGTGGTTCGGGCGCGGATGATCTGTCCGGCGACATCGGTGATGACACGATCAGCGGTGGCGCTGGCAATGACAACCTGTATGGCAATGGCGGCGCGGACAGCCTGTCGGGGGACGGGGGCAACGATCGGCTCTGGGCTGGCGGCGGGGACGACACGCTGGGTGGCGGTGCCGGGAATGACACCCTCATCGGCGAGTCAGGAAACGATTCCATCAGCGGCGGCGATGGTGATGACAATCTCGTCGGCGGCGATGGCAACGATACGCTCCTGGGCGGCACCGGCAACGACAGCATGGCCAGCGGTGCGGATACCGACACGTTCTTGCTTGCAGACGGGTTCGGTCAAGACACGATCACCGGCGGCGAGACCGTCACGACTGGCAGCGATTTCGACACCGTCGACCTGAGCGCGGTGACCGCTGCGACGACGATCACATTGTCCACAGCAGAAGCGGGCACGATCACCGATGGCACCTCCACCGCAGCCTTCTCCGAGATCGAGGCAGTTACGCTTGGCGGCGGGCGCGACACGGTTTTTCTGGGCGCAGGGTCAGGCAGCCACACGCTGACGGGCTTCGACCTGACCGACAGCGGCGACGGCACCACGAACGATCAGCTGGATGTCTCAGGTCTGACAGATGCGGGGGGGTTCCCGGTTTCGACCGAGGATGTCACTGTCAGTGACACCAACGGAGACGGCACTGGCGACGCCATCCTGACCTTTCCGGGCGGCGAGACGATCACCCTTGTCGGCGTGACCCCGGCCAGCCTTCCGGATATCGATGCGCTCGTGGCACTCGGCATCCCGGACGGGCGCGACTACATCGTCGAGGGCACGGGGAGCGCCGATTTGATCGACGCGAGCTACGCGGGTGATCCGGAAGGCGATCTTGTCGACGCGGGGGACGTGCCCGGCGGCAGCGACGACGATCTTATCCAGGCTGGCGCGGGCGACGACACGGTGCTGGCGGGCGCAGGCAATGATCAGGTGTTCGGCCAAGCAGGTTCCGATGACATCGACGGCGGCGCGGGCAACGACACACTGCGAGGTGCGGACGGCAATGATACGCTGCGCGGTGGCGATGGCGACGACATCCTCCTCGGCGGATTCGGTGCGGATTCGCTGATCGGCGACGTTGGCAACGACTCACTGGTTGGCAGTGACGGCGACGATACGCTGATCGGCGGGGATGGGGCGGACACCCTCGTTGGTGGGAACGGGCGAGACGAACTGCACGGTGGCTCCGGAGATGACAGCATCGTGGGCGATGCTGACTGGAGCATTGTCACCATGGGTCTCGGGAATGACACGTTCCAGGGCATGGGCAACGTGCAAGGTGACGAAGGCGACGACCTCATCGACTTCTCCGGCGCCGTGGCACCCGCCGGGTACAACGTCGCGGATGGCGGTGCGGGCAACGACACGGTGATCGGTGGTGTCGGCAACGAGTTCGTCCACCTGTCCGACGGAACCGACACTATTGACGGCGGAGGCGAGATCACCGACCCGTTGGACACCTCCTTGGGCGACTGGGTCTCCGGTATCAACCTGATGACCGGATTGAGCCTAGATCTTAGTGCAGGTACGGCGACACATGGCACGGGCACAGCGTCTATCACCAATGTCGAGCATGCCGCTGGCACCGCGTTGGATGACAGCCTGACAGGCGATGCACGCGCCAACCAACTCGAAGGTGGTGCAGGAAACGATAGTCTCTTCGGCGAAGACGGCGACGATACTCTCTTTGGCGGGAACGGCGACGATGTGCTGACCGGCGGCCTCGGGGCGGACTCAATCGTGGGCGGCGACGGCGACGACACGATCGGGCTGGGCGACAACCACGGCGCCGACACGATTGCGGGTGGCGAGGATGCCGATAGCACCGACCGCGACGTGCTCGACATCTACGAGAACGGCACGGGCCTTGGCGCGACCGTGCTCTATACCGGCAATGAGGCCGGTACGGTGGAGTTCGACGGCACTCTGGGTGTGGTCTCGACCTTCTCCGAGATCGAGATCATGGACGGCACGAACGAAGCCGACAGCATCGATGCGGGCGCCACCACCGACGGTGTGGAGGTTTATTCCAACTGGGGCAACGACACCGTCATCGGCGGCGCGGGGGCAGACACGGTCTATGGTGGCCTTGGGGCGGATTCGATTCTCGGCGGCGACGGTATGGACGTTCTCGTTGGCCAGGAAGGCGCGGATACGCTGTTTGGTCAGGATGGCGATGACACGCTGTTCGGCGGTGCTGGCAACGACTACCTCGATGGCGATGATGGCCTTGCCGGGGCGGATTCCATATCTGGCGACGCAGGCGATGACACGCTCATTGGCGATGGTGGCAATGACACCCTGGCCGGC
>JBGRQD010000017.1:0-76284 GCA_041725935.1 Pelagibaca sp.
GTTCATTCAAACCTCCATTTTGGAAGTTTGAATCAGAAATCACGCCAAATGGGAATCCTGAATGTCCACAGGCCCTAGCGATCTCGTCGTCGCTCAGGATATCGCCAAAGCCCATCATGTTGGATTTGTAACCCCCGCCGACAATGGCTTCGGTGCCCTCGCGGACGATCCGGATCAGAAGCGCATTGTCGTGATGCCAGGTGTGGCCCGTTTCGTCATGCGGCGGTGCAGGCAAGTATCCATCGGCATCGCGATCCTGCCAGTTCGGTTGCTGCCCTTCGAGGTTCACGCCGTGACAGCTTGCGCAATAGTCGGCGTAAAGCGCTTTGCCTTCGGCGATTCGCGCGGGGTCGGTATAGGGCAGGGTGGGGTGCGCCGCATCGGCGGTCCAGGCCGGTGCGATCCAGACAGCACCTCCGACGATCAGGGATATTGCCACGCCTGCGATGATTGTCGTCTTCATGCGGAGTCCTTTGGTCTTTGCAGCAACCCTCACGGGCTTCCCGCGCGGGAAGGTCAAGTCACGGGACGGTGAAAGCCGCATTGCACTGGAAACGGACGCCCCGAGGCTTTAGGTCTTGGGCATGACGGAGAAAGACATGACCAAACCGCCCCTGACACTTTACCTTGCCGCGCCGCGCGGCTTTTGCGCTGGTGTCGACCGCGCGATTAAGATCGTCGAGATGGCGCTTCAGAAATGGGGCGCGCCGGTCTATGTGCGCCACGAGATCGTGCACAACAAATTCGTGGTCGACAGCCTGCGCGACAAGGGTGCGGTGTTTGTCGAGGAACTGGATGAATGCCCCGATGACCGCCCGGTGATCTTTTCCGCCCATGGCGTGCCCAAGGCAGTGCCAGCCGAGGCCGCCAAGCGCGAAATGATCTATGTCGATGCGACCTGCCCCCTTGTCAGCAAGGTTCATATCGAGGCGGCACGGCATCACGAAAACGGTCTCCAGATGATCATGATCGGCCATGAAGGCCATCCCGAAACCATCGGCACGATGGGGCAATTGCCTGAAGGTGAAGTGCTGTTGGTCGAAACGGTTGCGGATGTGGCCAAGGTGGATGTGCGTGATCCCGAACGTTTGGCCTTTGTCACGCAAACGACGCTCAGCGTGGATGACACGATCGACATCGTCGCCGCGCTCCATGCACGCTTTCCCAAGATCGTCGGCCCGCACAAGGAAGACATCTGTTACGCCACCACGAACCGTCAGGAGGCGGTCAAGGCGATGGCCCCGAAATGCGACGCGATGTTGGTTGTCGGTGCGCCGAACTCGTCCAATTCGCGGCGTCTGGTCGAAGTGGGCAGCAAGGCGGGATGCGCCTATTCCCAGCTTGTCCAGCGCGCCCCAGATATCGACTGGCGCGCGCTCGAAGGCATTGCCAGCATCGGCATCACCGCCGGTGCAAGCGCACCCGAAGAGCTGATCAACGAAGTGATCGACGCCTTCCGCGATCGCTACGAGGTGACGGTCGAGATGGTTGAAACGGCGGTCGAGAACGTGGAATTCAAGGTGCCGCGCGTCTTGCGGGTGCCTGCGTGAAGGTGCGTGCAAGCACGCACCCTACATAGGTTCACTTTTTCCCGCCGGGTTTCCCACTGAACTTGCCCGCCGGTTTGCCGGTCGGTTTTCCACCCGGCTTGCCGCCGAACTTGCCACCCGGTTTCGCGGCACCAGCTCCCGCACGCGGCTTGCGCATGCTTTGTGACGGGTCGCTTGCATTGGCGCGGGCGGCTGCGCGGGCGATGTTCTTCTTGCTGTCAGGTCTGCCTTCGGGCGGGGGTGGACCTTTGGGTTTGCCCTTGCCCTTGTAGGGCTGCGCCTGGAATTCGCTTTCGGTACGACGCGGCGGACGCTCTCCACTGGGCTTGTCGCCATAGGGCTTTCGCTCGCGCGCCGGACCGTCGGATTTGCCCTGATAAGGCTTACGCTCACGGGCGGGTCCATCGGATTTGCCTTGGTACGGCTTACGCTCACGGGCGGGTCCATCTGACGAACGGGCATAGGACCCGCCCGGTTTGCTGGCAGGCTTGCCCGCCGGCTTACGGTCCGCAGGTTTCGGTTTGCGCGCGCGCGGTGCCGGATCGTCATTCCAGTCGATCGGGACCGAAGACGGAGCTGTCGGTTTCGCGGGGGCCTCGGTTCTGGCCTCGGGCGCTTCATTGCGGGCCACGGGCTCAGCTTGGGGCGCGTCACGGTACGGCTTGCGCTCTGGCTTGGGGCCACGATTGGCGGCAGGGCGGGCACCGCGATCAAAGTCAGGTGCCTTGTCGAGCCGGGTCAGGGTGACCCCCTTTTCCAGCTCCATTTCGGGACCCACGGCATTCAGGAAGCGCGCAACCGAGGATTCCTTGATCTGCACCAGCGAATGATCCTGCTGGATGCGGATCGCGCCGATGTCGTCCTTGCTCAGATCGCCGGCGCCGCAGACCATCGGCAGAACACGCCGGGGTTCGGCGTCGGCATCGCGGCCACCGGACACGGCGAACCAGACGCTTGGGCCGAACTCCTCGCGCTTTTCGGGTTTTGCACCGGGGTCCGACAATTCCTCGGGCGCGGTGTGCTGTTCGCGGAACATGCGCAGATAAGCCGCCGCGATCTGCTCGGGTGTCTTTTCTGCCACAAGCCGGGTGACCACGGTTTCTTCGGATTCGCCCACCGGCGTGTCCCATGCCGGGTCTGCGAACATGCGGTCCTCGTCGCGCTCCAGCACCTCTTCGGCAGAGGGTGCGGACCCCCAGTCGGATTTCAGCTTGGCCATGCCCAGAATGCGCTCGGCCTTCTTGCGCACCTTAGGTGTCACGATCAGCGCGGACACACCCTTACGCCCGGCGCGGCCTGTCCGGCCCGAGCGGTGCAGCAGTGTTTCGTGGTTCGACGGCAGTTCGGCATGCACCACCAGATCGAGGTTCGGCAGGTCGATACCGCGCGCGGCCACGTCCGTCGCCACGCAGACCTGCGCGCGACCGTCGCGCATGGCCTGAAGGGCATGTGTGCGTTCGGTCTGCGACAATTCACCCGAGAGCGCCACAACCTGGAACCCGCGATTCGACAGGCGGGTCGTCAGGCGGTTCACCATCGCGCGGGTGTTGGCAAAGACGATGGCGTTGGGCGCCTCGTAGTAGCGCAGCGTGTTGATCACCGCGTTGTCGGTGTCGCGGTCGTTCACCATCATGGCGCGGTAGGCGATATCGGCGTGTTGGCTGGTCTCGGATTTTGTGACCACCCGGATCGCGTCGCGCTGATAGCTTTTCGCCAGCTTGGCGATCATCGGCGGCACGGTGGCCGAGAAAAGCAGCGTCTGACGGTCTTCGGGCGCTTCGCCCAAAATGAATTCGAGGTCTTCGCGGAAACCCAGGTCGAGCATCTCGTCCGCCTCGTCCAGCACCACGGCACGGCACTGGGACAGGTCGATCGAGTTGCGCATGATGTGGTCACGCAAGCGGCCCGGCGTTGCGACGACGATATGCGCGCCGCGCTCCAGCGCGCGGCGTTCGTCGCGCATATCCATGCCGCCCACGGTCGAGGCCATGACGACACCCGCCTGTGCATAGAGCCACGCCAGTTCGCGTTTCACCTGCATCGCCAGTTCCCGCGTCGGCGCGATCACCAGCGCAAGCGGCGCGCCGGCCGGGCCAAAGGTTTCGTCCTCGAGAATCGTCGGCGCGATGGCAAGGCCAAAGCCCAGCGTCTTGCCCGATCCTGTCTGGGCCGAGACCAAAAGGTCGGCTCCAACATATCCGGGGTTGAGAACCGCCTCCTGAACCGGAGTCAGCGTTTCATATCCACGGGCATCAAGGGCGTCTTGCAGGGCTTTTTTCACGAGTGTCGTCTTTTTTGTAAGGTCGGCCCACCAGCGGGCCAAAGCGGGCGTCTAGATCATTGGAAGACAAATGTATAGCGTCTTCGCAACACTCTTGACGCGGATCTGCCATGCTTTCCTTGCAATCCCCGTGGACGGCCCAAGCCCCCTGCGGTGTTCCAGCGCTTGGCGCGAGGACTGGTCTGGGCTAGGTCTCAGCGCGCACATAGTAAGACGGACCAGAGATGACCCAGATACCCCGTTCCGCCCTGATCCTTGGACTTGCCGGTGTGATCCCGTTTGCCTGGGGCGCGCTGACGTTGTTGTCAGATGCGGCGGCGCAATGGGGGCTGGACACGCTGGGGCCGAGGTTCATCGGGCCTTATGTCCAGCTCAGCTACGGGATGGTGATCCTTAGCTTCATGTCCGGTGTGCTCTGGGGATTTGCCACCAAGGCGCAGGGCGGGCAGGCGGCAACAGGCTATGCGCTCTCGGTGATTCCGGCGCTTTGGGCGTTTTTCATGACCGGCGGCGGGCCCGTTTCGGCGGGCACGAACCTGATCTTCGGCTTTCTGGGATTGCTTGTGCTGGATTACGCATTCTGGACATGGGGGCTTGCGCCGAAATGGTGGCTGCACCTGCGCGGGCTGCTGACGGCGCTTGTCGTGCTCTGCCTGTCCGTGGGCGTCTTCCTGTGACCGACCGCGAGACGATCGCCGTCTACGATGCCCGCGCAAGCGATTATGCCGGGCTTGATCCCTCGCCCGCCCCAAGCGACACATTGGCCAGCTTCATCGCCGGCTTGCCAACCGGCGCGCGTGTGCTCGATCTTGGCTGCGGCCCCGGCACCTCGGCGCGTCACATGGTCCGGGCGGGATGCGTGGTCGACGCGGTTGACGCCTCGTCAGCGATGATCGCTCTGGCGTCGGCCATCGAGGGCGTGACCGCGTGGCAGGCCAGTTTCGACGACATCATGGGCAGCGCGATCTATGATGGCGTCTGGGCGAATTTCAGCCTTCTGCACGCGCCTCGCGCCGACCTGCCGCGCCATTTGTTGGCGATCCATACAGCGCTGAAACCCGGTGGCCTGTTTCATATCGCGGTCAAGGAAGGCACCGGTGAGAGGCGTGACAGCATCAATCGCCTCTATACCTATTTCACCGAAGCAGAACTGACCGTGCTGTTACAAACCGGCGGTTTTACCGTTGGCCCCTATCGACGCGGTCGTGACAAAGGGCTAAGCGGCGAGGACGCTGACTGGATCTCTGTAACTGCCCATGCCTGACCTTTACGCCTATACCGACGGAGCCTGTTCCGGAAACCCCGGACCTGGAGGCTGGGGTGTGCTGATGCAGGCCAAGGACGGCGAAACGGTGGTCAAGGAACGCACGCTTTCAGGCGGCGAGGCGAACACCACCAACAACCGCATGGAACTGCTGGCGGCAATCCACGCGCTGGAAACACTGGCGCGGCCATCCTCGCTGACCATCATCACCGACAGCGCCTATGTGAAGAACGGCGTGACCGGCTGGATCCATGGCTGGAAGCGCAATGGCTGGAAGACCGCAAACAAGAAGCCCGTGAAGAATGTCGAACTGTGGCAGCGGCTGGACGAAGCACAGGCGCGCCATGACGTGACGTGGGAATGGGTCAAGGGCCACGCGGGTCATCCCGAGAACGAACGCGCCGACGAGCTGGCGCGCGAAGGTATGAAGCCGTTCAAAAAAGGCTCGGCGTGAGCCTCATTGCGCTGCTCGACCACGCGGCGGTGCTGGTCTTTGCCCTGACCGGAGCGCTTGTCGCCAGCCGCGCGCAGTTGGACATCATCGGCTTTGCGTTTCTCGCGATCCTCACCGGGGTTGGCGGTGGCACGATCCGCGATGTCCTGCTGGACCGGAACCCGGTCTTCTGGATGGCAGATCCGACCTATCTGGGCGTCGCCGTGTTGGCCGCGCTGGTGGTCTTCTTCACCGCGCATCTTTTCGAAAGCCGGTACAAAGCCATCCTCTGGCTGGACGCCGCCGCTCTGTCCTTTGCCGTGGCTGCGGGGGCCAATATTGCCGCCGCTCTGGGCCAAAGCGCGCCCATCGTGATCGTCATGGGGGCGGTGACCGGCTGCATGGGCGGGCTGATGCGCGACGTGGTGGCCAACGAAGTGCCGCTGGTGCTCAAGCAGGGCGAGCTTTACGTCACCTGTGCCGTGGCTGGGGCTGCGGTGATCGCGTTTGCGCCTGTCGTGGACCTTGGCCCGACGCTCACCGTTATGCTTGCCGCCGCCATCACCTTCGGCCTGCGTGCAGGCTCCATCGCCTTTGGCTGGAGCCTGCCGGTCTACAAGTCGCGCCCGCCACGCACCTGACCTTATTGCAGATCGCTGAACGCCTCTTGCAGACGTTTCGCGGCTTCTTCGACGCGGTAGCGCTGCGTGGCCAGGTTGAAGCGCAGGAAGGTTTCGCCGCCGGGGCCGAATTCGGGGCCGGGGCTGGGGGCGATGCGCGCCTCCTTGCGCACACGGCGGCTGATCTCTTCGAAATCCATGCCTGTGCCCGAAAAGTCGACCCAGGCCAGATAGGTCGAGGCCAGCGGCAGAGAGCGCACACCGGGGATGGCGTTGATCGCGTCATCGAAGATCCGGCGGTTCTCGATCAGATGTTCGATCTGTGCGTCCACCCATTCGGCCCCTTCTGGCGAATAGGCGGCGGTCACCATCTTGATGCCGAGGGCGTTTGGCGAATAGTCCAGCGACCGCAACCGTTGTGCCATCGCGTCGCGCAGATTGGCATCGGGGATGATCATGTTGCCGGTTTTCTGCCCCGCGATGTTGAACGTCTTGGACGACGCGGTCAGGATGACCGTCCGGTCGCGCGCCTCGGGGACCGCTACGTCGAATGGGACAAAGGTTTCGCCGGGATAGATGAAGTCGTGATGGATTTCGTCAGCCACGACAATCAGATCATTGCGCTTGGCAAACTCGGCTACATTGCGCAGTTCCTCGGCGCTCCAGATGCGCCCCGAGGGATTTTGCGGCGAGCAGAAGATCAGCATTTTCTCGGTGCCATCCAGCTGTGCCTGCGCCGCGTCGAAGTCGATCTGGTAGGTGTCGCCGTCAAGGGTCAGGGGGCATTGTACGGGCTCGCGCCCGGCGCGGCGGATCTTGAATTCGAATTCGTGATAGACCGGGTTGAACGTCACGATCCGATCGCCGGGCTGCGACCACACATCAAGACATAGCGCAATGGCGTTGCCCAGACCTTGCGAGGTGAGGATCCAGTCCGTGTCGATGGTCCAGCCATGCCGGGTCTTCATCCACCACTGGATGGCGGCGTTGTAGTCGGTGAAATCGGTGAAATAGCCAAACACCCCGTGATCTACAGCGTCCTGCAGCGCTTTCAGAACGCAGGGCGCAGTCGGGTAATCGCTGTCGGCGGTCCACATCGCGATCCCGTCTTCGCTGGACACGTCGAACTTGCTTTCCAGAATGTCCCACTTGGAACTATGTGTTCCGCGCCGATCATTGGCTGTGTTGAAAAGATCACGCATGGTCCACTCCACTCTGCTCGGATTTTCGACGACGCTATCCCAAGGAACGTCAGGTGCAAGCCCCCGTCTATTGCCCTCGGGGCATGGATTGCCTAAATGCCTGCCATGAAATTGCCGATCCTCATCCACCCGGACCCGCGTCTGAAAAAGGTCTGCGACCCTGTGCCCGATTTGTCGGACGATTTGCGCCGGCTGGCCAAGGACATGCTGGAAACCATGTATGACGCGCCGGGCATCGGGCTGGCCGCGCCGCAGGTGGGTGTGTTGTCGCGTCTGATCGTTGTCGATTGCATCAAGGATGACACGGACACGCCGCGTCCTCTGGTGATGTTCAATCCCGAGATCCTCGCATCTTCGGATGACCTCAATGTCTACGAGGAAGGCTGCCTGTCGATCCCGGACCAGTTCGCCGATGTGACCCGTCCCGAAGCGGTCAAGGTCGCCTGGATCGACGAAAAGGGCACTCCGCGGGAAGAAGAGTTCGACGGGCTCTGGGCGACCTGTGTGCAGCACGAGATCGACCATCTGAACGGCAAGCTGTTCATTGACTACCTCAAGCCGCTCAAGCGCCAGATGATCACCCGCAAGATGGTCAAGCTCAAGCGCGAACAGGCGCGGGCATGAGCGTTCGGCCCATCGTCAGATGGCCCGATCCCCGGCTGGCCCAGGTCTGCGACCCGGTCAGAGATCCGGCGGCGCTGGCCGATCTGGTGCAGGACATGTTCGACACCATGTACGACGCCCCCGGTCGCGGGCTGGCGGCACCTCAGATCGGCGTGATGCAACGGCTGTTCGTCATGGACCCCACGTGGAAAGAGGGCGACCGAACGCCCTATGTCTGCATCAATCCGGAAATCGTGGCTTCCGGCGATCCCGTGGCCGAGAAGACCGAAGCCTGCCTGTCCATCCCCGGCGTGTCTGCCGATGTCACCCGCTCGACAGAGATCACGCTGGCCTATACCGATCTCGACGGTACACGGCACGAAACCCGGCTGACGGGATTTTCTGCAACCTGTGCACAGCACGAATTGGATCACCTGAACGGGGTGGTGATCTTTGACCGCCTCGCGCCGGAGGCCAAGGCATGGCTCGAAGCAGAATATGCGGCGCTGCCATGACCAGCCGCCCCTGCCTGCCCTGGCCACATAAATCCCTGCGCACGCCCGCCGAACCGGTGGACGCGATCTCCGACGAGATCCGCGCGATCTGGCAGGACATGATCGACACGATGGAGGCGATGCCCGGTGTCGGTCTGGCGGCGAACCAGATCGGTGTGCTGAAGCGGCTGGCGGTCGTCGATGCATCCGATGAGCGGGGCAAGGCGGTGCGCATGGCGAACCCCGAAATCCTGCATGCCTCGGTCCAGCTGCGCCCGCATGAAGAGGCCAGCCCGAACCTGCCGGGCGTGTCCGCGACCATCGAACGTCCCCGCGCCGTGACCGTACGGTTCATGGGGTCGGATGGTACGGTGCGCGAACAGGATTTCGTCGGTCTCTGGGCCACGTCGGTACAGCACCAGATCGACCACCTGAACGGCAAGATGTATTTCGACCATCTGAGCAAGACCAAGCGGGACATCCTTTTGCGACGGGCGAAAAAGCTGAAAGGCTAGGACATGCGGATCATCTTCATGGGCACGCCCGATTTCTCGGTTCCAGTGCTGGAGGCTTTGGTCAAAGCGGGCCACGAAATTGCGGCCGTCTATTGCCAGCCGCCGCGCCCTGCCGGACGTGGCAAGAAGGACCGCCCGACGCCCGTGCATGCCCGCGCCGAAGCTTTGGGTCTCGAGGTGCGTCACCCGACCAGCTTGCGGAATGCCGAGGCGCAGGAGGCGTTTGCAGCGCTGGGCGCGGATATCGCCGTGGTTGTGGCTTATGGCCTGATCCTGCCGCAGGCGGTGCTGGACGCACCGAAACACGGTTGCCTCAACATCCACGCCTCGCTCTTGCCGCGCTGGCGCGGGGCGGCGCCCATTCACCGCGCGATCATGGCGGGGGATGCGGAGACCGGCATCTGCATCATGCAGATGGAAGCGGGGCTCGACACCGGGCCTGTGCTCTTGCGCGAGGCCACCCCGATTGGCGCAACCGAGACCACGGGCGCATTGCACGACCGGCTCAGCGCGATGGGTGCTGACCTGATCGTACAGGCGCTGAACCGGATCGACGATCTGACCGCCGAGCCGCAGCCGGATGCTGGCGTCACCTATGCCCAAAAGATCGACAAGGCCGAGGCGCATATCGACTGGACCCGTCCGGCCATCGAGGTGGATCGCCAGATCAGGGGGCTGTCCCCATTCCCCGGTGCCTGGACGATGATCGGTGCGGAACGGGTCAAACTGCTGGGCAGTGCCCTGTCCGATCAAAGCGGCATCGCCGGAACCGCACTTGATGACGCCTTCACCATTGCGTGTGGGACAGGAGCGGTTACCATCACCCGAGCACAGAGGGCGGGCAAAGGGGCGCAGGACGCCGCCACCTTTTTGCGGGGTTTGGCGGTTCCCAAAGGGACCCTGTTGAGGGAGTAAAGATGTTCATGATCCTGATGGGCACGGTCGTGATTGCCGGCATTGTCGGCTATATCTCGGAAAAGACCGGCTTTACCAATAACGGCATCCTGCAAAGCATCATCATCTGCGTCGGTGGTGCGTTCCTGGCCTATTTCGTGCGGATCATGTTCGGCTTCGGGTTTGGATCGCCTGGCTTGAACGCCATCGCCTCGTCGCTGGGCGCGCTGATCATCGTGCCGACCCATTGGCGCGCGTCTGTGCGCGACCGGCGGCGGAGGTAGGCCCTATGCAGATCCTAGTCCTCTTGGTCATCGGGGCGGCGGCCGGGTTTCTGGCCACGCGTTTCATGCGTGTCGAGATGGGAACCCTTCAGACCGTCATGGTCGGTGTCGCGGGCGCTTTGATCGGCGGTATGCTGATCCGGTTGCTGCTGGCCGCCACAGGTGCGGTGGCGGGGCTGGTCGGTGCGGTTCTTGGAGCGATGATCGTGATCTGGGTGGTGCAAAAGCTTCGGTCCTGAAGCGCGCAGCCTCAGCGCATGATCAGGACCGGCACCTTGCAGGACCGCAGCATTTCCGTGGTGGTCGATCCGATGATAAAGCTGCGCACCCGGATGTGGCCATAGGCGCCCATCACCAGCAGATCGTGGTCACCGGTCGACGCCATCTGCGCCAACACCTTTTCCGGCTCGCCGCTTTGAACGACCGTATCCGCATCGAAGCCCCCCGCCTTGAGCGTTGCCATCGCATCCGACAGGGATTTCTCGATGGTCGCTGTATCTTTGCCGGCAAAGACAAGCGTGACGGACAGGCCCGCAAACACCGGGCTCCGGGCGATGTAGTCGACAGCCTTGAGCGATGACGGGCCGCCATCGAAGGCAACCAGGATCGACCGGATCGGCTTGAACGCGCGGTTGGCGATAAAGACAGGCTTGTGGCTCGCCCGCACGATCCGTTCGAGGTTCGAACCCAGATGTTCCATCGCAAGGCCAGCCGCTTCGCCGCGCTTGCCGATGACGATCATGTCGCCGCTGTCTTCCTTTGCCGTCACGGTCTCCACCAGATCACCCTGACGCAGGCGCGTCTCAACTGCGATGTCACCGTCGCCCGCGATGATCGCCCGCGCGTCTTCGAGGATGGCGCGCCCATGCTCCTGTGCCAGCTTGGCGCGGGTCGCGTCCAGTTCGGACAATTGCTGGAGCAACGCGGTGCGCGCGCCCAGACGGATCGCACCGGACAGGTCCTGTTTCTCGACCGCGTCGCGACGTCCCATCACGTGGTAGAGCTTAACGGTCCAGTCGGCCCGTGCCGCGATCCAGGCCGCGTGGCGGCACACGCTTTCGGCGTAGGCGGATGCGTCCACAAGGGCGATGAGCGTGTTCGTTGTCATGGTTGTGCCTCCCTAGTGGCCCAGCAGATCGTCCATCGCGCCCGGCTTGTCATGGACAGCCAGTCGGTCAACGATGGTTTCGGACGCTTCGTTGAGGCCGATCAACTCGACCTCTGCGCCTTCGCGGCGGAATTTGAGCACAGCCATGTCCAGCGCCGCAACCGAGGAAATGTCCCAGATATGCGCACGGCTCAGGTCGATGGTGACCTTGCCCGGCGCTTCGCGGAAATCGAACGCCTTCATGAAATCTTCGGACGAGGCAAAGAAAAGCTGTCCTTCGACGGTATAGGTCCGGTGGTTCCCGTCCGGCGTGACGGTCGACGTGACGCGGAACAGCTGCGAGATTTTCCAGGCAAAGAAGATGCCCGACAAGAGCACGCCCACCAGCACCCCGATGGCAAGGTTGTGGGTGTAGATGACGAAGAACACGGTCGCCAGCATCACGATGGACGAGGATCTGGGATGATCGCGCAGGTTCGTGATCGACGACCACGAGAACGTCCCGATGGACACCATGATCATGATCGCCACCAGTGCAGCCATCGGAATGATCGCCACGATATCACCAAGCGCGACCACGAGGATCAGCAGGAACACCCCGGCGACAAAGCTGGACAGGCGCCCGCGCCCGCCGGATTTCACGTTGATGATGGACTGCCCGATCATCGCACAGCCCGCCATGCCGCCGATGAATCCGGTGGCGGTGTTGGCAAGCCCCTGACCGATGCACTCTTGATTGCGGTTCGAGGTGGTGTCGGTCAGGTCATCGACGATCTGTTGGGTCATCAGGCTTTCGAGCAGGCCAACAACCGCCACGGCGACAGAATAGGGGAAGATGATCCGCAGGGTTTCAAAGGTCAGCGGAATGTCCGGGATCAGGAACACCGGAAGCGTATCGGGCAGATCGCCCATGTCGCCGACAGTGCGCACATCCCAGCCCATCGCGACAACAAGGGTCGTCAGGACGATGATCGTCACCAGTGGCGAAGGGATGGCCTTGGTCAGCAATGGGAACAGGTAGATGATCGCCAGACCAGCGGCGACCAGCGCATAGGTCAGCATCGGTACGCGGCTTGGATCAAGCTCGGGCAATTGCGCGA
This sequence comes from Pelagibaca sp., assembly GCA_041725935.1. Lineage (GTDB taxonomy): Bacteria > Pseudomonadota > Alphaproteobacteria > Rhodobacterales > Rhodobacteraceae > Marivita. The sequence goes on from JBGRQD010000017.1 coordinate 12,349, forward strand.
TGAAGATCAGGATGGCGAGCGCGTTCACGAACCCGGTCATCACGGATTTCGACACGAAGCGCATGACGTAGCCGAGCCGCAGGAACCCGGCCCCGATCTGCAAAAGCCCGGCCAATACCGTGGCGGCGAGCAGATACTCCAGCCCGTGATCGCGCACGAGCGTGACCATCAGCACGGCGGTCGCCGCCGTTGCCGCCGAGATCATGCCCGGCCGCCCGCCTGTGATCGCCGTGATCACTGCAATGGAAAACGACGCATAAAGCCCGACCTTGGGATCGACGCCCGCGATGATCGAAAACGCGATCGCTTCGGGGATGAGGGCCAGCGCCACCACGAGGCCAGACAGAAGGTCGCCACGGATGTTGTGCGTCCACTGGTGACGGTATTTTGCGATAGAGATCATGAACAGTTCTTTGCCCGTAGGCCGCGATGGGAAGGCGCGGTCTTTGTCCGTGTCGTCGGTTGACGGTTTGTCCGGCGGATCGGCGGCCGGAAGAGCCAGCAGGGTCGCAGCCCCGCTCCTTGTTCGAGGCAGCGCTTACACCGGTCTTTCCTCAAAGCCAAGGTCTGTGGGTCCAAAGCTGAGGATAAGTGCCCGTCTGCACGGTCTGTGCGCAAACCCGGACCTGTCTGCGCGGGTCTGGGCGTTTCCGGGAACGCGCTGAGGCCTTAGGTTGTTGGGCAACAGGAAAGGAACGCGATATGGGATTGTTGGTCGACGGCGTTTGGAAGGACAAGTGGTACGATACGGAAAGCACGGGCGGCAAGTTCGAGCGCAGCACGGCAAAATTTCGCAATTGGATCACCAAGGACGGCAGTGCCGGGCCGTCAGGAGAAGGTGGGTTCCCGGCTGAATCGGGTCGCTATCACCTTTATGTCAGCCTTGCCTGTCCGTGGGCACATCGCACGCTGATTTTCCGCGCCATCAAAGGCTTGGAGGACCATATAAGTGTGTCGGTTGTGCATCCCGACATGCTGGGGGACGGATGGACCTTTGACACCGATTTCGCGGGAGCGACGGGCGACACGCTTTATGGCCTGCCCTTTGCCCGCGACATCTATCTGAAGGCCGATCCCCAAATCTCGGGCCGCGTGACCGTGCCGATCCTCTGGGACAAGCAGCGAGAAACCATCGTTTCGAACGAAAGCTCCGAGATCATCCGGATGCTGAATTCAGCCTTCGATGATCTGACCGGAGACACGCAGGATTTCTGGCCGGTGACGCTGCGCGACGAAATCGAAAAGGTGAACGCCCGCGTCTATGACACGGTCAACAATGGTGTCTACAAATCGGGGTTTGCCACCACCCAAGAGGCTTATGACGAGGCGGTTGTGCCGCTGTTCGAGAGCCTCGATTGGTTGGAAGACATCCTGTCATCGAAGCGCTATCTGGTCGGGCCGAAAATCACCGAGGCCGATTGGCGGCTTTTCACCACGCTTGTGAGGTTCGATTCCGTCTACCATCTGCACTTCAAGTGCAACAGGCGTCGGATCGTCGATTACCCGAACCTGTGGGGGCATACCCGCGAGCTGTATCAATGGCCGGGAGTGGCGGGGACGGTGAGCTTTGATCACATCGTGCGCCACTACCATTACAGCCACGACAACATCAACCCGAACCGGATCATTCCGATCAACCCGGTGCTTGATTTCGATGCGCCTCATGGGCGTGAGCATCTGGCCTCAGTCTAGCCGATCTTCGCATAATGCTCGACCATCGCGGCGAGGTCTTCGGGCTGGGTCGCGATGGGCACAAAGGCGCAGGCATTCGCACAAAGCTGGAAAATCGATCCGTCCGAGAAAAAGCTCGTGTTGGTGACAAAGATCACGCGGGCATCGGGATGCCGGTAACTTGCGTAATCCGCCACCGCGATGGCGCTCCCGCCTTCGAGAACCACATCGAGAATAATGATCGGGTAATAGTGTTCGTGCAGACGTTCGATCGCGCTGTCTTGGTCAAGCGCCACATCCGCAACATGGTCGTGCCGTTGCAAATGGCGCTGCCAGATATCGCCAAGCTTGGCGTCGTTTTGCACGATCAGCACGTTCATGGGGTCAGACTGTCTTTCATGATGGGTGGTTCCTGAAAGTGCAGAATCCGCCCAGAGTAGATAACAAACGGTTAACTTGCCGGTAATGAATGTCTTTAATCCGTTAAATTAAGCGGAACTTGGCCGAAAAGACGCGGTGTTCCTCTTTCGCCACAGTGACAACACCCGCTCCAATTTGTCTTTGATCAGGGACGCGTGGGAAACCGATCACCCGAAGACGTGATCACGATAAGCCGCCCCGACGCATCCGTGACGTAAAGATCACAGCGCGAAAAGCCCGTGACGAATTCGACACAGATGGTGCTGTCCTCCATGACGGTGAAATAGCCGTACCCGGTGCCGCCATCGTTTGCGTATGTATAAGTGTACCGGCCATCCGCAAAGAACTCCGATTGGCCCTCGTCGAAAAAGGTGATGGTCGCCCCCCGCAACAGGCTGTCCAGAGCGCCCTGCTCAAACAGCGCGTCGGTGTCCCGAGGGTCCCATTGCTGGGCGCTCAGGGTGGCGGGGATCAGGGCAAGAGCCAGTGCAAACCGTGTCATGAGCCAAGCCTAGCCGAATAAGCCCACTTGAGGAGACACGTTTACGCGACGAGGCGTTCCGCTTTCTTGAGGTCGACCGACACAAGCTGGCTGACGCCCTGTTCCTGCATCGTGACCCCGAACAGCCGGTCCATGCGAGACATGGTGACCGCGTGGTGCGTGATGATCAGGAACCGCGTTTCCGTCCGGCGGCACATCTCGTCCAGCAGGTCGCAGAAGCGCGTGACGTTGGCATCGTCCAGCGGCGCGTCAACCTCGTCCAGCACGCAGATCGGTGCGGGGTTGGCAAGGAACACCGCAAAGATCAGCGCCAAGGCGGTCAGCGTCTGTTCGCCCCCCGACAGCAGCGACAGGGTCGACAGTTTCTTGCCCGGCGGCTGGCACATGATCTCCAAACCGGCCTCCAGCGGATCATCGCTTTCCACCATCACCAGGCTGGCTTCGCCGCCGCCAAAGAGATGGGTGAAGAGCAGGGTGAAATTGCTGTTCACCTGTTCGAACGCGGTCAGCAGCCGTTCCCGCCCCTCGCGGTTGAGGCTGGCGATCCCGGATCGCAGCGTCTTGATCGCCTCTTCGAGGTCCAGCTTTTCGCGCAGTAGCGTGTCATGTTCGTCCTGCACTTCGCGGGCGTCTTCCTCGGCGCGCAGGTTGACGGCACCCAAGGCGTCGCGCTGCCGCTTGAGCCGGTTCACATCGGCATCAATCGCTTCGGCGCGGGGCAGGTTGTCCGGGTCCGCACCCAGTTTCTGCAAGAGTCTGGTCGGGCTGGTTTCCTGCTCTTCGGCGATCCGTTCTGCCGCCGCGTTGACCGCATCACGCGCGGCTTCGGCACGGGCCTCTGACCGAGCGCGGGCTTCGCGGGCCTCGGACGCGGTGCGCTCGGCGTCGCGTTCCGCCTGATCCGCCGTGCGCAATGAAGCTTCGCCGGTGGAGAGTGCGTCTTCTGCCGCGGATTTGCGGGCATCGGCCTGCGTGATCTCGTAGCCAAGGCTCTCGCGCTGGGCGGCCAGTTCTTCGGGCAGGCTCGATGCGGTCTCAAGTTCGGCCTGTGCGGCGGCGCGACGGTCCGCCAGTTCCGCACTGCGCTTTTCGGCGGTCTCAAGGCGGTGACGCCAGCCGCTCAGCTCCTTGATGACCTGTTGCGCGCGGCCCTTACGGGCATCCCCTTCGCGGCGCAATTCATCCTGCGCAGACCGGCGAGACATCATCGTCATGCGTGCGGCTTCGACCGTCATCTTGAGGTCTTCGACCTCGGCGCGGGCCGAGTCCAGGTCATCGAGGTCAGTCACTGCGCGCTGGGCCTCGACCATTTGCGCGCGCGCCGTGGTCGCTTCGTCCTCGTAGCGTTTGACGGCAAGCAGCAGGCTTTCCAGCTTGCCCTCGGCCATGTCGCGGTCAGCTTCTGCGCGGCTGAGTTTGCGCGCGGCGTCGGTGACCGTCGCATCGGCATCGCGTCGCGCTTGCCGTGCGGCCTTTTCGGCCATCGCAAGATCGGCCATCCGCTGGGTTAGGCTGTCATGTGCGGCACGTGCACCCTCGACGCGGGCAGAGGCGCGGGCCGTTTCCTGTTTGAGCGATTCCAGCCGGTTCAACTGCTCCAACCGCAATGCGGCGGCAGAGGGCGCATCTTCGGCCCAAGCGCGATACCCGTCCCAGCGCCACAGATCGCCTTCGAGGCTTACCAGCCGTTGACCGGGCTTCAACAGCGGTTGCAGCCGCGCCGCATCATCCGGATCGGCCAGACCGATCTGCGCCATGCGCCGTTCCAGCACTTCGGGCACGGAGACGTGGTTGGTCAGCGGCGTGATCCCGGATGGCAAGGGCTGATCGGTGTCGTAGGGCGGCAGCGCCGTCCAGCCGGTGGGGCCATCGCCCTCCACCTCTGGCGCCCGCAGGTCATCGGCCAGAGCCGCGCCAAGCGCCTTTTCGAACCCCTGTTCGACCTGCAGGCGGTCAAGGATCTGACCACCTTCCGCCGTGTCGCGATCCAGCAACCGGGCCAGCGCCGTGGTCTCGGCGCTCAGCGCGTTCATCTCGCCTTCGGCCTCAGAACGTTCGGCGCGGGCATCGGCCTCGCGCGACTGGGTTTCGGCGCGGGCGGCTTCGGCCTCGGTCAGCACCTGATCGGCACGTTCGGCCAGATCCTGCGCCGCGGCTTGTTCGGTCTCGGCGGTGGCTGCGGTCTGCTTGGCGTCGGACAGAGCCTGTTTCGCGGCAGCCATCGCATCGCGCGCGCGCATCGCATCCGCCTCGTTGCGGTCGAGCGTTTTCTGACTGTCGGACAAGAGCCTGTGTGCCGACTGGTGCCGCGCGGCAAGCCGCGCCACGTCTTCGGTCTGCTGGCTCAGATCGGCTTCTCGGGCTTGCAGCACTGCGCCTGCTTCCTGCGCCGCTTCGATGGCTGCGGCCAGCTTGTCGTCATGACCCTCTGCCGCCTTGGCCAGTTCGCGCGCTTCCGATTCAAGCTGCTGGATGGTCTCGCCCGCGTCCCGGTTCAGCCCGCTTTCGCGCTCCATGTCCTTGGTCATCTGGTCGATGCGGCGGGTGAGCGTTTCGATGGTGTCTGCGGCGCGGCGTTCCTGTTCGGTCAGCGTGTCGCGCTGGAGCGAGAGGCGTTGCACAATGGCCGCAGCAATGGCGGCTTCTTCGCGCAGCGTGGGCAGGGCGCCATCGGCCAATTCGCGCGCCTTGGTCGCTTCGCGCGCGGCGGTTTCGGCACGTGCGGCCTCGGTGGTGCGCTCGCGCAGTTGCGCATCGGCCTCGGCGCGGGAGAGGTCAGCGTCTTTCCAGCGGCGATACAGCAGCAGCCCTTCGGCATGACGCAGTTCTTCGCCAATCGCACGGTAGCGGGCGGCTTGCCGGGCCTGGCGGGCCAGTTGACCAAGCTGGGCGGCCAGCTGCTCGATCACGTCATCGACGCGCAACAGGTTCGCCTCAGTGCTGTTCAGCTTCAGTTCCGCTTCGTGACGGCGCTGGTAAAGGCCGGAGATGCCCGCCGCTTCCTCGAGGATGCGGCGGCGGTTCTTTGGCTTGGCGTTGATCAACTCGCTGATCTGGCCCTGACGCACCAGCGCGGGCGAATGTGCGCCCGTGGAAGCATCGGCGAAGAGCATCTGCACGTCGCGGGCGCGGACATCCTTGCCGTTGACCTTGTAGGCGCTGCCCACGTCGCGGGTGATGCGGCGGACAATGTCGATCTGGTCCTGGTCATTGAAACCCGCCGGGGCCAGCCGGTCGGTGTTTTCAAGTTGGATCGACACTTCGGCAAAATTGCGTGCAGACCGCGTGGCGGCCCCGGCAAAAATCACGTCTTCCATGCCGCCGCCGCGCATCGCGGTCGGGCGGTTTTCGCCCATGACCCAGCGCAGCGCTTCGAGCAGGTTGGATTTGCCACAGCCGTTCGGCCCCACAACGCCGGTCAGACCATCGGCGATGATCAGATCGGTGGGGTCAACAAAGCTTTTGAAGCCTGTCAGACGGAGTTTGGAAAAGCGCACCCGTAAAGCCTGCCTGATTCCCGCGTTGGCGGACAGTGTGTCGCGGGCTTTGGCGCTGAGTCAACGATTTGCTTCCGCATGTGGTTGAGTGGCGTTGTTTATCCACAAGATATTGCGTTTCCTGTTAAGTGTTTTTCAACCATGGCGCGGCTGTGTCCGCGGACAGGCAGAGCGAGATACTTTACATTCCGTAATTAGAATGTATTTATATTCTGAAATCGGAATATAAGGAGGCTCACCATGGATCGTTCCGTCACCAGACCCGCAGACAGCTATTCACCGATCTACTTCCTTGCTTCGCTCGGGGCCGGGGGGATCGCGGTATCGTTCTTCATGTTCCTGATGTTCTGGGTGCCCCATCCCGGACAGCCAGTCCCGGTGTTCGAGGACATCGCGGCGGCCTTTGCGACGGGTGGTCTGCCGATGCAAACCGCAATTGCTGTAGCGGTGATCGGGATTGCCGTCTTTGCCTTTCTCAACATCAAGTCGCTGATCTGGAACCTGCAATCGCTGTCGGCATTCAAGACAACCGACGCCTACGCCAAGTTGCGCGACACCAACGCCGAAGCGACGCTTCTGGCGATGCCGCTTGCGCTGGCCATGAGCGTCAACGCGATGTTCATCGTCGGACTGGTCTTCGTGCCGCAGCTTTGGAGCGTGGTGGAATACCTGTTCCCGATGGCCCTGATCGCCTTTGCCGCCATCGGTGTGCTGGCCTTCCGCATGATCGGAGCCTTCCTTGGCCGTGTCCTGTCCACAGGCGGCGTATTCGACGTGACCGCGCATAATTCCTTTGCGCAACTTCTGCCCGCCTTCAGCATCGCGATGGTCGGTGTCGGCTTTGCGGCACCCGCCGCGATGAGCACCTCGGCCACCACTGTTGCCGTTGCACTGATCCTGTCCACCTTCTTTGGCGTTGCGGCCATCCTCTATACCGTTGTTGCCGCCATCACCGCCTTTGCATCGATGTTGCAGCACGGCACTGCGCGCGAGGCCGGTCCGACCCTGATGATCATCGTGCCGATCGTGACCGTGCTGGGCATCCTGTTCCTGCGCCAAGGCCACGGTCTTCATGTTGCCTTCGACGTGCACGAACAGGCGGGTGAAACCATGATCTTCCTCGCGCGGCTCTTGTCGGTTCAGGTCGTGTTCCTGCTGCTGGGCGCCGTCGTGATGATGCGTCAGGGATATTTCAGCGACTTCGTCATGGGTTCCAAGACTTCGCCCGGATCGTATGCGCTGGTGTGTCCCGCCGTTGCTTTGTCTGTGATGCTCCACTTCTTCGTCAACAAGGGGTTGGTTGCGGCAGGCGCGATCGAGAAGTTCGGAGCGGTTTTCTGGGGGGTAACCGCCATCGCAATCGCGGCGCAGATCGTCGCCATCGCACTGGTGCTGCGCCTCAACCGGCAGCATTTCACACGCCGCGCCGTGACTGCGGCTGCCGTACCGGCGGAATAAGACGACCCGCCACCACTCACGCCAAAAGGCAAAGCCCGGATCAGGCGGTCCGGGCTTTCCACGTTTTGGTCAACCCGCGCATGGCATCTGCCAGCAAGAGTACATCCGCCCCAAGCGCCACGAAATTTGCCCCAGCGTCGATATCCTGCTGAATGAGCGCAGGATCACCGTCGATGATGCCCGCCGCCTTGCCGGTTGCGCGGATGCGGCGCAGGCCGTCCTGAACGGCGGCGCGGACCTCGGGATGGGTGATGTCGGGCAAAAGACCCATATCCGCGCACAGATCGGCCGGGCCGATGAACACGCCGTTGATACCGTCCACCGCACAGATCTCTTCCAAAGCGTCCATCGCGGCGACACTTTCAGCCTGAACAATAAGACAAATCTGATTTTCAGCCGTTTCCAAATAATCCTGGACGCCGTTGAAGGCTGACGCCCGGCCCAGCATGTGTCCGACGCCGCGAATGCCGTTCGGCGGGTAGCGCGTTGCCTGCACGATGGCGCGCGCCTCGTCTGCCGAATTGACCATCGGGCACAGCAGCGATTGCGCACCAAGGTCGAGCACCTGCTTGATCAGGGCGGGGTCATTGTGGGGGATTCGCACCACCGGGGACACGGGATGGCCGGACAGCGCCATAAGTTGCTGATGGATGGTCACCAGATCGTTGGGCGCATGTTCGCCATCGATCAGCAGCCAGTCGAACCCGGCAGAGGCTGCGATCTCGGCGGCGTATCCGGTGCCAAGCGCAAGCCAGAGCCCGAGCGTTGGGGTGTCCAAGGTCAGGGATGCTTTGAAACGATTGAGGGGGGCTGGCATGGCGCGGTCCTTTTTCCCGGGATCAGACACCAGCCATCCGTCCAAGGCAAGTCAGTCGCGGTGATGCCAAAGCCTGAGCGCGGACCATATTGCCGTGCCGCCAAAGAACGCCCCGGCGATGCCGACAACTTCGATCAGCGCGGCGGCATTGGCGATGCCGCGCACCATGATGGTCACAACCAATAGCACAAGCCCAGCAAGGCTGAACAGCAAGCGGAACCACAATTCGTTTCGGGTTGGTCCGGTCATGCCCTGCACCTTGCCTGCTGTGTGCCTTGCGCAGAGATAGGCTGCGCGCAAAAGCGGACCAGTGGCTTAGAACGTGACCGAAACACCCGGCAGGTTGAGCGACTTGATGAGGTCCCGCAATTCCTGCCGCGCGGCGATGTTCGAGATGTTGAGCTGTTTGACGCCCGCTTCCTTGAGGTCAAGCAGGGTCATGCCGCGGGGGAAAAGTTCGCGGAAGATCACCCGCTCGTTAAAGCCCGGCGACACACGGAAACCAATCCGCTTGGACAGGCGTTCGAGGGCCTTTTCCATCTTGGCCTTGTTGACCATCTGCTGCGCCCCCAGACGGTTGCGCAGGACCACCCAGTCGATAGGGGGCAGGCCGGCTTGAGCGCGCAGCTGGCGGGCATTCCAGACCATTTCGGAATAGACCGACGGACCTTCGATCTTTTCGCCACTTGAGTCGGTATGTGCCAAAAGGTCGAAATCGACAAAGCTGTCATTCAGAGGCGTGATCAGCGTGTCGGCCAGCGAATGCGCCACCTGGCTCAGGCGGGTGTGCGATCCGGGGCAGTCGATCAGGATGAAATCGCTGCCGGGTTCGAGTTCCGCCACAGCGGCGGACAGGCGGTGATCATAGATGTTCTCGCCCGGTTGCAGGCTGTCGGGGTCGATTTCGGGCAGCTCGAGGTAGCGCGGGGTTGGCAGGTCCAGACCTTCGCTTTCGAGCGTCTTCATACGGTTGGTGATGTAGCGGCCCATCGTCTTTTGCCGCAGATCGAGGTCCAGCGCGCCGATCTTGTGCCCCATACGCGCCAGCGCCGTGGCAACATGCATCGACACGGTAGATTTCCCGGCACCGCCCTTTTCATTTCCGACAACGATAATGTGCGCCATGTTTTGTGCTCTTGCATCCTTTTGATCAGCTATGCGCATAGACGCTGGCGGTTGCAACGCCAGATGCGCAAAAGCCGGGAATCCCTTGCGGAACGGTGCATCCGCGACCCATAGGCGCCACGGTTTTCATGAGACCATCTCGTCACGCTAGGGCACGACCGAGGCCCCCCAAGTCAGCCCCATCATCATGGTCACTGCCGTCAGAAATGCAGAATATGCGGCAAGCTTCCAAGGCGAAAAGGGCCGTTCGCCATAGGTTCGTCCATCAATGCCCGAAACCACCACGCGCTTGGGTTTGCCGCCGTACTCGTAGTGCATGATCCAGACGGGGAGCAGGATACGCCGGTAGTGAATCCCACTGGTGTCGGTCCTGTACCGATCCACGCGCGTGCCGGATTTGCCGACGTGTTTCTTGATCTTGTTCCGGATCAGCAGATCCTTGTCCTGGGCATTCATCCGCAATCCTTTGCCCACCGTCCAATGATGCCGCTCTGCCGCAAAGCCTGCAAGGTATCCTGCCTTGTAAGGCCGCAGATAGCCCGGTTGAAAGTCATGCAGGATACCGTCCCGGATGAGGGGTGTGACATGCTCTGACGCGGGTACCAGAAGGTCGTCAAAATGCACGTTCATCTTGTTCGACACATGGTGCCTGCGGCGCTTGTCACCGGATCCGGTCGTGTAGGAGGCCCAGTATTGGATCGCTTCTTTGGAATCGAAGGTCCAGAACGGAGCGTAAATCCCGGCGACGCTGCCTTTGGATATGACGTGACCAAGGTCATTGGGGGCGGCGAAGCGATGGCTGATCCACTCTGTCACAGAGCGTTCTGCAACGACGCGATCTATGCGGAACGGGACAAGCGCCATGGTCTCGTACGCCTTTTCCTCGGTCGCAAGAACGACCGACCCGTTGCAGTATGGGCATCGTTCCGACAGGGCCGGATCGGTAAAAACGACCGCTCCACCACAGGTTTCGCATTGATGAATATGGTCCCCAAGCAAGCTTGGCGGTTCGCGTTGCGGTTTGTCCGGATCGAATGGAAATTCCTCTGCCGCTTCATGATCGGTATCGCTGGCTAAAGGCCGTAGCGTTCCGCAGTTTTGACACAGCAGATCGTGTTGGGCGGGGTCAAAGGCGCATTGACCGCCGCAGCTCTGACAAAGCAGTTCGGATTGGCTGGTGGCTGGTTCAATCATGAATCTGAGTCGATAACAGCGGAAATGATTTCGAGCATGACCCACAACCGCAGTTCAGCCCGTGCCATCGCGCCCTCGATATCGCCACTGACGTACCAATCCCCGATGATGGTGGACAGGAACCAGGTGACGAGAACCCAGATCACGATCAGCGACCAGCCTGAGATCGCTTTGATCCAACCTGCCGATCCGTGCCTGAGCTCGTGTTTGGCTTCGTATATCGTGATGATTTTGACCACGTTGAACATGCCGGCCGTCATCGCCAGTCCAAACAGGATGAGCGCTGAAATAACTGGCTCAATGTCCAATCGACAATTCCTTCAAGCGAAACCGGAGCGGTGGCTTGAGCCTAGATCACTGGTTCGAAATACAAAAGGATCGTGACGCCCCATCGTCCAACAAGACCGGGTCATGTGCCCTCTGCATGTGCAAATTGCAGGCAACAAAAAAGCCGCCCCAATTTGGAGCGGCTTTCGAGAACTGCACAGAAGGCGTGGCTTAGAAGCCGAGACCTTCGTACTTCTTCTTGAACTTCGACACGCGACCGCCGGAGTCGAGCAGGCGCGAGCTACCGCCTGTCCAGGCCGGGTGCACTGTCGGGTCGATATCGAGCGACAGCGTGTCGCCTTCCTTGCCCCAGCACGAACGCATCTCGAGCATGGTGCCATCGGTCATCTTGACGTTGATGACGTGGTATTCGGGATGGATGTCTTTTTTCATCTCGGCAATCCTTACGCGTCTGCGCCCTTGGCGGGTTTGTAGTTGGCATCTTCTGCGATACGGGCCGATTTGCCGCGACGCGAACGGAGGTAGTACAGCTTGGCGCGACGGACGCGGCCACGGCGGACAACCTCGATGCTGTCGATGTTCGTGGAATAGAGCGGGAACACACGTTCCACGCCTTCACCGAACGAAATCTTGCGGACCGTGAAGGACCCTGCGATCCCGGAACCCTGACGACGGCTGATGCAGACGCCTTCGTAGTTCTGGACACGGGTACGAGTGCCTTCGGTCACTTTGTAGCCGACGCGGATGGTGTCGCCGGCTTTGAAATCGGGAATGGTCTTCCCGAGGGCGGCAATCTGTTCCGCCTCCAACTGAGCGATCAGGTTCATCGCTTCTCTCCTAAAACTGCTTGCGGTTGCTCCGCAAAGGTGTGCGCGTCCTCAGAGCTCTTGGTCTTCGTCCGGGTCCGCCTGTTCCGAATGATCGGAGCGCCCGCCAGAGATCAGGTCGTCTTTGTCTTGTCATGTTCGGGAAGGGTGCGATTTTGCCATGTCCGAAGACCACACGGAATCACCGCACCGGGCTGACACCCAGAACACGCGCCGTAAACCAGAAGCGCCGTCTTAAATCAAGGACCGAATGAGTGCGTCTAGTCCGTCTTGCGCCGCGTCTGGTGGGTCTCCCAGAGGTCCGGGCGTCGGTCACGGGTCAGGTCTTCGGATTGCGCGCGCCGCCACTTGGCGATTTCGCCATGGTGACCCGACATCAGGACAGGCGGGATCTCCATTCCGCGCCATGTGGCGGGGCGGGTGTATTGCGAATGTTCCAGGAGCCCGTCGGAAAAGCTTTCTTCCTCGGTCGATGCCTCGTTGCCCAAAACACCGGGCAACAGGCGCACGGTGGCGTCGATCATCGCCTGCGCTGCAATTTCGCCGCCGGTCAGGACAAAGTCGCCGAGGCTCACCTCGATGATGTTGTAGTGGTCGATCACCCGTTGATCCAACCCTTCGAACCGCCCGCAGATCAGTGTCACACCGGGACCGGCGGCAAGCTGTTGCGCCAGCTTCTGGGTCAATGGCCTGCCGCGTGGGCTGAGATAGATCAGCGGGGCCATCGGTGCGATGCGGACGCGGGCGTGGTCGATGGCGTCTGCCATCACGTCAGGACGCAGCACCATGCCTGCGCCACCACCGGCGGGCGTGTCATCGACATTGCGGTGCTTGCCTTCGCCGAACTGGCGCAGCGGCACGGTTTCCAGCTGCCATAGTCCGTCCCTGAGCGCCCGTCCGGTCAGGGACAGTCCCAACACACCGGGAAACGCCTCTGGCAAAAGCGTGATCACCTGTGCCTTCCAGACGCGGGCCAGTTCCGGCGCGTCTTCCATCAGGTCGCGCGGGACCAGCGTCGGGCGCATGGTCTTGCGGCCATGGGATCGTTGCGGTGGGGATTTGGGCTCGTCCATCTGCGCTGCCTTTCGGTGACGCCGACGGATTTAGTGGCTTGTTGCCGGAAAGGCCACAGGTCAGACAGGTTCGGTCCCTGCAAGAACGTCGCGCATGGCGAGCATCGCGTTCGGTGAGGCGAAAAAATGGGCCAGCGCGCCTGCCTCAGCTGGGCTTGCACGCATCAAACGTTCCACCAGCCAAAGCTCGCGGACCTGGTCGTCGTTTAATTGCGAGAGGTCCGACATGTCCCAACGCGCGATGATCTGGGCCAGCACCATCGCGATCTGGTCCTCGTCCGTGACAAAACGAGGCACCTTTGGCGTGGGGCTGATCAGCGTTTGAAGCGTGGCGCGGATCACCAGCGGATCGGGCGCCATGGTTCTCAGGCTGGAAAATGCCGAGGATACCAGAAGAGACGGGTACGTCTTTTTAGGTTCCTTGCTGGTCAGGGACGAGGGGCCGACCTGCGGGAAAAGGGCAATCGTTGCCGCCGCAATGCTCAGGGCGCCGAAGATGCCGAGAACCATGAAGGCAAGTGAGACCGCGAATTCCTGCAACGTGATCGTCACCACACCCGGAGAGAGCGCGGCAGACACCAGCAATAATCGATGTTTCACGCGACCCACGGCAGCTTCCCCAAGTGCAACTCAAGACAGTTACCCAAAGGGAGTGGCAAATTCTTGCCTCAAACCGGGCATCGACGCGGCGATTTCAGGGCGAAATCTAGGCAAGCTCAGGGATCGAGCCGCCGCGCCATCTTGCGGACGATGCGCTTGGCCTCCTGCACGTCCTTTTCCGGCAACGCGCTTTGATTGAGCGCAAGGAACACCGCGTCGATGCCCAGATCGGGCTGCACGTTCTCCGGCGGCAACACGGTCAGCATGGCACGGTCAAGCTCGGTCAGGTCGAGGAGCGTCAGCAATGGATCAATCGGCCCAAGCGGCAGGTCCTTGGCCTCTTCCAGAAGGAACGACGTCACATGGGCCGGGGCCACGTCCAGCGCGATTTCCTCGAGGATGTCATCAAGGTTGCGCGCCGCTTCGAACTGGCTGCTGTAGGTCTGGAAATCATCGGTCAGGCGGGTGCTGCGCAGGTTCTGCCACCATGTGCTGCGCAGCCACGGCTCCCGCGTTCGGGTGGAAAAGTAGAATGTCAGATCGGTGTCCTTGCCAAAGCGCAGGAAGGCGGCATCGCTGAGAGCCTTCATCACGAGACCGGCGCTGTCGTAACATTCCAGCCCATGACGACCGGGCATGTGGCCGGCCAGATCTTCGGACGACATCAGGATCGGCCGTGGGTCGTCAAGCGCGACCTGGTTGAAAAACGCGGTGGCGAAACGGGCAACCGGCACCAGTGTCTTTTTCGTGGGATCGACGGAAAAGCTGCGCGCGCTTTCGGTCAGACCCTCGAACGCGTCCTTGAGGTAGACGCGGACATGCGGCTCCAGCAGGGCTGCGTTCTCGCGTAACATGGATTGAACGCTTGTCGTGCCTGTCTTGTGAAAGCCCGCGTGAATGACGATCCGTGTCGTCACGAAAACAAGCCTTCGGGGGGATCCGCCACGATGCGGCCCTGTGCAAGATCCACCGTCGGAACTACAGCCTTGGTGAAGGGCAAGAGCACGGTCTGTTTCTGGCCCGGCGCGCTAAGTTCAAGCAGGTCGTCGGCGCCGTTGTTGATGACAGACAAGACCTTGCCCAAAGGCGCACCGCCGGTGTCGGTCACCTCGAGGCCGATCAGGTCGGTGTGGTAGAATTCGTCATCGGGAAGCGACGGCAGCCTTTCGCGCGGCACGAAAAGCTGTGTCCCGCGCAGGGCGTCGGCCTCTTCCTTTGTGGAGATGCCGGACAGGCGCGCGGCAAGGCCGTTATTGACCTGCCGCGTGATTTTGACCGAAAAGCTGCGTCTGCCGTCTTCGCTTTCCAGCGGGGCATAGCGGGCGATGTCTTCGGGAATGGCGGTAAAGCTCTTGATGCGCACTTCACCTCTGACCCCGAAGGCCCCCGCAATTGCTCCAACACAGATTTTCTCACTCACCGAACATGCTCCCGGTCGCTTTGAACGACTGGATAGACCAGACCGGCAGTCAGAGGCAATTGCCTGCGGACGAGATCAGCCGCCGATGCTGAACACGCGGGTGACGCCAAAGCGCACGCCCCATTGTTCGTCCGACCCCTGTTCGACAATCGGGCTGTCGCCAGCGTCATCGGTGAATTTTTCCCATGTCACGGCACCTTCGAGGCCCCAGACATCATTGAGCTGGTAGCGCGCGCCGAATTCCACACCTGCGGACACCATGCCGCCGTCGGGATCATAGGCGGGCAGGGCCGCGCTCGCTTCGGCGGGGGTGATGCCGAAATACGTGTCGCTATAGGCGTCGTCGCCGAAGAACAGCCGCGGTCCCACGGACAGGCGCAGACGGTCGGACGGACGCAGGATCGCATCGGCCCCAACTTCGCCGACCCAGCCTTCATGTCCACCGAACCCGCGACGTACTTCGCCGAAAGCCGCGAAATTTTCGGTGCCGTAGCGCATGGAGACACCCAGTTCGACCGCTGCGTCGATGTCGTCGAGTCCAGCCAGTTCGCTGAAATCGTCGGTCTTGCGTTCCTGGATGAACCGGAACGTGCCACCAAAGGTCAGGCCCATGCTGTCGGCCCAGGGATCAGGATTGCCAAAGCTGCGGCCATTGCGCAGGGACAGGAAATTGAAGCGAAACCCAAGGTCGGGAGCGACGGCATATTCGTCGGACCCGAAATATTCCGGCGCCGAGGCCACGCCGCCGCGCAGGGTAAAGACAAGCTGAGGACGCGGCGAAACCGCCACGGGCGCGGGGGCCATCACGTCCGTCTGGGCGCTGGTTTCGCCCGGACCGGCAGCATAGGCCGGAACCGCAAGACCAAGGGCAAGGCTGGAGACAGTGGCGAAGCGCGCGATCATGATATGTGTCCTGAAGGTAAGGGGCAGTTGTTATGCGACATGGCGCGACGGCGACGCGGGGTCAAGCTTTGTGGCAGATTTACAAGCATGCACGCAAAGACACGCTCACCCTAAGGTGGCGTTGTGGCAAGATGACAACAGGGGAAAAGAAGGGTGCTGTCTTATGACAGCCAAACGTGCAGATGGCCGGGTGGGCCGGCCATCTGCGAAGGCATTGCGCGATTATTCCGCGCTTGCTTCTTCGGGGGCCGGAGCGGCATCTGCTTCGGCAGCGGCTGCTGCCTTGGCGGCCTTGGCATCGGCACGTTCCTGAGCGGCTTTGCCCGGGAGGGCTTTCTTGGGGTTGTTGCGCTCTTTCTTTTCGACAACGCCAGCCGCTTCGAGGAAGCGCGACACGCGGTCTGTTGTCTGTGCGCCCTGGCTCAGCCAGTACTGGACGCGCTCGACATCCATCTTCACGCGGTCTTCGCTGTCTTTGGCCAGGAGCGGGTTATAGGTGCCCAGCTTCTCGATGAAGCGGCCATCGCGCGGCATGCGGCTGTCTGCGGCGACGATACGGTAGAAGGGGCGCTTTTTGGAGCCGCCGCGGGAAAGACGAATTTTGATAGACATGAGGTATTCTCCTAAGGTTGTCCGACCGACAGGCTGTGCTGTCAGGATTGTTTTTGTTCGTGGTGTTTGATGACTTCCTGAATGATGAAATTCAGGAATTTCTTGGCGAACTCAGGGTCAAGGTCGGCCTGGGTCGCAAGCTCTTCGAGCCGCGCGATCTGTGTCGCTTCGCGCGCGGGGTCTGAGGGCGGGAGGTCGTGTTGCGCTTTCAGCACACCCACGGCCTGCGTGTGTTTGAACCGTTCCGCCAGCGTGAACACGAGGATCGCGTCCAGCCGGTCAATGCTTTTGCGGTGACCCTTGAGCAGTTCTGCGGCGCGGGTCACGGGGTCGATGGTCATCTCAGTCAATGGCCCAGCCTTTCGGTTTGAACAGGGGGTCTTGGTAATGCGCGATTTCCATGTCGATCCCGTGGGCCAACTGGCTGCCGCGCAGGGCATCGGGGCTTGGGTGACGATAGACGACATCGCTGCCGTCAACGGTGCGCGCCTCGGGGTCCTTTTTCGCGCCAAGCCGTTCGGCGAGGCGGATGCTGTCGAGGTTCTTGGGGTCAAGATAGCTGACCGCGGTCTCCCATCCCTTGTCCTCGTAGAAATACCGGCGCACGCGCACGGTTGCTTCGAGCGCATAGCCCTTGCCCGCGCGATCCGGCCAGATGATCCACGCGATCTCGCGCTCTGGCCATTTCGCGGGTGACCAGCCACCGGCCATGCCGACGGTCTCATCGGTGTCCTTGAGATGCACCATCCACATGCCGAAGCCGCGGATTTCCCAATGCCCGATTTCGGCGGCATAAAGCATCCACGCCTCGTAGCCATTGAGTGGCCCACCCATGAAGCGCGACCGATAGGACGCGAACGTCGCCTTGAAGTCCGGGTAATCCTCGGCTTTGGGGCTGCGCAGTAGCAGGCGCTTGGTTTCCAGAACCGGAATGTCGCGGTGACCTGTCATGCGACCTCCTGCCGAGGATGGCGGTAGACATGGCAGGGATGACCCGCGACGGTCCCGTCGCGTTCATATGCTGCCCCAAGCCGTTTTGCCAAGGCGATGGACCGCGCGTTGTCCGGCTCGATATACGAGATCACGCCATCCAATCCGAAATGCGCCGCGCCATAGGTCCGCGCGGCGGTTGCGGCCTCAAAGGCGATGCCCTTGCCTTCGAACGGATCGTACAGATGCCAGCCAAGTTCGGGTTCGTCCCAGCTTTCGTTGAAGATGAAACCGATACGACCTGCAGTTTTGCCGCTGCTGCGATCTTCCAGCATCCACATGCCATAGCTGCGCAGCGCCCAATGACCGTAGGTGGCAAGAAACCCGCCCCAGGCGCGATGGCGCGGGTAGGGGCCGCCGACAAAGCGCGCGCGGTCGGATTCGGAAAACGCCGCAAAGGCGTTGAAATCGCTTTCGCGCGGACCGCGCAGGATCAGCCGTTCCGTTTCGATCACGGGGATGTCCAAAGTCATGCCAGCGCCTCCGGACCGGGGTGACGGTACAGCATGTCTTCGCCCATGTTCGGATTGTCGTAGGTCCGCTCGTAGACAGCGCCCATCCGCTCGGCCAAGCGGATCGACCGGGTATTGCCGGGCACGATGTTGGAGGTCAGCGTGGTGAAGCCCAGATCGTCATAAGCCCAGCGACGGGCGCGGGTTGCAGCCTCGAACGCGATGCCCTTGCCCTCGAACCGGTCGAACACGACCCAACCCACCTCGGGTTCCGGCCAGCCTTCGGGGTTCCAGATACCGCTGATCCCCGCCGGTTTTCCCGTCGCCTTGTCCTGGATCGTGAAGTATCCATAGCCGTGCCAGTGCCAGTGGCCGACATTCAACGCGAACCAGCGCCATGAATCCGACCGGTTGGTATAGCCGCCAAAGCCCGCCGCGCGCGTGGCGTCCATCAGAAACGCAATTATCGCGTCTGCATCGGCCTTTTCAGGGCCGCGCAGGATCAGGCGGTCGGTTTCAAGTGTGGGCGCGTTGGTCAGGCTCATGCGTAGGCCTCCGGACTGCCGTCGATGTCCGGGCTGTGGCGGTAGACAACGGTTTCCTCGGCGGTTTCGCCCTCGGGCAGTGGCGCTTCAGGGTCCAGTGCGGCACCAAGCCGTTCGGCCAGAGCGCGCGAGCGCGTATTTTCAGGCGTGATGTAGCTTACCAGCGTGTCGAAACCCTGTTCCCACGCCCAACCCAGAGCGGCGGTTGCTGCCTCGGTCGCGTAGCCTCTGCCCTCGGCGGTCTCGAACAGAGTCCACCCGATTTCGCGCTCTGGGAAATGTGGCGGCTGGGTGATCGCCAACTGGCCGATAAAATCGCCTTCTGCTGTATCGACGGCCCACGCCCCGTGCCCCATCCAGTCCCACGCGACCACTTCGGAGGACAGCCCGTAGAACAGATGTGTCCTGTCCTTGGGTGCACCGACATAGACAGCGCGCGGCGTTTGGTAGAAGGCCCAGAGGGCTTCCATGTCGTCCATGCGATGTGGACGCAGCCGCAATCGCGGCGTGGATATGACAGGGGCTTCAAGCATCGAGATTTACTTCTTCTTGCCGAACCCACTGAGGCCCGGCGGCAAGCCACCCATGCCGCCCATGCCAGGCATGCCACCCTTGGCACCCATCGCCTTGGCGGCCTGCTCCAGCGCCTTCGGGTCCATCTGGCCCATCATCTCTTCGGGGCTGCCGCCGCCTTTGCCGAACATGCCCTTCATGGCCTGTTTCAGCATGCCGCCTTTGCCCATCTTGCCCATCTTCTTCATCATGTCGGACATCTGGCGCTGCATCTTGAGCAGTTTGTTGAGCTCGGACACTTCCATGCCGGCCCCTTTGGCGATGCGCTTCTTGCGGCTGGCCTGAAGGATCAGCGGGTTGGCGCGTTCCTTCTTGGTCATCGACTGGATCAGCGCGATCTGCTGGCGCAGCATCCTGTCGTCGATACCTGCACCATCCATCTGCTTCTGCATCTTGGCGGCACCGGGCATCATGGCCATCATGCCTTCCATGCCGCCCATCTTCATCATCTGTTCAAGCTGCATCTTGAGGTCGTTCATGTTGAACTGACCCTTCTGGAACCGCTTCATCATGCGCTCGGCCTGTTCGACCTCGAGCGTCTGCTGCGCCTTTTCTACAAGTGCTACGATGTCGCCCATGCCAAGGATGCGGCCCGCAATACGATCCGGCTCGAAGGTTTCGAGCGCGTCCATCTTTTCGCCCAAGCCGACAAAACGGATCGGCTTGCCTGTCACGGCGCGCATCGACAGGGCAGCACCACCGCGTCCGTCGCCATCCATGCGGGTCAGAACGACGCCGCTGATGCCGATGCGTTCGTCGAAATTCACGGCGGTGTGCACGGCGTCCTGACCTGTCAGGCCATCGACCACCAGCAGCGTTTCGCGCGGGTTGGCAACGTCGCGCACCGCTTCGACCTGCGCCATCAGCTCTTCGTCGATGGACAGTCGGCCCGCGGTGTCGAGCATGTAGACATCGTAGCCGCCAAGGCTCGCCTGTGTCTTGGCGCGCTTGGCGATGGCGACCGGGCTTTCACCCTTGACGATGGGCAGCGTATCGACGCCAATCTGCGCGCCGAGAATCTGAAGCTGCTCCATAGCGGCGGGACGGTTCACGTCGAGCGACGCCATCAGTACCTTCTTGCCTTCGCGCTCTTTCAGGCGCTTGGCGATCTTGGCGGTGGTGGTGGTTTTACCGCCGCCCTGCAGACCGACCATCAGGATCGGTGCGGGCGCGTTGTCGATCTTGAGTTTGCCGGGGTCTTCGTCGCCGGTCAGAACATGCTTGAGTTCGTCATGGACAATCTTGACGACCTGCTGGCCGGGGGTGATCGACTTGGTGACAGCCTGACCCGTCGCCTTTTCCTGCACCGCCTTGATGAAGTCGCGGGCGACCGGCAGCGACACGTCAGCTTCGAGCAGGGCAACGCGCACTTCGCGCAGCGCCGTCTTGACGTCATCCTCGGACAGCGCGCCCTGCTTGGTCAGCCGATCAAAGACGCTGCCTAGGCGGTCGGACAGATTTTCAAACATGGGCTTTCGCCTCCTTTGCCGCTGGTGTGATCCAGATGTAAGGACCAGCGGCGGATATACCAAACGACTCTCCAAAGGAGTGCCGCAAAACACGTACGCCCCCACGGGCGTAACACGCTGGTGGAGGGCGATCCCGGACCGAGTCCAAGGGACCGGAAAGTCGGGCTTCCCGGAATTGATCGGCGTTTAGGCCAGATTGGCGCGCGGAGTCAAGCCGCGCGCCTGTTTGTTTGGCTGCGTTCAGGCTGCGAGGGCCTCAAGAGCGGCGTTCGCCTTGGCGTGCGAGGCGTCCGCGTCGACCATCAGCTGGTCCGCCGCGACGACCTGGACATCTGTAATGCCGACAAAGCCCAGCACATGGCGCAGGTATCCGCTGGCAAAGTCGATATCGGATCCCACCTGCGTGCCGCCCGAAGCAATGGCGATGATCGCGCGTTTGCCAGTCAGCAGACCTTCGGGGCCAGCTTCGGTATAGCGGAAGGTCAGCCCGGCGCGGGCAATCTGGTCGATCCAGGCCTTGAGGTTGGCCGGAATGCCGAAATTGTAGATCGGGGTGCCGATGACCAGTGTGTCGGCTGCCTTGATTTCCTCGATCAGACTGTCCGACAGGGCCAGTGTGGCGCGCTGTTCGTCCGAACGCTCATCTTCCTTGGTCCAGTTCGCAGCCAGCCAATCAGAGTCAATTGTCGGGATCGCGGTAGCCAGATCGCGGTGTATGATATTTTGGGGGTCAAGCCGGTCAACAATGCGCTGTGTCAGGGCGCGGCTTTCCGAGCCATCGCGGCGGGCGGAGGCGTCTATGCGAAGAACGGTCTGTGTCATTTCGAATGTCCACTCACGGGATTGTTTCTATGTCATCGGTATCTATGCACTTGCACGTGCGCACGAAATGGGAAGAAATGCGCATAACATGTGAATCGCTGCACAGAGGGTGACAATGGAACATTGGGACGAGGTGCGCACCGCATACCAGGTTGCGCGGCAGGGCACGGTGAGCGGTGCAGCCGAGGTTCTGGGCGTTCACCACGCCACGGTCATTCGCCATATCGACGCGCTCGAGGGGCGGCTTGGCGTCAAGCTGTTCCAGCGTCATGCCCGAGGCTATACCCCAACCGAATCCGGCGAGGACCTGGCCCGCGTTGCCCAGACCACCGAGGACCAGTTGCAGCAATTGGTCGGGCGCATCCGCGGGCGCGGGGCTGACGTGAGTGGCGAACTCATGGTCACCTCCATCGTCGAGTTGTCGAATTTTCTGGTTCCGGTCCTTGCGGACTTCAAGGAGGGCTATCCGGGCGTCGTGGTGCGGTATCTGACCGATGCGCGCGTCTTCCGGCTTGAATACGGCGAGGCACATGTGGCGATCCGGGCCGGCTCGGCGCCCGATGAGCCCGACAACGTGGTTCAACCGCTTACGCGGCTCAGGATCGGCCTCTTTGCTTCCAAGAGCTATGTTGGAAAGCACGGTTTGCCCAAGGATGACAGCGATCTGGCGGACCATTTCTTTGTCGGTAACGACAATCCCGACAGCCGTGCGCCGTTCGAGGTCTGGCTGCGCAGCAAGGTACCCTATGAGCGCGTGGTTTTCCGGGCGACCGATACCTACAGCATGACCCGCGCCGTGCGCAGCGGTGCCGGGATCGGGTTCATGCCGGTGGCGGAAGGGGCTGCCGATCCGGACCTTGTCGAAGTGATGCCCTCCAAGGAGGAATGGACAGCGCCGCTCTGGCTGGTCACCCATGTGGATCTGCACCGAACCGCAAAAGTGCAGGCTCTGCTGGCGCATCTCAAGGAAGCGGTCAAAGTCTTCGACGCGGACCATGCCTGAAATGACCGAGGCACGGCGCGGCCATCTGGCGATGCTGGCCTTTTCGGCTCTGGTGGCCGGATCGTTTTCACTGGGGTCGATGGCCGCGCCGCATATCGCGCCCGAGGCGTTGAACGCAGTCCGGTTCGTGATTGCGGCGATCATCCTGGCCATTCTCGTCTTTTCAACCGGCGGCATGGACCGATCGGCCTTGCGAGCGCCGTGGCGGTACCTTGTGCTGGCGCTGTTCCTCGTGGCCTATTTCGTGCTGATGTTCGAAGGCCTGAAAACCGGGGCGCCTGTGTCGATGGCTGCCGTGTTCACTTTGACGCCGCTGATCGCTGCCGGGTTCGGCTGGATGCTCTTGCGGCAGGTCTTGACCGGGCGCATGGCGATTGCGCTGACCATTGGGGGGATCGGTGCGCTTTGGGTGATCTTCCGGGCGGATCTGTCGGCGCTGCTGGCCTTCGGGATCGGGCGTGGAGAAATGGTCTATTTCGTGGGCTGTGTCGCGCATGCGGTCTATGCGCCGCTGGTGCCCAAGCTGAACCGGGGCGAACGGCCCGCCGTGTTCACCTTTGGCGTGCTTGTGACCGGGGCGCTGCTGTTGCTGGTCTTCGGCTTTCCGTCCCTGATGAACACGGACTGGGCGGCTTTGCCCCCGGTGGTCTGGGTGACCATCGCCTACACGGCCGTGTTCGCCAGTGCGCTGACGTTCCTGCTGCTGCAATATGCCACCATGCGGATTCCCTCGGCCAAGGTCATGGCCTACACCTACCTGACGCCAAGCTGGGTGATCCTGTGGGAAATGGCGCTGGGCCAACCCCTGCCGCCTGTGCTGATCCTTGTCGGCGTCGGCATGACGATGGGCGCGCTTGCGCTCTTGCTCAAGGATGACAGTCAGGTGCGAGGGCGCGTCGCGTCAGAAGGGTAGCCGTTCGAGCGTGAACCCCTCGGCTTCGAGCAGGGCAAGTACGCCGTCCTGACCCGGTAGGTGGGCTGCCCCGAAGGCTGCGATGATCGTGTCATGAGCTTGTGTCGCCTCAAGCAGAACCGGAATCCATGCACGGTTCCGGTCGATCAACAGTTCCTGCTCCATCGTGTCAAAGATATCGGCTGCCGTCTCTGCCGCGATGGGGCTGTAGCGTTCGGCAAGGATCGACGACATGGCCCAGCCTTCGGCAGCGGCCTCGTCGAAATAGCTGGCCAGCAAGGTTGCAAACAGATCCTCACTGATCGCTGGGTCGACCAGTGCCGACAGCATCATGTCGATCTGCACCGCGCGGGGCTGTTCGGCAAAGGCGGCAAAGATGGTTTCGACATCTTCCAGCGCGGCACGAGGGATACCTGCGGCAGTCGCGATTTCTTCGATCCGCGCGTCCATGCCGCCCTCGGACAGATCGGTTTCGGATACACAGGGCGGGATCGCCAGCAGGACAGACACGTACCACGGCTGAAACCGTGCCGCCATGAAGGGCGGCAGGCCACGGGCGTTCAAAGCCTCTGACATCTGGTCCCATTGTGCTGCGTCCAGCAGTTCGGGCAGGGTGGCGTCGGGCATCAGCAACAGGCTGGGATCGGTCATCAGCCGGTCTTGAAGTGCAATTTCGTCTTCATTGGTCATTTCCAGCAGCAATAGCTCAGCGCTTTCGATGGTGTCGCGCAGGCGGCTCACCGGACCATCGAGGCGCCGATCGGCCAGATGCATCGTCCCGATCAGGTGCAGCGTTGACGTTCCGCGCGTCGCTTTCCAGTGGTTGCCCTGGGCAAAGGGCGTGCCCCTGATTTCGGCGTCCAGACGTGATTGCTCCTCGGGGCCAAGCGACTGGCGAAGATCGTTGCCGGAACAGGCGGCAAGCGCAGGCTGAGCCAGACCCAGCCCGAGGCAGCACAGCAGCGACAGCAGACGTATGATCATCGGGGCATCCTTTCGTCGTCGTTCCTGTCAAAGCTAGGCGTTGCGCTTGTCAGCAGCAAGACAGTCACGCATTTATGGCGCATGGAGCGTGAAGCCGATCTTTACCCGCATGTGAAGGCCTTTTTCGAGGCACAGGGCTATACCGTGAAGGGCGAGGTGGGCCCGGTCGATCTGGTGGCGCTGCGTGGGGACGAAGAGCCTGTCGTTGTCGAACTCAAGCTGCGGCTCAACTTGACTCTGTATCATCAGGCTGTGACGCGGCTTCGGCTGACCGACCTTGTCTATATCGCGGTGCTCAAACCCTCCGGTCGCACGGCGCGCCGCGCGCTGCGCGAAAACAGGATCATGTGCCGTCGCCTTGGTTTGGGGTTCCTCACGGTCCGCGCGGATGGTGTCGTCGAGGTGCACTGCGATCCCGGCCCCTACGTTCCGCGCCGCACCAAGGCCAAGCGCGATGCGCTGTTGCGGACGTTTCAAAGGCTCGAGGGCGACCCGAACGCGGGCGGCGCAACGCGGCACGGGATCGTCACCGCCTACCGGCAGGATGCGCTGCGCTGTGCGATGTATCTGGCTGAAACCGGGGCCGAGAAAGGCGCGATCGTCGCCAAGTCGACCGGGGTTTCGAATGCCACAACGCTGATGCGCGACAATCACTACGGCTGGTTCTGCAAGGTCGAGAAAGGGGTCTATGACCTGACGCCGCAAGGGCGTCAGGGTTTGGCGGATTGGGGCGAAAGCCTCGGCTAGAGCGGCCCGCTTTATTCCACCTTGATCGGCAGCGATGCGATGCTGTCCCGGTCCTGACGGATGAAATACTGCACCACATAGTCACCCGGCGTGTCTGGCAGCGTGATCGACACCGGGCTGCCGTCACGTGTATAGGCCCAGCTTTGCCACTGCGCACCGCCGCTTGCCCCCACAAGTCCAACGCCGATGTAATCCTCGTTGTAGTCCGGTCCGGTCCATCCGATCTGGATGGTCGATCCCGGCGCCGTCGTTTCAGGCGCGGTCAGCGTGGCGGTGACCGGGGTCACCGTGATCGGAATTTCGGCGATTGCACTCCTGTCCTGACGGACGAAATACCGGATGAGGTACTCACCGGGTGTGGCCGGCACCAACAGCTCGGTCGGTGACCCGTCGCGCGTATAGGCCCAGTTCTCCCATTGAGCACCGCCTTGTGCGTCCACACGTCCGATGCCGAGGTAATCCTCGGCATAATCCGGCCCTGTCCAGGCCACCTGGATGGTCGATCCCATTGGGGCCTCGGCCGGGGCATCCAGAGTCGCTTCCACTGGTTTCAAAGAGATCGGCACCGACGCTAAAGGCGTGCGATCCTGCCGCTGGAAATAGGTGATCAGGTAGTCGCCGGGTTCTGGTGGCATGACCAGTTTGAGCGGATTGCCCTCACGTGTGTAGGCCCAGTTCTCCCAGGCGGCACCGCCTTGTGCGTCGACTCGGCCGATGCCGATGTAGTCCTCGGCATAATCCGGCCCGGTCCAGCCGATCTGGATGGTCGATCCTGCTGTGGCCTCGGTTGGGGCGGTGATGCTCGCGCCCACTGCGGTTAACGTGATCGGCACGGACACCAGAGGCGTGCGATCCTGCCGCTGGAAATAGGTGATCAGGTAGTCGCCGGGTTCTGGTGGAATAACCAGCTTGAGCGGACTGCCCTCACGTGTGTAGGTCCAGTTCTCCCAGGCCGCACCGCCCTGTGCGTCGACGCGGCCGATGCCGATATAGTCCTCGGCATAATCCGGACCGGTCCAGCCAATCTCGATGGTCGATCCGGCTTCTGCCTCGGTCGGGGCGATGATCTGTGCGGTGACGTCGGTTGCGGTAAAGGCGATGTTGGTCAGGGGCGTTCTGTCCTGCCGCATGAAATAGGTGATGGTATAGTCGCCGGGTTCCGCCGGAACGGTCAGTTTCAATGGCGATCCGGTGCGCGTGTAGGCCCAGTTCTCCCAGGCCGCACCGCCTTGTGCGTCGACTCGGCCGATGCCGATGTAATCCTCGGCATAATCTGGCCCGGTCCAGTCGACCACGATCTCGGATCCCGCTGGCGCTTCGGCCACGGCGTTCAGCGTTCCGGTGGCCGGTGTGACCATGATTTCCGCCTCACCCAGCGGTTCGCGCCCGTCGCGCTTGAAATACCGGATCAGGTGCAGGCCGGGCGTTGGCGGCACCAGCAGGTCAACCGGGTTGCCATCAGTGGTGCGGGTCCAGTTCTGCCACTGCGCCCCGCCTTCCGCATCTGCGGCACCTATCCCG
The DNA here is from genome assembly GCA_041725935.1 of Pelagibaca sp. Classification (GTDB taxonomy): domain Bacteria; phylum Pseudomonadota; class Alphaproteobacteria; order Rhodobacterales; family Rhodobacteraceae; genus Marivita. The sequence continues at coordinate 38,775 of JBGRQD010000017.1, forward strand.
ATATAGTCCTCTTTTTCGTTCGGTCCGACCCAGCCGACCTGGATCGTGCTGCCAGCAACGGCCTCGGCCGGGGCAAGAACGCGGGCAGTTTCCTGTGGTTCGGGAAAGGCGATCTGAACGGTTGCCGTTTCTCCGATGGCCACGAATTGCCGTGTCATCTCGGTCTCGAGCGACATACTGTAGGCGATCGCCGTGTACGACCCTTCGGGCAGTTGCAGATCAAGCGGATTGCCTTCGGTATCACTCAGCACGGTTTCGGTGTTGCTCGTCAATTCCCATAGTACCGGGCCAGACACGAGGGTGTCGCTGCCTTCGATCACGGCAGAAAGCGCGGTTTGAACGAGAACGGGTTCCGGTTCGGGTTCGGGCGCTGCGGCGACCTGCGTCAAGGCCGCGGTCAGCTGGTCGGCGGTGTCAGCGGTCAGGAATTGCCCGCCGGTTTCATCCGCGATGCACTGCATCTGGGCCAGCGCCTCGGCATCCGACCCGATGTCAAAGCCGATCACATGGGCGGTGAAATCAATGCCCGCCTCTTCAAGAAGCCGTGCCGCGGCACAGGGATCGGGATTGCAGGTTTCGACCCCGTCACTGACAAGGATCACCGTCGCCTTTTCCTCGGTATAGCGCAGCGCCTGTGCGGCGGCGATCACCGCATCGGTCATCGGGGTCTTGCCCAGCGGCTTGATCGCGTTCACGGCGTTTGCGATCTGCGCGCCGGTGCCGGGCGCAGGGGCCACGACTGTTTCGATATCCGTGCATTCGCCGCGTTCGCGGTGACCGTAAACTGTCAGGCCAAGCCCTTGTTCTGCCGGGAAATCGGAGAGAAGATTACCGACAACCTCTTGTGCAATGGTGATCTTGGCCACGCCCTCCACCTGCCCCCACATGGAGCCCGACCCGTCCATCACAAGAACCGTGTTCGGTTGGTCCTGCGCGGTGGCCATCGTGGCAAACGCGGTCAGGGAAAGCGCAAGCAATTGTCGCATCTAGTCATCCTTAAATCTTGTCGTTCAATGGGTGTTAGAAAACCACGTTGCCGACGCGCTGCCCAGCGTTTCATGACACTGGACCAAAGAAATTTTCTACTTGGTTGTGATACGTTCCTTGCCTACTTATTGCGCAAATGAGATAAAAACGGGCAATAACGCTGCGCTGATGGGCAGAACCTAGGCAAACAGCACGGTTGGCATTCCGTTTATGCCCGTGGTGACGCAGCGTGGCGCGGACGATATGGGGATATTCACATGCTGAAAAAGACTCTCGCAGCTGTTGCTGCAACATTGGGCCTGACAGGGGCTGCCTTTGCTCAGGCGGATTTTCCGTTTGCCCTCGACTGGAAATTCGAAGGACCGGCTGCGCCGTATTTCGTGGCCATCGACAAGGGCCATTTCGAAGAAGCCGGCCTGTCGGTCGAAATCTCGGCGGGACAAGGCTCGCTCGACGCTATCCCGAAAGTTGCCACGGGCGCATTTCCGGTGGGCTTTGCCGACATCAACTCGCTGATCAAGTTCCTCGATCAGAACCCCGGCGCGCCTGTCACGGCTGTTATGATGATCTACGACAAGCCGCCCTTTGCCATCATCGGCCGCAAGTCGCTTGGCGTCGAAGTGCCCAAGGATCTCGAAGGCCGTGTTCTGGGCGCACCGCCCCCCGATGGCGCATGGGCGCAGTTCCCGGCTTTTGCCATTGCGAATGATCTGGATGTCTCAGCCATCACGGTCGAACCAGTGGGCTTCCCGACACGTGAACCGATGCTCGCCGAGGGAAATGTTGCGGCTGTCACCGGGTTTTCCTTCTCGTCCTACCTGAACCTCGTGCGCCTCGGTGTGCCCGAGGATGACATTTCCACCATCCTGATGGCGGATTACGGGTTGGAGCTTTATGGCAACGCGGTCATCGCAAACACGAATTTCGCCGCCGACAATCCCGAACTGATCACTGGCTTCCTTACGGCGATTGCCGCTGGCTGGAAAGACGCGATTGCCGATCCGGACATGGCCATTGCCAGCCTGATCGAACGGAACCCGGCTGCGGATGCAGAGCTTGAAAAGCGCCGTCTGGAGCTGTCAATCGACGCCAATGTCGCAACCGATTTTGCACTTGCCAACGGACTCGGCGGGATTGATGACGCCCGCATGGCCAAGGCGCTGGAGCAGATCGCACAAACCTATGAGTTCCAGAACGAACCGGATGCGAGCCTTTATTTCACCGACGCCTACCTGCCCGACGCAAGCCTGCGCATGCTGAAATAAGTCACCCAACGGGCCGACCGTGCGTGTCGCGGTCGGCTCTTGAATACGGACGGTGCGCGTGTCGGACAATCTCATCGAAATCAAGGGCGTGCGACACGCCTACCAAACCAAATCCGGACCATTGCCGGTCTTGGATGGGCTTGAACTGAGCGTTCCCGAAGGTGGGTTTGCTGCAGTTGTTGGCCCCTCAGGATGTGGCAAATCCACGTTGACGCGGCTGATCGCGGGGCTGATGAAGCCCGATCACGGTGAAGTCTGGCTACATGGCGAGATGGTCAAGGGGCCGAAATCTGTCGTTGGCATGGCATTCCAGAACCCGGTCCTGCTCGAATGGCGGACGATCCTGCAGAACGTCATGCTGCCGCTCGAGATCGTTCCGACCGAATTGTCGAAACGCGAAAAGGAAGACCGCGCTCGCAAGCTTCTTGCTCTGGTCGGTCTGGAAGGGTTCGAGGACAAGCGCCCCAGTGAACTGTCCGGCGGGATGCGCCAACGCGCATCGCTGTGCCGATCGATTGTTCACAAACCCGAAGTTCTGATCCTTGATGAGCCGTTCGGCGCGCTGGATGCCTTCACCCGCGAAGACCTCTGGCAGACCATGCACAAGGTCAAGGCCGAGGAGCCGTTTACCGGCGTGCTGATCACCCATGACCTGCGCGAGTCGATCTTCCTTTCCGATCAGGTTGTCGTGCTGTCGGGCCGGCCCGCAAAGACGCAATACGTGATGGATGTGCACCTGACGGGTCAGCGCGACATCGAAAACTTGTATACGCCCGAGTCCGCAGAGGCGCTGAATATCCTGCGCCGCCAGATCCAGATTGCGCAGGGACGTACAGACGAACACGAGGACGGCCGATGACCCTGCGCAACATCCTTGTCCCGGTTGCCGCGATCTTGGTGTTCGGCATTCTTTGGGAGCTGCTAGTCTGGGCCAATGACTGGCCGAACTACGTGATGGCATCGCCTTCGGACCTGCCGCCCGCCTATTCCCAATATTGGGAACTGTTCATCGTCATGGGCTGGCAGACCTTGTGGCGCACGGTGGTCGGCCTGGTGCTGGCGATTGCCTTTGGCGTGTTCCTTGGCATGATCATGGGCTTCTCGCGGCTTATGCGCGATGCGCTTTATCCGCTTCTGGTCGGGTTCAACGCAATTCCCAAGGCCACGGTCGTGCCCATCGTGGCTCTGCTTTTCGTGGGTGATCACAACTTCAACACTATCCTCATCGCCTTCATGATCTCGTTCTTCCCGATTGCCGTGTCGGTGTCGATCGGGCTGAGCACGCTTGAACCCGAATACCGTGACATCTTGCGGTCTCTGGGCGCGTCGCGGACGACGATTTTCTGGAAGATCGCGCTGCCCAAGACGCTGCCTGAATTCTTCGGCGCGCTGAAGGTCGCGGTCACGCTTGCGTTCATCGGCACCAACCTGATGGAAATCGTGTCGCCGCATGGGCGCGGGTTGGGGGCGCTGTTCGATTCCGGCAAGACGAATTCAGACTACCCGCTGATGTTCGCGGTCCTGATCGCGCTCGCACTGATGGGCATCGTTCTGTATTATGTCGTGGTCGCTCTGGAAAAGATCTTTGCGGGCTGGGCGGAACGGTCGCCGAGCTACTGAATACAAGCCCCGTTGACCCCCTGATTTCGTGAAAAATTTACAATTGAGCGTGTTGACTCACGCTTTCGCGATGCCTAGTTATCCGCCGTTAGCACTCAGCTACAGAGAGTGACAACAGTCCTTCGGGAGCGAGGGGCTTTAGTGGAAACCTTTGAGCAAGGAGACTCGAAGATGGCATTTAAACCGCTTCATGACCGCGTGCTGGTCCGTCGCACAGAGAGTGACGAAAAAACTGCTGGTGGCCTGATCATTCCAGATAGCGCCAAAGAAAAGCCGGCAGAAGGCGTGGTTATTGCGTGTGGCGATGGCGCGCGCAAAGACAGTGGCGAGCTGATCGAGATGGCTGTTGCAGCCGGTGACAAGGTCCTTTTCGGCAAGTGGTCGGGCACAGAAGTGACGGTCAATGGCGAAGAACTCCTCATCATGAAGGAGTCGGACATCCTCGGCATCATTTCGGACGATGCAGAAGCGAAAGCTGCCTGAACACCCGTCCTGATCGCAAACAAGAACCTCTGACTAATTAGTGGAGACTATGAGATGTCTGCAAAAGACGTAAAATTCAGCACGGATGCCCGTAATCGCATCCTCAAGGGTGTGAACATCCTCGCCGATGCGGTGAAGGTGACCCTGGGCCCCAAGGGCCGCAACGTGGTTCTGGACAAGTCGTTCGGTTCGCCGCGGATCACCAAGGACGGTGTGTCTGTCGCGAAAGAGATCGAACTGGAAGACAAGTTCGAGAACATGGGCGCGCAGATGGTGAAGGAAGTCGCTTCCCGCACCAACGACGAAGCCGGTGACGGTACGACAACCGCAACCGTGCTGGCGCAAGCCATCGTTAAAGAAGGCATGAAATCGGTCGCAGCGGGCATGAACCCGATGGACCTCAAGCGCGGTATCGACCTCGCGACGTCCAAAGTGGTCGAGGCCATCAAGGCAGCATCCCGCCCGGTCGAAGACAGCGCCGAAGTTGCACAGGTTGGCACGATTTCCGCCAACGGCGAAGCAGAGATCGGTCGTCAGATCGCCGACGCGATGCAGAAAGTCGGCAACGAGGGTGTCATCACCGTCGAAGAGAACAAAGGCCTCGAGACCGAGACCGATGTCGTCGAAGGCATGCAGTTCGACCGTGGCTATCTCAGCCCCTATTTCGTGACCAATGCGGACAAGATGCTCGCCGAGCTGGACGACTGCATCGTTCTGCTGCACGAGAAGAAGCTGTCCTCGCTTCAGCCGATGGTTCCGCTGCTCGAGCAGGTGATCCAGTCGCAGAAGCCGCTGCTGATCATCGCGGAAGACGTGGAAGGTGAAGCGCTGGCAACTCTGGTTGTCAACAAGCTGCGCGGCGGTCTGAAGATCGCAGCGGTCAAGGCACCGGGCTTTGGCGATCGTCGCAAGGCGATGCTGCAGGATATCGCGATCCTGACCGGTGGTCAGGTCATCAGCGAAGACCTCGGCATGAAACTCGAGAACGTGACCATGGACATGCTTGGCTCCGCCAAGAAAATCCAGATCACCAAGGACGAGACCACCATCGTTGACGGTGCAGGCGAAAAGTCCGAGATCGAGGCCCGCGTTGCCCAGATCCGCAACCAGATCGAAGAAACCACGTCCGACTACGACCGCGAAAAGCTGCAGGAGCGTGTTGCCAAGCTCGCAGGCGGCGTTGCAGTCATCCGCGTTGGCGGCATGACCGAGACCGAAGTCAAAGAGCGCAAGGACCGTGTTGACGATGCTCTGAACGCGACCCGTGCGGCCGTTCAGGAAGGTATCGTTGTCGGTGGTGGCGTGGCACTTGTTCAAGCTGCCAAGACACTGGCGGGCCTCGAAGGTGCCAACAGCGACCAGAACGCCGGTATCTCCATTGTCCGCAAGGCACTGGAAGCACCGCTGCGTCAGATCGCCGAGAACGCAGGCGTCGACGGTTCGGTTGTTGCTGGCAAGATCCGTGAAAGCGACGATCTGAAGTTCGGCTACAATGCTCAGACTGACGAATATGGCGACATGTTCAAGTTCGGTGTGATCGATCCGGCCAAGGTTGTCCGCACCGCGCTGGAAGACGCGTCTTCGATTGCAGGCCTGCTGATCACCACCGAGGCGATGGTGGCCGACAAGCCGCAGAAAGAAGGCGCTGGTGCCGGCGGCGGAATGCCGGACATGGGCGGCATGGGCGGCATGATGTAATCACCCGATGTCCTTCGGGATATCTGGTGGCACACGCTGCAAGACCTAGAGCAAAGGCGCCTTCGGGCGCCTTTGTTTGTTTTTGGAGGTCGTCTTTAACCGGATGTTCATCAGTGCCAAAGATTCTTCGTACGAAGAATCTTGGCCGGGAGCCCGAAACATGCGCCCCGCCTCTGCAGCAAAATGGTATCTGGTCTCCGTCACCGCGACGCGGTAGCCACGAGCATGCATATCCTTGTGTTGACCATACTCACCCTGATCGCGTTCGCCTCGAACTCGATTCTGAATCGTGTGGCGCTGGCACAAGGCGATATCGACCCGGTGGCCTTCGGCGTTGTCCGTCTCTGCGCCGGGGCGGTGATGCTGGCTGGGCTGGTGCTCTTGCGGGATCGCAAGCTTGCGCTGGGCGGGGCGGGGCGGTCCATCGGTGTGGCGTCTCTCTTTGTCTATATCTTCGGGTTTTCCTTGGCCTATCAGAGCCTTGATGCCGGATTGGGCGCGCTGATCCTGTTCGGCCTTGTGCAGATCACGATGTTCGCCGGCGCCCTGATCGGCGGCGAGCGGCCGTCTGCGCGGCGCTGGGCCGGAGCGAGCGTGGCCTTTGGAGGGCTGGTCTGGCTGCTTTGGCCGGGGCACGCGGCAGCCCCCAGCCTGTGGCATGCCAGCCTCATGGCAGTCGCCGGTGTCGCTTGGGGCATCTATTCGCTCAACGGACGCCGCACAGCCGATGCGCTGGGATCGACGGCAGCCAATTTCTGCATCTCCGCGGGCTTGGCCCTTGCCGGGGCCTTTGTGGCATTGGTGTTTTTCGACGGTATTCATCTGTCCTCGGCGACCCCTTTCGGGCTGGCCATGGCAATTCTCGCGGGGGCTGTGACCTCGGGCATCGGCTATTCCATGTGGTACACCGTCCTCCCGCATCTGCAGGGCAGCACGGCGGCGATCACCCAGCTGACCGTTCCGGTCATTGCGATTGCCGGGGGCGCGGTGATCTTGTCGGAAACCGTGACCAGCCGCCTGATCGTGGCGGCATTGCTGGTTCTGGGCGGCGTGCTTCTGGCCGTCACGTCGCGGCGCTAGGCTCTTTATCATCTTAGCCACAGCGCGTATCTGACGGGCATGCTTCGTACCCTTGTCCTTTCCATCGCAACCGTCCTCAGCCTTGCGACTGCAAGCCCCGCTCGCGCGGATTGCATCGTGTTGCTGCATGGTCTGGCCCGCACCGAGATCTCGTTCGGATTGATGCAATCCGTGCTCGAAGCCAAGGGCTACACGGTGACCGCCCCCGGTTATCCGTCGACCACCGCCCGCATCCAGACCTTGGTTGCAGAGACCCTGCCTGAAGCCGTTGCCGACTGCGGCGACGCGCGTGTGCACTTTGTCACCCATTCGATGGGTGGTCTTCTCCTGCGGTTCTGGCTCAAGGACAACCGCCCTGCGAATCTGGGTCGTGTGGTCATGCTGGCCCCGCCCAATCAGGGCAGCGAGTTGGTGGATCAATTGGGCGGACTTGAACTCTTCGAATGGTGGAACGGACCGGCCGGGCAACAGCTGGGCACGTCACCGAACGACCTGCCCAAATCGCTGCCGCCGGTGGATTTCGAACTGGGGGTTATCGCGGGAAACCGGTCGCTCAACCCGTTCTTCTCGAACCTCATTCCGGGGCCGGATGATGGCAAGGTGTCGGTCGAGTCGACCAAGGTTGCCGGCATGCGCGCACATCTGACGATGCCCGTGTCCCATACCTTTATCCTGCAGGCACCGTCGGTCATCGCGCAGGTCGATCTGTTCCTGCGCACAGGTCGCTTCGATCCTGAATTGGACTGGACCAAGGCGATCAATTCGCGCGAACTGGTCTGCATGTTTGGAAGGTGTCCGCAGGTGTCGAATGAGCCTTGAATGCACGCTTATCGGCGCAAAAACCCTTCGGCCTGACGGGTGGAGCGATGCGCCCATGTCGCTGGCGGATGGCCTTCTGGTAACTGACAAGGCTGGACGCGAGGTCGATCTGTCGGGCTACCTCGTCCTGCCGGGGATTGTCGATCCACATGGTGACGGGTTCGAGAGGCACATGGCCCCGCGTCGGGGCGCGCTGCGCGAGGCGGAACATGGCGTCGTGGCCACAGCGTCAGAGCTTGCTGCAAATGGCATCACAACTGCCGTCCTTGCGCAGTTCTTTTCCTGGGAAGGCGGCATGCGCGGCCCCGATTTCGCCGAGCATGTCTTCGACAGCGTGTCTGCGGTGCGCGAAACGGTTGGGGTGGACCTGCGGCTGCAACTGCGGCTCGAAACGCATCTGCTGGATGAGTTCACCCGCGCCGAAGCCGCCATCGACCGGTACGGGATCGGCTACGTCGTGTTCAACGATCATCTCCCGCACCAGCGCCTATCCGAAGGGCGCAAGCCGCCGCGTCTGACCGGACAGGCGCTGAAAAGCGGCCGCAATCCCGAGTTTCATCTGGCGCTGATGCAAGACCTGCACGCGCGGTCCTCTGAAGTGCCTGCCGCGCTCGATGCGTTGGCGGCACGGCTGAAAGACAAGGGCGTCGTTTTGGGCAGTCACGATGACAGCACCACAGACGACCGATCTGCTTGGGCGCAGCGCGGTGCGACGGTCAGCGAGTTTCCCGAAACGCTAGAGGCGGCGCAAGCGGCGCGCGATGATGGCGGGCACATCGTTCTTGGCGCGCCCAATGTCGTGCGGGGGGCCAGCCATGCGGGCAACATCGCCGCTGCGGACCTGATTGGGCAGGGGCTTTGCGATGCGCTGGCGTCCGACTATCACTACCCGTCGCCGCTCCGTGCGGCCTTTCGGCTCGAAGAGTTGGAACTTTGCGATCTGGCCCGCGCATGGTCGCTGCTGTCCGCGGGGCCTGCGCGTCTGCTGGGGCTTGCCGATCGTGGTACGCTTGAAGTCGGCAAACGGGCCGATCTGATCGTGGTCGATCCTCAAACGCGCCGGGTCGAAGCGACCATCGCGGGCGGGCGCATGGCGCATTTGACCGGCACGGTGGCCGAGCGGTTTATGCGCTGAGGAGCAGGCTCAGCCGCGTTTGACGTGGTTCACGTGCCCCATCTTGCGTCCGGGTTTCGTGTCTGCCTTGCCGTACAGGTGCAACGCGCAATCCGGCGTCTTTGCCAGTTCGGGCACACGGTCCATATCGTCGCCGATCAGGTTTTCCATCATCACATCCGAATGGCGTTGCCCGTCGCCCAAGGGCCAGCCGGTGATCGCGCGGATGTGCTGCTCGAACTGATCGACGGTGCAGCCATTCTGGGTCCAGTGTCCCGAATTGTGAACACGCGGCGCGATTTCGTTCACGATCAGACCACTCGGCGTGACGAACAACTCAACGCCCATGACACCCACGTAATTCAGCGCATTGGCGATTTTTGCCGCCAGAAGCACGGCATCCGTGCGCTGGCTGGCTGTCAGTCGGGCAGGAACCGTCGTTGTCCGCAGGATGCCGTCGCTGTGTACGTTTTCACCGGGATCGAACGCGGCAACTGCGCCATCAAGGCTGCGCGCGGCGATCACCGAAACCTCGTGCGAAAAGTCGATGAAGCCTTCAAGGATGGCGGGCGCGCCCTGCATGTCGTCCAGCGCCTGCGCCGCATCGTCGGGCGACTTGATCCGCGCCTGCCCCTTGCCATCATAGCCGAAACGCCGCGTTTTCAGGATCGACGGTGTTCCGATCTTGCCCAGTGCCGCGTCCAGACTGGAAGCGTCGGTGATGTCGGCAAAAGGCGCGGTGCGCAGGCCGAGGTCCTGCAGGAATGTCTTTTCGGTCAGGCGGTCCTGACTGACACGCAGCGCTTCGCGGCCCGGATGAATGGGTGCGAGATCCTGCAGGAGATCCAGCGCGGCGGTCGGGATGTTTTCGAACTCGTAGGTGATGATGTCCACGGATTGCCCGAATGCGCGCAAAGCGTCCTCGTCATCATAGGCGGCGGTCGTCACCTGATCGGCCACCTGACCCGCCGGAGGATTGGCGCCGGGCTCATAGATGTGGCAGCGAAAGCCAAGACGGCTGGCCGCGGCTGACAGCATTCGGCCCAGTTGTCCACCGCCGATGATGCCGATGGTCGATCCGATGGGAAGCGCAAGAGACATGTGTCTTATCCGTCGTCTGAAGGGGCGTCTGGGATGGAGGCGGAGAGATCGGCGCGCCATTGGTCAAGGCGGGCCGCAAGCCCCGCATCCTGCAAGGCAAGGATACCCGCCGCCATCAGCCCGGCATTTGCGGCACCCGCCGCACCGATGGCCATTGTCGCAACTGGAAAGCCGCGCGGCATCTGAAGGATGGAATAAAGACTGTCGACACCTGACAGGGCTTTGGTCTGCACCGGAACACCGATCACCGGCACACGCGTTTTCGACGCCATCATCCCCGGCAGATGCGCAGCCCCCCCGGCACCCGCGATAATCACCTGCAAGCCGCGCTCCACCGCCGTCTTGCCATAGTCCCAAAGCCGATCCGGCGTGCGATGCGCCGACACGATCTTGGCCTCGAATGGCACGTCCAGCGTGTCGAGCATGTCGGCGGCTTCCTTCATCGTCGGCCAGTCGGACTGGCTGCCCATGATGATGCCTACTTTGATCGGTTCTGACATGACCCGGATGCCTCTTCAGGTGATCGAAGCGCGCACTATAGCCAGATCGGATCCGGGGGCAACTCGGAGCGGTGTTCAGGCGATGATATCAGGCAACAACCGGTCTTCGATCTGCGCGATCTTGTCCTTGAGCAACAGCTTTTTCTTTTTCAGCCGTTGCAAGGTCAGCTGATCCGCCGTCCCTGTCTGCTGCAAAGCGCGAATGGCGTCGTCCAGATCGCGGTGTTCATGCCGAAACACCTCGAGTTCGACCCTCAGGACATCGTCTGTTTTCATTGACAGATCTGTAGGAGCATTCATGTCGCTGCTTGGTCCTCAAAAGTGACTGAGAGCAAGAAGATAACCGTTAAATGCGATTCCGCATAGCCCTTGCGTCTTGTCGGCTGCGCCCCCATATTTCCTGAAGGTCGGCTGCCATAACGGGGTCGCACCAACACAGTCGCTTACGCAAAAGGACGTGTCGATGACGAAATTGACCTTGGGGTCCTATCCCCATCTGCTTGGCTTCGAACAGCTAGAGCGCCTGCTGGAACGGACCGCAAAATCCGGCAACGAGGGATATCCTCCCTTCAATATCGAACAAACATCCGAAGGATCGTACAGGATCACGCTTGCCGTTGCAGGTTTTCGGGAACAAGATCTGGCCATCACCGTTGAGGATAGACAGCTTGTAATCCGAGGCCGACAACAGGATGACAGCGCCGACCGGGTGTTCCTGCATCGCGGGATCGCCGCTCGACAGTTTCAGCGCAGCTTCGTGCTCGCCGATGGTGTCGAGGTGGGTGAGGCAATTATGGAGAACGGGCTGCTGCATGTCGATCTGACCCTATTGCGTCCCGAGACCGTGGTTCAGACAATCCAGATCAAGAAGGGGTAGACCATGAATACGCCGTTCGCTTTCAACGATGCAGACCAGTCCAACCTTGTTTACGTGCGCCCGGTAGAAGTTGCCGATTTGCCAGACGATGTGCGCGACGAGGTCGGAGATACCAAAACCATCTATGCCGTCCACCGCGCAGACGGAGAACGCCTTGCGCTGGTCAAGGATCGCAATCTTGCGTTCATGCTGGCCCGCCAAAACGACTTTGCACCCGTCACGGTACACTGACGGGGCGTGTTTCACATTTATGCTCTTGACGAATGCAGGGCAAACAAAAGGCCGAGCTTCTGCTCGGCCTTTTCGATTTATTGCCCGGCAATCAACCCGAGGCTTTCAAGCTTCAGAATCACCTGATGCGCGCAGTTGTCGACCTCGACATTCTCGGTCTCGACGCGCAACTCGGGGTGCTCCGGCACATCGTAAGGATCTGAAATCCCCGTGAATTCCTTTATCTTGCCTTCGCGTGCCAGCTTGTAGAGCCCCTTGCGGTCCCGGCGTTCGCATTCCTCGAGGCTCGTGGCCACGTGGACTTCGATGAAGGCACCAAACTGTTCGATCTCTTCGCGCACCGCGCGGCGTGTGGCGGCATAGGGCGCGATGGGTGCACAGATGGCGATACCACCGTTCTTGGTGATCTCGGATGCGACATAGCCGATGCGGCGGATGTTCAGATCCCGGTGTTCCTTGCTGAAGCCCAGTTCCGATGACAGGTTCTTGCGCACGATATCGCCATCCAGAAGCGTGACAGGACGGCCCCCCATCTCCATCAGCTTGACCATCAGAGCGTTGGCGATGGTGGATTTGCCCGAGCCCGAAAAGCCGGTGAAGAACACGGTAAAGCCCTGCTGCGACCGCGGCGGACGCGTCTTGCGCAGCTCGGTGACCACTTCGGGAAAGCTGAACCATTCCGGAATATCCAGACCTTCGGCAAGACGGCGGCGCAGTTCGGTGCCAGAGATGTTGAGGATGGTCACGTCGTCCTTGTCGGCGATCTCGTCCATCGGCTCGTATTGTGCGCGTTCCTGCACAAAAACCATGTGTTTGAAATCGACCATCTCGATCCCGATCTCGGCCTCATGCTCGCGGAACAGATCCTGCGCATCATACGGCCCGTAGAAATCCTCGCCCGCCGAATTCTTTCCGGGTCCCGCGTGATCGCGGCCCACGATGAAATGGGTACAGCCGTGGTTCTTGCGGATCAGACCGTGCCACACCGCCTCGCGGGGGCCGGCCATCCTCATCGCAAGGTTGAGAAGGCTCATCGTCGTGGTGGATTGCGGATACTTGTCCAGCACCGCCTCGTAGCAGCGCACGCGGGTGAAATGGTCCACGTCGCCCGGTTTGGTCATGCCGACAACCGGATGGATCAGCAGGTTGGCCTGCGCTTCTTTCGCAGCGCGGAAGGTCAGTTCCTGATGCGCGCGGTGCAGCGGGTTGCGGGTCTGGAACGCCACGACCTTGCGCCAGCCCAGCTTGCGAAACAACGCGCGCAATTCGTTTGGCGTGTCGCGGCGACCACGGAAATCATAATGCACGGGTTGCTGAATCCCCGTGACCGGGCCACCCAGATACACCTTGCCTGCCGTATTGTGCAGGTAATTCACCGCCGGATGCGCGTCGTCATCGGCCCCGAACACCTGCGCCGCTTCATGCGCCTTGTTCGGCACCCAGCGGTCGGTCACGGTCATCGTGCCAAGGATCACGCCCTCCTGATCGCGCAGGGCGATATCCTGACCGATCTCGAGCTTTTCGGCAAATGCCTCGGACACGTCCAGCGTGATCGGCATGGGCCACAAGGTCCCGTCCGCAAGGCGCATGGTGTCGACAACGCTGGTGTAATCTTCCTCGCTCAGGAAGCCCTTCAGCGGGCTGAACCCACCATTCATCAAGAGCTCCAGATCGCAAATCTGGCGCGGCGTCAGGTCGTGGCTGACAAGATCGCCTGCCTCCTGCTTGAGCTTCTGCGCACTGTCATAGGAGACAAACAATTCGGAAATGGGGGCAAGGTTTTGGGGATACATAAGGCTGCTCACTGTCCAATTTTGCGCGGTGGTTACGCCCGGTTCGGGCGAAAAGTCCAGCAAAGTGGTCGCAAATTCGTGCAATTCGGGAAGCTGTGCGGAATTTGTGCCAGTTTTGATAAATACCGTGCCGGTTCATCCCGATTTGCCGGAACGGCATCGTATTTTTTGTCCCTCATTTGATCTGAATTAATGCCAAAGGCCCCAGACACATTCTAAGAGTGGAATGCGCGCGAAACAGGCTCAACCAAAGGAAGAACCGAACCATGCCAAACCTGAGACATACCAGCGCCTTGGCCATATCGTTGTTGGCGATTGCGCAAGGTGCCGCTGCATCCAGCGAACTGCGTGAACTTGCTCTGGATATCTTTTCGCCGCTGCCCTCGACGACTCCCGCCTTGAATGACAATCAGATCACACCCGAGAAAATCGACTTGGGCAAGGCGCTGTTCTTTGATCCGCGCATGTCGGCGTCCGGAGTGTTTTCCTGCAACTCTTGCCATAATCTCGCAACGGGTGGTGATGACAACATGTCCGTTTCCATCGGGCATGGCTGGCAGAAGGGGCCCCGCAACTCTCCGACGGTGCTGAACTCCGTGTTCAACGACGCGCAGTTCTGGGATGGCCGCGCGGCTGACCTGGCCGAACAGGCGAAAGGTCCGGTGCAAGCCGGTGTGGAAATGGCGAACACGCCGGACAATGTGCTCGCAACGCTGAACTCCATGCCGCAGTACGTAGAGTGGTTTCAGGCGTCCTTTCCTGAAGAAGCCGATCCTGTCACGTTCGACAATTTCGCCAAGGCGATCGAGGCGTACGAGGCAACGCTGATCACGCCTGCTCCCTTCGATGCGTGGCTCAATGGTGACGACAATGCCATGTCCGAAATCGAGGTGGCCGGGCTTGAGCTGTTCATCGATTCTGGATGTGCAAGTTGCCATGGCGGCATCAATCTTGGCGGCGAAGGCTATTATCCCTTCGGTCTTGTCGAGAAACCCGGAGCAGACATCCTGCCCGTGGGCGACAAGGGGCGCTTTGCAGTGACCGAGACCGCCGATGACGAATATGTCTTCCGCGCGGCACCGCTTCGCAACATCGCTGTGACCGCGCCCTATTTTCATTCCGGTGCGGTCTGGGATCTGGAGACTGCGGTGGCCATCATGGCTGAATCCCAATTGGGTGCAGATCTTGATGATCCCGACATTGATGCCATCACCGCGTTTCTCGGAGCGCTGACCGGGGAGATGCCCGAAGTGGTCTATCCGATCCTGCCTGCCGAGACAGCCGCAACTCCACGTCCCACAGGCGAAGTCAGATAATTCCTGACGCAGGTTTGAAGATTGTGGTCGGGCAAACAAGCCCGACCTTTTGCGTTATTCCGCAGCCGAAACCTTGGCACCGTATCCCAGCGGTTCGGACACCTCCTTGCCTGCGTCATCGCCGACTTCCGCAAGGAACCGCTCTGCCTCGAGTGCTGCCATGCAGCCCATGCCCGCAGACGTGACCGCCTGACGATACTTGTGGTCGGTCAGATCGCCGGCCGCAAAGACGCCGGGAATAGATGTCTCGGTGCTGTCGGGTTTGGTTACGACATAGCCACCCATGTGGGTTTCGAGCACATCCTTGACCAATTCGTTCGCCGGCGCGTGACCGATGGCGATGAACACGCCCTTGCAGGGGATCTCCGTGATCTCGCCGGTATCGACATGCTTGACGCGCACGCCTTCGACTCCCTTGGGCATGTCCGTCCCGAACACTTCATCCAACTGGTGATGCCAAAGCGTTTCGATCTTTGGGTTCTTGAACAGACGGTCCTGAAGGATCTTCTCGGCCCGCAATTCGTCTCGACGGTGGATCAGCGTCACCTTGGACGCAAAATTCGTCAGGAACAGCGCCTCTTCAACGGCCGTGTTGCCGCCACCGATCACCACGATCTCCTGACCGCGATAGAAAAACCCGTCGCAGGTCGCGCAGGCCGACACGCCAAAGCCCTTGAACGCGTCTTCAGACGGCAGGCCCAGCCACTTGGCGCGTGCGCCCGTCGCAAGGATCAGCGCATCGGCCGTATAAACCGTGCCGCTGTCGGACTGCGCGGTGAAGGGGCGCTTGGACAGGTCGAGAGAGGTGATGAGGTCGCCGATGATCTCTGTGCCCATGGCGCGTGCATGAGCCTCCATGCGCACCATCAGGTCCGGTCCCTGCACCTCGGTGTCGCCGGGCCAGTTCTCGACTTCGGTTGTGGTGGTCAACTGGCCGCCCGGTTCCATGCCCTGCACAAGGATCGGGTCCAGCATGGCGCGGCTTGCATAGACGCCGGCGGTATATCCCGCTGGGCCGGAGCCGATGATCAGAACCTTCGTATGGCGTGTGTCGGACATGGGGGCAGCCTCGCATCAATGCAGTGGGTGACTCTTCTTCGTGCTGGATATAAGCGTCCGGGGCACAGTTCGCAAATCAATGCAGGGTGACGGCCCATCAGATTGGACTGCACATCAATTGTTTAAGATTGTTGCGCGTGGTTGAAACAATATTGCGCACCACTTGCGGGTGCTATAATAATACCGAAAAAAGCAGGGGTGCTTAGAATGCCGTCACATCGGTTGGATCCAATAGATCGCAAGATATTGGCCGAACTGCAGGCAGATGGTCGGATGACCAATGTGGAACTCGCGCGCCGGGTCGGAATTTCCGCACCACCCTGTCTGCGCCGCGTCCGCACTCTCGAGGAACAGGGCTTTATCCGCGGCTACCATGCCGAGGTCGATCCCCGCGAACTTGGCTTCGAAGTGCAGGTCTTCGCGATGGTCGGTCTGCAAAGCCAGGCCGAAGCCGATCTGCGCGCCTTCGAGGATCGCTGCCGCAGCTGGCCGCTGGTGCGCGAATGCCACATGCTCAACGGTGAGGTCGATTTCATCCTGAAATGCGTGGCACCCGATCTGAGCAGTTTCCAGAGTTTTCTGACCGGTGATCTGCTGACCTCGCCCAATGTGGGCAGCGTCAAGACCTCGCTTGTGATCCGTGGGGCCAAGGACGAACCCGGCGTGCCCTTCGATGTTCTCGAAGCGCGGTTGGACGACAAGGCCAGATAAGCCGCGCCGCTGACCTAAGCGACGCGCAGGGTTTCGATGACAGTCCGCGTTGTGCGCGGGAACGCCAGATCGCCAAACGCTTCCAGATCCTCGAGATGCGGAAACATCGACTGCAACATCGCGCGCACCGATGTGCCGATTTCCGACGCTGAAATGCGGCCCGGATGATAGCTTTCCAATTCGTGACCATTGGCGCGAAGGATGCCATGGCGGCGCAGCGCGACATGATAGAGCTGCACCGGACCGGGCGGGGTGATCTTCAACACCCGGTCACCATCTACATAATCGCTGGCCGGGGCCAGAACCGCGTCGCAGTTCAACAGATCGGTAAAGTGATCCTGACGGATCACCATGCGGGCGGAAGGACCAAGCAGAAGATCGCTCTGGTCCATGCCAACCCCCGGCAAACGGAGCAAATGTGTAAGAGAGGTCGTGTCGCCGCCGAAATCAGGCAGGTAGGGCGTGCTGCCGATCCACATCACCGGCTGTGGGCCGCGATGGGTTTCGACTAGATCTCCGGGGATCAGGTCTTCCACGGCAATCGGACCCATCACTGTGGAAATGAGCGTGCCGCGCGCAAAGGCCGACGCACAGGCCTCGAACGTCGAAGAGGCGGGAACGGTGAAGCTGGAGTCGGACACGGTCCGGTCCGGAAGGAGTGCGGCAGCCTCGATGGTGCGAGTGAGAGGAACGTCGCGTCGAGGCTGCCCGTCGAACGTGGCAACTCTGTCGGTGGAGATGGCATAGGCATTGAAGTCGGTCGTCGCTACGCGATCGGTCGAGGTCTGAGCCATGTGATACCTTTTACTTCAGGTCACATCCGCGTTGGCCCCCACCAACAACACCAGAAGGACGGTGCAATTTCGTAACGGGAAAGATGGCTCAGTCAGGATTGATTCGTCAAAAAACAACGAGAATTGGCCGCGAAATCGCGGCCAATTCTCTGACAACTGGGGGATTGTCGTGGTGTCTTGAACAGCATCGCCACAATTGGGGGGATTGTGGCAGTCGGGCTGTCGTCCGATGTCGTGATCAGGCGTGCTTGCGCGCCGGTTGATTGGCTGCTTCGGCCTTGATCCGGTCGAACATCGCCTTGCGGGCGGCACCACGCTGGAAGGGCAGGACCGGCAGATCCTCTTTCGAGGTTGCGACGACAGAGGCGATGAATTTCGAGGTACGCGACATTGGACTGCTCCGGTGGTGTTCCGTTGTTTCTTGATCCTAAATAACCCGCGCAATTGGGCGCGTTTGTGACCAAACGTGGACAATCCCGGTGTATTCCTGTGATTGATTGGGGCACCGCGCCAATGGCGCAGCGGATGCTAGAGCCGGATGACGGAGATCAGGCGCCCGTAATCGGCCTCTCGGGCATGGGTCGCGCGGCGATAGGAATAAAAGCGATCTGCGTCGGAATAGGTGCAATGCCGTGTCCATTCCGCGTTCACACCTGCGCTGCGCAGCTTGAACAGACCGAAACCCGGCAGGTCGAAATGAAACTTGTCGTCCGCACCGTTGACGAAGAACCGCGCGTATTGCGCATCTTCCGCCAGGAACGTGTCAAGGAACTCCGGCCCGACCTCGTAGGCGCGCTGGCTGATGCTGGGTCCGATCACTGCGGTGATTGTTTCGCGTGTCGCACCAAGCGCGACCATCGCCTCCACCGTCGCCTCGAGAACCCCGTCCAGCGCCCCGCGCCAACCGGCATGGGCCGCCCCGATCACTCCGGCCTCAGGGTCGGCGAACAGGACCGGCTGGCAATCCGCCGTCAGCACCCCAAGCGCCACTCCCGGCGTTCGGGTCACCATCGCATCGGCCTGCGGTTTCGGCGCATCAAGAGGGCCGTCGATCTGTTCGACCTTGGCCGAGTGAACCTGATGCACACTCACCAGCTGGTCTGCGGCGACTTGCATCGCATCGGCGACACGGCTGCGGTTGATGGCCACGATCTCGGACTGGTCGGATGACCCCGCGCCACAGTTCAGCCCTGCAAACACGCCGGACGACGCTCCCCCGCGGCGGGTGAAGAACCCGTGGCGCAAGGGGCCGAGGCTGTCTGACGTAATGATTTCCAGCGTCATGGGTCCAGTCCAGGCGGCGGCGACTCGGTGGCGGGGTAGAGCCCCAGCACTTTGAACAAGGAACCCATTTCGTCCGGGTGGGTCAACCGCCGATGTGCAGCGACATGCGCGGCAAGCGTGTCACCCGTCAAACCCTTGGCAAGGCTCTGGGCGCGCGGCGTGATCCCCAGCCGCTCGAGGAAGGTGCCCTGATCGGTCAGCTGGCTTGCGGCACATCCGGCGATCAGCGCGGCGCGGGCCAGTGCTTCGAAATCCACATGCGCGGTCAGATCGGCGCGCCCCGGTTCGGCAAACGGGTCAGTCGGGCGATGGGCCCGCACTGCCTGGAACGTGTCACCTGCGGAATGCCAGCCGCCATAATCCACGATCAGCGCCATCCCGCCGTGATCCGCGATCCGGCGGGCGACGGCATCGACCACCGCACTTCCCTGAGCACAGGTCTCGACCAGCGCACCCGGCTCGGTATCCTCCAGACGGCTGTTCAGCGCCTCGATGGGGGCGGCATCGCTCAGCCCACGTTGTAGAGTACCGTCCGACGACAGCCCCACCATGACCTCGCGCCAGCCCTTGGCGTCCCGCTGGAACTGGCGGATCGGCAGCGCGTCGAAAAATTCGTTGGCGATCACGTAGACGGGCAGGTCCTCGGGCAAGGTTTCTGCCGTGTCGTGCCATTTGGGCCGATGCGCGGGCAGCGCAGCAGCCTGCAGGTCGCGCATCCGCTCGGAGGCTTCGACGAGGTGCAACTCTGCTGCCGCATGAAAGCCCGGCACCTGCAAAGTCGCGCGCATCACATCCGCGATCAACGTGCCGCGACCCGGTCCAAGCTCGACCAGCGCAAAGCGGGCGGGCGCGCCCTGATCCAACCAGGTCTGCGCAAGGCATAGCCCGACCAGTTCCCCGAACATCTGGCTGATCTCGGGCGCGGTCGTAAAATCCCCGTCCACCCCCAGCGCATCCTGCGTCGTGTAATACCCATGCTCCGGGTGCAGCAGGCAGGCCGCCATATACTGCGCGAGGCTCACGGGCCCCGTCATCCTTATCTGTTTGCGAAGAAGTTCGGCGAGGGCAGTCATGCGCGTCTTGCTGTCATCCACAGGTACAGCCCTATGACGATCATCGGGACCGACAGGATCTGCCCCATGGTCAGCCCGTATCCGCCGATATGCCAGGCCAGCCCCAGCGGATTGCCTTCGGAAATAAACTGCGCATCGGGCTGGCGTACAAACTCCACCAGGAACCGCGCAGCACCATACCCACCGATGAACAGACCGGTGATCTGCCCCGGTGCCTTGAGCGCACCGCGCCGGAAGGCCAGCCACAGAAGCGCAGCGCCAAGCAGCAGCCCTTCGAGCAGCGCCTCGTACAGCTGCGAGGGATGCCGCGCGCAGATCTCGCCAAGCGCCTGCCCGCAGGCCTGTGCCGCCTGACCCGGAAACTGCACACCCCAGGGCAGGTCGGTCGGACGACCCCAAAGCTCGGCATTGATGAAATTCGACACCCGCCCCAGCAACAATCCCGGCGGTGTGGCCAGCGCCATCATGTCCGCGGTTGGCCGCAACGGAAGACCTTCGCGGTGGCAATAGATCAGGGAGGCAACAATCACCCCGATCAGGCCGCCGTGAAACGCCATCCCACCTTGCCAGATTGCCAGAATTTGTGTGGGATTGGCGAGGTAGTAGCCCGGCTGGTAAAACAGGACGAACCCGATCCGACCGCCCAAAATGACCCCGAGGATTACCCAGGTCAGGAGCTCTTCCACCTGTTCGGGCCGCATCGGTGGTGTGGTCTGGGCCCATAGCGCAGGCCGTTTCACCGCGGCTACGGCAATCCGCCAGCCGATCAGGATGCCCGCGATATAGGCGAGCGCGTACCAGCGCAGCGCGAATTCCATCCCGAACACGGAGATCGAAAACAGCTCTGGCGAGACATTCGGAAAGGGCAAACCGGGCGACATGCGCGCAGATGTTCATCGCTCTGAGGCGAAGTCAACCTTGTGCCGCGCAGGTCTGCGGCCCATATAGACAACAAGCAAACGCCGGAGGCAGACATGCAGACCCGTAACAAGGTATTTGAAGACATCTCGCAACTCATGACCAACGCCATGGGCGTTGCGCAGGGCGCGAGGGAAGAAGCTGAGACCGCGATGAAATCGCTGATGGATCGCTGGCTGGCGGACCGTGATTTCGTCACGCGCGAGGAATTCGACGCGGTACGCGCCATGGCGATGAAAGCCCGCGAAGAAAACGAAACGCTCAAGGCCCGCCTTGACGCGCTGGAAGCCACTCAGAAGTAACACCCTGTGTCAGGGCCGACGCCATCGCTCTGGCCCTGACCTTTTCGGCAGACATCCCGCGAAACTGCCGCTCTCCCGATCATGTTTGGATCAAAGCCACAGGCGCGACACGCTGCCTGTGGCTGTGCTGCATAAAAAATGAACATGGGACCTGGGGCAACACTGTGTCCAATAGGCCGCGCCATTGACGCCTTCAGGTCCCTGTTGCGCGTCGCAGCAGCCTCAGCGCGACTTTCCAGTGGATTTATCCACAAATTGTGGCACTATTCGCGTCCAACACATCTGGTAGACTTCTCCACAACTTATTGAGGCTGTCACGGAAAATTCGCTTTACGCGAAGGCCTCGTGCATGCAGCATATGTTGTAGGGGGACGGTGACACAACGCAGCCCCTAGAGCAGGCATCGAAAGGTTGGGGAATACCCGCCTTTCCGCACAGGCAATCAGGAGGCGGCATTATGGCCCTGTCCGAGCAGTATCTTGAAGACGACATCCACCCGATTGATATCGTCGAGACCATCGCAAACCACCATGACTGGGATTTCGACCGTATCGCGGATGACCAGATCGCAATGGCGGTCGAAGGCCAGTGGCGCACCTATTCGATCACTCTGGCTTGGTCCCCGTATGATGAAACCCTGCGTCTGATCTGCACCTTCGACATGGAACCGCCTGCGGATCGTATCCCGGCGCTGCATGAAATCCTGAACTCGGTCAACGACCAGTGCTGGGCCGGGGCCTTCACCTACTGGGCCGATGCCAAGCTGATGGTCTACCGCTACGGGCTTGTTCTGGCCGGGGGCAACGTCGCCAGCGCCGAACAGATCGACACGATGATCAGCTGTGCCGTGATGAGCGCCGAACGCTATTACCCGGCGTTTCAACTGGTTGTCTGGGGCAACCGCGAGGCCAAGGACGCTCTCGAGGTCGCCATTGCAGAGGCTTACGGCCGCGCGTAACACTGGCCCCTGACGCAAAACGTTGGGGGACATCATGCAGAATTCCGATATCGCCAAACGCGGCCTCGTGTTGTTGGGCTGTGGCAAGATGGGGTCGGCCATGCTCGAAGGCTGGCTGGCCGGGGGATTGCCCGCCGCATCCGTCTGGGTGACCGACCCGAACCCGTCCGACTGGGTGCGCGCACAGGGCGTGCATCTGAACGAAGACCTGCCCGACAGCCCCGCCATCGTCCTTGTTGCCGTCAAGCCCCAGATGATGCGCGACGCGCTGCCCACGCTGAAGCTTTTGGGCAACGGTGACACGACGTTCCTGTCGGTGGCCGCAGGCATCACCATCGCCACGTTCGAGCAGATGCTGGGCGATACCACTCCGGTGATCCGATCCATTCCCAACACGCCTGCCGCCGTGAAGCAGGGCATCACCGCCCTCATCGGCAATGCACATGTGACCGAACATCAATTGCAGATGGCCGAAACCCTGCTGTCTGCCATCGGTCTGACCGTGCGGCTTGAAACCGAAGACCAGATGGATGCGGTCACCGGCCTCAGCGGGTCTGGCCCGGCCTACGTGTTCCACATGATCGAATGCCTGGCCCGTGCCGGAGAGGCGCAGGGGCTTGATCCCGAACTGGCCATGACCTTGGCCAAGGCGACTGTCGCCGGGTCGGGCGCGCTGGCCATGCAGGCCGACGAGACCCCCAGCCAATTGCGAGTCAATGTGACCAGCCCCAATGGCACCACGCAGGCTGGGCTGAACGTGCTGATGGACGAAGACACCGGCCTGCCGCCTCTGATCGCCAAGACAATCGACGCAGCCACCAAGCGATCCAAGGAACTGGCCAATGGGTGAGATCACGTTCGACGATTTCATGAAGGTCGACATCCGCGTCGGCACTGTCATCCAGGCCGAACCGTTCCCCGAGGCCCGCAAGCCCGCGATCAAGCTGTGGGTCGATTTCGGCGACGAGATCGGGGTCAAGAAATCCTCGGCACAAATCACCGTGCATTACGACCCGGAAAGGCTGGTCGGCAAAAAGGTCATGGGTGTCGTGAACTTCCCGGCGCGCCAGATCGGGCCGTTCATGTCCGAAGCGCTGGTGCTTGGTTTCTACGACGCACATGATGCTATTGTCCTTGCCGTTCCTGACAAAGACACCCCGAACGGAGCGCGCCTGTGCTGAAACTGCTGATCACCCGCAAACTGCCCGATCCCGTCCTGACCAAGGCGGGAGAGGTGTTTGACGTCACCGTGCGCGACAACACCGCGCCCCTGTCTCGTGACGAATTGGTCCAAAGCCTGAGCGATTACGATGTCGTTCTCCCCACGCTTGGCGATGCCTACAGCGCGGATGTGTTCGATGCGGTGCCGGAACCCCGCACAAAGCTGCTCGCGAATTTCGGTGTCGGGTACAACCATATCGATGCCAAGGCGGCCAAGACTGCGGGCATCGCTGTTACCAACACTCCGGGTGCCGTCACCGATGCCACCGCCGATATTGCGATGACGCTGATGCTGATGACCTGCCGCCGGGCCGGTGAGGGCGAGCGCATGGTGCGTGCCGGTCAGTGGGAGGGATGGCATCCGACGCAGCTTCTGGGGCTGCACATGTCGGGCAAGACGCTGGGTGTGGTCGGCATGGGTCGCATCGGTCAGGCCATCGCGCAACGGGCGCATTTCGGCTTTGGCATGGCGATCAAGTTCTACAACCGCTCCCCGAAAGAGGTGCAGTTTCCTGCCGAACAGATCACAGATCTGGCCGATCTCGTAGCGCAGGTGGATGTGATGGTGATTGCCGTTCCCGGTGGGGGCGAAACGCACCACCTGATCGACGCGGATATCCTCAACGCGATGCAGCCCCACGCGCATCTGGTGAACATTGCCCGCGGGGACGTGGTGAAAGAGGATGATCTGATCGCCGCTCTGACAGCGGGTCGGATCGCCGGAGCGGGACTCGATGTCTACGAATTCGAACCCAGGGTGCCGCAGGCATTGATCGGCATGGAGAACGTGACGCTCCTGCCACATGTGGGCACCGCAGCGCTTGAGGTGCGCGTTTCGATGGGCCTCATGGCGGTGGATAACGCGATTGCCTTTGCCAAGGGCGAGAAGCTACCGAACCCGGTCTAGATTTCCTTGGCGTTCCGCTTGGGGATCGGTCCCTTGTCCATCGGCTTCTGGTCGGGGGACCATTCCGGGTCACGCTTCTTTATGAGCCTCGACACGTAATAAGCGCTGGGCCAGGCCATCGCGAAGCCGATGATCGCAGAGCCGCCGATGGCCCACCAGTTGTAATAGCCGAGCGAAAACGCCGCAATGACCAGTGCCCCGGTGATCAGGGCACCGCTGAGCAGCGAGAGTATGATTGACAGACGGTCCATGGGGTACCTCCTTTGGATATCAACGCGCTGTTTCGGAACCGGGTTCCGAAGTCGCGCAGCGTCGCTCTTGACCTGCCGCGCCGGGTGCAGTCTGGTCCGCGCACACGCAAGGAAGCCCATCATGATCCAGCCCGCCATCACCGGAAGCGGTGTCTTCACGCCCGAAAGCACCATCACCAACGCCGAACTGGTGGTGGCCTTCAACGCCTATGCCGACCGCATGAACGAGGAAAACGCAGAGGCGATTGCCGGTGGCACAGCTGAGCCGGTGCCGCATTCAAGTGCGGATTTCATCCTTTCGGCCTCCGGCATCGAACAGCGTCACGTCATGGACAAGACCGGCGTGCTGGACCCTGCGCGCATGTTCCCGAACCTGCCCGCACGCGACGATGACAGCCCGTCGATCATGGCCGAGATGGCGGTGGACGCGATCACCAAGGCGCTGGCGCAGGCCGGGCGCAATGCCTCCGAGGTCGATCTGGTGATCTGTGCCGCCTCCAACCACGAACGCGCCTATCCGGCGATCGCGGTGGAGATCCAGAAGCTGATCGGCGCGGGTGGCTTTGCCTTTGACATGAACGTCGCCTGTTCCTCGGCCACCTTCGGCATTCAGGCGGCGGCGGACATGGTGCGGTCCGGATCGGTCAAATGCGCCATCGTGGTCAGCCCCGAGATCTGTTCGGCACATCTGGAATGGCGCGACCGCGACTGCCACTTCATCTTTGGCGATGTGGCGACGGCTGTGGTGATCGAACCCGACGCCAACGCCAATGGCGCGCATTTCACCATCCACGGCACCCGCTGCGCCACCGAGTTCTCGAACAACATCCGCAACAACAACGGCTTCCTGCGGCGCACCCGCGACCAGATGGAAGACCGGCGCGACATGCAGTTCATGCAGAACGGGCGCAAGGTGTTCAAGGAAGTGCTGCCCATGGTCTCGGCGCATATACTCGGGCATCTCGAAGACACCGGATGGCACAACGACAGCGTCCGGCGTCTTTGGCTGCATCAGGCGAACAAGACGATGAATGATTTCATCGGCAAGAAGGTGCTGGGCCGCACGCCCGATCACGGTGAGCAGCCGAACATCCTGCAGGATTACGCCAACACGTCCTCGGCCGGATCGATCATCGCGTTTTCCAAGTACTCGGACGATCTGCAACCCGGCGACCGGGGGGTGATCTGCTCGTTCGGGGCGGGCTATTCGGTTGGATCGGTGCTGGTGGAACGCGCTTAGGCACACACAAAAAAAGAGGGCCGATTGGCCCTCTTTCAGAATGATCGTGTCTGACTGGATTAGTTCCAGAAGCCTTCGTCAACCGACTCCATCTGCTCCAGATCTTCTTCGCTGTGACGGGTCAGGAACGCGTAGCGAGCGTCGTCCACCGCAACGAGATTGACATCCGAGACCGGGATCATCACGTGCTTGTCCGCGATATCAAGGAAACCGCCGACTTCTGCGACGATACCGATCATCTGACCGCTCTTGTTTAGGATGATATCTTCGATCTCGCCGATATCGTTCCAATCAGCACCGACTTCGGTGTGCATTTCGTCCATCGACCAGCCTTCGTCATTGGCTGCGTTCATCGTGTAGATGTCGCCACCGGTGATGTCGCGGGTGCGGATCAGGTTTGCCCGATCATCCATCGACATATCGTCGTTGGACGCCATGTTCGTGCTTTCCATCGATTCGGTCGAAGCCGAGTCAGTGGCCATCTCGCCGGATGTTTGGCTTTGAGCCCATGCGCCTGTGGCGCCGATTGTCAGGGCAAGTGCGCTTGCGAAAAGTTTGTTGGTTGTCATTGCATCCTCCTAGGTTGCGTTGCTTCTGGAGCCACAACCACGCCAGACAGACAACGTTCCTAGGAATATTTTTGCTTTTTCAAGGAACTTTTCCGCGATCAGAGCGAACCGGTGTCCTGTCGCCAATGCTTGCGACACAGGCTGACATAGGTCTCGTTCCCGCCGATCTGAACCTGTGCGCCTTCGGTCAGAACCCGGCCCTGATCGTCCTTGCGCACCACCATCGTCGCCTTGCGCCCGCAATGGCAGATCGTGCGCACCTCGCGCAGGGAATCCGCCAGCGCCAGCAGCGTGGCAGAGCCGGGGAACAGCTGCCCTTGGAAATCCACCCGCAGCCCGTATGCCATCACCGGAACGCCCAGATCATCGGCCACGCGGGCAAGCTGCCAGACCTGATCCGGCGTCAGGAACTGCGCCTCGTCGATAAAAATGCAGGCCAGCGACATCGTGCGCAATACGCCGTCGATCCGCGCAAAGAGATCGTCCAGCGGCGAAAATGTCTCTGCCTCGCGCGAGAATCCGATCCGAGACCCGATCTTACCCTTGCCCGACCGGTCATCGAACGCCGCTGTCATCAGGTAGACAGACATGCCGCGCTCTTCGTAATTATGCGCAGCTTGAAGCAGCAGGGTCGATTTGCCCGCGTTCATGGTGGAGTAATTGAAATAGAGCTTCGCCATGACCCGCCATCTGCCCCAACCGGACCCGTCGCGCAAGAGAGCCTGTTCAGGATGCGCCTCCGTCGTTCCCGTGAGTGGTGTCCGGCCAGAGTGTCGGCACCGCCCAAAGACGACCCGACGGCGCATCCTGAGACCGGGACAGCGATAGGGAAGGAAGACTGTGCCAGGTGTGCCTTGCGTCCGACAAATTCGGCTCTGAGCCACCTGTCGCATTGCATTGCGCGACAAGTCAGGGGAAAGAGACTGAAATGTTCCCATCGAAAAGGTGGAAAATAAGGGGTTTGCCATGCCGACATTCGGCCCGTATCTGAAAAAGCACACCGAGATTTTGGTCAAGGACGTGGGGATCGAGAAAGCCTGTAAGCTGACCGGCAAGTCAAAGGCGACCTTGGGCCGCTACTATGCCGATCATGACGAACACGCTGATCGCTTTATCCCGGTCGATGCAGTGGCGATCCTCGAGCAGGAATCAAGCTACCCGCATGTCACCTCGGCGCTGGCGGAGCTGAACGGGATCACGCTGTCCTTCGATCAAAGGCGCGACAACACACCCAGCAAGGGTGGCGTGAATTCCGATGTTGTCGCCCTCAGCCAGCGCTTTGCGATGCTGATGTCCGAGTACCACCAATCCATCGCGGATGGCGTCATAAGTGCCAACGAGGCGCGACGCCTGCTGCGCGAAACGCTGGCGTTGCAGCAGGTCTTGGTCGACATGAAACTGCACCTTGAAGATGAAACAATTTGAAGGCGTCATCTCGGATCGCGGCTCAAAATACGCGGTCAGCGGCGGGTCAGTCACCAGCCGCGCGGATGTGGATGCGTTTCTCAAGAACTTGAAGTGCGCCAAGAAATACGCGAAGGCCACGCACAACACTTGGGCTGTTGTGTTTTCAGACGGTATTCCGCTCAAGAACGACGACGGAGAAGGCGGGGCAGGGCAGATCATCCTGCAGATGCTCGAACGCGAAGGGCTGACAGATCACGTGATCGTTGTCACCCGCTGGTACGGCGGCAAACATCTGGGCGGTGACCGGTTTCGCCACGTGCAGGACTGCGTGCGCCACTACCTCGACAACAGCTAGCGGCAGCGTGGGATCACCCGGACTGGCGCGCTGCGTTTGCCTTGCGCCGCAGGTGCCAGCGATAGATCAGCGGTGCCAGCACATGGTCATAGCCAAAAGCAGCCACTTGCTTGATCCCCGGCACGGCAACGATCCGCGCCAGCCAGCGATAGCGTGGCATCTCGCGCCACAGCTCGATAAACGCGTCGATGCCGTCGTAAAGCTGCCCGTCGCGCAAAACGTAAAGCCGCCGCGCCGCGGTGTCCTCGTCGATGCCCCACGCGGCCCGATCCGGCCCGTTCAGATCGTCGAACTGGATCGGCAGGTCATTGCGCTTGGCATAGTCGGCATAGTGATTGATCTCGAACGAACAGACGGGGCACTGGTCGTTGTAAAGAACGCGGATATCGGGTGTCTCTGTCATGAAGCACAAATAATTTTCAAGGCGAGACTGGCAAGCCCGGTGCTCCGTTTCCGTCGACGGAAACGGTCTGATGCGTCAACGCATTAGATGCGGCGCCCCCAAAGGTCGTATTCGCCGGCTTCGTCCACCTCGACGGTCACGATCTCGCCCACGCTCAGGCCCTCGGTGCCCTCGTCGATGAACAGGTTGCCGTCGATCTCGGGCGCGTCGGCCTTTGTGCGGCAGGTGGCGATCCCGTCTTCATCGATATCGTCGATGATCACATCCATGCGCGTGGCGACCTTCGCCGCCAGCTTGGCCTCGGAAATCGCCTGCGCCTTTTCCATGAAACGGTCCCAGCGGTCCTGCTTGACCTCATCGGGCACATGATCCGGCAGCGCGTTCGACCGCGCACCGGCGACGTTCTCGTACTGGAAACACCCGACGCGATCCAGTTGCGCTTGGTCCATCCAGTCCAGCAGCGTCTGGAACTCGGCCTCGGTTTCGCCGGGATAGCCGACGATGAAGGTCGACCGCAGGGTGATGTCCGGGCAAATGTCCCGCCAGGCTGCAATCTCGTCCAGCGTCCGCGCCGCCGCTGCAGGCCGCGCCATGCGTCGCAACACATCGGGATGCGCGTGCTGGAACGGAATGTCGAGATAGGGCAGCACCAGCCCTTCCGCCATCAACGGCACCAGCTCGCGCACATGCGGGTAGGGGTAGACGTAATGCATCCGCACCCAGGCCCCCAACGCCCCAAGATCGCGCGCGAGCGGCAGGATCGGGAACTTGTCCTCCCGGTCCTTCCAGTCGGTGCCATAGGCGGAAGTGTCCTGCGAAATCACCAGCAATTCGCGCACACCCGATTCAACCAGCTTTTCCGCCTCGCGCAGCACCGCCTTGGCCGGGCGCGAGGTCAGCAGACCGCGCATGTCGGGGATGATGCAGAACTTGCACTTGTGATTGCAGCCCTCGGAAATCTTCAGATAGCTGTAATGCCGTGGCGTCAGGCTCACACCAGAGGCGGGCAACAGGTCGATGAACGGGTCGGGATCGGGCGGCACGGCAGCATGCACCGCGTCCAGCACCTGCTCGTATTGATGCGGGCCGGTGACAGCCAGCACGCGGGGATGCGCCCCGGTGATATAGTCTGGCTCCGCTCCCAGACAGCCGGTGACGATCACCCGGCCATTCTCGGCCAAGGCCTCGCCGATCGCGCTCAGGCTTTCGGCCTTGGCGCTGTCGAGAAAGCCGCAGGTGTTCACGATCACCGCATCCGCCCCCGCGTAATCCGGACTGATGCCATAGCCCTCGGCGCGCAACCGCGTCAAAATCCGTTCACTGTCCACCAGCGCCTTGGGACAGCCAAGCGAGACCATGCCGATGGTCGGCTGACCGGATCGGGGCGCATCGGAGAATCGCGCAGCAGGCGCAAGGTCGGGGCGAAGGGAAGGCGGGTTCTGTGACATGCGCGGCATATAGTGAGTTGCGCATCACGGGGGAAGAGGAGATCATCCGTGCAAGCCTGTTGCGACCTGAAAGACTGCCCAAATGATCCTGCATTGCGTTTTTTGCGCCTTCCGGGCGGACACCAACACGGAGATGCGACACGCGATCCTGTCCGATTTAGAGCGCTTCAGTCTCGCGCTTGATGGCGTTCTGGGCTTTGATCACGGGCCGAATGGCGATTTCGAGGGCAAGTCGCAGCAGGTTACGGACGGGTTCGTGATCCGCTTTCGTGACCGGGCGGCGCTGGCCGTATACGCAGACCACCCGACACATAAATCGCTCGGCGCGCGGTTGTGCGATCTGTGCGACGGCGGTGCGGCGGGGATCATGGTGGTCGATCTGGTCTTAGACAGAAAACCACGTGATGGCAGAGGCATGAGCGATGCAAGTTAAGCAAAATCCCAAGGGTCTGGATGCCCAAATATCCCAACTGTTCAAAGACACTTTTATCGACTCCGAAGGGGTGGACGAGGGGCTGTTGATCCACGATCTGGCGCGCGATC
The DNA here is from genome assembly GCA_041725935.1 of Pelagibaca sp. GTDB lineage: Bacteria > Pseudomonadota > Alphaproteobacteria > Rhodobacterales > Rhodobacteraceae > Marivita. Next base: position 69,102 of record JBGRQD010000017.1, read on the forward strand.
TGCTGTCCACGACGCCGCCTGAGGACATCCGGGTCTTTGTTGCAACAGAGGACGGCACCCTTTGCGGAACTGCGATTTTCACGCGGCTGCGTTTTGGTGACGATCCGCGCATCGCCTTCCTGTTGTCACCGATGGCCGTCGCCACAACGCGTCAGGGCCAAGGCTTGGGGACACAGCTCCTGACCGACGCTTTGAATGTGTTGCGCCGTGACGGTGCCGACATCGCAGTGACCTATGGCGATCCGGCCTATTACGCACGGGTTGGATTCGGGCCGGTCACTCAAGACATCCTGCCCGCGCCTCTGCCGCTGAGTATGCCGGAAGGTTGGATCGCCCAATCCCTCACAGACACGCCGTTGACGCCGCTGCCAGGGCCGTCTGTTTGCGTGCCAGCACTTGCCCGGCCTGATGTCTGGTAGGTCAGCTGCGAGGCCAAGAAAAAGGGGCGGATAAACCGCCCCTGTAACATCATCGCTGCCTGCTGGTCGGCTGTTACCGCCGACGGTCGCGCCGCGAGCTCATCGGTTGGAACGCAACGCCCACATGCGCCTCGCAATAGGGTTTGCCCTGTTGCACGGGCAGGCCGCAGAACCAGAAATTCGGCGTCGCCGGGTCGCCCACCGGCCATTTGCAGGTCTTTTCCGTCAGCTCCATCAGGGTCAGCTTCTTGGCCTTCTTTTCGATAGCGTTCACCTTGGCCAGCGCCTCGGGGCTGATCTCGTTGGCGGATGGCTGCGGCGGCAAGGGTTGTCCGGCGGGAATGATCTGCCGGCGCGGGCTGGCCGGCGGTGTGGCTGATTTCGTTTCCATCAGAACCTCTGGCTGTGCGGGTTTGGCGGGCGCAGCGGCTGCCACTGCGGGCTTTGGCGCCGCCTTGGGTTTCGGCGCTTCGGCCTTGGGGGCGGGTTTCGGTTCGGCCTTGGCAGCAGGACCAGCTGCCCCGGCACGGTTCGACAGACCCAGACGGTGCACCTTTCCGATCACGGCATTGCGCGTCACGCCGCCAAGCTCCTTGGCGATCTGGCTGGCCGACTGGCCCTCGCCCCACATCTTCTTCAACAGCTCAACGCGTTCATCGGTCCAGGACATCGTGCCCTCCATCAAAAAAAGCGGCCGTTTGCGTTGGCCGCCCGAAATCTCTAAGTCGCTCCTTATTCTAATCATGCGCGGGCGAGTTACAACCCGAACCGACAGGCAAGAGGACCGCAATGCAGCAGACCGGACAGATGATCGCCAACGAACGCCGCTTCGGGAGGGTGAACTGGCTTGGGCTCTATACGCTCGGCCAACGCGAGATCCTGCGTTTCCTCAATGTATGGACCCAGACGCTCCTGGCGCCGCTGGTGACGGCAGGGCTTTTCATGCTCATCTTCACAATCGCCATCGGCCCCCGCCGGGGCGAGGTCATGGGAGTGGACTTCACCACCTTCATCGCGCCGGGCATCCTGATGATGACGGTGATCCAGAACGCCTTTGCCAACACCTCGTCCTCGATCGTGGTGTCCAAGGTGCAGGGCAATATCGTCGACACGCTGATGCCGCCCTTGTCTGCCAGCGAATTGGTGCTGGGGTATCTGGCCGGTGGTGTCGCGCGCGGGCTGATGGTCGCCGTCGCCATCGCCGCGGCGTTGTGGGTTTTTCTGGGCATCGTGCCGCACCATCCGCTGACCGCGCTCTACTTCGTCGTCGTCGGTGCGGCGCTCTTGTCGGGGATCGGCATGGTCGCGGGCATCTATGCCGAGAAATTCGACCAGATGGCCGCGATCACCAACTTTATCGTCACGCCGCTCGCCTTCCTGTCGGGCACGTTCTACTCGGTCGATGCGCTGCCGCCGCTGCTCAACGACATCACCCATGCCAACCCGATCTTCTACCTGATCGACGGGGTGCGCTGGGGCATGATCGGTGTGTCCGACAGCAGCCCGATGCTCGGGGCGGTCGTGGCGCTGGTCAGCACCGTGGCGATCAATCTGCTGGCGTGGTCATTTTTCCGACGGGGCTACCGACTGAAGGCCTGATGCGGCCTTCACGCCACATCAGCAGTCCTGCACCGCACAGGATGATCAGCGTCCCGATCACCGACACCGCGTCGGGGCGCACGCCGAAGATGGCGAAATCATAAAGCGCCGCAAAGACCAGAGTGGCGTAAAAGAACGGCCCCACGAACCCTGCATCGGCGCGGGCGATGGCGTTGATGAAACAGGTCTGCGCCGACGCCATCAACAGCCCGATCCCGGCCAGCGCCGCCCATTGCGCAGGTGTGGGTGCAATCCAGACCCAGACTGCGGCGGCGGATGCGATACAGACCCCGATCACGTTGTTGATCAGCAGGATCTGCATCGGCCCCTCGCGCCCGGTCAGCCGCTTCATCACGATCAACTCAAACCCCAGCGCCACAGCCGCCCCCAGTGCCAGCAGGGCGGCGGGCTGAAACGCGTCTGGTGTCGGGCGCAGCAGGATCATTGCACCCGCAAGGGCAATCGCTGCCGCCGTCAGGCGCACCGGGCCGATCCGTTCGCCCAGAAACGGAATGGCCAGCAGCATCCCGATCACCGGGTTCAGAAAACTGATTGCGGTCGCATCCGACAGCGGAATAAACGCCGCCGCCGCGAACATCAGCGTGACACCGCCCCAGCCAAAAACGACGCGCAGCGTATGGGTGGGCCAGGCGACATGAGTGAACCGCAATCGCAGAACACCTGCTGCAATCGCAAAGACCGCGAATGCAAAGATGAACCGTCCCTGGCTGATCTGAAGCGGATTGAGCGCGGGCCCGAGCACATCTGTCCCCAGCATCTTGGCCAGCAGCGTGGTGCCGGCCAGAAAGGCCGAGGCGAGCAGCGTCAGCAACGCGGCAAGAAGGGGATTCTGATCCTTGGGAACAAACATGGCCAAGCCATGATCGGCTTTGGCCCGTTAGGCAATCACTGGCTGCGTATCGGTACAATCTGCTGCACGATCCCTACCAGGATCAGGTAAAGCGACGTTGCGATCAAACCCCAATGCGCCCAGCTTTCCGGGTGGAAATCGACCCAGGCCGCCCAGCCTGCAAAGAACGTCCAGGCAAGGGCAATCGGCAGCGACAGACTGCGCCAGCGTTCGGTGCGCACCGGGTGGATGAACTTCAGCGGCAGGAACATCGCTACCGCGAGCAATGCGACAAGAGACAGGGATAGCCAGAAATTCGGCTCGAGTGCAAAAAGCACCAGCACCAGCATGTTCCAGCAGCCTGGAAAGCCTTGGAACGAATTGTCGGTGGTCTTCATGCGACTGTCGGCAAAATACATGGCCGAGGTAAAGGTGATCACGATGATCGCGAACCATCCCATCCAACCGGGCAAAAGGCCGGACTGGAACAGCGCAAAGGCCGGAATGAACACGTAGGTCAGGTAGTCGATGATGAGATCGAGCAACACCCCGTCAAAGCGCGGCGCATAGGTTTTCACGTCGTATTTGCGGGCCAGAGGGCCATCTATGCCGTCCACCGCAAAGGCCACGACCAGCCAAAGGAACATGATCGACCACTCCTCCTGTGCCGCAGCCAGCAACGCCAGCATGGCAAAGACGGCTCCGGTGGCGGTCAGGAGATGGACGCATAACGCGCGGGATTGATCGGTCATCCCGGGGTTTTGGCCGAATTGTCGAAGCGGTGCAATTGGTCGCGCGCTTTTTTCGTAAACTGTGCATGATGATATAGGGGAGGGGCTCGATGCGTTGGCGCATCGACCGTTTGCGTTGATGCAAACGCGCCCCGTGTCTCACGCAACGAGTTGGTGCCCGACCTGCCCGGTGATGGTTGCGGTCACGATCTGGCCGATAGGTTGAGGCCGCGAAAACCGCACTTCGGTGAACTGTTCGGTCCGGCCCATGTCTTCAGACTCCATCAGCACGCTGTGGCTGCGCCCTTGCTGATCGGTCAGGTGGCGGGCCACTGCCAAATCGCCTGCCGCGCGCAATCGCGCCGCGCGGTCCTTGATCGCGCGTCCATTCACCTGCGGCATCCGCGCGGCGGGTGTGCCTTCGCGGGGCGAATAGGGGAAGACATGCAGCCATGTCAGGCTGCACTCTTCAACCAGCTTCAGCGAGTTCTCGAAATGCGCCTCGGTCTCGGTCGGGAAACCGGCGATGATGTCCGCGCCAAAGGTCATGTCCGGCCGCAGCGCGCGCGCCTCTTCGGCAAAGCGGATCGCGTCGTCGCGCAGATGCCGTCGCTTCATCCGCTTGAGGATCAGGTCGTCGCCATGCTGAAGGCTCAGATGCAGATGCGGCATCAGGCGCGGCTCGGTGGCGATGGCCTGCATCAGGTTCTCGTCCACCTCGATGCTGTCGATGGAACTGATCCGCAGACGCGGCAGGTCTGGCACCAGCTTGAGGATGCGCATGACCAGATCGCCCAGCTTGGGTTGCGCCGGCAGGTCGGCGCCCCAGCTTGTCAGGTCCACACCCGTCAGAACCACTTCGTTGAAGCCCTTGTCCACCAATCGCTTGATCTGATCGACGATCACACCAGCAGGAACGGACCGCGAATTACCGCGACCATAGGGGATGATGCAGAACGTGCAGCGGTGATCGCACCCGTTCTGAACCTGCACATAAGCGCGGGATCGCGTGCCGAATCCATCGATCAGATGCTGCGCGGTTTCGGTCACCGACATGATGTCATTGACCTGAACCGCCTCGGTTTCCCCGATGAAATCCGCCGCCAGCCCAGCCCACGTGTCGGGCGTCATCTTCTCGGTATTGCCGATCACCGCATCGACCTCGGCCATCCGGGCAAAGGTCTCGGGCTCGGTTTGCGCCGCACAGCCCGTCACGATCAGCTTCGCATCCGGGTTTTCCCGCCGCAGCTTGCGGATCTCCTGCCGCGCCTTGCGCACCGCCTCTGCCGTCACCGCGCAGGTGTTCACCACCACGGCATTCTCAAGCCCGGCCTGCGCGGCAAGGTCCTTCATCGCCTCGGTCTCGTAAGCATTCAGGCGGCATCCGAGCGTGGTGAACTTCGGCGCGCTCATGTCACCCGCTCCAGCCAGTCTGCGGTGAACACGCCAGTGAATACATGGGCCGTCGGCCCGGTCATCCAGACGCCATCCTCGCGCCAGTCGATCTCGATCCGCCCACCGTCAAGGTCGATGGTCACGCGCCGACCCGTGAGCCCGCGCCGCGCGGCAGCTACCGCCGTGGCACAGGAGGATGACCCGGAGGCCAGCGTCACACCCACGCCGCGTTCCCACACCCGCATGCGCAGATGGTCGCGACCGATCACGCTGGCGAACTGCACATTGGTGCGCTGCGGATAAAGCGGATGATGCTCAATCTCGGCCCCGCGTGCTTCAAGGGCTACCGATTCGGCGTCCTCGACAAAGAAGGTGCAATGCGGGTTGCCCATGCCGGTTGCGGTCGGGCCGCCGTCGATGGGCAATTCGAGGGTGTCCATCTCCGACGCCAGCGGCACCTCATCCCAGCGCAACTGCGGCTGCCCCATATTGACCGAGGTCAGACCGCCGCCCGCATCGCGGGCCGTCAAACGCCCGCGTTCGGTGACCAGAGCCACCTCGGACAGCCCTGCTTCGTCCATAAGATGCCGCGCGATGCACCGCGTGGCATTGCCACAGGCGCCAGCGGTCGAACCATCTGAGTTGTAGAAGACCAGCCGCGCATCCGCGCCGTCCGGTCCCGGCTCGATCAGGGCAAGCTGGTCAAACCCTACGCCACGATGCCGGTCGCCGATAGCCTGCGCCAGCGCTGCGGTCATCTCGACAGGCTGCAAACGCGCATCCAGCACGACAAAATCATTGCCGAGCCCGTGCATCTTCATGAAGGCGATATCGCGCGTTGCGTGGGTCATCATGGCCGCGCATATACGCCTGTCGCACCGCTCTTTCCAGCCCACCATCCGATCACCGCTGCGGCATTGTGGAAGATAGCTTGGAATTGTGCCGTTTTGGGGGTTGACCACACTCCGCCCTCTTTCTAGACACCGCGCCAGTGGGCCGTTAGCTCAGTTGGTAGAGCAACTGACTTTTAATCAGTGGGTCGCAGGTTCGAATCCTGCACGGCTCACCACTGAAATCAATGACTTAGCAGGAATTTGCCCCGCGCGCTGTTTTGCGTGGCTACCACCGGGCTACCACGGTTGCAGATTTCGTGCCTTTTCGACCGCACACCAGCGCTGGGCAAAACATGCCAGCCGCAGGGGCAGGGGTGGGCAGATAGAGAATCAATTCCACCGCGCGCCATCGGGGCGCAGACGGGGCACCCGTCGCGCAAATTTTGACCTTTTAGCCATTTCCTCGAATGTCAGGGGCAGCGGGGGCGAAAAACCCAAATCCAGCTATGCGCAGAATGCAGGGCGGTAAAATGCTCTGTAACTTTGTAACTCTGTAACTCATATATATAAGTTATTGTTTTTACTTACTTATTACCCCCTGCATTGGTTACAAAATAAGTTACAGAGAAATTGGCCTGTTACGCCTAAGTGTCTGATTTCATTCGATAGGCCATGTTTTCAGGGATCCGGAAACGCCCGATTTCAGGGCGTTTTCTGTGCGAATTTGCACGACATGGGCAGCGGCTCACAAAAGCGCAGAAAATCGGCCGGAAATCAGCCGCGCGAACCTCGCATTTCAGGGTTTACGTGCTGGCCCTGTCAGGGCGCGCTATGGTCACCTCGATCCGACACGCCGCCGCGATAGCCTCAGAAAGCCGCTCTTGGACGATCCGCAGAGCGCGGCACACGCCACCCGAAAAAATCACCGGAACACAAATTTTCCTGTTGCAAAAAAAAACCTCCGAATGAGGGGGTAGCGGGTTTCAGGATATGAATGGCTGTAGGGATTTGACCCCCCCTACCCCTTGCGCCTGACGGCATCAGAGCTACGCCAGCAACACGGCCCTGCGCAGCCCTGCCAACGTGTCGCCCGGTCCAAGGTTCGGGGCCTCTGGCCCTTCGTGGCAAGCCTCTGGGCAAGCTGGGCGCGGTTCATTGAACGCCCTCAGCGCGACATAAGCGCAACCCATGCAGGGGCGCGGGGGAAATGAAAAGCCCCGCAACGGCCAAGCGCGCGGGGCTTTAGATCAGAGGATCAGGAGTATGGATCAATCCGGTTCGGCAAGAGCGCGTTCGATATCCGCAGTCAGTTCTTTCAATCCGATGTAGTGATCTGTGCATCCTGCGATGGGCAAG